>CP022585.1:2117147-3334295 GCA_002243285.1 Candidatus Fluviicola riflensis | reverse complement strand
TAAACTCATCCGACAAAATACCGGCTGAAGATAAGATCGTTTCAAAGGTGTAAATGGGGCATTCAAACCGCACTGCCAACGCGATGGCGTCTGATGTTCGGGCATCGATATCCGATAATTCTCCGTCGCGTTCACATACCAGTTTGGAAAAGAAAATTCCTTCCTGCAGGTTATAAATGATCACTTCTTTTACCTTGATGGCGAACGAAGTGGCAAATGTTTTGAATAAATCGTGTGTGAGTGGCCGGGTTGGAACCATTTTTTCGAGCTCAATGGCAATTGCCTGTGCTTCGAACCCTCCGATGATGATTGGTAAACGGCGTTTCCCGCCAGCCTCTGAAAGCACTAACGCGTAGGCTCCTGACTGAGTTTGACTGTAGGACAGTCCAACAATTTCCAATTTTATTTTATCCATTCGGTCGCTTACTATTGCGAAGGGTTTAAACAATGAGGGAAGCAGTAGTGTATGCTTCCCTCGTTAATTAATCATTGGTAAAAATAACCAAAATGTCTCAATTCTTTTACTGAGCGGCGCGGAATTTTTTCACAGCAGCCGTTAACTTCGGCAATACTTCAAAAACATCACCTACCACACCATAATCGGCTGCCTTGAAGAAAGGAGCTTCGGCATCGGTATTGATCACCACGATTACTTTGGAACCGTTTACTCCGGCAAGGTGCTGTATCGCTCCTGAAATTCCCGCAGCAATGTACAGGTTCGGACGAATGGCAACACCGGTTTGTCCTACGTGCTCGTGATGAGGTCTCCAGCCGATATCAGCTACCGGACGTGAACAAGCTGTTGCAGCGCCCAATGCTTCTGCAAGGTCTTCTACCATTCCCCAGTTCTCAGGACCTTTCAATCCGCGCCCTGCAGAAACAACGATCTCTGCTTCCGGCAATGGGATTTCGCCTTCCGGTTTTTTCGTGTCTACTACTTTAATCGCAGCTGTACCCACTGCCCCGTCAAATGCTTCTACTGCACACGCAGCTCCTGCTTTTTCCGGTTGAATGGAGTTTGGCAACAACGAAATGATTTTTTTCGAAGTATTTACAGCAACCTGTGCGTACGCTTTTCCGGAAAATACATTCACCTTACACGAAAAACCGTTGCTTACATCCGGCACAGCAACTGCACCTGAAATGTAACCTGCTTTCAAACGAACAGATAAACGAGGAGCTACTGCTTTCGCTACCAAATCGTGTGAGAAAACAATCACGTCTGCACTCACTGCTTCTGCTGCTTTGGCAACCAAACGGGTGATTTGCTGTGCATCGTCAGCCGAAGCGGAACGGTCAACCATTACTTTCTGAGCACCGTATTCGCCCAATGTTGCCAATGTAGCATCATCTGTGGTTCCTGTAGCAACTACCGAAACGGAACCGCCGATTTTAGAAGCATACGTTACCGCTTCCAGTGCACTTTTTGCCAGATTACCGGCAGTATTGATATATACTAAAATATTCATGTCTTCGGGAATTAGATGACTTTCGCCTCGTTGTGTAACAATTCAACCAACTCATCCATGTTGTTAGGATCAATCATTTTTACCGCCGATTTCGCAGCAGGCAAACCGTATTCAACATAAGTTGTAAGATCTTCTACAGCTGAAGCCGGAACCACCTGAAGCGGTTTTGTACGGGCAGCCATGATCCCGCGCATGTTCGGAATGCGTTGTTCTGCCATTCCTTTTGCACACGATACCACCAACGGAAGGTTGGCTTCTACGATTTGCAAACCACCAACGATTTCACGCTCCATACGGGCCGTAGTACCGGTGACATCCAATTTGGTTGCCAATGAAACAAACGGCAAATCCAATGCTTCAGCGATCATTCCGCCAACTTGTGAACCGTTATAGTTAATGGTTTCTTTACCCGTAAGGATCAAATCAAACGAGTGTGCTTTTGCGTATTCGGCAATCTGCATCGCAGTGAAATAAGCATCTTTCGCATCGGCGTCGATACGCACTGCATCATCAGCTCCGATAGCCAAAGCTTTACGGATCACAGCCTCGTCGGCAACAGTACCAACCGTAACGATTGTCAGGTTTCCACCCAGCGTTTCTTTTAATTCCAATCCGCGGACCAGGGCATACCACTCGTCGTAAGGATTGACAATATATTGCACTCCGTTTTCATCAAACTGCTTGTTACCATCGGTAAAGGCTATTTTAGATGTTGTATCAGGAGATTTGCTTATACAAACAAGAATTTTCATGTTTTCAACAGATTTTACGGTTGCAAATGTAATCAATTCAGTTTGCAAAATAACGGTGTTTTAAGAGAGAAAATAGAATGAATTTGTCCTTTTTTTGAAAGGAATCATGGAATTCCGTATTTCACCTGCTAAATAGCAGTGGCAGAATTGGATTTATGATTTTAAATAAATATATTTATCCTGATTAATCTTAAACTACACCTCATGAAATTACTACTTTACGTATGTACTGCTTCATTTTTTTTGCTCACCTCAAAAAAGGTAACTGCTCAGGAAAACACGTCTGCAACTGTCAGACATCAATTGGAACAATTGAATGAAAACTGGATCAATAAAGAAGTTGATTTTCCAATTTTATCACAAAATAGTTTATTAAGTAATGATGTCCCGCTAATTCAGACACACTTATCCTTAGTGGAAACAGTTTTAAGAAATGAGTCTACGGACAATTTAACACCTGCACAAAGAGAAAACCGGATAAAATGCCTCGATATTCTTCATGATTATTGGATGGGTGGCGTTTTCCCTAAAAATATTAATCATAAAGACAGAACACCCTATTTCATCGATTACAAAGGTACTGCATGCGCGGTGGGTCAGCTTATTATTGAAACAGGACATGAAGATTTTGCATGGAAAATAGCAGAAGAGGATAATAACGCATATATCAAAGAAATGAATTACCCGGAATTGAAAAGCTGGGCTACGAATTATGGTTTCACAGTTGACGAACTAGCATGGATCCAGCCAGCATATGACTTGTGTGATACTTCCTGCGTCTATACGACTTACATATATGCCTTAGGTGGTCAGGCGCCCTATAGTTATTATTGGAATGATGGTCAGGTAACTCAGTTTGTAACTGACCGTTGTCCCGGGAATACTTATTCTTGTATAATTGTTGATGCATTAGGAGATACAATACCTTCTTTAAATTGCACTATTGGTTATGGTGGAGTCTCTAATCAAGGTAATGTGATAACGATTCCTCCTGTTACCAATCCGATTCTTTACAATATGAACTCAACGAATGACGACGGTACGTGTAATGGGACTGCAACTGTTACCGTAACCAGCAGCCATTCTGTGATGGGGTATTCATGGATGCCTTCAGGTCAGAATACCCAGACAGCAACTAATTTGTGTGCTGGAATGCATAAGGTTACGATTTTAACAGATATGTTTTGTGCTAAGACTGATAGTGTTTACATTGGAACATTAGATTTAATGGAGAATAATACGACTAATACGGTTGATTTTGCACCAAATCCTTTTCATGATGAGGCAGCTATTTTAAATGTAGACTTTCAGGATGCTGATATTTTCATCTACAATACACTGGGTAGTCAAATTGGAATAAGAAAACTCAAGGCTGGAATAGTGTATCGTGAAGACTTGCCAAATGGTTTGTATTTATTTAAGGTTGTGAATACGAAAGGGCAAGAGTCTATAGGTCGATTTTTAATTAACTAACTCAGCCATTCATCAAATTTCTTATTACTTCAAAAGCAATTTTAGATGTTGTATCAAAAGATTTGCATAGACAATCGTAAACAACTCGACTCAAAAATAACGGTACGTTAAGAGAGAAAACGGAATGAATTTGTCCTTTTTTTGAAAGGAATCATGGAATTCCGTATTTCACCTGCCAAATAGCAGTGGTGGAATTGTATTTTTTGTAATTTTGGCGACCTTCCTACGCTTTAGCGAAGCGGAAGTATTAAGTTAGAAAAAGCATGAAAACAGTTCAATTTAGAGAGGCACTTAGAGAAGCCATGACCGAGGAAATGCGTCGCGATGAAAGCGTGTTTTTAATGGGCGAAGAAGTTGCCGAATACAACGGTGCGTATAAGGTTTCTCAGGGAATGCTGGATGAATTCGGCCCGAAACGTGTGATCGACACACCGATTGCCGAGTTGGGATTTGCCGGAATTGCCGTAGGCGCTTCGATGAACGGTTTACGCCCGATTGTGGAATTCATGACCTGGAATTTTGCGATTCTTGCTGCCGATCAGATCATCAATTCTGCAGCTAAGATGATGCAAATGTCCGGTGGCCAGTACGGTTGTCCGATTGTTTTTCGAGGTGGAAATGGTACTGCCGGACAATTAGGAGCTACGCATTCTCAAAGTTTCGAAGCGTTTTATGCCCATTTCCCGGGATTGAAAGTAATTACACCTTCGAATCCATACGATGCCAAAGGTTTGCTCAAAGCGGCGATTCGCGATAACGATCCGGTAGTATTTTTCGAATCGGAAAAAATGTACGGTGATAAAGGTGAGATTCCTGAAGGCGAATACATTATTCCGATCGGTGTGGCCGATGTGAAACGAAAAGGAACCGATGTAACGGTTGTTTCTTTCGGGAAAGTGATCAAAGTAGCTTACGAAGCTGCTGAATTGTTGGAAAAAGAAGGAATCTCTGTCGAGGTGATTGATTTGCGTACCGTTCGTCCGATCGATTACAACACGGTAGTAGAATCGGTAAAGAAAACCAATCGTTGTGTGATTTTGGAAGAATCATTCCCGTTGGCGTCTATTTCATCTGAGATGGCCTACCACCTGCAGCGATATGCGTTTGATTACCTGGATGCACCGGTAATGCGCGTTACCCAAACAGATACACCTTTTGCGTTTTCACCAACATTGATTGAGGCGGCTTTGCCGAATCTGGATAAATTGATCAAGGCGATTAAAACGACATTGTCGAGAAATTGATGGACGTTGGCTCGGCGGGACACATCCCGGGCCATACTCTGAAATTTATGATATATCAAAAAAGGTTTCCATCACATGGAAACCTTTTTTGTTGTGAGATTGTTATAAATCAATGTGGAGTTGCGATTTATCGCGACCATCGCATTGATGGCGATATGTGTGTGATATGGCTCGGGATGCGTCCCGAGCCTACACACCCATACGATTACAATACAATTACAATTCTGCGCTGGATGTCGGGAATGCGCGATCTACCTTTTTAAACAATCCTTGTAATACTTTTCCCGGACCAACCTCAATTACCTCGGTACAACCATCGGCGATCATTTGGTTCATGGTTTGTGTCCAGCGCACCGGTGCTGTTAATTGGGCCACCAAATTCTCCTGGATCGCAACAGGATCGGTTACGCCATTTGCCGTTACGTTTTGGTAAACCGGACAAATAGGTGTGTGGAATGTTGTTGCTTTAATCGCTGCAGCTAATTCTTCGCGGGCAGGTTCCATTAACGGGGAATGGAAAGCGCCTCCAACCGGTAAGATTAACGCGCGTTTGGCGCCAGCTTCGGTTAGTTTCGCGCAGGCTTCTTCAACGGCTGCAACACTTCCTGAAATCACCAATTGCCCCGGACAGTTGTAATTGGCAGGAACAACAACACCGCTGATGCTTGCGCAAATTTCTTCCACAATGTTGTCTTCCAATCCTAAAATAGCTGCCATAGTTGACGGCTCGCGCTCGCACGCTTCCTGCATCGCCAAAGCGCGTTTTGAAACAAGGCGCAAGCCATCTTCAAACGATAATGTTTTGTTGGCAACCAATGCCGAGATTTCACCTAAAGAATGTCCTGCAACCATATCGGGTTGAAAGCTGTCGCCCAGGCAAGCAGCAAGAATGGTCGAATGCAGAAAAATGGCCGGTTGGGTAACTTTGGTTTGTTTCAGTTCTTCTTCGGTTCCTTCAAACATGATTTGTTGGATGTTAAATCCTAAAATATCGTTTGCCTGCTGAAACAGTGTTTTTGCAATATCGGATGATTCGTACAAATCCTTTCCCATTCCAGGAAATTGAGCTCCCTGACCGGGAAATACGTATGCTTTCATGTGTTCATAATTAGTGGCGGTAAAGATAGTGATTAGTAGTTAGAGATTAGCAGTTAGATGTTAGAGATTAGTTGAATTATGTCAGCAAATAAAAAACGCTCTGCCAACCGAAGTCAGCAGAGCGTTTGCTATTCTTTAACGAAAGAACGCTTATTTTTTCACTACCAATTTCTTAGTAACGATAGCGTTGTTTGCGTTGAAATTTACAGTGTAGATACCACCTGCCAATGCAGCAGTGTTGATTTCAATGCTGTGTTTTCCTGCAGTTGTGTTCCCCAAATTGTTTGTGTAAACCACTTTACCTGCAAGATCAGTTACAGTTACCGTAACATCAGAAGTATTTGTCAATTCGAAAGAAACTTTCGCTTCGTTCACCGCCGGGTTAGGGAAAACGTTTACTGAGAAATCAGCCTCATTTTCGTTAACACTCAATGTTTGGTCAGAAATACGTACCATCACAGCATTTGGAGTTCCAAGGTAGCTGATATCGTCAGCACCAGAGTACAACAATACTGTTTGTTCTTCAGTAGCTTGTGCCAAACCGAAACCAGGTACATCATTACCACCGTTGTGGCCAGCCATAACTAAAAGAATGTCACCAGGAACAACAGAAACAGCGCCACCATCAATTGGAAGTGTAACAAACTCATCCAAATCAGTTGATTGGATAATGTAAGGAGACGTTTCACATAAGAATTCATAGGCATCTGTACCAGGATTGTATTTTTGAATTTCACCGAACATTTCAAGTCCTTCATTAGAAGCTGTTCCTGTCAAGCGAATTTGAATGAACGTGATATCCATGTCATCAAAAATCTCCATAACGTTACCAACTTTCAACGCAGCACCGTCAGCACCTACTACACCAGAGATAGCAGAAATACGATTATTGTCATCACGTGAATACAACCATTGGTCACGACGGATACTCATTGATGAAGAGCTGTTGCTTGCATCACTATCTGAAACACCTGTCAATTCAGCAGTCAATGCAACCGGATAATCCCCAATTGTTGCAGGAACCATCATCGGAACAGTAATTGAAACAGAATCCGAAGCACCGAAAGGAAGTGCAACTGCAGTACCTGTTTCATTGTAAGAACCAGCAGAAGGAGCATCAGCATTCAACGCTACACCAGCCTGAGCCAACGAACCGTTGTTCGTTACTTTTGCACCGAAAGTAACCCCTGGGAAGCTTGTTTGTGATTGGTTTACAATATAATAATCCAATTCCTGAGTACCTACAGGAGTTTCCTGGAAGTAGTTGGTGATTTTTACATCGTTATCCCATGCTTCAACTAACTTCACATCGTCAATACCCCAGAACCAGTCCCAGGCACCCTGGTAGCGGAAACGGATACGAACATCAGAACCCCAGTTACCTGCACCGATCACGGAAGTAATGTTTACAACTTCTATGTCAGGATTTCCTGAATTGGTATTTACAGGCACCTCCGGGGCAGCATTTACCTGGAATTCAACCCATGTAGCACCACCGTCGTTTGAAATAGAAACGTAATTCTCGTCATAATAGTGACGGAAGATCTCTGTAAACTCAAGGTACATTGGCGCGTTGGCAGCAGAACCGTTTGTCGACAGTAAAGTAGCAAGATCAATACCTGCAGCTGTTGTAAGGTATGCATTCTGCGTTGCAGAACCACCCGCAGCATCCGAATTCACCAATGCAAAGTTACCGCCTGAAGTGGATAACATAGCACCCGGGAAACCGTAGGTAGGAATTTGATCTGTCAAACTTGTTGGCATTGCGTTAACAATGGCCCAGTCACCAGCAGTGTGAGGAGGAACTCCGGCAGCACCCGCGTTAGAGATTGTCCAGTCAGAAGCAGTAGTGAAATCATTTAACCAGATTACATCACCCTCTGCTTTTTCGATGGATGATACTTTTTTATTGGCGTAACCAGGCATGTTACGCGGAGTTGATGCGTAGCTCGCTTGATTGTACTGTGCATTCACAGCAAAACCGACAGCAAGAGCACCTGTCAGTAAGTAAACTTTTTTCATAGCTAAGTAATATTTTTCGTAAAAATAGACAATGATAACTAGATAAAAAAATCGTATGTATCGGAATGTAGCTTCTACTGACTGAACTGCTTAGGTTGTTCTTTTGTTACAAATCATATATTATCGGGGATTCCTAGTAAACAAAAGCCTTCTTAAAAATGCAGTACCAGTTTTAAGGCACTCTTATTTTTTTACCCGCCGGGATGAAAAGATAGCAGTGTGGTTCAACTTTCGTATTTTTAACCCTCAATTTCAATGATATGATCAAACAATTTCTTGCAGCTATTTCCTTCGCCTCTTCCTTGAGTTTTTGGGCCCAGGTACCTGAGAAACAAGTGAAATTATTGTTTGTAGGCGATGTAATGCAGCATGGCGGACAAATTCAGGGTGCTCACAACACAAAAAAGGACGCATACGATTACCGCGATTGTTTTCAATTCGTAAAACCCATTATCAGCGAAGCAGATATCGCTATTGCCAACCTGGAAGTCACTCACGCAGGAAAACCTTACAAAGGATATCCGCAGTTTTCGGCGCCTCCCGAATTGTCTGAAGGATTGGTGGATGCAGGATTTGACGTAATTCTCACCTGTAATAATCACTCCTGCGACGGCGGAGCGAAAGGTGTGACCAAAACACTTGATGTGCTCGATAAATTAGGCGTAAAACACACCGGAACGTTTCGGAACAAAGCCGAACGCGAAAAGAATTATCCGCTTATTGTTGAGAAAAACGGGCTGAAGGTGGCGGTGTTAAATTATACCTACGGAACAAACGGTTTGTCCGTCGCAGCGCCACTTATTATCAATTACATCGATAGTACGGTGATGAAAGCCGACTTTAGAAAAGCACAAACCCTGGGCGCTGATATCATTATTTGTACCATGCACTGGGGAACGGAATATCAATCACTTCCGAATGATTACCAGAAAAAATGGGAGGCATTTTGTTACCGGCAAGGTGCTGATATGGTGATTGGCGGACATCCGCATGTGTTGCAGCCGGTAGTTCAAAAAACGGTAGCCGGAGAACAAAAACTGACGGCGTGGTCGTTGGGGAATTTTGTTTCCAATCAGCGTGACCGTTACACTGATGGCGGAATGATGTTAAATACAACCGTTTCCGTGGATAGCAGTAGTGCAGTGGTTTTCCTGAAAACAGAGCATTGTTTCACCTGGGTATTTCCACGTCAGGAAACGTTGGTGAAACCTTATTATATCCTTCCGGATTTTGATTACAATACCCACAGAGCGGAATTTTTAGACGAGGGTTCACTAGCAAAAATGCAGCTTTTTATGAGTGATTCCAGGAGTTTGTTTGGCCAACATGCAAAAGGAACGGCTGAACGATTGGTCGGACAGGATCCAGCGGTCCATCAACGCTACGATTTATTGCTGGAAGGTTATTATACCGTTCAGCTGGATTCTGTGCTGGGAACCGATTGGGCCAAACTTTCGCCCGAAAATAAAGCCACTACGACACGCATTTTGGCACCGGATGGCAATTATCATCTGGTCAGCGGTTTGTTTTCATCGCCTGAACAAGCAGGAGAAATTCTTGCTTTCTGGACCAAAACCCAAACCGCTTTGCCGCAACTGGTATTTGTGACGCCTAAAGAAGTAAAAATAGTCGGAGATTAATGAAAGTAAGTCTGATAGTAGCGATGGACCGCGAGCGCGGCATTGGCAAAAACAATGATCTGATGTGGCATTTGCCTGCCGACATGAAGTTTTTCAAGGAAACAACCACCGGACATATTGTGGTAATGGGCCGTAAAAACTACGAATCCATTCCAGAGCGTTTCAGGCCTTTGCCCCACAGGGAAAATGCGGTGCTGAGCCGCGCAGAAGATTATCATGCCGAAGGTTGTGTCGTTTTTTCATCCCTTGAAGCATGTCTGGACCATTATTCAGGCGAAACCGAACGAACGGTTTTTATCATCGGTGGCGGACAGATTTATGTGGAGGCACTGAAAAGCGGAAAAGTGACGGAAATGTACATTACGCATGTTGATCACATTTATAACGCAGATACGTTTTTTCCTGAATTCAACGAGTCGGAATGGGAATCGGAAACGGTTTTTAAACACGAGGCGGATGAGAAGCACGCGGTTGGGTTTGAAGTACGGAAGTACAACAAGCGCATGGATGTGTAACACCAACTTCACCACAAAGATCACAAAGGAGATTCCAGTGAAATGTAAGAACCTTATCAAAGGGTGTGACCAAACTTTGTAATAAGAAAAGAACCAGGTTTGTTAAGGGCCACGAAAGTGTCTACCTAGGATCTCTTTGTGGCTTTGTGGTGAAGCAATCATAACCTCTCAACCGTTTTATTAGTAACTTCTCGTTTTTGTTCAAATTTCGTGTTGTTTTCATAGCAGGTATTTTCGGTAATTGTTCCAATTTTGCAGCCTATGAAATTGTGTATAGCCGAAAAACCCTCAGTTGCCCGAGATATTGCGGAAGTAATAGGTGCCAAACAGCGCCACGACGGTTATTATGAAGGAAACGGTTATTGCGTAACCTGGACATTCGGTCACCTTTGCACGCTCAAAGAACCACACGATTATAAAGAAAGCTGGAAATATTGGCGGTTGGAAGATTTACCGATGATTCCGGAGAAATTTGGGATCAAACTCATCGAAGATCAAGGCGTAAAACGACAGTTTTCGGTGATCGAAAAGTTGGTGGCACAGTGCGAAGAAGTGATCAACTGCGGTGATGCCGGGCAGGAAGGAGAATTGATCCAGCGCTGGGTATTGGCCAAAGCCAAATGCAAAGTTCCCATCAAGCGTTTGTGGATCTCTTCATTGACCGAGGAAGCCATTCGTGAAGGATTTCAATCGCTGAAAAACGGCGAGCAATACCAGAATTTATACGCTGCCGGAAGTGCCCGCGCAATCGGTGATTGGTTGCTGGGAATGAACGCTACGCGTTTGTTTACCAAAAAATTCGGGCAGGGGAAAGCAACACTTTCTATCGGCAGGGTGCAAACACCTACGCTGGCCATGATCGTGCTTCGACACAAAGAAATAGAAGCTTTTCGCTCGGAAGAATACTGGGAACTGAAAACGATTTACCGCGAAACGGAATTTACTGCTACCATCGACCGGATTCGTACCGAAGACCGCGCTGTAAAAGGTGTTGAATACCTGAAAGGACATCCGTTTGAGATTACTTCCTTCGAACAAAAAGAAGGAAAAGAAGGCAATCCGCGGATGTTTGACTTAACCTCTCTGCAGGTGGAAGGCAATAAGAAATATGGTTTTTCGGCAGAAGAAACCCTCAAGTTTGTACAGGGATTGTACGAAAAGAAATTCGTGACCTATCCGCGTGTGGATACGACGTATTTGTCGGAAGATTTGCACCCGAAAATCCCGAACATCATGAAAGGCCTGACGCATTACCAGCGTTTTACCGCTCCGTTGATGGAAAAACCAATCCCGAAACTGAAGTCGGTATTTGATGATAAGAAAGTAACCGATCACCACGCGATTATTCCAACTGGAATTCAACCCAGCGGCATCTCGCAACCCGAAAGCCAGGTTTACGAGTTGATCGTGCGTCGGTTTATCGCTGCTTTTTATCCGGAATGTAAAGTTTCCAATACCACTGTTTTAGGAAAAGTGGATCAAATCGCATTTAAAGCCACCGGAAAACAGATTATTGAACCGGGATGGCGCGTGGTGTGGGAAGAAACCAAAGAATCGGATTCTGACGACAAAAAGCCGGAGAAAGAAAAGGCTGAACAGACCATGCCGGTGTTTACCGAAGGAGAATCCGGCCCGCACGAACCACGGCTGCATCACGGAAAAACAAGTCCGCCCAAACCATATACCGAAGCAACGTTGCTACGCGCGATGGAAACCGCAGGGAAACAGGTCGAGGATGAAGAAATCAGGGATATGATGAAGGAAAACGGGATTGGACGTCCGGCAACCCGCGCTAACATTATTGAAACGTTGTTCAAGCGGAAATACATCGAGAAAAAACGCAAAAACCTCATGGCTACTCCAACCGGTGTGGGTTTGATTGATACCATTCAGAACGAATTGCTGAAAAGCGCCGAACTGACCGGACAGTGGGAACGTAAGCTGCGCCTCATTGAAAAAGGCGAGTACGACCTGGAGCAATTCAAGCAGGAATTAACCGTGATGGTGCGTCAGTTGACCGATGAGGTGATTTTTTCGCAGGCGCCCATTCGCATTCAATTACATACAGATGCACCGGTAGCAACCGAAAAACCGAAGCGGGAACGTAAACCGGCCGAAAAAGTAAGCCTTACTGATCTCGATTGTCCGAAATGCAGGCAACACAAGCTCATGGAAGGCCGAACCGGTGTCGGATGCGCTAATTACAACGTATGTGGCTTCCTGGTTCCGTTTGAATTACTGGGCAAAAAACTCACCGAAAAACAATTGCTCGACCTGATTCAGAAAGGTAAGACCGCCAAAATGAAAGGATTAATGATTCCCGGCGCAGCGCAGGTAATAGAAGGTTCACTGGCGTTTGACGCGACGTTTAATGTAGTGGTGGGATAACTCTCAAAGTTATGAGATTCAACTCAAACATGAATCAACCGTCTCGTCAACAAATCTTTTCGTGATTTTGCAACCGGAATCTCTGCACCGTCAGACAGTACCAGCATTGCATCGTCTTTCTTAAAACGAATGATCTGCGACAGATTGACAAGGTAGGAGTGATGCACCCGCATAAACAACGATTCGGGTAAGATCACTTCAAACATCTTGAGATTTTTAGAGCTGGTGATGGTGTTGTTTTTCAGGCAGACAATGGTGTATTTCCCATCCGCTTTCAGGTAATTGATTTCGGACGTATTTACGTATTCGATCCCGTCCATGCTGGAAATTCCGATCTTCCCTTTAAAAACGATGGAATCTGAAGCTTTTTCAAACTGCTCGTTTTCCATCTCACGCAGTTCACGAATCCGCTCAATACATTTTTTGAGTTCGGTAACATTGATTGGCTTCAGCAAGTAATCGAAAGCACCTTTCCTGATGGCTTCAATAGCATATTTTTCGTAGGCGGTAATAAAAATGACTTTCGAATTCAACGGAACATCATCTAAAATATCAAAGCTCAATCCGTCTTGTAGCTGAATATCGAGGAATAACAGGTCAATCTGTTCGGTTTTTAAAAGTTTTCGGGCTTGTTCAATGGAAGGTACGCTCCCCACGATATTTGCCTCCGGGAAATGCGTATTGATCAGGGCGGCCAATCCGTCTCTGCTCAATTTTACATCATCAACAATTAAGGTGTTCATCTTTGTTTATTTGGGTTTATCCACATCCGCGGGGTAACAAGCGCTGTCGTGGTAAGTAGTTGAAATCAGCGCATTAGATTTCTTTAAATGTTTCTTTCAAAATGGGTATGTCAAAAATTACACGTGTTCCTGTTTTTGTACCTTCAGTAAGGTCTTTTAATTCGTGTTGAACTACAATGCCATATTTTTCGCGGACAATTTTAATTTTTTCCTGCACCAGGCAGGATCCGTGAGAAATATGCTCTTCCCGTGATTTATTGATTTCCTGTGATGCTTTCCTTCCAATTCCATTATCTTCAATCGTAATACGCACTTGTTCATTGTGCAGAAAAGCTTCTATGTAAAGGAAACGTTTTTTTTCGGAATGTAACAAACCGTGTTTCAGCGCATTTTCCACCATTGGCTGCAAGATCATGGAAGGAATGTAATATTGGCCTATTGCGTATTCAATTTTAAATCGCGACTCCAATTCATTGTTGAACCGGAATTTTTCGATGGCCACATACAAACGCAGCATTTCGAATTCTTCTTCGATCGTTACAAACGACTGATCGCTTTGTTGTAGGAATTTACGTAATAATTGCGAAAATTCATTGATGGCAGTTTCTGCAGACTCCAGTTCTTTCAATACGATCAGGTACTGTATATTGTTGAGCGCATTGAAAATGAAGTGCGGATTCATTTTGGCCTGAATGGCTTTTAGTTTCAATTCAAGGATCGTATTGTTAATTGTATTCAGATGCCTGTCTTTATTGCCCAGGTAAGAAACGCGCATACGCACCAACAGGACTAACAGTAGCAGAATGAGCAGTATTCCCGTGATATGAAACCATGCCTGTTCATAGAAATAAGGTTTGATCTCGAACGAGTAATTGATTTCATACGGATGCCTGTCATTGAATCCGTTTACAACCCGCACTTTCAGCGTGTATTTTCCCGGAGGGAGCATTTTGAAGGAAACGAAAGGAGATTTGTCGGGTTTGCTCCAGTGATCCGGAAAATTGCTTCCCAACAGTTTGTATTGATAATAGGAATTGTATTTTTTGCAGAAACGCGGGTTTGAAAAGTCAAACTGCAATGTGTGGGTAGAGCGTTTAAACACGTGTGATTTTCCTGAATACAAAGTGTCGTTCACCCAAACGCGCAGAAACTGGTGTTTTGACCTGCTGAACATGTAGCGGCCGGGCGTATGTACCACAACTCCTTGAATGGAAGGGAAATAAAACTGGTGCTGTTCTGTTAATAGGTAATTGTTTTGAAAACCGCCATTGAATTCCGTATTGAGAATTCCGGTTTCCTCTCCGAAGAAAAGAGGAATCAAGCGGTCTAGTTTTCCGGTGTAAAAATCATTCAAATCTTTTTCCGCAATTTTCCACAAACCAAAATTAGAAGTCATATTCAAGTAGCCGAATTGATCTTTAGCAAGAGTGAATACATCATCGTATAATTCGCAATTCTTTTTTTGATTGATGGAAGTCAGTTTTCCGTGATCGTAACAGTACAAGCCTCCGTTATAGGTGCCGATCCATATTTTTTGGGAAGCATCTTCATAAAAGCAGCGTACTTCTTTACCGATCAATCCTTGTTGTTCTCCAAATCTGGTGATTAATCGATACTGCTTATCCAATATGAAAACACCATTAGTGCCACCGATACATATGTTACCGTTGCTGAGTTCGTAAAAACAAATAATGATGCCTGTAATCGATTTCGGTAAATACGATTTGAGGGTGGTGTAATTCTTGCCTTTACAGATTCCGGTTCCTGTGCCTACCCAAATTGTTCCCTGAGAATCTTTGAAAGAAGCATGCACGTCTCCGGATGGTACTCCGAGTTGTTTTTTGGTGACGTGATAAATCAACTTTCGATCTTTCAAAATGTAAATTCCGTCACCGTAGGTGCCGGCATAGACAAACGAATCGATGGCGGCAAGACTTATAAAATGAACCGGATATTGCCAGTAATCATGGGTTCCTCCGATTCCGATTTCCAAAATCCGACCTTCCGTTGCTGCAACCAATACTTCGTTGGCATAGGTAGTAATAATAGAGGTGGAGGATGATTGGTGCGGGTCACCTTCACTTGAACACGTGTAGCTATAGCATGTTTTATGAAGCAATCGCAGTAGTCCTTTTTCAATGCTACCGGCAAACAAACAATCTTCTTCCTTATTGAAGTAAAGCGATACCAGGTTGTCTGACTGAAGAACATCTGTTCCGTATTGTTTCTGGTAATCGGGAGTGAGATAATACAATCCGTGAGTTGTGGCAATGTAGTATTCATCCGAAGAAATTGCGAT
This sequence comes from Candidatus Fluviicola riflensis, assembly GCA_002243285.1. Classification (GTDB taxonomy): domain Bacteria; phylum Bacteroidota; class Bacteroidia; order Flavobacteriales_D; family Crocinitomicaceae; genus Fluviicola; species Fluviicola riflensis. Next base: position 3,318,652 of record CP022585.1, on the reverse strand, counting down.
CATTTCTCTAATGATGGTGTGAGAGTTTTTAATGTCTATGTCAGGAGAAGGAGTCGCTGATTTACTTGTCAAAACATAGATTTGTCTGATACCGGTCGCAAATAGTTTTCCGTTGTAAGGATTCCTGTAAAAGGCGGTTACAGCACCGTTATTGAGTAGTTGAGTGACTTTTTTTGTTGTCATGTTGTAAACCGAAAGACCGGTTTCGGTGCCCACATACACCAACGGAAAGGAAACATGGATACTGATCGCTTTTTTGATACCGGTTTTGGCCGTATTCTTAAAAATCAATTGTTTGGTGTCGGCAGTAAATAAATTACCCGATTCATCCAACGAATAAAGTGTGTGGTTTACAAGTGTTGTGGTTCGGCAAGATTGTAACTTTTGATAATAGGGGTAAAAGACGAGTAGATTTCCACCTAATTCGTTTACAAATAATCGTTTGCTGTATTCGTCCCACATCAGATTGTTGGGAGTGTGATTTTTGTAGCGTTGGTCCTCAATGAATTCGGTGAATTCTTGCCCGTCATACAACACAATACCATCGGCGGTTGCCAATATTAATGTTCCGTCGCTGGTCGGCACGATATCCAGCACCTGGCTTTCGGGTAACCCCTGATTCGTAGAATAAGAAGTAACCGTGAAATGATAACGGATATCTTGGCTGGCTTCCACAAAACGGCCACTTTTCTGAGCAAATGAAACTGCACAGATCAACACACAAATAATAGTAGGGATTCGCGGAAAAGCCATAGGCAATATTAACCATTAAAAACGATTCGCTTGTATAAAACTCTGAGCGGGTGAGAATTACTGCAATTAAATCAATTCATTCACAAATTGTTAGTTCATTGTTTTTTAATCTCTTAATAAAAGCTGTATTCTAAGGAGGTGTTCATATATAATGCGTTAAACTTTTTTGCGCGGTATTTTCTCACTCTGAAAATTTGCTTTTTTAGTTGAAAACCGGCTGGAAAGTAAAAAAAATCACTTGTGGTTGTTGATCACAAAAACAGGTTGTTTGTCACAAGAGCTGATTTTCACGGCTATGCATCTTTAATTTTGTACCTCCTTAAGATGATCCATGGTGATCAATCGGTATTGCATTTTAACCTGTACTACCCTGTTTTACACTGAAAATTGAGACTTAAACACGTTGCTGCAATTCTGTTGCGGTAATGGAAATACTATGAAATGAAAGTTAGATTTATGAAGAAACAGTTTGGTTTTTTTGCGATGCTCCTGGTGCTGGTTTCCTGCACTTTCAGCAGGGTTTCAGCCCAATCGATCTCGGGAATTGTTAATGCCTATTCGGCGGTAACTGCAATTACTCAACCCGCTTGTGCACCATGTGATGTGGCTTGTATTCATACCATAACGGTAACCAATGGCGCCCTCTTTGCTCCGGGAGATAAGGCCCTGATCATTCAAATGAAAGGCGCTACCATCAACACTGCGAATGCTGCAGGTTCAGGTGATGTCACAGCAATCAACGACGCAGGAAATTATGAGTTCTTTGAAGTCGGAAGTATTGTCGGAAATGTGCTCACACCACGTTATCCGCTTATTCGTTCGTATACGGTATCCGGAAAAGTTCAGGTTGTCCGGATTCCGCAGTTTGCCGATAATGTAACCATTACAGGTACATTGATGGCCCAGGATTGGGATGAGGTGACGGGAACCGGTGGGGTTGTAGCTATTGAAGCCGGAAAAGTAACGTTTAATGCAGGTATTGATGTTTTAGGCCAGGGATACAAAGGAATTCAGATGGGGGTGAACGGAACTCCCGATAACTGTACTGTGGTTCCCACAAATGTTTTTGTAGTCAATAGTGGGACAAATTCTACTTACACCAAAGGTGATGGAATCGTATTGGATAATGCTGCGACCAATCGCGGGCGTGCTCCGAGAGCAAACGGCGGCGGTTCAGGTATTTCCGGTGACTCCGGTGGTGGCGGTGGTTCCAATTATGGGGCCGGTGGAGAAGGTGGGAAGCGCTGGTGCGATATAGATGGTGCCAATGCCGGTGGATTGGGTGGTTATGCACTCACAACGTTTCTTGCCCAAAACAAAGTATTCTTAGGCGGAGCGGGTGGCCCCGGTTTTGTAACAACCAATAACCCTTCAAATGCCGCAGATGGTGGTGGAATTGTAATCATTTTCGCAGATACAATTGTTGGAAACGGCAATACGATCAACGCACGCGGAACTACCCCCGTAGCGATTAATCCCGTTGGTGCACCAGATGGCGGCGGCGGCGGCGGCGCAGGAGGTTCCGTAGTTTTAAAAACAGGAACCTACATTGGTGCGCTCAACGTTGATCTGCGAGGTGGCGACGGTCAGGATTTGAATACTACAACGCCACACGGACCCGGTGGCGGTGGCGGTGGTGGTGTATTGTTGTATTCGCTTGCCAGCATTCCGGGCAACCTTGTATTGACGGCTACAGGCGGTCAGGGTGGAGAGCATTTGGCCGGAGCATCTTCCATTCGCAATGGCTCACAGGACGGTGGAAACGGTGGATCAATTTCACTGTATGTTCCGATTCAGAATCCAAACTACCAGGGAAATGTAGACAATGATGTGATCCCGGTTTCGTGTGATATTGATGATGACAACGACGGAATAACTGATGTGGTGGAAGCTTACAGCGGTGATCATGACAGTGACGGAACTCCTGATTATGCAGATGCAGATTTTTGTGCTGCAGTTTTCCAGGGTGTTAACGGATGGGATTGTGCAACGAATGGTTTACCTGATCCGAGTGGCGATTTGGACGGTGATTTGATTCCGAATTACCAGGATGCCGACTTCCCTTATTGTGGCGGATTATTGAGTAGCGGTGTTTGCGCCAATTTTGATGACGACAGAGACGGAAATCCGGTTCACCTCGATTTGGATAGTGACAACGATGGAATCCCTGATATGATTGAAGCAGGTGGTGTGGATACCAACGGTGATGGCCAGGCTGATTCAGGAACAGATACTGACGGTGATGGTTTGGTGAATGAGTATGATAACAACGATACGGATGGTCCTACCGGCGCTTCGCCTTGTGCAACGATCCCGAATTGTTTATTGAATACATCCACTTCTTTGCTTTTTGATACCGATGCCAACGGCAGTAATAACTTTTTCGCTGATTTCGATAATGACGGCATTGCCAATTTTATGGACCTCGACAGCGACAACGACGGAATCGCGGATGTGATTGAATCGGGTGGAACCGATGCTAACGGTGACGGACTTGCTGACGCATTTGCCGATATTGATAACGATGGTTATAACGATGTGTATGATGCTGTTTTTGTGAATTGCACCACCACAGGAAGTTATATTTACACAGCGCCTTCAACTGCTTATGCTACTTCACATGGCCCGGGAAATGTAAGTGTTACCAACCCGGACAATGCTTTGGGACTGCCCCTTGCTGCCGATTTTGCACTACTCAATTCAACAGGAGATGTGCTGACATTACAGATGGCAAACACTGTTAATACAGGTGGAACTGTTCGTGTGTATATTTCAAATCCAAGTGGAAATCAGGCGAACACTAATATCCTGTTTTCGTCGGATGGAACCACATTTACCAATCTGACAGCTTCAAATATTCCTGCAGCGAACACCGCAATGACTGCTTACTCGTTTGTTGTACCTATTAATACGGTTGCCATTCGAATTACACGTACCGATAACGATGATATTAATGTGCATGGATTGGATTATACCATTCCTGCAAGTGTAAGTAATACGCTTAGCACAACGTGCGTTACCTCCAACGGAACACCTATGATACTTACTGGAAACGACACCGATTTGGATGGAATACCGAATTCATACGTATTTGGAAACTTTGACACTGATCTGCAATGTAATTTCGTAGATATCGATTCGGATGACGATGGAATTGTAGACAACAGTGAAGCGCAATCCACAGCAGGTTATATTGCTCCGAGTGGTTCGGATACCGACGGTGACGGAATAGATAATGCGTACGACGGAAACAACGGTGGAACAGCTATCGTTCCGGTAAACACCGATGGCGCCGATACACCTGATTACCGGGACCTCAACTCAGATAACGATGCGTTGACCGATTTGATTGAAGGCTGGGATACTGACGGAAACGGAGCAGCCAATACAGTTCCTGCAGGAACAGATTCAGACAACGATGGATTAGACAACGCCTTTGATATAAATGATGCGTTGGTGAATCCAACCAACGGAACAACTCCATCTTCCTATCCGAACGTCAATGCCCCGCTAACGTCAGAGAGAGATTGGAGAGAAACAATTTTAGCTCCGACAGTTACACTTTCAGGAACGGTAACCATTGCCGAAGATGCGGCAGGTGTAGCAACATTAACGGCTACGCTTTCCAATCCGGTTCCAACAGCAACAACCGTTACACTAACGTACTCGGGAACAGCTTCCGGTGGTGATTATGTTGCTTCAAGCGTTACAATTACGATCCCGGCTGGCTCGCTAACCGGAACAGCAACCATCGACCCTACCGACGATCTGATCTTTGAAGGCAATGAAACAGTAATTGCAGATATTACTAACGTGACGGGTGGAAACGGCGCAACTGAATCGGGCACGCAAACAGCTACGGTAACAATTGCAGATAATGAAACAGCTCCGACAGTAACGTTGAGCGGAACAACAACTATTGCCGAAAATGCAGCAGGTGTAGCAACATTGACTGCCACACTTTCGGTAGCAACTACTACAGCTACAACCATTACAATAACTTATACCGGAACGGCTACATCTGGAGTTGATTATACTGCTTCAAGTGTTACGATTATCATTCCAGCCGGGTCATTGACAGGAACCGTAACAATCGATCCTGCACTGGACGCTTTATTTGAAGGGCCTGAAACGGTTATCGCAGACATTACAAACGTTACAGGCGGAAATGGTGCCGCCGAATCAGGAACTCAAACTGCAACTGTAACTATTCTGGATGCAAACGCTCCACCGGTCGCAAACGACGATAACGGTGGTTCATTGACCGAAGACAGCGCAAATGGAACAGTAAATGTGATTACCAACGATACCGATCCGGATGCTAATCCAACAGCGCCGGTAAATGGTCCCGGACAGTTTACGGTTGATTTGGACGCAGGAACGGCAGGTGTGCAAACAACGTTTACAGATGCAACCGGAACCTGGACATTAAACCCAGTCACAAGTATCGTTACATTTGATCCTGCCAATAACTACAACGGAACGGCAACGATTACTTATGCGTTATGCGACCCGGCTGCTGCGTGCGATGACGCAACGATCACTTTCGTAGTGAATCCGGTAAACGACGGACCGGTTGTAGACAATGAAACTCACACTACACCTGAAGAAATGCCTGTTTCCGGTGATTTGACTGATGCAGGCGATTCGGATGCCGATGGAAATTTAGTGGTGAATACAACTCCGCTTGATGGACCAGGTAACGGCGGAATTGTCATTAATCCCGACGGAACGTATACCTACACTCCTGGATCAAACTTCAATGGAAACGATACGGTAGTGGTACAGATTTGCGATGACGGTACGCCGCTTCCTGTAATTTGTGTCAACGATACCATTTTCATAACCGTAACTCCTGTAAATGATACTCCAAGTCAAGGAAATGAAACATTAACAGTTACTGAAGATGCCGGACCTGTTACTACCATTGATTTAACAACAAACAATGTCGATCCTGACGGCACTCCAATTACCATAACCACAATTGTGAGTACAACCGGTGGTGGAACAGTGACCATCAACGGAGACGGAACCGTAGATTATACACCGGTTCCTGATTTCAATGGAATCGATACGGTGATTTATACTGCGTGCGATAACGGATTGCCATTACCAGCGATTTGTGTAAATGATACTTTGTTTGTGACGGTGAATCCTGTAAATGATACTCCAAGTCAAGGGAATGAAACATTAACAGTTACTGAAGACACCGGACCTGTTACTATCATTGATTTAACAACAAACAATGTCGATCCTGACGGAACTCCAATTACTGTAACCACAATTGTGAGTACAACGGGTGGCGGAACAGTGACTATCAACGGAGACGGAACCGTAGATTATACACCGGTTCCTGATTTCAATGGAATCGATACGGTGATTTATACTGCGTGCGATAACGGATTACCGTTGCCAGCGATTTGTGTAAATGATACCTTGTTTGTGACGGTGAATCCTGTGAATGATACTCCAAGTCAAGGGAATGAAACATTAACAGTTACTGAAGACACCGGACCTGTTACTACCATTGATTTAACAACAAACAATGTCGATCCGGACGGAACTCCAATTACCGTAACCACAATTGTGGGTACAACCGGTGGCGGAACAGTGATCATCAACGGAGACGGAACCGTAGATTATACACCGGTTCCTGATTTCAACGGAATCGATACAGTGATTTACACTGCGTGCGATAACGGATTACCGTTGCCAGCGATTTGTGTAAATGACACCTTGTTTGTGACGGTGAATCCGGTAAATGACGCTCCAAGTCAAGGGAACGAAACATTAACAGTTACTGAAGATGCCGGACCAACAACTACTATTGATTTGACAACAAACAATTTCGATCCTGACGGCACTCCAATTACCGTAACCACAATCGTGAGTACAACCGGTGGCGGAACAGTGACCATCAACGGAAACGGAACAGTTGATTATACATCTGTTCCTGATTTCAATGGAATCGATACAGTGATTTACACAGCTTGTGACAGCGGATTACCGTTACCAGCAACTTGTGTAAATGACACCTTGTTTGTGACGGTGAATCCTGTTAACGATACTCCAAGTCAAGGAAATGAAACATTAACAGTTACTGAAGACACCGGACCTACTACTACCATTGATTTGACAACAAACAATATCGATCCTGACGGAACTCCAATTATCGTAACCACAATTGTGAGTACAACCGGTGGCGGAACAGTGACCATCAACGGAAACGGAACAGTTGATTATACACCTGTTCCTGATTTCAATGGAATCGATACAGTGATTTACACAGCTTGTGACAACGGATTGCCATTACCTGTGATTTGTGTAAATGACACCTTGTTTGTGACAGTGAATCCGGTAAATGACCCGCCGGTTGTGGACAATGAAACACTTACTACATCACTGGATATTCCTGTTTCGGGTGATTTGACCGATGCCGGTGATTCGGATGTTGACGGAAACCTGGTTGTTACGATCATTCCGGTTGATGGGCCTGATAACGGCGGTATTGTAATCAATCCTGACGGAACATTTACTTACACGCCAAACAGTGGTTATTTCGGAGAAGATACAGTGATTGTCCAGATTTGTGACGACGGTACACCGCTTCCTATAATCTGTGTTAATGATACAATTTTCATCACCGTATTGCCATGCTCTGTTTCTAATCTTTCAGCAGATTGCGATGGCGACGGCGTCACCAATGGTGATGAATCTGACCCTGACGGTGATGGAACTCCGGGGCCAAACGGAACTGATCCTTCCGATCTGTGTGATTTGAATATGGCCGATCAAAACTTTTCAATTGTAAGTGCCACCTGGCTCGCTACCGATTGCGACGGTGATGGTGTGACCAATGAAGAAGAAGTTGATCCGGACAGTGACGGAACTCCCGGTCCGAATGGAACAAATCCTTCCGATCCGTGTGATTACGATGTAACAAACCAAAACTACGCATCAGTTGATCCGACATGGTTAGCGGCAGATTGCGACGGTGATGGTGTAACCAACGAAGAAGAAATTGATCCTGACGGTGATGGAACTCCTGGCCCGAACGGAACCAATCCTTCCGATCCGTGTGATTATGATGTCACAAACCAAAACTATGCTTCAGTTGATCCGACATGGCTTGCGACAGATTGCGACGGGGACGGTGTAACCAACGAGGAAGAAGTTGATCCTGATGGTGACGGAACTCCCGGCCCGAATGGAACTGATCCTTCCGATCCGTGCGATTACGATGCAACAAACCAAAACTACACTTCAGTTGATCCGACTTGGTTAACAGCAGATTGCGACGGCGATGGTGTAACCAATGAAGATGAAATTGATCCTGACGGTGATGGAACTCCTGGCCCGAATGGAACAAATCCTTCCGATCCGTGTGATTATGATGTCACAAACCAAAACTACGCTTCAGTTGATCCGACTTGGTTAACAGCAGATTGCGATGGCGACGGTGTAGCCAACGAAGAAGAAGTTGATCCTGATGGTGACGGTACTCCTGGCCCGAGCGGAACTGATCCTTCCAATCCATGTGATTACAGCGAAGCGAACCAGAATATCGCAACGGTTGATGCAGCCTGGAATGGTTTGGATTGTGACGGAGACGGAACACCAAACGGAACAGATGGTGAACCGTTGGATCCGTGTGTGGATAATGGAACACTGGGCGATGAAGATCTTTCGAACCAGATTTATGCCAACGCAGATTGCGATGGTGACGGTGTAACAAATGGCGAAGAAACAGATCCTGATGGTGACGGAAATCCGGGTCCTGGCGGAACAGATCCGAACGACCCGTGTGATTTTACAACAATCAGCCAGGATTTGTCAACGGCAAGTGCCGGATGGTTGTTACTTGATTGCGACGGTGACGGCGTAACGAACGGTGATGAAGTTGATCCTGACGGTAACGGAACTCCTGGCCCGAGCGGAACTGATCCAACTGATCCGTGTGATTATAACGAGGCAGACCAGAATCTTGCTTCGGTAGAGGCTTCTTGGAATGTGTTGGATTGTGACGGTGACGGAACGCCAAACGGAACAGATACAGAACCGCTGAATCCATGTGTGGATAATGGTGTAGCAGGAGATGAGGTATTAACGAACCCGATTTTCGCAAATGCAGACTGCGACGGAGATGGTGTTGATAATGGTGAAGAAGTTGACCCTGATGGAGACGGTACTCCTGGTCCGGATGGTACCAATCCGAACGATCCGTGCGATTATCTTACCGGGGCTCAAAACTACGCAGCAGTTGATTCAACCTGGCTCACGCTTGATTGTGATGGCGACGGCGTACCAAACGGTGAGGAAGTTGACCCTGACAATGACGGAACTCCCGGTCCGAACGGAACTGATCCTTCCGATCCGTGTGATTATGATGTAGCAATTCAAAGTCCTGGAACAGTTACTCCGACATGGAATGCGTTGGATTGCGATGACGACGGAATCATCAATGGTGAAGAAATCCTGAACGGAAGTGATCCGCTGAACCCATGCAGTCCGAAATCATGTGATGAGTTTGATATTCCGGAAGCATTCTCGCCAGACGGAGATGGTGTCAACGAGACCTTCATCATCAAAGGAGTGGAGAATTTCCCCGGAAACGCGCTGATTATTTTCAACAGATGGGGGAATGAAGTTTACAACGTGACCGAATACGATAACTCGTGGTCGGGAACATCTACCAGTAAATTAAACGTAGGTGGCGACAAGCTTCCGACTGGAACATACTATTATATTTTCGACACGAAAACCGAACAATACGGTGTGTTGAAAGGATATGTTTACCTGAAACGATAATCGGTTCTAAAGAATTAAGAGATGAAAAGAATAATTGGAATAGTACTCGTATCAATCGGTTGCACCAACGGTTTGCTGGCGCAGCAGGATCCGCACTTTACGCAGTTTTTCGAAAACACCTTGTTTGTGAATCCGGCATATGCGGGCAGCAAAGATGTGTTAAACGTTACCGGCTTGCACCGCGAACAATGGGTAGGTTTTGCCGGAAGACCCGTTTCAAGCACATTGAGTGTTCATTCGCCACTGTCTTACCGATCAGTAGGATTGGGATTAACGATGGTAAATGACCATAATGGCCCGGTTGACCAAACCATGTTTTACGGCGATTTCTCCTATAGCCTTAAGTTTAAGAACAAAGGAAAGCTGGCATTTGGAATCAAAGGTGGTTTTAACTTGGTGAATGTTGGAAGCGCTTCTCTTGAAGCAACAGATCAAAACGATTTGAACCTGCTCCGCGATGTGCGAAACAACGTGAATCCGAACTTCGGTTTTGGGATTTATTACCATACACCGGTTTGGTTTGCTGGAGTAAGTACCCCGAAATTGCTTGAACAAAGCTACGACGGTTCAAAGACCAATGTGGAAAAACGCCATTATTTTGCTAATGTCGGAGGGGTGATTACGGTGAGCAATGCGTGGAAAATCCGTCCGATGGCACAAGCCAAATTCACGACAGGTGCACCATTGAGCCTCGACGCTTCAGTGGCAGGTATTTATAATGATCGCTTCTATATCGGCGGTTTGTATCGCTTGGATGCAGCTTTCGGAGCGTTTGTGCAATACCAGATCACCTCACAATTTAAACTGGGTTTTGCAACCGATTTCGGAACACAGGAAATTCGCAACTACAACTACGGAACCTTTGAAGTAATGGGATCTTACGATTTCATTTTCCGAAAAACAGGTGTGCGTTCGCCTCGTTATTTCTAACTCATTATCGATCATACACAAAGCATGAAACAACTCATATCATTGATCCTTTGCCTCCTTGCAGGGACGATTCTCTTCGCTCAAAGCGGAAAACTCAAACGGGCCGATAATTATTACAATACGTTGGCGTATGCACTGGCAGCAGAGCAATATGAAGAATTGTTGGGTTCGGAAGTCGATTCGCCGCAGCTGAAAGCCAAACTGGCACACTGTTATTTCCAAATGGGAAATACGCTGAAATCCGAAACACATTATGCCAGTATGGTCAGTTCCGGTGAGGCCAGCAGCGAAGACGTTTACAACTACGCGCAATCGCTTAAGGAAAATGGTAAATACGCCGAATCGGACCAATGGATGAACAAGTTTGCCGGGATGAAGCAAAACGACGTTCGCGCCACCGAATTTGTGAACCGTCAGAATTACCTTGAATTGATTGAGAAACAGGGAAATCATTTCAGCATAAAATCGTTGAATGTAAATACCGTATCGACCGATTTTGGGGGATATCCGTCTGCGGACCAGGAAACGGTTTATTTCGTTACCTCACGAAACGATCCTTCGTTTGTGAACCACGTTTGGACCTGGAAAAACGAGCGTTTCCTTGATTTATATGCTGGCAAATCGGGTCAGGAACAGGAAATCGCCAATCCGGAACTAATTACACGACGCGTAAACTCGCGTTACCATGAAGGCCCGCTTTGTTTTTCGGCCAACGGTCAACGCGTTTACTTTACCCGCAACAATATTTCAAAAGGAAAAAAGCGCAACGATCAACAGGGAATTCAGAACCTGAAACTCTACATGGCTGATGTACAAGCCGATGGAAGTTGGGAAAATGAAACGGAATTTGCATTGAATTCCCGTGACTATTCGGTTGGCCATCCTAGTTTGTCTCCCGATGGAAAGTACCTGTATTTTGCTTCGGATATGCCCGGCGGATTTGGTGGTGCTGATATTTATCGCATTGCAATAGCAGCTGACGGTTCGTTCGGACAACCTGAAAATTTAGGAAAAGAGATCAACACAGAAGGCCAGGACATGTTCCCATGGATGAGCCAGGATGGTTATTTGTTTTTCTCTTCAGATGGCCGTGTTGGTTTGGGTGGATTGGATGTGTTCGTGATGCTTCCCAATGACAAAGGCGGGATTTCCAAAGTACTGAATGTCGGAAAACCGGTCAATTCGCAAAAAGATGATTTCGCATTTACAATGCTGAACGACAACAAACAAGGTTATTTTTCATCTAACCGCGATGGCGGAAAGGGGGAAGATGATATTTATGCCTACCTGCTTACCAAACCCTTTAAAATTGACCTGATGGTGGCTGGGATCGCTACCGAAAAGGGAACCGGGATGATCTTGCCCGGAACCGAAATCATACTTCAGAATGAAACCGGAGAAATAATAGAAACAATAAAATCAGATAATTATGGGGCGTATTCTTTTAATGTGGAGCCGGAATTTAATTACCGCATTGTCGCCAGGCAAACCGATTATTATGATGATCAGGTTCAGTTTAGCACCAAAAATCTAGCTGAAGGAACCGAGAAAATCCAGCAGGATATCGATTTGGAAAAAGATCCGGGCCTCGCCTTGTATCTGCTGGTTACTGACGGAACAAACAAATCACCTTTGTCGGGAGTGAAATTGACCATCGCTGATAATGGTACTAAAAATCCGTTTATCGATCAGGTGACCGGTGAAACGGGAGATGTACTGAAAGGATTGGCTGACAAAAAAGTCGGAGAGCAGTTATCCTACACTATTACCTTGTCGAAAGAAGGTTATTTATCGAAAACAGTTCAGTTTACTACACAAATTATCCAGCCAGGCGTGATCAACGTACATGAAAAACTGGACCTGACACTTGATAAAATAGAAGTCGGAATTGATTTGGCAACGTTAATTGACATCAAACCAATCTATTTTGATTACGCGAAATTCAATATCCGTAAAGATGCGGCCATTGAGCTGGAGAAAATTGTGAAGGTTATGAACGACTATCCGACCATGCAGATCGAGCTTGGTTCTCATACTGATTGTCGTGGCTCTATACAGTCAAACGAATCACTTTCCGATAAACGCGCTAAAGCATCGGCGGCATATATTAAAAGTAAAATCAAGAATCCGGAACGTATTTATGGTAAAGGTTACGGAGAAGCAAAACTGAAAAATGATTGTGGTTGTGAGGGGCCGGTAAAATCGACTTGTTCTGAGGAATCACACCAGGAAAACAGGAGAACGGAATTCATCATCATTAAAATGTAGTTAGTGGCGCTATCGTTTTAATGTTAGAGGGAGGTGTTTTGCTTCCCTCTTTTTTTGGAAATTTACGCGAAATTAATGCTTAACACGTTAAAATATCGGGCAAAGATCACCACCCAAACCGATTTCCTCGATCTCGGCTGAATGCATCAAAAGGTAGAGTGCTTTCGCTTTTCTTATCAGATTTTATCTGATTCAATAATCGCAGAATGGGGAAGCTGATCTGCAAGTGACAGTACAATCATTCGCCGCGCAATTCGGTCAACGTGAATACCACGATATTTATTCCACTTTCCGACGAAAAGGAATCTCAATCCTTTTATTAAAACGCCTGCAATCTTTTCCCACAGTCTGAATTCTTTGCGATTACCCAACAAGAAAGACGGCCGAAGAATAATAGTGCTTTCAAATCCAATTGCCAAGCAATCACGTTCCATATCGCCTTTTGTACGCAGGTAGAAATTGCGTGTTTGCACCGATGCCCCAAGAGATGAAATCACGATAAATCGTTTAATTCCCAGGTTAAAACACTGCTGTGCAAAGTCAACCACATAATCGTGATCAATCCGGTACTGACGTTCTTTGCTTCCGGCGGTTTTTAGTGTCGTTCCTAAACAACAAAAAGCACAATCAGCTGGCGTTTCCGGGAATTGTTCCGCTAATTGTTCGAAGTCAACAACATGTTCTTTCACTTTTTCATTCGTCCAATTACCGGCCTTCCGCACCAAGCAATCAATTTCAGAATATCCGGAATGTGCGATGAGCTGTTCAACCAACGCTGTTCCGATCAATCCTGTACCTCCTGCGACGAGTACTTTTTTCATAAGACTAAAGATAATCACTTTTTTTGGAGATTTTTCCGAAAATTATTATCCACTTAAATACCTGTTAATCAATAGTAAAAACGATAATAACCGGTTACAAACGAAAAATATTCGACAGTAATTGAATTTTAACCGAATATGATTTTGAGACCACCCCAACTTTGCATCGTCAATCAGTTACTAGGATTGATCACAACAAAACAAATTATTTACAAACGTTTAAAACACAAACATTATGAACACATTACGTAACAAAGTAAGTTTGATCGGCCGTCTAGGCAAACAACCTGAAATCACAAAATTTCAATCGGGAACACAAGTTGCCAAAATGAGCATTGCCACCCGTGAACCGTATAAAGACAAAAATGGTGAATGGGTAGATAATACACAATGGCACAATGTGGTTGCCTGGGGGAAACAGGTAGATCGTATTGTCAAAGATTTGGACAAAGGCGTTGAAGTATTATTGGAAGGTCGCTTAGTGAACAAATCTTACGAAACCAAAACCGGTGAAAAACGCTTCAGTACAGAAATTGAGATGAGTGGATTTTTAGTTCTGACAACAAAAGCTACCAATTAAACCTGCTTCATCATGAATAATCATGCAATTACAGCACAGCAATTTCACATGAATCACGTAAATCTCATTGGTAAAATGACCTCCGACCCGCGAATTGCGGTATTGCCTGGCGGGAAGAAAGTCGCTCAATTTTCGCTCTCGACCAATGAGTCGTACCTCGACGAAGACGGAAATGTGTGTGTCAGACAAAACTGGCACCGCATGACCGCCTGGGGCAGATGGGTAATAGTGCTGGAAGAACTTTGCACGAAAGGTGCAAGTCTGGCAATAGAAGGAAAATTGGTGTCGCGGTTTTATCGCCTCGAGAATGGAAAACGCCAGATGATTTCTGAAATAGAAGTCAATGATCTGATCATCCTTTAAAACAAATAAGAATGAATGCTATTCGAAATCAGGTAACGATTGTAGGTGACTTCGGGAAAAATCCGTTGGTTACCATCTTTGAAAGTGGTGCGATGGTGACGCGTTTTTCGGTGAGGACAGACAATGAAGAGTCAGCAAGGTTAAGTGCTCACATTCATCGGTTTAGTATGTTTGCATGGGGCACTACGGCCGAGTTTGTCAATAAATACTGTCGCAGCGGAAAACGTGTTGCTGTCACCGGAAAGTTGGTGAACAGGACCTATGTGAGTTCAGAAGGAATTCCACGAAAAGTTATAGAAGTAGAAGTCCGTCAGGTGGTGATTTTAAAATCATAGACGGTATGCAGTAAAAAGAAGCGAGGTGCTCCTATACTCGCTTCTTTTTTACTTTTCTTGACCTGAATCGATTTTCGGGGAAGATAATGGACAGTTCGATCAAATGAGTTGATGCATGCTTCAAAAGTGGTAGATCGGAATATCAAAGTACCTGATTTATGGTATGTAAAAAAGTTGCCTAACAAATTTTAACGAATGTAACCAAACAAAAAGTCCTCACTTATCTCCATTCATAATATCTTCGTGCCGATGTTACCAAATCAATCCCTCCAAAAGGGTATAGTCCATACTATTGCATTATTAAACCAAATAAACCCAGAATCCTTGAAACAGCGTTTACTTTTTGTTCTATTACTTCTCTGCTTTTCGTCGTATGCACAGCGAATGACCGTTTCCGGAACAGTAATCGACACTAATTTTAATCAACCGGTGAACAATGCCATTGTGATGGCCATGCGTGTGAGTGACTCTACTTTGCTGGATTTCAAACGAACGGACAGAAACGGGGCCTTTTCGTTTTCATTGCCGATTGATACACTTCAACTGATCATCCGTCATCCGCTGTATGGAGATTTTACTTCGTATTTCCTGGGAAGCACCGAAAATAATTCGTTTGACCTGGGCCAGATTCCAATGCCTGAAAAGTCAACCGGCCTTGGCGAAGTCGTAATCTACGCCAATAAAAACCCGATTTACTACCGGGGTGATACGTTGATTTACGTCGCCGATTCATTTAAGGTGAAAGAAAATGCAGTAGTGGAAGACCTTATTCGTAAGCTTCCCGGTATGAAAATCGATGAAAATGGTAAAATCACTTCACAAGGAAAAGAAATCGGTCAGGTATTGGTAGATGGGGATGAATTCTTTGGGAATGATCCGACTATCGCCACGAAAAACCTCGCAGCCGACGGAGTAGAAACCGTGCAGGTTTACGAAAAAGACAGTGAGGATGGAAGCGATGAAAAAATCCAGGTACTCGATCTCAAACTCAAGGAGGAAGCTAAAAAAGGATATTTCGGTAAAGTGAATTTAGCCGGAGGACTCGACCGGTTTATACCAAGCAATAAAGGATTTTATGAAGGTGATTTACTCCTGAATAAGTACAACAGCAAACAGAAAATTGCCGTTTACGCATTGGGTTCCAATACTCCGAAAGCTGATTTGAATTTCCGTGATTTGTTTAAGTTTGGATTTGAAGAAGGTGGAAACTGGATGAATGAATCCGATGATCCGGATTATTCGGGAACTTCCGGTTCTGTGGACACAGACAATGGTGTCCCGCAAACTTTTAAAGCAGGTTTTTACCTTGACCAGAAATTGTGGAAAGGCGGTAAAGTACGTGTCAATTATTCTTATGCAGATAATCAAATTACCACGCTGGGTAACAGCCGATCCCAGTATAACCTTACTGACACAACGTATTTTACAGATGTTACTTCCGACAAAAAAGAACAGTACAAGCAGCACAGTGTTGGCGTGAAGTTTACGCAAGAACTCGATTCTTCTTCACGTATCGAATTCGAACCGAAATTGACGGTTAACCAGTCTAACCAAACATCGTTGTCGCGTACCGATTTCCGCGCTTTTAACGATTCATTATCGCGTTATACAACCATCGATAATGCTTCAGAGGCTGAGGGACTTTCCATGAATACAACTTTCCGTTATTACAAAGACTTTAAAAAGAAAAACCGAAAATTGTTGGCACGTTATAATGTGGCTACTGACAACAATAGTTCTGACGGATCGTTGCTGACCGAAGATATCGATGCCGGAACACAAACGGTGAATTCGAGCTTCGACCAGAAAAAGGAAAATCGTTACGAAAGTCTTTCTCAAACCGGTTATGTCAACTATGTTGAACCGATCGGGAAGAAGTTTAAGGCCGAATTCGATTATGAGTTTTACGACAATCACAATGATCAGCGTAAAACAACTCTTTCACCAGTAAATGGTGAGTATACTACAATCGATTCGTTATTTTCCAATCAGTTTTCTACCGACAGACAGCAACACCGCGTTGGGGCCTTTGGTATTTTTGAGAATGCAAAAGCGCGAATTTCTGTTGGAACACGTGTTCGTACAATAGGGATTGACAATCGCAACCTGTTTACTGATTCGTTGATCAATCAAGGACTTACAAACTTACTCCCGCGTGTAATCCTGACGTTCAAGTTTACGCAATCGAGCCGTTTGAGAATCCAGTATAACACCAATTCCAGTTTGCCGTCGGTGACTCAATTGCAGCCTGTACGAGACAATTCCAATCCGAACTTCGTGCAAATCGGAAACTCAGATCTGAAACCGAATTACTCGCATACAATCACTGCGAATTACAATATGTGGAAAGGACTTTCAGGATTCTACATTTACTCGGGAATGTACTATTCACGTCAGAAAGATGCGTTTAGTACTTCTACTACCTATGATGCTATCGGAAGAACACTTTCGCAGGCGATTAACGTTGACCACACTGATTATGGATCTGTTTGGGGTGGAGCAGGTATTCCGATTGAGAAGGTAAAAGATTTGCGCATGGATATCAATCTGAACGGAAACTACTCATCGACTGAGAATTACATCAACCTTGAGCAAAACCTGTCCAGAAATTTAGGTGTTGGGTCAGGGGTTGATCTTAATTACAACGGTGATTCATTGATGCTGGGTATAGGAGCAAGTTTTGACTACAATGCGCCAAGTAACTCCCTGAGCACGTTTAGCAATCAGCCGTATACGAATTACAATTTCAGTGCCGATGTCAGCTGGACATTACCACGCCGCTGGTTTATCAATACCGATGCAACGTACACAATCAATACCGGACGTACCAACAGCTACAACCTGAATTACGTGATCTGGAATGCATCCATTCAGCGTTCGTTCCTGAAAACAGAGAATTTACTTTTCGGAATTGAAGCGTATGATATTTTGAATCAGAACATCAGTAATTACCGAACAGTTAACAACAACGTAATCGTCGATCAGCGAAGTACGGTTATTCGCCGCTATTTCATGGCGAAAATGACCTTGAAATTCAATAACAATCACATAAAAGAAGTTGAAAATGAAATGTGGTAGCATTATCCTCGGACTGATTATGCTGTTTACAGTGCAATCGGTTCACGGCCAATTGGTACAGTACGGTAAGATTACCTACGAACGCAGAACGAATTTGTTCAAGAAATTTGATGACGAACGCATGCGTGAATGGCTCAAAGAAGCTGACAAAATTAAGACCGACAAGTTCGCACTGTACTTCAATGATTCGGTTTCAATGTTTAGCTATATTACACCTGAGGAACAAGACCAAATGAGTTGGGCTACGGTCAAAAATACGGTTTACGCCAATAGAGCCAAAGATCAACGCGTAGTGTTTATGGATATGTGGGGAACACAGCTTACTATTACCGATTCGTTGGTAGACCGCACCTGGAAAATCACAGACAAAACCAGAAAAATAGCCGGTTACGAGTGCACGCGCGCAATTTGGCAAAAGAACGATTCTACTCGTATTTATGCTTGGTTTACTACGGATATCATCCCAACGATCGGACCTGAGTCAGTTCAAGGATTACCCGGAGCGGTACTTGGTTTGGCAACTGAAGATGGTGGCGTAGTATTTTTCGCAACAAGTGTTGAGGTTGTGAACCCAACTCCCGAGCAATTGACTCCTCCCAAAAAGAAAGGAAAAGATTATACCAGCGAAGCACTAAAAGTAGAGATGACGGAAAAAATGAAAGGTGAGCCGTTTGGTGATCGGGTAATACAAGAGTTGTTTTTTTGGTAGCCAAAGCGTTTCTTTCGGGTGAGATTATCTGTGATTTTTCTGGGAATATTATTCTTATCCGCATGTTCATATTTGTCGGAAGAATCCGCTGATTTCTATTCCTACTCCAAAGACGGCGATTTGTGGCGTGTACCTTTATTGGAGCCCTATGAAGTTGTTTCACCAATGAATTCAGACCTGAACGATTGGGCGTTGATTGTTGATAATCCAACTATTTCAGGTCCCGATTTCGAACTGTTTGGAGATCAATTCCAGTTTAGCAGCTTATCAAAAGTAGGGATTTATGATTCTGTTATCGTTCTTGAAAATACGAATGAATATTGGCCCAAATTAGCAGGTTCGTACCCGGGTGTTTTAATTGTCGATACCAAAGCATCCGAGTTGTTTATCTATTCAAAAGAACATCATCAATCGGCCATCGATAAGAAATTCGATGAATTAGGAATCACTAAAATTGTGATGCATGACTGGCTGCCTTTAAAGGATCGTTTTGTTGAAAAGCAGGAATTGCCGAAAGGTTGGGGAAATTGAAAACCAGTTATGAATGAGTTAATTATGGATTTTGGTTTAACTATTCCAGATCCAGTTTAGCCATCGCTGTGATTTTCCCTTTTCCGATTTTGTCCCAAACGATCACTTCAAGTTGTACTGGCCCTTTGATGCTCCCGGGCAGGAAAAAACTTCCGAAAATCTGCCGGTTTGGTTCTGTTACAGTCATTGACTGGCCTTCAAGCAAATCATCTTCACTGAGGATCAGTTCACCATTTTTGTCTTCAATAACCATACGCATACCGATTTCATAAACTCCATTCGCCGATTTCAATCCTTTCAAATCCTCAAAAACAAGCATTACATTTTTGTTAGATGGAATTTTGCTGGATGGGATCACCATATCGTTATCCTTATCATACAAATAGATTTCATTTGACTGTAATCCCGTATTACGCATGTTGATTGCGTTATTAGGGATAGTATTGAACTCAAATTTCGTATCGAAAGTACCTTTTCCTTTTTTGTCCCATATATGAACGGTTGCCGTGTAGGAACGATTTGACCGAAAAGGACTCCCGATGGTGATTTTAGTTTTGAGCATCAATGGTGTGATCGTTGTCGGTTCAGTAAAATTGGCATACAGATCCGGGTTGAAAATAACGGTATCACCCTGCTTGTCAAGAATAAGGAGCTTCATTCCGGGGAAAACACCACCTTCGACTTTTTTTAAGCCTTCAATCATGTTAAAATTGATCTGAAAGGCCTCGCCGAAAACAAACTGATTCCTGTATATTTTTTCTTCGTTCACCATAAGGAAAACATCATCGCAGCGAATGCCTGATCCTTTAGAGGATAAACCGGTGGTCAAATCGACCTTTGCCGATTTGTTGAATTCACACGAAGAGAATACAATCACGGAAAGCAATGAAAAGCAGTAAGTTATTTTTTTCATGGTCTGTTGGTTAATCTTCTAAAACAGTCAGTTTTGCAAAACGTAATAATAAGGTTTTCGCGCCGGCATGCGGGAAAAAGATCGTTGCTTTTTTGTCAACGCCCGTTCCTTCCAGTTTGGTTACTTTTCCTTTTCCGAAGCGGTCATGCTCTACGTTATAGCCTACTTTAAGGTCTAAATTCATCGCTTCTGAAGTAGCGGGTTTGTTGCTCAGATCACTCAGGCTTTTCAAGGAGCCCGCCGAAGGTGCCGTTGTTGTTTTATTCAAGCCGCCCACAAAACCACGTTCGGTAACCGGCCGGCCCGAGTTCAATGATCGTCCGCCGCCCATCGAAGAACCATAAGGATTTTCAAAGGTCAGGTAATCCTGATTGATCTCGGCAATAAAACGACTTGGCTCCGAAGAAACCAGGTTTCCCCATTGGAACCGCGAAGACGCATACGAAATGGTACAGGTTTTTTCAGCACGGGTTACGGCCACGTAAAACAAACGCCGTTCTTCTTCCAGTTCAGTTCGTGAATTGATAGATAACTGTGATGGAAACAGGTTTTCTTCCAAACCAACCAAAAACACGTGCGGAAACTCCAATCCCTTACTCGAGTGAATGGTCATCATGGTAATCTTGTTCTTATCGTCGTCTTTATCATTGTCGGCATCTGTCAACAGGGCCACATCGATCATATAATCAGATAAAACAGCTTGTTCATCCTCGCCACGCTGAACCGTAAATTCCTTGATACCGGCCAATAGTTCTTCGATGTTTTGATAACGCTCTACTTCTTCCGGACCTTTATCTTTATCAGTATAAAGTTCCTTCAGAATTCCGGAAGATTTAGCAATGTGCTGTGCAAGGTCATACGCCGATTGTGTAAGTAATTGTGCCGAAAAACTTTGGATCATTGTCACAAAATCACTGATCTTGGTGCGTGTAGCTCCCGGAATATTCACCGGGTAACTCATGAAATCGGAAATGACATCCCACAAAGAAACATTGTACTGATTCGCCGCAATGATGATGCTTTCCCAGGAAGTTTTCCCGATACCGCGTTTCGGATAATTGATCACACGTTTTAATGCTTCCTCATCCTTTGGATTCGCCGTCAAACGAAAATAAGCCATCAGATCCTTGATTTCCTTGCGCTGATAAAACGACAAGCCACCATAGATTTTATACGGCATATTCAAGCGACGCAATGCCTCCTCAAACGAACGCGATTGCCGGTTGGTGCGGTAAAGAATCGCGAAATCACTCCATTTACTGGTTTCGGCATGTTTCACATCGAAAATCTTGTTGGCGATAATCTTTCCTTCTTCGTTATCGGTCATGGTACGAATCACCTTGATCGGGAGTCCCAGCTCGTTTTCCGTCCAAACACTTTTTTTGATCTGTTCCTTATTGCGCGAGATCACACTATTGGCCGCTTCCACGATGGTTTGCGTACTGCGGTAATTTTGCTCGAGCTTAAAAAGTTTGAAATCGGGGTAATCATTTTTGAAATTCAGGATGTTCTGAATATTCGCTCCGCGGAATGAATAAATACTTTGAGCATCATCGCCTACTACGCAGAGATTTTCATACACAGCCGCCAGTTTTTTCACGATCAGGTATTGCGCATAATTCGTATCCTGGTACTCATCTACCAGAATGTAGCGGAACTTTTGCTGGTAATAATGCAACACATCCGGAAAATCGCGTAGCAGCACATTGGTCTGGTACAACAAATCGTCAAAATCCATCGCGCCCGCTTTGAAACAACGAACCGTATACGTTTTGTAAAGACGTGCCATTTCCGGCCGTTGGCTTTGACGATCTTCGGCAATAATATCTGTGTTTTCGGCGTAAGCTTCCGGAGAAATCAGGTTGTTTTTGGCAGCTGAAATGCGCCCGTAAACCATACTCGGTTTGTAAATCTTGTCGTCGAGATTTAATTCTTTGACAATGTCTTTCAGTAAACTCTTGGTATCTTGCGTATCGTAAATGGTAAAGTTTTGCGGATAACCCAACCGGTCAGCATTGTAACGCAAAATGCGCGCAAACACCGAGTGAAAAGTCCCCATTGTAATGTTTTTAGCCTCGCCGCTACCAACGATAGAACCGATTCGTTCCGTCATTTCTTTTGCCGCCTTATTGGTAAAAGTAAGCGCCAGAATATTGAACGGGTCAACTCCTTTCTGCATCATATATGCAATCCGGTAAGTCAATACCCGGGTTTTTCCTGATCCCGCTCCGGCGATCACCATCGTGGGGCCTTCAATATTTTCTACTGCAACGCGTTGGCTTTCGTTTAGGCTATCCAAATAATCCATAGTTACAAAGATAAATGTTTGGGGGTAGATTTCGCAGTGTCTTAATCTATGATTTCAATATTTGTTTAACCACGTTAAATTCCTGTTTATTTTGGTCTGAATTAGAACAATACTCATTTGGAGATATGGTTAATCAGGAATGTTCTAACAGGGAGTTTAAAGTTTTCTGTAAGCAGATAGAAAATACTTTCATCAAGGAATGCCGTATTCAATTAATAAACGCGCGATAGATTGATTCTGTCGTGCGTTTTTTGTGATACTTTAAACAACATGACTATTCTTTTGCCCGATCTTTACTGAATAATATTAAATTTGCATTCGTTAAAACAGTCACCCCGCAGATGAGTTTATATAACTCACTACACCCCCGACTTCTTCATCAGGCGATTGCATAAATCAAACTAAAAATGAGAAGTATTATTACAGGTACTGGGGCCTATATTCCAACCATCGTAAAAACCAACCGTGATTTCATGGTGCATGAATTCTACGATGAACAGCAACAACCCATTCAGATCGCTCCCGAGGCAATTGCCCGCAAGTTCGAAACCATTACCGGAATTCAGGAACGCCGTTACGCGACTTCCCAAATGAATTGCTCCGATATGGCTTTCTATGCCGCCGAACAGGCGCTCAACGATTCCGGTTGCAACTGGGAAGAGATTGATCAGATTATCGTGGCACACAACTTCGGCGATGTGGTAAAACATACCATTCAAACGGATGTCATTCCTTCGATCGCATCCCGTGTGAAACATAAACTCGGAATCAAAAACCCGAACTGTGTGGCGTATGATGTCCTCTTCGGCTGTCCGGGTTGGTTGCAAGGTATGATCCAGGGACATTTATTCATGGTAGCAGGGGCCGCCAAAAAATGTCTGGTAATCGGTGCCGAAGCATTGAGCCGTGTACTTGATCCGTATGATCGCGATAGTATGATCTTCGCCGATGGAGCTGGAGCGGTGGTAATGGAATTACTGGACCAACCCGAAAGTGGAATTCTGTCATTCAGCAACCAGAGCCATTGCGAAGACGAAGTCGATTACCTCAATTTAGGCAAGTCCAACTTTCCGGAATCGGATCCGCGCGTGCGCTTCGTTAAAATGAAAGGCCGCAAAGTCTATGAATACGCCATCAAGAATGTGCCACTGGCCATGAAGGATTGTATCGACAAAGCAGGAATTGGCATTGAAGAAGTCAAAAAGATCTTCATTCACCAGGCCAACGAAAAGCTCGACGAAGCCATTGTGCGCGAACTGTATAAGTTATACGGACACGACAAGATTCCTGAAAACGTCATGCCGATGAATATCCATAAATTGGGCAACAGTTCTGTTGCGACCATTCCTACCTTATATAATATGGTGCGCAAAGGCGAAATGCCCGGCTACGAAGTAGAGAAGGGGCAAGTCATTCTTTTTGCTTCTGTAGGCGCAGGAATGAATATCAATGCTGTTTGTTATCGAGTTTGATTTTTGAGGGAACCATACAATAAGGAACTGGGGAATTAGGTTGGGACAATCCAAGTTCCCTAGTTCCCCAAATCCTAACTCCCATTGAAATTAAATCAACATTAATTTGTTCAAAAACAGCACTTTTTTCCCAAACCTATTGCATCCTATTTATTTCTCACTATCTTTGCACCCCCCAAAGTGCGTTCTTTGGGGTGAAAATATATTTATTAACAAACAAAATTTGAGTACTGTATGCCAACTATCCAACAGTTAGTGCGCAAGGGAAGGACTGCGGTTGTTAAGAAGTCAAAGTCAGCGGCTTTGGATTCTTGTCCGCAGCGCAAAGGAGTATGTGTGCGTGTGTACACCACTACACCTAAGAAGCCGAACTCAGCTATGCGTAAAGTAGCGCGTGTTCGTCTTACCAACGGTAAAGAAGTAAATGCTTACATCGGTGGTGAAGGTCACAACTTACAAGAGCACTCTTTAGTGCTTGTACGTGGTGGAAGGGTTAAAGATTTACCAGGGGTTCGTTACCACATCGTTCGTGGTGCGGAAGATACAGCTGGTGTTGAAGGCCGTTCACAACGTCGTTCTAAGTATGGAACAAAACGTCCGAAAGCTAAGAAATAATTAAACTTTGAAGAGATGAGAAGAAGAAAAGCGAAAAAAATTGCCATCCTCCCGGATCCAAAGTTTAACGACGTTTTGGTAACGAAGTTTGTAAACAACTTGATGTATTCCGGTAAAAAGAACCTGGCATTTAAGATTTTCTACGATGCAATTGAAATCGTAGACAAAAAATTAGAAGAACAAGAGGCCTTGGAAGTGTTCAAAAAAGCATTGGATAACGTTACTCCATCTGTGGAGGTGCGTTCCCGTCGTGTTGGTGGAGCTACTTTCCAAATTCCTACTCCGGTTCGTGAAGGACGTAAACAATCATTGGCCATGAAATGGTTGATCGGTTATGCCCGTAAACGTAACGAGAAATCAATGGCTGGCAAATTGGCCTCTGAAATTATTGCTGCTTCAAAAGAAGAAGGTGCTGCTTTCAAAAAGAAAGAAGATACACTTCGTATGGCTGAAGCGAATAAGGCATTCTCACATTTTAGATTCTAAGTAGTCATGGCAAGAGATCTTAAATTCACAAGAAATATCGGTATCGCGGCTCACATTGATGCCGGGAAAACAACAACTACCGAGCGTATCCTTTACTATGCTGGTGTAAACCACAAAATTGGTGAGGTACATGACGGTGGTGCTACCATGGACTGGATGGAGCAAGAGCAGGAACGTGGTATTACCATTACTTCTGCTGCTACAACTGTGAACTGGAAATACAGAAATCAAAATTACCACATCAATATCATTGACACCCCGGGACACGTTGACTTTACAGTTGAGGTGAATCGTTCGTTACGTGTATTGGATGGTTTGGTATTCTTATTCTCTGCTGTTGATGGTGTTGAGCCTCAATCAGAGACTAACTGGCGTTTGGCCAATAACTACAATGTTCCACGTATCGGTTTCGTTAACAAAATGGACCGCTCAGGAGCAGACTTCTTAAATGTTTGTCGCCAGGTAAAAGAAATGTTGGGTAGCCACGCGTTGCCTTTACAAATCAATATCGGTGACGAAGATAACTTCAGAGGTGTTGTTGACTTGATCAACTTTAAAGGGATCGAGTGGAATGAGCACGATATGGGTATGACTTTCCAGGAAGTTGAGATCCCTGCTGATATCATTGAAGAAGCTCGTCGTTTAAGAAGCGAATTATTGGAAGCAGTTGCGGAGTTTGATGAAACGTTGATGGAGAAATTCTTCGAGGACGAAAATTCATTGACTGAGCGCGAGATTTTAACTGCATTACGTGCAGCTACAATTTCAGGAAAAGTAGTTCCGATGATGTGCGGTTCATCTTTCAAAAACAAAGGTGTTCAGGCAATGTTGGATATGGTAATGGAAATTCTTCCTTCTCCGTTGGATAATGGTTCTATCATTGGAACAAATCCTAAAACTGATGAAGAAGAAGAGCGTTTGCCATCTTACGATGCTCCGTTTGCGGCATTGGCATTTAAAATTGCAACCGATCCTTTCGTAGGTCGTTTGTGCTTTATCCGTGCTTACTCAGGTGTTCTTCCTGCAGGTTCTTATGTTTACAACACACGTTCCGAAAACAAGGAACGTATCTCCCGTATCTTCCAGATGCATGCTAACAAGCAAAATCAGATTGATGAGCTTGGTGCAGGTGATATTGGTGCCGTTGTAGGATTTAAAGATATCCGTACAGGTGATACATTGTGTGCAGAAGGTCATCCGATCATTTTGGAATCAATGAACTTCCCTGAGCCGGTAATCGGAATCGCTATTGAGCCTAAAACTCAGGCTGACTCTGACCGTTTGTCAACTGGTTTGAATAAATTGTCTGAAGAAGATCCAACGTTCCGTGTTAACACAGACGAAGAAACAGGACAAACAATCATTTCCGGAATGGGTGAGCTTCACTTGGAAATTATCGTTGACCGTTTGAAACGTGAGTTTAAGGTCGAGGTAAATCAGGGTGCACCACAAGTGTCTTACCGTGAAGATATTACTGCTAATGTTGATCACCGTGAAGTTTACAAAAAACAATCGGGTGGTCGCGGTAAATTTGCCGACATTTTGGTGAAAATTTCTCCTCAGACAGATCCTGAAAAAAGCGGATTGGAATTCGTTAACTCGATCAAAGGTGGTAACATTCCACGTGAATTTATTCCATCTGTAGAGAAAGGTTTCAAAGAATCCATGAAAAATGGTGTGCTTGCAGGTTTCCCTGTTGAAGCGATGAAAGTAGAGTTGATTGATGGTTCATTCCACGCGGTCGATTCAGATTCATTGTCGTTCGAGATGGCTGCTAAAATGGCTTACCGTTCAGCATTGAAACAAGCAAAACCGATCTTGTTGGAACCAATCATGAAAATTGAAGTTGTGTGTCCGGAAGAAAACATGGGTGATATCGTAGGTGACTTGAACCGTCGTCGTGGTATGATGCGTGGAATGGATGACAAACACGGATCTAAAGTCGTTAAGGCTGACGTTCCATTGTCTGAAATGTTCGGTTACGTAACACAATTGCGTACCATGTCATCAGGCCGTGCTACTTCTTCTATGGAATTCTCTCACTTCGCAGAGGCTCCTAAGAATGTTGCTGAAGAGGTTATATCAAAAGTTAATGGAAAAGTTTCCGCTTAATACATAAGTAATGAGCCAAAAGATCAGAATTAAATTAAAATCATACGACCACAACTTAGTTGATAAGTCGGCTGAGAAAATCGTTAAAACCGTAAAAGCTACGGGAGCGGTAGTAAGTGGACCAATTCCACTTCCAACACACAAACGTATTTACACCGTATTGCGTTCTCCACACGTTAACAAAAAAGCACGTGAGCAGTTCGAATTGTGTTCTTACAAGCGTTTGCTGGATATCTACAGTTCTTCTTCAAAAACAGTAGATGCGTTAATGCGATTGGAGCTTCCGAGTGGAGTTGATGTAGAAATTAAAGTGTGATGAAGATCCCGCAGCGATCACAAGATCTGCTGCGGGGATTACATCACTTTAATAATTTATAATTTATAATTAGTAAAGTATGCCTGGAATTATTGGTAGAAAAATCGGAATGACTAGCGTCTACAGTGCCGAGGGTAAGGCAACACCATGCACGGTAATAGAAGCTGGTCCTTGTGTAGTGACTCAGGTTAAAACACAAGAGAAAGACGGGTACGAGGCAATTCAGTTAGGATTCGGTGAGCGTAAAGAAAAAAACACGCCGAATGCATTGAAAGGCCACTTCAAAAAAGCGAACACAACACCGAAATCACGTTTGGTGGAGTTCAAAGGTTTTGAAAGCGCACTTAGTCTCGGAGATATTGTTAACGTAGAGTTGTTCGAAGAGGGCGAATACGTTGGTGTAGTAGGAACTTCCAAAGGAAAAGGTTTCCAGGGGGTTGTGAAACGTCACGGATTCGGCGGGGTTGGACAAGCTACACACGGTCAACACAACCGTCTGCGTGCACCGGGTTCAATCGGAGCATGTTCTTATCCTGCACGTGTATTCAAAGGAATGCGCATGGCCGGTCAGATGGGGAACAAACGTGTGAAGATGGAAAACCTACAGGTTTTGAAAGTAATGACTGACAGAAACCTGCTTATCGTAAAAGGATCAATCCCTGGTCCTAAAGGTGCAACCGTAACAATTGAGAAATAATGGAAGTAAAAGTAATTGACAGCAAAGGAAAGGCTACTTCCAAAAAAGTATCCTTGTCGGATGAGATCTTCGGTATCGAACCGAATGATCACGCGATTTACTTAGACGTTAAGCAGCACCTGGCAAATCGTCGTCAGGGAACGCACAAGTCTAAAGAAAGAGCTGAGATCGCAGGATCTACCAGAAAAATTAAGAAGCAAAAAGGTACCGGTGGTGCCCGTGCAGGTAGTATTAAATCCGGTACTCGTATCGGTGGAGGTCGTATCTTCGGACCACGTCCGCGTGACTACCACTTCAAATTGAATATTAAATTGAAACGTTTAGCGCGTAAGTCAGCATTTGCTTACAAAGCGAAAATGGACTCAATCATGATCTTGGAAGATATTGCTTTGGCAACACCGAAAACAGCAGAATTCAAATCGTTATTGACCAACCTGAACTTGGCAAACGAAAAAGTGTTGATGATCGTAGGAGCAGGAAACGACAACGTTTACTTGTCTTCCCGCAACTTGCAACGCGTGAAAGTAGTACCTGCTGATTCCGTTAATACATACGATGTATTGAATGCGAAAAAAGTAGTGATGACCGAAAGTTCAATTTCAGTAATCGAAAAGATTCTAAACTAATTGCAATGAAAAGTATTATTAAAAAGCCAATCATCACCGAGAAAGCAACTGAAGCTACTGAAAAGAGCAACAGTTTCTCATTCGTTGTTGAGAGAACGGCTAATAAGCTCGAAATTAAAAGTGCCGTCGAAAAGATGTACGGAGTTAACGTTGTTAATGTACGCACACTCACTTATGGCGGTGGTAAATCCTCTACAAAATTTACGAATAGAGGTGTCGTTGAGCAACCAAGTAAAGTATGGAAAAAAGCCATCATTACTGTTGCTGCAGGAGAAACGATTGATTTGTTTAACTAATTTTTTAACAAGAAACTGATGGGTCTTAGAAAATTTCAGCCTACAACTCCAGGGCAAAGACACAAGATCAACAGTACTTACTCGGAAGTCACTACGAACGTTCCTGAAAAGAGCCTCGTAACTGGTAGTATTGGTAAGTCTGGTGGTCGGAACAACGATGGTCGTATGACCATGCGTTACATGGGTGGTGGTCACAAGCAGAAGTACCGTATCATCGATTTCAAACGCGACAAGCAAGACATTCCTGCTGTTGTGAAACAAATCGAATACGATCCGAACCGTACTGCTCGTATCGCATTGCTTTATTATGTGGATGGTGAGAAACGATACATTATCGCACCTGAAGGATTAAAAGTAGGTGATAAAGTAGTAGCGGGAAAAACTGCGACACCAAACGTAGGTAACGCACTATTTTTATCCGACGTTCCGTTAGGAACGGTTATCCACAACATTGAGCTGCACCCTGGAAAAGGTGGTGCGATCGCTCGTGGTGCTGGAACGTATGCGCAATTGAACGCTCGTGATGGTCGCTATGCAATCATCAAAATGCCTTCTGGTGAAACACGTATGATCCTGGTAACTTGTATGGCTACTATCGGTGCTGTCTCTAACGGAGAGCATTCACTAGTCGTTTCAGGGAAAGCAGGTCGCTCTCGCTGGTTAGGTCGTCGTCCTCGCGTTCGTGGTGTGGTAATGAATCCAGTCGATCACCCGATGGGTGGTGGTGAAGGTAGAAATGCCGGAGGTCTTCCACGTTCACGTAACGGTATGCCTGCTAAAGGGTATAAGACACGTTCTAAGAAGAAGTATTCAGATAAGTTCATCATCGAAAGAAGAAAGAAATAAGGTATGAGTCGTTCGTTGAAAAAACCGCCGTTCGTTCACTACAAGTTGTCAAAACGTGTGGATGACGCGCAAGCAAATGGAAGCAAATCAGTTATTAAAACCTGGTCACGCGCTTCATGTATCACTCCTGACTTCGTCGGGTTGACATTTGCCGTACATAACGGGAATAAGTTTATTCCTGTATTCGTTACAGAGAACATGGTAGGTCACAAATTGGGAGAATTCTCTCCAACGCGTAACTTCCGTGGTCATGGTGGTAACAAAAAGGATAAAAAAAGATAGTTAAAATTCAAGTGACATGGGCGCTAGAAAAAGATTAAGAGCTGACAAATTAAAAGAAGAGAAGAGCTTGACTGCCATCGCGCAGTTGAACAACTCTTCAATTTCTCCGCGCAAAATGAGATTGGTTGCAGATCTTGTACGCGGTGTTGAAGTCAACAAAGCTCTAAACATATTGCAACACAATGCAAAAGATGCTTCGTTGAGCTTATCCAAATTATTGCGTTCTGCAATTGCAAACTGGGAAGCGAAAAACGAAGGGAAAAGCATTGAAGATGAAAAATTAGTGGTAGAGACTATTGAAGTTGGAAGCGCTGGTATGTTGAAACGTATCCAGACTGCTCCTCAAGGTAGAGCTTACCGAGTTCGTAAACGGGCTAACCACGTTACTATCGTAGTCGGTTCAAAAGACGGCGTTAGCAGCACAAATTAATTGAAGGAAAATGGGACAAAAAACGAATCCAATAGGTAATAGACTAGGTTTCATCCACGGATGGGAATCTAACTGGTACGGTGGAGATGACTACCGCGATAAAATCGTTGAAGACGATAAAATCCGTAAGTATCTGCACGCCCGTTTATCCAGAGCAAGCATTGCGAAAATCATCATCGAGCGTACCCTCAAGCTCGTAACGGTAACCATCAACACGGCTCGTCCGGGTGTGATTATCGGAAAAGGTGGTCAGGAAGTCGACAAATTGAAAGAGGAGTTGAAAAAATTGACGAAAAAAGAAATCCAAATCAACATCTTCGAGGTGAAACGTCCTGAATTGGATGCTCGTTTGGTGGCGGATGGAATCGCTCGTCAGTTGGAAGCTCGTATTTCTTTCCGTCGTGCAATTAAGATGTCTATCGGTTCTACCATGCGAATGGGTGCCGAAGGGATCAAAGTGAAAATTTCAGGTCGTTTGAACGGTGCAGAAATGGCCCGTTCAGAAATGTACAAAGATGGACGTACTCCGTTACATACGTTCAGAGCAGACATCGATTACGCAGTAGGCGAGGCATTGACTACTTACGGTTTGATCGGTATCAAAGTATGGATCTGTAAAGGTGAAGTTTACGGTCGTCGTGATCTTTCTCCAAATGTCGGAATGGCTGCTCAAGGCGCTAAAGGTGGTGCTCCATCTGGTGACCGTGATCGCGGAAATCGTCGTCCTGGTGGAAAAGACAATCGTGGTGGTGCAAACCGCGGCGGTGGTGACAACCGTAAAAAGAAGTAATTACCATTTAAAATTTTCGAAAGATGTTATCTCCAAAGAGAACCAAATTTAGAAGAGTACAAAAGGGTCGTAACCGTGGTGAAGCTCAACGTGGCGCAACCATCGCGTTCGGTTCATTTGGACTAAAAACGTTGGAGCCAGGATGGATTACATCACGCCAGATCGAAGCTTCTCGTATCGCGGTAACGCGTTACATGAAACGTGAGGGTAAGGTGTGGATCCGTATTTTCCCGGACAAACCTGTAACAGCTAAACCGGCTGAGGTACGTATGGGTAAAGGTAAAGGTGCTCCAAGCCACTGGGTGGCAGTCGTAAGACCAGGACGTATTATGTTTGAAGCTGATGGCGTTCCGTACGAAATCGCGAAAGAAGCATTGCGCTTGGCGGCACAAAAACTTCCGGTAAAATGTAAGTTTGTCGTGCGTAACGATTATGTTATACCTGGTAAATAATTGAAGCCATGAAACAACAAGAAATTAGTAAACTTTCAGTTGAAGACTTGAAAACACGTTTGGTGAACTCATCAGAAACGTTGACAAAAATGAAGATCGGACACGCAGTGACTCCACTCGAAAATCCAATCCAAATTCGTGACGTTCGCCGTACAATCGCTCGTTTGAATACTGAATTGAAAAAACGTGAGACCCAGTCAGCCTAAGGCTTGACGGGTTCATTTAAAAGAAGCTTGAAATGGAAAAGCGTAATTTAAGAAAAGAACGTATCGGGACTGTGACCAGCGATAAGATGGAAAAATCAATCGTTGTAGCTGTTGAACGTAAAGTAAAACACCCGAAGTACGGTAAGTTTGTGAAAAAAACTACTAAATTTGTCGCCCACGATGAAACCAACGATTGCAAAATCGGTGATACGGTGAAAATCATGGAGACCCGTCCCTTGTCTAAAAACAAGAACTGGAGATTAGTAGAAATTATTGAAAGAGCAAAATAATTTATTGTAATGATACAATCAGAATCAAGACTTGCAGTTGCTGACAATTCAGGTGCGAAAGAAGTATTGGTCATCCGTGTATTGGGTGGTACAAAACGTCGTTACGCATCGGTTGGAGACAAAATTGTCGTAGCTGTTAAGAGCGCAATGCCCTCTGGTGCCGTGAAAAAAGGATCGGTCGCTAAGGCGGTTATTGTAAGAACACGCAAGGAGGTTCGCCGTCCTGACGGTTCTTACATTCGTTTCGATGATAACGCTTGCGTTATCTTGAATCAGGCGGGGGAGATGAGAGGAACCCGTATTTTTGGACCTGTAGCTCGCGAGCTTCGTGAAAACAATTACATGAAAATTGTTTCACTTGCTCCTGAAGTACTTTAATTAGTTAGTCATGCAAAAGAAATTACACATCAAAATTGGCGACACTGTTAAAGTACTAAGCGGTGAGTCAAGCGGACAGGAAGGAACTGTCCTTACGATTGATAGAACAAAAGAACGTGCTACCGTTGGAGGAGTGAATGTTGTAAAACGTCACACGAAGCCTAGTGCTTCTGAACCTCAAGGTGGAATCATCGAGAAAGAAGGTACAATTCATATCTCTAACCTGATGGTAGTCGTAAAAGGACAAGCTTCTAGAACCGGTCGTAAGTTAAACGACAAAGGAAAGTTAGTACGTTATTCTAAAAAATCTGGAGAGGAGATCAAGTAATGAGTTATTCACCAAGACTAAAAGATCAGTACCGTGCAGAGATTATTCCTGCATTGGTTGAGAAATTTGGGTACAAAACAGTAATGCGTGTACCTAGATTGCAGAAGATCGTTATCAGCCAGGGATTGGGTGATGCGGTTGCTGACAAAAAAATCATTGACCATGCTATCGCAGATGTTTCACGCATCGCTGGGCAAAAAGCAGTAGCAACGAATTCTAAAAAAGACGTTTCAAACTTCAAATTGCGTAAAGGAATGCCGATCGGTACGAAAGTTACGCTTCGCGGAGATAAAATGTACGACTTCTTAGATCGTTTCATTGCCATCGCTTTGCCTCGTACACGTGACTTCCGTGGTGTAAATGCCAAAGGATTTGACGGACGCGGAAACTTTAACTTAGGTGTTAAAGAACACATCATTTTCCCGGAGATCGACATCGACAAGGTGAACAAGATCTTAGGAATGGATATCACATTTGTTACATCAGCTGAGAGCGACGAAGAAGGAAGAGCACTATTAGATGCATTCGGATTCCCGTTCATTAAAAAATAAGTAAGATGGCTAAGGAATCAATGAAAGCGCGTGAGCGCAAAAGAGAAAAAATGGTAGCGAAATTTGCCGCAAAACGCGCTGAATTGAAAGCTGCCGGTGATTGGGATGCTTTGCAGCAATTGCCAGCGAACTCTTCTAAAGTTCGTTTGCACAACCGTTGTGGTTTGACCGGTCGTCCTCGTGGTTATATGCGTCAGTTTGGTATTTCACGTGTTACTTTCCGTGAAATGGCCTTGGCTGGTAAAATCCCGGGTGTTAAAAAAGCAAGTTGGTAAAAGTCTCTGTCAGTTGACAGATTGAAACTCTACCAAGTAATTAATAAAGAAAAAAGGACATGTATACAGATCCTATTGCAGATTATCTGACACGAATTCGTAATGCAAGTGCAGCTCGTTTGAAAATGGTAGAAATTCCAGGTTCAAACGTAAAACGCGCAATGACCGCGATCTTATTCGATCAAGGTTATATCGCGAATTACAAATTCGAAGACGATGACAAACAAGGCGTGATTAAAATCGCTTTGAAGTACAATCCATCTACTAAAGTTCCAGCGATCACGAAAATTCAACGTGCATCACGTCCGGGACTTCGTAAATATAGCGCCTCAGCTGAAATGCCACGTGTATTGAACGGTTTGGGAATCGCTATCGTTTCTACTTCAAGAGGTGTAATCACAGACAAAGAAGCAAGAAAAGAAAACGTTGGTGGAGAAGTTCTCTGCTACGTATATTAATCAGTAATGCAGAATTGAAAATGCAAAATGTAAAAGCCGGATATGTTCGTCCTTTTCAATTTTAAATTTTCCATTCGTAATTCAAAAAAACAATGTCAAGGATAGGTAAATCCCCAGTAACAATCCCGAGTGGAGTTGAAGTAAAAGTGGAAGGAAGCACAGTTTCCGTGAAAGGCCCTAAAGGACAGTTGCAACAAGAACTCGATTCTTGTGTGACGATCAACATTGAAGGTTCCGAAATCACTTTTACCCGCGCGTCTGATGCGCCAGATCATAGAGCAAAGCATGGTTTATACCGTTCTTTGGTACATAACATGATTGTAGGTGTTTCCGAAGGGTATAAAAAGGAAATGGAGGTAATTGGTGTAGGTTATCGTGCCACTGCAACAGGTCAGCTGTTGGAGTTGTCACTAGGATACTCTCACCCTATTGCTATCGAACTTCCGAAAGAAATTAAGGTATCTGCAGATACTCAAAAAGGTAAAGCTCCGGTTGTGACTCTTGAGTCATACGATAAGCAACTTTTGGGTCAGGTAGCCGCCAAGATTCGTTCCCTTCGTAAACCTGAACCATACAAAGGAAAAGGTATTCGCTTCATGGGCGAAGAGATTAGAAGAAAAGCTGGTAAATCTGCAGGTAAAAAATAATTTTAGAAGTTATGGCATTTAGTAAATTAAACAGAAGAGCAAAAATTAAGCGAAGAATCAGAAAGAAAATTTCTGGTACAGCTCAGTTGCCTCGTTTGTCTGTATATCGTTCCAACAAGCAAATCTATGCGCAGTTGATCGATGATACAAACGGAGTTACTCTGGTTGCAGCATCTTCATACAACAACAAAGCAGCTGATAAGAAAAACAAAATCGATCAGGCAGCTGTTGTAGGAAAAGAAATCGCTGAAAAAGCAGTGAAAGCTGGCGTTGAGTCAGTAGTGTTTGATCGTAATGGTTATTTGTACCACGGTCGCGTTAAATCATTAGCCGATTCAGCTAGAGAAGGCGGACTTAAATTTTAAGAGTAATGGCAACACAAGCATTAAACAGAGTTAAAGCCTCAGAAATTGAGCTTAAAGATAAATTGGTAGCTGTGAACCGTGTGACCAAAGTAACAAAAGGTGGTCGTACGTTCAGTTTCTCAGCTATCGTTGTGGTAGGTGATGAGCACGGTATCGTAGGTCATGGTCTTGGTAAAGCAAAGGAAGTAACAGAAGCAATTACCAAAGGTATTGACGACGCGAAGAAAAACCTGATCAAAGTTCCGATCTTAAGAGGAACTGTGCCTCACGCACAAAAAGGAAAATTCGGTGGAGCAGAAGTATTGTTGAAACCAGCAACAGAAGGTACAGGTGTAATCGCAGGTGGTGCGATGCGCGCAGTATTGGAGTCAGTTGGTGTACACAATGTATTAGCGAAATCTCAAGGTTCATCTAACCCACACAACGTGGTAAAAGCAACCATGGATGCATTGGCAAACATGCGTGATGCAGTTACAGTTGCACGTCAGCGTGGAATTAGCTTGGATAAAGTGTTTAACGGTTAATCTTAAAATAGTATGGCAACAATTAAAATCCAACAGGTTCGCAGTGCTATCAAACGTCCGGCTCGTCAAAAACGAACTATTCAGGCGTTGGGATTCCGCAAGTTGAACCAAATAGTAGAGAAAGAAGCAACACCACAGATTCTTGGTATGATCAAGAAGGTCGAGCATTTGATCAAAGTGGTAGAATAATACTAAAATCGAATTGACTATGAATTTAAATAGTTTAACTCCTGCCAAAGGATCGGTTCTTTCAGAAAAAAGAATCGCTCGTGGACAAGGATCTGGTCACGGTGGAACATCTACACGTGGTCACAAAGGAGCAAAATCACGCTCAGGTTATTCAACAAAAATTGGTTTCGAAGGAGGTCAGATGCCGTTACAACGTCGTGTGCCTAAGTTCGGATTCAAGAACATTAACCGCGTTGAGTATAAAGCAATTAATTTAGATGCTATTCAATCGCTTGCTGAGCGTAAGAATATCACTGATATTACACCGGAGGTGTTACGTGAAAACGGTTTGATTTCTCGCAATGACTTAGTAAAAGTATTGGGTCGCGGTGAATTAAAAGCGAAAGTAAATGTAACCGCTCACAAGTTTTCAAGTACTGCAAAATCAGGAATTGAAGCTCAAGGTGGTAATGTTTCAGAAATCTAATTAACTTTGCCGACATTTTTTCTATGAAACGGTTTATACAAAACATAAAGAATATCTGGAAGGTTGAAGAATTGAGAAAGCGTATTATCTTAACGCTTTCTCTTATTCTTGTTTACCGTATCGGATCTTTTATCGTTCTTCCAGGTGTGAATTATGAAGCACTAACTTCCGCTCAAAAAGAGGCAGGTGGTGCAGGAACGCTAGAAACGTTATTATCATTGTTCTCCGGAGGAGGTTTTACCAACGCATCCATTATGGGGTTGGGGATCATGCCGTATATCAGTGCGTCGATCATTATGCAACTTTTAGGTATGGCCGTTCCGGCAGTACAGAAAATGCAGAATGAAGGCGAATCAGGTCGTAAACAAATCAACAACTACACCCGTATTTTGACGATCGTTATCTGTGCAGCTCAGGCGCCTAGTTACCTTTCAATGTATATTGGTGCTAAAAATGCACTTCCGGTTGATGCAGGGACACTGTGGTGGGCTCAATCCATTATTGTGATGGTTGCTGGTTCCATGTTTGCGGTTTGGTTGGGTGAACGTATTACTGACAAAGGAATCGGAAACGGTATTTCATTATTGATTACAGTAGGTATCTTGGCACGTTTGCCTCAGTCTTTCCTTTCGGAAGTGGCCATGAGACAACCGTTATTGATCGTATTGGAAGTAGTAGTGTTTATGCTGATCGTGGTGGGAACCATTCTGATTGTGCAAGGTGTGCGTAAAATTCCGCTCAATACGGCCAAAAGAGTTGTTGGAGCGCGAGCAGCTGATGCGCAGGGAGCAAGAAGTTACCTGCCATTGAAAGTAAACGCATCAGGTGTAATGCCAATCATCTTTGCACAAGCGATTATGACCATTCCGGTAATGATCTTTAGTGGTGGCACTCCTGGTGAAAAACCAAGCTGGTTCCAGGCAAACCTGAGTGATATTTACGGATTAACGTACAATCTATTACTTGGATTGTTGATCGTTGTGTTTACGTATTTCTATACGGCAATCATGATCAACCCTCGTAAAATGGCTGATGACCTGAAACGAAACGGTGGATTTATTCCTGGTGTTCGTCCGGGTGAAGAAACAGCAAACTTCATCGATACATTGGTGTCGCGCATTACATTACCGGGCTCATTGTTCCTGGCGATTATCGCGATCCTTCCGTCTATTGCTCATGCTGCAGGTATTACCTCAGGATTTGAAATGTTCTTCGGAGGAACATCATTGCTGATCATGGTGGGAGTTGTATTGGATACACTTCAGCAAATTGAATCTTACCTGTTGAACCGCCACATGGATGGTTTGATGGAAGGTACGCGAGTTCGCGGACGTAGAGCAGCTAACGAATTATCAGGTTTTTAGATTATGGCTAAGCAAAGCTCAATTGAACAGGATGGTACGATCATCGAAGCATTATCAAATGCGATGTTTCGGGTAGAATTGGAAAACGGACACATCATCACAGCCCACATTTCGGGTAAAATGAGAATGTTCTATATCAAAATTCTTCCTGGAGATCGTGTGAAAGTAGAGATGTCACCGTACGATTTAACAAAAGGACGTATTTCCTTCCGTTACAAGTAAGGAAACCAGAATAAAAAATAGGAACATGAAAGTAAGAGCTTCAGTAAAAAAACGTTCGGCAGATTGCAAGATCGTTAAACGAAAAGGAAGAGTTTACGTGATTAACAAGAAGAATCCTAAACTTAAACAAAGACAAGGGTAAATTATGGCACGTATTGCAGGTATAGATCTACCAAAAAACAAACGAGGTGTAATCGGATTGACTTACATCTACGGAATTGGTCGTAGCACGGCTAAACAAATCTTGACTTCTAACGGTATTGATGAAAATATCAAAGTACAAGATTGGACTGATGATCAGATTTCACTAATCCGTACAGGATTGGCTGAGATTAAGGTTGAAGGACAATTGCGCTCCGAAGTTCAGTTAAACATTAAACGTTTAATGGATATCGGTTGCACAAGAGGAATTCGTCACCGTGCAGGTCTTCCGTTGAGAGGTCAACGAACGAAAAACAACTCTCGTACGAGAAAAGGTAAGAGAAAAACAGTTGCTAACAAGAAAAAAGCAGCTAAATAATAGTTAACATGGCAAAGTCAAACAAGAAGAATACCAAAAAAGTCAAAGTAGACGCATTGGGTGAAGCGCATATTCAAGCTACCTTCAACAACGTGATTATTTCTTTGACGAACAATGCTGGACAAGTTATTTCTTGGTCATCAGCGGGAAAAATGGGTTTCAGAGGATCTAAAAAGAACACGCCTTATGCAGCGCAGGTTGCAGCAGAAGACGCCTCTAAGGAAGCACATGACTTCGGGTTACGTAGAGTGAAAGTTTTCGTGAAAGGCCCTGGTGGCGGTCGTGAATCAGCAATACGTTCCATTCACAATAGCGGTATCGAGGTAATCGAAATCGTTGATGTGACGCCGTTACCTCACAATGGATGTCGTCCTCCAAAAAGACGTCGCGTTTAATTTGTAATAATCAAAAAGGGGAACCCGGTTATCGAAGGAAAAGCCTTAATTCATAATCCCCCTTAATTTAACTTTAATATGGCAAGATATACAGGTCCTAAGACCAAAATCGCACGTCGTTTTCGTGAACCGATTTTCGGCCCGGACAAAGCATTAGACAGAAGACAGTATGGCCCAGGTCAGCACGGTCCGAACAAACGCAGAGGTGGAAAGCAGTCAGAGTACGCAGTCCAGCTTGCTGAAAAACAAAAAGCAAAATATACCTACGGTATCTTAGAGCGTCAATTCGCTAATTTGTTCGAAAAAGCATCTCGAATGAAGGGGATTACAGGTGAAGTATTGTTGCAATTGTGCGAATCGCGATTGGATAATACGGTTTACCGTTTAGGTATTGCTCCTACAAGACGCGCAGCTCGTCAATTGGTAACACACAAACATATCGTAGTAAACGGTGAAGTGGTAAACATCCCGTCTTATACATTGCGTATCGGAGATGTGGTTAGCGTTCGTGAGAAGTCAAAATCATTGGAAGCGATTACGTCTTCTTTGACAGCTTCAAACAAGCGTTACGATTGGTTGGATTGGAACCCTTCTCAACAAGCTGGAAAGTTATTGAGCATTCCATCACGCGAAATGATCCCTGAGAACATCAAGGAACAGTTAATCGTCGAATTATACTCTAAGTAATAATTAACTATTGAATCGCAGCCAAAGGGTTTGACCGACGTTCTTCAATCCGTCAAACCGCACAACTGTGAAACAATTAAAAAGAAGAATAGATAATGGCAATTTTAGATTTTCAAAAGCCTGACAAGGTAATTATGATCCAGTCTGACGAGCGTAAAGGACAATTTGAGTTCCGTCCGCTTGAACCAGGATATGGAATCACTGTAGGAAACGCATTACGTCGTATCTTGCTTTCTTCATTGGAAGGTTACGCCATTTCTTCAGTGCGCATTGAAGGTGTAGACCATGAGTTCGCAACGTTGAAAGGTGTCGTTGAAGACGTTACCGAAATCGTTTTGAACTTAAAACAAGTTCGCTTCAAGCAACAAATCGAAGGAACAGATAACGAATCAGTTGTGATTTCAATTTCCGGTCAGGATAAATTGACTGCCGGGGATCTTGGTAAATTCACATCTGCATTCCAGGTATTGAACCCGGATTTGGTGATCTGTAATATGGAGTCTTCAGTGAAACTGGAGATAGAATTATCAATTGTCAAAGGAAGAGGCTACTTGCCTGCTGAGGAAAACAAATCAGGAAACGCACCATTCGGAACAATCTTTATTGACTCCATTTTTACGCCTATCGTTAATGTGAAATACACGATCGAAAACTATCGTGTTGAGCAAAAAACGGATTACGAGAAATTGGTTCTTGAAGTAACAACCGATGGTTCAATTCACCCGAAAGATGCATTGAAAGAAGCCGCTAAAATTCTGATTCATCACTTTATGTTGTTCTCCGATGAACGTATCACGTTGGATAGCGAAGTGAAATCTGAAACAGAAGAGTTTGACGAAACTTCATTGCACATGCGTCAATTGCTTAAAACAAAACTGGTGGATATGGATCTTTCTGTACGCGCCCTGAACTGTTTGAAAGCTGCAGACGTAGAAACACTTGGAGACTTGGTTTCATACAACAAAAATGACTTGTTGAAGTTCCGTAACTTCGGTAAGAAATCATTGACGGAGTTAGAAGATCTTGTTGATGCCAAAGGATTAAACTTCGGTATGAACGTAGCGAAGTACAAATTAGATAAAGACTAGTATCGCAATTAAAGTTAATAATGTCGTGATAGGTGGCTGGAATGAGGCGATAGTAGTTCCAGCTAACCGTTACTTACGAAATTTATAAAAATGAGACACGGTAAAAAATTCAATCATCTTGGTAGACAAACAGCACACAGAGCTGCTATGTTGTCTAATATGGCTTGTTCGTTAATCGAACATAAACGTATCAATACAACCATTGCAAAAGCAAAAGCTTTGCGTGTGTATGTAGAGCCGATTATTACAAAATCAAAAGACGATACAACACACAATCGTCGTACTGCATTCTCTTACTTGAAAAGTAAAGAAGCTGTAACAGAACTTTTCCGCACAATTGCTCCTAAAATTGCTGACCGTCCAGGTGGATATACTCGTATTATCCGTACAGGTTACCGTTTGGGTGATAACGCTGAAATGTGTTTGATCGAGCTGGTAGACTTCAACGAATTGATGTTGAACGATACAACGAAGAAAGCAACTACACGTCGTTCCCGTCGTGGTGGATCAGCTACAGCTGCAAAAGCAACAACTGCTCCGGCTGCTGAAGTAGCAACAGAAGAAGTTGCACCTGAAGCAGTAGTAGAAGAAACTCCGGTTGCAGAAGTAGTAGAGGAAACTCCAGCTGCGGAAGTAGTAGAAGAAGCTCCTGTAGCTGAAGAAGCTGCTCCTGAAGCAGAAGTAACTCCTGAAGCGACGGAAGAACCGTCTGCCGATGAAGAAGAAAAAAAAGATGATCAGTAATGATCAATGATAATTGAAAAAGGGTCTTGTCGTTTATCGGCAAGACCCTTTTTTTATTCACATACACGCAAGGATTGAGTTTAATATTCTAATTTTGCAAAAAAAAATCACAGCATGGAAGAACGTAAACCTGCTGTACTAGTTCTGGAAGACGGAACGGTTTTTCATGGTATAGCAACCGGAAAAATAGGTACAACAACAGGGGAAATAGCCTTTAACACAGGGATGACGGGTTATCAGGAAGTATTTACAGATCCGTCGTATTACGGACAAATCCTGGTGATGACCAATTCTCATATCGGAAACTACGGTGTTCATGCCGAAGAAAAAGAATCAGGTTCTGTGAAAATAGCAGGTTTGGTAACAAAAAAGTTTGCCGATGTGTATTCTCGCCCTTCAGGTGATTCAAACCTGGAAGATTACCTGATCAAAAACGACCGCGTTGGAATCACGGATATTGATACCCGTGCATTGGTTCGACACATTCGGCATAAAGGTGCGATGAATGCCATTATTTCATCTGAAAATACTGATGAAAATGCATTGAAAGTATTGGTAAAGGAAATTCCAAGTATGGAAGGGCTGGAACTTTCATCAAAAGTAGCTACAAAAGTGGCCTATGAAGTCGGAAACCCGGATGCTCCGCATCGTGTAGCTTTGGTTGATTTTGGTGTAAAACAAAATATTGCCCGCTGCCTGGCAGATCGTGACTGCTTTGTACGCGTATTCCCTATGAAGACACCATTGGCCGAAATGCTGGCATTTAACCCTGATGGTTTTATGCTTTCTAATGGCCCAGGTGATCCGTCTGCAATGCCGGAAGAAATTACGTTGGTGAAAGAAATAGTAAAAAGCGAAAAACCGGTATTTGGAATTTGCCTTGGCCACCAGATTCTTGGCTTAAGCCAGGGATTGAAAACAGAAAAAATGTTTAATGGCCATCGTGGAATTAACCACCCGGTAAAAAACTTAATTACCGGTAAGGGAGAAATTACTTCTCAAAATCACGGTTTTGTGATCACCAAAGATAGTGTGACGGCCAATGATGAAATCATCGTAACACATCAGCATCTGAACGACCATACAATTGCAGGAATTGCTTTAAAAGGAAAACCGGTATTCTCGGTACAATATCACCCCGAAGCTTCTGCTGGTCCGCACGATTCAAGGTATTTATTTGATCAGTTTGTCACTAATATGAGAAGCAATGCTTCGAATGGAACAAACGTCAGTGCGGACTAAACAAAACAAGCAACAATAAATAATTCTTCAAACCACAAAACATGAGTTACATTGCACGTATTGTCGGCAGACAAATTTTGGATTCGCGCGGTAATCCAACCGTAGAAGTAGATGTTCACACAATCAACGGAGCTATTGGAAGAGCTGCGGTTCCTTCCGGAGCATCAACTGGTGTACACGAAGCGGTTGAGTTAAGAGATGGTGATAGCCAATATTACCTCGGGAAGGGTGTCTTGAAAGCGGTAGAAAATGTCAATACCATTATCAATGAAGAATTGATGGGTATGGACGTATTCGACCAAAAAGCCATCGATACGTTTCTTATTCAACTGGACGGGACCGAAAATAAATCGAAATTGGGAGCCAATGCTATTTTGGGCGTTTCACTTGCAGTAGCGAAAGCAGCAGCGCAGGAATCAGGTTTAAGCCTTTACCGCTATGTAGGTGGAGTTGGAGCAGTGACCATGCCTGTGCCGATGATGAATATCTTAAACGGTGGTTCACACGCCGATAACAAGATCGATATCCAGGAATTTATGGTAATGCCGTTCGGAGCGTCTTCTTTTTCGGAAGGGTTGCGTTGGGGAACGGAGATTTTTCACCACCTGAAAAGTGTATTGAAATCACAGGGAATGTCAACAAACGTAGGTGATGAAGGAGGTTTTGCTCCGAATTTAGGTTCCAACGAAGAAGCCATACAGGTTGTTATTCAGGCCATTGAAAAAGCAGGTTTCAAACCTGGGCATGATGTATACGTGGCGCTCGACGCAGCTTCATCTGAGTTTTACAATGCCGAAAAAGGATTGTACTTATTCGAATCAACCGGTGAAGCACGTACTTCAGCTGAAATGGTAGATTATTGGGCTGACTGGTGTAAAAAATACCCGATTGTTTCCATCGAAGACGGTTTAGCAGAAGATGATTGGAACGGCTGGAAAATGGCAACCGATAAACTGGGGTCGAAAGTGCAATTGGTAGGAGACGATTTATTCGTAACCAATACCAAGCGTCTGGCACAGGGAATCGAACAGGGAGTAGCCAATTCTATTCTTGTAAAAGTGAATCAAATCGGTTCTTTAACGGAAACAATTGAATCTGTTCAATTAGCCACAAGAAATAGCTATACATCCGTTATGAGTCACAGAAGCGGTGAAACTGAGGATAATACAATTGCTGATTTGGCAGTAGCTCTAAACTGTGGACAAATTAAAACCGGATCTGCTTCGCGCAGTGACCGTATGGCTAAGTATAATCAACTGTTACGAATAGAAGAAGAGTTGGGTGAAACGGCTTATTACCCGGGAAAATCGTTCCGGTTTATCTAAAGGAACACATAATTAGCAGGGATAGGAGGGCAAGAATGTCCTCCTATTTTTATTTAACACAATGTGAAGATTCTGTAAATTTGCCTTAATACTGGCATAAAGCTCGTATATTGTAGACAACCTTCTACATTAATACTCGTTTAACAGCTAAAGAATACACTTTGTTATGAAATACTTGATTGTTATAGTTTGTTGTTTGGGGCTGTCATTTGCTTCGAGTGCACAGGAAAACAGCCAGACTCCAAAATACTTTGCGCAGTGCATGCTTGACATCAATGATGAGCCTGCTTTTCGTGCATTGGAAGAATCACTACGTAACAACCCCTATGTGAGTGTTGCGCGCCTGGATTGGTCTTCGAAAAGAGCTTTTTTGCTGACCAAAGATTTAACGTCCTTTACACAAGTTGAATTTTCTTCGTGGCTTGGTGAATATGCGGATCAGGCTACCTGTATTCAAGTTGGTTTGCATGGTGTAGATCAAGTAAATCCTTACCCATTTACTAACTGCGAAAACGACTAGATATGAAAACACAATTACTTTTTCTTTTTTGTAGCTTATTAGCAGTGATTTCTTGGGCACAACCCAATGACTGTACAGAAGCGGTTCCGGGATGTACCACTCCGAGTTTTGAAATC
Source organism: Candidatus Fluviicola riflensis (assembly GCA_002243285.1). GTDB lineage: Bacteria > Bacteroidota > Bacteroidia > Flavobacteriales_D > Crocinitomicaceae > Fluviicola > Fluviicola riflensis. The sequence goes on along the minus strand of CP022585.1, from coordinate 3,273,935 downwards.
GAGCCGAATAACCCTGCAACAAACATTATCGATTTTACATCGGGAAGTGTTTCCAACCCTTCAATGAATCCGAACGGTGGGAACTCTGGTTGTTTGCTGAGCGGTGAAACAAGTTCTACATTCATCACTATTAATGTGGTGAGTAGCGGAACATTGGAATGGTCTATAATTGGTGTGGATGCCGGTGGAACCCCTACGAATTCAGGATGTTTTGACTGGATCATGTGGCCAAATGTGGGCGGAAATGCCTGTGCCGGAATCAATGGGAATACCTTGGCTCCTGTAGCCTGTAACTGGAACGGAAGCTGTAACGGTAATACAGGTATGGCTTCTGCTGGAAATCTTCCTCCAAATGGTTCATGGACAAGTTATGAAGCGCCACTTGTCGTTACTGCCGGACAATCTTTTGTATTATGCCTTTCAAACTATAGTGGTTTAAGTGGTAATGTTGACCTGGATTTCACTGGAACGGCAACTGTTTCATGTGATCCTGCTGCGGGTAACCAAACTATTTGCCTTGGATCTTCTGCCAACGTTGTAATCAATAACGGCGGACTTCCTTCACCAACCTATGAATGGTTAGTTACTAATGGTGTGCCGAATGTGAATGGCGGACCGAATGTGACCGTAACGCCAACTGTTACGACAACTTACCTGGTAGAAGTAGAACAAGCTGCTGTTCCGGGAACACCTTACTTTATTGATACGATTTCATTTACAATCACGGTTGTTTCGCCTCCTACACCAAACGCAGGTCCTGATCAAACAGTTTGTCTGGGATCGCCAATAATGTTGAATGGAGTGCCTAGTTCTGCTTCCAATTCAGCCAACTGGCAGGCAATTGTTCCTCCGGGGTTATCTCCGGCTGCAACAGCAAGCTTTGCTCCAAACTTCAGCAATATGAACCCAACGGTGACGGTAAATCAACCGGGAACCTATAAATTCATCCTGCGTGAAACAAGTACTGTTTGCGGTACATTCCGGGATACAGTAATTGTAGTGGTTTCGGAGATGATACTGGCGGCTGTGCAAACAAGTCCAAGCTGTGCGGGTGCTGCCGACGGACAGATCACTATTACAGCTGCAGGGGCAACTGAATATAGCTTCAATAATGGCGGAACATGGATTTCATCCAATACTCAGGGTGGATTCGCTGCCGGTCCTTATACGGTATGTGCGAGAAATGCACTCGGATGTCAGAAATGTGTTTTGGTGAACGTCGTTGATCCGGCACCGGTTGTAATAAGTGTTTCAAATGATACCCTTATTTGCCAAAACGGTACTGCGTCACTGGTTGCTTCTGCTATTGGTGGTGTAACTTACACTTATAACTGGTCGCACTCAGCTTCACAATTACCTAACCAATCTGTTAATCCTCTTGCAGCTACCACATACACAGTAATAGCGGTAAACGAAAATGGTTGTGCTTCGTTACCTGCAACCATTGATGTTACAGTTCGTCCTCCGATTAGTGCAACAATTACGCCTACGCAATCAGTTTGTCCCGGTTATCCGGCTACGATTGCTGTAAACGGAAGCGGTGGAATTGGCCAGCCGTATAACTATACATGGTCAACAGGTTATGTTCAAAATGGTGTTTCATCATCCATTACCGAATCTCCGCTGGTAACTACTGTTTATACGGTTACCGTAGATGACGCCTGTGAATCAACCCCGTTTGTGATCAACGCAGAAATCACAGCACTTCCGGTACCAGTTCCTTTAATTGCTGTTGACGAACCTGTAAAATGTGAACCAGCGTTGTTTACATTGACCAATCAAACTGATCCTGCCTTGTCGGCGGCCAATTACTGGAGAATCAGCGACGGACAAGAATTTTTTAACAGTGATCTTATTAGTCCTGAAGCGCTTTATGCCGGAGTATATGATGTACAATTGATCGTAACTTCGCCCGACGGCTGTATCGATTCAACCACTTTTGTTGATTACCTGAATGTGCATTCAAAACCGATTGCCGATTTCAAATGGAGTCCGGACCCGGTAACAATGTTCAACACAGTGGTTACACTTACGAATTATTCATTTGGTGCAGACACGTATGAGTGGTCTGTAAACGGCGGAACTCCCGGTGCTTCGACCAATACGGATATGGTAACTGTTTTCCCTGACGGAATTACCGGATATTATGATGTAACACTTATTTCAACGTCTTATTTAGGTTGTAAGGATACAGCTATCAGAACGATTCCTGTAATGCCCGAGGTGTTGATTTACGTTCCGAATACGTTTACGCCTGACGGTGATGAGTTTAACCAGACATGGGGAATTCACATGGAAGGTGTTGACCGTTATAACTTCGAAGTGATGGTGTTTAACCGTTGGGGCGAAGTTGTATGGGAATCACACAATATTGATGCAGAATGGGATGGAACATACCATGGTGAAATTGTGAAAAACGGATCCTATACGTGGGTTATCCGCGCAAAAAATATTTTATCGGATGAAAAACTGGTATACCAGGGAACAGTGACAATCACCCGATAACGATAATCAAAGAATGAATAAGGGCTGTCCGCTAAGGTGGACGGCCCTTTTTATGTATTCATTTTCTATCAAAGGCTTTCCGAAGCTGAATTTCGTATTAATTTTGTGGAAAATTGTTCATCATGCATGTATCCGAATTCCAGCAAGCAATTCAAGAAGGTATTCCAGCGGTTATTCCTGCTAAAAAAGCGGTTGATCCAGCGGTAAATCACGCTCCGAAACGAAAGGAAATTCTATCGACCGAAGAAAAGAAACTCGCCCTTCAAAACGCGTTGCGCTATTTTCCGAAAGAACAACATCGGGAATTGATCGTTGACTTTTTGGAAGAGTTGGAGACCGTCGGAAGAATTTACATGCATCGTTACAGACCTGATTACAATATCTATGCGCGGCCGATTTCGGATTATCCCGGAAAATCGGAACAAGCCAAGGCGATTATGCTGATGATCCAAAATAACCTGGATCACGCTGTGGCTCAGCATCCGCACGAATTGATCACTTACGGAGGAAATGGAGCTGTTTTTCAAAACTGGATTCAATATCGTTTGTGTATGAAATACTTATCGGAAATGACCGATGAGCAAACGCTGGTGATGTATTCAGGGCATCCGATGGGACTTTTTCCTTCACACAAAGATGCTCCGCGTGTTGTTGTCACCAACGGAATGATGATCCCGAATTATTCAAAACCGGACGATTGGGAAAAATTTAATGCGTTGGGAGTTACCCAATACGGTCAAATGACTGCAGGATCGTATATGTATATTGGTCCGCAGGGAATTGTGCACGGAACTACGATCACCGTATTGAACGGTTTCCGGAAAATAAAGAAAGAACCCGCCGGATCGTTGTTTGTAACATCTGGCTTGGGCGGAATGTCGGGCGCGCAGCCAAAAGCCGGAACAATTGCCGGCTGTATAACGGTTTGTGCCGAAGTAAACCCGAAGATCACACGCATTCGCCACGAGCAGGGCTGGGTAAACGAAATCATCGAAGACCTGGACCAATTAGTAAGCCGCGTTCGCGAAGCACAAGCGCAAAAAGAAGTGGTTTCTATAGCTTATTTAGGTAATATCGTTTCCGTTTGGGAGAAATTCGATACGGAAGGAATTCACATTGATTTGGGATCCGACCAAACTTCCCTGCACAATCCATGGGCTGGGGGGTATTATCCGGTTGATATTAGTTTCGAAGAATCAAACCGCTTAATGGCAGAAGAACCCGAATTGTTCAAACAGAAAGTGCAATCAACGCTGGTTCGCCATGCGGCCGCGATCAATCAACATACGGCAAAAGGAACGTATTTCTTTGATTACGGAAATGCGTTTTTACTGGAAGCTTCCCGCGCAGGAGCAGATATCATGGCCGATAACGGAATCGATTTCAAATATCCGTCTTATGTACAGGATATTATGGGGCCGATGTGTTTTGACTACGGATTCGGACCATTCAGATGGGTTTGTGCCTCAGGAAAGCAGGAAGATTTGGCCGCTACTGATTCTATCGCCTGTGATGTGCTGGAAGAAATGATGAAAAACAGTCCGGCCGAAATCCAGCAGCAAATGGCTGACAACATTCAATGGATCAAAGGCGCGCAGGAAAATAAACTGGTTGTAGGTTCGCAAGCGCGAATTTTATACGCAGATGCAGAAGGAAGGATGAAAATCGCAGCAGCATTCAATAAAGCAATCGCCGCCGGAAAAATAGGCCCGGTAGTTCTTGGGCGCGATCACCACGACGTTTCCGGAACGGATTCACCTTACCGTGAAACATCCAATATTTATGACGGTTCACGTTTTACGGCCGATATGGCGATTCAGAACGTCATCGGCGATTCATTTCGCGGCGCAACCTGGGTTTCCATTCACAATGGCGGCGGTGTAGGCTGGGGTGAAGTAATCAACGGGGGCTTCGGAATGCTCCTGGACGGCTCTGAGGACGCTCACAGACGTCTTACAATGATGCTGCACTGGGATGTGAACAATGGAATCGCCCGACGCAACTGGGCGCGTAATGAAGGCGCTATTTTTGCCATCAAACGTGCGATGGAGCAGGAACCGCGATTAAAAGTGACAATTCCCGAGTTGGTGGATGAATCGGTAATGGCTTCCGTGTTTGTTGAAACGGTGAAATAGTGAACCGAATGATAGAAAACAAAATGCCTCCCGGTTTCAGGAGGCATTTTTTATTGTAGATAATCTCCTTCCGGTAAGTGTTCTTTGAGATTAATGAACAAATGTTCTTTCTGTAGAAGGGCTACCAACAGGTAATAAAAAGAAGCTCTGTGTTTGTTGGTGTTAGATCCGCCTAACGCTCCGCACACCTGTTGGATGACTGCATCAAGTGCCGGGCTGTCTTCCAATCCTAATTTGCCGATTAAAAATTCACGTTTTACCGTTTCCATTTCTTTTGGTTGATCACATGCAACCAGTGATGAATCTTCATCATGTATAGATGGCCCCAAGTGTTTGGCAATGGCATGGTATAATGCCGGATGATGGGTGAATCCCATTTCTTTCAGTTCGGAGGTAAAGTGTTCGTAAGCTTTTTCGTAAGTAGACATATTATTGGTTTTGAGTGAATAATCTAGCTTAATGTCTTTGCGGTGAACAAGATAGTAATCATTTTTTAAAATGAAAACAACGAAAAACATTTAGTTTCCCGCTTATAAATGAGTATTGATGGTATCGGCTAGCCGATACGTTATTTTCCCCGCAGATTCACAGATTAGGCTCGCCTAACGGCCTCGCATTATATAAACTAAAGAAGACATGAATAGAGCATACCACATGCGCTGCCGTTAGGAGCGCAAAAATCAGTGCATCTGTGGTAATTTATATTTCATTCGTTGAAAGGCATACATAGCCAACTGAAAAGCTTGTGAACATAGGAAAACGCGAAATTCTTAAAGGACCTTTACTTCCACGCGCCGGTTTGCCTGTTCTTCGTAAGCAAACTTCGCTTCAGGGTAAATCGGTTTGGTGTTTCCGAGGCCAACAGAAGTCAAACGGCTTTTGTCAATTCCGTTTTCAACCAGGTAATTGACGACACGTTTGGCGCGTGCTTCGGAAAGTTTTTGTCCGGCAAAAGTGTTTTCTCCGCTTGCATGCACATGTCCTTGAATTTCGACTTTAACCGCAGAATTGAGGGCCAGGAAATCTTTGAGGCGTCTCAGCTTCGTTTCAGAGGTCGATAAGAACTCACTGGAACCGGGAACAAACTCAATCTCGTCGATCTGCATACTTTTTCCTTCGCCCAAAGGTTCCATCCAAACCACAATTTCGTTATCGGAGTTGGCTGAAACAGGTTCTTCACGATCAACAAAGAAATATCCTTCGGCATCAATTTTTAATTGAATTTTACCGGAACGATCAACCGAAATATAGAAGTCGGAACCGCTGTAAAGCGCCTGGATATCTTTGATTCCAGTAATGGATAAATTGGCCAGCACGGGATTCCCTGTTTCCACATCGCGGATCAGGATATTGAGTGCAGGATCGCTCGGTTGTTTGCGCAGATCCACAATTTTACTGTCTTCACCTTGTCCGGGTTCTTTCATTTCACCGTCGGTTGGTTCAAAAGCCACATGGAGTTCAAGCGTCGGTTTTTCCTTCGGAAGATTCAAAAAACACAGCATAATGTGTTTCCCGGCAATCATATCAATAGGATAGAGTGTATTGTCTGATGTTACGAGGTTCAAACCAACGTGCTGATCTTTTGCGAGTATCAAACGACGAATCTCTGCTTTTCCTTTGTAAATATCTTCACAAATGTCTTTGGTTTCATTTTCAAAAATGATCATTTGCAGAGGCCCCATTGTTGCGTCGGCCATAAGGGTGAAACGGCCGTTGTAAGGAGCAATGAATGAACACCAGAGCGAGTTTTTTTCCTGAACGTTCGACAAGGAAGGATAAGCGGCTAAGTCCTTGATCGCTCCACCTTTACCGGTGAATTGTAAGGAGTAACTTCCGGGTTGTAAAATATTGGATGCTCCTGCACAATCCGAAATTGCATCGGAAATAGTCGGTGCTGCCTCTTCCTGGGAAAAGATCACCGACTGAACCAGTAGTAATGAAATGAGCAACAAAAGTTTCATTGTGGGTACAAAAATACAGTTTTTACCAGAATAGCAGACAATTCTGCGTGATTCTTTCAGCTTCCTAACTAACTTTGTGCCAGTTTTTTTGAGAGGATATTTATGCCGGTTATAAAAGGCGGAAAAGAATAGTTGAGCGGATGGAATCGTTGTACGAAAGAATTGGAAAGGAAAGGCTGAATTTATTGGTAAACCGGTTTTATGACCTGGTTTTCAACTCACCTGTGATTGGACCGCTGTTTCAAACGGATAAAGAAACGATCAGGGAAAAACAGGAAGCCTTTTTAACTCAATTTTTGGGAGGTCCGCAATTATACACAACTACTTACGGACATCCCCGCATGCGTATGCGCCACTTGCCACACAAGATTACGCCCGAGGCCGCTGACGAATGGCTTCGCTGTATGAAAACGGCTATTGATTCACTTGAAATGGAAGATGATCTAAAAACGGCGCTCTACAATTGTTTTCCGCCGGTAGCAAAACACATGATTAATTCCTGATATTACTCAAGCTCAATTTTCCCTTGCTGGAAACACGAACGATCAGTTGTTCCGTTTCAGGATAGATTTCGTCTACCAAGAGACTTGCCATTTTTCCGGTGACTATGAATCCTTCTTTTTCGATGTACAAAGACTTGTTGAGCTCACTGAGCAACAAATCCAGCTGCGGTTTCAGATCTTGTTTGCTGTTTTTGGTGATTTCCTCCAGAATGCGGTCAGAAAACAGCCATTCTGCGGTTTTGAGCAAAGTGCTTTTGGTTTCGATGTCAAAAGCTACTTCGGTAAGTTCGATTTGCTGCAGTAATGTATTGAAAGCAGGTTTGCCGGTAATGTACAAGACGCCTTTTTTGTCCCCCGAAAATCCGACCTTAAAGATTAGCTGCTGATTGTTGGCTCCCGCAATGTGAACGCTGTCAAGGATGATTTCCCGTTTTTTAATGAGTAGTTTCGTTCCGCTGACATACCGGTTCATGACGATGGAAAGTGAATCATAGCGCAGATGTAGGTCAGTGGTCAGTTTTAACGTGTCGTTCGGAATGGATTCTGTTAGTTTTAATGGCGGAAGCGGAATGGTTTGTTCTTCGGGTTTGGTTGAAAAAAAACGCGGTTTTGCTTCCATCACGAGTGATGTACTGAGAATGTTGTTTCGAATGGTTGGAGTGGTGAGTTGTAATGAAGTGGGTTGCAATTGAACAAAACCGTAGCCCGGAATTTCAATTGCAGTAACTGCTTGGTTCCACAATTCCGATGCTTCTTTTTTAAAGGAAATACCAGCGGTTTGTTTATCGATATCGGTGGCTAAATCTGCCAGGGATTTTTTGACCTCTTTGAGTAATTCATCCGTAATATCGTAATCAATGAAGCTGATTTCGCATGGATCAATGGCTTTCAGTTCGGTCAATTTCGTGGTGGTTTGAATGCCGTAATCGCTTGTAAGCTCAAACTCCGACCGGTACTGTAATTTCATTCTGCGCATCGGTTCGCCATAACCGCAACTAAAATAAAGTCGCGGAATGATGCAATGCGGTTCATCTGAAAATAACGTGGCACAATCCGGGCAATAGTTCATTTTCAGGCGATATTTACCCGAAACATTGATGTCGACAGTGCTGTCATTGACCGCCAGTTTCATCGGATCGCGTTCAAAATGATAGCTATAGGAAACGCCGCTGCAATGCTGTTCGCCGCCGTCAAACTTGTAATCGACCTGTTCGTCGGCCATTTTGTAGTAACTACTTAGATCTACCGAAATGGGCAGCACAATTGTCGAAACCGGTTGCTCGGGAAACGGAGCTCTTTGCTCGCTCATCAAAGGTGCGATCGGTTCGATGGTTCTGCAACCGACCAACGCACAAATGAAAGAAAGAAGAAGAATCAGATGAAATTTCATTCGGTCACGAAGGTAGTGAAAATCAGGGGAACTGGGTATCTCGACTACACTTCGTTTCGCTCAATTCAGGAAGTCAGGGAACTGCGTACGTAAAATCATGGAAATTAAAAAGTTGTTAATTTCAAGTGGAAACACCCCCACGTAATATTGCGAATTTACATGCCCGATTTGCCACGTAAATTTGCAATATTACGTGGGCTTTAAAAATCCCAATAAGCAAGCTGTGTCTATAAGGAATTCAGGATGGTACCTAACAAAAAAAGGCGCCGAAATCCGGCACCTTTCCTTGAATATAGTTGAAAAACGATTACGCCATTTTAGCAGTCAATCCTTTATCCAATGCATCTAAAAACTCTTCGGTATACACATAGTGATCGCCGTGATTTACTTTATTACCATGTACGCAAACCGCCAAATCTTTGGTCATGATACCTGATTCAACTGTTTCAATGCAAACGCGCTCCAATGTTTCGCAGAAATTGATCAATTCCTGATTGCCGTCCAGTTTTCCGCGGAAAGCCAAACCACGTGTCCATGCAAAGATTGAAGCGATTGGGTTGGTAGACGTTTTTTTACCGGCCTGGTGATCGCGGTAGTGACGTGTTACCGTACCGTGAGCAGCTTCGGCTTCCATGATTTTTCCATCAGGTGTAATCAATACGGAAGTCATCAAACCAAGTGAACCGAATCCCTGAGCGACGGTATCCGATTGAACATCACCATCATAATTTTTACAAGCCCATACAAAGTTTCCATGCCATTTCAAAGCAGAAGCCACCATGTCGTCGATCAAACGATGCTCGTAAGTAATTCCGGCAGCGTCAAATTGCGCTTTGAACTCATTTTGGAAAATAGTTTCGAAAATATCTTTGAAACGACCATCGTATTTTTTCAAAATCGTATTCTTGGTAGAAAGATAGAGCGGCCATTTTTTGGTCAACGCCATGTTGAAACAGCTGCGTGCAAACCCTTCAATCGATTCGTCGGTATTGTACATTGCCATACCAACACCATCACCTTTGAAATTGTAAACTTCGAAGTTTTGTACTTCGCCACCGTCTTCCGGAGTAAACGTCATTGTCAATTTCCCTTTTCCTTTGAAAACAGCATCCGTAGCGCGGTATTGATCGCCAAAAGCATGACGGCCAACGATAATCGGAGCAGTCCAGTTTGTCACCAAACGTGGCACATTTTGCATCACGATCGGCTCGCGGAAAACAGTTCCGTCCAAAATATTACGAATGGTTCCGTTCGGTGATTTCCACATTGATTTCAGGTTAAATTCCTGAACACGTTGTTCGTCCGGTGTGATGGTAGCGCATTTGATCCCAACCTGGTATTGTTTAATCGCTTCAGCAGCATCTATCGTGATTTGGTCATTTGTTTCATCTCTTTTTTCGATGCCAAGGTCATAATACTTGATATCAACATCCAGGTAAGGAAGAATAAGTTTATCCTTGATGAACTTCCAAATGATGCGTGTCATTTCGTCACCATCCAATTCTACGATAGGGTTTGCTACTTTAATTTTAGACATGTTGTTTATTTTTTTGAGTATCAATTCTGCTTGCGCGCAAATGTAATCACTTGCGAGTGGATTATCAACTCAAAAGCGCGAAATCAATGTGGTTTTGTGATTTCCGTAAAGTTAAACAGCAACCGAAAGAGTTTCAAAATTATGAAATTTCCGGCTGCTGTTTTTGAAGTGAACCAAGTGGTTGGTTTACTCTTTTACTAGTTTTTGGACAGATTTTCGGCCATTTTGAGAAACCTCAACAAGGTAAGTGCCCGATGCTAATGCATCAATGTTCAATGCAGTTGGTTCTTGCTGACCGGTTTCTTGCATTAATGCTGTTCCCGCAAGATCATAAACAGTAACAATGCTCCCTTGTTCCAGCTTTGCATAAACAACCGATTGAGATGGATTGGGATATAATTTGAATGGTGAAATTTCTGTGTTCAATTCACTGGCGTCCAATGTTTGTGAAACATCCAGTTTGCATAAATAACTGTTATAGTTTTCTGTGTTTCCATCCAGTTGATAAAAAGGAGTACCGGGAGCCATATCAAGTGAGTTAAAAAAAGATCCGGTTGTATACAACGCACCATTATGATAGCTTGCGCTCCAAATGGAATTACTCGTGCCGTCAAGTGAAGTTACCCAAACGAAATCACCATCGGATGTGAGTTTTAATATATAACCAATGCTACCGAGAGTCGGGTCAATATCCTGATATACTTCCCCGATTCCGGGATCAAAATCAAGATCCATAGAACCGAAATCACCGGTTACATAAAGGTTTTCATTTTCATCAAGGGTCGACGAAATTGCCTGATCCATATCAATTCCCCCAATTGTTTTGGACCACAATAAGTTTCCGAGATTAGAGAATTTAAAAATAGTGATGTCTTCGTATGGCTCAATATGGTTTGCCTGGGCTTTAACACCAGTGATGTAAATGGCACCTGTTGAGGCCGTGTTTAAAGAGGTAGGGGCATCAATGATTGGGGAGCCAACGCTTTGTGCCCATTGAAATTCGCCTGTTGCACTAAGTTGCAAAATGAAGATGTCCATTTCACCAACTGCGTTTAACGTAGTTACTCCGGCGTCGGGATTAAAGTCAACCGAATTCCAAAAGCTACCGGTAATGTTTAGCATCCCGGTTGGAGTAGTTGAAATATCGGTAATGTATTCGGTATTGCCGGATGATCCAAGTATTTTGACCCATTGGTGTTCTCCTTCAGTGTTCAGTCTCATGACAAAACAATCGCTTCCTCCCTGAGAAGTATATGGAACAGAAGAAGAAACGCTATTGTCAAAATCACATTGATCAATAAAATAACCCGCGCAAAAAAGAGCATTACTCCTGATAGCGATAGTCGTAATAGCCATTTTGTCGTATTGTTGTGCCCATAAAAATTCACCGTCGGCAGCTAATTTCACAATAAATGAAGTCAGGTCTGTATTGGTCGTTAGTGTATAATTGTTTGAACTATTGTCTACATCCATTGTTCCAAGGAAAACTCCGGCAATATAACAGTTGCCCGCAGCATCAGTACTGATATCCTGAATGAATACGTAAGAAGAGGCAGAAAAAGTTTGCGCCCACATCAATTGCCCTTCCGGTGTCATTTTAATCAAATAATAGGAAGATGCAAATTCGCCTGTTAATACTTGAGCGATGCCGCCAGGATCTAATGTAACCGAATTTTCAGAGTCGAAATCGGAGTGTTCTCCATACGTGTAAATGGCGTTTCCGGATGGTTCCACGTATGTTTTATTGCCATGAATGGCCGTGTTTCCAGTTCCGATAATGCCTTTGGTCCATTCGTGTACCTGGGCGTTGATTGAAATTGTACAGGCGATTGCCGCAATCAAGAGTAGATTTGTTTTCATGATCCTGGATTTTAAGTTATGGATCCAAGATAACTGCGGAAGATATACGTTTTTTGAATAATACTTAATGTGTAGTATAGTTCTATCTATGTAGGTAAATTTTGTATTTGACTATGAACTCAGTTGAGTTGATTTTTCAAAAATGCCATCATTTGTTGCAACGCCCGCCCGCGGTGACTAAGCGCATTTTTCTCTTCACTCGTCATTTCGGCAAAGGTCTTTGAATAACCTATGGGCTGAAAAATGGGATCGTACCCAAAACCATGCGTCCCACGTTTTTCAGTGAGAATTGTTCCGTCAACGCGACCTCTGAAAATGTGCATCTCGCCACCGATCCAAAGTGCAATCACAGTAATGAAATAAGCGCTTCGATCAGGGTTTCCATCTAATTTTGAAAGTACCAGATCCATGTTGTCATCCGCATTTTTCGCTTCACCTGCATAACGCGCCGAATAAACTCCCGGTTCACCGTTCAGGCCAGAAGTCACCAAGCCGGTATCATCTGCAAAACAGGCAGCCATTCCTTTATCGGCCAGAAATTGTGCTTTTAATCGCGCGTTTCCTTCGATAGTTGCTGCTGTTTCGGGAATCTCGTCGTGAAAACCGATATCGGCCAATGAAAGTAATTCATAACCCGCAGGTAATAACTGGCGAATTTCCGTGATTTTGTGCTCGTTTGCCGAAGCGAAAATAAGTTGCATGATATTCGTTGTTTGTTAACATTTTTTGCTTCCCACAGATGTGCAGATTTTTTGCGTGCCTAACGGTCACGCTTATATTTTACTTGTTCTACAGCGAGTGCGTTAGCCGAGCAAAATCTGTGCATCTGTGGTGAAATATAATGTATCGGCTAGCCGATACTTAGTTATTATTTAAGTTCTGTTTTGAAGAACCCGTTGAATACAATTTAAATACTGTGACCGGTTGGCATTGATGGAATACAATGCTTCAACACGTTTGCGCGCTTCATTTCCCAATTGTTTGCGCAGTTGCACATCGTTGAGTAGTTGAATCAACCGTTCTTTCCACGCTGTTTCGTTTGTGACTAAAAAACCAGAAACACCGTCTTCGATTACCCGGAAGTTAGCACCAATAGCCGTTGCAACTGTCGGGATTTCCAAGGCCATGTATTGCAAGGCTTTTAAACCGCTTTTTCCGAGCACCCATTCTTCATCCGGCAACGGATAAATACCAATGTCGAATGTGTTGAGTTCGTTTACTTCTGTATCTTCCTGCCACGGAATGGCTTGGACAGTTAATCCGTCGATGTGAAATTGCGCGTCGCCGATTACTTTCAGCACGAATGGAATTTCTGCATTGACTTCTTTTAAGACGTTTTCCAGTAAATAGACATACTTTGATGTGCTGTGACTGCCACTCCAACCAATAATCAGCGGATCGTTGTTCTTTTCAACGGGAAGGTAGGTTTCGGTATTGATGGTGGATGAAATATCGGTAGTTGAGGAGTTGTATTGACGCACAAAATTGTCGAGATGCGGCGTGCAGGTAATCACATGTTGGGCCTTCTGCATTAGCACAATCGGTTTTTTACGGCCCTTCAGTGATGCGATAAATCCGTTAGCGGTACTTTTGTTTTCTTTCAGGTACACCAAATCGTCGATATCATATAACACGTGTTTGGTTAGCAATGTGAGTGAGCGTTCAAACAGCGGGAAGCCGAAAGGTGTTACCCACAGATGCACATACACCGCATCATACTTCCGGCAACGAATCAGGTCGCGCGTGCGGCGCAAATAACCGCAGAATGTGTGCCATGCTTTGAGGTGGAGTTTTCCCGGTTTGTAAACAATTTTCCAAAAGGCCTCCGACATAAACGGACTTACTTCCAGTTCGAAACCTTCGCTGCGTAAAAAGTCGTAATACTGCTCGAACTTCAAGCGCTGACTTGGTGCGCAATGTTCCGGGTATGGACACAGGATCAGTATTTTTTTGTCGGATTTCATTTCAGGGACGCATAAATTGCTTCCAGTTGCAAAGTTAATACCTCAGGCGAGAAATGCTTTGCTACGTGCAGTTTTCCGTTGGTGCTGAATTGTTGACGCAATTCACTTGATTCCAGCAAGCTTTTCATGGCCAGAAACATCGCGTTTGTATCGCCGCGTTCAACCAACAACCCGTTCCAACCGTCGATGACCATTTCATTGGTGCCACCTACATTGGTTGCGATGAGCGGAATACCGAAATAAAGTGCTTCCATGGAAACCCGCGACAACGATTCGGAATCGGAAAAGTTGAGCATGATCTCAGCCTGCGAAATTGGTTGGGCAATATCCGATGAACCCAAACCAAAGGTCACCAGTTTGTCAATTCTGTTTGTGATCGTCCACTGATGCAGCTCTTCGCGGTAAATCTTGTTTTTCTCCAAGCCAAAATCACTTCCTTCAAAGTGCAGCACAATATCTGTTCGCTGAGTAGAATCAATGAGTTGTTTGAACGCCACCAAGGCGTGATTCTGACCTTTTCCAACAGTGAAATTGGCCAGGTACAGCAAGCGCATTGGTGTTTTGTTGGCAGAATTGTAGGTGAAAGTCACCTCATGCGGCGGCAGCGAATCGTAAAAGACTTCACTTTTCGGAGTATCAGTAAACAAGCGGGCGTTAGCTTTTGAAACCGGTAAAATTTTATCGGCTCGTCGCTTGTGTTTACGTACCCAAAAATGGTACAATCGCAATGGAAATGATTCGGGCATGCGACGAATATGTGTAATGACTTTCACATTCACGAAGCGTTTGGCTACTATGCCAACCAGGTTGTACAAATCGTTGACCTGAACAATATCGATGTGGTGTTGTTTAATGATCTTTCTCAACCGCCACGCATTGCGGATCAATCGAAACGGATAACGCAGGTTGCGCCCCATGTTTCGGCTGATTTCGATGAACGGAAGTGTATCCGTTTCAAAGCCGTGTGACCGGATCAATTCGGCTGTGGTTCCTTCGGTTGGTACCACAAACCGGAAAGTATGTTTGGATCGCAGCGGTTCAACGGATTCTAAAATTGCGTTGAGCGCACCTGTTGTGCCAATGCTGTTATCGATGATCAGAATATTCATGCGATTCCGCGATTGGTGAGTTCATCCATCAAGGTAGTCATGCGCTGTTTCCAGGTGTGATTGGCCAACGCATCGGTATAGGCATTGGTACGCAATTTCAGCTGTAGGTCTGATCGATCAAGATAAAATAAGAGCTTGTCTTTGAATTCTTCGGGAGAACTGTACAGTAAAATATTTTCGCCGTCGGTGAAGAATTCCTGTGCGGCCAATTGGTTTTCCACCAGCTGAATATTGCCGCTTCCCTGTACTTCAAACGTTCGCACATTCAAGCCTTCAATCGATTGTTTGTGGTGAATATTGATGTTTATTTTCGAGGAATTGTACAGCTGATTTACCTGCTCAATCGGAATTTGTTGTGTGTGATTGATCGCACGAATCGCTTCATAGGCTGAACGCTGAAAGTCACCGATAATCAGTGCGTTTTTGGTTTCATTGACCACTGAATGCAGTAATTCATCGCGATTGGGGTAGTAGGAGCCAACGAAGGAAAAATCGAATTTTCGCGTCATGTTCAATGGGAAAAACCGTTTAGGGTTAAATCCTAAATGAAGGGTAGAACACTTGTCGCTTAACATGGAAGCTTGTGCAAACGTATCGGTTGGTTCAAAAAAGAAAACGTGATCAAAGTGTGTTAATTTCGGTTGAACGGCCGGATAATAATTGATACCGTCCATGAACCAAAGCACTTTGGGTGTTTTTATGGCTGAAAGAGTTGTTTCCGTTACCGTCTTCGCACCGATCAGCAGTACCAGATCGTATTTGTTCTTGTTGACCAATTGCAGCAGTAAACGATTGTAATGCGCGATGGATTGGTTCACAAACGCATTAAACTTAAATTTTGAGGGCAGAATCCCGAATCTCAGTTTCTTCGAAAAATCGGCTTTGGTATTGAACGGGCCGTGAATATTGTGGGGCAGAAAATCAACCGAATGGCCCAACTCGAGTAAGGCGTCGCGGACATCGGCATCATAACCGTGAAAAGAATTTCCGGTAAGGAGAATGTTCATTTCAACAATCCTTTTTCAGCCATGGCAGCCAATGATTGTTCAAACGCATCGCTTTTCTCCGGTTTTTGCTCTTGTACCCACGCTGCGAAAGCAGCCACACCGGTTTTGAAGTCGGTTTCTGGCATGTAACCAAGTATTATGGTCGCTTTTCGTATATCGGCTGCGTTGTGACGAATGTCACCTATTCTGAAATTTCTGGTCACCGCGATTGGCGAATCGGTTCCGTAAAGTGCCTGCAATGTTTGAGCAACTTCCATTACGGTAGTCGGAGTTCCGGTGCCGATATTAAAAGCGTCATTAATCGGTTGTGTGTGCTCGATTCCTAAAACGGTAGCGTTTACAACGTCGTTGATGTACACAAAGTCGCGTGATTCAAGACCGTCTTCGAAAATATTTACAGCTTGATTGTTCAGGAGTAAATTCGAGAAAATAGACAAGATTCCGGTATACGGATTGGTCAGCGATTGTCCGGGACCATACACATTTTGGTAGCGGTATGCGATGGCGTCTATTCCCAAAGCTCCGCAAACGGTGAGAACCAATTGTTCTTGTACCTGTTTGGTAATGCCATAAACGGAAGTCGGGTGAATTTTTGCCGTTTCGCTTGTCAACTGCATGCGTAAGGGTTTTCCGTTGATCGAATCAACCGGGTCGAAGATACCATTCAGCATGTCTTGTTCATTCCGTTGCGATGGATAAACAAATTCACCGGCTTCGTTGGTATAGGTTCCTTCGCCGTAAATAGCACGCGATGAAGCAACAATCACTTTTTTTACCGAATGCGGTGTATTGGTCAGTAAATCGAGCATCAACGACGTTCCGCCGATGTTCACCGCAGAATAGTGTTCAATTTGGTACATTGATTGCCCGGTGCCGGTTTCAGCAGCCAGGTGAACAATCACCTCTACGCCCGGAAGTACTTTTAACCAGTCCTCGCGTTTACACACATCACCGACAACGAGCTTCACTTCTTTGGGAAGTTGTTTCACCAAAAAAGAATCGAGGCCGTCTTTGTGAATCTGTGATGAAACGGTATCAAGTAGTGTCACCTGGTGCCCTTTGCTGATCAGCGATTTGCTGAGATTGCTGCCAATAAAACCTGCTCCACCTGTGATTAATATGTGCATTGTAGTTGTTTGCTGTTGAAATTTGCATGCAAAATAAGCCAAATATTGCTAGTATTCACTATGAAACGGTGTTGAAAGCGCTATTTTTTCATCCTGTGAAACCCCCTTCGAATAAAGAGAGATGAAACCTGACTAATAGAGCAAAAATCGCTCTTTTACGAATACTTTTCTACTTTTACGTTGAGGCACGGCGCTATTACATGCGCGATCCAAACTAGTGGAAACAGTTATATGAAGATTCGGTTATATCTCTTTCGATTATTGAACGGTTCAAAATTCGGACTGTATAAAGGACATATTCACCGACCTCTGAAAATTCAGGGACATGCCTATATTCATATCGAAGCGGGTGTTTTTGTTCATGATCTTACTTGGCTTGGGGCTTACAAAATTGGAAGTAAAGAACCCGAATTGCGCTTGAAAGAGGGCGTTTGTATCGGTCATTTCAATCATTTTTCCTGCGTCGAAAAAATCATTATTGAAAAGAATGTATTAACAGCCGATAAGGTGTTTATCACCGACAGTACCCATTCATTTGAAGACATTCACCAGCCGGTCAATTTTCAATCGATTAAAGTAATTCGCCCGGTAATTATCGGTGAAGGTGCATGGATCGGTGAAAACGTAAGCATTTTAGGATGCTCCGTGGGCAAAAACAGCGTGGTTGGTGCCAATTCTGTGGTGACAAAAGACATTCCGGATTATTGTGTGGCGGTTGGAAATCCGGCACGTGTGATTAAACGTTATGATCTCGAAAAACAGGAGTGGATTACTGTTTAGTTTTGGGACTTTTCTTACGTAACGTGAATTCTTATCCCGAACTCACGCTAAGTTAGATCGTTATTTTCTTTGTAAATGAGTGGAATTTCCCTTCATCAAACGCCTCAAAAAACACCACCGGCTCAACTGGTTTCACCGTTTTAATTTCGTCAATAGTGATTGCGTCGTTCAAACCGATCAATTGTACATTTGGTAAGTCAAATAAATCATATCCACCTTCGTAATAGCCCGTTTTTAAAAGGTAAACGTGCAATCCTTTCTGGATTGCCTGATAAGCAACGGTTGAATATATGATGAACGTAGCACACGAAACATCCAGTAACTGACTGATGTTTTGTTCGTTTAAAACCACCTCGATATTTGGATATTCCTGAAATGCGGCTTTTGCTTCTTCATAACGATCTGTTTCGGCGGAATGTAATTTGAATACAATTCGGTAATCCGTAGTGTCGTTTTGCGCAATAAAACGAAGGATGTAATCTCTGACCAAATTGTGATTGATCGGGTCGGAAACAAACAGTATGGTAGTGCGATCGGTTATTTCGGTATTGAACTTGCTGCTGTTGTAGAAATAATCAGAACCAACGGTCACAAAAGTCGGCGGATAAAAAATGCGTGTTTTCCATTCTTCTGAATTCACCAACAAATAATGCGGTAAAGAGGAAATATGCGCATAATGGATTTCTGAATTGTACGAATAATAAAGATCGGCTTTGTTGAGCGGACTGTGTTGAATTTCAATAGTTTCTATTCCCAATTGATTGGCCGCTGAAATAAAACCTTTGGCACCACCGGTAAAAAAGATTCCCCTGGGTTGTTTTTTTCGAAAAAGTCGCCTGGCAAAATTGTATTCGGCAACGTATTCCAAAATGGTTGTTTGAATCAGTGTATCCCAGTTTTCATTGACTGAATCAGGAAAATGGTTGACGATTAATGCTGAAACTGAATAGGCTTTGCCTGGTTTAAAATGTCGTTTTGCGTACCGTTTCCGATAGGTATACAAATGATATGTTTGGTAGCGATGCCGCAAGCGGGTTATGTCTGTTTGTTGATTCTTAAAGGTCTCTACAGCCATAGCATCTTTCTCTAATACATGGTAAATTTCGTCGGCAACAGCATCATACGGTTCCCCGGTTCTCGGATCTGCAAATCGCGAGATTTTCAAAAACAACCAAGTGCGTTTTGGCGAAAAAAAATAGAAGTTCAGTTCGTTAATGAATAACCACCACGCCCAGCGAATGAGTTTTAAGATTTTCTGTGAAATGGTTAATTGCGGGATGACCGGTGCAGAAATACCCGTTTTTTGATCCTGACCGTAGGTGTAAAATAGTTTTTCAGCTACTTTGGCCCGCACGATATCCCAGTAGAACAGATTGTCTTCCTTGAGCTGAAAAAGCTGTTCTTCCTGCTCAAACGCATGTAGTTTGGCAATAAAATTGAGAACACTATTTGTCGGTTGTTTTTCCACGCGATTAGAAATAATAATTGAACCGGTGAATAACAAAGGTAATCAGAACTACAGCAACTGTTGAAGCCAGTATAACAAGCCCCATTTTCAGGTAAGCTTTGCGATTTCCCATGTAGGTAAAAATAACCGCACATCCGATAGCGGTAACCACAGTTTTGATCAGGATCATACCGTCAATACCATAGATTGGAACCAAAGGAAAACCCAATGCGGCATACAATGCAAGTATGAAAATCGAGATATACATGGTTTTTACGGTTTTTGATCCGGAAACCAAAATAGTTAAGAGTAACATCGAAATCGATTTCAGGTAAAAGTAAGGCGACATTTTGATCACTACTTCAACCGAATCGTAATACTTGACATTGGTCAGATAGAACACAATGAATCCGGAAAGAAGCATCAGACTCACTGTAGCTGCCACCAGCAGAAAATTGTACTTGATTGAAAAGGAACTCAAGCGTTCGTGTTCCTGTTGGTGAATCCAGCCAATCATAGAAGGTTCGTAAACGCGTATGAGCGAAATGAAGATAAAGTAAACAATGGTATTGATTTGATTGGCCAATCCGAACAAGCCCAATTCTTGTGTAGTGCTGTATTCTTCAATAAAAACACGGTCCAGAAAATCCATGCTGAGAGTCGCAATTGCGTACGGAATAAGCGGCGCTGAAAAGGCCAGTGCTTTTTTGATCAAGGCACGGTCGATGCGAAACCGGAAGGAATAAAAAACAGCCAATATCAACAATGCAACCAATCCGCTTGCCAGCATTCCCGCCGAATAGCCAATGATCCGGCCTTCCGCATCGTGAAGAAAATAAACCACTACCAACAGCGAAAACAGAATGGCGAAAACCGATTGAAATACGGAAAACAAAAAGTAGTAAAACGGTTTGTTTTCAATGCGGTAGACGATGAGCAAAAATTGCGAAAACCCCATGAAGAGATTCGAAATCAGAATGTAGAAAATGTAGGGAAAGAAATTGATTTGCTCAAACAACCGGTGAAAAAACAAAAATCCCAGTAAGAGAAACAACAGTGTACTGATGATGGACCAAACAAACGAAAAAGTAAGGAGCGATTGTAGTAGTTCTTTCCGGCTATAAGTAGCTTTTGTGGCTTCAATGAGAAAATAACTGTGTAGATCCAGCACGATAAATGCCGCAATGAATCCGTTGAAAGTCAGGGCAAAGCTCCAAATTCCGAATTCTGACGGATCCATGTAACTCGTAAACGAGCGCAGGGTGATGACACCGATAATGGCACCGATAAAACTCGCTGAAGAAAAGAAGAGGAAGTTTTTGACTTTTTCCTGCTTCAGAAGTGTTGTTAACCGGCCAATCATTTAGTGTTTCCTAATTGCTCAATGCGGCAAATTGAGGTGTAAGACCTTTTTCAGTGAGAAATTCTACAAAATCGAGGAGTTTGTAATCGGCGTACTTTCTCCCGATTGCCTGCACGCCAAACGGTAATCCATTGTGCTGGAATTGCGGGATTGAAAGCGTTGGCAGACCACACATCGTCCAAATCAAACACGTATCCGGTGGGTCAATCGCAATTCCGAATTCCGGCGCGTGACCTGCTGTTGAAAGTGTAATCAATACATCGACGTCCTGAAATAAGCTGTCCATTTCCGCCGTTAGCACGCTTTGATTCGCTATAGCAGCGTGATACACCTCGGGTGAAATGGTGTTTCCTTCTGCAACAATTTCGTACATCACCGGGCTCATGAGTGTTTTCTTTTCAAATTCGTGTTTGAAATAATACGAAAGCGCTTTGTGATAAATGGTTTCCTGCACCGAATGTGCTTTTTCAATTAAGGGGCCGAACGAAGGTTTTACGACTTCCACATCGGTTAACGAATTCAATTTCGCCACAAAATCAGCAAAGGCTTTTAAGGCGAAATCGTTATAA
Source organism: Candidatus Fluviicola riflensis (assembly GCA_002243285.1). Taxonomy (GTDB): domain Bacteria; phylum Bacteroidota; class Bacteroidia; order Flavobacteriales_D; family Crocinitomicaceae; genus Fluviicola; species Fluviicola riflensis. The sequence continues at coordinate 3,252,678 of CP022585.1, read as the reverse complement.
TCTGCTGCAACCGAATGTTGTTCCAGTACGATCCCGACTTTCCATTTTGCGCCGTTTTTTTGCTGAAACGAAGGGTTTTCCAGTCGCTTATTCACGTATGGATAATCCAGTCCTTTCACCCGCATAACGTCAAACAAGCGACGGCAATCGGCGGTATTCGTACCAAACAAACCGACAGTGTCAAGCGTATCGGTTGTTTTCAGCATTCCCGTTCGCGGCAACGTGCCAAATGTAGGTTTGAAACCGAATACACCACAATAACTTGCCGGCCGAATAATAGAACCCGCCGTTTGTGTACCAATGGCTAATGGAACCATTCCTGAAGCCACCGCTGCGGCTGATCCGCTGGATGATGTTCCCGGCGAATAAGCTGTATTCCATGGATTCCGGGTTTCATTCGGGGTGTGAACAGCAAATTCGGCCGTTACGGTTTTTCCGGCGGTAAGGCCACCGTGAAACTTAATATTGTGCACCACGCGCGCGTCGTTTCCGGGAGTAAATCCTTTCCAGATCGGACTTCCCATTTCGGTAGGCATATCAATGGTGTTGAAAATATCTTTGATTCCAACCGGAACGCCTAATAAATCGGCAAAAGCCGGATTGGAATGCGCAATTGCTTCGTCAACGTTTTTGAGCCAATGGTCTTCGTTCACATATTCCCATGCATGAATGGTCGATTCAGTTGCTTTTACGCGATCAATGAAGTGTTTGTTCCACGCAATCAGGTCCAATTCACCTGTCTTGTGTAAACGTAAAATATCACTGATGGACAAGTTGTTATACATGTCTGTTGGTCGTTTTTAGAATAAATTACAGCTTTCGCAAGCATTACTGAGATCGCCACCCATTACTTTCAGGCGGTGTTCTTTCATCACTTTGAAGAATTCCTCTTCCGAAATTCCGGTGCGTTCCAGGTACCAATCCAAAATTTCCGGACGCACAGTATCGTGTTGTTTGATAAGGTCAAAACCTTCTTCGCGCGTCAATAATCCACTGCGCACATCACGGCTTGCCTGATCGGTTGTACGGCCAAAGCCACGTTTGAGGTATTTGGTGTAATCGTGTAAACCGGCCATTTTGCATTCCACGCTTTTGTAGCGTTTGTAGGTTCCTTCGATTTTATCTTCACGCCAGCCATACTGATCACGGATAAATTCCATTTGGCGTTCATCATCCCAGAAAATGTAATCACCGAGGTGAATTCCTTCAATGCCAACGCGGTCGATATCGTCGTAATGTGGTAAAACCCATGGTTGTACTTCGTCGATTGTAATGTCCTTTCCGACCAATTCTTCGGCGTAAAAACGTGCTGAAATGCGGGTGAAATAATCGCGGTCGAATTTGATCGGATTGTCGTAGGTAGCTCTTCCGTCGCTTTCAGAAACCGATTCGCCCCACACCAGGAGCGGGATTTCGTACATCACAGCTGCTTTCAATGGAAATGCTCCAACTCCGGCATGACAGTGCCAGCAGGAATCGCCTATTTTATAGAGTGATTCGCGCGCCAGTTTGTTGATGGTTTTATGATTGGGTGAAAACATGATGTGATCCACATTGAATGCTTCCAGGGCCAATTGCAAATTGTACTTACCGGTTTCGGTGTACCAATTGTGACTGAACGTTACCGCCAAACAGCGCATATTGTATTTCTGCGTAAGGATATACAACTGAAACATGCTGTCTTTTCCGCCGCTGATAGGCACAATCACATCGTAGCCGCTTTTGCTTTTACCGCGATGTGATTCCAGAATCTTCGCCAATTGTTGTTCGCGTTCTACCCAATTAATGTGGATTTTCATTTCAGACGAACGGCAAGGCTGGCAAATACCCATTTCATCAAAACCTAAGCCCTCTGCCGTTGCAGGTAAACAACAGCGCGTACAGTATTGAACGCCAGGCAATAACGGTTGACCGTTTAATTCCATGTAATTAGTTCTTATTTAATAATCCAAACTCGAGGATATCGATGTATTTTCCGTTGTTAAAAATAGCTTCTTTTCGCACACCTTCTTGTGTCATTCCTAACTTTATTGCCAATTGCTGCATTCCCTTGTTTTCAAACGATGTTCCACAATGAATGCGGTGCAGGTTGAGTGTTTGGAACGCATGTGAGATCAGTTTCTGTCCGGCTTCAAACATCACGCCTTTACCCCAAAATTCTTTTTCCCCCAGAAGAAAGGCGATTTCGGCATTACGGTCAACCCAATTGATTTGCTGTAAGCTGATATTGCCGATGTGTAAACCGTTTTCTTTAGCAATTACAGCAAGAATGAGCTGATTTGTAGTGAGTGAACTGCTGGTAACGTAACTGCGCAGTGTTTCGGGAGTTTGCGGGAAACGACCATGTGAATTATGTTCCACCACCTCCTGATCATTCAGCCAACGCTGGTAATTGCCGTCTACATCTTCTACCGAAAGTGTACGCAGGTAATAATTTGTTGTCTCCAGAAAAAGTCTCCCGTTGTTCATACATTACAAGGATAAGCAATTCTTCAATTCTTCTAACGAAGAAAAACGTGTTGTAACTGATTTAAATTGTTCATAATAGGCATCGTTACCCGTTAAAGCGTAGCGATAAACAGGCTTTCGGAGAGCGGATGCTTCCCACAAAAAGTTGGATAAAAATCCGATGATGGCTGTTGAATGAAAGATCAGTTCCAGGTTATCGATCCGGTTGGCTGTTTCAAGAACAAGTCGTTGTGATTTTGCATCCTCAATCAATAGATTCAATTGCTCCAATGGTTGTAACGGATGTGTTTTTATAATGAGGAATACCTCAGGATGCTGATGAAGCAATTGTAGCAATTCCCCCAAAACGGTAAATTCGTTGAATCCGAAATCGGATAGTTCGTGCCGCAGTGAAATCGGATCGGGAGCGTAGGTTAAAATGATTGTCGCCGATTCGGGAATGTTGTATGTTTTCCGGAATTGTTCGATGCTCAGCTGACTTTTCCAATACAACCGGATGTATTGCAAATAGGGATTTTCACTGACCATCAGTTTTTCTGAAGGAATACCTGCTTCGCTTCCATGTTGAATCAACTGTGGATCGATAACAAAAATCACATCCGGAAAAACGAAGGTGCTATTCAGTGAAAATCGTTCTGAAAGATTGGTCCAATGATCGATAAACGAAGCGGTAAAAATGTGTTGTTCGTTGGCTTGTTTCAGCAAGGTTACTTCAAAGCTGTGCGATGAATCAGGATGTGAAGTTCCGGTAAATAACCAATCCAGGTCGGAAAGATCTATAGCTGACGGATCATCGATGATTGTTACTTCGGTGTTCCAATCTGCATAGAATGAATACGATTTATTGGAAACCAGCCGAATGGCATCCAAACCATGGATGTTTGTTAAAATCCAATGCAATGCCAGGCAGGCTTTGGCACCGGCCGGATCGCTAAATGCAATGAGTCCTTTGCCTTTTTTTGTGGCGAGTAGCTCAACGCAATTCATCCTTGTTTTCAAAGATTTTGGCAATAGCATCGATCACATCCTGCATGTCGGCTTTTGTCATTCCGGGACGCATATACTCGTGCGAAAACAATTGCTCAAAATGCATCGATTCGGCAACAGGACACAATCCTTTTGCGTAACTGATCTCATGCGGATATAATTCGGGTTTAAACGCCCAGGCAGCCTTTTGCTGATAGATCGGTGCTAGATATAATGGTTTTACGTAACCGCAACCGATCAATGGAGCCGTTTCGCGTAAAACAGCCGATGGAAGTTCAGCATTCAACGCTGCTACAAAGGCATTTCGTTCTATTCCGGCAATCGTTTTATCAAAAATAATGGGGTAGGTATAGTAGCAATGCACATTTCCTTCCGGTTGTTTGGGTTGAAGTTTTAGTGCCGGAAATTGAGCCAGTTGTTCATCAAAAAAAGTGACGTTTTCCAACCGCTGTTTCAGTAACGAAGGTAATTTTTTGAGTTGTTCGATCCCAATAGCGGCTTCTACTTCCGTCATGCGGTAATTGTAACCGATCATGTTTGTTAAATCGACTGTTTCGGTAGGGCCAACAATGTTTTCGGCGTGGTTGCGAATCATCTGACAACGAAATGCCAACGCATAATCATTGGTCACCATCACGCCGCCTTCTCCCGTATGAATGTGTTTGTGGTAATTCAGACTAAAAATCCCGATATCGCCAAATGTACCTACATATTGGTTTTTGTATTTACCCATCGGTGCTTGTGCACAATCTTCGATCACTCGCAGGTTGTGCTGTTTTGCCAATTGCATGATACGTGTCATATCGGCTGGGTGCCCCATGATGTGAACGATCAGAATGGCTTTGGTACGCGGTGTTATTTTAGCTTCTATGCTCGCCGGATCCATACAAAACGTCACCGGATCGATATCGGCAAAAATGGGAATGCCTCCGTAAACCAACGGGGCAATCGCACTGGCACTCATGGAGTAAGGAGAAACAATCACTTCGTCTCCGGGTTGGATTCCGATAGCTCCCATAGCTGCAAAAAGACCGGAAGTATTGGAGTTGACAGAAACAGCGTGCTTGCAACCCAATTGTTCTTTCCAGGCATTTTCAAACGCACGAACGGTTGGTCCGCCAAAAAAATCGTCTGTCCATGCGCCTAAATATTGCGAAAGATTTCCGCTGTCGAGTACCTTGGCTACAGCACGTTTTTCTTCTTCACCAATCGTATTGTATGCCGGAAATAAAGTTGTTCGTATCGGTGTTCCACCGTTGATTGCAAGTTTCGCCATTATGAATGCTATTCGTTCAAAAGTAAAAGTAACTGTTGGTTCAATTCCAGGCTTTCCTGAAAGTTATCAGGTAATCCGGGTTCATTGATCAGTTGTTTCATGTGATCGATTACCGGAATCATGTAATCTTGAATGGCGTTGTCAGCTAAATAAACAACGGCCCCGGTTTCATTGTTTTCTTCTATGCGAATGGTGTTTCCGCTTTCAAGGATCAATAAACGTTTGGTTTGAAAGGTTACGGTAAGATCGAAAACAGGATCAGTTGAATGAGCATGCCCGATTAGCTCCAGTGAATAACCATCTTGCGGTATAATACATGAAACAGTTGGGTCGTCGGGAAATGTGTCATGCGTTTTCTCAATGATTGTTGCATTGGAAAATTGGAAATGACTCCCGAGTAAGAATTGGAGTATGTCCAAGCCATGACTGGCATTGTTCAGCAACCCTTTTTTATAATTAAACCGAATAGATTGAATTGGTTCTTCTGAGATGAATTCACCTAGTCGTGCTTTTAACTCACTGTAAGCAGGCTGAAAACGACGAATGTAATTCACCATCACTTTTGAAGAGCCTTTTTTATAAGCTACGTCGAGTTCCTTGAGTTCATTGGCTTGAGTCGAAATGGGTTTTTCGCAAATAATAACGGGTACTTGTCTCTTTAACGCCTTACTTAGAAATGTGAAATGAGTTGGGGTGGAAGTGGCAATGCAAACCGCATCAAACCGGCCGAAATCCACGTCTTCAAGCGATGATACTGTTTCAAATCCGTAGCGTTGACTCACCAGAGAAAGGCGTTGAGCATCTGCATCGAATAGTGAAATCTGCCAATCGGTATGCAGGTGAAATGCTTTGGCATAAGTAAGTACCTGATCGTTATCAAAATCATAGAACGCTCCCATATTTCCGCAGCCGAGCAAGAGTACTTTCATCGCAATTCGGGGTGTAAATAACCGAATTTGATTTCAGCCATACGCCAATCGTCTTCGGTATTGATATCCTGTACTTCTGTTTCGGGAATTTCCAACCCGACGGTATTGCCGGTAAAGAGTTTTTTGTGCTGTAAAAATCCCGCAACCTGAAAACAGTAGAACTGCCCGCTGTCGTGATAAGAAGACGGTAATTGCTGCGAGTGAAAACCTTGGTATTCATTCCAATTAAAAGACACCCTTGACTGATCATCCATTTTAAACGATTTCAAAATGGGAAAACTGAATGCGGTGATCGGTAACACGGTATCTGCTTTTTTTATTTCCAATAAAGCAAGTGCTTCTTTGATTCTGTCGGCCGTAACGAAAGGGGCAGTAGGGTAAAGGCAACATGCCACATCAAATTCAAAACCGTTGGTGCGATATTGCAACAGAACTTCTTCCAGAACATCAACCGTATTCGAAGTGTCGTTTGAAGTTGCTTCGGAACGCATGAATGGAACGTTCGCTCCGTATTCACATGCAATTGAAGCTATTTCTTCATCGTCGGTCGACACCATTACTTCATCAAAAACACCTGATTGTAAGGCTGCCTCAATGGAATACGCAATAATCGGTTTCCCGAAAAACGGTTTGATGTTTTTTTTATGAATGCGTTTACTGCCGCCGCGAGCTGTAATGATGGCTATTTTTTTCATTCGGTGTTTTGTATTGCGTCGTGTGTGAAACGACTTCCTTTTTCAAGGTTTTGAGCGGCTTTTTTGCCTAATATCTCGTTGTAAAACCGGGGATGCATTCCAAATCCGGGGCGCACGGATCGAACATTCTTTTCGGTGAAGACTTCACCTTCCTGAATATCTTCGGCCACATATAACGACCGCGAAAATGCTTTACCGGATTGTTGTTTTTCAGTGAGTTCATACGTCGCAGTTCCAAGCGATTTCTCGGCATCTCTTACTGCACTTACCATAGCGGTGAATTCGGCTACATCAAGTGAAAAAGTAGCATCAGGCCCGCCCATTGCGCGATCAATTATGAAATGCTTTTCGATAACCGTTGCCCCTAATGCAACCGAAACGATTGGCAATGTTATACCCAACGTATGATCCGATAATCCGATTTTCACATCGAAATCAGCAGCAAATTGTTGCATTAACTGCATATTGGCTTCTACTATCGGAGCGGGATACGATGAGGTGCATTTGAGTAAAGTAATGTCGTTGTTACCAACCTTTCGACAAGCTTTCAGCGCGCGCTCTATATCTTCGCGCTCGGCAATTCCGGTAGAAATGATCATGGGTTTTCCTTTGCTGGCTGTGTATTCGATCAATGGAATATCGGTAATTTCAAATGAAGCGATTTTGTAAATCGGGCAATCAAGTGATTCCAATAGATCTACTGCTGTTTTGTCGAAGGGGGAAGAAAAGCAAATTAATCCTTCTTCTTTTGCAACGGCAAATAACTGAGCGTGCCATTCCCAAGGCGTATATGCTTCCTGGTAAAGGTCATATAATTTTTGACCGTCCCAGATGGTACCTTGTTGAATGAGGAAGTCGTTTTTATCGGAATTCAAGGTCATTGTATCGGGTGTATAGGTTTGCAGTTTTACAGCATCAGCTCCCGTTCGTTTGGCGGCTCGAATCGTTTCTATGGCAACCTCCAGATTTTGCTGGTGATTGGCTGAAATTTCGGCGATTATAAACACCTGTTGTTGATTCAATGACATATAATTATTTCGCATTAAAATTAGAGCTCCTAAGGTAAAGAATAATCCCCAAGTTTTGAAATCGGTTATGCTATTGTTGTCAGAAACACAAGGATTGGCTTGCTTATGAAATCGAACGGATTAGCTGAAATGCCTCAGCATAATTAGCACCTACCGAAATCCCCCATCGTTGTGCCTGAATTGTTAATGCCTCAGGAGATCGGGGATGAGGAAAAACGCGGCGTTCAAATTCGTAATGTTCCATTCCCTGAATCTTGGCACCAAGGTTTTCTTTTGTGACTTCAATGAACAGGTTCGGGATGAAATGTTTTGGGTCTGAAGAAGCACGCCACTCGGTTCCTGAAGGTGTTTCAAACGTAAAAATATGCTTAACGCCTTCTTCCTTCAGCGGACGGCAGGCAGTAAGTACAGCTTCAAATGTTCGCTGATGATCAATGTTCACATCGCCGCCATGGTGGGTGAAAATAACAGTGGGTTGAAAATCCCTTTTTTCTTTCTCAATGACCTTGATAATATCTAACAAGGCAACAGTATCGAAACGGTTGTCCGGAAAATCGTACATGCTGACCGAGTGATAACCGATCGCTTTCTGTGCCAGTCGAATGTTTTCCTGATGAACAGCTAGTTCTTTTTTCCAGTTTTCAGGATCACGCTGATCCGATCTTGAGGTAATTCCTTCCCCAAGAATTACCACATGAGTTGTTACATTATGTAACCGGATAAGCATGTTCATTGTTGCTCCTAATCCCAGCAATTCGTCGTCAGGATGAGCTACTACAATCATTATACACTTATTTTTTAGTAATTCTAACATGAGCTTCAATGGAATTAGTTATCTGGTCGAAACGTGCTTCGTAAAATTCATAACGGGCTTCTTTTGTTTCGAGAAATGCTGCCGGGTAACCCTCACAGTCGAGCATTCGGATGTAATCGTAGATCTGTTGAATTGTTTTTACATTCTGGAGGTTACTTTCCTCCGGTTTTCTTCTGGAGAAGAAAGTCGGTTCACCTTCCTGCGGAGTAGCAATCGGCTGGTTAATAACAATTTCCTCAATCATGCTGCCGATTGTCTTACTTGCACGATCAAAAATCTCACGTGCCGTACCACTTAAATCTAATTCGTGTTTTAAATAAACAGGGCCGGCATCAATTTTTTCAACCACCTGTAAAGCACATATTTTTGTTGTGGTATGTCCACGTACAATTAAGTTCTGCAAAGGACTTCCGCCTCTTCCATAAGGCAAGTCGGTCATGTGAAAAACAACGCATTCATACCGTTCGTAAACATCAGCCGGGATAAGGCGTGACCAATGCGGAATGAATATTTTTGCCGGATTTAAACTTTCTAATCGTTCAACGGAAAAATGTTCAGCCGATTGAATGAGTGTCCATTGATCATCCGGAAACTTCTGCTGAAGTTGCTCTAGTAGCTCTAAATGCCACTGTTTTTCCGAAACAATTAAATAATGACTCATTCTTTTACAAACGTATATATATCATGATGATTGGACAAGTTTTCTTTCAGTTCAAAACCAAGGGATTCAAAGATTCGAATAGAAGGAATATTTGTTTTTTTGACCACTGCAGCAAATGACAGGGTAGGGTGCATCTTTAACAATTGAGCAACGATACACTTACCGAATCCTTTGCCTCTGTAATTGTTATCGATCGAATAGCCAATGTAATGATATTCTTCCGATTGATCGATTCGAATTTGCCCGACTGCTTTTCCTGCATATTCCAGCAGGAACATGTGTGTAGCATCATCTTGTAATTTCCTGCGAAACCATTGCAAATGGTCTTCCCATAGAATAGGCTCCTGCTGAATGGAATTGAAACGTACCTCCGGATCATTCACCCAATTAAACAGCGCTTTTGTGTCGTTCTCGTTTACCGGTCTCAGGATTGATTCAAATATCGGTGTGTTTGTCTTCGAATGGATGTACACGTCAATATATTCACCGTTAAATAAACAATGCTCTTTCAGAATAGCTTCCTGTTTATAATTCGCTTTTTCGATGGTTACATAAAGATTTGGGCGCAAGTTATATGCATAAGTAAAGAGTTTATGGAATCTTAGTTCCTCAAACGCAACCTGCTCGATTAACGTTAAAAAAGCCTGCCAGTACGATTCAAAACGAGTCGATTCAAGAGAGGTATCCATAACAAACGAAATTTCGGCATGCCGATCAAGCCAATTGATGTGTACCACGCCTCCGTAACCTACAAACACATCATTGTGAAAGAAAGAAAACAATAGCTGATCCGGCTTTTCGGCTTCGAATAACGCTTTTATGACTGTCCCGAAATAATGTTCTTGTTGTTCTTTTGTGAGTGGTTCCGACTGACGCAAGTGAAACAATTGCTCATTTCTAAATGCCATTATGGAATACATGTCTTCATCACGAATCGGTTCAATGCGGTATTCCTGAAAAGAAAAATGATTCTTAATGAGACAGTTGTATTTTCGTTTCATAATGAAGCTCGTTTCTGAAAACTCGTTTTTAAAGATAATAATTTGAGGATCAAGCCTCTTTTTAGAGCTGCTTGTTTTAATTGTTCGTTATAAATACTTGCGGAAAACTCCTTTTATCGGTTTCCCGATCAGGATTCCATCGGTTCCTTCCGAAAGTGCTTTTTTGTAAATCTCAAGTGACGCTTCGAAAGCTTTGGCAAAGTAATATAAATCGTCTTCGGTATGGCTGTGGCACGGCACAAAAATGCCCTGAAACAACACACCACGCGTGATCATTTCTTGCAAGAAAAGTGTGCGGAATTCAGGAGAAGCTGCCTTTGAAGCATCAAAAAACGCAAATCCTACCATCCACGGGCAAGGTATTACCTGCACAAACGCGTTGAGTTGGTGTTTGGAAACCAATTGCTCACAAAGCGCAATCAGTTCATTTCCTTTTTGCAGGTTTTTGGCCACCACGTTTTCAGTTTCAAATACACGAATGGTTTCAATTGCGGCAGACATGGTATGCGTTTCACCACCGTGAGTTGTGGAAATAAGGAACACTTTTTCGGCGCCTTCGTTGCGAATACCACCCAATTCCATGACCTCTTTTTTTCCGGTGAGTGCACAAAACGAGAATCCGTTGGCAATTCCTTTTCCCCAGGTAGCCATATCCGGTTCAAGGTTGTAGTTAGTCATGCTTCCGGGAAATGAAGTTTTGAAACCGGTTATCATTTCATCAATAATGAACAAAGCTCCATGCCGGTGCGCCAATTCAATCGCTTCACGCAGAAATACTTCCGGTTTACCCTCACAACTGCAATTCGGAGTACTGCAACTGAGTTTTTCAGGCTCGGTAATCACACAGGCAATTTGATCGGGATATTGCTCAAATAATTGTTTAAGTGAATCGAGATCACACGATTTAAACGTCACCGAGAACGCTCCGATTTCTTTTGGAATTCCCTGATTACAAGGTGTAGTTCCGATAAACCAGTCATCGTAGCTGTAAAACGGATGATCGCTTGGGAAAGCTACCAGTTTTCTTCCCGTTTTAGCGCGCGACAATTTTACGGCTGCGGTTGTTACCACCGAACCGTTTTTGGCAAATTTGATCATGTCGTGCTGCGGAACCAGTTTCAAAAAGGTTTCAGCCATGGTTTGTTCCAGCAAAGCCGGACGTTGAAAATTCACCCCGTTTTGCAATTCAGCAGCAACTGCATCGATCACTGATTGGTAAGCGTGTCCCAAACTTACAGAGGTCAACCCCATGGAACAATCAAGGAATTCATTGCCGTCTACATCCCAAACATGGCTTCCTTTTCCATGGGTAATAGCTGCCGGAGCGCGTTCCGGGAATTGATCGTCACCTTTGGAATAGGTATGCGCTCCACCTGGAATCAAATCGTGAATCTTACTGCGGTAAACATCCGATTGGTTGAAATCGGTGATGTTTCGCAGGGTAATAGCATCAAATTTACTGTTCATATATCCTTCGTTTCGAAACAAATGGCTGTTGAGTTGAGCGACTTCCGGATGCGAAATCACGTATTCGCAATAGTCTATATACGGGCAATCGGTTCCCAACTCGTGTACCAAATGTTTGATTAATTCATAATCGTATTGTTCATCGACCGTCAGACGCAGCTGCGCATGATTCGGTTCGTTTCCATGCCAGCCGGATACATTGCTTTTTCGACGGATGTAAGGTGTAACGTGCTCGCGGTCACTAGCTGAAGCGGCCTGTTGCCATGCTTCTTTTAGTGCATCGGCGGTAAATACTTCTACGTCCAATCCATCGGGGAATGGTCCATTGAGCGTATTGGTATAATAACTCAGCTGATGTGTGATGCAATAACGAATAGTTTCGTCAATAATTGCAGGATCAATCAGCGGGCAATCAGACGTTAGGCGCACAATGTAGTCGGCCTCCAATCTGATTTGCGCCTGATAAAAGCGATCCAACACATCAGTTGTGCTTCCTTGATATACATTAACGGAAAGTTTGTGTGCAAGATCAATAAGTGACTCTATTCCCGGTTCATGTGTTGTTGCTACAATCCATTGATCAACCATTGAAGCTCGTTTTGCGCGTTTGATATGAAGTTCAAACAAACTCAAATCGCCCTGAACCGGCAATAAAATTTTTCCGGGCAATCGGGTAGAACCGATCCGGGCCTGGGTAATGCCGATTACGCGTGCCATGTTGCCGGATTTAATAAGTGAGGTGTGTCTACTACAATGGTTTTCAGCTCCTCAAATAAGGAATCGGGAACTGTCGCCGAGATTGCACGCAGGTTATTTTCCAATTGTGAAACGGTTTCAACGCCAATGACAACTTTGTCAATCAACGGGTGATTGATCGCAAATTTTAAAGCAACGGTTTCCATATCAAATGCCGATTCGTTCACCAAATTGTGGAGTTGCATCAATGCCGGCTTTAAAGGTTGCAGATTGTCGGGTAATTGATCAGGCGATTTAAAATACAAGCCTTGTAAAAAGGAAGATCGCGTATGAATTTCAATGTTCAATGCTTTTAGCCGGGCAAAATACGGTTCAAATTTCCGATCCAACATACTGTAAGGCAGTTGCACCAATTGCGGCACAATTTCCCAATCAAGCAAGCGCTCTAATTCTTCGGGATGGTAGAGCGAAACACCGATTTTTTGAATACTCTCTGTCGATTGGAGTTCCTGTAAGTACTTCCAACTATCTGGCTTTTTCAGTAAAATGGTTGCGTTATGGGCCAAATAGCCATCCAGTGAAGAACGGTTTAGGAGTTGACATGAAACCCGATATTGGGCTTGAAGTTCTGTCAAATCAGCAACAGCAGGAAATTTGGAGATAATCTTAAAATCGGCAGTGGCGAGTTTTCCTAACCGTTCTTCGGCATTTCCGTATGCAGCTGCGGTGTCCAAATGGCTAATTCCGTTTGAAAAAGCGGTATCGAGGAGTTGTGCGAGATCCTTGTCAGAAGGCATGCCAATGGGATTGTTGATGCCGTAAGACAAGCCGAATTGCACCGTTCCCAAGGCTAACTTATTCATCTTCTTGTCGGGTTGAACAACGCCATTCGTAACACATTACACCATTTGTTGTCGTAAAAACCGTGTTCTTTGTAAACGCCTTCCAGCACAAATCCCAGTTTTTCGTACAGTTTTACGGCACTGGTGTTTTCTTCCACCACGCCCAGCGAAATTTTTCGTATAAATCTGATTTCAAAACAGTAGTCAATGACCAGTTGGGAAGCCTCGCTTGCAAAACCTTTTCCCCAGCTGTTTTTATCGCCGATCAGGATGCCATATTCGGCTGTTCCGTGGCGTTGATTGATCGGATCTATTTTGATGTTTCCAATGTGTTTTGATGCCGCTTTGTCAATAATCGCCCAAAACAAGATATGTTGTTTGTCAACTTTGACCAGGTAATCTTTCAGATCGTCCCATTCATAACCTCCCGAACTTTCCAGGTAGCGGGAAACTTCAGGGTCGTTGAGCCAGTTCAGGTAGTCCTGCGAAAGAAAGGCGGAACTCAACGGTTCCAGTACTAATCGATCCGATGTAAGAACGGGCGCCATCACAGTTGATAAAAACGATTAATTTCAGCGATGACATATGTTTGTTCATCAGCCGTTAATGTAGGAAACATAGGTAGACTCAGGCAACGATTGTAATACGTTTCGGCATTTGGAAAATCACCTTCTTTCCAACCAAATTGCTTGTAATAAGGCATTAAATGTGCCGGGAAATAGTGAATTTGAGCAAAAATGCCTTTCGTACGCAGGTAGTTGTATAAGCCTAACCGATCATTCACCTCAATCACATACAGGTGATAGGCATGTGTTGGGTCGTAACCGGATTGACCCTTGATATACGATTTTCCTGTAAAAGCATCGGTATAACGTTGGGCTATTTGGCGGCGTTTTTCCAATCCTGCATCTGCCCGGTTGAGCTGCGATAACCCCAATGCAGCTTGAAAATCGGTCAACCGGTAGTTAAATCCCAATTCCTGCATTTCCATATACCAAATCGGATAATCCGTGCTTTCCGGAATGCCGGTTGCCAACGCAGGTGAATTGGAAAATTGTTCTGTATTGCGTGTGATTCCGTGCGTACGCAATTGCAACAAACGTTCGTAAATGGCTTTGTCATCGGTAGTAATCATTCCACCCTCACCGCATGCAATATGCTTGACGGGATGAAACGAAAAAATAGAAACATGAGCAAATTTACCATTGCCACACCGTTGTTGCTTATTGTTTGAGTCGGTAAAAAAACCTCCTGGAGCATGGCAGGCATCTTCGATGATCCAACAGTTGTGTTGATCTGCCAGTGCACGAAATGCTTCCAGGTTGACCGCTTTTCCCGCAAAATCCACCACAATCATTCCTTGAATAGCTCCTGTCGGCTCGCTTTCCAGTAATCGTTTCACCGATTCCAGATCGATGAGATAAGTGATCGGATCTATATCCGCGAACAAAACTGTTCCGTCGCAATAACGCACACAATTGGCCGAAGCTGCAAAGGTAATTGGTGTGGTAATCACCCGACTGTTTTCAGAAACTCCCAATGCCATACAGCTCAGATGCAAAGCAGCTGTTCCGTTGGATACTGCTACAGCATAAGCGCTTCCTGCATAATTGGCAAAAGCGGATTCAAACTGTGCAATTGCCGGACCCTGGGTTAAAAAATCGCCTGTAAGAACAGCCGTAACTGCCGCAAGATCTTCTTCCGAAATGTGTTGTTTACCGTAAGGAATAGAATATTGGGTCATGGCTCCGGACTAAACTCAGGATCGATGTGTAATTTTATTTTTGCGCGCAAGCCGGCTACCGTATCCCAATCTTTGTTGTCATTGGAAGTGTAATTGAACCCGATCGGAACCTTTTTGGCATTGAATTGATCAATGTATTCTTCGAGATCAAATGCCGGAACCTGTGGCAAAATCACGTAATATTTCCCTAAATCGTAGGTCGAGAAAGCGTCGGAAGAAGTAATCATTTCTTCGTGGATTTTTTCACCGGGTCTGATTCCAGTGACTTTTATCGGACAATTGGGGGCAACTGCTTGGGCAACATCTGTAATGCGGTAAGAAGGTATTTTCGGCACAAATAATTCACCACCCCAAGCTGTTTCCAAGGCGTGCAACACCATGTCAACTCCTTCTTCCAATGAAATATTGAAACGAGTCATGGAAGTGTCGGTAACAGGTAAAAAACCTTCATGGCGTTTTTTCAAAAAGAATGGAATCACCGAACCATTCGACCCCATTACATTACCGTAGCGAACTACCGAAAATGCAATGTTTTTGGTGCCTTTAATGTTGTTGGCAGCGATGAATAACTTATCTGAGGTAAGTTTGGTGGCTCCGTAGAGATTGATCGGTGCACAGGCTTTGTCAGTTGAAAGTGCAACTACTTGTGTTACATTGGTTTCCAGGCAAGCCCGAATCACGTTTTCAGCACCGCCGATATTCGTTTTCACGCATTCATCCGGATTGTATTCCGCAATATGAACATGCTTCATGGCAGCAGCGTGAATCACACAATCTATCCCGTGCATAGCGCGTTTCAGACGTTCAAAATCGCGGACATCGCCAATGAAATAGCGGATTGCCGGATACTGATGATCGGAGTAATCCTGCGCCATTAGAAATTGCTTTTGCTCGTCGCGCGAATACACCACCAGGCGTTTTACATCAGGCCAGCGCTCTAAAATTGTTTTGACTAATTCTTTTCCAAGAGAGCCAGTTCCGCCGGTAATGAGAATGGATTTGTTCGAAAGCATGTAGTTTTTTTAGCGTAACTCGTCAATCGTTGTTGCGCGATTGTAAAAGGTAAAAATACAAAAATTGCCGACCTACGGAATGCGTTTTTTCGATTTTGACCGACTTAATCGTTCTTGATTAATTGTATAGACCAAAATAAATACAAAAATGGCCGTTAGCGGTACTTTGAACCGTGAAAGTGCACCGAAATTATAGGAGGTAATTCCGATTGAAAAGGCAAAAAAGAGGCAAAAAACCAATCCTCCGGTCAAATAAGGATTTTTGAATAAATGCCTGAAAAACCGCAGCCTAACCTTGAATATGGTCCACGCAACCAGTAAGAGCATACACATACTTTCTAAGCTGTTGAGTAATACCAGCGCTGAACCGGATTCCCAGGGATATGGACGAAACAGACTTACATTGATTGCTGCAGGCACTTTTTGCAACAATCCGATTTCGGTATATTCCATTTCGCCCAGATTGTAAGCCGAACCACCCAATTGCGTATGCCAGGTGTGAAATCCCCTGATTTTGCTAAACAGGTTTTCTGCATTGTATTCCTGGTTGTTTTGAATCATATAGCTGATTCCCAAATAACCGAAAGCAATCATAGTGACAATGATGATAGGTCCGGTAAGGTATTTGACGACCGTGTTTTTGATGGATGATGTGGTAGCAAACAGTAAGGTTATCAACACCCATAGAGCGAAGCTGATGATGATATATGCTTTCAGATTTAGCGTAATATAGATAATCACAGGAATCAGAAGCAAATAAAGCAAACGGTGTTTTTGCTCGTAGATAACAGAATAAAAAAAGGAGCACAGGAATGCAAAACAGGTAAAGGTAATGGTGTCTTTGAGCAAGCCACTTGTCCAGAAAAGTGAGGTTGGAATCAGGAAATTGATCCCAAATATCAATCCCATTTTGTCAGGAAGGATCTTGTTCATCAGTTGAAACAATTTAAAGGATCCGGAAAAAGACAGCAGTGACATCAGGAATGTAACGCCTAAATAGGAATTGAATCCCAGAAAAATGAACGGAGAAATGAGTTTAACCATGAACCATTCTTCGGCTGTGTGGCTATAGAAAATTACTTTGTTGGCGTTTCGTAAAACAGGTTGTGCTTCTTCAGGGCTTAGGCTCAACAGTTTAAGGTACGTTTCAGGCTCCGAAGCTAATAATTCATTAAGGGTAGAAGTACTGCGAAAGTATTCTGCCGTATCGCCGCCGCCATAATAATAGATGTAAAGCAGAGCAAAACTCAGTCCGCCGAATACTTTTAAAAAATAACCACGCATTAGATAAATCGATCCGGTAAAATTGGAAGTGCGTTGGCGTAAGTAAAGGAAAAAACCGACGACGGCTACCAAAAATAGCCATACGCCCCAATCGATTATATCCAGTTGAATCATCTGCGTTCGAAGATACACATTTTATAGTCGAATGATCATACCTACTCGGTTGCAACGTTCATCCGGTTCACCGGTGGTGGTAAGGTTCACCTTTTAAAATGGTCATGGCACGGTAGATTTGCTCTACAAAAAACAAGCGGATCATTTGATGCGAAAAGGTCATTTTGGAAAGTGAAAGCTGGCCGTTGGCGCGCTGGTAAATTTCATCGCTGAAACCGTAAGGTCCACCAATCAGAAAGAATAGCTGTTTACCACCACGGTTAAATTGCTCTTGCAAAAAGTCGGCAAAGGCCACCGAATCGTAATTTTTCCCTTTTTCATCCAATAAAATCACGGTTTCTTTCGCGCTGATTTTCTCTAAAAACTGCAACCCTTCCTTGTGTTTGATCTGTTGTTCACTCAAACTTTTGACGTTTTTGATATCGGGTAGCACTTGTAATTCTACCGAAATGTAATTGGATAAGCGTTTCAGGTATTCGCGTTCACCCTCTTCTAAAAAGGATTTTCCGGTTTTCCCGATACACAGAATCTTGATTTGCATAGGCAAATGTACATCAATCGGATTGAACGGCTTTTCTTCGTTTCGAAAAAATCACCTTCCACCAAAAAGAACAGCCACCTATAAAAACCAACGGTAGCATGGGAACCATGTAGCGATCTTCGTTGGCGCGCTGCACATAGAAGAGGTAAAAACAATACAGTATTGCACCTAATGCAAGCCATTTTAAATCATTATTCTTTCCGAAAAGCAACAAGAATGTTCCCAGAAACAGCAAATTCAGAAGAATTACGCAAAACCACCGAAGTCCTTCTACAACCAGGTTTCCGCGGTAATGCAGCTGGAATAGTTCAAGATTCAGCTGACTTTTCTTGAACAATTCCTTCATAGAAATCAGTGGTGTGCGTAGGTGATACTGAAAGCGGTTTTCCTTCGCCAGTTTTTCTGCTAATGCATCAAATTGAATACGAATTTGTTTTTCTCCGGTTGTCTCGCCCCGTAATCTTCCTGCCTCAATTTGATGAAGCACAATCTGATTTACCGCGTGGTATTCAGCAAGTAACCGATGCAATTCCGGGGCTGGTATGGGAATGGACCGTTCGCGGACATATAATTCCAATGAGGCAAGGCTTCTCGCGGTGGAATCGCCTGTCCAGCATGAACCTGCAATGCGGTGAATCACTTCCGGACGCGTTTCCCACACCCGAAAAACGTTACTTAGCGAAGCATGCGCCGGTCTGAATAAGGATTGATTGTTGACATGGTAAATCGGATGCGGATTGCCCCATTCGCCCATATAACCTGCTTTTCTGGTTTCCCATCCCACAATTGCCAATAATGAAAGCACGACAATGAGCGGGTTTTTCCAATTGGAAAAGGAAATAAGATTAGCTCTTCTTTTCCAGAGAAAAACAAGGAAAACCGGCGCCAGGAGTACTAGAACCGGTCTAAGAAACCAGATACATGTTAAGAGAAAAACCACCCAAAAAATGCTGTTTCGTTGATCATTAAATCGCACACTAAGCAACAATAACAACAACGTGGGGCTGATGGCTTCTGTGATTTGGTAGCTTAAAAATCCCCAGAAACAAGGAGTTAAAGCATACAAATAAGCCAGGTAATAACTTGTTTTTTCCGGAACAAAATGTTGTAGTAGAGCAGGTAACCTGTAAAGCGCAACACTGTGAATGAGCAGGAGAAAAATGAAGGTTATAATGGCTGATTTCGACCCGAACAATCCGTAAAATACCCCATGAATGATTCCCATAAGCGGTGGACGTTGCACGTACGAGGAAGCTCCGGCTGAGTTGTCTTTCCAGGTGCCGTTCGCTAACCAATTTTCAACAGGAGCAAGGTAAGAAGGATCATCTGCCGTATGGTGAATACCCTGGGGAAGATCGCTGACCCAAGCGTTTAGCAAGTGCAAACAACCAGCAACCATGAAACCAATCGCAGCTACCAAAAGAGCCTTTCTGTTGAGGGAACGCATGTGGAAAAATACGAAAATCCTGTCAATCGAACTTTTAGGGGCTTTAAAACGTTTCCCGGACATAAATCTATGCATCAGGTAGATTATTTTTAACAGTTTTTAAAAAACGATTAACTTAGGCATCGTTTTTGCTTATGTTCTTCCGAAAAACAAAAAGACTATGGGACTTATATATACACTTTTATCGATATTGATGTTCAATTTGAACATTGGATCGGATGCAATTCCTTATGCTTCAATCGAATCGGCGTTTGCTTCGGGTGATGCCAGCAAGATCGTAAGCTACGGTAAAGATCGCATGATCGTGAATGTTATTGAGAAGGAAGGTGTATATTCTCAAATACAGGCAGAGCAGGTCTTGAAAGAGTTTTTTGGTAAAAAACCAGCTTCGTCGTTCAAGTTTACTTTCAAAGGGAAAGAAACCGACGATGGTTGTTTTGCGATCGGTACGTATGTTGTTTCCAAAACAGAGAATTACCGGGTTACCATCAAATGGAAAAAGAGCGGCAGTGACTTTAAGATCGAGAGTATCGCCATAGAAAAAACCTGATCCGCGCGTCGCTTTCAAAGGATTCTGTACTTTTGAAGCATGATACATTCCATCATTCAAACAGCTTTACAAGAAGATCTCGGTGACGGCGATCATTCATCATTGGCCTGCATTCCCGCTGATGCTAAGGGTGAAGCAAAATTGCTCGTAAAAGACACTGGTATTCTGGCCGGCGTCGATCTGGCACGCCTGGTTTGCGAAACCTATGATCCTTCGCTGCAATTTGAAGAACTGCTGCATGATGGTGACACCGTTACTCCCGGTCAGATCGCTTTTTACATTCGCGGAAAAGCACAATCTATCCTGGCTGTCGAACGAACTTTACTCAATTTTATGCAACGCATGAGCGGTATTGCTACGGTAACAAACCAATTGGTAAAATTATTGGAAGGAACATCTACCAAACTGCTTGATACACGTAAGACAACTCCGGGAATCAGGTACATGGAAAAATGGGCTGTTCGTATTGGCGGAGGTGTCAACCATCGGTTTGCGCTCTACGATATGATCATGCTCAAAGACAACCATGTTGATTTTGCTGGCGGAATTCAACAGGCAATCGAACGTACGCAAGCATACCTGAGAGCCAATGGAAAGGCTCTGAAAGTAGAAATAGAAGTGCGAAACCTTGATGAATTGGAGCAAGTATTAGCCATTGGGAAAGTAGACCGGATCATGCTCGATAATTTCACTCCTGAATTGTTACGGGAAGCTGTTCAGCGCATTGGCGGACGTTTCGAAACAGAAGCATCGGGTGGTATTACGAAAGAAACCCTGAGATCTTTTGCCGAAACCGGTGTCGATTTTATTTCAGTGGGTGCGTTAACACATAGTTTCAAGAGTTTGGATTTGAGTTTGAAAGCGAGTTTTGAATAATGTTGAATTTCTAATGCTTAATTGAATTCATCCTAATTCAATATTCAAAATTATTTAACTACAATCTCCTCAAACACACTCTTCCCTCTCGCTTGTACCCTTAACCTGGCCTTCCCCGTGGTATTCAGATACTTTTCAGGAATAGTAACTCCAACTGTGCGCGATTCGCCTGATTCAATTGCAGGTATTTCAGTCAAACCAACCCACGAACCATTTTCTTGTTGCACGGATACTATATAGTGATTCTTCTCGGAACCCACATTAAATAAGGAAAGCGCGCCCGTCAACTGATCACCTTTTGCTTTTTTCGGAGTCCATTTAGCGGTAAATTCATTCGGATAGAGTGAACTCGTCACAGCCACTCTGTACTGTGGGTAAAATCGCCAGACGCGCTTAAACGTATCCAGTTTTTCCACAAAAATATCCCAGGTTATTTCTCCTTTCGGAGTCACTTCAAAAACACGGTGAATAGCTCCCATGTTTACAAGATAATTCCCGTTGCTCAGCTCTTCAACATTACCCAGTTTCAGGCTTTTTCCATTGCACAGGCTGTCATAATCAAACTTAAAACGAAAGATTTCCTGCCCTTTCGGAACATTATTTTGCCCCAGTGAAAAAACCACAAGACTCGATACAACTGCCGGATCTTTGATCGAATCATTGTCGATTACAGCCATTGAACCGTTGTTTAAAACCGTTGCATCATGCTGAAAACGAAATAATTCCTTTCCGTAATGATTCGGCAAGCCGGAATCGTGGCCACCGTAAATCTCCGTTACTTTTTTGGTCTCTTTATCTATTTTAAGCACCCAATTAGCATCTCTAAATCCTGCGTAAACCGCATTCCCCGACACATTGAAAGCGTTGAGATGAGTGGCTAAATTGAACCTGCCATCCTCTTTTCGGCGTAATTTCAATAAATCATCTGTGAAAAAGTCTTTCGCATGCCATTCCCATACGACTTTTCCTGACGGATCATATTCAATGATTGTCCCGATCTCATAACGCGACGTATCCTTTTCTCCTGCCAGCACACGGCGTTGTTTCTCGTTCCCCAGCACCATGTAATTCCCCGAAGGCAGTTTTTGAATATCGTGGTGGTAATCTTCTTTTCCCTGCCTGGAAACGCTGCCGTCGTTGGGAGCTTTCCATAAAACCCGGCCAGTAAGGTCCAATTCATAGGCATTCGAATCGATAATAACCAAAAATGTTCCGTCGTCGGTTAGTTTCAGATCGCGTAATCCGGAGTTGGCGGTAATCATCGGAAGGTCGGGCAAATACCACACAATTTCTTCGTTGCGATTAATCACCAAACCAGAATAATCGAGGATCAATAATTCGTTTCCACGCGTTAGTGAGTTGTTGGTGACCTCTTTGAACCGGACATATTTTTTTCCTGTCTTGAAATGTTCAGCTATACTGAATACGTGTTCTACAGAACTGTATATTTCCTTTTTTCGACTGTCTTTTCCGACTATTTTCCATGAATAACTTTCACCGAAAATAAGCTCATCTACAATCTGTTTATTGGCTTTTGTAACAAAAACGGTTTTGATCCCAGAACTTTTTTCCGTCAGAATTAATTCATAATTCACCACCTTGTCAACCCACGGAAACTCAAAGCAAACGGAAGAATAATTCAGATGAGCATTGTTAGCGGGTGAGAATTGAGCAAAGGTTGCTGTAGCGCAAAAAAGACTCAAAAAAAACAAACTGATTATACGGAAACGGGGCGTAAACATTCCTTCTTTTTACTTAATTTTAGAACCAAATTACAGAAATTTATTTGTTGAACAATGAAGGTTTTCCAATTCTCTTATTTACTTGTTGCATTGCTGATAGGAGTTACTGTTTTAGCGGTTTCATGCGGTCCGGATGCGGTTGAAAAAGTAACGACGGTAATTGAACCGGAAGAGGAGGAAGATGCAACCGTTTACCTGGCTCCGGACACTTCAGCCATTCCGAACGATGAATTCGGTGAACTGGTGCGATACGGAAGAGATTTGATTAAAAACACAGCGTATTACCTCGGACCGAACGGTGTGAAAGGAAGGTACCTCGGCAACAAAATGAATTGTACCAACTGTCACCTCGATGCTGGTACACGTCCTTATGGGTTGAATTTCCTAAGTACACATGGCCGTTACCCGCAATACCGCGCACGTGAGAATCGCATTTTGAGCCTGGCAGAACGCGTAAACAATTGCATCGAACGTCCGCACAATGGTATTCCGATGCCACTGGATTCACGTGAAATGAACGCGATTATTTCGTATATCAAATGGCTTGGTGAAGGGATTCCTGTAAATGGCCGGGTAGAAGGTGATAAAGCAATTGAATTAAAACTTCCTGATTTTCAGCTGGATGTGAATCATGGTGAAGAGGTTTATAAACAGGAATGTGTGCGTTGTCATGGCGAAAACGGGCAGGGTAAAATGCTTGCCAATAATATCACTTATGAATATCCACCGCTTTGGGGGAAAGATTCCTACCAGCCCGGATCGAGTTTGTATCGTGTCATTAAAGCCGCTCAGTTTATAAAAGCAAATATGCCACATGATCAGGCAAGCTGGCAAAAAATGAAACTTTCCGACAGAGATGCGCTTGATGTGGCAGCTTACATCAATAGCGAGCAACACATTCGTCCAACGAAAGGAGGATTGGATTATCCGGATATCACAACCAAACCCATCGATTATCCGCTTGGACCTTACAATGATACTTTCTCAGAAACCCAACACAAATACGGGCCATATCAACCGATTATCGATTACCGTAAGAAAAAAGGATTAGAGATTAATTACTGATCCAGTAATTCGTCTTCTTCACGGTCTTTCCCCGACTGAAAAGGATTGTAAAAGTTGGCAAAAGCTGAAATAGCCATCCCGCCGATCAGTATGTAAGAGGAGTTTGGATAATAGTAAATTTTCATCAGAAAGCCGATGTACATAATCAGGCTTCCGATCCAGAAAAGCACGTTGAAATCATCTTTATAAGCCTCCTGGCGTGATGTCACCAAGCCAAGAATCAATGCAATTCCACCGGAAACTAAAAAGGCGATTTGCACTGCCGCGCGATACCCATATGTTTTGTCGAGGAGCATCAGCAAAGCACAGACAAAGGAAAAAGCAAAAAGCAGGTTCGAGAGTTGTTTTACATTTATGGTCATCGGCACAATCTTTCGATGAAAATACGATTTTTTAACGTGAATGATTACCCAATAACGTTTCCGTTGAATTCAAATAATAATCGATATATCGTTTCGATTTCAAACAAGCTTTTACCAACGGATAATCAAGCGCCAGATGAGCTAAAAGTGCAGCAGAAAGCACACAGCCCGTTCCATGTTTTCCGTTTTTTGGAATGCCGCGCGAATTGAACGGATAACAGTTGCCGTTGGCATAAAGCAAATCTTTCCCCGGAATGGAAGCATGTCCTCCTTTGAGGTAAAGCATTTTTACAGAAGATGCCACCGTTTCAGGGTTTTGATCACCGAAAAGCAACTTATATTCAGGCAGGTTGGGAGTAATACAACTGATCAAAGGCAATAATTCAGGTAATTTTTCTGAAAAACGATCAATGGAAAAATCACCTCCCGCTGTCGGTTTCAGGATCGGGTCCCAGATAATAAACGGATTCTTGGAATACCGATGAATCAATCCAAGAACAGCCAGTAGAACTTCCGCGTTTTCAATCAATCCGATTTTGAAATAACGAACCGGATAACGTTCCAATAATATTGTTAATTGCGCAATTAACTGTTGCTGATCAACCCAATTGGTTTCGAAATACTGATCTTCCGTTTGAATAGTGTTGGCGGTGAGTACGCTTAGTCCCTGAACATGAATTTGTTCGAACGCCTTGCAATCGGCCACCAAACCGGCTCCACCCGAAGGATCAAAACCTGCAATGGTCAAACAATACGGTCTTTTGCGTGACATGATTAAGCTTCCGGATTTTCAAATTCCATCACTTTCGGATTCACGCAAAGCAGTTCGATCATTTTTTCGACCCGTGGCGTGATTTCTTTGGTGATGATAATGCGCTGACATTTTGGAAGACTTTCAGCCAAACGGTATACAAATGCAGCCGTAGTAGGCGTGTTCCCGATCAATGAAGCTTCATCAATGATGAATAGATTCAGTTGATTCATGTGAATGCCATTTTGATGGTAGAGATCAATTACCCGTCTCGGATTTCCGATAATGATATCAGCACCGTCGAAAATATTATTACGCTCCAAGACCATATTTCCTTTATCATGGCCCAATTCAACCGCAATTTCGGTGCGTCTTGTCCACTCAGTCAATTGTTTATGCAACACGTGAACACTGTCAATGGTTGGTGAAAGCACCAGCACACGCGGTGAACCCTCAAATGCTTTGGGAGCTTTCATCACCGAAACGAATGAAATACCAGTCAACGGATCGTTGGTTCTGTCTGTAATGATAACTGCATCGCCACCTTGCTTTACACGCGCAATCAATGCAGATTGCATGTCGTTGGGTTCGGAAACGTCTAATTCCGTTAGAGTTCCTTCAAGAAGCGTATTGAGCTGTTCCAGTGTCATATTTCGGGCGAAAATTTAGCTCAAAGATACACATACTCGGGCTAAAATTGCCGGAATAGTTCCTTCAACACGTTTACCGGATCAGGAGCTTGCCAAACACTGCCTAAAACTGCAACGTGCTCAAATCCGAGTTTGCGTACTTCGTTGAGTTTTGTGTGGTCAATTCCACCCAAAGCAACAGCCTTTTGCCTGAATGTCTGGGTTTCATTGGAAATATCCCAATTTTCTGTAGTATAATATCCCGTTTTTGAAATACTCGGAAAAACGGGTGAGCAAAAGAAATAATCGTACTTGTCCTGTTCTTTCAACGCGAGTGATGGCTGATGAAAAGAAGTCGATACCGCATTGGTTGCCAACGATTGTTGTAAACGATCCGCTTCCGTGAAGTGAATTCCAGCTAAATTGTAAGTTTCCGCCAATTGGTGATGCTGATGAATTACAATCCGCGAATGATATGTTGGATAGATACTTTGCAGCAATTGTTCAAACTCATTTACAGCCGATCCGGGTTTTCGCAGATGTAAACGCAAAGCCGGCTCTTCCAACATTTTGTTGAGGATAAGCGATTCGTTACTGTTGAAATCGGGAGGTGTAAAAAGAATGATCATCACGTAAAAAAAAACGGGTGTGAAAAGAATCCACACCCGCATTTCAATTTATTTCAATTTTTCCGGTTCCAGGTACACATCCGCACCGCGATCCATGAATTCTTTTGACATTTCATCCATGCCTTTTTTCAGGGCTTCTTCTTCGGCAATTCCTTGCGCTTTGGCATAATCACGCACATCCTGGGTGATTTTCATCGAGCAGAAATGTGGACCACACATCGAGCAGAAATGTGCTACTTTGGCATTGTCCGAAGGAAGTGTTTCGTCATGGTATTCGCGCGCGGTGTCAGGATCAAGTGACAGGTTGAACTGATCTTCCCAACGGAATTCAAAACGCGCTTTACTTAATGCATTATCGCGGTGTTGTGATCCGGGATGGCCTTTTGCCAAATCAGCCGCATGAGCAGCCAGTTTGTAGGTGATCACACCGTCTTTTACGTCTTTTTTATTCGGCAAACCAAGGTGTTCTTTCGGTGTCACATAACACAACATCGCACATCCGAACCAGCCGATCATTGCCGCACCGATTCCGGAAGTAATGTGGTCGTAACCCGGCGCGATATCAGTTGTTAACGGTCCAAGTGTGTAGAAAGGCGCCTCGTGGCATTCTTTTAATTGTTTGTCCATGTTTTCCTTGATGAGGTGCATCGGAACGTGTCCCGGACCTTCAATCATCACCTGAACATCGTGTTTCCATGCAATTTTTGTCAATTCGCCCAACGTTTCCAATTCACCGAACTGTGCGGCATCATTGGCATCTGCAATCGAACCCGGACGTAAACCATCGCCCAATGAAAACGCAACATCGTACGCTTTCATAATCTCGCAAATATCCTCGAAATGGGTGTACAGGAAATTTTCCTTGTGATGTGCCAGGCACCATTTCGCCATGATCGAACCTCCGCGGGAAACAATTCCCGTCAATCGTTTGGCCGTCAATGGCACATATCGAAGCAAAACACCAGCGTGAATCGTGAAATAATCCACTCCCTGCTCGGCTTGTTCGATCAATGTATCTTTAAAAATCTCCCATGTAAGATCTTCTGCTTTTCCGTTTACTTTTTCCAATGCCTGGTAAATGGGAACGGTCCCGATAGGAACAGGAGAATTACGTAAGATCCATTCACGGGTTTCGTGAATATTTTTCCCGGTTGAGAGGTCCATGATCGTATCCGCACCCCAGCGACAAGCCCAAACCGCTTTTTCAACTTCCTCTTCAATGGAAGATGAAACGGCCGAGTTACCGATATTGGCGTTGATTTTCACCAAAAAGTTACGTCCGATGATCATTGGTTCGCTTTCCGGGTGATTGATATTGTTGGGAATAATGGCTCTTCCGGCAGCAATTTCATCGCGCACAAACTCAGGAGTGATCATTCCTTTCGGTGTGTTTGCCCCAAAACTTTCGCCTTCATGCTGTGCGCTGATTTGCTGAATTTCGTCGATTCGTTGATTTTCACGAATAGCAATGTATTCCATTTCAGGAGTGATGATTCCTTGTCGGGCATAATACAACTGCGTCACGTTTTTGCCTGCTTTAGCACGATATGGCTGAGTTGTATGATTAAAACGCAATTCATCCAATGAAGAATCATTTAAACGCTTAATACCGTATTCCGAAGAAATGGAAGGTAATTGTTCCACATCACCGCGATCAATGATCCATTGTTCACGCAAGCGCGGAAGTCCTTTTTTTACGTCGATTTCGGCGTTCATATCCGTGTATGGCCCCGATGTATCATAGACGGTTACCGGCGGATTGATTTCCTTTGTGAATTCACCTTCGGAAAACATTGGTTTGGATTCCGTTAGTTCGATTTCACGCATGGCAACCTGGATATTATGCAGTTTACCGGGAACAAATATTTTTCGCGAAGCAGGAAAAGGTGCACGCGTAATGGTGTTTTCTGTTGGTAACGTTTCTTTTTTCATCTTTTCAATTTTTTGATTCCGACATTTATCGTCGGGTTCGTTTTTCGGAATCCTTCCATTATCCTCCTGCAGCAGCAGTAATGACTAAAATAACATCGTGCTCGTTCAATTGTTTATCAGCCCATTGTGAACGTTGAATCACGCGGTCGTTAATGGCAACAGCAATGCCTGATTTATGCAAAAACGCATTCTCGTCCAGCAACTCATGCAAGCTGGTGGCGAGTGTTTCAATATGCTGATCGTTTAATTTTAACTGCATAACTCCTTTAATCAGAACGATAGGAGCGCAAAACGGCTGCTCACTTTTCCTTACGTCGGTATCATCCGCCTCAAGTTCAAAGGGTAATTCTCAGTTTCACCATTGTGGGAAACACCCCTAAAGTTCAATCCCAAAAGTACGAAAAATGAAACGCAGGTAAACACAGTTAGCGATTTTTAGGAAATAAAAAAGCGCCTCCACGAATGAAGGCGCCTGAAAATCAAATCGGGTATTCTTAGAATACGATTACGCGGTTTGTTGAACGCATGTTTCCTTTTACAGCGTTGATGAAATAACATCCTTTGGCAACATTCATCGGAATTAATACCGTTTGTGTTCCGTTGGAGGCAGCTACCTGAGTCACTGAGATCTGTGAACCGTTGATATCAACTACCTGTAATTCCATGTTTTCAGAAGTTCCTTCAACCTGTACGGTTATTTCAGAACCTGCAGCAACAGGGTTTGGAGCTATAGAAATACCTAAGCTTTCACCGTTTTCTTCAATCGCTAATGTTCCTGAGATGTTGAAATTATCGAAGTAGAAATTGCTCGATTTATCAGAAGCAATGAACTCGAAACGGAAACGCAGTTTAGTATCCTGTGCAGTTGTAGCGTAAGTAAATGTTTGAGTTTTCCATTCTTCGTCTACAGTAGGAGCGAAGTCGCTGTTTCCTACATAACCTGCTGAAATGATTTCTTCTTCAGACAAGGTAGCGCTTGAACGCAATTGCCATGTTTGTCCGCAATCACGTGAAGTATACACTTTTACCTGCTCTGTTACATCTGTCAGCGTGGTTGCTTTTGTACCGTAAGCATAATCAAAGGAAACGCTTACACTTGATGTATTCGATAAATCAAACGAAGGTGAGATCAAATAATCTTTTGAATTCCCCAAACGGTCATAGTAGAACCAATCGTTGGTAAACGGATCGGCAGCGCTGACATCCTTGTAGTTATTGAGTTTAAAACCTCTTGAGTTACCACGTCCAACTCCGTCAATTAACATGAAACGCGCCCAGTTGTTTTCAGGATTTTGTGTATGCCACCATCCGGCTGAACCACTTTCGAAATCTTCATTATATGGTCCCGTAAATTCCGGCCAGTTGGCACTTGCGTAAATCATATTTGGGAAATCCATTGTATCAGAGCCGTTTGCATTCGAAACGATTAATGAAACAGAATAGTAACCGTCTTGGTTGTAAACCACTGTTGGGTTTGCAGCTGTTGAAGTTGATGGTGTTCCACCCGGGAATGACCAGGCGTAATCGGTTACGGTTGCTTTCCAGGAAGCGTCATCGAAATTGACCTGATCGCCTACGCAAACCATGAATTTATCTGCAGAGAAATCAGCTACCGGAATACAGGTCGGCGCCGGATCCTGATCTACGCCTGTCAGCGTAAGGTTTGCTTCGGTGTACAAATTGTTCCGGCCACTTGTTTCCTGCAACAATACGTTGTGCATGAATGTCGCCTGGTCTTCGGTAAACATCGTTGAACATTGGCTGTACTCCATGAAGTTTTGCACGTTTTCCACGATTGTTGTATCGCAATCTTTGTCGTACAACGGACAAACACCAAAGTGTCCTTTTGTAATCGGAGTGTCCAATACATCATCGTCGCCACAAGCTACCTCAGGATCGTTGCTGTCTCCCCACGTATGGGAAAGTCCAAGGTAATGCCCGATTTCATGTGTCAATGTTCGTCCGTCGGCTCCAACTGCTGTTCCGGTAGTCCCGATTTGTGAATGAAGCATGATTACACCATCACGGAAAAAGCCACCACCTACGGTTGCTGTCGGGTAGAAGGAATAACCCAGTAAACCTGGTTCTGTAAACGATTTTACAACCCAAATATTGAGGTATTCCGAACGGTTCCACTGGCTCACTTTACAAAAATCATCACCGTCGTCGGTCAGGTGTGAGTAAATGTGTTCGATTCCGTTGGTGCAATTACCGTATGGGTCTAATCGCGCTAAACGAAACTCGATATCGGCATCACCGGCAATTGGTTTAAAAAGAGGAATGGTTTGAGAAGTATCGGCGTTTGTTTTGCCGAAATCCTCGTTGAGGATAACCATTTCCTGCATTACCTGTGCGTCGCTGATGTTCTCAGGCCCGTATTGATGAATAATATGAAAAACAACAGGGATTATAAGTACCTGGCGCGTGTGGCCGTCTGCATCTTCCCGGACTTCCAGGTATTTGCTCATCAGGAGGTCGCGGTCTAATTGCAATTGCGGATCTTCCGCATACAGTTTTTTCATATGCTTATCAGCACCACATGGGTGTCCCTGAGCAATGGCAGACATGCTTGTGAACAAACAGAGTGAAGTAAAGCCACTTAACAGTAATTTTTTATACATATCGTTGGGTTTTATAGATTTCAAAACTACCAGAAAAGTAGGCCTTTACTACCGTTAATACGCACGCGTTGAGTAAGATGCAGCACCCATTTAGTTTACGAAAAGGGAGTTGTCTAAATTGACATTGTTTTATCGAATGAAAAAGTGGTTTCAGGGTACAAAAAAAACGCCCCTTGCAATGCAAGAGGCGTCTCAAATATTCTAAGATAGAATGCTTAGAAAACAATCACACGATTTGTGGATTTCACGTTTCCTTTAATAGCATTCAGGAAGTAACATCCTTTTGCAACATTCATCGGGATCATCACAGTTTGTGTACCGTTTGAAGCAGGCACCTTTGTGATTGAGATCAACGCGCCGTTTACATCAACAACCTGCAATTCCATGTCTTCTGAAGTCCCGTTGATTTCCACAGCTACTTCTGAACCTGCAGCAACAGGGTTTGGTGCAATCGACACGCCAATGCTTTCTCCGTTTTCTTCGATACCCAAAGTACCTGAGATATTGAAGTTATCGAAGTAGAAATTGCTTGATTTATCTGAAGCAATGAACTCGAAACGGAAACGCAGTTTCGTATCCTGAGCCGTTGTAGTGTAAGTAAACGTTTGTGTTTTCCAATGCACTTCTTCTGTAGGAGTGAAATCGGTGCTGCCAACATAACCAACTGTAATCAATTCTTCTGCAGAAAGTGTTGCACTTGAACGAATTTGCCATGTTTCACCGCAATCTCTTGAGGTATAAACTTTCACTTCTTCTGTAATATCAGCCAAAGCTGTTGCTTTTGTACCGTAAGCATAATCAAAAGAAACACTTACGTTAGATGTGTTTGATAAATCAAAAGAAGGAGAAATCAGGTAATCTTTCGAGTTACCCAAACGGTCATAGTAGAACCAGTCGTTTGTGTATGCATCAGCAGCACTTACATCTTTATAGTTATTCAATTTAAATCCTTTTGTCTGGCCTTTACCAACTCCCGGGATCAACATGAAACGTGCCCAGTTTTCTTCAGGATTTTGTGTATGCCACCATCCTGCAGAAGCACCTTCGAAAGTTTCCGAGTAAGGACCTACGAATTCAGGCCATGCAGCACTAATGTACATCATGTTAGTAAATGTTTTTGTATCCGAACCAGCAGCGTTGGTTACTGTCAATGTTACTGAGTAGTAACCATCCTGATTGTAAACAACCGCCGGGTTCGCTGCTGTTGAAGTAGATGGTGTTCCACCAGGGAAAGACCATTCGTAAGAGGTGACACCTGCTCTCCATGAAGCATCTGTGAAGTTAACCACGTCACCAACACAAGTCATGCGTTTGTCAGCAGAGAAATCTGCAACAGGAATACATGTTGGCGGGGCCAATACATCTTCGTCAGTTGTTCCGGTAGCTTCAAGTGTTTCTATTTTATAAAGATTGCTTCGTCCACCAGTTTCTTGCGCCAATACATTGTGCATGAAATCAACCTGATCTTCTGTAAACATGTGAGAACAGTAGCTGTACTCCATGAAGTTTTGCGTGTTTTCAATGATTCCCGGAACACAAGTTGAATCCGCCAAATCAAAAGCTGTACAACTGTTGTGACCTTTTGTAAGTGGTGTGTCATCTACATCATCATCCCCACAAGCGATTGTAGGATCGTTGGTGCTTCCCCATGTATGTGACAAACCAAGGTAGTGACCGATCTCATGTGTCAATGCACGTGAGGAGTAAGGATCACTTGATCCGATACTTCCAACATAATCGTTCAGGATGATAATACCGTCTCTAAAGAACGAACCACCAGTGGTAGCAGTCGGATAATAAGCATAACCTGCAACTCCAGCCTCGCCGATGGAGTTTACAGCCCAAATATTCAGGTAATTTGCACGATTCCACTGGTTCAGTTTTGAAAAGTCATCACCTGCATTCGATTGATGCGTGTAAATGTGCTCAATTCCGTTGGTGCAATTTCCATAAGGATCGATTGTTGCCAAACGAAACTCGATCATTGCGTTACCAATCAATGTGTCAAATGCTGCAACAACCTGACTTGTATCAGCATTTGTACGGCTATAATCTTCATTCAGGATTTCCATTTGGTCATAAATCTGAGCATCGGAAATGTTTTCAGATCCATACTCATGTAAGATATGGAACACAATCGGAATAACGTAAACCTGACGTGTAACTCCATTCACTAATCTTGTTTCTTTGTATTGATTTACCAGGTGACGGTAATCCAATTCCATTTGCGGATCCTCAGCGTACAATTTTTTTAATTGGTTTTGGAGGCCGCACTTGAAATCACTTACCTGAGCATTAACCTGCAACGTGGTCATTAACCCAACTGCTGCTAAAACTCCTAATAGTATTTGTTTGCGCATGTTTAGAAATTTAATTTATTCAACAATAATACCTGTTCAAAATAGCGTCAAAAGGATTATTCCATTCAACACAAATCATTCATCGGCTACTACATGTGGGAAAAAAGGAGGCTTTGTTACATGATTTAAAACATTGACAATCAGATAATAGAATCTTGAAAGTTGATTTTAATCTTTTTTAACACACTCGTAGCACAGGGTAAATATACATACAAAAATAGACAAGCCCAAATTCACTACACCTTGTTGATTAAAGCGTATCTGTGGGGTAGTAAACGGTTCTTCACCATTTCTTTAGCTTTGTAATGAAGCTGATAGCATGCAGAGAGATTAAAAGTTCATACTGTGCATTAGATAACCTGATTTCTGTTGCTATGTTTCGCTTGGGAATAAATTAACGCTTTTTTCATTGTCCGATAAAACCATGTTGTGTACCTTTGTTGAAACTTTTAGGGGTGCTGTTGTTGTAGAAACAAAGGCTGAGAAAAACCCTCATAACCTGATACAGATAATACTGACGAAGGGAAAAAGTGTCGAATCTTAGTGGTTCCTCCTGAAAGTGTAATTGATAGTGACGCACATGAAATTACCGCGAATCCAGTATATTACACATCCTCACGAAAATTTTGACGAACTCTCGTGGGTTCATCGCCTGCACGAAAATGGGGTGAACTGGATTCAGCTGCGCATCAAGGAGGACGACTTTATTCAACAGTTTCCTCAAAAACACTTTCTGGCTTCTTTTCACGAGATTGCCGATAAAATGCGCGCTGTAACCGAAGCGCTGGGGATGCTCCTGACGATCAACGATGAAGCAGAAGTGGCCCGGTTCAGTAATGCCGATGGATTGCACGTTGGCCAGGAAGACATGTTGCCGGACAGCGCATTTGAACAGTTACAAACGGACAAAATTCTGGGCGGAACAGCCAATTCCATCACTGAAATGGAACGGTTTAACGGAGTTTGTATGAGTTATTTCGGGGTTGGGCCTTTTCGGTCAACAACCACCAAATCAACACTGAAACCGGTATTGGGACTGGAAGGATATCAAACAATGATCGATTTCCTCAGAACTGAAAACAAGACCGTTCCGGTGTATGCCATCGGCGGAATTCTGGCTTCCGATGTGAATGATATTTTAGAAACCGGAGTTTATGGTATTGCTGTTTCCGGGGCTTTTTTTAATGAAAAACACAGTCCGGAAGTAATCCGGGCATTTGTTGATAAAACAGAAGCGTATGAGCTTGCAGTTAGGGGATAAGATTTTTACATCGCGTTTATTTACCGGAACCGGTAAATTCAGTGCAAATGATTTAATGGAACAGGCACTTTTGGCCAGCGGTTCGGAATTGATCACCGTTGCCCTAAAACGTGTAAAACATACGCTGGAAGACGATATTCTGAAGCGGGTACAACATCCGCATCAACACCTGTTGCCCAATACTTCCGGCGCAAGAACGGCAAAAGAAGCGGTCTTTGCAGCTCAATTGTCGCGCGAGGCATTTCAAACCAATTGGTTAAAGCTCGAAATTCACCCCGATCCGAAATACCTGATGCCCGATCCGATCGAAACATTACTTGCCGCAGAGGAATTGGTAAAAGAAGGATTCATTGTTCTTCCTTATATACATGCGGATCCGGTTTTGTGTAAGCGCCTGGAAGATGTAGGTGTAGCTGCCGTTATGCCTTTGGGTGCGGCCATTGGTTCCAACCAGGGATTACAAACTAAGGCTTTTCTGCGCATGATTATCGAGCAATCTTCTGTTCCTGTTATCGTTGATGCGGGAATCGGCGCACCTTCTCATGCTGCCGAAGCCATGGAAATGGGAGCTGATGCCGTATTGGTAAATACAGCCATCGCGGTTTCGGGAGACCCCGTCGGGATGGCCCGTGCATTTAAGATGGCGGTCGAGGCGGGCCGTCTGGCTTACGAATCGACACTTGCAACTCCACAAACAGCGGCTATTGCAAGTAGCCCGTTAACAGGCTTTTTAAATGAAATCTGATCGTTCTTTTCTGGATGTCTTTCACCAGATTGATTGGGAAACGACCAAACAATCGATCTACGGAAAAACTGAAGCTGATGTAAGGCGTGCATTGACAAATGAGGTAAGAACACTGGAAGATTTTAAAGCACTGATTTCGCCGTCCGCAGCTCCTTTTTTGGAAGAAATGGCCCAAAAAAGCCATGAATTGACGTTGCGCAGATTCGGGAAAGTGATCAATATGTACATCCCGCTTTATTTGTCGAATGAATGCCAGAACATTTGCACCTACTGTGGATTCAGTCTTGATGTTGATATTGCGCGCAAAACCCTGACCGATGCCGAGATTCATGCAGAAGCGCGTATTGTAAAAGAAAAGGGGTACGATCATCTGCTGCTCGTGACCGGAGAAGCAAACAAAACAGTCGGGGTGCCTTATTTCAGAAATGCGATTGGTTTGTTAAAACCTTATTTTTCACAAATTTCAATGGAAGTGCAGCCGCTGGATGAAGCGGAATACAAAACACTGGTGGATGACGGCCTTTACGCCGTATTGGTTTACCAGGAAACGTACCACAAAGCTGATTACAAATTGCATCATCCGAAAGGAAAAAAATCGAATTTCGATTACCGCCTTGATACACCCGACAGACTTGGAAGAGCCGGAGTTCATAAAATAGGTTTGGGGGTGTTATTTGGACTGGAAGACTGGCGAACTGATACTTTTTTCTGTGCCGCACATTTAGACTATCTTGAAAAAACGTATTGGAAAACAAAATATGCCGTTTCGTTTCCACGCTTGCGTCCTTGTGCGGGTGGAGTGGAATTGAAATCGGTGATGTCTGACAGAGATCTGGTGCAGCTGATTTGTGCTTATCGTTTGTTCAACCAGGAAGTAGAATTATCGATGTCAACTCGTGAATCGGCAATATTCCGCGATCACGTAATTCAATTGGGAATCACCTCTATTTCAGCCGAATCAAAAACAGACCCGGGTGGTTATGCTTCGCCCAACGTAAGTTTGGAACAATTTGAAATCGATGATACGCGTTCAACGGAAGATTTTACGGAAGTTATTAAAGCCAAAGGTTACGAACCTGTTTTCAAGGATTGGGATTGGGGATTGACGCATCATGAATAAATGAGCGAAGATCCAGTAGGAAATCAATATCTTCTTCAATCTTATTCCCTATCACAATCACATTCGCTCCTGCTTGTTGCATCTCCGAAACAGCTTCAACTGATCGTATTCCGCCGCCAATAATCACCGGTGATGGCAATGTGGATTTAATTTCTTTTACCAAAGCTGTCGGAACATGTTGATTGGCACCGCTTCCGGCATCGAAATAAATCAATCGTTGTCCCATCAAATGTCCCGCAATAGCTGTTTGGCGTGCAATCGACAATTGTTCCCGCGGAATCGGGGTCGTTTGGCTCACATAAGCTACCGAAGTCAGTTTTCCACCATCTATTAATATATAAGCAGTTGGAATTACCTCCAGGTTCATTCCCAAAACTTCTTCAGCACATTGTACATGATGGCCGATCAAAAAGTCAGGATTACGGCCCGAAATCAAATTCAGGAACAACAATGCATCCGCCTCGGCCGAAAGCTGGTGGCTTGCACCCGGAAACAACAGTACGGGAATAGAGCTGTGTTGCTTGATGATAGCGACAACGCGTTCTATGTCTTTCCGGTGAACCGTGCTTCCGCCAACAAAGAAAAAATGGATCCCTGCAAAATCGGCCTTTCGCACCAATTCGATCAACGCCTGTTTATCCACGCTCTTTTCCGGATCAATAAGCAAGGCAATCTGACCGGTACGTTTACTTATCTGCTCTAATATTGTCAATTTGATGCGATTTTTCTTTACTTGAATTGCAAGTTATTAAATATTGTTTAAATGACTGGTAAATTAGTTCGTACTCATGCAAAACATCATATTGATGAATCGTCCCGAAAAAACGGTCACCTTCCTTGCGAATAATCAAATCACTGCTGAAATGAACACCTTTCCGGTCGGCTAGTTTAAACAATGTTTCCTTAAAAGACCAGAGCAGGGACATATCGAAGGTGTTGCCGGTATCGAAATATTCCCTTTCAGAAGGATGAATGAACTTCGAATGAAGCAATTGTGCTTTTTCACGGATCGATTCCACATCCAGCCCCACGTTAAAAACCGTTGAATGCGCCAGTGCGACGAGTCCGTGGGTGTGTGAAAGAGAAATGAAACCACGCTCCTTTATATAAGGTGAACCAAATTCATTGTAATATATCTGTTCACAACCGAAGATAGATGTACGTAATGAGCGCGATGCGGCAAACTCCAATCGTTTTGCCTCGTGGCCAATGGAATTAAATTTGACAATTTCTTCGGCTGTTAAATCGGTTAAATATGTATCAGCCTTATTTTCATCTACTTCCATTAAATAAATGGAAAAGTCACTTTGCATAATAATTTGGACACATGACATAGCGCGAAAATAATCATTGTGACGTGATTCAAAACGTAGACTTGTATAAAATGGCTGAAAATAGCCACTTGTGACGCTTTTCGGGGAATCTTATTGTTATACATTTGTTAATGTAAGTTAAGTAAAAAACGAAGTGAATTCTTTTTTAAGAAATGTTAACACATCGATTTTTTCTATATTTACGGGCTTTGTTACAAACTTAAAGGTGTAAAATTAAACTGTACTTATGTTACGAAAACTCAACTTGTTGCTTGCAAGTATCTTGTTGACAGTGTTTTACGGTTATTCCCAGTCTGGATTGGGAACTATTCGTGGTACCATTGTAGACAAGGAAAGCAAGGAGGCGCTCTACGGATGTATTGTCGCCATCAAACAAAATGGAACAGTTAAAGGGAATGCAACCACCGATTTCGATGGTAAATTCCAAATTAACTCCATTACACCTGGATCGTATGATGTTGAAATCAGCAATCCGGGTGAAGGTTATCAGCCTTCTATTACTACAGGTGTAGTGGTGTCGTCTGATAGAATTACATTCTTGGATGATTTGACTCTCGGAAAACCCGAAAGTATCAAGGACATGGAAGAAGTAGTGGTTATTGCTTACCGTGTACCGCTCATCGAACGAGATGGTGGTCCTTCAGGAGGTAGAGTAACGCGTGAAGACATCGCTCGTTTGCCGGTTCGTTCCGCAGCAGGTGTGGCTTCTACCATCGGTGGTGTAAATACCAATGAAGGTAGTGGTGAGATCTCTGTGCGTGGTTCGCGTTCAGACGGTACTTACTTCTATATTGATGGTATTAAGGTACGTGGTTCATCCAATCTTCCTAAATCAGCAATTGAAGAGGTAACTGTAATCACTGGTGGTCTCCCGGCCAACTATGGTGATGCAACAGGTGGTATCATCTCTGTAACAACAAGAGGTCCGTCAGCGAAATATTTCGGATCATTGGAAGCAGTAACTTCAGGGTTCTACTTTAAAGGTAGCGATCCGGATGGTTATGATGGTAAAGTAATCGGATTGGATAAATTCGGTTATAACCTGGTAGAAGGATTGATTTCGGGTCCGCTTTGGATGCAGAAAGATTCAACAGGTAAAAAAACAAAACCGCGTTTAGGATTCTTCCTTTCAGCCAACTTTACAGATGAATTGGACAACCGTCCGTTGAATGGAGGTAGTTACCGTGTTAAAAAAGACGTGCGTGATGCATTGCTGGCTAACCCGTTAAGCCCTACATCTACAGGAACAGGAACATTCCACAATACAAGCTTTCTGCGTAAAGATGATTTTGAAAAGGTAGACTGGCGTATGAATGCCCGTAACACAACGCTTTCTTCTTCGGCGAAAATTGATGTGAATACTGGGCCATCCGTTAATCTTACGTTTGGTGGTTCATTGAACTATAACTATGGTAATGCTTATTCTTACTCCAATTCATTGTTGAACTTTACCAACTTCGGTAAAACAAATACTCTTGATTGGCGTGTGTATGGTCGTTTTACGCAACGATTCTCCAATAGAGAAGAAGGAAGCAGCTCTAAAATCAAATCAGCGTTTTATTCAATCATGGTCGATTTCTCAAAATCGAAAACTAACGCGTTTGATCCGAAGCACGAATTCAATCTGTTTAACTACGGTCACGTTGGTAAATTCGTAACAACACGTCGTCCGTCTTATGAGTTTGATAGCAAAACATTGCAATATGTGCACAACGGTTTCCGTGATGTATTGGTAGATTTTACACCTTCTGAAACAAATTCAGCACTTGCTGCAATTACGGCTCAGTACTATGATATCTACGCAGGTGATCCGGTTGATAACTACGAAAACTTGTTGCAAATTCAGCAAGGTAATGCTTTGAGAAACGGTGATGTTCCGAATTCGGTTTACGGTATCTGGAGTAACATTGGTACACCTTACAACTATTTCCAGAAAACAGAGAACGATCAGTTCCGTGTGACTGGTTCAGGTTCCGTAAATATCGGCGATCACTCAATTTCACTCGGTTTCGAATACGAACAACGTTGGGACAGAGGTTGGACAGCCGGAAACAGCGGGCCTATCGGTATCTGGGAAATTGCACGTCAGTATACTAACTTCCACATCAGTGAGTTGGATACAACACAATTTACAGTTGCAGATTCAGGATCTTTCCAGAAAATCACCTACGAGCGTTTGAACTCTGGTTATGCCTATACGTCGGGCTCAGGAGAATACGGTGGTGTAAAAAACGGAGACAACCAAACATTCTTCGATTATAACTTACGTAATAAATTAGGATTAAACCCTGCAGGAAACGATTTCATCGACATCGACCAGTACGATCCGAACCTTTACAATTTTGATATGTTCGCTCCAGATGAGTTATTTAACGGAGGTAATAACTTTGTTGAATACTGGGGGTATGACCATACCGGTAAAAAAGTTCGTGGAAATACCGATATTGACAAGTACTTTAATGAGTACGATGAAAATGGAAATTACAAACGTTTCATCGGGGCTTTCCAACCGGTTTACATTTCCGGTTATGCGATGGATAAATTTGCCTTCAACGATATCGTATTCAACGTTGGTGTTCGTGTCGATGTATTCGATGCAAACCAGCCGGTGTTGAAAGACAAATATTTGTTGTACACAGCAAACAATGTTTCAGAAGCACGTGCTAAAGCAAGTTCAGATCCTAATACCTACGACTGGGTTGTGATTCCTGAATCTATTTCTGATGAAGCTACCGTTTATGTGAATGATGTAAACAATCCGACTCAGATTAACGGATTCCGTGAAGGTGATACATGGTATGATGCGAACGGTATTGTTACGGAAGATCCGAAAACAATTCGTGGTGCTGCGGGTATTTCACCATGGTTGAAAACTCCTGGTGCGGCTGCAACTCAAACAATCTCTTCAGATGCGTTTGAAGATTACACGCCGCAAATCAATGTGATGCCACGTATCGCGTTCTCTTTCCCTATTTCAGATGAGGCGTCTTTCTTTGCACACTATGATGTATTGACAAAACGTCCTACAACAGCAGCACGTTTTAACCCGATCGATTATCAATTCATCGAATCGCGTTCGAATGTGGTTAACAATCCTAACTTGTTGCCGGAAAAAACAGTTGATTACGAACTTGGTTTCCAACAGGTATTGACAAAAACATCTTCATTGAAGATCTCAGCGTTCTACCGTGAGCAACGTAACAACGTTCAGTTGATCAACGTATTTGAAGCATATCCGAATACCTACAAAACATATGGTAACCGTGACTTCGGTACTGTAAAAGGAATCACGGTTTCATACGATATGCGTCGTACAGGAAACATCCGGATGACAGCTGCCTACACATTACAGTTTGCTGACGGTACAGGTTCTGATGCAACATCTGCTTCAGGTTTGATCAATGCAGGACTTCCTAACCTGCGAAACATCTTCCCTTACTCGTATGACCAACGTCACGCTTTCGCAATCTCGTTGGATTACCGTTATGGTGAAGGAGCTGACTACAATGGTCCAATGATCGGTGATGCGAAAATCTTTGAAAACACTGGTTTGAATATCCTGACAAATATTTATTCAGGAAATCCATACTCTGCTCAGAATGACATCACTGGTGAAGGGCTCATTTCTCCGAATACTGCTGGTTTGACAGGTACAACAAACGGTTCCCGTCTCCCTTGGCAATACCGTTTGGATATTCAGTTAGACCGCACATTCAACATCGATTTTGGTAAAGAAGGAAAGAAAAAAACAACTTTCTTGAATGTTTACATTCGTGCTACCAACCTTTTGAACCAAATGAACGTTCTTGGTGTTTACAGAGCTACAGGTAACTGGAACGATGATGGATATCTTGCGGCAGCGCAGTACCAGACATCAATCCAAAACCAATTGGATGAGCAGTCTTTCAGAGATTATTACGCTATGAAAGTTCAGAATCCTTTTAATATTAGTTCTCCAAGAACAATTCGCTTAGGGGTTAAGTTTGATTTCTAAGACATTAAATGAACTTGTATGAAACGAAAAATAAATTTTTTAACGCTGGGAGTTGCGATGTTAACCATAAGCTCGGTCTTTGGTTACAATGAAAACTTCGGTAAGAGCAAATCAGGGATTCAGGACAAACCTGTATCTCAGACGCGGGGTGCCAACTGCGCTCCTGCAAACTACCGTCTGACAATGAGCTTCAATGATGTGAGTTGTCAGTTGGAAACGGGAGGACTTTTGTTCCTTGACCGTGCAAATGGTGTTGCGACTTATAAAGTGCCTAAAACAGGTGATGCGACTGCGATCTACGCAGCGTCACTTTGGATGGGTGGTACAGATGTAAATGGTCAGCTTAAACTGGCTGCGGTTACGTTCCGTCAGGATGGTAATGACTTTTGGCCTGGCCCGTTAACTACAAACGCCGGTTCTGGTAACTACAATCCGTTGGTGCCACAAGCTGACAATACAACACATGATTATGGTGACGCCAACGTTGATCCTGCTGTGTGTGCAACTTACGATAACATCTTCTCGATTCGTAAAGCTGAAGTTGTAGCATTCATTACCTGGTGGGAATGTAATAATCCCAATCCGTTCAATCCTAATTTCGAAGGATGTGATGAAGTAGATGCTCCGGATAACGAAGTATTGGCTCGTATCAACGCGTGGCCGGGTAATGGGAACATTACTTTGGATCAGGATCCGTTCCTGGCTCCTTACTATGACCGTAATCAGGATTTGTATTACAACGCATTGGATGGTGATTACCCGTGGTATGATGACATCCTTGGACGTGATGATATCGAATGTGGTGTTGACCGTCGTATTTCTTTGTTTGGTGATGATACACATTGGTGGGTATTCAACGATAAAGGAAATATTCACTCTGAATCAGGTGGTCAAGCCATTGGTATGGAGATCAGAGCACAGGCTTTCTCTTTTGCAACCGATGACGAGATCAATAAAATGACGTTCTATAACTACGAGTTGATTAATCGTGGTACACAAACATTGTATGACACTTACTTTGCACAATATATTGATGCTGATTTGGGTAACTACAATGATGACTACGTTGGTTGTGACGTTACGCGTGGACTAGGATATATCTACAATGGTGACTTGAATGACGAAACTCAATCAGGTAGAGTAGGATATGGGCAAAACCCTCCGGCACTTGGAATTGACTTCTTTGAAGGTCCTTACCAGGATGCTGACGGTAGAGATAACGTTGGTCCTGTAACAGATCCGATTACTGGTATCGTTACAACTCCAACAGTTGCTGCTGCAATTGCAGATACAGGTATCGTATACAAAGGTTTGGGTATCGGTTACGGTGATGGTATCGCTGATAACGAGCGTTACGGTATGCGTTTGTTTAAATACTATACAAGTAACGCTGCTCAATCTCAGTCAGATCCAAGTAGTGCTGCTCAGTTCTACAACTACATGAAAGGTGTTTGGCGTTTTGGCGACAATTCTTACTATGGTGGTACAGGATTCAGCCCTTCTTCCGGTGTAACAACTATTTTGGCAAACTATATGTTCCCTGGTGATTCCGATTCATTGGATTGGGGAACTGCAGGTATCGACCCTGGATTTGACTGGTCAGAATTTGATCCTCAAGGAAATGGTGGTGCTAGTAACCCTGCAGGTGACCGTCGTTTCGTTCAATCTGCCGGTCCTTTTACATTGCGTCCGGGTGCGGTAAACAACATTACAGTTGGTATCGTGTTTGCACGTAGTAATGAAGGAAGTATCTTCGCCTCTGTAGATGCTTTGAAACGTGCCGATACAAAAGCTCAGGCTTTGTTTGATAACTGTTTCCGTATTTTGGAACCACCTCACGCTCCTGTGTTGACTATCCAGGAATTGAATAATGAGTTGATCCTGATGTTGGATAACCCGTCGCAATCAAACAATAAGAACGAGGAGTATATTGAGGAAGATAAAATTAATATCGACCCTAGTTTCTCAGATCGTTTCTACCGTTTCGAAGGATATCAGATTTTCCAAATGATCAATGATGAGGCTACTGTTGCCGATATTCAGGATGCAACGAAAGCACGTTTGGTAGCACAGTGTGATGTTAAAAACGGAGTAGATCGTTTGGTAAACTTTGAGTTTGATGAAGAACTTGGATTCTCGATTCCTGTTGAAAAGGTAGATGGTGAAGACAATGGTATTCGTCACACATTCCGTCTTACGGAAGATTTATTCGCCAGTGGCTCAAGAACGTTGGTAAACCATAAGACTTACTACTACATTGCAGTAGCTTACGGTTACAACAATTTCAAGGATTACGATCCGAACGATCAAACCAAACTTGACGGACAGAAATTGCCTTACTTACGTTCCCGTATCAATGCGGATGGAACACCATTGTTGGCGATGCCTGCAGTACCACATAATCCGGCTCCTGAGTTGGGTGGTACAATACAAAATGCAACTTACGGACAAACACCGCGTATCACGCGTTTGGATGGATTCGGTAACGGAAACAATGCGTTGGAACTGACAACAGCTTCAACCAACGAAATCCTTTCTACCGGTTACATGGAAGATCCTGAGTATGATTACGGAGGTGGACCGATCAACGTTAAAGTTGTAGATCCATTGAACCTTGTTGGTGGTTACTTCGAGTGTGAATTCCGTGACTATACGGATATCGATACAGCTTCATGGGTGATTTACCGTTATGATCAAAAAGGTGGAAGTGTGATTGACTCGGCAACTTCTGAGACTACGATCAAAAATGACAACGAGCAAATCATTCCAAAATGGGGTGTTTCGGTTCAGATTTATCAAAATGAGCATTATATTCCATCAGGTTCAGGTAATGAGGCTGCCAAGTACGCCGATCCGATCTCTTCTTCGTATGAATTTGCAGATTCATCCAAGCGTTGGTTGTCTTTTGTGCCGGATGATGCACAAACGTTCCCGACAAACTGGATCCGTACAGGAACTTATTCTCCTGATCAAACAACAGAATGTGATCCGCTTCCGGATGATTATTTGAACCCATGCTGTTATAACGACGAGGTTGGAAAAGATCCGAAAGAGTTGTACAGTAAATTGCTCGGAGGTGGTA
This sequence comes from Candidatus Fluviicola riflensis, assembly GCA_002243285.1. Classification (GTDB taxonomy): domain Bacteria; phylum Bacteroidota; class Bacteroidia; order Flavobacteriales_D; family Crocinitomicaceae; genus Fluviicola; species Fluviicola riflensis. Next base: position 3,208,617 of record CP022585.1, on the reverse strand, counting down.
TGGCTCCGCATCGTGTAACTGGTTACCAATGTGATTTCATGCCATTGGCTTACCCTGCAAGCTTCGTATCTTTCTCTGGTTCAAGAGCAAGATCAAGTATTTCGTTCCTTCCAAGTGTTGACGTTGTGATTACAAGCGACAAGTCTCAATGGACACGTTGTGTGATCGTTGAACTTGGCCGTGACGAAAACCTGAATGTTGGTGGTGGTAAACCAGGTGAATTACGTGAATCTCCCTCTGTTGACAAAAACGGCAGGAAATTAGGTGATGCCGGTTACAATGCAAGTGAAGTTACCCAACCTATGGGTATGGGCTGGTTCCCTGGTTATGCAATTGACCTTGAATCAGGTGCTCGTTTGCACATGGCATTTGGTGAAAACTCCTTCTTGGGTGGTGAAAACGGTGCAGACATGATCTGGAACCCTACATCTAATATCGTAGACAACAACGGAACACCTGTAATGGGTGGTCAGCATCCGATCTACATTTATGGTTACAAAGTTGGTTACGGAAGTTTCCAAACACCGTCACTTTACTATGATGGAAGCAATGACTGGGTTTACGATCAATATGCTACAGCTACAACATCATCTTATGGTGATGTGTTCGAAAGCCTTACATGGATTATCAATCCTGTTTTGTCCGAAGGTCATGATCTGTTGGAGACTGGTGTAACAATCAAAGCTCGCGTTAACAAGGAGTACAAAGACTGGGTCGCTACCAACGATAACGGGGGTAAACCAATGTACGGGTGGAGTATGGATGATATCAAAACGACTACTGCAAGCCAGGAACAATTGGCGAGCGTGTTGGACATCATTAATGTTGTTCCGAATCCTTATTACGCATTCTCTCAATACGAACGTACCCGTTTGGATAACCGTGTGAAAATCACAAATCTTCCTGACCAGTGTACGGTTACCATTTACAACGTAAGCGGTAAGTTGATCCGTTCGTTCAAGAAAGACAATCAGGTTACCTCGATTGACTGGGATTTGAAGAATTCAAAAGGAATTCCGATTTCAAGCGGTATCTACATTATTCATGTGGATGTGCCGGGTGTCGGAGAGAAAATTGTGAAGTTCTTCGGTGGAATGAGACAGATCGATTTAGAGAATATTTAATCTTTACTTCATTAAGCAAAGACTATGAAAAGAATGAATAAAATCTTAAAATATACGGCAGTTGCCGGAGCAGTATTGAGCTGCTCCGGGCTCTTCGCCGGAAATGAAGATCGTGTCGGTTCTGCCGGCGCTTCTCAACTGCTAATCAATCCCTGGGGACGAAGTGCTGCTATCGGTGACGCGGGAATCTCTCACGTAAATGGATTAGAGGCAACGTTTACCAATATTGCCGGATTGGCATTTACGGATAAAACGCAAATCAAATTCGACTACACCAACTGGTTAGGCGGCGCAGGAATCGGTTTGAGCAGTGCAGGTATTGCACAACGCGTTTCCGAGTCAAGTGTAATCGCGGTTTCCATCCAATCATTAAATTTTGGGGATATCGATGTAACTACCGTAGATCTTCCTGAAGGTGGAATCGGGGTTTTCAGCCCGCGTATGAATATTTTCAACTTAGGGTACGCACGTAGTTTCTCGTCCAGTATTTATGGTGGAGTTAACTTCAAAGTAATCAGTGAAAACATTTCCAACCTGAAAGCAAACGGGATTGCATTTGATGCAGGAATCCGTTATGTGACAGGTGAGCAAGACCAGGTTAAATTTGGTATTGCATTGAAAAATGTTGGTCCTGTAATGCGTTACAAAGGTGATGGTTTGTCTACTGAAATCAACTATTTGAATGACGGTAATATTGCTACGCTTGAGCAACGCTCTGCGACGTATGAATTGCCTTCTCTGTTGAATATCGGCGGATCTTACGATTTCATCTTTAATGAAAACAATAAGTTGATCGCAGCTTTAGGTTTTTCAGCTAACTCATTCCAGTATGATCAGTACCGTATTGGTTTGGATTATGGAATGACAACTGAAAAGGCAGCGTTTAACGTTCGTGCAGGCTATGTAATCGAACGTAAAATGTTTGATGCAGACAACCAGGCGAACGCTATGTCTGGTTTGACAGCAGGTTTTTCTGCCGATGCACTGGTAGGTAAAAACAAATCTGCATTAGGCTTACAATATGCTATGCGCTTAGCTGGTAAATTTGGAGTTGTTCATACATTTGGTGTAACAATCAGTTTGAAATAATACCGAAAAACGTTATATTTGCTTAACAGGAGAGTCCAATGGGCTCTCTTGTTGTTATATATAGCCGAACAAAAGTTAATGAATATGTCAGAATTTGCTTATTATACAGAAGAAGGATTGAAGAAATTGAAGGACGAGTTGTACGATATGAAATCGGTTCAACGTCCTATGATTTCGGAGCAAATAGCAGAAGCCCGCGACAAAGGCGATTTATCTGAAAACGCCGAATACGACGCAGCAAAAGAAGCACAAGGGTTGCTGGAAATGAAGATTTCCAAAATGGAAGAATTAATTTCCAAAGCACGTGTTATTGATAATTCGACAATCGATAATTCCAAAGCATTCATTCTGTCTACCGTATCGATCAAAAACGTTTCCAACGGAATGGAAATGCAGTATACCCTGGTTGCGGAAAGCGAAGCCGATTTAAAAGCAAAAAAGATTTCGGTTGATTCTCCAATCGGAAGAGGTTTGTTAGGAAAGAAAGTTGGTGACATTGCCGATATTCAAACACCTAATGGCACCATGCAGTTTGAAATTATAGATATTACACGTTAATGACAACGCTCTTTTCCAGAATTGTGGCAGGCGAAATTCCTTGTCATAAGGTAGCAGAAAATGACCGGTTTTTGGCATTTCTCGACATCATGCCTCTTCGTAAGGGCCACGTTTTAGTGATTCCGAAAACAGAGGTGGATTATATCTTTGATATGGAAGATAATTTGCTGGGAGAAATGATGGTGTTTTCCAAAACCGTTGCGCATAAGATAAAAGCAGCGTTCCCTTGTAAGAAGATCGGCGTGTCTGTGATCGGTTTAGAAGTACCTCACGCGCACATTCACCTTATTCCGATGAACCAGGTCAGTGACATGAATTTCGCGCAGGAAAAGCTTTCATTAAGCGCTGAAGAACTAAACGAAATAGCTAATCGCATTCGACTAGCTTAAACAAGAAATAGAATAATTGAAAAGGATCTCCGAAACGAGGTCCTTTTTAGTTTTATCAGTTGGTGAGTTGAAACTTAATAAACGGATAAAACGGACAAACTCACGAACTCATTTCTTTCCGGTTGGCTTTTTCTTCGGCTTCGGTTTGGTGGTGGCATACTTGTCTTCCTTCGAAACAGTGATGCGCTTTTTGAGAATGTAATGCTGACAGTTTTTATAGACGTTCAGCGTAACAGTATAAGTACCCGATTTTTGGTAATAGTGTTTCGGATTTAGTTTGCGCGATGTACTTCCGTCGCCGAAATCCCATTTGACATCCGGACAATTTCTCGTTTTATTGGTGATCGTAATATTGGTCCACGATTCTGCGATGTTAAAATTGAGCACCGGTGGAATTTCCAGTGCAGGATGTTGAATCGTATCGAGGTTGTAGATGTCCATGTTGTTTAACACGACTTTTTCTGCAACACGCTCTATGGGTGAAACCACTGCCAGAGGCACACGTTCGGGAGCTGTTCCGCCGCTTGGGCTTTCCTTGAAAATAGCTGCGTAAAAAGTACAGGCAGCGATAAAGCTTCCGCTTGGATTCGGATGCTCTTTGTCAGGAACATATAAGTTGATCTCAGGATGCAATTCCCGCACTTGCTGCCAAACCATTCCTACAGGCGCAATCGGAAATTTAAACACGCGGCTTAACTGGAAATAACCCCGTTTTACATTCTCCTGCATTTTTTCATACGTGTCGTTCCTTTCATCAAGTGCATAACCATCGGCGTAGCCCCATGTCATGTAAAAATAAATGCTTGCACACGGGTTGTAGCGTTCAATACTGTCGATCAGGATTCGTGCATAAGGAATGGTTGTGGTAGCGATGGTAGCTGAATCCTGTGCTAATTCGCGGCTAAATCCCTGGATGATTACAACATCCCATTTACGTGATTTGATTTTTTTGAATGTCGACGGGCGATCTGTATGCTCCTTTAAAGTACTTCCGCTTACGGCAATAGAATCGGCATATACGTTCTTGCCTTTAGACTCTGCCAGGTGCTCAAAGATTTTGGGCATGTTGTTGTAATGCGTGTAACTGTTCCCGATGAAAATAACATTGAGCTGCTGGGTATAGGCCGCTTGCAGGCAAACTAAAAAAACTAAAAGTGATAAAATGCGTTTCATTGGTACTCTGCTATGCTGATTTTGGACGTTTCCAAGGTAAAACGGTTGCTAAAATTTTATTATAAACAGCTCGAAGCGGGTCGATGTAACGCGTAAAAACAATGAACAAAATAATGAACAATAACGCGCCTAAAGCTGCTTCGTATGGAGTCAGGCTTTGGCTGAACAATCGATTTAATCCGAATCCTGTGATGGCCCCATACAATACAATCATGTGTACAATGTAGATAGAAAGCGTATTCTGCCCGATTTTCAAAAACAGGTTTTGTTTTACTTCGCCGATCAGTTTTTCTATAATCATCAACACACCAAGTACCATAAAAACCATGCCGACTTTGTACATGATCCAGTTCATGGTAATGTTTTTGAATTTAATGTCTCCCATAATCGATGAAACGAGCCAGTCTACTGTACCAAGGATCTGATCGGTGAGGAAAAAACAAAGGGCGCCGATAGTAATAAAAATGAACGCAAACCGCCAACGCTGTACATATTTACTGAAATCATGCAGCCAGCAACCGATCATCGCTCCGATCATGGTGAAACCCATATTGGGAACAATGGGAAAAATTGCCCGGTTACTTGGACCATGAAACATATTCTGTACAAAATCAGGAGCGTTTTTGGGCCAGCCTTCTCCGGGTGGCAATGTATTGAGTTCCATCCCGAAAAAGAAAAGCGTCATGCCGGCAATGAGAAAATAGATCCACAGCGGAATGCGTTTAATAAGCTTGTAAAGCCCAAAAATCAATAAGATCATTCCGATTCCCATTCCGATACATTGCAATACGTGGAATGCGCCCGGCTGCAATAAATATCCCCAAAACAGCAATTCAAGCGCCCGCACGGCACCTTTTCTAACACGAATATTTTTGGAGTAAGATATATGGCGGTCCATTAACATCAGGTATACGAAGATCAAACCTGTTACCGTAAGGAATATCGGAGAAGTAAAGCCGCGGATAAACAACCAGGTTGCGTAAACCGGATGATTAGGGTCAATGTATGCGGGATCGAGCGAATCATGCACAAAATGCCCTTCAAGCATCAGCAAAATGGCAATCGAACGTGCCATATCAATGAATTTTAATCTAGGGCGTTTTGGAGTAATTACGGTCGTTGCTTCTGACATGCATAAAGAGTTAATGCACAAAGATAACGTTTTGTGCTGATGCAGTTAGAAACCGTGAAAAGAGAAATCAGGTGCTGTTTGTCGAAAACAAAACCCTTGCCAACTGGCGATTTTCGGATTTCTCCCAACCACTTTTAGCTAACATACGTTCTTCATAGTAACCTGAAACAAATAAGAAGTTCCGATTTTGATCGATCAATTGCGAACCTCACCTGTCAGTCTAAGAAAACGATTATGAGAAAGATATTACAACTTGTAACAACAGGGGTATTCCTGTTGTCGGTCACCGCTGTGCTCGGTTACAACGATGATCATGGAAAGAGCAAATCAGGCATTTCCAACAAACCGGTCGCTCAGACACGTGGTGCTAACTGCGCTCCGGCCAATTACCGGCTTACGATGGATTTTAACGATGTAAGCTGTCAATTGGAAACCGGCGGACTCTTATTTCTGGACCGCGCGAATAACGTAGCGACCTACAAAGTCCCCAAAACGGGCGATGCAACGGCTATTTATGCTGCGTCATTGTGGATTGGAGGCACGGACACAAACGGGCAGTTAAAAATTGCTGCCGTAAAATTCAGATCGGATGGAAACGATTTCTGGCCCGGCCCATTGACCGTCAATTCCGGAAGTGGTAATTATACGCCATTGATTCCACAGGGTGATGGCGCACGTCGTGACTACGGTGATGGAAACATAGATCCGTTGGTTTGTGCTACTTACGACAATATTTTTACCATTCGCAAGGCGGAAGTCATTGCATTTATTACCTGGTGGGAATGTGATCCGAGTAATATTCCCGTCGCTGATCCGGTGGCTTGTGCAGAAATCGATATGCCCGACAATGAGGTCATGGCGCGGATCAATGCCTGGCCCGGAAACGGAAATACAACGTTGAACCAGGACCCGTTCCTGGCGCCTTATTATGACCGCAATCAGGATTTGGTTTACGATCCGGCGGATGGCGATTACCCGTGGTATGATGATATCCTGGGACACGATGACATTGAATGCGGTGTTGACCGAAGGATTTCACTGTACGGTGACGAAACACATTGGTGGGTATTCAACGATAAGGGAAATATTCACACCGAATCAGGTGGAGCGGGCATCGGAATGGAAATCAGGGCGCAAGCCTTCTCTTTTGCGACTGATGATGAGATCAATAAAATGACCTTTTTCAATTATGAACTCATTAACCGCGGAACACAAACCTTGCACAATACGTATTTCTCACAATACGCCGATGTGGATTTGGGTGGAAACGCAGATGATTATGCTGGTTGTGATGTGAGCCGTGGGTTGGGATACATCTACAACGGTGACTTAAATGACGAAACACAATCGGGAAGAGTAGGATATGGACAAAATCCACCGGCAGTGGGAATCGACTTTTTTGAAGGGCCTTACCAGGATCCTGACGGAGTAGATAATCCGTTGATCACTACAGGCGATTCTTCATTGCGAACAGCTATGGCTATTGCCGCCGGAGGAATTGTTTATCCGGGGTTGGGAATCGGTTACGGAGACGGTGTTGCCGACAACGAACGTTTTGGAATGCGTCGTTTTGTGTACTATACCGGAAATGGCCCGCAAGCACAATCGGATCCCGAAAGTGCGCTGCAATTCTATAATTACATGCAGGGATTATGGCGTTTCAATGATGAGATGGTTTACGGAGGAACAGGAATTGGTTCCTCGCCCGGAGGATTGCCTAATATGCCAGCCGATTATATGTTTCCTGCTGATTCAGATCCGTTTGATTGGGGAACACAAGGGAATAACCCCGGGTTTGACTGGTCGGAATTTGATCCGCAGGGAAATGGTGGTGCCAGTACACAATCAGGCGACCGTCGTTTTGTACAATCTGCAGGACCGTTTACATTGCGTCCGGGAGCGGTGAATAATATTACAGTTGGGATCGTATTTGCCCGCAGCAACGAAGGAAGTATTTTTGCTTCTGTTGATGCTTTGAAAACGGCAGATACAAAAGCACAAGCCTTGTTTGATAATTGTTTCCGCATTATGGAACCACCTCATGCGCCGGTGTTGACAATCCAGGAACTGAACAATGAATTGATACTGATGCTCGACAATCCGAAAGGCCTTTCAAACAATTACAGAAAAGAACAGGAAGATTACATTGAGGAAGATAAAATCAATATCGATCCTGCTTTTACCGACCGTTTCTACCGATTCGAAGGTTACCAGATCTTTCAATTGCGCAGCGATGAAGTGTCGGTGACCGATTTGGGCGACGAAACCAAAGCACGCCTGGTAGCTCAGTGTGATGTGGAAAATGGTATAGGTAGATTGGTGAATTTTGAATACGACGAAGACCTGAAATATTCTATTCCGGTTGAAAAAGTAGACGGAGCCGATGAAGGAATTCAACATACATTCCGCATCACAGAAGACTTGTTTGCGAGCGGATCGCGAACCCTGGTGAATCACAAAAGCTATTATTACCTCGCAGTAGCTTATGGTTATAACAATTTTAAGGATTACGACCCGAACGATGCAACAAAGCTGGATGGTCAGAAAAAACCGTATCTGCGTTCGCGCATCAATGCCGATGGAACTCCTTTGATCGCCGCCGCGGCCGTTCCGCACAATCCTTCACCTGAATTGGGTGGTACCATTCAAAGTGCAACTTACGGTCAAACGCCACGAATCACGCGACTCGACGGTTTCGGAAACGGAAATAATGCTTTGCGCTTGACGTCTGCATCCGAGAATGAAATTGTCGCTAATGGCTACATGGAAGATCCCGAATACGATTACGGCAGCGGGCCGATCAATGTTAAAGTGATTGATCCGCTGAATCTTGCGGGGGGGTATTTCCAATGTAAATTCCGCAACTATTCTGATATCGATACAGCTGGTTGGGTGATTTATCAATACGATGAAAAAGACGGACAACTCTTGGATTCGGTAAGTTCTGAAACCACGATTGCCATTGACAACGAACAACTGATCCCGAAATGGGGTGTTTCGGTACAGATTTACCAGAAGCAACACTATTTTATCGGAAATGGAGGTAATGAAACTTTAAAATATACTGATCCGATTTCTTCTTCGTATACATTTGCCGATTCGTCAAAGCGATGGCTGCGGTTCGTAGAAGATGATGCGCAGCTATTCCCGACCAACTGGATCAGAACGGGGACTTATTCACCCGATCAGGCCACGGAATGCGATCCTTTACCACCGGATTATCTGAATCCGTGCTGTTATAGAGACGAGGTTGGAAAAGATGTAAAGGAGCAATACAGCAAATTATTGGGTGGTGGAATTGCACCGCACCGTGTAACAGGTTACCAATGTGACTTTATGCCGTTGGCGTACCCTGAGAACTTTTCTTCGTTCTCCGGATCACGTGCACGGGCCAGTATTTCGTTCCTGCCAAGTATTAAGCTGGTTATTACGAATGATCAATCAAAATGGACACGTTGTGTGGTTGTTGAACTCGGGCGTGATGAAAACCTGAATGCCGGTGGTGGAAAACCGGGCGAATTGCGTAAATCACCATCAGTTGATAAAGCCGGTCGAAAATTGGATGATCCTGGATACAATGCCAGCGAGGTAACCCAAACGATGGGAATGAGCTGGTTCCCGGGTTATGCAATTGATCTGGAAACCGGAGCACGTTTGCACCTGGCATTTGGCGAGAATTCGTTCCTTGGTGGTGAAAACGGGGCTGACATGAAATGGAATCCAACCGAGACTATCGTTGATGAAAATGGCATTCCGGTTATGGGTGGACAACATCCGATTTATGTTTTCGGTACTGAAGTTGGAAATGGCGGTTTTTTTACACCGACTCCTTATTACGATGGTGCAAACGATTGGGTGTATGATCAATACACAACCGCTACAACAGCGTCTTACGGTGATTTATTCGAGAGTTTGATGTGGATTGCCAATCCGGTATTGAGTCCGGGACATGATTTACGTGAAACCGACGTGACGATCAATGTACATGTCAACCGCGAGTACAAAGATCGCGTTGCAACAAACTTAAACGGTGGGAAACCGATGTATGGCTGGAGTATGGATGACATCAAAACAACCACAGCGAACCAGGAACAACTGGCTAGTGTGCTGGATCTGATCAATGTGGTTCCGAATCCGTATTACGCGTTTTCTGAATACGAACGCTCGCGTTTGGACAATCGTGTGAAAATAACGAACCTGCCTGATCAATGTACGGTTACGATTTACAACGTGAGCGGTAAGTTGGTTCGCACTTTTAAAAAGGATAACCAGATCACTTCGGTCGATTGGGATTTGAAGAATTCACATGGAATCCCGATATCGAGCGGTGTTTACATCATTCATGTGGAAGTGCCCGGTGTGGGAGAAAAAATTGTGAAGTTCTTTGGCGGCATGCGCCAGGCGGATTTAGAGAATATTTGATGGGTCAAATCAGATTACAGATATAAATTAACAGATTGCAAATTGGCAGATTACAGATTGGACGTAATCTACAATTTGTAATCTGTTAATCTGAAATCTAATTGGTTCCTTCACCGAGGATCATCACCCGAATAGGTTTTTCAAATCCTTCGAAATAAAGGTCCATTGGTAATGAGAAAATTCCGGTAGGCAATGGTTTTACGGGAGAAATAGTGATCTCACTACGTTTAGAAACACCGATCACCGGATTGAACCGCGCCTGGAATAATGAATCTTGCACCACCACTTTTTGGATCGTTAGCGGATTACCACTTGTGTTGTACACCGAAAATATTTTATTCAACGAAGCAGTTGTACTGATTTTCCCTAAAACAATGGAAGTAGGTTCCACATCTACCAAAAAGAACAGGCTATCGGTGTCGAGGTAACTTACGCTTTGAATTTCGATCTTACGTTCACGCGCGGCAGCTCTTGAGAAAACCGAGTTTTTCAAATCATTCGGATTATCGCTCGTGATTTGGTCGGCCGTGTATTCTCCGAAAGGAACGCCGACTACTTCCAGCTTTCCGCCGTTGAGTGCAGTTCCATCCAGGTATGGAGCGAAAATGCCGCCATCACATGCTTTGAGGTGATTTGCCAATGAAGCGATCCGTCGTTTGGTAAGCGCAACGTTGTAGTCAGTTTTTGCCAGCGGACTAGCAAAACCGCGCACACTGATCCGAATACGGAATCCTTTTTGAAGTTCCTCGTACAACAAGGTTTTAAACAATTGTAAATCGCGCACACCTTGCTCCACATATTCGGTAAAAAAACTTTCAATATCTTCTTCAGCTTCAATAACACGATCACCTGAAAGGCCTTTGGCATATTCCTTTTTGTATTCGGGAATCATCGCCACGTAATTGTCGTAACTGTCTGTATAATTCACTCTTGTCGTAGTTTCATGCGAGCGTGGATCAGGAACGTCGTTGTGGAAATAAAGTGTCACCGGTAATCGTCTGTTCAAGTCGATGAGTGTTTCGATCTTGGTTTCGGGAATGATCACAACCGGCGGTGCGTAAGCAAAAATGTCGCTGCAGCAAGTCGGGTTTTTGGCGTATTCCACCCCCAGACGGTTACTGGAAACAAACACCGAATCGCCTTTTTCGAAGTAATACAGGTCATTGGCCGGACTATTGAATGGAAGTCCAACATTGACCACTTCGGCAAAACTTCCGTTGATCATCGGCGAAAAGTGAACGTCATAACCACCAAATCCATTCCACCAGGATGAAGCAAAGTAAAGTTTTTGTTCTTTTGAATCATACCACGGCGCCAGTTCATTATCGATGGTATTTACTTTCGGAACGGCGCGTACTTTTCCGAATTGATTTCCGTCGTTTTTGATCGTCGAGAAATACAAATCCATTCCGCCTTTTCCGTCTTCTTTATTGGAGGCGAAAAACAGCACTTCTTCTTTCTCGAACAAAGCAATAGAAGGCATGGTGGTATTGGCATTGGGTTCGTTGATGATATCACCCAGCAATTCCGGTTTCGACCATTTTCCATTGCTGTAACGTGAAACGGCGATTTGACAATTGAACTGCATTTCGTCGCCGGTACACTGACTGAAATAAAAACGTTTTCCGTCGAGGCTGAAAGTTCCGTTTCCTGTGTGAAATCCGGCTTGAGAAAGCGCCTGAATCCGTTCGGCCTGTAACGAAACCGAAGTAGAATCATGAATGGGGAAGGTATACAATTGGTTGGTGTAGGACGGATCGTAAATTTCCTCGTTCCCGCCAACCGAATCGGCCCGAAGCGAAGAAAGCAAAAACAGCGAATCAACAAAACCATGGCCAAATTCCGAATTGACAGTGTTTAAACCTTCCGGTAATTTCAGCGAGTTGATCTCCATTGTATCTTTCAAGGCAGATTGCGCCCACAAACACGATTCGAGTTCGCGCTTGGTTTTGAGATACGTGTAATCTTTTTTGTTTTTAGCGTATTTCTTTTTAGCGCGTTTAAACAATTCGATTGCTTCTGCATAATGGCCGTTTTGTTTTTCCATCAGCGCCCAGTATAACAAGCTATACGGATAAATGGCTGCTTCTTCTTTGTTATAGACTTTTTCGTAGTAATAAGAAGCTTTGCGGTAATCTTTGTAAGCGCGCAGGGTTTCGGCATATTTCCAGAGGATGCTCACCGAATTGGAATCGATTTCCATCGCTTTTTCGTAATACGTCAATGCGTAGATGTAATCGCCTTTCTGGTATTGCTGATCAGCAAATTCGAGGTATTTCCCCAATTCATTCTGAGCAATACTTCCCCATGAAAGCAGCGAAAATAAACCAATCAGATATAGTCTGGACATACGCGGTGAATGGTGTTTTTCGGCTTGAACCGGGTAATGATGTAATGTGCTGATAACTCCAAACCGCCGCGAAGGTTACTCGCAGGTGTAAGTTTAGAAATATTAGTGTCATAACTAAGCGCTACCGACCAGTTTTGGATTGCAACTCCGGCACGAATGATAATCGCATCGCGGCTGCGGAACCAGATTCCACCGTCGACAGCACGATACGTTCCCAGGCGGTTAACAAGTGTATAACGTCCTTGTCCGCCGACCAATAACTCGCGGTATTTCCCCTGCATATTAAACGATAATCCGGGTAAAATAGTCCAGTCGGTATTGATTGGTTTTTCGTAAATGGCAAACACGCTCAGACGCCTGTCGCGGGGGATTTTTTGTCCGTAAAATCCCTGGTTGGGCCTGTTGAGGTTAAATCCTGCAATTCCCGCGGTTAGTTTCTCGTTGGCTGTTCGATTCCACGAATAAACAGCTCCGGTTGCTGCCGAAATATTGGTGCGAGCATCGTTGGCGAAGACTTCGTTGCTGGGAAGCGTCGGATCGAAATTGATACCATTGAATTGATTATCGAAGTAAAACGCGTTCGTGTTCATCTGCCGGTGATTCATCCCGAATTGCAAACCCACGGAAAGACAATGCATCGAATCGGAACTCAATTTCAGTTGTTTGGCAACCGAACCCTGCAGCTCGAAGGTTTTGAACGTTCCATCGCCCACTTGGTCGTAAAAAAACAGTAAACCACCGCTTAAATCTTTGGCTTTCCACTTGGCATCGCCGGCTATTGCAAACGTTGAAAAAGGAACACTTACCTGGCGCCACTGATCTTTGTAATTGCCGGTAATTCGGATGTCACCCACGAATAAGCCTGTATTCCCGGGATTCTGATAAAGTGGCTGCCGGTTTACATGCGACCAGTGAATATCCTGACCATGTCCCCAAAACGGAACAGACAGCACGAGTAAACAATACAACCACGCGTTTTTCACAGGTAAGTTTGAATATCAAATATAACTAAAACGTAATTGCGGATAAAGAAGTGACACGCATTTGGCAGAAATATGGGCTGTTCCATCGAATGTCATACTTTTTCTTTCCCACGAATGCACGAATTTTTTGCGCGCCTAACGGACGCGCTCTATAATAGTTAGCAATAAATTGGATGTATTTTATGAAATCAGGCGAGTGCGTTAGCCGAGCTGAAATTCGTGCATTCGTGGGAATTATTTACACTTCTACTACGGGAATAAAGATACTGCTAAGAACACCTTTGGCAGGGATCGCTCAACCAAGAGAGCGGTTTACACTTTAAGTCAGCCGTTTTCAAGCGATGCGCTTGTTTCTTTCATCAGACAACGGTATTTTTGATACAAAACAGATTTAAAACCCAAAGTAATGAAATCAAAAAGTTGGATGAAACCGTTGCGTATGATCGCGGTAATCGGTTTGTTTTTTGTGAGTGCTTCTTTTCAGCGCGACCAGGTTATTTCGGGTGATTTGGCTTTTTTGATCGGCGAATACGATTTTATTTGCTCGTTTAATAACGGAACCAAAATAGAACCGTCTGAAGTTCCGGATAAGTACACGTTGAAAATCACGAAAAAGAGCGAAATGATTGTCTATAAAAATGGCAAGAAGCTCGATAAATACGAGTTTTCCAATACACAACTTCCTGTTTTGGATGAATACGAATATGTGATGTTCAATAAAAAGGAACAAAACTATCCGCTGTTTTACAAAGGCGACACGGTAGTGATGCATATTTCACCGATTGAATACAACGACAATTATTTCCGCAAACGAAAATGATCGTTCAGATGTTGTAAATCCCACTTTTTTTCGTTCCTTACGGGATGTAAATGAATGCGATGGGATTTTTTACACCTGACATTTCACATTATTCGCAGTATACCGATCAGGGGAAATATATCCTGATTTGGCGCATCTCCGTGACTTTTGGGATTTTGTTTTTGGTGCTTTCAGGTGCTGTAATGTTCATTAATCCTGTTATGGCAGGCCTCTATTTCACAATATTTTTAATTATTTCTTCGTCAGTCATTTATTTGAAGCAGAGAAAGAGTTATTCCCCGGTTTTTTGTGTTTACGCTATCAGCTCAACAATTTTAATCGGAGCCACGCTTCAGTTGGATACAGGAATGATTCATTACCAGGAATTTTTCTGGATTACTGCCATTATCATATTTGCTCACATTGGGTTGAACCGGAAAATGGTCATGGTAATTATGGCTATTAACCTGGTTTCTGTTGCGGCCCATTTTATCTTGCGGGTGAACAAAAATATCGAAGTACAGGAACCGCAGACCAACCTGGAATTGCTTGGAAGCTTTTTAGAAATTGCCGCGGCCTTTTTTGTGATTGGTTACTTTTTTCATCAATACCTGCTTTTTCAACAACATGCTGAGACACAACTAAAGCTTGCAAATGAAGGTTTGGCGGACCAGAATCAGATTATTACCCGCAAGAACGAAGAAAATATTGTGTTGGTAAAAGAGATTCATCACCGGGTGAAAAACAACCTCCAGATTATTGTGAGTTTGTTGCGGATGCACAGAGGTGAGGTGAAATCCAGGGAAACCAAACAGCATTTCGGCGAAGCAATTAACCGGATCATGGCCATGTCGCTCATTCATCAGAATTTGTATAGCGGAAAGGAGTTATCGAACATTGACTTCGAAGGTTATTTGCGTCAGCTTTCCAATGAGATTATTACGTCGACCGGAAACGAGATCCGTTACAATTGTAATATTCAGGCTTCTGTAGATCGAATCGGGCTAAAGACCATTGTTCCGATCGGATTGCTGGTGAATGAACTGATGACCAACTCTATTAAACACGCATTTACAGAAGCACATTCGGGAACGATTAATATTGAGTTGAACCAGCAATCGGATAATGTGATTACGATGCTATATTCGGATGACGGCCACTGGCTGAACGCGAAAAAAGAACATGGTTTCGGATTGGAACTCATTGATTTGCTGACGTGCCAGCTGGAAGGAAAATTTGAACGGTCAGAGAGTGTTTATCATTTTGAATTAAGTAACTTGGACCATTGATTGTTGATTAAGAATAAAAGCCACCAGGTTAGCTATGCGATTTTTCAGCCCTGAAACACCTTTCTTTACCGAATACACAGATCGAGGTAAATACCTGCTTACGTGGCGATTGTCGATGATTTGTATGTTGGTGTTCACTTTGTTGGCATCAACACTCATGGTGATCCATCCGGTGGCGTTTGTCATTTACCTGATTGCTGCGTTTGTTGGCTTTCTCGGATTGATTTACCTGCGCAAAACCAAGCGTTACCAGGATGTATTCTGGATGTATTCCATTACTGGAAGTGTCTTGATTGCCGTTTCGCTTTTCATTGAAATGGACTCGATACATGTCACTGAATTCATCTGGGTTGTTTCAGTCACCATTTTTTCATTTATCGGTTTGAACCGAAAGACAGGTGTTTTTTTTCTCATTTTAAATGGAATAGCAATCCTTGCTCATCTCGTGTACTTTTTTAATTCGGACATTCCGATCAAACGCCCGGTTTCCGTATTTGAGTCCGGCGGAGTTCTGGTGGAAGTAGCCTTGGGATTGTTTATGATCGGTTACCTGTTGCATCAGTATTTGCTTTTCCAGGTGTATGCCGAAAAACAGTTAATTCTTCTTAATCAGGAGCTTGGAGAGCAAAATCAGGTTATTCTGAAACGGAACGAAGAAAATGCCACGTTGGTAAAAGAGGTTCATCACCGGGTGAAAAACAACCTGCAGATTATCATCAGTTTGCTGCGCATGCACGGGGAAGAGGTGAAATCGAAAGACACTAAACGTCATTTTGCCGAAGCGGTAAACCGTATTATGAGTATGTCGCTGATTCACCAGAAGTTGTACCAGGAAAAGGAATTGTCGACCATCGATTTTGATAGTTACCTGCAAGATTTATCACACGAAATCATGACTTCTTACGGAAAAGAACACAAAGACAGCAACTGTTATTTTCAGTCGGATGTGAAACGCATTGGATTACAAACAGTTGTTCCGCTTGGATTACTGATCAACGAACTGATGACAAATTCTTTGAAACACGCATTCGTTGGCAATGAAAAAAAAGAAATCTTTATTCGGCTCGCGCAGCCGGATGAAAACCACTTGTTACTGGAGTTTAGCGATACAGGAAGCTGGAAGGCAAAACCGGAAGACAGTGAAGGTTTCGGATTGGAATTGATTAGTTTATTGACACAGCAATTGGAAGGTTCTTTTGAGCGCACAGGAAGTAATTATCGTTTCGAGTTGTGTAACCTGGATCACTAACGCTATTTGTAAACCGCTTTCGGATCAACAGATTGCTGAAAAGTGACAACTACTTTTTCACCTGATTTAAGGCCGCTTACAAAAGCCGAATCCGAATCGCTTTGCACAACGTAAATTTGTTTTTCTATCAGTTTTCCATTCTGCAACACTTGAACAGATTCACCTTTCAGAGCTGTTAATGGTACTTTTGCTGCTACTGTTTGCTGAGCTTCGGGAATTACCAATTGAACCTTCATTCCATGAAAAACCGGTCGTTTCCGGAATAATTTCAGGTCAAACCAGTAACGCATTTTTTGTGTTCTTTCATTGATGAGACCGTTGCGTGATTTGTAAACGGCTTTTCCGATGGTATCACCCTGAACGGTGCAAACCAATGGTGATTGCTTCATAAAGGTATTCAGCAAATTAATAGGGATTTCACTTTTCACGTGCAATGCTTCTTTTTTAGCAATGTGCACAATCGGTTTTCCAGCCCGAATTTGATTTTCGGGCTGTTCCAAAATGGCGATCACCGTACCGTCGAACGGAGCAATGTAGAAATAATTGGCCATGTTGGTTTCCATTTCCAACAAGCGGTAATAATCAGTTAAACAACCTTTTTCGCTAAACAAATAGCGTTCTTTGGATGTTTTGAAAGCAGGAAGCGAGGGAGTTAAAAATTGCGGCTTCAATTCTTCCATAAACCGTACCCATTTGTTTTTTTCAGTGGGAAATTGCGTTTCAATCTCAGGCATGAGTTGTACCAGACGCGTTGCCAGTTCTGTTTTTACACGATTTAATGCCGCGAATGCTTCCCTGTTGTTGATCTGGTATAAGAGCTGTCCTTTTTTGAAATGCGTTCCCTGTTCCAGTGTCAATTCTCCTTTTTCCAGTTTTCCACTTACGGCAAAAGCAACTTTTACAACTGTGGGAGCTTCTAGTCTTGCTTCTACCAATGCGTTTGAAGGAATGGTTTCGTTGATAACCTCTTTTGTGTCAGTTACTTTAGATTGAACTAACTTCTCTGGCGCTGAAGGATTGTTACAACTGCAAATAAATATGCCTGTGAGTGCAAAGGCGATAATTCCTGAAATGGTTGCCGGCAGTTTCATAAAGAGAGATGCAGTTGTTCAAATGTATACATTTCAAATGGTGCTTCGTTCAATTAGTTACAAACCGTTATCGGTATCTTTTTCTGTAAAATAAACAGATTTGCTTTCCTGAAGCTGTTGATAACTTCGTTAACATTTCAGTAATACAGAGCTAATTGGCTGATACAATTGCGTCTATCTTTGTAAGAACGATATTGTAGTAAACCTATGCTAGGATCATTATTAAAAAAGAAATTATCAGACAATCAGTTAGCTAACGTTTTCATGAACGGGATTCTGGAGATGGTAGAGAATGGTTTTGGAGAAGTTGCTCAATTGATCAACGAAGATCCTGCATTCATAACCTCACCGAATATCCAGGAAGAAAAAAACGGTCAGTTTTCGATGGTTGTCATGGTAGCCAATCTTTCGTACTTAGAAAGTACGTTTGAAGTGGAACAAGCAGTGCGCGTAGAGCAACTGATTTTTGATAAACTGGGCAAAATGATGCAGGCATCAGCTGCCGAGGCCGAAGAAACGGTGCGTGATTATCAGAAATTCATGTTACGGATCAATCACCCGTCAAAAAACATGGTGTACGCTATGTCGAAAGCGGTTTTCTATAAATACGACCTCAATGATTACCAGGATGAATATTTCCGCAGAATGCAGGCACCTAATCCGCTTTTCTTAAAACGTATGGATGCGGTTGTGGGGAATTTTCTGTGGGATTGGGATGCGTTTTTCAAGAAATACAGAATTGAAGATTAATTGAAAAGGATGACCTTTGAAAAGCCCTGACGATAATTGTCAGGGCTTTTTTGTTGGTATATTTTGGTGTTGGGTGTGTGGATGGTCATGATTTATCATTACCAACCTTTTGGATGTTCAATGTGGATTGTGTGGGTTCGCGATTTATCGCGAACCTGTCCAAAATTGTGTTTAAAACACAATTTGGCTTGGGATGCGTCCCGAGCTACATACAATATCAATTGACTTTTTTCATGGCAAATGTTTCCTGATGCGGTTTGCCTTGTTGTTTTCCTGAAATAACGGCGATTACCGAATCTCCTTTGTGATTGTAGGTGATTTTTTGTGGGAAATCGTGTTTAGGATTTTCAAATACCAATTCGGAATCGGATGATTTTGTCAGTTTAAATGCTGTTGGACCTTGTCCGGCATCGGCAATGGTAACAACATAATTAAGGACGCCTTCTTTTTCAATCAATTCGATGCTTTCACTAAAAACAGTGTCGCCGCCAATTTCAAAATAAGATGCTCCGATGTAGATCGAATCGTTTTTCTTTTCCCAGACTTCAGACAAATTTCCCTGATCAGACTTGTTTTCCCAACGGCCTAATAACCATGAAGCTTGTTTGTGTGCTTCATAAGTCGGTTCGGTCGATTCAGTTGATTCGGCTGTTGGTTGTGCTGCACATGCTGCAAGCAAGGCAATAATAGTAAAAGGGATAACGATTTTTTTCATGCTTGTCAATTTTCAGCAAAGGTGCAAATCGGTTTGCAGGCAAAATTGTAAAAATGCGTCGTTGTTTAACCAAGGTTGAAGAAACGCACCATTTCCAGGTTTTCCGAGAAGTATTGTTTTGGATTCAACCCGGTGAAATCGTAGAAATCCTTGATAAAATGGGCCTGATCGTAAAAACCACCTTCGTAAGCAACGGTCGTGAAATTACTGAAATCACGTTTTTCGATTAGTTGCAAAGCGTAATTAAAACGAACAATGCGGGCAAACAATTTAGGTGAAAGTCCGACACTTTGCTGAAACCGGCGTTCCAATACCCGTTTACCGATTGCCTGCTGTTGGGCAATTTCGTCGACGCTTGTAATGCCTGATTGCTCAATGATCTGTTCAACGCACTTTTCAACGGTTGGATCAACATGATCCCGATTCAATTGGCTGAGCAAAAATATTTCGATCACAGCAATACGCTGTTCGGTACTTTCGGCTGCCAACAAATCGGTTTCCAGTTGAGCAGCTTTCTCTTCCCAGGCTTTTGCTGTTGGAGCGGTGAGATCGGTGATTTCATCAATGCTGAACGGTACAAACGGTCGTAAACCAGCAGGATGGAACCGAACGCTGAAAACACCAACTTTGCCCATTGGCTGCAGTTCGAAATAACGTTTCAGCTGACCATGAAAAAAACTTCTTGGCTGAATGACCGCATTTCCGGCCTCATCATATTTCCGGAAGAAATCACGGTAATGAAGAATGAGTTCGATACTTCCGTCCGGGAAAATCCGTTCGCGTTCGTGTACTTCATCATCACTTTCCAATGACCAAAAACATTTTACAAACGGCGCCAGCTCAGCCGACGGAGGATATTCGCGGTATTCCATAGACGGAAGAAAGATACAAATTTATGCTTGGCTATCACTTCTGCTCAGCTTGATACGCCAAAAAAGCTTCTTTCAGCGCTTCGTAATCATTCGTAGGTACAATGGTTACCAACTCGCTTTCGGGTAAACCTGCTGCCGGAGTTGTAATGATGGGAATGTCCATCGCCAACGCTTTTAAAAGTAAACGCGGTTGGTGTTCAACAGTTGTGGGATAAACGATCAATCCAACGTTTTCCAAGCCGCGGAATGATTTGATATCCACGGTTTCCCAAAATCCTTCGCGTTCGGTTGCTTTGCCTAAGACAGTTATGGAAAGATCGAGTTCCTGCGCCAGTTTTTTCATGGCATACGCGCCTTTTCTGCCCAATGCCGAAGCCGGAAATAAGATTTCGGTTCCCGGAGTTTCTACAGATTTCACTTGGGGGATTTTCCAATCAAGTAAGATCGTTTTATGTGTAAAAACCGAAGCAATCGCGCGATGAGGTGTAATGATCTTTCTTGCCTGGTTAAGCGCAAGTTGTTCTTTCTTCACAAGTATTTCCGGTGCTCTGAAATCGTTTAATGTGGCGCTTTCCGGATGTTGCTGATGTGCCTCGTCGAGTTGTTGATGCAATATTTCCATCGGAAGCCTTGTCATCAGTACATCAAACGTTCGTCCGCCCAATATGCCCGATTGCCAGGCGGTTGGCAGTAAATTCTGTGAGATAACGATATGTGTGCAGTCGACCGGAACGGATTGAACCAATTTCCTTGCAAGAAGATTGTCGGCTTTTAATGCGACCTGAAACGGGTTTTGTCTGCGTTTGGCGGCTAAACGTAGTTGTATGGAGCGCTTCAACGCTGCAAAATTGGTTGCTTTTATCGGCCGCGGCCGGTTGGAGCCACTTTTCCAGCGATATTTTGCCGATTTAATCAACCTGCTGTTATGGACCGAAACGGCAAAAAAGTCCGATTTCTGTGCGTTTTCGGAAATATAAGTGTCAAATTCCGGCCAGGCTTCATCCAGCAGAAAAGCGGTAATTCCGGTGCGTTCTTCGATTTCTTTTCCGGTCGGATGTTTGAAACAGGTGGTATTTCCGCACGAAAAACAATCGTTGATCGATGCTACAGGTTGAGAAACAAAGGAATCATCACTTTCACCGGTTGCTTTTCCTGAGCTTTTGAATTGCACGATCAATTCTGTTCCACTCAACCGGGCTTCGATCCGGAAAGCGTATTCTGACCTGAATCTCAGATCGATGTAATTCCATTTCACGGTCGCGTCGCGGTTTTGTTCGGCCAAAGATCCTTTTACGACTTTTGTGTGCTTGTGTCGTTCGACGATTTCAAAATTCGCATTGAGCGCCGCATCGTAAAGCGCGTTTGACAATTGGCACAAACCACCGGCTTTAGTAGGAATGATACAACCTTCCCTGATTTCCCTTCCGACAACATAACCTTTGCCCCAATTCGGGTTTCCTATGTGTTTCCAAAAGCTGAAAACGGTGTTGGAAGGTATTTCTAATCCGTTGATTCGTTGTACGGCGACGCGCAGGTTTTCTATTTTTCCGGCGGTAAGGATCCAGTTGTGTTTGTTGTCGTGTTTGTTCCACAATTCGGTGTGCGATGCGGCAATAACGGGTGCATTATTCAGCGCGTTTCTACGGGATTGCCTGCGTGTGGCGGAAAAACTGTTGGTAGCAAGCCGTTTCAGAATGAGCATCCACATCTTAGAGCGAAACACGAATGATTGCTTTCGGTTGTGTTGTTCAATTAATTCCGGGTTTGCCATTGGTTGTGTTAATGCTGAATCGGCAACAATGTTACGATTTCCAAGCCATTTAATCAATAGAATTACAATCGGCAAGTAATGCGTTAACTAATTTTTTGATTGTTTCGTTGGTAACCGGCTCCACTGTTTTCCGGTCGGGAAGAATTTTAGTTCCAATGCTTTGCACCAGCAATTTATGCGAATCCGGAACAGGTTCCTGCTTCAGTGTTTCCAATACCAAATCAAGCGATTCCATGGTTTTGACACCTGAACTCGAAGCGACAATAAACGCTATTGGTTTGTGTGAAAGTAATGTTGTAGCGACTGTCCATTCCAACGCGTTTTTGAGTACTCCCGGCATGCTGAAAACATATTCCGGTGTACAAATAAGAATTGCATCGGCTTGTTCGATCCGGCGGTAAAAATCAGCAACTGTTGGAGGCAGCGATTCTCCTTCCAGTTCCGGATTGAAATGTGGTAACGAATCAATAGCTTCAAACAAATCAACATCAGCTTGACCACTGAATTGTCCTGCGACAGAACGTAGAATAATTCCATTGCCCGAATGACTGCGTGTACTTCCTGAAATGGCTAAGACCTTGGGATTCATATTGTAAAGGTAAAAGGAATGAGAACTTTACTTGCTCATATCCACATATACAACCGCTTTGGTTTCAAAGAACTCTTCTGAGAAGAATTTGTTGAGCGAATGAAGCTTCAAGGGTTGTTTCACAGGAGCCAGTTCTTCGGTCAAATCACCACCTTTAAGGTATAAAATGCCGTTTTTGAGCGGATTTTTGTGTTGTTTCAGGAATTTGCCTTTGGTCCATGGCAGAAAAGCGGGCATGGCGGTTACGGCGCGACTCACAATAAAGTCAAATTGTTCTTTGATATCTTCGGCTCGTGCATGCGTTGCGCGTACGTTCGTGAGTCCAAGTGCTTGTGCGACTTCGTTCACCACTTTAATTTTTTTTCCGATGGAATCGACCAAATGGAATTGTACTTCGGGGAATAAAATCGCCAGTGGAATACCAGGGAAACCACCACCGGTTCCAATATCCAGCACCGATGAGCCGTTGGCAAACGACATAATTTTTGCTATTGCGAGCGAATGTAACACATGACGCTCGTAAAAGTCATCCATATCCTTGCGGGAAATGACATTGATTTGCGCGTTCCATTCTTCGTAGAGCGGTTTGAGCTGCGAAAACTGCGCGCGCTGCTGTTCCGTTAAATCGGGGAAATAACGTTCGATCAATTCCATGTGCGGAAATTAACCTTCGATCAGTTTGCCCAAGGCGTTGTCGAAAATGTCTTTCGCTTCGGAGATAAACCCGAAATGCTCATCGTCGACCATCATTTTACCTTTGGTAACGTGTCCGAGCAATGTGTAACTTACACCGCTTCCCATCATGAATTCGATGAATTCTTCTTCGGTTTCTTCAGGAACACTTACCACAACGCGGCTTTGCGCTTCACCAAACAGGAATGCATCTTCGCGTACTTCCGAATCGGTAACGATATCAAATCCAAGTCCGCGTGGCATCGCCATTTCAACCAATGAAACAAACAATCCGCCATCAGCGCAATCGTGAGCTGCATTGATCAGTTCCATAGCAATCAGGCCCTTTACGGCTTCCTGCAAAATGAATTCTTTTTCCAAATCAAAATGCGGGGCCGGAGAAGCTTCAATTCCGTGGTACGTCACCAAATATTCCGATGAAGAAATATCGTTTACGGTATCGCCAAGGATAAAAATCAAATCGCCTTTTTGTTTGAAATCGAGCGACATAATTTTGGTTTTATCCGGAATTACACCGATCATACCGATGGTTGGGGTAGGGAATACCGGAATTTCTTTTCCGCCGATGTTCGATTGGTTGTAAAACGAAACATTTCCGCCCGTAACCGGTGTTTCAAACTTCAGGCAGGCTTTCGACATACCTTTGATCGCGCCGACAAACTGCCAGTAAGATTCCGGGTTGTATGGATTTCCGAAGTTCAGACAGTTGGTGATCGCACTTGGAATACCACCCGAAACAACGATGTTACGAGCTGCTTCCGAAACGGCGATTGCTGTTCCGATTTCAGGGTCGGCATTTACGTAGCGCGAGTTGCAATCTACGGTCATTGCCAATGCTTTTTCCGTTCCTTTCAAATGCACAATTCCAGCATCTGTAGGGCGGTTGGTCGACATGGTCTTGGTTCCGACCATGGAGTCGTATTGTTCGTAAACCCAACGTTTTGAAGCTATATTCGGCTGACTTAATAAATGGAAAGCCACTTTTTTCAAATCGTCCGGTTGTTTTACGTTATCAATGTTGAATTTCTTGTATTCCTGGTAATAAGCAGGTTCTGAATACTCGCGCTGGTATTGCGGAGCTCCACCACCCAACACCAATGATTCGGCAGGAACATCGCCCACCAATTCACCGTTCATGTAGTAGCGAACACGTCCGTCGTCGGTTACT
Organism: Candidatus Fluviicola riflensis; assembly: GCA_002243285.1. GTDB lineage: Bacteria > Bacteroidota > Bacteroidia > Flavobacteriales_D > Crocinitomicaceae > Fluviicola > Fluviicola riflensis. The sequence goes on along the minus strand of CP022585.1, from coordinate 3,184,411 downwards.
GTTCCGATTTCTTCTGCGTGTAAATCCCATTTGTCAAAAATGCCTTTTACAACGTCTTCTTTTCCTTTTTGGATCACAACGAGCATTCGTTCCTGTGATTCGGAAAGTAAGATTTCGTAAGGCAACATATTATCCTGACGAGTCGGAACGCGGTCGAGGTGAATTTCCATTCCCACACCGCCACCGGCGCTCATTTCACAGGTTGAACAAGTGATTCCTGCTGCTCCCATGTCCTGCATTCCAACAATTGCGTCGGTCATAGACAATTCCATTGTTGCTTCGAGAAGCAATTTTTCCATGAACGGATCGCCCACTTGTACCGATGGTAGATCCTGGGCAGATTCTTCTGTAATATCTTTTGATGCGAAAGCAGCACCGGCGATTCCGTCTTTACCTGTGGCAGAACCAACGATGTAAACCGGGTTTCCGGGGCCTTTTGCTTTTGCAGAAATAACTTTTTTCGTGTCGATGATTCCTGCAGAAAATGCATTCACCAATGGATTCTGATTGTATGACTTGTCGAAGAATACTTCCCCGCCAACGATCGGAATTCCGAAAGCATTTCCGTAATCACCGATTCCTTTCACAACACCTTTCACGAGCCATTTTGTACGGTCTTCCTTGATATCACCAAAACGCAGTGAATTGAGCTGCGCTACCGGGCGTGCGCCCATGGTGAAAATATCGCGGTTGATACCGCCAACACCTGTTGCCGCACCTTGGTAAGGCTCCAAAGCGCTCGGGTGATTGTGCGATTCGATTTTGAATACACAACCGATTCCGTCGCCCAAATCAACCAATCCGGCATTTTCCTCACCGGCTTTCACCAGCATGTGCGGACCATCTTTCGGCAATTGTTTCAACCAGAAAATAGAATTTTTATAGGAGCAGTGTTCAGACCACATAACGGAATAAACGGCTGTTTCGGTGAAATTCGGCGTGCGGCCTAAAATCTCCTGAATCATTTCAAATTCGTCGGTACGTAAACCTAGTTCTACTGCTTGTTCTACTGTTGCTACTTGTTGAAGTGTGCTACTCATCGGTAAAAATGTTTGCCGCAAAGTTAATTATTCCCTTCAACGTAGTTGGCTGAGTTTTCCTGTTTTTTGAACAATGTATTATTTTCTACAGAAAGCCGATGTGTTTACTCTCTCACAGATGCACAGATTTGGCTCGGCTAACGCACTCGCATAATTTTTGGCTGCCACACAATATATGTTTTTACCCAATTTAACGCTGTCAGCCTTAGACTGAAGCGCTAAATCTGTACATCTGTGTGAGTCATTTTAAGGATACTATACTTTAATTAAGGTTAAAAAAACCTTTTTTATGATAAAAATCAAGGTTTCAGCGGTTGAAAGTCATACCTTACGTACTACTGTAAAGTGAACTTTGATCCAACAAAAACACGTCGTTATGGAAGCAACTATTCAAACCATTCTCATTCCCACGGATTTATCCGATCAGGGCGCAAATGCGGTCGAATATGCGGTTGGGATCGCTAAAAAAACAAATGCGAAAATTGTTCTCTATCATACTTATCACCTTCCCACAATTGTTACCGATGTTACAGTTGTCATGCCATCACTTGATGACGTTGAAAACGGTATTCGTGAAGGAATGGAGGTACTTCGTGCAGATGTCATTCGTCGTTTAGGCGGAGATACTTCGCGGGTTTCATATGATTTTAATCCCGGGTTCCCAAAAGAGGAAATCATTGAGTTTGCAAAAGAATGTTCTGCAGATCTGATCGTCATGGGAATGCAGGGAAGCGGTTTTATCAATGAATATTTATTTGGCAGTGTTACTGTTTCCGTCATGCGTAACTCGCCTTGCATGGTACTAGCTGTGGGAAATCAAACCAAATACAAGGAAATCAAACACATTACACTAGCGTGTGATTACCGGACAATTCCGCATCCTGAAAAAGTGTTTGCACCGTTTAAATCGTTGGTGAAATCACTCGATGCACATGTTTACATTTTGCACATTGCCACGAATCCTGCCGAAGTTCCAAATCCGGACCAGGCTGCAGCTGGAGTTGTATTGGACCATGCGCTGGAAGGAATAAGCCGTACGTTTCACCAATACCAGGACAGCGACGTCGTGCACGGGTTGAATGAATTTATCGATAAATACAGCATCGATGTGCTGACAATGGTTCCGCACGAGCATACATTTTTACACAATCTGGTGGTTGGATCAGAAACCAAACGCATGGCCTTTCACGGAAATGCTCCTATGTTGATCATTCCTACATAACGGAATAGATGTTATGCCAATTGAATTCTAACAGATAAGATTATGGAACATTTTTTTAAAACTATTCTTGTGCCGACGGATTTTTCCGAAAGTGCCACAGGTGCCGTTCATTACGCAGTTGAGCTGGCAAAAAAGACCAAAGCCAAATTGGTGCTGCTTCATGCGTTTTTTGTTCCTGAACTTGTAGCCGATGTAACCGCTGTAATGCCTTCATATGCCGATATAAACGCAACCAGTGAGAATAGCCTGAAACATCTGAAAGCAGAAATTCTTGCTACTCACGGAAAAGAGATGAAGATTGAGGCGATTGCCGTTGAGGGCGGTCCGGTTGAAGAAACAGAACGGTATCTGAACGAACATCGTGTTGATTTGGTGGTAATGGGCATGAAAGGAACCAGTTACTTCGATGAACGTCTGTTTGGCAGCGCGGCCACTAAAATGATGCATTTGGCCAATTGTCCGGTACTCATGGTGGATAAAGACGTTGTATTTCGCCCGATCAAAAAAATTGTGCTCGCAAGCGATTATGCTCGGGTCCAATACCTGCACGATCAGTTGGCTCCGCTGGTAAAATTGACAGAATTATTCAATGCCAAAGTGCTGATCCTGAATGTAACACCGCAGCAGTATTCCACACTTTCTATGGATGAAGCAATTGCCGGAGTTCATTTAGATCATGTTTTGGCAAAAGTGCCGCATACTTTTCATCAGATTGAACATGAGGATATTGTGGAAGGAATAAAGGCATTTGCGAGGGATCAAAAAGCAGACGTGTTGGTAATGATGCCACGCGAGCATTCACTACTGGAACGGTTGTTTCGCGAGCCAAACACCAAACAAATGGCTTTCCATGCCGGATTGCCGTTGTTAACTATTCACGAATAAAGGCATCATGAAACTGATCATCAAAGATGAACTTACGCTGCAATCGCTACAGGAAGCTTTTAGCGCCGAATTTCGGTATTTGAAAATTGAGTTTTTTTCCAGGCTTCACGAACCCGGAACAGCATCGGGATTGAAAAATAAGTTGTATAACACCAAGACGATCGGCGAATGCAGAACAGTTCGCACGGAAGGTGAATTGGAAGTAACACCCGAAATGACAGTGGCTGAATTCGAGCAAACAATGGGAAAATTTTACGGTTTGGGTGTACAGGTGTTTCGCAAAACCATTACTGGTAATTGGATCGAGACGATCAATACTGACGGCTGGACACTAAAGGAACACGATGCAGAACCGACTGCCTGACTTTGCGAAATAAGTGTAATAAAAAAAGCCATCTGACGAATCAGACGGCTTCTTCATTATAGTTGTGAAGTGGTTTCTTTTTTATTCCGATTTGATGGGAGTTTTAAGTCCGTAATTGAAAAGTGCATTCATGAACAAGTGACTCAACGCAAGGTTATATCCAACGTTATTTTTGAAGTCAGAAGTACCGTGACAATCAAAGCAATTCATTGAACCGCTGTTGATACTCGTGGAACTTTGATTTTGAACAAAGGTTTCCATCGTAATATTGCCAATCGCTCTTGATCCGCGAAGCGAAGTATTTGTGAGGCTTCCGATGTTACCATCGCCTGGTTGGAAATTGGAATCGTCCGGGTCGTTTAACCAAACTGAACCTTTGTAGAAATAATGCGCCCAGACAGATTTAATCTTGCCCAATTGGGAAATGACACTTTTGTTCAATGCTTCAATGTTGGCATTATTGGTTAGATCGCGAGATGAAGGAACGGCGCTGTTGTTATAGCTTTCCGGCATTCCCAATTTGTAGAAATTGAAAATGTTCGTGAATCCTGCCGGACTGGTCTTTCCATTGTTCATCGGGCAATTATTGGCGGTTGTATTCGCTTTGTAAAACAAGGAACTTTTCTTGCTCAGTACCTGGTTGGTGTCTTTGTTTTTCCAATCGTAATCAGGTGCCAGGCCATCATGTTCAAACGTCGCCCAAATCAATTCAGGATGTTTGTCTACACGCCCGACGATATGCATACCAATCAGCGCAACTTCAACGGTGCTTCCGTATAAGTTTGCTTTCGAGATATAGTAATTTTTTCGTTCTGCCTTCGACAACGCCGATGTGAACACCCATGCCGCTTTGATTTCAATGCATCCAACCGGGTAATTCATTGTATCTAATCCTTTTGCCTGTAAACTATCAAGGTTCTTCTTGAAAATTGGAAGCATTTTCTTCTGGAACGCATACATTTCCGGATTCAGGTAAATAGAATAATGCACAGCTCGTCCGTTTTTGTCGTAAAGCGTTCCTGCTGAACCTGCCTGGCTGCTGTCGATCAGCGTCAGTTCTTTACCTAATTTATTCAAATCATTGTCTACCTGTACCAAGTCTTCAAAAGGAGCCCGTCCGTTAGCAGATCGGGTTAGCGATAGAAATTTTTGCCATGACCATAAATGAAAATCGCAATCGGTTGTGGTAGCGGTATCAGAAAATGGTCCGTAATCGTTCGGAGCGGGAGTTGAAGATCCGCTAAACCAACTGGCCGGAGCGGTTACGCAATGTGTATCCGGGGCAACAGTTCCTGTTTCGCTGGGAGTGACTTCTGTTGTTGAACTTTCGCCATCACCGCAATTGGCAAGCAAAGCAAGAGTTCCGCCTAAAAAGAGGGATAAGTAGAGTACATTTTTTTTCATCAGTGAAGTATTATATCGGTTTAATGACAAACCTATACAAAATGCCGTTACCCGGACCGCGTATAAATACCTGTTTTTCAAAAGCGCAAAAACGGTTACAGGAAAAAAAGTATATTAGTCCTCATAAACTATTTACTGGGTATAGCCCGATTAACTCTTAAATTCATTTACGATGACAAAAGATCAAATTGCAGCTGCCGTAAAGGCAAAAGGATATCAATGGTTTGAAAACGGTGATTATAATTTCAACCTGGTAGCGGTTCGCACATCCGATAATGATGCGGTAACCAATAAGTTTGATGATTTTATGACGTTGAGTTACAAAACCGGAGGAAACTGGATGTTCCACTCATGGCCGATTACAACCGATCCGGGAACCTACTGGGTAAAGGACGCTAACGGAGACGGAAATTCATCCGGAGTGGCACGCGTAAAGCCTGGTCAGTACAAAGGTTCTCACAAAATGGGTAAACACAAAGGCCAATACGACGCCTTGGTACAGGCTAAAAACATCACTGTATACCGTGATAAGAACAAAGACAATAAGTACGACGAAACCACAACGACTACGGGTATTTACGGCATCAATATTCATCATGCGGGAACCAATTCCGAAAATGTAGACAAATGGTCGGCAGGTTGCCAGGTATTCAAATCAACAGCTGATTTTGATGCGTTTTTAAACATCATTAAGGCCGGATTTAAGGCCAGTGGTTCCAGTTCAGTGAGTTTGACATTGATTGAAAGCGCTGATTTGGCATAGGAATATTGACTCTTTTATATTAAATGCTCAAGTTGGAGGATCGTTGTAAAATATCCTCCTTCTTTTTTGAATAAGCTGGAAAATCCTGTGGATTAAACTTCCCGGATTCGCTCTGTATTTCTGAAATAGTGATTACTTTCGGACCACAATGGTCATTTTTCTGCTCTTATTGATCGGCGCCTGGATACTTTGGAAGCGCACTACCGACGGTTTGTTGAAATACGACCTGTTACTCGCCTGGGGAATTAAATTGGCTGCAGGCTGGCTCTTTCTGATCGTTTACTCGGAATATTACGGTTCGGGAACGTTAACTGCCGATCCGGAAGCATTCATGCGCGAAAGCGCGTTGCTTAACCAGGTCGCTCATGAGTCATTTACGGATTATCTGCGGTTTTTAGCGGGAATGGAAACGCAGTCGATGATCGATCATTATCTCAGTGCAACAACACATTGGAGTAGCGGTGATTTGACCCTGATCAACGATTCCAAAAACGTCATCCGCGTTAACAGTTTGCTTTATTTCCTGTCAAACGGCAATGTATACCTGCATGTGGTTGTATTAGGGTTTTTATCATTGCTAGGTTTTCGCGAATTGTACCTGACATTTTCAACAGTTGTTTCTTTCCCGAAACGCCGGTTTTGGTATGCGTTGGTTTTACTGCCGAGTTTGGTCTTCTGGACAGGAAGTATGCTCAAGGAACCACTCATGATTGTTGGATTGTGCCTGGTAATAAGAGCATGGTTCGGAGATCTTGGAAATACAGGTCGCATCTGGCGCTGGATAATTGGATTGATCCTGCTCACTGCTTTTAAGCCCTATGTGTTAGTATGCCTGATACCTGCGATTATCCTGTATGTGTTAACGGTAAAAGTGTTTAAAAACCGAATTTGGCTGGCTTTTTCAGCGATGTTTGTTGTTTTTATAACTGTATTGACTTTCCTGCCGGCTCCACGCGAAAAAGGTGTATTTTACCTCACCCGCAAACAATTTGATTTCGTTAATATTGGTAAAGGAGGAATTCATGCTTATGCCGATAGTTGTTTCTATTTCTTTCGCCCTGATCAGTTTAAATACCTAAGCATCACTGAAGACGATTCGGTGTTTTTAAAGCGGCCGTTGCATGCGAAAAAAGTAGCGCTCGGAAAAGCACTCCCGTTTGAAGATGTAACACTTCAACCCAATAAAAAAGCATGGTTTATGTACTTCCGGTCAAATGGCTGCACAAGTTATATTCCGGTCACATCTATTGGTTCATCGTCTGCCCAGCTGGCACGAAACATTCCGGAAGCATTGATCAATGCTGCTTTTCGTCCGTTTTTCGGTGACCCGGGAGGCTGGTTAAAATACTTCGCAGTTGTAGAAACCATTGTGTTGTTCGGTTGGGCATTCTATGCGTTCAGCTTTTGGAAATCAGCCGCAAAACAAACCAAATTACAGGTAGTTTCATTGCTTTTATTTGCAGTTTGTCTCTTGCTGTTAATCGGTTGGATAACACCTGTGCTCGGTGCAATGGTGCGGTACCGTATTCCGGCTTACCTGGCTATTTTTTTAGCTGCGGCGTTACTTTTTAGAAAAACAAAACCAACAGAAACATGGGAAAAGTTGCCCTCATAACAGGCGCTACTGCCGGATTCGGTGAAGCCACTGCGATTCGTTTTGCGAATGAAGGTTGGGATTTGGTGCTCACCGGCCGAAGATTAGACCGGTTGAAAAACCTGCAACAACAATTGAAAACAACTTCCAACCGGGTAGAAATCCTGCATTTCGATGTCCGGAACGAAACGGAAGTTATCACAGCGATTGGCTCGTTGAGCGAAGATATTGTTCGTGATTTAACCGTTGTGGTCAACAATGCCGGATTGGCGGTTGGCCGTGGCCCGCTTGATGAAGCCGTTACCGACGATTGGGAACGCATGATCGATACCAATATCAAAGGATTATTGTATGTGTCGAAAGCAATTATCCCGTTACTGAAAGCTAATGGTTCAGGACATATTGTGAACGTGGCGAGTATAGCCGGAAAAGAAGTCTACGCAGGTGGAAATGTTTATTGCGCCACCAAACATGCGGTAGATGCACTTTCGCGTTCCATGCGCCTGGATTTGGTCAATTTCGGGATCAAAGTAAGTAATATAGCTCCCGGAGCGGCTGAAACGGAATTTTCCATCGTGCGTTTCAAAGGTGATGAAGAAACGGCTAACAGCGTGTACAAAGGTTTTCAACCGTTGAGTGCAAACGATGTTGCCGATGCGATTTTCTATGTGTGCAATTGCCCTCCGAATGTAACGATCAGCGATTTGGTGATCATGCCAACGGCCCAGGCAAGCGCTACTGTTTTCAATAAAAATTTGTAAGATGAAATATTGTTTACCATTCCTGCTCGCATTGAGTATGTTTTCCTGCATGAAAGGAAAATCGGTTGATTTGGTGATCCACAATGCGCGGATTCATACAATGAACGACGAAAACTCCATCGAGGAAGCCATGGCAATCAAGGATGGTAAAATCGTGGAAGTTGGTCCCGAACGGCAAATCCTCAATAAATACAGCGCGGATGAATACATCGATGCCGGCAAAAAAGACGTTTTTCCGGGATTAACAGATTCACACGGTCACATGATGAGTTATGCCCGGCAATTGCTTTCGGTTGATTTAGTAGGCTGTAAATCATTTAATGAATTGGTGGTTCGCGTCGAAAAATACAGCCAGGCAAATCCTTCCGGTTTTATCATCGGCCGTGGTTGGGATCAGTCTTTGTGGGGAACTGATATGTTGCCGACCAATGACCGTTTAAACGAATTGTTCCCGAATGTTCCGGTATTGTTGCACCGTATTGACGGCCATGCGGCATTGGTGAACCAAAAAGCACTGGATTTAGCAGAAATTACTCCCGAAACACATGTTGCCGGAGGAAGTATATCTGTTACTGAAGGTCGTTGTACCGGATTGTTGCTCGACAATGCCATCGAACTGGTATCGAAGCGTTTTCCTGATTTCCCGAGAAAAGACCTGGCGGCCAGTTTACAAACCGTACAGCAGGAACTGCTGCAGTATGGCATCACTGGCGTACATGAAGCCGGAGTAGAACAAAAAGATTATCAGCTGTTAAAGCGTATGGTTGATCAGAACAAATTGCATTTGGATTTGTACGTGATGCTTTATCCCACTGAGGAAAACATAGCTTTTGCACGAAAAAGCGGAAAGATCAAACACAAAAACCTGATTGTTCGCTCCTTTAAAGTCATGGGCGACGGCGCTTTGGGATCTCACGGAGCGTTGCTGAAGCAACCTTATGCGGATGATGTACATTCGCATGGATTATTGACGACTTCACCCGAAGATTTGCAGCGCATTGCCCTGATTGCCGAATCGATTGGTTACCAGGTAAACATTCATGCCATCGGCGATTCAACCAACCGGCTGGTACTGGACTTATTAGTGCAAATCCGTGAACGCAACGCAGATCACCGCTGGCGGATAGAACACGCGCAAGTTGTGGATCCGAATGATTTTGAATTGTTTGCTACAACAGGCGCTTTCCCGTCTGTGCAGCCAACGCACGCAGTGAGTGATCAGCGCTGGGCTGAACAACGATTGGGTACAGAACGGTTGAAAGGTGCTTATGCCTACAAATCATTGCTCAACCAAACTGGTATGCTGGCGTTGGGAACCGATTTCCCGGTTGAATTGACCAATCCGTACCTGACGATTCAGGCGGCGGTAAATCGCACCAATGCCGATGGCGAACCGATTGGCGGATTTTTACCCGAAGAAGCCCTTACCGAAGAAGAATGTTTACGTGGAATGACCATTTGGCCGGCGTACGCCAGTTTCCAGGAATCGCGCATCGGAACATTGGAAAAAGGCAAGGAAGCGACGTTTGTAATTTTGGCGTTTCCTTTCCGCATTCGCGACGAGTTTGAATCGAATTACGCGTTTAAGGTGTTTATCCGTGGCCGGGAACGGTATACATCGGAATGATATTGATTGTATCCGTGTAGGCTTGGGGTGCTCCCCGGGCCTTTTTTATTGGTGCCATGTACCAATAAAAAAGGCTCGTCGGCAAACGAACCTTTTTAAACAAACCAAAAATCGTTAGGCGACCAAACGCAAACCAAAATCGTTTTTAACTTTCCAACTAGTTGACCGACTTGCGCTTGACCGCATTTTTAGAAAACTATTTTCCCACACCCTAAAAATACATCGGTACGGATGAATGTGACGAAGTAAAAAAACAAACTATGCTTTTCAATGAATATTTCGACATCTTTGGCTAATTTTTAATACATATATTGTGAGGACTATAGAGACGGATATGAATCAAGTGAAGCGGTTATTCGATATTCCATATCATCAGTTGAGTGCTTTCCCCAACAAAGGAATGTTTGTGACTAAGAAAGAAGGTGAATGGATTCCTATGTCAACACAATCATTTTTAGAGCAGGTCAATGCGTTATCACGCGGATTGGTAGCCTTAGGAGTGACTCCAGGACAAAAAGTGGCAATTGTATCTCCCAATAGGGTAGAATGGAACCTGATGGATATCGCCATTTTACAAATTGGTGGAGTTGTCGTTCCGGTTTATCCGAATATATCCGAAGCTGACTATAAACATATCTTTAATGATGCCGGAATTCGATTCGGTTTTATAGGCACAAAAGACCTTTATGAAATGATTTGGGGAATCCGGGAAGAAATCCCAGCCCTGGAATCGCTATTTTGCTTTGATGAGGTAGATAATATTCCACATTACAAATCAATTCTTGAAGAAGGTACCAATATTTCTACTTCACAAATCACTGCACTTAAAGCCAATGTCCGCAATGAAGACATGGCAACTATAATTTATACTTCAGGAACCACAGGTAAACCGAAAGGTGTCATGTTGTCGCACAATAACCTGATCTCTAATGTGCTGGCTTGTTCTTACACGATTCCCGCCGACCAGCATTCGAATGTATTGACTTTTCTACCGGCGTGCCATGTTTACGAACGCATGCTACACTATTTATATATGTATCAGGGTTCATCCATACATTTTGCCGAATCAATGGATACGATCGGGGATAATATCCGTGAGGTAAAACCTGAAGTGTTTACGGCTGTTCCGCGGTTGCTGGAGAAAGTGTTCGACCGCATCATGGCGAAAGGTTATGAATTAAAAGGAATTAAACGCTTCCTGTTTTTCTGGGCGATTCGTGTGGCTGAACAATACGATGTGAAAGGAAAATCAGCGTGGTATAAATTCAAACTGGCGATTGCCCGGAAATTGATCTTTTCCAAGTGGAAAGAAGCGCTGGGCGGTCGCGTAAGAGCCGTTGCCTCAGGAAGTGCCGCGTTACAACCGCGGTTGGCTCAAATTTTCCTGGCCGCCGGAATCAATATCCTGGAAGGTTACGGACTCACGGAAACATCACCTGTGATTTCTGTGAATTGTCTAAAACGTGGTATTCGGATCGGAACGGTAGGTCCACTGATTGAAGGTGTGAAAGTGAAACTGGCCGAGGACGGCGAAATCCTGGTAAAAGGACCGAATGTAATGATGGGTTATTATAATCTTCCCGATAAAACAGCTGAAGTCATTGATGCGCAAGGCTGGTTTCACACCGGTGATATTGGTACATGGGTTGATGAGCAATTCCTGAAAATCACTGATCGCAAGAAAGAAATTTTTAAAACATCGGGCGGAAAATACATTGTGCCGCAAGCGATGGAGAATAAATTCAAGGAATCACGCTTCATTGAACAAATGATGGTGGTAGGTGAAAACCAAAAATTCCCCGCAGCCTTAATCGTTCCTCCCAAAGCAGTGCTCATTGATTGGGCGAGAGCCCATAACGTCAATGCAGATCTTCCTTATGGTGAATTATTGCGTACACCGGAGATTGTTGATTTATTCCAAAAAGAAGTAGACAAATACAACGAACTCTATGGAAGCTGGGAAAAGATCAAAAAATTCGCATTGCTGGAAAATGAATTCGCCATTGATACCGGTGAGTTGACCCCGACGCTGAAGCTTAAACGCAAAATCATCATTGAGAAATACCAATCGTTGTTGGATGGGTTTTATCAGGGAGAGGAATAGTGTTGAATTTTGAATGCTTAATGTTGAATTAATTGATTCTTCGAAGAAGTAAGGATTCCCGTTCTCTAAAAGCTTAGGAAAAACCTAATTCAACATTAAAAATTCAGCATTCAAAATTAGATTGTGTCCTTCGTTTGCTCCATCATCTGTGCTAAGAAATCACGTGCGCGAAACAATTGTGCTTTTACCGTTCCGAGCGGAAGGCTGAGTTCTTCGGCAATTTCTTCGTAACTCAATTCCTCAAAATACCGTTTCTCGATCAATTCGCGGTAGCGAGGCTTCAGTTTACTTACCAGCTGACGCATGTGCTTCACTTTCTGGTTGTGAATGATCGTTTCTTCCGGGTCGCGGGTTTGTGATTTGGCGTCGATACGAATGCTCTCACCGTCTTCGTTGGTGTAGCCCGTGTCCATTGACGTGAGTTTGATGCGTTTTTTGCGGATAAAATCAATGCAGTTATTCGAAGCGATCTTAAAAAGCCAGGTACTGAATGCGAAACTTGGTGAATATTGATCCAGCCGGCTGAATGCCTTTCCGAAAGCCTCAATCGTCAAATCATCGGCATCGTCTGAATTGCGCACCATTTTCATCATCATGAAGTAGATCGACTCCCGATAACGCTCCATCAGCGAGGCAAACGCAGCCTGATCGCCATTGCGCGCAGCATCAACCAACACAAGGTCAACTTTTGCTTTATCGGATAAATGTTCACCTACTTCCATTTCGAAGATCCTTTTTGAAGCGTTGAATAATAAAAAAACGGAGTGATGAGTACATACAATAAGTCTAAAAATGGCAGCATAGCAATGAATCCCGACGATTTAAGCCGCTGAAAACATTTCCCCAATAACCACCACTTAATTACAAAAACCAGTCCAAAACCAATTCCCGCATGTAGTCTCCATTCCGGTTGAAGCATCAAAATAACAAAGGAAAGCACTAGTAATAACATGGTGAGCGGGTAGATTCCTAACAATAGTTTTTTGAAAACCTTGTAACGGGGCGAAGTACTATAGTGACGCGCCTTCTGCATCACGAATGTTTCCCAGGTAGTTTTGGCGTCGCTAAACATATAACTGTCTGGAGCTAACTGAATCGTATAGTTACGTTTTTTGGCTGCTTCCTGGACAAATAAATCATCGTCGCCGGAAGAAACTGCGTAGTGTGATTTGAAACCATGAGTCGAATTGAAAACCGTTTTGGTATACGCCATGTTTCGTCCTACGCCCATATACGGAGCGCGCATGAGTACCATACTGAAATAATGAACAGCAATCATCGTGGTATCGAAGCGGATAATTTTGTTCAGGAATCCGGGTTCAGCTTTGTAAGGGCCGTAACCGAGAACAATTTCTTTCTTTTCGGAAAATTGCCCGGCCATAAGGCGCAGCCATTGATCACTCGCCGGACTACAATCGGCATCGGTGAGTACCAAATGTTCGTGCTGTGCTTTTTTGATCCCTAGTGTGAGTGGCAATTTTTTACTTGCCAGCAGGTGTTTGCTTTTCTCCAACTCCATCACCACCAGGTTTTTGTACTCGCGTTGAAGTGCACTTAATAAATGCCGTGAATCATCGATCGACTGGTGATTGACCACCACAACTTCAAACTGCGGGTAATCCTGTGTGAGAATCCTTGGGAGATTTTCATATAAATTGTCCGATTCATTGCGCGCAGCGATCACAACCGATAACGGTGGTAGGTTCGGATTCGGCGGATTCATTTTCTTAAAAGCCAGTCTTCCGAAGAACAAAATGACGTAAACCAACTGCAGAAATACCACGCCGGCGAATATCCAAAAGGTGTAAAAGGCAAACGGGTCCTGTAATTCCGGTATGATCTTCATGAAAAACACTTCTAAAACCACAAAGATGGGGCGCTTTCTGAAATCCACTTATCTTTGCAGCGTTTATTTTTCAACACATTTATGCACTTTGAGCTAAAGCACACAGATCCGCGGTCAAAAGCGAGAGCAGGAATACTCCAAACAGATCACGGTGCCATTGAAACACCCATTTTTATGCCGGTAGGTACGCAAGGTACCGTGAAAGGTGTGCACCAGCAAGAATTGCGCGACGATGTGAACGCACAAATTATTCTCGGGAACACGTATCATTTGTACATGCGACCAGGAATAGAAGTGATGGAAGCAGCCGGAGGATTGCACCAGTTTATGGGGTGGGAACGTCCGATTTTGACGGATAGTGGCGGTTACCAGGTTTATTCACTGGCCGGTTCCCGAAAAATCACCGAAGAAGGCGTTCGTTTTCAGTCGCATATCAACGGAAGTTACCATTTCTTTACACCCGAATATGCCATTGATATTCAACGAACCATCGGTGCCGATATTATCATGGCATTTGATGAATGTACGCCGTACCCATGTGATTACGATTACGCACAGCGTTCCATGCACATGACTCATCGCTGGCTGAAACGTTGTATTGCTCAAATGGATAAAACCGAATCGAAGTACGGACACAACCAGATGCTGTTCCCGATTGTTCAGGGAAGTGTTTATCCGGATTTACGCAAACAATCGGCGGAATTTATTGCCGAACAGGGAGCAGTTGGAAACGCTATTGGTGGATTATCAGTTGGTGAACCGGATGAAGATTTGTACAGCATGACCGATTTGGTGTGTTCTACTTTACCTACGGAAAAACCGCGTTACCTCATGGGGGTTGGAACACCGGTCAATATTCTGGAAGCCATTGCGTTGGGAGTTGATATGTTCGATTGTGTAATGCCATCGCGCAATGCACGCCATGGAATGTTGTTTACCTGGGAAGGAACGATCAATATCAAAAACGAAAAGTGGAAAATGGATTTTTCACCGCTCGATTCTGCCGGTACAGCATACGTTGACCAAGTCTACACGAAAGCTTATTTGCACCATTTGGTAAAAGCCAAAGAGAATTTAGCCATTCAAATTGCCACGATTCATAATTTAGCCTTTTATTTAGCGTTGGTAAAAGAGGCACGACGTCGTATTTTGGACGGAACTTTCCGCACGTGGAAAGACGAGCAGGTACAGAAACTCGGGCGCAGAATTTAATCAGGAAACCGACTCATGCTGAAAATTTTAGATCGATACATCATACGCAAATTTCTCACGACTTTCTTCTTTATGATGGGCGTGATCATGTTGCTTGCCATGGTGTTTGATCTGGCCGAGCGTTTATCGGAATTCATAGATAACGAAGCACCGATGTCGGCGATTATTACCGATTATTACGTCAATTTCCTCGTTTATTACGGCAATACGTTCTCATCGTTAATCGTTTTTATTTCAGTGATCTGGTTCACGGCAAAAATGGCGCAGGAAACCGAGATCATCCCGATGCTCAACAGTGGCAAGCCCTTTACGCGTATTTTGCGACCGTACATGATCGGAGCAACTGTGTTGACGATGATGTCATTTGCCCTCAATCATTTTGTGATTCCGCGTTCCAATAAAGTGCGCCTCGATTTTGAGGAACGGTATTACCGTGATCGTTTGGCGGTTGAAAATTACCAGGCTGAATTTCCCGGAAATGAGTTTGTGCATTTCACTGTATTTATTGACGAAGCCAAACAAATCAATGATTTGGAAATTCAGAAATTCAACGACGAGGGAGAGCAGATTCGTTTTTTCAGAGCTCGTTCGGCCAAAGGATTCCCGGGAACCAACAAATGGCAATTGACCGATTATTACATCCGGATCGTTACACCGCCAACCGAAATTATCAATGAAATAGGCGAAAAGGAATTACAATTCGTGAATGATTCCATTATAGAAGGCCATTTTAAAGACACCACCTTTCATTTTAAAATTGATGAGCTGGCGCAACGCGAAAATATTGCTGAAGCGATGACCTACACCGAACTGACCGATTTCATTGAAAAGGAAAAGAAAAAAGGAAACCCGATGGTTCCCACGTTTGAGATCGAGTTGCACCAGCGAACATCGTATCCGTTTGCGACGTATGTCTTGACATTGATAGGTGTTTCGGTTTCGAGTAGAAAAAAACGCGGCGGAATCGGGATCAACATTGCTATCGGTTTGGTGTTTGTATTTGTCTACATTTTCGCGATGAAAGTCACCACAGTTGCGGCCATAAAAGTTGGTTTTCCTCCGGCTGCTGCCGTTTGGATTCCGAATGTGATGTTTGGGATCATTGCCTATTTCCTGTATCGCGTAGCGCCTAAATGATCTCCATGAAAGCACTTCTCTTTCTTTTTTTATTGGTATGGGGAAATTCGGTCATTGTCAGGGCACAGGTTGTCAACATTGAAAACAAACGTATTTACGACGATACTGCCGGTTGGAGCGGAAGCCTGGATGCTGGATTTTCAGCTATTCAAAACAATAAGCTCCTTTATTCGGCCAATTTCAGACCGAAAGTGCAATACAAAACCAGGAGACATTATTACCTCTTGTTGTCTGATTTGGTCTATACCGGTGGGAAAAATGAAGTGTATGCCAACTCGGGAATGTCGCATTTCCGCTACGCTTATCGCTTGTTTAACAGCCCGTGGAAATGGGAATCGTATGCGCAGGTTCAGTACAATCAGTTGCTGAATCAGAAAGTGCGTTCGCTTGTTGGAACCGGCATTCGCTGGAAATTCCTGGATACCAATAACGTGCGGTGTTTTGCGGGAACGTCGACTTTTTACGAATATGAAGAATTGCAAACAGATCATGTAATCAATCAGGGTTTACGCTGGAGCAATTACCTTTCGTGGTTCATCGAAAGCAAAAACGGGCTTTCGTTTACTGCTGTAACTTATGCGCAACCGCTTTGGGCTGATTTGAATGATATTCGTATTGCCGGACAGTATACGCTTGGATTTCATGTTCTTAAACGCCTCGATATCCGGATGGAATACAATTTTTTCTATGACAGTCGTCCACCGGTTGGAGTACGGAAAATGGTATTTAGTTCTGCGGCCGGTTTTCGGGTGAGGTTGGGGTAATTACTCCGGTTTGAAACAAAAAAACGAGATAGTTGAATACCTCGTTTTCTTATTAGTTCTTCTTAAAATGTTACTTTCCAGCTACTACAGCTTGTTTCCCTCTCTTGTGATAATAAAAATGCGAAAGCACCAACATTCCCAAAAATACCAGTGGAGCAACGCTGTTTCCAACAGTATCGCCTACACTTAAGTGAAGAATAAATGCCGAAATTAGTGTGATTCCAAATCCCGCATATGCCCATTCCTTGATGTTTCCTTTCAAGAAAGGAAGAATTAAGACCAATGCGCCCAATAGTTTGGCGGCACCTAATTCGATGCGAAAAGCGTCCTGGAAACCGAGTCTGTCGAAATTGGCTTTTATTTCCGGAGAAATAAAATACATGGTTGCCGAAAGGCTCATCATCGCTGCAAATAGTCCGGTTGAGATCCAATAAATAATGTTGTCTTTTTTCATGAGTTTGAATTTTTGAGCAAAGCTATCGGATAGATAGTTTACTTTTGCTATTGATTTCCTTTTTGAAACTAGTTTCCTTGAGGAAACTAATAGTAAATACAGGATGCTTACGATTTAACTTTACAGAAACAAATGAGCCCGATGGAGAAAAAGGTAGTACATCAACCCGCAGGATGCTCAAAACACCTGCTTGCAATTCGCGATACAATGGAATTGCTTTCAGGAAAATGGAAAATCCAGATTATCGGTACGTTGATCCTAACAGATAAAGTGCGGTTCATGGATCTGATGCGTGCTGTTGACGGAATCGGAGCGAAGATGCTGTCGAAGGAATTGCAGGAATTGGAAATCAATCAGCTGATAACGCGAACTGTTTGTGATACGAAACCAATTACGGTTGAATATGAAATCACTGAATATGGGAAGACATTGAAAAATGTAATTTCCGAGATGGAGGCTTGGGGAACGAAGCACAGAGAGCGGTTGTTTCAGTCGGTGAATTAGGGGGGCGGTGATTTTGGTGAGGAATTTGGGGGGGGCCGGACGGAATTGAGTCGAAATTTCCTGGAGAAAATTCTAAAATTCTAAAAATTTAAAATTGGCAAATTTTAGAATTTTACACTTTTCAAAGAAGTCCATTGTCACTGGCCTGTAGAACGATCAATTACTTCACCCACATCAATTTCTCACGCTCCACCTTCAATCGCATAAACCCAAAAACCACTGTCAATAAATGGCCTTTAATTTCTTCCACCGTCCCTGATTGTTTCGTCTCGATCATTTTCACCGTTGAACCCAGCACGATCTTATCGCGCTGATAGGGATCTTTCTCCGGAACTCCCGGTTTTTGCTTTTTCGGTTTTTTTACTGGAATTCCTGCTTGTTTTACCAGTTCATCCTTGCGTTTACTTTCCTCGATCTTCGATTTTTCCACCAGGAGGTATTTTTTCACATCTTCCAGCAACGGATTATTGATGTCCTTCTTGCGCGATTTGGTTTGGTAACGGTCAATAAATTGCTTCATCTTTTTCCCTGAATTGAGATACAGGTTGTTTTTCTCGATCACATCCTGTTGCGCGCGCATACGTTCTTCGAAGCGCTCTTTCTTTTGAATATAATCCAAACGCGCTGCTTCTGCTAATTCCTGGGCTTCAATGTGCGCTTTGTTCAATTGTTCCAGGTACGATTTCTCCCGGTTCAATTCATGAAGCAATTTGTCCATGTTGACTTTACTGTCGTCCAGCTTTCCTTTTGCTTCTTCGATTAAATTCAACGGAATGCCATTCATTTGGGCGACTTCAAACGTAAACGAACTTCCCGGTTGGCCCATCGAGAAACGGTACAACGGTTCGAGCGTTTCTGTGTCGAATAACATGCAACCGTTCACTGCTTGCGGCAAACGATCAGCTTTGAGTTTGATATTCGCGTAATGCGTTGTGATAACTGCGTAACTTTTCCGTTTGTACAATTCCTCAAAAAACACTTCCGCCAGTGCGCCGCCCAATTCCGGATCTGAACCGGTACCGAATTCATCCAATAACAATAATGTACGTTTGTTGGCAACTCGTAGGAAATGTTTCATCCGCTTCAACCGGTATGAATAAGTACTCAGCTCGTTTTCGATGGATTGATTGTCGCCGATATCGGTCAAAACCTGCTGAAAAAAGCACAATTGACTGTTTTCATGAACCGGAACCAGCAATCCGGCCTGGAGCATGATTTGCAACAAACCGATTGTTTTCAATGTAATCGATTTTCCACCGGCATTCGGACCTGAAATCACGAGCATCCGACCGTTTTGGTCTAAAATCAAACTTTGCGGAAGCGTTGGTTTTCCTGCCTGTTTATTCGTTTTCCATAAAATAGGGTGGAAGGCGTCGATCAGTTCGATACGTGTATGGCGAACAATTCCCGGAAGTACTGCGTTCAATTCCAGCGCCAGTTTTGTTTTGGCGTTGATGAAATCTAATTCAGTGAGAAGGATTTGATAAGCTTCAATCAACGGTAAATGGTGCGCGATTTCACGTGTTAGTTCTTGCAAAATGCGGAAAATCTCCTTGCGTTCATCGTCGAGCGAAAGTTCCAGTTCGTTATTTAGCGGAACATTCACTGCCGGTTCGATAAACGTCAAACTTCCTGTTTTGGACGAACCCACAACTGATCCGCCGATTTTCCGCTTGTGGCTCGACATCACTGTTAGTACGCGTCGTTCGTTCACAAATGCTTCCTTGGTTTCACCCAGCATGCCTTCTTTCAGCCATTTCCGCATTTCTTTGTCGAAATTGCGATTGATCTGGTTGCGCAAAACGCCAATTTGCTGCCGGATTCGCATTAGTTCAGGCGAAGCATCATCCTTGATCTGGCCTTTGCGGTCGAATACCTTTTCGATGGAGTCAATCAGTTCGCGGGTGTGATAAACATCGGTTAGCAAAGCTGTCAGCTCCGGGAAATCCAGCGAACGTTTATCAAAGAAATGAAGCAGGGAATTCACCAGGTCCGAAGCGCGGACAATTCGCACAAAACCTTCCTGTTGTAACACAGCATTTTTGATGGGAAGCAACCTGATTTCGGGCAAAAGCTCATCAAAATCCAGCGAAGGAAATGACTCGCCATCTGTGCGAATGGTCTTAAATTCGGCCACGCGCAACAATGCCTGTTCCACCAACGGAAAATCATTCGAAGGCTCAAGATCTGCCAATCGCTGCTGCGCTGTTTCCCCAATACTATAGGCTGTCAACCATTCGCGAATCTGTACAAATTCCAGATCGTGCAAGGTTTGCCGGTCAAAACCATTCATGCCGTAAAATTAATGCTAAATCCTAAATCCGAAGTGACCGAGGAACGAAGTCTACTTCTGATCTTTTCAATTTTACACTTGTCCGCCTTAGGCGTGATTTTCAATTTCCTGCTATATTTACCTCCAAATCAGTTTTACTATGAAAATTCTATCGTTCAACGTAAACGGCATCCGGGCCATAGCCGGAAAAACATTCATAACCGACATGCAGTCAATTGGGATGGATATCATCTGTCTGCAGGAAACCAAAGCCACAGTAGAGCAGGTTAAAGAAGTCGTTGCTCCACTGGGTTATAAATATGTTTATGCCAATGAAGCCGAACGAAAAGGGTATTCAGGAACCGCGATTTTATCCAACATCGAGCCGCTCAGCGTAACCTTTGATATGGGAGTTGCCGAACATGATAATGAAGGCCGCGTAATTTGTGCGGAATACGCCGATTTTTACCTGATCACGGTTTATACGCCCAACTCAGGAAGCGAATTGCTGCGTTTGGGCTACCGCCAAACATGGGATGCCGATTTTCTGAAATACCTCAAAGGATTGGAGGCGAAAAAGCCGGTGATTGTTTGCGGTGACCTCAATGTCGCTCATAAATCCATCGACCTTGCGCGACCAAAAGCCAATTACAATAAATCGGCCGGACACATGCAGCAGGAAATGGACGGAATGGACAATTACCATACTTCCGGACTGATCGATACATTCAGGTTTCACAACGGCGATGAGGTGAAATATTCCTGGTGGAGTTACCGCGGCGGCGCTCGTGAGAAGAACGTTGGCTGGAGAATCGATTACTTTTTGGTCAGCGAATCCTTTCTCGGCAGGGTAAAATCTTCTACCATCCATAATGAAATTCATGGTTCCGACCACTGTCCGGTGGGATTGGAATTGATAGTTTGATTTCTCTTGATTATTAGACTTTTGTAAAATCTCAGATTAAAAAAACAAAAACCTTAAATACCGATCGGTATTTGCTTTATCTTTACCAAAAAAATATCCCGGTGAAAGAGGTAAATCAAACAACGGAAGAATACATTTTGGATCGTGTGGCCCCGCTTTTCAACAGAAAAGGCTACATCGGTACCAGTCTTTCGGATATCACTGAAATCACTCAATTAACCAAAGGCGCTATTTACTGCAACTTCAAAAACAAAGAAGACCTCGCGCTGAAAGCCTTTTACAAAAACATCGAGTTTGTGCTGAGTCCCATGGCGGAAGGAATTAAATCTGCCACCAACGCCATTGATAAATTATACGCGATCACCGGATTTTACCGCACGTATTTTGAATGGAGTAAAGTCCGGGGTGGTTGTCCGTTACTGAATGTCGGCGTGGATGCGCAGCACGTGAATCCGTTGCTGTACCAGGCAGCCAAGGAAACCGCAGCACGATTGATTGGTAACCTCATTCGGATTATTGAAAAAGGAATTGAACATCAGCAGGTGAAGCCGGAAACCGACGCATCTTTATTAGCCGGAAACATCTATGCAATGATCGAAGGTGGCGTTTACCTTTCGATGCTCAACGACGATCAGAGTTATTTACAGAATATCCTCAACATGATCGATGAAATGATCGAACAACTAAAACGACAATAGCATTTTTTTATTCAAACAAATACCGATTGGTATGAAATAAAACCAAATTATGGAAAAGAAACCAACATCACGCGTGAAAATCAGATTCCAGGACTGCGATCCGTTTAATCACCTCAATAACGGTCGTTTCCTCGACTATTTTTTCAACGCCCGCGAAGATCATTTGACCGAGCATTACAACCTCGATATTTTTACCCAGCTCAAAAAAACAGGTTGTGCCTGGGTGGTTGCATCCAATCAAATCGCGTATCTCAAACCCGCAATGGTGGCCGAAGAAGTGGTGATTGAAACCAAATTGATCGAATATTCCGAACGCGCGTTGACAGCTGAAATGCTGATGTGGAATGCCGATCAAACGCACTTGAAAGCAATATTGTGGGTGAAATTTTCCTATTTCGAATTTGCCACCCAAAAATCGGCTGTTCATTCGCAGGAATTGATTGAATTGTTCGAACAGGTTGTGGTTCCGGTAGAAACGACGGTTTTTGAAACCCGGATCGGGGAAATCATGCAATTGGTGAAATCGGGGAAACCGGTGTAATGTTCAAAACGTGTTCATTTCATCTTCGTAACTAAAAAACAATATTTCGTTCCTTCATGGAAATACGATATTGTATCTTTGCACCATGGATGAACAACAATCAGGCAATAATACGCGTCGCGTAGGCGCGCGAACCAAAAACACTATTCTTCCGTTAGCGGCTGATATGGGGCGTATTCCGCCGCATGCGACTGATTTGGAACAGGCCGTTTTAGGTGCCATGATGTTGGAAAAGAATGCGGTAACGGATACCATCGATATGTTGTCGACGGAAAGTTTCTATGATCCGAAACACCAATACATCTACGGAGCAATTCGTGAACTTTTCGGAACATCCAATCCGATTGACCTGCTCACCGTAACCCATAAACTCAAAGACAAAGGCGAATTGGAAGTGGCCGGTGGTGCCGTTTACATTTCATCGCTCACGCAACGGGTTGCTTCGTCGGCGCACGTTGAATACCACGCGCGGATTATTTCTCAAAAATACATTCAACGTGAGATCATCCGCATGTGTTCGGAAACTTTACGCGATGCGTACGAAGAAACGACCGACGTGTTTGAATTGCTGACCAAAGCCGAAGGACAGTTGTTCGGAATTGCCGAAAACAACATGAAAAAAGCCATTTCGACGATGCAATCGGTGGTAATGGAGGCAATCAACGAAATCGAACAAGCCGCCAAAAACAGCGATGGTTTATCGGGCGTTCCAACCGGATTCCGCAAACTCGACGAATTGACTTCTGGCTGGCAGCGTTCGGATATGATCGTAATTGCAGCTCGTCCAGCAATGGGAAAAACAGCTTTCGTACTCTCAATGGCGCGAAATACAGCCGTCGATTACAACATGGGCGTCGCCGTATTCTCACTTGAGATGTCATCAGTGCAATTGGTGAAACGTTTGATTTCAAGCGAATCCCGCATCAGTGCCGAAAAACTCAGAAAAGGAAAGCTCGAAGAACACGAGTTTCAGCAATTATATACACGAATCACAAAACTTTCCACAGCTCCGATTTATATTGATGACACACCCGGTTTGTCGGTTTTCGACTTAAGGGCAAAATGTCGTCGTTTGAAAATGCAATACGACATTCAGATGGTGATCATTGACTACTTACAGCTGATGTCGGCCGGTGGTGGAAAAGGTGTCGGGAATCGTGAGCAGGAAATCTCAACGATCTCTCGTTCCATCAAAGAAATCGCCAAAGAGTTGAACATTCCGATTATCGCGCTTTCGCAGCTGAGTCGTTCAGTTGAAACGCGTGGTGGTGATAAACGGCCAATGCTCTCCGATCTTCGTGAATCGGGTGCAATCGAGCAGGATGCCGATATCGTAGGTTTCCTTTACCGTCCGGAATATTACGGATTGATGCAGGATGAAGACGGAGCTTCCAACCAGGGAGTAGGTGAGGTGATTATTGCCAAACACCGTAATGGGGCACTCGATTCGGTACGTTTGCGTTTCGTTGGACAATATGCGCGTTTCGAGAATTTCGAGGATGTAATCGAAAACAACCAGGATTTCAACCCCGCTTCACTCAATGCCGGAATGACTGCAAGCCGTGATTTCGACATGCCAACCCGTACAATTACGCTGGGTAGTAATATGAACAACATCGAAGACGATTTCATCCAGGGAGATTCTACACCATTCTAGTTAAATTATTGATTTTCAAAAACATAGTAATATTGCAATATTGATTTTTAAAATCACTGAATGTTTGAATTTATTATCTGTTCAAATCTGTGCTTATCTCAATCAAGCACAAAAGAACAAAGTTCAGGCTTGATTTTTGCTGGAATTATTTCGTAATTTTATAAGAATTAAATCAATCATGAGAATTTTTCTGGTTTTCGCCTTTCTGATCTGTGTCAAATCGACTTTCGCGAGTGCCATTTTGGTGCCTATGGACGAACGTCAGACCAATCATTTGAAAGCATACGGTGTTTCCTATTGGGTACTCAACAATGATGTTGTGATGGAATGGCTGCTCAATTACCGGGGCGGTTCGTTTTTATTCCCGCACCTGCAAGCCATTGAAGAAGAGTTGATTATTCGCGGTGTTAGTTATGAAATCATTGCTGACGGACAAGCCAATGCCATTCGTTCGCAAATTGCCAATCCTGAAACCAATATGGAGGTTGTGCAATTGGAAAAAGCTCCGAAAATTGCTGTTTATACACCTTCAAGCGCGCTTCCATGGGATGATGCGGTTACAATGGTGTTGGAATATGCCGAAATTCCCTATGATAAAATTTACGATTCATCCATTGTGATGGGCGTGCTTCCGAAATATGATTGGCTGCATCTGCACCACGAAGATTTTACCGGACAATATGGTAAATTCTACGCCGCCAGCAGAAACGAAACATGGTACCGGAACCAGGTTGCCGATCTGGAAGGTTTGGCACAAACACTCGGTTTCTCGAAAGTATCGCAGATGAAACTAGCAGTTGCCAACAACATCAAAAACTTTGTTGCCGGAGGTGGATTTTTGTTTACCATGTGTAGCGGAACCGATAGTTTTGACATTGCCCTGGCGGCACACGAAACCGATATCTGTGATCGTATGTTTGACGGCGACGGCCCCGACCCGAAAGCGCAGGATAAACTTGATTTCGATAACACGCTTGCTTTTGAAAAGTTCCAGTTGGTCCGCGATCCGATGACATACGAATATTCCACCATCGATGGTACCGAGTTACATCGTATTCCCGAAAGCCAGGATAAATTCACACTTTTTGAGTTTTCCGCCAAATGGGATGTGGTTCCTACCATGCTTACGCAATGTCACACAGACGTGATCAATGGTTTCATGGGACAAACCACCGACTTCAAAAAAGACCAGATCAAATCGAATGTCTTGATTCTGGGTGAAAATAAAGAACTCAAAACCGCCCGTTACGTGCATGGTGAATTAGGCCAGGGCACATGGACATTCTACGGTGGCCACGATCCTGAAGATTATCAGCACCGCGTGGGTGATCCGCCAACCGATCTCAGTCTTCACCCGAATTCTCCCGGTTACCGGTTGATTCTCAATAATATCCTCTTCCCGGCAGCAAAGAAGAAAAAACAAAAAACTTGATTCTTTTCAAAGTCAGGTTTCCAATTAACATTCTTTTTGAAAAAACAAGTTGTATCAGGCAACGACCCTCATTACTAAACATATTAGTTGTGTGATATGTATATTGTGTTGATTGAAAGTGTTGGAATAGAATGTTACAGGTAATTTTGGATTGTAGAGGCGTTAGAGTTGAGGGTCGAAAAGTCAATTCAAACAAGTGAAAACAAGTAATTAAGGCTTCCAAGATTCAGAAGGATTTTAACGGATAAAAGGTGTTTGTTAAAGAATAAACAATTGACTTAATCAGTAAATTGCCGAAACATCAAACACCAGCTTCTTGTTTACAAACAAACATAACAGAGAAAAAGCGACACCGCAAAAACGCCCGGAAAATTTCGAGTGTTTATACAATACACACAGATCGATGGTGTATGGTATTGCGTTGCGTTATCTCCGTTGCAGGGACGATGCGAATGATGTGGTACAGGAAACCTTTATTAGTGCCTATACAAACTACGAACAATACGACGAAAGCAAACCGATCGGCCCATGGATTAAACGGATTGCGATTAATTCGGCGCTGATGTACATACGAAAAAATTACCGGTTCAAACTCA
Source organism: Candidatus Fluviicola riflensis (assembly GCA_002243285.1). Taxonomy (GTDB): domain Bacteria; phylum Bacteroidota; class Bacteroidia; order Flavobacteriales_D; family Crocinitomicaceae; genus Fluviicola; species Fluviicola riflensis. The sequence continues at coordinate 3,158,609 of CP022585.1, read as the reverse complement.
TTGAAAATGAGCGCGAATTAGATAGTGTACATTCTTCCCCGGAGGATGAACAGGAAGAAGGAGCGTTTACGCAACAAGATCTGATCGCAATTCTTCATGAACTGCCAAACGGTTATAGAACGGTGTTTAACCTGTATGCAATTGATGGACTGACACACCAGGAAATTGCTGAATATTTAGAAATAACGGAAAGCACGTCGCGATCACAATTGCTGAAAGCACGTAAAATGATTAGAGGAATATTGGAACAAAAAATGAGCGTTCGCTATGCAAGAGCATGATGACATAGATGGGTTGTTTAAAAGTGGGTTGGAGAATTTCAAGCCCGATGCTTCTCATTTGAGTTACGGTCCGCTAGCTTCTGCAATTGCTGCAAAAACAACGGTTGCCGGGACTGCTGTAGCTGCAAAAACCGGCTTTTTCGCTAAATGGGGAATGACCGTTTATTTTGGACTTACCACTGTAGCCGCAGGTACAAGTGTGGCAATTGTGTATGCGCCAGATCATGTGGCGGTTGAAACGAACAGTAAAGCCATTTTGGCAGCTTCAATGCAGGTGAAAGAAGAATTGCAGCTTCTTGGTGAGTTGCCGGTAATTGATTCCGTTTTGGTAGAAGAGGAAGGGTTTTCTTATGAAAAAGAAAACATTTCTACACTTGAATCAACTGAAACAAAACAATCTGAATCTATCGTAAGCCTCGAAAAGAATACGTTCAAAACGCTTGTTCCCGCCAAGAAGAAGGAAGTAACCGTTCCGAAAAAACCGGCAAAACAAACAGATTTTTCAACAGATAAAGTTGGAATAGTGACTTCGTCTGAAACAGTTATTCAACCTGATTTAGTTCCTGAATCCATTAACCGGACAGCACGTGTTATTCAGCCGAATGTAGTTGCGAAAAGCGTAGCCGAATTACCTCTCGAAAGCAAAACAGTGGTTCAGAAAAAACCACAATCCTCACCGATACCTGTTGATAGTACAATTAATATGGCTGAAGTAATTAGAACGGAAGGCTTAAGCTTAATTGCATTAACGGCGACTGACAGCGTTGAGAATATCGTGAGTCGGGTGATACAGCGCCCGGCAGTTGTTTGGCCGAAAAGCCGGTTCAGTATCAAAGCAGGATTGGGTTACGTGCCACTCAAAACAAGCCTTGTGGTAAACCAGGAAGAATACATCGACAGCTTGTTTTTCTTTGAGTTTTACCAGAATGTTGTCGACCGGCCGGTGATCAAAAATGAATTCCTGGCTTCAATGAGCTATCAGCAGCGTTTAAACTCGAACCTGCAATTAGGTGTCGGATTAAGTTATTTGCAAGGCGGCTGGAAATCATTTACCGATCATACACATTACTATTATGTGGACAATGGTGCAGGTGATTTATACCTCGTTACTGATACGGTAAGAGTTGGTGAACGCAATATCACTGCCAATTCCATCAGCCTGCATCTTTTTACCGGTTACGATTTTGCATTGAGCCAAAAATGGATGATCGGTACCACAATCGGTTTGAATCTGAACCAGTTATTTATTCAAAACGATTTTAGAAATTACAGTACCAATGCCATTACGACAGTTAGAAAAGCGGATTTTGTAATTGGAGTTTATGGAACGGCTGATCTGAATTATCGTATGTCAAGTCGCCTTGGCTTAAGCGTCGGTGCAAGTATCAACGGCAGGTCCAGTGTAGCCAAAGCAATAGGGGCAGCGGACTTCTACAACAATGTTTCATTCGGGTTGAACGCTGGAATTCATTATTTTATTTCCGGTTTACGTTAAGGAGCCGCTGCCATTGCAGCATATTTCTGCGCATTTTGAACATCACCCAATTGCTGATAAGTCAGGGCCAAAAATTGCATCACCTGTTTGTTATTCGGATTGATAGCAAGGATTTCGAGGAACGTTTCCTTCGCTTTTTCCAGTTGCCCTGAAGCTCCGTAAGAATTCCCAAGGTTCAGCAATAATTCTTCGTTTTTCGGGAATCGTTTCAATCCTTTTTGGAATACCGGAATCGCTTTTTCATACTGTTTCAGGTTAAACAATGCCGTACCCATAAAGCTGAAGTTTCCGGCTGTGGCGTGTTTTGTTGCGATGACTTTTTGGTAACGTGCAACAGCGCTGTCTAGTTGATTAGCCTTAAAAAATGCATCGGCAAGGTTGGCTACAATAGTTATATCAGCCGGATTGATCTCAATTGCTTTTTGGGAATGCTCAATCGATTTCGGATAATCTGCCAACCGGTAATAACAAACGCCAAGATTAATGTGCGAACCTTTGTCAAGCGAGTCAATTGCCAATGCGCGTTCAAAAGCAGTCACAATCTCCGGTAATTGCGATTGCTGGCGGTTAATATCTTCGGGCAATTGTGCCATCAATAAAGCTCCGTAGTTAAAATGAACGCGGGCGCTATTGGGAGCATTGGCCACATCGGCGGCAAATAATGTTTCATTCGAAGCCCAGTCCTTGTTACGCTGGAACGAAAACAGACAACCCAAAAACGCAATAAATACAACCCCGTAAAAAGCACTGGTACGCGAAGTTTTGGCTTCCGTTTGTTTCAAAAGCAAGTACAAACCAACCACAACCACGATGCAAATTCCCAGCACCGGAGCAAACAGCAATCGATCGCCCATTGTAGCCCCGATCAGCGTAAAGACGTTTGTTACCAGCGAAATCGTGATCAGAAAATACAGCAATCCGAAGCTGATGGCCGGGTGTTTTTTCCAATTGCGATAAATGAGGTACCCCATTCCAATCAACACAACCAGCGTAGCCAAAACAATGGGTGAACCAAACGACTCACACGGAATCTGGTTGTATGAATAATCATAACTCATGTTCGCAGGAACGAATGATTTCAGTAAATAACGCCCCAGAATGGCAATTCCCGTTGCAACTTGTGACGCCTTGTCAGGACAGCCAACCAACGAATTATCGAGATAAGTATAGGTGATTCGTTCGTGAACCGATGACTGAATAATCCACTGATGGAACGCCAGCCAGGCAATTGAAATCAAGACAATCGGGAGAAATGTTCGTGCAATCTGTAATACTTTTTGCTGTTTGAAAAGCAGAAAATAAAGTCCCATAACCGGCAAAAACAAAATACCCGCTTCTTTCGATAATAAACAGAGTAAAAATAATCCCGCTGCGATCAAACGATGTTTCCATGATCTCAATTCGCTCCTAATCACCACACGAAAAGTGAGCACGAAAAACAGGAAACACAGAATTTCATCACGGCTTTTGATGTTGGCAACTACTTCCGTATGAATAGGATGAACTGCGAATAACACTGCAATACAACATGGAATCCAAAGCGTGTATTGATTAAAAATCAGGCGTAATAATTTGTAAAGAGCTCCGATTGAAAGAGCATACAACAACACGTTAAAGAAATGATGGAAAAACGGATTGTTAGGTGAAATTCCCCATTCAGCAGCGAACATCACCATAGACAACGGACGATATAAACCACCATTTGAATCCCAGTAACCTTCCCAGTAAAAGGTCGTCATAATCTTGGGAATTCCCGAAAACCCTTCCTGAACAAATTTATTCTGCTCAATCACAGCCAGGTCATCCAGTACGAAACCGTGCGTCAATGTATTGGAAAACAACAAAAAAGCGATTGCGCAAAGCACCCAATAGATTCGTTTATCTAAAACAGCTTCTGATAATTGGGGAATAGAAACGGCAGCGGTTGGCTTCGAAATGGGGTTTGCACTACTTTTTTTCTGTTTCTGGGTTGCCATTCGCGATTGGTTTATGTCGTTCAAATCTAATCAAATTAAAAGATGAAATTTAAATAGACTCTAGTATCTTTGCAGCAACTTTTTACATTTAAACGACATAGCATGCAACTGTGGAATACATTTAGTAAAGAGGAATTAGAACAACAACTCAGAGCCGAAGGCTACGCTTTTGTGACCATTTCGTTCTACCATTATGTTCAGATTCCCAACCCTCAACTTTTCAGGGATTACCTCTACCAATTACTGCAAAACCTGCAGGTAGTAGGACGAATTTACGTGGCCAATGAAGGCATTAACGCGCAGATTTCTGTTCCGACCGACAATTATATTCGTTTTCAAAACGATTTGTATTCCATTGAGTTTTTGAATGGTGTTCGTCTGAATAAAGCTGTTGAAGAGCCCGGAGAAGTGTTTCCATTCCTGAAACTGAAAGTAAAGGTGCGCAACAAGATCCTGGCCGACGGACTGACCGACCAATCGTTCGATGTCACCGACAAAGGCGTTCACCTGAATGCGGAAGAATTTAACCAACTCACCAGCGATCCAAATACGATTTTGGTTGATTTTCGCAATCATTACGAACACGAAGTCGGTCATTTCAAAGGAGCCATTTTACCAGATGTGGACACGTTTCGTGAGTCGTTACCGATCATTGAAGACTTGTATCTGAAAGGAAACGAAGACAAAAATATCGTGATGTACTGCACCGGCGGAATTCGTTGTGAAAAAGCTTCGGCATGGTATAAACATCGCGGATTCAAAAATGTGCACCAGCTCGAAGGCGGTATCATTAAATATGCAAATGAGTGCCGTGAAAAAGGACTTGAGAATAAATTTTTGGGCAAAAACTTTGTCTTCGACGAACGTCGTGGCGAGCGCATCACCGATGAAATTATTTCAAAATGCCATCAGTGCGGCGAACCGGCAGATACACATACCAATTGTGTAAACGAAGCCTGTCACTTGTTGTTTATTCAGTGCGATTCCTGCAAAGAAAAGATGGAAAATTGTTGCTCACAGGAATGTGTAGACGTTTTTAATCTTCCATTGGAAGAGCAAAAAGAATTGCGAAAAGGCCTCAACAACAGCAATCGCATCTTCAAGAAAGGTCGCGGAAGTCAGCTTGCCTTTAAGGTGAATCGCGAAAAACAAGTATCTTTCGACCAACAATAAAACTCTGCAACGTGAACCTTGGCATTGACTGGACTGTTTCCTCACAACTGATTGAAGGATATTCGACCCCGAATTTATACGGATTGTTGTTTGTTTCCGGACTGATTATCGGTTATTTCGTTATCAAACGCATGTTTAAGCACGAGCATGTTCCGGAGATGATTCTGGATAAATTGCTGATTTATGTGGTATTGGCAACCATTATTGGCGCTCGTTTGGGACATGTCTTGTTTTATGGTCCGTATTGGAATACCTACAATCCCGACGGAACGGTTCTTCAGGATGGGTATTTCGACAATCCGTTGAGTATTTTTAAAGTCTGGGAAGGCGGTTTGGCGAGCCATGGTGCGGCCATCATGATTTTACTCACATTGTATTATTTTTCACGCAAGATTGCCAAGCGTCCGATGTTTTGGATTTTGGATCGAATTGTAGCACCAATTGCTATTGCCGGTTGCTGTATTCGATTGGGAAACCTGGTGAATCACGAGATCATCGGTATTCCAACCAATTTACCGTGGGGATTCAAATTCATGAATGAAGGCCGTGAATATTTGGTTGATGGCGAACACGTTTACCGTCATCCTGCGCAGTTATACGAAGCCATCACCTACATTTTCACCTTTTCGGTATTGCTGTATATGTATTGGAAAACCAAGGCAAAAGAAATGCCCGGACGTATTTTCGGAGCGTTCATGGTGCTGATTTGGCTGGCGCGTTTCCTGATCGAATTCATCAAAGAAGGCCAATCAGTATTCGACGAAACACAGCCTTTGTTTAACACCGGGCAATTGCTGAGTATTCCGTTTGTGTTATTAGGTGTTTACCTGTTAGTGCGAAAAATTCCACAAAAAGAAATTGATCGGATGAAGGAAACAGAATTTCCCGTAATTCCGGAAAAATAATTGTTGTTTGTGTAGGCGTGGGACGCACTTGTCCGCCTCAGGCGTGATCCCGCACCTGTTTCAAATATGAATAACATGAATAATTGAAAATAAAAATGCCGCATGATTAATCGTGCGGCATTTTTGATTTTAATATCATCAATGTGGAGTCATTGAATTTCATTCAAATATATATTTCACCGGTTCTTTCCAGCCTTCTATATTCAATATAATCTCACTGCCTTTTTCCTGTTTGTAGGCCAATTCGGTAATGTCGAATTCCAGTTCTTTTAAAATTAGTGCCTTGCAATGATCTGGTTCGCCAGTATGTACTAAACGCACGGTACGTTGCGGAGGTAATGATTTCGAAATCGCTTCATCACCGACAAGGTCGAACAAATGATCTTTACAACCACCGGAATAAGAAATGCTGAGGGTGATTTTATTACCTTTAATACTGACTCCGGTAATTTTTGTTGGATTTGAGTTCATTTCCGACTTACCCAAAGAAGCCTTCAGTTCTTTTTCTGTTTTCATCTTAATGGTTTGTCCTGTTCCGTCACCGGCAATTTTCTTGGTTCCACATGCCAATAGCATCAACATACTTATGGAAAGAAGGATAGTTTTCATGTTCGCTGTTTTGGTTTGACACAAATATAAACATCTTCGTCAATGAACCTAAAGGCAAGTTTTGTACCAATCTTTAAGTGTACCAAGTTTTTGACGTAACTTTGCGCCCTGCTTTCGGTAGTAGAAAGCGCATTTGAAAAGTATTCCGGAAATGAAAACCAAAACACTTCGTAAAAACAAAGTCAATGTAGTAACACTTGGTTGCGCTAAAAACACCTTCGATTCCGAAGTGTTGATGGCACAATTAAAGGCCAACAAGTTTGATGTGGAACATGAATCTACAAAAGATGACGCGTCTATCGTGATCATCAATACTTGCGGATTCATAGACAATGCCAAACAAGAATCCATTGACACCATTTTGCGCTACGCGGATGCCAAAAACGAAGGTTTGGTAGATAAAGTCTACGTTACCGGCTGTCTTTCTCAACGTTACAAAGACGATTTAGAGATAGAAATTCCGGAGGTGGATGCTTTTTTCGGAACGCGAGATTTGCCCCGTTTGCTCAAAACACTCAAAGCCGATTACAAACACGAATTGGTCGGAGAACGATTATTGACGACTCCAGCTCATTATGCCTATTTCAAAATTGCCGAAGGCTGTGATCGCCCTTGTTCATTTTGTGCCATTCCGTTGATGCGTGGAAAACATGTTTCAACTCCGATGGATCAATTGCTGACTTCTGCCAAATCGCTGGCGGCAGGTGGCGTGAAGGAAATTCTTCTAATTGCCCAGGATTTGACTTATTACGGACTCGATATTTACAAAAAACGCAACCTGGCCGAATTGGTTGACCGCCTTTCCGATGTGGAAGGAATCGACTGGATTCGCCTGCATTATGCATTCCCGTCAGGTTTCCCGATGGATGTGCTCGACGTGATGAACAATCGTTCAAACGTTTGCAATTACCTGGACATGCCGTTACAACACGGTTCTACGAAGATATTACAATCCATGCGCCGTGGAATTACCCGCGAAAAAACGGAAAACCTCGTAGAAGAAATTCGCCAGAAAGTTCCCGGAATAGCGATGCGTACCACTTTGATCGCCGGTTATCCCGGAGAAACACAAGCCGATTTTGATGAAATGTACAGTTTCGTGGAACGTACACGTTTTGACCGCCTTGGAATTTTCACCTATTCACACGAAGAAAATACCCATGCTTTTTCACTCAATGATGATGTAACGGATGAAGTGAAACGCCAGCGGGCTGATGAAATCATGGAATTGCAATCGGGAATCAGCTACGAATTGAACCAGAAAAAAGTAGGAAACAACTACAAAGTATTGTTTGATCGTGCAGAAGGTGATTATTTTATCGGTCGTTCCGAATTCGACTCACCAGAGGTAGACAATGAAGTCCTTGTTAAGAAATCCGAAGGCTTTGTGCGAATCGGTGATTTTGCCAACGTGCAGATTACTTCAGCCGATCACTATGATTTGTACGGAAAGCTTATAGACTAAGTGATTCGTTCTATTTTCGACCAATGATGGCAAATTAACATTCAAGAAACGTATTTGGTAGATTAACGTCTTAGTTGGTTAAAAGAGAGGTATCTTTGTACCACTTATTACTATTAATTCACCCTTTTACTATGAAGAAAAGATTACTATTAGTTGGTCTGGTTGTATCGTGTATCACGATGACATCCTATGGGCAACAGCAATCCGAAAGCGGGCACGTTGCTCCCCAGGCAGTTGTGGCAATTCCTTCGCTGAAAATGCAAGCCGAAAAAATCACTCAAAAAGAACTCCAGGTTCAGCAGGCTGTGGCTTCCTCAAGAGGTCAACTGGCTCAGTTTAAACAAGAATTGGCTGTTTTGCAAAATGACTACAAAAATTTGCTTACGAAAGAAATCGCGACTTGTTCAAATGAGCAGGCACGTGCCGAATTGCAGGCTGAATTGACGTATGTTGAGCAACAATTGGCACCGGCTGCAACAAGCACTCCGGCTGTCAGAAGAGTCGTTAACCCAAGTTTCTAACCAACGTTCATCATTACGACTATGAGAAAAGCTACAATTAAACGAGCAATCGCAGCGGCAGTGTTGGCGTTGGCTCCCTTTGCAAATGTAAATGCCCAGGCGTTTACAGAGAATTTTGATAATATTACGCTACTTGCCGGAAATGGCTGGACGTTGTCCAATGTAAGTACGCCTCTTGGGGTTACCAATTGGTCACAAGGACCTGACGTCGCGGGTGGTGGTCCGTTTGATGCCTACAATGGTGCTGCAAATGCTTATATCAGTGCCAACTTTAACAATACTACAGGTGGTACCGGGATCATTAGTAACTGGCTGGTAACACCTACTCGTACACTTAGAAACGGTGATGTAATCACGTTTTATACCCGAAAAGCAGCACCAGATTCCTACGCTGATCGTTTGGAGGTGCGATTGAGTACAAACGGAGCAAGTTCGAATGTGGGTTCGGGGGCTGCGACCGGTGATTTTACAACACTTTTAATGAGTGTTAATCCATCACTTGTATTAGGGGTTTACCCAACCGCATGGACATTGTACACCATTACCATTTCCGGATTGCCGGCGCCTACTTCCGGCCGCATCGGTTTCCGTTACTTCGTAACAGGCGCAGGTCCTACAGGTACTAATTCTGACTATATCGGAATTGATAACATTGTGTACACACCGTATGTATGTCCAACATTTACGATGACTGCGGCTGGTCCGTTGGTGAGTGGTACTGCAGGAACAGCTTACAATACAACTTTAACACAAACAGGTGCGTTGGGTGCTCCTGCTTACGCTGTTACAGCCGGTGCTTTGCCTCCGGGACTGACACTTGGAGCAGGTACAGGAACCATTTCAGGAACACCTACCGCAACCGGAACATTTAACTTTACAGTAACTGTTTCAGATGCCAGCGGATGCTCAGGATCACAATCTTATTCCATTCTTGTTGGTTGTCCCGCAAACCCGACTTCCTTAAACGGTTTGCCGGCTTTGTGTGATAACTCAGGTGTTTTTACCCTTACACAAGGTATGCCTGTAGGTGGTACTTATTCGGGAACTGGAGTTTCCGGTGGAACGTTTGACCCCGCAGCCGGAACACAGACGATTACCTACGACTACACAGATCCTTATGGATGTGCACATGCTTCTTCCAATACAATTACGGTAAATACCGCTCCGTCGGTTTCACACAGTCCTATAGCGGCAGTGTGTGATAACAGTGGATTATTGGCGCTTTCAGGTGGTTCGCCTGCAGGTGGAATGTATTCGGGAACAGGTGTTTCGGGTTCCGATTTTGACCCTTTGGTAGGATCAGAAATGATTGCTTACACGTATACAGATGGAAACGGATGTTCGAATGTAGCTTTAATCCCTATTACTGTAAATGTGTCACCTACAGTAACGCACAGCCCAATCTCGGCAGTATGTGACAATAGCGGATTATTGACTCTTTCGGGTGGTTCACCGGCTGGCGGAACATATTCAGGAACAGGTGTTTCCGGATCTGATTTTGACCCAACAGTAGGATCAGAAATAATTACCTATTCGTATACAGATGGAAACGGATGTACAAGTACGGCTTCAACTCCAATTACCGTAAATACGTCACCAACCGTAACTCAAGGCACTATTTCAGCGGTTTGTGCCGATGCTGCCATATTTGCTTTGTCAGGTGGTTCACCGTTAGGTGGAGTTTATTCGGGAACAGGCGTTTCAGGAAGCAATTTTGACCCAAGTGCGGGTACGCAAACAATTACGTATACTTACACGGACGCGAATTCTTGTTCTAATTCAGCAAGTACAACGGCTACAGTGAATGATTTGCCAACAGTAACATTGGCCCTTCCAGTTGCTACAATGTGTGTATACAATAGTGCAATAACATTGTCAGGAGGTGCTCCCGCAAGCGGTTCTTATGCTGGTCCTGGCGTATCGGGTGGAAGTTTTGATCCGCCAACCGCAGGATTGGGAACTAAAACAGTTACTTATTCTTATACAGATACGAACGGATGTTCGAACACCGCTACCGATGATATTCTTGTAGATGCTTGTTTGGGAATCAATGAAGTTTCACAGGAAGCTTTGGTTGCTTATCCGAACCCCGGCAATGGTATGTTCACTGTTTCTATGGAAGTGAAAAACCAATTGACCAATTTAAAAGTGGTTGATTTGCAAGGAAAAACAATGGATGCCGGATTGACGATTCAGGGAACGGAAGTTTCGATTGATCTGACAAAAGCTTCCAATGGAGTTTACTTATTACAAGGTGTTTCAAATGGTGAATTGGTAACAGTTCGCTTAGTGAAAAACTAAGGGCAATAAATCTAAACAAACGGCTGTGTGCACCATGCATGCGGCCGTTTTGTTTTTAGAGATTTTTTGAACTTTCAGCAAAACTACTATCTTAGTGGCATGGACATTCAAAACCGACTGCTCGAACAACTCAAGGCAAAACTACCGCACGATATGTCACTCGGTCGCTTGCTCATGGATGATCTTGATCTTTCACGCGATTCTGCTTATCGTCGTGCGCGCGGAGAAACGGCATTGAAACCGGAAGAAATTCGCCTGCTTTGTTCAAAATACGATTTATCGATTGACAAAATAATCGGTGTTAGCGGGCAGAGCGTCACTTTTCAGTACAATCCCATTCAACGCAGCGAGTTTTCGTTTGATAATTACCTGAATGGCATCATGGAGGGCTATAAACGCATGGCGGCACAGCGCACGTCGGAATTGTTTATGTCTTACCTCGACCTGGTCATTTTCCAGCTGTTGAATTCCCCGGCATTGATTCGGTTCAAACTCATGTATTTTGCCAAATGTTATCTCAAGATTCCGAAACTGGATAATGAGAAATACTACAAAGGCTGGAAAGGTGATATTTCCGACGAATCACTGCAACAAATGCTGCAATTTTACATCCGCATAAAAAGTACAGAAGTGGTAGGCTTCGATGCCGGAAAAGGATTGGTCCGTGAAATTGTGTCGTTTTATGAACTGGGCTATTTCGCCTCGAAAGAAGATGCACTTTATTTACTGGATGAAACCGAGAAAGTGATTCTTCACATACAAGCGCAAGCAGAAATCGGTCGAAAGTTCATTATCGGTCAACCCGTAATCACAGACGAAGATAGCTTTAAACTTTACCTGCATCAAACCTATATTCAGGACAATACCATTATAGCCGAGACCAATGCATACCGCATGTTGTACATTACCCACAACATGATGAATTACCTGTATACAATCGATCAGGATTACGTCAATAAATCGTTTTCTGTATTTCAATCCATGCTCAAAAGCTGTATTTGTATCAGTACTGAAAATCCGCGACAACGCAACAGCTACTTCGAAAGCCTGACGCAATTCATCAATCGCGCCCGACTGCGCCTCGAAGACACCGAACTTTTTTAAGCCATTTACGTCTCCCTAGAACATTATTTTCATCACCAGGCAACCTTTTGAAATTGACACGGGTAACTGAGTTAGCAGCAAAAAAATAATCAGGTTATGAAAAAATAGTTTTAGTGGCGTTAACGACAGTTTGGAGAAACATTGTTGGCAATTGAAATGAATTAAACGTGTGATAACAAGGGAAATAGAAGAACGTTTTAGAAATGGTGATCGTAAAGCTTTCGACGCTATTTATGCTGCTTATTCGGCGGCGATGTTCGGCGTATGCCTTCGCTATACACGTTGCCAGGATGACGCACAAGATGTTTTGCAGGAAGCCTTTATCCGGATTTACAGAAAAAGTGGTCAATATTCATTAGACAAACCGCTGGCCGCCTGGATAAAAACCATCACGATCAATTGTGCATTAACTTATATTAAACAACACTACAAGTTCGTGTTACATGAAGAAGATTCGTTCTTCGATCAGCAACATGAAATAAATATAGAAACGGAGGATGCAGAGTTGTTGCGCAAGCAGCTTCTGACCGTTTTGACAAAATTACCAGACGGTTACAGAACGGTATTCAATTTGTTTGTAATAGAAAACCTGACGCATAAAGAAATTGCCGAGCACCTTGAAATCAGCGAAAGCACAAGTAAATCGCAGTTCTTCAAAGCAAAACGAATGATTCATCAATTGTTGGATGCCGAAAAAGTAAGAGCATGAAAGAGGACAATAACATAGAAGATTTATTTCGCTCTTCGTTTGATCATTTCGAAGTAGCACCTCCGCCTGCGGTAAAAGAGGCAATCGACAGTAAGATCGGTGGAGCTTCAAACAAACGCGGAGGATGGTGGATTTTCGGGCTGGTAGTACTCCTGGGAACAACTTCATTGCTTTTCTTTTTTAATAATTCATCCGATAAACAAGGTACTTCAACTCATCAGCTGGCCTCGGGCGAAACACCTGCCAACAACACGAATTCAAAAACGACAGATCATTCTAAAAATAATTCATCAGCAACACGATCCTCTAAATCTTCTTCCGGTCAGCCGGGTGAAAGCAATACTTCGCTGTCCGCAACAGATTCCGGAACTAAAAAAGGAATTTATTCGGAAGGAAATCAAAGCAACTCATTGGTGGAACAGGAGTCAATAAATCCGAAATCCCCCAAGTCGGCTAAAAACAATCAAACCGCGCCGAAGAAAACCAACGGATCAAAAAAGAAAGGTGTTTCCGGTAAAAAATCAGCGGGGAAAAAGAACAATACGGAAACTCTGGGTTTTAATGAACTATCGGCGCTGGATTTGACCAACAATGCGTTGAATCCGCCAGGCGACGATGGCAACAATCCGGGCAATTCTTCGAATGAAGGCAATGGAAAATCCGATCCTGAAAATCCGGTTGATCCAAATAATAGCGGAACTTCAGATACTGATCCGCCAAAGAAAACCGATCCTGTTGTTACCGACCCGAAGGAAAATCCGGTTACCCCTCAAGCAGCTGATTCAACAGAGAATAAAGTAAATAAAACAAAGCCGCCTAAAAATAAAAATGCGGGAGGAAACTGGCTGGCATCGTTGTATGCTGGCCCGTCCTTCGGTATCAATTCGAAGAGCAATGACGAACTGCGATCCGTTTCCGAAAAACCTTCGTTTCAGTTTTCTGCTGAAATCAATCGTAATCTTTTTGCCGGTTACGGATTGAGTACCGGTTTTGGGTTTAATCAACGGCAGGAAACGTTTAAGTTGACCAACCTGCAAATCTTAGACTCTGCAATTGTGATCAACGACAGTATTCCAATTTACGGAAATCCGAACGTGCCCGATTCTATTACAGGATATCAGGATACGACCTACTATTATGATGATACGCTTTCAACGGATTTCAGTCAGTTGAACCGGATTCAAACCATCGGAATTCCGGTTTTCTTTACAAAACATTTTAAGTTTTCAGACCAATGGGGTTTATTGGTCAATGCAGGTGCGGTATTCCAGTTCCACAAAGTATCAATCGGTGAATTAAACGGTATGCCTGCGCCAACGATCAACGATTTTAGTATGAACGTAGCCGGACGGTTCCATTTGACTTATACCTGGAATCAATGGATGTTTAGCGCCGGAGTCAGCACCGGAATGGAATTAAAGCAAGCCGTAATCTACGAAGGATTGGATCGCAAGCGGTACTTCATTACTCCGCAGCTGGGATTCCACTTCCGGTTTTAAAACTTCACATTTCGCGGATGATACGAAATAATTGCTTCCCGCAAAAAGCGTTGATCCAAATGCGTGTAAATTTCGGTTGTCGTAATACTTTCATGGCCCAGCATTTCCTGGATGGCGCGTAAATTTGCTCCACCTTCGATGAGGTGCGTGGCAAATGAATGACGAAACGTATGTGGACTGATATTTTTCCGGATTCCGGCAAGCGCCGAAAAGTTTTTAATCAGCGTATAAATCATGATGCGCGTCAGTTGTGCACCTCTGCGGTTGAGAAATACAAACGCTTCGTGTCCGCGCTGAATAGGAAGCCCTGATCGGTGATGTACCAGGTAATCGCCGACTTCATCAATCACAGACAGACTCACAGGAACCAATCGTTCCTTGTTCCCTTTTCCAATCACACGTAAAAACCCTTCCTCGAAAAAACAATCCTGTAGTTTCAGGTTGGTCAACTCACTTACACGCAATCCACAGCTGTACAATGTTTCAACAATCGCCCGGTTGCGCTGTCCTTCTGCTTTACTCAAATCGATTACTGACACGATCCTGTCAATTTCCTCAATGGTTAATACTTCGGGCAATTTACGGCCTATTTTAGGCAAATCGAGCCCTTCACTCGGATCGTCTTTTCGAATTTCTTCCAACAGCAGAAAATCAAAGAATTGTTTCCATCCACTGATAATCCGCGCCTGCGAACGGGCGCTCAATCCGAGATCGTACAACCCGGCAACAAAAGACTTCAGGTCGTTGGTCGAAACCGTTTCTGCCGGCAATTCCTGCGCCATGCAAGCATCCTTCAGCTTCTCAATATCCTGCTGATAAGCAAGGATCGAGTTTTCCGCCAAACTGCGTTCTATTTTCAAGTAATGAACAAATTGCTTAATATAGCGTTCCCAATTGCGCATGTATGAATTTCTTAATTGTTAACGGCCCTAATTTAAACCTTCTTGGCACACGTGAGCCACAAATTTACGGCAATCAAACATTTTTGGAATACCTGGAAGTGTTAAGAACTGCCGAAGATTGTACAATCGACTACGTACAATCAAATGTAGAAGGTGAAATTATCAATGCGTTGCAGGCTTCAAAACACGACGGAATCATTTTAAACGCAGGCGGTTACACGCATACAAGCGTTGCTATCCGTGATTGTATCGCTGCGATTTCGGTTCCGGTGGTAGAAGTACACATCAGCAACCTTGCGCAGCGGGAATCTTTCCGCCACGATTCATTGATCACAGCGGTGTGTAAGGGCTCCATTATGGGATTCGGATTAGAAGGCTATCACCTGGCGCTTCAATCGTTTTTAAACAAGCGCTGATTCAATTTGCTAAAATCTTTTACTCCCTGAATATACCGGGCAAACAAAATACTTCCGCGGTATTTCCCTACTGTAATTTTACCCTTCAGATGCGCATATTTTTTGCGTTCGATCCGCGAAGAAGATAACAGCTTGTAGAAAGACATGTGCGCATTAAAAACAGCCCGGAAATGGGGGAATTGCCCTTTGAATAAAAACACGGTTGCCGCAATTCCATCCAGCGACATACGGCGAAAAAGCATCCAGAAAAGCAAACCGTCGTAATTCTTGTGAATCATCAGTAAGCTGTTTCTGAAATTAAGGTATGTTTTTCGGGGTGAAAGATAATCCAATGTTCCGCCACCAACATGGTATACAGTTGATGCAGGAATCACCATAAACCGATGTCCCATGCGTTGAGACCGCCAGCACAGATCGATTTCTTCCATGTGTGCGAAAAATCGTTCGTCCAAACCACCGGCACTCCAATAAACTTTCGAACGGATCAGCATACAGGCGCCGGTTGCCCAAAAAATATCGGAAGGGTAGTTGTATTGACCGTAATCGGATTCGATCGCACTAAAAATACGCCCGCGGCAAAACGGAAAGAAAAAACGATCAATAAATCCGCCTGAAGCGCCAGCATGTTCAAAATGTCCTTTGCGGTGAAAAGCGTTGATTTTTGGCTGACAACCTGCAACCTGCGGATCGTTCATCGCTTCCAGCAACGGTTCAAGCCAGCCTTCTGTTACTTCAACGTCACTGTTCAGTAACAGGTAAAATTCAGCGTTCACCTGTTTTAACGCATCATTGTATCCTTTCGCAAAACCACCATTTTCAGTATTTACAACAATTTCAACCGTTGGGAAGTTGGTTTTCACAAACGCAACCGAATCATCTGTGGAAGCATTGTCGGCCAATACAACACGATGCGGTGCCGAATGTTCAATCACCGCGGGTAAAAATTGCTCAAGAAAGTGTTGTCCGTTCCAATTGAGAATGACAATTGCCAAATCAGGATGCGCCATAAACCGGATCAGCGTGTAAGATTGTAATCCTGAAGTGCATTACCACCGTAATGGGAATTATTGCCATCATTCGGGTCATCGATATTGATATTGGAGCTGTTGCGTTTTGCCAACGCCTGCGGCCAGCGGTAATTTTGCTGTTCACCCACCATATCTGAATGTAATAAACGATATCCTTTGTTTACCAAATCAGGGTTGTAGAACACAAAACGTTTGTTGCTGTACATCTTAATTTTGTAGTAATGCCAGATTTCGTAAGGATATTCTGAAGGCGATGTTTCCCGGGTAATGATATTATTCGGTGGTCCGTATTGCAGGTAAACACGTCCGCGATCCGTTTCGTAGCCTTCCAGGAAGTTATTACCATATAGTTCTTCAACCATCATTACCTGCTTTTTATAGTCCACCCAAGCGCTAAAGGCATTATTTCCTGAAGTCTGGATCCAGAATTGCTGCAAGTGTTTCCGGCAGTTTTCCTTATTGCCGGATTTGATGTTTTCAAGAATATTTTTGACTTCGGCCGGGCGCGCAATCGGAATGAGGCTGGCCATGTAATATTCCACCGAATCATCGGTTATCATTGCCTGAAAGTCAGGATTCAGTACAATATCGTCGATATTGGTCAGCACTTCAAATTCATTGATGCGTTCAAAATAATAGTAAGCAGCTTCGCCCTGTTCGGTATTGCTTCTGTCCATTATCGCTAATTCCAATCGGTAAGAACCCGATGGTAATTTGGAAATGTCAACGTTGCGGAACAATGGAACCACCGGAGCAGCGGTCATTTTCGTGTAACGGGTGAATTCGACCATTTCTTTGGAATCGGTGGTTGATACAATGCGCTGACGCACGGCAAACAACGAGTCGGGAAACATATCGGTATTGTATAATTCTGTGTAGTAAGGCAAACTGGTCAAATCGGCCGGGAAAAAATTGGAAATCCGTGGAATGATATCGTATCCGCTTTTGGAAAACACTGTTGGCTCAATCGTTTTATTGGCAAACTCGGCGATCAGAATGTCAGAAACGCTCACTGTATTGGCGTAAGTCGGAATCTGCATTTCGATTTCACCGCGCATTTCACCTGCATTTCCAACTAGGTCGAGTAACGAAACATGAACGGTGTATTTGCCGGGAGCCAAAGGAAAACGCACGATATCGAAAAAATCTTCGATAATAGAATCCCGCATTACAGGACTTTCAAGTACATAAGCATTGGCAACCAATGTGTCGTTGGCAGCATTTACAGCAGCAATATCGATCGCTACTTTTGAGCGTAATCCGCCTTCTACGGCTTCATACTTGAGCGTGTAACCTACAAATTGGATCTGGACTTCGGCATAATTCCCTGTTTCGGGAGAATAGAAAGTTTTCTGGTCGATATATGCTTTTAGCTTTCCGGTCTGGCCGAAAACATTGGAGCCTAGCGCTACCACACAGCATAAAGTTAGAAGCAAACGGTTCATACGATGATTTTCTGTGTTAAAAGTAGTGAATATCGGCCTTAAATCGGGCGATTGGAGCAAGGAAAAGAAAACTGATTGATTAAAGTAGGTTGATTTTCAAGTAACAAGTAATTAATACTGGTTTTTTTTTCAGTCGGGCTTGTCAGAAATGAAAGTATTACTACTTTTGTCGCGGAGAGTTGGCAGAGTGGTCGATTGCGGCGGTCTTGAAAACCGTTGTACCGCGAGGTACCGGGGGTTCGAATCCCTCACTCTCCGCAGGAAATTGAATCCCGAAAGTATTAGCCTTCGGGGTTTTTTCTTTTTGGACCGTCCGAAACTTGTTTCGGTATGGGACAAGAGAAAAAAAAACGGAAGTTTTCGAAGAAAACGAGGGATTCAATTTGGTAAGCCAATCCTCAATTGGATCTGCAATCCCTCACTCTCCGCAGGAAATTGAATCCCGAAGGTTTTAATCTTTGGGATTTTTTCTTTTGGATCGTTCGAAACGGAATCGGATCATTTTAAAAAACGCTATTTTCGTGAATTGTTTGCAGGTATTTTTAATCTAAACAGTAGACCTAATGGATAAATTCAAACGCATCTTTTTCTTTCAGCTTAAATTTCTTCCTATTCTTGGAGTGATTTTATATATCCTTGGAGCGATTGTTTATGAATATGAAGTGAGTAAATCTGCAACAAATCAGGATGGTTTTAAAACACTCTCGAAAAAAGAATTTTTTGCAAAAGCCATTAAAAATGGGGTGACCGACTTTCAAAAAGTAGACAATTACGTTGATATGGAAATATCCGAGAATGAACAATACAAATGGCGGGTTAAATATGATGATGAAGAATATGAATTACGAGATAGTATTTTAAATCAGTCGAATTCTTTTTCCATCGGTGAAGAATCTACTATGAGGGAAGAGTCGTACTATTTACTTGCAATTCCAGCAATCTTTTTGAATATCGCCTTGATTCTACTTTTTAATTTGGTGGCTGTACTTTGGTTCTTTTCGCTTTATGACTTAATGAAAAGTGAATTCACTGAAAATCATAACAAATGGATGTGGCTAATTTGTTTACTTCTTGTTCCTTTGGTTGCCCCGTCATTTTATTGGATCATTAATGGGAAACAGAAGAGAAATGGGGTCAATTAAAGGTTGTTAATCAACATGCTTTGTTAAAGCACACACAATAATTAGAAGTTTCCCTGCTAGAGTTTAGTTCACAACGAACAGTCATTTAGGGCTGTACTATTTTTTTATGTGCACCACAATTTTTTGTCTTGATCCACTTTTCGGAGCAAGTCAACCTTTTCCCATTTCCATACGTACTATTGTGTAGGTTTTCAATTCGTCGTTTTTTTAGCTTCAGGTTAGCGGGCTGCGTCCCACGCCCGAATGCATAGACACGCCACCCAAATCTTTATAAAATCTTTACACCTTTCACCTTACCTTTGCACCAATCAAATACAACACTTGAAACTTTATCACACGCGCTCTTACCGGCCATTGTCGCAATATGTTATCAGCATTTGTATGGTGCTGGCGGTTTCGTTGATTGCTTTTGCGTTTAGCGATCTGATCGGTTATAAAGTAGTAGCACTAATCTTATTGATGACCGTTTCGGTAGTCGCCATGCTGTTTGAGATTTTTCCGGTATTACTAACCGCTTTACTCAGCGCTCTGATCTGGAATTTCTTTTTCATTCCGCCCATTTTTGGTTTTCATATCGAACGAACCGAAGATATGCTGATGTTTTTATTGTATTTCGTCGTGGCTTTGGTCAATACAGTCATGAGTTTTAAAATCAGGAAAGAAGAAAAAAAGGCACGCGAAAAAGAACAGGAAGCAAAGCAAATTGCCTTTTACAATACACTTTTAAACTCGTTGTCGCATGAGTTGCGCACGCCTATTTCAACGATCATAGGTGCAGTAGATGTATTACGCGAACCGGGGAACAAACTTACCAAAGAACAATCCGAAGAATTGTTATTGCAAATCGATACGGCCGGGATGCGTCTCAACAGACAGGTTGAAAATCTGTTGAATATGAGTCGGCTGGAATCTGGTATTTTGAGCCCCGCGCAGGATTGGTGTGATACCAATGAGCTAATCCTTTCGGTATTGGCTGATTTCAAAATGATTGAGACGCACGAATTTGTGTTTACTCCCAACGATGATTTACCCTTGGTGAAAATAGACAGAGGTTTGATGGAGCAGGTAATTCATAACCTGGTACACAACAGCGTAATTTATACACCTGAAGACAGCACGATTGTTATTCAGTCTTCAATAGCGAATGAAAGCTGGCGTATCTGCGTTTCCGACAACGGGCCGGGAATTCCGGAAAAAAATCTCCGTTTGATTTTTGATAAATTTTACCGCGTTCCGAGTTCAAAAACAGGGGGAAGTGGTTTGGGACTTTCTATCGTAAAAGGTTTTATTGAAATGAATGGTGGAACCATTATCGCTAAGAAAAACGGTGAATCGGGATTGCTCATAAGAATTGAACTCAAAACAGAAATTTCATTCATGAACCGGTTGAAAAATGAATAAAGCGGAAATATTAATCATCGATGACGAACCACAGATTCGGAAACTGCTCGAGATCACACTGGAGAGTAATGATTTTATTGTACGCACAGCCGAAAACGCCAAATTGGGAATTCAACTCGCGGCTTCTCATCCACCGGAATTGATCCTGCTTGATATAGGTTTACCAGATAAAAGCGGACATGAAGTGCTGAAAGAATTACGTCTTTGGTACGATAAAGCCATCATCATTTTGTCGGTTATCAACTATGAAAATGACATTGTTACGGCTTTGGATAATGGCGCCACTGATTATCTGACAAAGCCCTTCCGATCAGCAGAATTAATGGCCCGGATCCGTTCGGCAATTCGGAGAAATCAACCTTCAGTGAATCATCCTACTGCATCTTGCGGCGATTTAAAAATTGATTTTTCAGCCCGATTGGTAACGAAAAATGAAAATGCGGTCAAATTGACCAATACGGAGTTTAACTTGCTGGCGTTGTTTTTTAAAAATGAAGGACGTGTATTAACCCATACTTTTATTCTAAGAGAAATATGGGGCGTCGCTTATCAGACCGAAACGCAATATTTACGCGTTTTTATCGGAACGCTTCGAAAGAAAATCGAAGACGATCACCACAGTCCGAAACACCTGCTAACAGAAAGCGGAGTAGGGTACCGGTTTGTGTAACACTCTTTATAATTTCTTTATTTTTCAACCCCTCTTCTTTATTTTTTACAGATAGAATAGCCCCCAACTTTGCGTCATAAAAATAAAGTATGAGCAAATTGAAACCGGGAGTGAAAAGTAAAGTTACGGCAGCTTCGTTGTTGGTAGCACTCGGGATTATTTATGGAGACATCGGTACGAGTCCCTTGTACGCATTGCGGGCAGTGATTGGCGAACGTGAAATCACTGAAACACTGGTGTATGGCGGTGTTTCGTGTATCTTTTGGACACTGGTGCTGCAAACCACGATCAAGTACATCTGGCTGACTTTAAAAGCTGATAACGAAGGCGAAGGAGGGATTTTCTCCTTGTATGCCTTGGTGCGCCGATACGGCAAAAGGCTCGTAATTCCCGCGATTCTAGGTGCTACAGCCTTGCTTGCTGACGGAATTATTACGCCACCGATTTCAGTGGCTTCGGCAGTTGAAGGATTGGGAATGGTCAATGGATTGGAACAAACCATCGTTCCCGGAAATTCACTTACAATTGGGATTGTGGTCGTGATTTTATCGTTGCTGTTTTTCTTTCAGCGCTATGGAACTCATGTGATCGGACGGTCATTCGGACCCATTATGGCGATTTGGTTTTTGATGATTTTCGTGGTCGGTTTAGGACAGATCATTCTTTTTCCGGATGTGTTAAAAGCCCTGAATCCGGCTTATGCGGTTGAACTATTGACCAATTATCCGCAAGGATTCTGGTTACTCGGAGCTGTGTTTTTATGTACAACCGGAGCCGAAGCTTTATATTCCGATTTGGGACATTGCGGCGTGCGTAATATTCGGATTACCTGGGCATTTGTGAAAGTAAGTTTACTTGCCAGCTACCTGGGACAAGCCGCCTGGTCAATGAATCAGGGTTCATCTTTGTTAGACGGCAGAAATCCGTTTTTTGAAATAATACCTCATTGGTTCCTGATTCCAAGTATTCTTATTGCAACAGCCGCAACTATTATTGCTTCGCAGGCACTCATCAGCGGCAGTTTTACATTGGTAAGCGAAGGGATGAACCTGAATTTCTGGCCACGTGTTGCGGTAAGGCAACCTTCCGAGTCGAAAGGACAAATCTATATACCAAGCGTCAACACCATGCTGTGGTTCGGGTGTATTCTGATGATTCTTTATTTCAGGGAATCGAGCCACATGGAAGCCGCTTATGGGTTTTCGATCACCATTGCGATGATGATGACCACTATTTTACTCAGCTATTTCCTGATTTATAAACTGAAATGGAACATGATTTTAGTGGTGTCTTTGTTAGTGGTATTCGCCACGGTTGAAATTTCTTTTTTCATCGCAAACGTTGCCAAAATAAAGGAACGATGGATGTTCCTCTTCTTTGAACTGTTCATCTTTCTCACGATGTATACCTGGTATTTTGCGCGGAAAATCAACAACCGGTTCACCAAATTTGAAGATTTTGGAAAATACACGCCACAAATCGACGAACTTTCTTACGATGAGGAAATTCCGAAACTGGCAACACATTTGGTTTATCTCACCAAAGCCAATAACCGGCATGAAATAGAAGGAAAAATCATTCAATCGATTTTCGCTAAGAAACCAAAACGTGCTGATGTCTACTGGTTTGTGCATATCAACCGGACCGAACAACCGTATACATTGACCTACGATGTTTCCGAATTGATAGATGATAAGGTAATCAAAGTAACGATCAATATCGGGTTCCGGATTCAGCCGAAAACCGAATTGTACTTCAAGAAAATTGTACAGGATCTGGTGGATGACCAGGAATTGAATTTACACCTGCGTCCCGATGGCTCTACGAAATACAACTCAAGCCCCGATTTTAAGTTTGTGGTCTTCCAGAAATTTCTTTCCGTTGAAAATGAATTTACGCTGAAAGAAGGTGTCTTGCTGAATTCCTACTTCTTTTTAAAACGCCTCGGGCAAAGCGATGAGTCTGCATTCGGCCTGGATAAAAACGATGTGATCATTGAACAAATTCCGTTGGTCTTTCAGCCATGTGGACCCGTAGAATTAACCCGGATTAATTAAAACAACATGATGAAATTACAGATACTTTTCCCGGCTTTACTTGCGGGAATGACTTTACATGCACAAGAAGATAGTGCGCAAAAACTTCCCTTCGAAGACATTGATCTGTCATGGGCTAACGGCAACGACCGCCGAACGGAATCAATTTTTAAAGATCTTAGGTATTTCACTCCAAGCGTGATGATTGATCTGAATTACACGTATTCGTTCAACAATCCGAATGACAATACGGTAGTCGGTTCAACTGCTTTGGCACGAAACAATGAGGTCACGCTTTCTGCGCTGCATTTTGGGGGCGATTTCAATTACAAAAATGCCCGCGCGCGGTTCATGACGCAGTTCGGTACGCGTTCTGTCGTTGTTCCCCGAAATGATGTCAGTCCTTATAAAGGGCAATATCAACTGGCGAATGTGTACCGTTATCTGAGCGAAGCTTATGCCGGATATCATTTCAATAAATGGTACGGAATCAATGTTGATGCAGGTTTGTTTATGTCTTACATTGGGCTCAATTCCTTTTATCAGTGTGAGAATTGGGAATACCAGGCGTCGTTTACTTCTGATAATACTCCGTGGTTTTTCAATGGCGTTCGCGTGCAAATTCACCCGACAAAACACCTGAAAATAGAACCATGGGTTATCAACGGCTGGCAAAGTTACGGGCGGTTTAACAGCATGCCCGGAATTGGAGGAAACATTACCTGGAACCCGACGAGTAACTTCAAATTGATCACCAACAATTATTATGGGACCGATGCTGCGGGTTTGCCAGATCGCAAGCGTTTTCACAGTGATAACAGCGTGTTGGTGCGTTATTTTAACCGTCCGGCTTCGAAACGAATTACAAGAGCGGCCTTTTCACTGACCGGTGATATTGGTTTTGAAAAAGGTGGTGGTGTCAACGGTTTCAAAAACGGAGATTCGCTTCACGGGCCGGCGCAGTATTTCGCAAGTTGTATGTTTTACAACCGGATCTGGTTTGCCAAGGGCAAAATGGCCTGGACAATCGGTGGCGGATTGATGACCAACCCGGGAAGATATTTGGTTTTGTACCCAACCGGCGAGGCCAGTCCGCTTCCCGATCCCAATAATCCCACTCAAACCGAAGGTGCATTTCCTTATAGTGCCAATCCTGGTGACGTATTTAAAGGCTGGGATTGTTCTACGAATATCGATTTCATGCCCAATCAAAGTGTTACGTTTCGAATTGAATTTGTGCATCGAAGTGCCAATGTGCCGTATTTTGCCGGCGCGGGAGGTGTCACTTCCCAAACAGGTTATGGTACTGCTGTACTTGATCCTGACTGGCGACCCGACCTGGTGAAGTCGGAAAACCGGTTGATCTTTGCTGTTTTGTTCAGGATTTAATCCGTAGGCTCAAGATACATATATACCTGTAGGCTCGGGATGCGTCCCTAGCTTACAGGTATTTCTTTTGAAAAAGGTTGACCTCACCAGTTGACCTTTTGCAATTTCTTACGTTTAATTAATCAGGCTTCCAATTTCTTGCTGTTTTTGAAAAAGATTGGGTGCGAAAAAATGGTAATTTGGCGTTTTCGATATCTTGAATAAGTGCAAAGATTAGTGGCTATCTGTTTGTTGATTTGCTTCACCCTTCCGGTGGGAGGTACTTATTTATGGCTTCGCTATGAACGTAAATTGGTGCGGCGTGAGGTAAAAGCCACTTTGCTGAAGGGATTAAACAAAAAAGAGCTTGTTTTATTGACGTTTACCGCTGCGGAAGAGAAAATGCAGTTAGAATGGGAACATTCCGGTGAATTTAGTTTCCGCAATCAAAAGTATGACATCGTTTCGCGTAATAAGGTTGGCAAACGGATGCACTATTGGTGCTGGAAAGACACGAAAGAATCAGCGATAGATCGCAGAATTACTGAATTAACACAAAAGGCATGGGAAGACGATGACGTAGAAAATAACAGTCGAAAAACAACCATTGAAACCGTGAAGATGGCACCCGAAAAACGAATAGGTATTCCCTTATTCAACGGGCAGTTTTCCATAGATCAGCATCCCTTTTTTGACTATTCGGAAAGTATTTCTTCTACTAACCTTATTCCAACATTCCAGCCTCCGGAAAGCAATTGCTAAACAGGTTCTTTTGTATGTTATGCGTAAGGATTTCCATAACATTTCCTGGAACTATTTTATTATCAGTTTAGTAATCATACAGGCGGAACCAGCTGCGGTTGGATACTACACATGTAGTGATGCGCTTCCTGTACAATTTCAATTCAATGAAACGAATACTTACATTCATCGTTGTGATGTGTTCTGTAACTGCGTTTTCGCAAACAGTCACATTTCTCAACGAAACAACTCTGCAACCCATTGAAAAAGTAATGGTTGTAGTGGACCAAACCACCTATTTTACCGACGCAAAAGGTGGTTTGGAGCTGTCCTCGCTCAAAGGCAAAGAAATGGTAATCACTCATCCTGATTATCAGCCTGCTACCATAACAATTGCCGATTTAAACGTCAGCAACTACACTGTTTATCTGAAACAAAGCGCTTTTTCGATGGAAGAAGTGGTTGTTTCCGCCAATCGGTTTGCTGAAAAACGCAAAGATGTAGCTCAGTCAATCGCTGTGATTAACAGCAATGAGCTGGCCCACGTGAATCAATCATCAACTGCCGATGTGATGTCGAACCAGGGAAATGTGTTCGTGCAAAAAAGTCAGTTGGGTGGCGGATCGCCGGTCATTCGCGGTTTTGAAACCAATAAAGTGTTGATGGTGATAGACGGTGTACGCATGAACAATGCTATTTATCGCGGAGGACACCTGCAAAACATTGTAACTCTTGACAACGCATCGTTTGACAAAGTTGAAATCTTGTTTGGCGCAGGTTCTGTCATTTATGGTTCAGACGCATTGGGAGGTGTGATGCATTTTTACACCAAAAATCCGTTGCTTTCTTCCAATGACAAACTACTGGTAAAAGCCAATGCCTTTACCCGTTACCAATCTGCAGCAAACGGTTATACCGGCCATGTTGATGTGTCCGTTGGGAAACGCCGCTTTGGTTCCCTGACGTCTTTTACCTATTCCAAATTCGACGATTTGAAACAAGGTGCAAACCGCAACCCGTTTTATCCTTCGTTTGGTGCGCGTACTTTTTATGTTGAGCGGATCAATGGAATCGATTCGGCTATCGTGAATAAAGACACCAATTTACAGGTTGGTTCGGGCTATACGCAAATCGATGTGATGCAGAAATTCTTGTTCAAACAATCGGATAAAGTACAGCACAGCCTCAATTTTCAATATTCCACTTCTTCTGACGTTCCTCGTTACGACCGGCTTACAGAAACGTCAGGTGGCAGCCCGAAGTTCGCTGAATGGTATTACGGTCCGCAAAAACGGTTATTAACTGCTTACAATCTGCAGTTGACAAACAAAAATCGTTTTTACGATCAGGTACGAATTACTGCGGCTTACCAGAATATAGAAGAAAGCAGGATTGATCGCCGGTTTAAGAAAAACATCCGCAATAACCGCATTGAAAAACTCGATATAATTTCGGTGAATGTAGATGCTGAAAAAATGATTGGAAAACAGGAATTCCGTTACGGTATCGAGGTGGCAAACAACAGTGTTAATTCTACCGCCTTTTTGGAAGATATCGGTGCAGATACAACGGGTGCATTGGATACACGTTATCCTGACGGCGGCTCAATCATGCGTTCCATAGCTGCATACGCAACACATACTTGGGAAATTTCAGATAAATGGATCCTGAACGACGGAATTCGCGTAAGTAACGTTATGCTCGAAGCCGAATTCGATGACAAAACCTATTTTCCCTTTCTGTTTGATGCTGTGAAACAAAGCAATACAGCGCTAAATGGGAATTTGGGATTGATTTACCTTCCGGGCCGCGATTTCCGGTTTACATTGTTGGGAAGCACCGGATTTCGTGCCCCGAACGTTGATGATTTGACAAAAGTCTTTGAATCTGTTCAAGGAAATGTGATCGTTCCGAATCCTGATTTAAAACCGGAATACACCTACAACGCTGAAATCGGAGTGGCGAAAACATTCAACAAAAAAGTTACCGTATCCTTGAATGGATATTACACCTTGCTGAAGAATGCGATTACCGTACAACCATCAACGTTTGAAGGAAGCGATTCGATTATGTACAACGGTCAATTGAGCCGGGTAACAACTTCAACCAATGCCGCCGAAGCATATATTTATGGTTTTGAGGCCGGAGTTCGCGGGAACATTACCGATCAGCTTTCCATTACTTCAACCATCAATTATACATATGGACGGATCAAAACTGATACCACTGATTATCCGTTAGATCACATTCCGCCGGTATTCGGAAGAACGGGATTGAACCTGAGCGTGAAAAAGTTCAGAGGTGAGGTGTTTGTGCAGTACAGTGGCTGGAAACGGTTGAAAGATTACAACCTCGTAGGTGAAGACAATATCTCTTTTGCAACTCCGCAAGGAACACCTGCCTGGTACACACTGAATGCCCGGGTAGGTTATCAATTCAACAAATTTGTTTCAATGCAGGTAGCCTGTGAGAACATCCTGGATTTGAATTACCGCCAGTTTGCATCAAATATCAGTGCTCCCGGGCGTAATTTTATTGTGACGCTCAGAGGATCGTTTTAAGAATGCTAAACAATGATTTAATCGGCTTTTTCTAAAGTAAAGGCCGATTAAATTGTTTTAGAATACTAGTGTTACTTCCTATTCGACTTATCCTGCAATCACGTTAATTAATTAACTTCGCAGCAATAATCCCGAATATGATGAAACTGTTGTTGCTTCTGGTATTGATTCCTTCTGTTGTATTTTCTCAGGTGGTCAATACGGGAATGACGGATCGTTATGATTCGCTCGAAACAGGAAAAGTAAAGATCGGAGGGTTAATTGACACCTATTATGGTTTCGATTTTAATCAACCTGCTACATCAGATCGTGCGTATTGCGTTTCTTCACCGCGTCATAATGAAATCAATATCAATCTGGCCTATATTGAAGTGCAGTACATCAACGAGCGCGTGCGAGGAAGATTGGTACCGGGTTTCGGAACGTATATCAATTCCAATTATGCCAACGAAAAGGGATCGCTGAAGAATCTGATTGAAGCAAATGTAGGTGTGCGCTTATCGAAAAAACGTGATATATGGGTGGATGCCGGTATTTTCGGATCACCATATACCAATGAAACGGCCATTTCAAAAGATCACCTGATGTACACACGATCACTCTCTTCGGAGTATACGCCCTATTATTTGGCCGGAGTCAAACTCAGTTCGCCCATCGGAAAAAAACTAAAAGCGTATGCTTACCTGATCAACGGCTGGCAGGTGATCAATGATGTCAACAACCCACTTTCGATGGGAACGCAACTGGAGTATCGACCAAATGATAAGCTGCTCATCAATTGGGACACCTATATCGGAGACGAATATTCCGTTCAAACCCCCGATTACAAAACGCGGTATTTCACCGATGTGTACGTGATTTATAATTCCGGGAAACGATTCTCATTGACTTCTTGCGCGTATATCGGTTTACAGGACAAAAAGGATACACTTGGTGTTCGTTCTCAGCCCTATTGGTGGCAAGGAAATGTGATCGGAAACTGGCAGTTCAACAAAACGATTTCCTTGTCGGGCAGATTGGAATATTTCAACGACATGAACGCTGTATTGGTTGCTCCGATTACAACAGTAAATGGATTTGACTGTGCTGGTGCCGGACTGTGTATGAATGTGAAAATTGGTAACAATGCGCTTTTCAGGCTTGAAGGAAGATCGTTTTATTCTGACAGGAAGATGTTTATTGGTGAGGATGATCAGGAAACGAATACCAGCGCTTTATTGATTACGAACCTTACTGTTTGGTTTTAATAGCGGATAACATTCCCGTTTTTTTTCATGCCTCGAAATTTCCCGGTTTTCATGATGGTTTGTTCCGGTCACAGATTGTCTGTTCGGAACCATTCCGCATAAGAAGTAGGCGTTTCATCCAATCGAACGGATTCCAATGTGATTTCTTCCGGCAAATGTGAAATAATCCTGTTTTTACAATCGATGACCAGATTTTCACAACTCGGCTGATAATCAGT
This sequence comes from Candidatus Fluviicola riflensis, assembly GCA_002243285.1. GTDB lineage: Bacteria > Bacteroidota > Bacteroidia > Flavobacteriales_D > Crocinitomicaceae > Fluviicola > Fluviicola riflensis. The sequence goes on along the minus strand of CP022585.1, from coordinate 3,129,396 downwards.
AAGCAGAATATTGTTTTCCTTTATTTGTTGATGCAGCAATTGAGCAAAAACTGAACATCGTTGCAATACCAGCGAATGATCAAAAACCTTCACGACTTGTTTTTGCACAATGGATTTGAAGTCGGTGAAATCAATCACCATTCCGTTTTTCGGATGTGAAGGATCGTTGATTAATTTTCCCGAAACGGTAACAGCCAGGCGATAAGTGTGGCCGTGAATATTTTTACACGGTCCGTCATAACCTTCCAGCGCATGCGCCATATCAAAGGAGAATTGCTTGGTAACGCGAATAGTATCCCCTTGTTTCATTTTCAGCTATAAATTCGGGCTTTCTGCAACTCCCCAATGCGCCAATTCTTCTTCGCTCCAAACACTTGGGAAGAAAATGCGGCGTTGATACTTTGGCAACATGTATTTTCTCCAGTCACTTCCACCGGTTGCTTCGGTAGTGTTACCATCCGAACGCAAATATTTTTCGGCAGCGTGGTAATGCGCCATTACCCAAGTGATATTAACCGTGTAATCGTAATGACGCATGGCTTCAATCAATGCAGGATTGGTGCGCTCTTCGTCAGACAACGATTTATATTTTGTATAAAGATTGCTCGTATTGTACTGTTCTATTTTGCGCACAAACTCGTCTTTGTATTTTTCCTCAAAAAGCTGAATCAGGGTACTCTTTTTACCGGTTTTATGGTCCTTTCCGGCGGCTTGCCAATAAAGATGATCGTAGGCGTATTCATACGAGGTATTGCGGTCAATCGTGGTTCTGAACCGGAAATCGATCAGGTTGATCAACTCGGTTGAAGCAAACTCTATAAGCCGGTATTGTGCGCTCTGGAAACCGCTGGCTGGTGTTAATGTGTTTCGAAACTTAAGATATTGCTCTGTATCCATTCCTTCCTGCATGATCGAGAAAGAAGAAGACAGCATATCAAAATAACGGCTGATCCGGTTGAGCTTTTCCGTAAAGAAATGAGCACTGACCGTTGGTTGATTTGTCACCTGATCCATTTCCCATAAAATCATCTTAAAAATGATCTCATTGATTTGATGGTACATGATAAAGACCATTTCATCAGGGAGCGTAGTGCGCTGAATTTGAAGATTGAGTAATGAATCGGTATGGATGTAATCCCAATAAGTGATAGGTTTTGCCCAAATAAGACCTTCCAGATGTGTTTCAGGATTTTGGTCGATGGCATTGAATTTTTCTTCTATTCGACCCAGTAATTTGGTTTTTGAATCTTCCATACTCTGTTTTTTACAAAGTTAGAGATCACGCGCTGTTAAAATCTGACTTACATCAGCTTTTAAAAAAATTCTTTGTTGCCATAGGATTTGATACATTTGCTTTGAAAACCAACACATGAGAATATTCCTGAAACAATACCGCACCATTTTGCTTACCGGGGTTTCCCTGGCTGGAATGTTGGTGTTGTTGCGTTGGCTGGAACTACGCTTTCTTATTTTAGATAATGCAATAGAAGTGTATATCGGAGCAATTGCCATTTTGTTTACCGGTTTGGGAATCTGGCTTGCCCTGAAACTTACCAAACCCAAAACAGTGATTGTAGAGCGTGAAATATTTATTTCACCGGTAGCTGATTTTCAACTCAACGAAACAACGCTCAACGAATTAGGAATCAGTAAGCGGGAACTGGAAGTATTGGAACTGATGGCGCAAGGCTGCAGTAACCAGGAAATCGCCAATCGATTGTTTGTTTCGCTGAACACCGTAAAAACGCATTCATCACGTTTGTTTGAGAAACTGGATGTCAGCCGCAGAACACAAGCCATTGAAAAAGGAAAGCGCTTGTTGCTCATTCCTTAAAAGAGTACTACTTTAGGGTGAATGCGCCTGTTTTAGTATAAATCACCCGAAAGTATGACCTGTTTTCGGGTAAGTGACGGCACATTTGTGTGAAATTTAAAAAGAAGAGAAATGGGAAAAAATGTACTTGTTTTCGGATTGATTTCCGGGTTTATTAGCGTCGCCTGGTTTTTGGGGATGATATTTTTAGGTGAGGATTGCATAGGTATGGAAAACGGTATGCTATACGGTTACCTGATCATGTTGTTGGCATTCTCTATGATCGTTGTGGCTGTGAAAAATTACCGCGATAAAACGTTAGGTGGCTTCATTTCGTTTGGAAAAGCATTCAAAATGGGCTTCCTGATTTCATTGGTAGCCTCCAGTGTGTATGTGCTTGTTTGGCTGTGTTATTATTTTGGAAGCGATTCTGATTTTATTGAGCAATACAGTGCATATATGATTGACCAACTGCGTGAATCGGGAGCGAGTCAGGCTGTGATTGATCAACAAATCAAAGAAATGGCTGATTTTGCAAAAATGTATCAGAACCCGTTTTTCAATGCCATGGTTACCTATATGGAAATCTTACCGGTTGGATTGCTTGTTTCATTGATTACGGCGTTGATCATGATGAAACGTAAACCGAAAAATTTGGAAGATGCACCACAAAACAATCCGAATGCGCAGGATGAGGCGTTTGATGTGCCGGTTTCATAAACAAGAATAAATAGCGATTATTCGAAAACTTAGCCGAACTTTATAAAATGGATATTACTCAGGTAGTGTCCATTTTGCTTTATGTTTAATATAGATTCGAACAATGAAAAGAATAGGCTTGGTTTTTACATGGATGTTGCTTGTTGGCGCAAGTTTTTCACAAGAATTTACCGGCGATTGGTACGGCGAATTGTCGGTGAGTGGGATGAAATTGCCATTGGTATTTCACATAGCTAAAACAGATCAGGGATACACTTCCACGATGGATAGCCCAAGCCAGAAAGCCATTGGGATAGTTGTCGATAAAACGGAAATCAATGATGATTCGGTGATTCTAAATTTAAGCACAATCGCTGCGCGCTTTGAAGGTAAACTGAATGCCGAACAAAAAATAATCGGGACCTTTCATCAGGGCGGACAATCATTGGATTTGGTGCTGGGCCATGATGCTACATTATCAGCGATGTCCAACAGACCGCAACAGCCCAAAGAGCCGTTTCCGTATTATACCGAAGAGGTAACTTTTGAGAATAAATCGGCCGGTATAACGTTGGCCGGAACGTTGAGTTTACCCGCTAAAAAAGGGAAGTTTCCGGTTGTAGTATTGATCTCGGGCAGTGGACCGCAAGATCGTAATGAAACAATTTTAGGACACGAACCCTTTGCCGTCATTGCTGATTACCTGACCCGAAATGGAGTAGGTGTATTGCGCTATGATGATCGTGGAGCAGGAAAATCTACCGGTAATTTCGGTTTGGCAACGACTACCGATTTTTCAACCGATGCAGAAGCCGCATTGAATTATCTGAAACAACGAAAAGAAGTAAACAAATCAAAGATCGGGCTTGTGGGGCACAGCGAAGGCGGTATAATCGCACCAATGGTTGCAGCCCGAAATAAAGACGTCGCGTTCATCATTATGCTGGCCGGACCCGGATTGCCAGGATCTGAAATCTTAGCATTGCAACAAGCCCTGATAGGCCGTGCGGAGGGAGCTTCCGAAGCAGACATCGAGGAAAACGCAACAATTAGTAAAGGCCTGTTTGAGATTGTAGCAAAAGAGCAGGATGCAAGCGCAACGACTGCCGAGTTGAAATCGTATCTGGAAACACAATTGAACGCACTTCCGGATTCAATGAAAAGCAAAAGTACGGAAGAGATGATTGCGGAAATTTTACCCGGTGTTGATAATCCATGGATGAAAGAATTTATCCGTTACGATCCACGACCTGCTTTGCGCAAAGTAACGTGTCCGGTTTTGGCATTAAACGGAAGCAAAGATTTACAGGTTCCGGCTAAAGAAAACATCGAAGCCATTGAAAAAGCCTTAAATGAAGGTTGGGTAGAACGCGGGAAGAAAGAAAAACACATTGAATTGTACATCTTAGACGGACTCAATCATCTGTTCCAGGAATGTGAAACCGGTTCGCCAAGTGAGTATGGTGCAATTGAGCAAACCTTTTCGCCTCGGGCGCTTGCGAAAATGCTTGATTGGATGCGTACTCAGGGTATTGTTAAGTAATGCAAATTCAAGTTCTATTAGCTTTTTCTCACGTACCTTTGACTTCTTAAAACAACCCATGAAAATTGAAATCTGGTCGGATGTAATGTGTCCGTTTTGTTATATCGGGAAACGTCGCTTAGAGCAGGCATTGGAACAGTTTCCCGGCTCAGAGAAATTCGAGATCGAATGGAAAAGTTTTCAACTTGATCCGGATCTTGTAGCCAACGGAAAAGAAAATCCGTATCAATATCTCGCCGACCGAAAAGGAATCAGTTACCAGGAATCGGTTAAGATGCACGAAAATGTGGTAAACGCCGCTAAAGAAGTCGGTTTGGATTACCGTTTCGATCATGCAGTTGTTGCCAATTCACTGGATGCACATCGTTTATCGCATTTAGCAAAAAAGCACGGAGTCGGAAATGAACTGGAAGAACGGTTGTTTCACGCGTATTTTACTGAAGGAAAAGACATTGCCGATCATATCACTCTTGCCGAATTGGGAGTAGAAGTTGGTATTCCGGAAAAGGAGATTCAAATGCTTTTCACCGGAGATCAATTCATGGAAGATGTACAGCGCGATATTGCGGAAGCACAGCAAATCGGAGTAAGAGGTGTGCCGTTTTTTGTATTTGATCGTAAATACGCGGTTTCGGGAGCGCAGCCTGTGGAGGCATTTTTGGAGACGATGAATGCGGTGAAAGCTTGAATTTGAGCAGGATGCAGAACATCAAACAGCCCACGTAATATTGCAAATTTACGTGTGATTGATTGGCACGTAAATTTGCAATATTACGTGCTCGCTTCCCAGGTTTAAAATCAGATTGTTTCAGTACAAAAAAACCGTTTTTCAATCCCAATTCCATTCCATTCCGCACAATTCAAATTGTTGGATGCTTTTTTCTAAATACATTTGTCTCAAATCGTTTTATTTCAAGCAATGAGCAATACAACTATCGATCAGTCAGATTTGCAGGTGTCGAAACTTGCCCAACACATTATCGGTTCCGAAATCATCAAATTGGCGGGTGAAGTCAATGAGAAAATCAAACAGGGCGAACATATTTTTAATTTGACCATTGGGGATTTTAATCCGAAGGTATTCCCGATTCCTGCTGAGCTGAAGACTGCTATTATTGCCGAATACGAAAACGATCAAACCAATTATCCTGCTGCCGACGGTATGCTCGAGTTGCGTAACAGCGTTTCGCGTTTGCTGAAAGAACGGGGTGATTTGGATTACAAACCCGATGAAATTGTGATTACAGGCGGTGCTCGTCCTGCTATTTATACCATTTTCAAAGCATTGGTAGATGAAGATGATACGGTAGTTTTCCCGGTTCCGTCATGGAACAACAATCATTATACGTACCTCAACAATGCCAAACCGGTGTTGATCCAAACGTCGCCGGAAAATAATTTCATGCCTACTGCGGCAGAGATTGCTCCGTACATTCCCGAAGCAAATTTGCTGGCGTTGTGTTCACCGTTAAATCCTACGGGAACGGTGTTCAAAAAATCGGACCTGGAAGCTATTTGTGATTTGGTATTGGCTGAAAATGCCGTCCGTAAAATTTCCGGTAAAAAACCACTTTACGTGATGTATGATCAAATTTACTGGCCATTGACCTTCGGAACAACGGAACATTACAATCCGGTTTCGTTACGGCCTGAAATGCGCAATTATACGTTGTTCGTAGATGGAATTTCCAAATCATTGGCTGCCACCGGAGTTCGTGTTGGCTGGACAATGGGGCCGAAAGTAATCACCGATAAAATCAAATCGATTCTCACACACGTTGGAGCTTGGGCGCCAAAAGCAGAACAATTGGCTACCGCGACTTATCTGAGTGATTTGGAACAATACGACAACTTCCTGAATGCAATCAAAACACAAATCAATGATCGTTTGGTTGGTTTCTACGAAGGTTTTCAGGCCTTGAAAGCAGAGGGCCATTCGGTTGATGCCATTGCTCCGGAAGCCGCAATTTACCTTACAGTGCAATTTACACTGCATGGAAAAACTACTACCGAAGGAAATGTATTGGAAACAACAAGTGATGTCACAAAATATATCCTCGACGAAGCCAAAGTGGCGATTGTTCCTTTTTCAGCCTTTGGCGCATCTTCCGATTCAAGCTGGTACCGCCTTTCGGTTGGAACCTGTAAGCTGGAAGATGTGCAGGGAGTGATTTCTAATTTGAGAGCAGCTTTGACAAAATTGAGTTGATAGAAATTTAGACAAATAACAAAAAGCCCTGAACCGTCGAACTGTTCAGGGCTTTTTTCATCAGAACAAATCTGACTATGCTTGCTTCACCAATTGCATTTCAATGTTTACGCGTACATCATCGCTAACCAAAACACCACCGGTTTCAAGCGCAGCGTTCCAGGTAAGTCCGAAATCTTTGCGGCTGAATTTTCCGTTTACTGAAAAACCAGCTTTGGTATTTCCCCAGGGATCGGTCATCAAACCGCTGTATTCTGCATCCAGGGTTACCGGTTTTGTAACGCCATGAACGGTTAAATCACCGGAAATTTTAAAGTTATTATCGTCCACCTTTTTGAATTCAGTTGTTTTGAACTCAAGGTTCGGGAATTGTTCTGCGTCGAAAAAATCAGCACTTTTTAAGTGATTGTCACGATCAGCATTTCCTGTATTCACAGAAGCTGTTTCAGCCTCAAATGTAGCATTTGCGTTCGCGAAATCATCGTCCTGGGTTTCAATCGTCCCGTTAAACTGATCAAATCTTCCGGATACGTTTGTAAACATCATGTGTTTTACTTTGAAACCAATCTCTGTGTGTGTCGGGTCAATTGCCCATGTTTTAGTTGCCATGTGATATGAATTATAAGTTATTGAATGGATGCGCTAATTGGCATTGTTTATTTATATGACAAAGTAACGGCGCTAAAAAGAGCTGTGCATTGAACTGGGACAAGAAATTGAGCCGGGATGGATTTTGGATATGATTTTTTAACCACAGATGACTCAGATTTTCACAGATGATTTCTATCAACTCCAATGGCATTAAGTAACGATCATAAGAGAATAAGGTGAAATTAAGCTCAATCGAGGCCCTGTTTGAGCTCAGTCATCGGTTATCCGCGAAGAGGATAATCGTTAATGACGTTTGCGAGTTGGGTTGAGATAGCTTGATAAGCCGTAGTTCTCAAGATCGGGACTTACAGCCTTGATTTTTGGTTTACTTTTTTATCAAGAAAAAAGTAAAGTCATATGAGCGGGACTCTATAGCGTTTTTTTTGAAAGGCGTGTGCGGACCTTACTCAAAAACTCGGCGGACATTCCCAAATAAGAAGCGATTTGCAATTGCGGAACACGTTGTGCGATTGCCGGATACCGTTTGCTGAAATCAAGGTATTTTTCTTCGGCGGTCAGCGAAATGGTATTCATCAGTCGGTGTTGCAGGCTTGTTAGGTTGCGTTGCACCATCAGGCGAAAGAAGCGTTCAAACTTCGGGATTTGTCGCAACAGTTCTTCCTTGGAGCTGACAGTAAGTACCAGCAATTCACAATCTTCCAGCGTTTCAATAAACTGATTACTGGGTTGTTGTTCATGAAAGCTGGCAATATCGCTGACCCACCAGTCTTCAATTCCGAATTGCAGAATGACCTCAGAGCCGTTTTCGTTGATAAAATAACTCCGTACACAACCTTTGCTGATGTAAGCCTCAAAATCGCAAATTTCGCCTTGCTGCAAAAGAAAAGTTTTCTTTTTTACTTTACGAACTTCCAGCAACGAGTTGAAAAGCGCCAGTTCATCTTCGTTAAAAACAGCGCACGATTTGTTTACATGTGCGTTGATGGCACGAAACGTTTCTTCTGCAATGCTAGTTGTTTTCATGGTTGTATCGAATGCAAACTGCTGAAATAGACGGAAGTTCCAATCGGGTTTCCGGTTCCAGCGTAAACTTGTTTTTGAGGTAAAACTCTACAGGCGAAAGATACGGTTTTCCATCGGCACGAACAGCGTTGTTGTGATCAATTACCCAACCCGAAAGTTTCGATTTTCCTGTTTGCATGCGTTTCAATAATACCGTTCCCATTCCAGTTCCTTGTATCGAAGGATCCAGCATCATTGCAAACCAACGATCATTTTCACGCTCAAAAGTGATGCCCCAAGCTAGCAATTCACCGGATAAATTCTCCATCAGGGAATGTTGTTTCCAGCCAAGTGTTTCAAGGTAGCGCTCAAAATCTTCGGGTGTGTGAAGCACCAGGCTTTCGGGATAAACATTGTTCCAAATCTTACGGACAGCTTCTTTTTGCGTCGATGTAAGTTCATTGGTTACCACAATTGTGAGCGGTGGAGCAACCGGTTTTTCTCTCAGTGGCAATTGAAAACAATTGAGTATTTCGCCATTGTCTTCAAACGAAAAATCGCCTTTCCATTCAAAACCCAAACGCTCCAGCAGTTGAATCGAACGGAGGTTGGATTTATCGGTAATCGCTAATAAACTCTGAAGTTTCAATGCCTCGCGCGATTCTTCGATCACGAACTCACACGCTTCACGGGCGTAACCTTTTCCTTCAAATTCGGGCAAAAGAGCAAATCCCAGATCGTAATAATTCAGGTTGTCGCGTTTGTACAATCCGCACATGCCAATTCGCTTGCCCGAATCCCGAAGTTCAAGACAGTAAGATCCGAAACCATGTTTGGCATAAAACGGTAATGGCCCGTTGGCAATGTATTCGGCAGCTTCCTCAACAGTATGAATGTTTCGATCACCAATGTATTGAAGCCAGGAAGGTGTATTGAATAATTCGAGGAGAAAATCGGCATCTTCAACGGTTACTTTTCGAAGAATAAGCCGTTCTGTAAAGGAAATATTATGCATGAAATGGGTAGTGTCTGTTGCGCAGGTGTAAAAAAAATGTCGTTTAAAATTCTGTGATTAACGCTCAACTAATTTGCTGTCAGTAACCGTCCAAACGCCTTTCACTTTTTTCAGTAGGATGGTTACCATCAATCCTTCGATATTGTAACGGAGCATGATCGTAGCGCTTTCGGTGGTAACTTCAAAACGCATAAATTCCAGGGCAGTTAGTGTTCCTTTTGCATCAATATCATCCGGACTCATGTAAACAACAGGTTTCCCAAATTTATTGAGTGAAATTGGGGAGATTTTTCCGTTATTTTTAATAATAATCGGTAAACGTTCAGGTTGCTCAGTGTGAAAATAAGGTTGTAATGCCGGAAGATCCAGGCATAGTTGCATTACTTCTTTTTTATCCTGATCGGTTTGTGCCTGCACGGAAAGGCCGGCAAACAACAAAAGGACCATTAAGTACCAACGTGTTTTCATAGCAAGTTGCAGTTTTACTTAGTTGAAAGATACAATAAACAACTATCGTACCGAACATTTAAGTCGAAAAAGCATTAACCGTTACAAAATGAGGTTGTTAATAACTCAATGGTAGAGGTGGAAGAATCCATGAACGGCGGGACGTTGACCGTTTTTTCCATCCGGATAAAACTGGTAGAAATAAACGCCCTCGTTCCATTCAGTGCCTGAGAAGTCATTCTTGTAATTTTCCGCTTCGTAAAGCGTATTGCCCCAGCGGTTCACAATCACAAGGTAATTATCCTTCATCAATTCAGCATTCGGGATGATAAAATAATCGTTGGTACCATCGCCGTTGGAAGTGATGACATTCGGTGGCCGTGGCGTACAATCTTCAAACGTGATCAACACACTTGTCGGAAGCGTTACACAACCGTCGTCGTCAATTCCATAAGCCGTGAATAATGAATCCTGGAAGGCACCCGCAGCTACAATCAATGGATTTCCAAGAACAGAATCACCTCCGTTTTCCCAGTAAATTTCGCCACTAAAACCATTGATTCCATACAACTCGATTGTCAGGTAATCACAGGCACTCATCTCATAAACATTGAGCTCCAGTGGATATTCCCCGATCAACGTAAGTGGCGTGCTTGCATTTTGAGTGAAGCAATCGTTGCTCATCGAAAGCCAGATAGTTCCGTTTTGGGTAAACGAATTATAAGGTATCGAAACAGTTTGTGAAGTAGAAAGTGTATCACCGTTGAAAGTCCAGGTAATGTTGTTCCCATTACTATTGTCGGTTGAAAGTAACAAGTCTTCTCCTTCACATAAAACACCATTCCCAATAATTGCCGGGCTTGTAATATAGGGAATTACGGAAAGTGTTATCGTGTCAAGGTTAAACGCGCACAGTGGATGCGGATGCGAAACATAAATTGTTTGTGTGGCGGCAATATTCGGAATCGTATATGTTGGTCCGGTAGAATTCGGAATCGTATCGTTGAGGTCGGTGTACCATGCTGTTGTGAAACCGGAGTTATCCGTAAGTACAACTGTTTCGCCCTGGCAAAGCGTTTGATCGGGCTGATTGGGTGCTGGCGGAATGTTTTCCAAACCAATATTAATGGAAACAGTTTGCTCGCAACCGAGTGCGTTGATAAGTGTTACAGTAACCAATCCCGGCTGATTCGTAGTGAATGTATTCCCCAAAAACTGGCCATTGTTCCATTCGTAGGAAAGCATTCCCGGATTGGTGGTAATCGTTGTTGTTTGTCCCGGACAAATCAGCGTGTCGGTAGCTGTGATAAACGGCGTAAACTGCCCGTCGTATAAAGTTACGCTATCAAGTGTTGCTGTTCCGCACTGGTAAATAGAGCAGTAATAAGTGCCCGGCTGATTCACAAAAACCGTATTTTCATTCGAAACAATTGGTGCCAGCCATGTAATACTTGCAATTCCGTTAAAAACCGGAATCAACTCGATGTCGCTGGAATCACAGAAGATATTCACTGGCGAAAACGCCAATGACGGAATGATGTATTCACTGATTTCGACCTGTTCCAGAGTGAAACTACAACCTTCCGGATCGGTGTAAATACAATAATATAAGCCACCGCTGGAAACTTCCAAAGAAGAATCAGAGCCCAATGAGCTACCATCCGGACCAATCCAGTTATAACTTCCTGCAGGAATCACGGAAAGCGTAACAGTTGCATTCGGACAGATCAATCCATCGAACGGATACATTTGAATGAGCGGAGCTTGTTTGTTGCTCACGAAGGTTCCGACCGTAAAAGTGGACGAACAGCCGGTAACAGTGTCGGTTGTGGCTCCGGCGTAAGAATAATAGCCGATCTGCGAAACCAGAATGGAATCACCGTCGGTACTTTCCCACACAATGTTGTTGCCACCTGTCCACGCTCCACCGGGCATCGTTTGCGAAACACTGATATAGCACGAATCACCCGGACAGATTGGACTGTCAGAGATCAGTGTGAGGTTCGTGACGGGATTATCAAATACGGTTATGTAAAACGAATCGGAAATATGGTACTGTATCGTATCGATTCCACAGGCATTGTCGTAGCCCACATACGCGACATAACTGATCACGTACCAACCCGTTGTGTCAGGAACGATGGTGCAGGAATGAATTCCTACGTTCATATTCGTAATTGCGTCGGGCGAAAAGAATTGTTCGTAGATAAACGGAGTGGAATAAACGGTGTTTGCTCCAGACGGATTGGTAATGGTATCGATCACAATGTACTGGATCGACTCGTTTTCGCAGATGCTGATCGAATCATCGAAATTATCGGCATTCAACATCACAATTACCGGAAAAATGCTATCGTAATCGACTACTGTATCGTGAATTACGGCAAAAACAGTTTGTGAAATGCAACCAAATTCATTGGTAACCACTACCACATAATCGCCTTCTTCGGTTACTTCAAACGGCGTAGGGCCGGAATGGAAGGGCGTGTTGTAATAGTTGATCTGTAACGTACACTGATTGCACAGATTGGAAAAAGAAACCAAAGCTGTGTCGGGAATACAAAGCTGGATATTGGTGTACGAAACCGGGGAATTGGTGTTGAAGCCATGGTCATCGGTCATCAATGGTAATGGTGGACTTTGATGCGCAATTGTAATGATCGTGTCCTGAAACGTATAACAACCGTCGATGGAAGTTGATGTTATAATCACCGCTTCATTGGTGTGCGCTACGTACAAATATGGATTATCATCAAGATTGTCGGCACTCCAGTGGAAATCAAAATCGGGACCAACATACAGGTCAGTGTTTTGATCAAACGACAAATACATCGCGTTGCAAAATTCAATAGTGTCCTGCTGCGGGTTCAATACCGGTGAAATCGAATCGTAGGGAATACCTGCACCTCCACCCGGATGGTAATAATAGTAATTGGGATTGGTGACATCATTGACTTTTCCAACGAATACGTTTTTCGATAAATCGCCCAGGATCGTGTATTGTAAATAACCTACGGCTGCACCGCCTGCTCCATTAAACACAATGTTATTGGGGCTTGGCGACATATTTGTGAGGTTGTACACATCGGTTGGTACAAACAAATCGTTTTCAAAACTTCCCGCAAAAATGGGTTTGTCATTGCCGCCATTCGCCAAAGCGTAACACAAATCTTCGCGTTTACCGCCCGATTGCCTATTCCAAATCATTCCACCACCGGGACCGAATTTACTCACGAAAATATCCCTGAAACCGACAGTGTTCCACAAACCGGTGTCCGTTGAATCTCTGTATTCATCAAAATTGCAACGGAAATCACCGCAAATAAAGATGTTCTGCGCGTTGTCAATGGTTAATCCACGGGCAGTCAAATCTGATTCGGAACCTTGCGCTCTTCCCCAGATGTAATTTCCGGTAGTGGTACCAAGTTTGATCAGGAAGATTTTCTTGACATAGGGACTGGTAAGCTGACTCGTAACGGCATTTGCCTGGATAAACATGGTTCCCAGGAAATTACCGGTTGTATAAATTTCGTTGTTACTATTGATCTTAATCGCACTGGCATAAGTTTGCGTTGCGCCGAGTTTATCAAACCACGTAACATCGCCGTTGGAAGTCAGTCTTGAAACATATCCGGCATTGATTACCTGGTTGTTGATCGTTTGCCCGATGAAGTTCATCGTGTCGGAATATTGTCCGGTGACATAAATGTTGTTGGCATTATCGCAGGTAACTGCGATTCCCATATCGTCGGCTTTCGAGTTGCCTTTTTTGGTCCATGTCGGCGCTCCGGCAGTTGTAAATTTGGCAATGAAAATATCGGTACTGAATGCACCGTTTGCCGGATTGATCTGCGAACTGTAAGAAGTACTTCCGATGGTCGTGTTTCCGGTAAATTTCCCGGTGATAATCACATTTGAATTTCCATCGACTGCAATTCCATAGGGAATTTCTTCATCGTTTCCGCCATCGCTTCTGGCCCATGTTACACCACCGTTTGCCGTGAGTTTTGCGGTAAAAATATCACGCGATCCACCATTTGAATTCAGCGTAGTTGCGCCCATTTGCATGGTTCCTGCGAAATAACCGGTGATGTAAATGTTGTTGCTGTTGTCGATGGCTACTTTTTGTCCGCGGTCTATTTGATTTCCGCCAAATTTCTTGAGCCAGAGTAGTTGTCCGGTTGAACTGTATTTGGCAAGGAAAATGTCTGAAAATCCACTTGCCGCCTGCACGGAAGAGTCGGTGAATTGCAATTGTCCGCTGAAATAACCGATAACAACTGAGTTTCCATTTCCGTCGACCGCTACATCAAGGGCTTCGCTGGCGAAATTACCATTTGATCCGGCAAGCCAATCCTGCGCTTTCGCATGCGGCGCGAATAGTGTGACAACCAGTATTATGTAAAGGTATTTCATGGATTATGGGCAAGCGTATTGTGTACAGACGACAAGATAAGACAAAAGGTTGGCTGGTTGGAGGGTGTGTGGAATTTTGAACGGAATTTCCGAAAAAGTATGCAATCGAAAGGTGTGTTTTTACTCCCACAGATGCGCAGATTTTTGCGCTCCTAACGGTAGCGCTTTATAATCCATGCGTTCAATATGCAAGCGAGAGCGTTAGCCGAGCCCAATTTGTGCATCTGTGGGGAAGGCTGAATCCCTGGTTGTACGGATTACCGCAACTCCCAAATCCACAAACGCATTTTTCCGTTTGTATGCGTGCATACGTTCGAGCCAACTTTGCGCAAACTTAAAACCCAAACAGATGAAAACAAGTCGACTACTGCTTTTGATAATATTCATCACAGGCGCGATAACCAAATCGGTAGCGCAGGACCAAACAACCGAAGCAACACTTCCTTCCATGGTAATCGGTGGCATCGAAGTGCGAGGTATTTCGTTTAATGATGAGATTTTGCGTTCCATTATATACAAATCATTGGTCAATTCGAAGAAATACGTTGTCAACGACCGTTATGACGTTGCCGAGAAAATTGGCTTGGACAAAGTGAAAACCTGTATGGGTAAGGAATGCCTGATCAGAACAGGGAAGGAGCTGAATGCCGATTTCGCGATGAGCGCGAGTTATGACGGTTTAGGCGATCGCATCCTGATTTCGATGAAAATCGTTGATGTCAATACCGGTGAAATCGTGCAAAACGAAATCGAACAATTTGAAAATCAACCGCGTGAGTTGAACCGCATGACCGATATTATGATTTATCGAATGTTGGGAATAGAAGCTGATGTTTATGCGTCCAAATCGTTGATCTTTAAAGACAATCCTGCTGCCTCGACCGGTTTGGGTAAAATGAACAATTCGGGCCCGCGCATGGGAATTGCGATTGTGACGGAAGAAAATTCGGACTTTTTTACCCGTTCGGAAGACGACGGTGGAGTAGGCGGAGTGCCTGTGTTGTTTAACATCGGTTACCAATTGGAAAAACAATATGTGGGAAGCGAAAATTTCAGCGCTTTGTTTGAATTTATTGGCAATGTAGCAGGAATTGAACATGGAACTCCGGTTCCTTCGCTGGCTATTCTACATGGTGTCCGTTTCGGAAAGGGGGCCTGGGAAATCGCCATGGGGCCTTCATTGAGCATGAAAAAACTGCTGTCGGGCACGACGGAATACGACGGATCATTCCGCACATTTTCCGACCTCGCCAATGCAGGTGTGATGAATGCAGATCAGTTCAATTATTCTGACCGTCCCGACACTCGCGGAGCTGCTTATTTCTCATCGAATTTTGTGGTTGGAATTGGTAAAACGTTCCGCCCCGGAGCCTTGAATGTACCACTGAATTTTTACGCCTCATTCAATAAATACGGAACAACCTACGGTTTATCACTTGGAATCAACATCACCAGATCACGAAAATATACCACCACCAGATAAATAAAGTGAACCTGTTCAGCCGCGCTTTCTAGCGGATTAGATCAAAGGCCTTCGGCGCGTCATGGTGCCGGAGGTTTTTAGTTCCCATCTACTATATACCACGCGCGAACCAGCATAAAATATTCCCACGAATGCATCAGCCTCAGGCTGACGCGCCTAACGGACGCGCTTTCGTTGGAATATTTGATTTATCATCTACTAAGGCAATGTATAATTGTAAGCGAGTGCGTTAGCCGAGCCAGATTCGTGCGTTCGTGGGAAAAAATAGTGTATCGGCTAACCGATACAGGAAATGTATTTAGTGGTAGCACAAAAAACCTCCGGAAAAAGATGTCATTCCGGAGGTTTCGTACTTAGCATGATTCAGGTGGCTAAATTCATGTGGTTTCAAAGTTGATTTTTCGGGTGAAGGACATGATGGCTGCCAACACGACCAGTAATCCGATACTTCCTACAATCAGGGCATAGATTTCAAGATTTACGATGACCAACAGGAAAGCGTACAAAAGCAGCAAACTGGTTCCGCTCATGACCGCGAATTTCAATGATTTTAATACCGATTTGGCATACCAGACAATCAGTAATACAATGGTAGTTGCCGCAATGATGTAAGCGGGAATGAAGCCAACTTGTTCGGAAAAAGCAAGCAGCAGGGAATAGAAAAGCAGTAATGCCAGGCCGATCATGAAATAATGCAAGGGGTGCACGGTCACTTTTCCGATAATCTGAATGAGGAAAAACACGGCGAACGTGAGAATCAGCACCAATAAACCGTATTTGATTGTACGTTCATTGAGTTGATAATGATCAACCATTTTAATGAAACGGATGTCGGAATAGTTTTTCGTGAACCAGGTAATTCCGTCTAAATGCAGTTCGTTTTTGCCGCTTCCTATTTTCATAGAATTCCAGGTTCCGTTGAACCCTTTTTCGGAAATATGCAAGGCATCGCTCTGCGGCAGCCAGGTTCCTTCAAATGCCGGATCGTTCCAGTTGGAAGCCAGTTTCATCGTCGATTCGTTGGCGAGTGACTGGTAGTGAATTGATTGACTGCCGTTTATCGCAGTGTTAATTTGCGCTTCGATTACTGTATTGGCAATAGGATCGAGCGAAAATGCAGCGGTCATGTTGATCGTCATGTCATCTGTTCCAACGCGTCGTTGTTCACTTACAGGAAGTGATTTCCCCAAAAACTGAATGGCATCAATGCGTTTGAAATTGGTTTCGGAATCGGTGATAAAACCTATTTGTGTATGGTTCCAATCGATCTCACGGTCGGGATTGTGTTTCAGGAAATCTTTTAAGTTGAAACGCGCTTTGCCTTTGATATCGGCAGTAAAGGTCGGTGTGCTGAAAATACCCCGGTACTTTTCGGTTACCACTGTATTCAACTCTTCGCTGCTCCATTCAGGATAAATGTAAGCGGTATGTTGTTTGTGCTCGGTATGCGGAATTTTCACTTTGCTCTTATCGGTTTCTTCCCAGCGAACAATTTCTGTCACCGGCACTTTCATGACAATTCCGTAATACGCCACAGGGCCGCCCCATTCGGTTTTCAGCTGGTCGACCACGTCATTTTGACGGTCTTTTCGTTCTTCAATGAGTCCCCAAAGTTGCGTAAGCGGAATTAAAAGGACCAAGGAAATGAATCCAACGATGATAAAACGCGCGGTGTGCGAGCTCATAAACTGCTGGAATCCGGAAGGAGGTTGTTGTGTTGGCTGATGCTGTGCTGTTTCCATGATTATTTGATTTAAAAGAACTTTGAAATTCAAAGTATTGGTTTAAAAAAAGGGATTATCTGCTTTGTTTTATTAACTGTTCCAATGCATTCAGGTGCTGTTCAAACGCCAATTTACCGGTCGTCGTTGCTGCATAACGTGTATTGGGTTTCTTCCCGATAAACTGTTTGGTCACAACGATGAATTCTTCCTGTTCCAAGGCTTTTATATGACTTGCTAGATTACCATCCGTTACCTGAAGCAGTTCTTTCATGGTGGTAAATTCCATCCATTCGTTGACCATCAGCACCGACATAATTCCGAGCCGGATACGGTGATCAAACGCTTTATTGATATGTGAGATTACGTGTTTCAATCTGCTTGTTTTCGGTCAAATTTAAGATACATTATCGTACCGTAAAGAATATGCAGCACTCCGAAACCTAACGTCCAGAAATGCAGGCCATAACCCGGGAAGCCAGTGTTGATTAAACCGAGTATCACAAAAACGATCCCGAGCGAGCGCAATGTCTCGAATGTATACTTGCTGGCGTTGACCAGTGCCAGGCCGTAAAAGATCAGCGTAACAGGGGCAATGAGGCCATAATGCTCTTCTTTCAGTAATAAAATCCCGAAAACTCCGCCGGTTGTGAGGGGAATAAACAGGTTGATGAGCATGCGCTGGCTGCTTTTGTTCCAGATTTTCTCGCCGCGTTTTTTGGCTTGTCTCGCCGAAAGAATCACCGCTGTGGAAATGGAAAGTACGATCACGCCGAAAGCGATTGCAACGATTTGGAAAAACTCTTTGCTTTCGAGCGTTATGTAAAAGTGGGAGCGATGCTGAATGATGTAATAGGCGGCAATGGCACCACAAATAGCATAAATACCGGCGAGAACGCCTGATAAGCCCGAAAGTGATAGAAACCGCGACGAACGGTCCATGATATTACGGATGTCTTTGAGTTGATCGATGTATCGTTGGTCTTCCATAAAAAAGAACTTTGAATTACAAAGTAAATGTAAATTTTGGAATCAAACTGCTTTTCGCGCCAAAAAAGGTAATTTTAACATACTTTAAACGAACACATGGCCAAAACGTATCCTTCAACAGCCACATTTACCTGGGCAAAATCGACACTTCCGTTATGGACGAATACGGCGGGATTCTTTGTCTATTGCTCGTTGGTTCTCTTTTTCGGGTTTGGATTAATTCCCAATTTCACGCCGCTGGAAAACTGGCAATTCAATGTTGGCGGAATGGTATTGGTTTTTCTGCTTGACTGGTTGTTGAATACCTTTTATACAGGCTATAAGCCACAAGGCAGAATTGTAGTTATGCAGCAAAAAATGGAATTGGTTTCGCTTAAGGGCAGAGTAGAGCATTCGATCAATTACCAGAACGTGAAAGGGTTGCGTGTCCATGATGGCGTTCAGTTTTCGCTGTTTCGTTTCATCAGTAAACACCGTCTGGTGATTGTTGAAATGTTATTTAAAGACGGAAGCACTATGAAATTTGAAGCGGTGAAATGGTCGGTGAACGAAAAAGGAGCGGACATTGAAGGAATGATGTTTTCGCTTTCGGAATAATCTGAATGTTACGAATCAATTGCATCTAACACCTGTCCATCCTTTTGATGTGATCAAAAGTCAAGCATTAATGCTCGTGTTTACATTTCCCTTTCTGAGGAACAGGATCATAACCATGTCCACCCCACGGATGACAGCGACCAATGCGTTTGCTTCCCAACCACAAGCCTTTTAGCGGACCGTGAACTTTGATTGCTTCGATCATGTAAGCTGAGCAGGTTGGATCGTAACGGCAACTATTGGGTAATATCGGACTGATCACCCATTGGTAAAGTTTCACCGGAATGATGAGCAAAAAACCGAAAAACAGACCGATCAAACGCATGGTCAAAAGTACGAATTTCAGGGGAGGAAATCACTGGATTAGGGATCAAAAATCAACTTTCAAAAAGGGTCGTAATATTGCAAATTTACGTATCCTCAAGTAGCCCGTAAATTTGCAATATTACGTGGGATAGTTTCAGGTTTTTTGGTCTCTGAAATAGTTATCCTAAAATCATAAACACGATCCCGACCACAATCATGATTGCGCCTCCGAGTCCGAAAATGATCAATAAAATGGTGCCGAATACGCCCAAAATGTTTTGAAAAAGAAAACCCATTCCGATCAGCAACAATCCCATAAGAATCAGAAGCAAGCCTTTGGTTAAGCCACTGGGGCCGCCTTCGCGCTTGCTCATTTTTTTTAGTAAAGGTTTTGTATCATTCGCTTGGTCAAGCGTTTCAGCTGATTGGTTTAAAGTGGGAGAATTACTTGCTGTTGGATGCTCAATAACACTTGAAACACGATCCAGAGCTTGCGAAACAGCTGACGAAAGCATAGTTGTTTCTTCTTCAGTTATTGTTTTTTCTTCCGGAAAAGAAGTCGCAGCAATCGTTTCATGGTTCGTTTCATTCGCAGCAATGACCTGATCTGCTTGTTTATCTGTGACAGCTTCATTTCTGTCACCAAATTGAGCGCGTTTCTGCCATTCTACATGATATCCGGGTTGGTAAAGACGTTTTTCTATTGTGCATCCGCCTAAGGAAGTCAAAACCGATACCACGATAATTAAAGTCCACGAAAAAGAAAATGATAACTTCATAACCAGTTGAATTGTAGATGTATGGTCTGAAGATAAACAAAAAACGATTTGTCAGACAAATCACTTATTCGGTTTTATACAACCGCCGCCAGATATTATCGGGCGTTTTGCATTGGATGACAAAATTGTTTTTTTCAAGGATGCGATGCGAAGCGATATTTTCCGGATCTGTTTCTGCTAAAATGGCGTTTACACCTTCCTGCTGAAAAGCCCAGCCGATAATTCCTTCAACGGCTTCAGTCATAAAACCTTGTTGCTGAAAGTCTGGATACGTACCATAGCCGATTTCAATTTCACCTTGTGCGTTTGGTTCTCCTTTGAAACATAAATCGGCAACCATTACTTGTTGTTCTTTGTATATGACTGTCCAAAAAGTAACGTACCAGTCGTGCGGCACCTGCTCAGTTAATCGAGGGATTATTTTCGTTTCAATAGCACTTTTCACACGTTCTGATACCGTTCGAGAACCGCAAATCAGATTCAACGATTCTTCCAGCGAAAAATCATCAAGAATATAAGCTTGGAGTTGCTGTTTCGACAAAGGTTTGAGGAGAAGACGTGGGGTTTGGATGTTCATTTTTTTAATCTAAAAAATCAATTAATTCGCATTGCCCAACCACTCTAGATCCTTCGTGAATCCACCAAAGACATCCTTTAGATAAGTGTTTTTCAATGGGCTGAGATAATAAAAACCGAACAATCACTTCTCGTTCTTCACCCGGTTCAATGCTTGATTTTCCTTCGAAATGGATATCACCAATATATGCCATTAATAACTCTCGTTCAGTATTGTATTCGAAGACATGATTGGGCCGATAACCACTTATGAATCCTGATTTTCGCCCACCAGCTTCAGTAGTAAGCAGTTTTATTGTTGCTTTAACAATGAGTAATTCATTTTGATTTTCACTATCTAAATCCCGAAGGCTCATGGAGGTGTATTTATCGTACGCCATTACATCAAAAACGGTTGACTGACCGGTATCGAGCCAACGTTTATAAATGAGATTCCCATTCATGTAAAGATAAAGCTCGTTGTTCTTTATTTTTTTAAGAATTGCCATGTAATCTCAGGAGTTTTCGTTGGTTGTTTGATGAGCCCTGATGTCTTTCAAAATACCTGCTGCAATTTGGCGGGCATTATTCCATTCGGAATCGTTTCTGATCTCATCCAAGGTGTTTTTCGTATCGATTAAGCATTTCACGAAATCACGTAAAGTCAGTGTACGTTCTCTAACTGTAACAGGAATTAAGTTCGCATTAATAAGAAGATCAACAGTATAGTTGTGAAAAAAAGTGTGGGCATCGCCATCAAGTTCGTCTAATACAAAATAAATAAGATCTTCATCCGATCCGTCAAGATGACTCTCGTCTAAATGACTGAGAGCGTATAGGAATAATTCGAGAGACTTTGCTGCTGAAATGTGATCCATAGTATGGCTGAAATTAATACAAATAGTTTGAAAAGTTATCTGAATTTATTTCTGGAAACAAGCTCTTTGTTCTTCCAATCAAACACCAACGGTTTTCCTTTAGTTTCCGGATTCCAACCCAGATTGAGCGCCTGCCGAATAATTGTTTCGGCATCTTTCGGGTTCAGAATTTTTAAGTTGAGATTTGATGTATAAGGAAATTCTACCCAAAAGGAATTGATTTCCGAATTTACATAGACTTCAAGTTTCTGCCCTTGAACGTCTTCACGATGAGCCACAAGTACGATGTAACCGTCATTCGGACTAATCACCCAACGGTAAACGTTTGTGTTGATGGTAATGAGACGCGATTTCTTTTTTGAAAGAGTCATACGGAAATAATACGAACTTAAAAAAATAACTAACAAATATTCCTGTTTTTTCGTTACTTAGATTAACCAAAACAATTGAATATGTTCAAATCACTATCACTACTACTTCTTGCCGGCTGGCTTTCAATTGGCAGTACCATGCAAACATCGGGCGTTTATATCTGCGACAGCAAAGACGCCAAAAAATTTCACCTCGTAGAAAAATGCCGCGGATTATCGGCTTGTAAACATGAGATTGTATTTGTGACCAGGGAAGCGGCATCGCAACGCGGGTTGACGTTGTGTGGGTTTGAGGATTAACACGCTTTTTTTCACAACGCTGAAGCTACAGCGTAAGCGTTGTGGTGAAATTTAGTTGATATTTCAATCGCCTTTGGCAGGTGCCTTTGTTTTCTTCCGGAAACTGATTTTCTTGATTGAAATAGCCTTCGGCATGGTGTCGCCCAGCAGGAACCCCCAAGGTTTCAGCGGTTCTACATGATCGAAAATAACTTTTATGATTGCTGTAAGCGGAATAGCCAGGAACATGCCCGGAACTCCCCAGACAGCAGCTCCGAGAAGCACAACAATGATCGAAACAAGCGCGTTGATTTTTACCCGTGATGCCACAATTTTTGGCAACAGGAAATTGTTGTCGATAAACTGGATGAACAGGTACATCAGCAATACATACAGCATGTAAATCGGCGATTCGGTAAGCAAGGCTATTAACATGAAGATCGAAGTTGCAATAATAGCACCGAGGTAGGGAATAATGTTGAGCAATGCGCCGATTAATCCCAGCAGAACAGCATATTTAATGCCAATGATCAACAATCCGACGGCGTTTAAAACCCCTACGATGAACATTTCGATGAACAGGCCAATGAGGTAACTTTGAATGATTTTTTTTGTGTTAGTGAGCACTTCCTTTACCAAATCCTGATTTTCGGAACGAAACACACGGTGCACAAATTCGAGCAATAACGGTTTGTAATAAAGCAGCATGACCATGTAAACCGGCAGTAATACAGTTGTCATGAGGATATGTCCGAATCTGGCAATGTTTTCTTTCACTTCAAGATTATTGAGCTGTTCACTGCGTGTATCGGAGATCCATTGGTTGACTTTTTCAGGTTCAACTCCCATTTGGTTGGAAACCCAATTCACAAATTGGGAAAAAGTGGCTGTAAATTTTTCCTGCATTTCAGGTGCCGAGCTCATGAAATTATCGCCTTGTGAAATCAGCACAGCCAAAATACCGGCAACTATAGCAATTGCCAGTATGACAGAAAGTATGATGGCAATGAACCGGTTGAATTTATGCCGTGTAAGAAAATTGACAACCGGATTGAGCAAAATGGCAATAATGGTGGCGTACACAAGCGGGATGATGATCTGTTGCCCGATATATAAGGTGTAGACAAATGCGAACATACTGATAAAGATCAGCGCTGTTTTGGCATAAAGTGGAATTTTGTTACTGGTAGTTTCCATATGTTAGCGGCTTGATTAGAACAGTCGTTGAAGCAGGTTTTTTCCAAAGTTTTTTATTGCGTCGGGATGCTGCGAAACTTCACGTGTTACAATCATTTGAACAGCATTTCCCACTAATTGGTTAACTATATTTGGCGACGAGCCTTCTACTACTTTTTTGGCAATCATACCTGAAGTAACGCCGATCGCATAATCAACAATCCCGGTTCTGATGTCAGGCGAAGCAAAAACATCGCTGACCACCCTTTTTACCAGATTAGCGGGTTGAAGTTGTTCTCTAAGATACTGAAATTGTTCGGTAATCAATTCAGCCTGTTCCTGCCGTTTGATCTGTAGATCGGCAATGGCCTGGTGCAGCCTGTCGCTATGTGAGAGTTCGCTCATTCTTTCGGTTGGTATAAGTGAGAAACAATTGTGTTTTTGATGCGGTTTTTAATGCGTTTGAATAACAAAAGCAACACCAGCACTCCAATTCCGTAAACACCTGCTACGATGAAAAATCCCCAGTAAACCTGGCCGAGTAAATCTCCGATCCAAAAAGCAATACCGATGCTGAGCATAAGGGTGAAAAATAAAATCACCAATATCACAACCATGTTAGAGAGAATATAAGAAACGATGGTGGAAGTATGATCGATGGCCATCAATTTTGCCAGTTCGATGCGCGTGTTACCATAGTCTTCCACTCGCTTTATAAAGATCTCCATTGAATTTGCTATTGTTTCCATACGCTTGTATAAATTGCGCAGGGTCAGGATTTATTCAACCCTGGCCCTGGCATGTTTTACCGGTAAACTTAAGCGTGTTTACCTTCTATTTTTTTCTGGCCTTCTTCTACCTTTTCTTCGGCGTGGTCCATCATTCCGGTGAGTTTGTCACTCACGGCATCTTTCAGGTCTTCGCCTCTCGAAAGCAGTTTTCTGCGGGTTACACTTCCTTTATCAGGTGCAAAAAGCACACCTAATGCGCCTCCTATGGCAACGCCCACCAATAACGCGACTACTATTTTTCCGGTGTTGTTTGAATCTTCCATGATAGTTTTTTATATATATGAATACTAAGCTTTTGCATGTTCACGCTCTTTTTTGGTTTCATGGTCAAGAGCTTGCAGTTTTGTTTGAACTTCATCTTTCACCTCCTCTCCTTTGGATAATAACCTTTTACGCGTCACGCTTCCTTTGTCGGGAGCAAACAACACGCCCAATGCACCGCCAACGATCAAGCCGACTATCAATGCACCTATAATTTTTCCGTTACCTGAGCTTTGTTCTTTTTCCATTGTTTCTTTTGTTTTTATGATGTTTTGTCAAAAATCGTTCGGCCTAAAAATGCACAGCAAGGCAAATCGTTGAAATGCCGGAAGACAAATCGAGCAATAATCCCAGCCTTTCGTTGAAATGATATTCAGCGCCAATATGACCATCTAAGTAAACTCCGGTTGCGCCATTGGACACGGTTAATTCACCACCATAACCGTCTTCCCACGTTGTGCTACGAAAGGCGCATCCGAGTGATGCAGCGAGATAAAAGTCCCATTTTGAACCCGCACCAAGCAATTGATCAAAATAATAGCTCCCTTTTACACCTACCGGAATGATGTTGCGGCGGTACGCATAATAGCGAAACTCATTGGCGTCATCGCCCCAGTAATAATAGTTTTCGTAAGAAAGTGCGGTAATAAAAGGAGCCAGTGTAAAGTTGCGGGCAACATCAAATTCCCAATTGGCGTGAGCCACAGGAATAGAATATCCGACATAACCGTAGTAACCGATTCCCACCCCGACGTTTAACGTTGAACCGTACTTTTCGGGGCCGGTTTCCTGTGCCAGTAAAGGCTGATGACAAGCCATGGCCAATAGGAGTGTAGTGATGATGTGTCTCATATTTCCAGGATTAATTGTACATGAAATTGTGCTTTATACAAATATGTCATTCCTGTCAACTAAAAGTGTTGCATCGAAACGTCACATCGTTACAAGATTCCCACCTTTAACAAAAAAAAACAAGGCCAGCGCATCCAAGTATGAAAAAAATGCGCCAGCCTGTTTTTGGCTACTCTGTTATGATGTTATTTTTTGACAATAAATTCCGAGCGCCTGTTTTTTTGATGTTCTGACTCAGAGCAGTATGAAGCGGTAGAACCTTCACACGCACAGCCGTTCACCGGTTTTGATTCACCTAACCCTTTCCCCTTAACACGATCGGGCTTGGTGATACGGGCCTGGATGTAACGAAGTGTTGCATTGGCCCGTCTTTGCGATAAATCTTTGTTATAATCATTTGTACCCCGGCAATCGGCGTGGGCAACTACCTCAATCTGCATGTTTGGGTTTTTGTTCATTTCGGCAATTACTTTATCGAGCTCTGCAGCGGCGTCAGGACGAATATCCGATTTGTCGTAATCAAAATAAATCGGGTTTAATGAAAGTGTTCGAGTTTCATCTTTGACCGCTGTAGCATTCGTATCTGTAATGGTTACTGTAGGTTTTTCCAGTCGCAATACGATATCGGCTTCAATTTTATCTTCGGTTCCATAGCTGTTGGTGCTGGTCATACCTTCCTGGTAACCACTTTTATTCCCGATAAGTTCAAGCGTTTGATCGGGAGCGACCATGAAGGAAAACCGTCCGCTGCCATCAGCAGTTTGAGTTGCCAATACTACATCGTTTTCATCTCTCAAAGTGACAAATGCTCCTTCGATGAATTTTCCGTTGATGTCTTTGGTAATCCCGGTGAGTTCTTTGTCACGTTGAATTACCGCAGTTGACGTGAAGGAGTAAATATCATCCGATCCGTTGCCGTCAGCCCTGTTTGACGAAAGGTATCCCTTGTTCATTTCACCATTTGAAACAAATGCGAAATCGTCGTAACGGCTATTCAGCGGCGCTCCGGCATTTTCAACTGCTTGACGGCCATTCAATGAGGTGCTGAAAAGGTCTAAACCGCCTAAACCGAAATGTCCGTCGGAAGCAAACCACAATGTCTGGTTGGTTTCATCAACGAAAGGGAATAACTCGTCACCTTCGGTATTGATTTGATTACCCAGATTTTCCGGTTCCGACCATGGGCCAGTGCCTGTTCTGGTTGTTTTGTAAAGATCAGCTCCACCGAAACCACCGGGCATATCGCTCACAAAATACATCGTATTTCCATCAGCAAGCAAATAGGGGTGGCCTACCGAATACGATTCCCGGTTGTGCGTAAACGGAACCGGATCTGACCATTCTTCACCGCCGTATGTGCTGGTGTAAATCTGCAATTCTACTATTTTATCGGGGCTTTTATCATCCGGGTTATTCATGGTCATTGCCATGAAAGTACCGTTGTTGCTAAAACTGGCCGGGCCATCGTGCAATTTCGATTGGAATTTTTTATCGAAACATTCACGTTTTTCCAGCTGGCCATTTTCGACCTCGGCAACATACAACTTCAGATACGGCTGGCCGTTCCAATTGTATTTTCTCCGCACCATTTTCGGCGGGTTGTCACTCGATGTATACACTACTTTATTACCGAAATAAGCCGTTCCGAAATCCTGCGACCCGCTGTTCATGGTCAGATTGCTGAGCGTGTAGTCGGAATTAACCGTTTGGTACTCCGAGTGCTTCGTTTTATTAGTTGTATAGCTTTGTGCACGTAAAGCGTCGGGTTTTTGGGCTACATACTGGTCCATTATCCGGTTTGATTCGTCGATCTTGCCATTTGTTTTTAATAACATTGCATAATCATAATAATCATCTGCAAGAACGCCTTCCGAACGGGCCAACAGTAAGATATAGTTTGCTTCTGCTTCTTCGGCATGTGCCATGTTGGCATGGCTTTCGGCAAGACGACGCTGACCCATTGTGGTCAGTTTGTCATCTTTAACACGCTCGTAATAGTTGATTGCGCACTCGTAATCGTAGATAAAAAAGCATTTGTCGCCTTTGGTTTCCCGGTTTGTTTGTTCCTGGGAATAACTACCCGGTATCAGTGCGAATAAAAGGACGGTAAGTATCAATAACTGTTTCATGAGAATTCGTATTAAGTTGGCCCTTAGAAATATCGGGGTGAATGAATTTGTTTTTTGCTTGGGTAAATGAACTCGTAGCGCAGCATGATTTCATGGCTTCCGGAGTTATACTTTGCCGTTCTGACGCCGTATGAAAAATCATAGGAATACCCGATGCGAAACTGTTCCGAAACATCAAAACCAATCAGTGCGCCAAAAGCATCTCCCGTACGGTACATAGCACCCAGCGAAAGTTTTTTGTAAAGGACAAACGATGCTGTCAGGTCAACCTGGAGCGGAGCACCGGCTGTTGCTTTTACCAGCGTAGTCGGTTTAAGGGCAAGAACCGGATTGAGGTTAAACAACGCTCCGGCAATAAAGAAGTAATGCCTTCTTGATTTACCCACCAATGCTACACCGTTTGAATTTTCAAGGCTTGAATAATTACTTTCCACCAGGTCAGGTACCGAAATACCTGCATAAAAACGTTCCCGCGAATAGTACGCGCCCACCCCGAATTGAGGTGTGACGCGGTTTCGGATATTGTTGAGGAAAGTCGGATCGTTCTGCTCATCCAATGCCAGCGTATTGAGTTCCGCCTGCAGAATGTTTACACCACCGCTCACACCGAGGGCCAGTTTCGACCGGTCGGTGATTTGCATGATGTAGGCAAACGATCCGGAAACTCCGGTGTTGTTTACCGGGCCGATCTTATCATTCATTGCCGTTAACCCAAGCCCGATATGCTTGTTGAAAATCGGGGTGTGAAGGGTAAGGGTTTGTGTCATCGGAGCACCGCTGAATCCCACCCACTGTGACCGGTGAATTCCCGTGATGCTGAGGGCCTCTCTGCTACCGGCATAAGCCGGATTCACTGACAGCGTGTTGTACATGTAGTGCGTAAACATAGGGTTCTGCTGAGCTTGTAATATGAAGCTGCAACCTATGCATACTGCCGCCAGAACTATATTAATTGTTGTTTTCATATGCGTTTTTTTAAGTCGTACTTTAAATTACTTGTTCAGATAAACGGTTCCCTTTTTCGCCTCGTTTCCGTCGCCTAGTTCAATCACATAGAAATAAGTGCCCACCGGTAAAACATCACCGCCTACATTGGCACCCGAATTGGACGTTCCATCCCAGTTATCCTGGTAAGGACTAGCTTCGAAAACCAGCGTTCCCCAACGATTGAATATCTGGATCTCATTAGTCGGGAAGTTTTCGATTCCGCGGATCACGAATACATCATTCACATCATCTCCATTCGGTGAAAACCCTTCAGGGATATTCAGGTGAACCGGTATTGGCTCTACAGTCGAAGTGTTGTTGCCCGGAGAGCTGTCTCCGTTACCGGCAATAACGGCCGTGTTGAAATAGTCCCCGTTCTCGTTTACCAACACTTCAATGGTGAGTGTTTCAGAACTGGAGTCAGCCATGGTACCGATAGTCCATACTCCTGTTGACGGATCAAATGTACCCGTTGTGGCAGTGTATGACTCGTATGTATAACCGCTTTGCAGAATGTCAGTCACCGTTACATTGGTCGCATTTCCACCGATATTACTTGCAACAATCATGAAAGTCATGTTTGTACCAACCGTCGGCTCCATCGTTGATGCTGTTTTCACAACACTCAGATCGTTGAAACAATCGGAAGCATCCAGTTCCACATTAATTGAGGTAAGCGGTGACACACAACCTCCTGTAATGATCACATTGTAGTCGGTTGCTGCATCGGAAGCCGCCACCGGATTGATCATCAACGTAGGTGTTGTAGCTCCTGAAATATTTCCGCCGTCAACCAGGTTGATCAATCCTCTTCGCCATTGGTAGGAAAGGTTTGAACCTTCCGCAACAACTTCAAAGGTGACTGAATCGCCTGAACAGGCGACCACATCAATTGGCTGCGTCACAATCACTGAAAGTGTATCAACCTGCAATGAAGCCATGACTGAAGTGTCGTTTGACGGACAAGAGCCTGAGATCACCACGTTGTAATCGGTTGCAATGTCACTGAAGGCAGTTGGATTGATCGTCAGATTGGCCGTTGTAGCGCCAGAAATCGCACCACCGTTGGTGATATTGGTCGATCCTTTTCTCCATTGGTATGTCAGGTTCGATCCTGAAGCCACGGTCGAGAATGTGACTGAATTTCCTTCACACACTGTTTGATCTGTCGGCTGCGTTGTAATTGCAGGTGCAGTATTGATTGTCAATTCCACATCTGCGGAAGTAACGCTTGGTGCACAACTTCCTGTCACTACTACGTTGTAGTTGTTAGCCGCGTTCAATGCCGTTGCAGGATTGATAATTAAGGTGTCGTTGTTCGAACCGGAAACTTCTCCACCGTCAGTGATAGGCGTTGCTCCAAGTTGCCATTGATATGTTAAGTTTGAACCTGTTGCAGCCACAATGAAAGCGACCGAATCACCTTCACAGGCTGTGATATCAACCGGAATTGTGGTAATGGTTGTAATCGAATCCACTTGCAATGAAACCATAACAGAGGTGTCATTTGGCTGACAAGCGTTTGAAACCACTACGTAGTAATCAGTCGCCGCATCACTGAATGTTGCAGGATTGATCATCAGGGTAGAAGTTGTTGCTCCTGAGATCGAACCGCCATCCGTAACATCAGATGATCCTTCTCTCCATTGGTACGTTAATCCTGAACCTGTTGCACCAACTGTGAAAGTAACAGAGCTACCATCACAAACTGTTTGGTCTGTCGGTTGTGTTGTAATCACCACCGGGGTGTTGATAGCCAGCTCCACATCTGCGGAAGTAACACTTGGTGCGCAGCTTCCTGTAACCACCACATTGTAGTCCGTTCCGGCATTCAATGCCGTTGCAGGATTGATAATCAACGTATCATTATTGGCGCCCGAAACCGAACCTCCATCAATAAGCGGAAGGCCTCCGAGTTGCCATTGGTATGTTAAACCTGAACCTTCTGCAACCACCACGAACGCAATTGAATCACCGGAACAAGCCGTGATATCGATTGGTTGTGTTGTAATAGCTGTCACTGTATCGACTTCTAAGAAAACTAAGTTCGATGTATCATTCGGCGCACAAGCACCGGAAACAATCACACTGTAATCAGTTGCTGCGTCAGCAAATGCTACTGGATTGATGGTCAACGAAGAAGTTGTCGCTCCTGAAACAGAACCACCATCAGTGATATCAACTCCGCCTACTTGCCATTGGTAAGTCAAACCTGTTCCGGTCGCAACTGTCGAGAATGTAACAGGGCTACCTTCACACACTGTTTGGTCTGTCGGTTGTGTTGTAATCACCGGCAGCTCATTGATGGTCAATTCCACATCATTGGAAGTAACACTTGGTACGCAGCTTCCTGTAACCACAACGTTGTAGTTCGTTCCTGCATTCAATGCCGTTGCCGGATTGATGAATAATGTATCGTTGGTTGAACCCGAAACCGAACCACCGTCAATTAGCGGAAGGCCTCCGAGTTGCCATTGGTATGTTAAACCTGAACCTTCTGCAACCACCACGAACGCAATTGAATCACCGGAACAAGCCGTGATATCGATTGGTTGTGTTGTAATAGCTGTCACTGTATCGACTTCTAAGAAAACTAAGTTCGATGTATCATTCGGCGCACAAGCACCTGAAACGATCACGTAGTAATCAGTCGCTGCGTCAGCAAACGCTACAGGATTTATTGTAAGTGTAGAAGTTGTAGCTCCTGAAATCGCACCACCGTTTGTAACGTTAGCCGCTCCTTTTCTCCATTGGTAAGTCAAGCCGGAACCAGAAGCCGCGGTCGAGAAAGTAACTGGGCTACCTTCGCACACTGTTTGATCAGTTGGTTGTGTTGAAATAACCGGCGGAGTATTAACTATCAATTCCACATTATTGGAAACAATAGGAGGTACACAAACTCCAGTCACCACTACATTGTAGTTTGTTGAAGCATGTACTGCGCTTACCGGATCAATGATCAGGGTATCGTTATTGGTACCTGAATAAGAACCACCATCGACAAGATTGACTAATCCGATTCGCCATTGGTAGGTTACTCCAGAACCAGCCG
This sequence comes from Candidatus Fluviicola riflensis, assembly GCA_002243285.1. Classification (GTDB taxonomy): domain Bacteria; phylum Bacteroidota; class Bacteroidia; order Flavobacteriales_D; family Crocinitomicaceae; genus Fluviicola; species Fluviicola riflensis. Next base: position 3,098,433 of record CP022585.1, on the reverse strand, counting down.
GAACAACTGTGAAAGCGACAGAATCACCCACACATGCTGTTTGGTCGGTAGGTTGTGCAGTAATGGTTGTTAATGTGTCTACTTGCAAGGATACCATAACAGAAGTATCATTAGGCTGACACCCGTTTGAAACCACCACGTAGTAATCGGTTGCAATATCAGCTGTTGTTGCCGGATTGATTGTCAGGTTGGCTGATGTAGCACCTGAGTAAGCACCCCCGTTTACGATGTCTGCTGCTCCTTTTTTCCATTGGTAAGTCAATCCCAATCCTGAAGAAACCACAGAGAAACTGGCAGGATTTCCTGCACATACCGTGTCATTTGTTGGTTGTGTGCTAATCACAGGTGCGGTATTGATGATCAATTGCACAGTGCCGGAAGTAACACTTGGTGCGCAGCTTCCTGTAACCACCACATTGTAGTCCGTTCCGGCATTCAATGCCGTTGCAGGATTGATGATCAATGTATCGTTGTCCACTCCTGAAACAGCACCGCCGTTAGCGATAGGAACTGCTCCCAAACGCCATTGGTAAGTTAAGTTCGAACCAGTTGCAACAACTGTGAAAGCAGCCGAATCACCGGAGCATACTGTCATATCAACAGGTTGTGTTGTAATGGCAGGAGAAGATAGAATCGTTAATGAAACATAGTTGGTTGTATCGTCAGGCACAAATGACCCACTAATGATCACGTTGTAATCGTTGGCAGCATCCAGCGCACTTGCCGGGTTAATCGTCAATACAGAAGTTGTGGCCCCTGAAATGTTCCCGCCGTCAACCAAATTGACATTTCCTCTTCGCCATTGATAGGTGAGTCCCACCCCTGTTGCTGTAACACTAAAGCTGGCTGAATTGCCTGAACAAACAGTTTGATCTGTTGGTTCTGTCACAGTATATGGTGCACAATTTGTTGGTGTGTTTACTGTAACAGCAGTGGTATTTATTGCCCCCGCTCCTGTTAAAGCACGTCCGTTGATAACTGCACCTGGAAATAAGTTGATGTCGTCTTGCGAAATAATTGATCCGTTAAAAACGGAATTGTTGCTGATGTTGGTGATGCCGTCTATTTTCCAATACACGTTTTCAGCCAATGCACCATTTTGCAAAACCACATTCGAAGATGTCAGGGCTCCAAATGAACCGTTTACCTGGATCACAAAAACAGCGTTCGGATTTCCCTGAGCGTCTAAGTAAAGTGTATCGGTAAGTGTTGTGGCACCGTTTAACTGGTACACATGAGGCGTTAATATCAAACCATTGCCGAATTGTGCCGGAAATAACAGTTCAATGTCATACGGAAGCGTATTCAGGTAATTGTAAGCTACGGTGAAATCGGTGGCAGCCTGTGCGGTTACACCGTCAGGAACACCGTGAATTGTTCCGATGACTAACAACGGATTGTAACCTGTTGTTGTGCCAGTATTGGTTCCGACATCACCGGTTATGTTTGTGGTTCCACTATTGGTTACAGGATCGGTTGCAGAAAGCAACGCAAAACATTCGGTTGTTCCAAGAACGGGACTCGCCGGCCCCATTAAAGCCGGAGTTCCACAGCCAAGTGGTGTCCAGGCTCTGAGGTCGTCTACTGAGATCACACCGTTGGTTGAAAGTGCCCTTCCTTCCAACGTATCGCCGATGGCCATTGTGATATCGGCATTGTTGGCAATAATGGTTCCGCGCATAGTGGTTCCGGCAGCTATGCTTACCAAACCTTCCACTTTCCAAAATACGTTACATGCCTGAGCACCGTTGAGCAAATGTATTTTTGCTCCGACTCCGGTAGATAACGAACCGTTTATTTGAAAGATAAAAACCGCATTCGGATCACCCTGGGCATCCAGGTTGAGGTCCAGATTGATGGTAGCAGCTGTAGCAATGGAATAGACACCCACATTCAGGGTTTGTCCGTTTCCCAGTGCAGCTCCCGGAAAAAGTGTAGGAACTGCGGCGTTTAACTGATTGTAAGCAGAAGTAAGGTCTACTGTAGCTTGCAAACTTGCTGCGTCCTGGTCGTGTATCACGCCGTCAATATTCCCGAACCCGGTGCTGGCACCAAGGTTGGTCCCTATATTTCCAGTAAGGCGCGTGGTACCTGTATTAGTGACTGCGCCAGAGGAAGAAAAGAGTACGAAATCTGCCACTGTTCCCAATGTGGGAGCCTGAGCGGTAGATAGTTTGGGTAGCATCAAAAGTATGGTAGCCAAAAAAATGTATAGTAAGTGTTGTTTCATATGACTTTGTAATTTTATTCGTGAATAATATCATTTACAAAGTTCACCCACCTTCAACCTGCATTCGTTGTACGAAATAGTTAACTTGTTACATCTATCCCATTTTTAGCATAAAAAAAGTGCTTTCATCTATTGAAAGCACTTGTTGACAGTTTAATATGTGTTGTTCGTCTAACTATTCCTGCCTTGTATGACACCTAATAAAACGGAAACAACAGCAATGATCAACAGGATGTGGATGAGTCCACCTGCGCTGTAACCGATATAACCGATAGCCCAGCCAATCACAATTAAAAGGGCAAGGATGTACAATAAATTTCTCATGATTTCCAATTTTTGATGTTCGTTAATAAATAAGGAGGATCGGTTCAGGAAAATATTGTCTTCGGTTTTAGTCAAATGCCGCCCACATTAACACCAGCAATACACACAGACCTACAAAAATGAATGTGAGCAGAAAAATGGCGAAAAATTTACTTGCGCCAAATTCCCTGGTAAGTACGCGAACGGGATAAGCCATTATATTATAGATCAGCGAGCCAATTTTCTTATCGGCTTTTTCACCCTTTATTACATAGTCGGCTGCGCCATTCCTGAATGCATGGATGGCTGTTTTTACGTCTTCGTTGGAAGTGAGCATAATCACCTCGGTTCTTGGACTTTGTTGTTTGATGGATTTCAGGATCTCGTTTCCATCTTCGCCCGGAAGGTCACAATCCAAAATCACAATATCGGTTTCATGATCTATACTTTTAAGGGCGCTTTCACTCGAATTGTATGTGAAAATGGTTAGCGATTCTCCAAAATTACTTTCGAGGTATTTGCGTAAGTCCACTACCAGCTGCGGATTGTCGTCAATGATAAACAACTTGATCTGTTGAGTGTCCATGATCGTGCGTATTTATGTATGTTATCCGAACCGGGGTAGCGGTCACTACACCCTGTCCATGTACCAGTTCAATTCTTTTTCCATTTTCTTGTAACGGAAAATAGAGGTGATGATTTTTTGAAGCCGCAAAAATGCCGTTTCACTTTTTACTACGTAATCAAACGCCTTATGATGCATGCATTCAATGGCAACATCTATTTTATCCTGCGATGAAAGCATCACTACCGGTATATTCGGATTGTGTTTTTTGATTTCGTCAAGTGTCTCTAAGCCATTCATGGCATTTTTTTCAATTCCATCCAGGTGAAAATCCAGGATAACCACATCCGGAGTGTGGGAAATATTTGCCATGCATGATTCACCTGTAGGGTATGTTTCAACAGTGAAATCTGCATGCTGTAGAAATTCGATCTCCAGTGCTTTCAAAAAGATCGGATCATCGTCTACTAAAAATAATTTGATAGGCGTTTTCGGTTTAATTGATTGATTCTTGTTCATGGGTTCCTGTTATTTAAGTTGTTTTATAGTATCTGTGAGTTCAAGACATACATCATCACACATTTTTTCTAATTGCAGAACCAAGTTGTAAATACCGTCGGTCTGCTGGCGTGATTTTGCGTATTCCTGAATTTTTTTTGCAAGATTTTCGTAGTGAGAATCGATCCCCATGATAGAGAATGACGGAATAATTTTGTGTGCGGCTGAATAGAGTAAATCCCAGTCGCTGTCCAGTAAACTTTGTTTCATTACTTTGATCAAAGGAGGAATTTGCTCCATATACAACGTGATCATTTCAAGCATTAGCTTCGGATCTGATTTGGTGCGTTTCATCAAATAAGCCAAATCTGTGTAGGTTTTCTTTTTGATTTCGCCATCAGTGATAGTGATACCTACTGAGTTTTTTTTCGTTTTTTTCACCAAATTTACGATTTTGCTATACAGCACACGTTCGTCAATGGGCTTGGCTATATAGTCGTTCATACCTACCTGAGTGCATTTTTCCAGATCAACCGTAGTAACATCGGCAGTAAGGGCAATGATCGGAATTAAAGAGTTCATTTCGTTCCGGATGTACGCAGTAGCCTCAAAACCATTCATTTCCGGCATTTGAAGGTCCATTAGGATAATATCGTACGTTTTGGCACGCAGTTTTTCAAGGGCAATTTTACCATTTCCGGCAATATCACGCTCAAATCCGAAATCATCGAGTAAGGTTTTCATCAGGAGTTGGTTTAAGGCAATGTCCTCAACCACCAGTACTTTGATGTTTTTGATTTCAGGATCCAACTCCAGCAATTCGTCATCCAGTAATGCTTCTTTGTCTGTTTTCAGAAAAAAGAGAGTGAATGAAAACGTAGAGCCTTCCCCCGGTTTGCTGTAAACACTGATGCTTCCACCTTGCGATTCGACCAGTTGTTTTACAATAGCGAGTCCCAGGCCTGTGCCACCATATAGACGTGATGTGCCGCTGGTAGCCTGCTGAAAATCGTCAAAAATCCGGGGTAGTTTGCTATTTAGAATACCAATTCCGGTATCTTTAATAGTGAATTTTATTTCGGTCCGTTCCTCGTCTTCCGAAAGCAAGAGTACAGTCAGTGTAATTTCTCCTTCCGATGTAAACTTTACGGCATTACTTACCAGGTTTAAAATAATCTGATGCAAACGTACCGGATCACCTACCAGTATTTCAGGAATAGTAGGGTCATAGATCTTGGTCAGTACAAGGTTTTTTTCCTGGATCTTGGTCTCAAATAAGTGTAGCATTGCCGAGATAGATGTTTGGATTTTGAAAGGTGTTTTTTCAAAAGTCATTTTTCCGGCGTCGACTTTGGCCAAATCAAGAATGTCATTGATCAGTACGATCAACGCATCGCCGCTGGTTTTGATGGCACTGATGTATTCGCGCTGTTTGACGCTGATCTCTGTTTTGAGGACCACTTTCGTGAAGCCGATAATGGCGTTCATCGGCGTACGGATTTCGTGGCTCATATTCGATAAAAACTGTTGTTTTGTCTTCACTGCGTTTTCAGCGATCAGCGTGGCTTTTTTAGCTATCAGGGTTGCGTTTTCAGCTTTAACCTGGGCTTCTTCTGCAATGATAGTCGCACGTTCGGCAATGATGGTCGCGCGTTCGGCAGCTTCTTTAGCTTCGAGTAACTCGGTTGCTATGCGTTTTTGGTCGGTTACATCGCGCGCCACAATCACTACACCTACTACATTATCGCGGCCGTCGGTATACACGGATCCGTTAAATAACACATCGGTGAGTTTTCCATCTTTATGGCGTAATGTGAGGGGGGAATCAGCAACGGATCGTTTGGCAAAAACCTCCTTGTAAACGTCACGCGCTTTTTGAGGCTCGGTGAAATAACCCGAAAAATCGGTTCCGATCAGTTCTTCACGACTAATTCCGGTTACACGAACCGAAGCATCGTTGATGTCAGTAATCTTGCCTGCGGCACTTATTGTTACCAGCGGATCCAAGCTTGCTTCTATCAAACTGCGTACGTATTGCGACTCTTCTTTTTTAGCGATTTCCATGTGTTAGATTTTTCCCTGGTTGGATAAAATTTCATTTTCTTCCATTGTCTCCAATCGCTTTTCCTTTAATTCCCGGAAATGGGACGGAGTGAGTCCGGTTACCTTCTTAAACTGATTGGACAAATGGGCTACACTGCTATAGTTCATTTTCCAGGTAATTTCAGTGATACTCAACTCACCATACATAATCAGTTCTTTAATTCGCTCAACTTTATGTTGAATGATGAATTGCTGTATAGAGGTCCCCTGAACCTCAAGAAAGAGGTTCGCCAAGTACGGATAATCATAGCCTGTATGTTTACTCAAATACACAGTAAAACTCATTTTTCGTTCCTCTTCAGGGTGGTAAATCATGTCGAGGATCAGGTTTTTAACTTTCTGGACTAATTCCGACTTTTTGTCATCCATCAATTCCAGGCCTAATTGATGCAGCTCCGTCTTGAGATGCTGGCGCTCTTCTTCTGTCAGATCCTCCATGGTTTCCACCACTCCTAGTTCGACAAAGACAAAATGTATGCCCATATTTCTCAGAGTTTCCTTAACTGCCATTTTGCAGCGTAGGCTCACCATGTTTTTAATGTAAAGCTTCAACTGTTAAGGGTTTTAGAGATGTGTAAGACAAATATGCGTATCGACAACCTTTTGCGTGTTACATAAAAATGAGAAGATGTTACATAATTCCTAGATTTTTGGGAAATCTTAGACTGAAGACCGCTGTGCTTTTAGGCTGAAGACAAAAGACAATATTTCCTAAAAGATGCCTTTTGTCTTTCAGCGAAGCGGTCTTCAGTCTATTTAGAATAAGAATACATGGTAACCGAACTCACTTTTCCTGTTTCATCGAGGTTTTTGATTTCCAGGTAGCGGTTTCGCCTGTCGTAAATGATAACCTGGCTTAGCTGACAATTTTTTGCTTTGTGACTTTTGAATCGGTGCCTGGGATTTTCGATACGGATTCCTGAACTCCGGATTTCAATAGTTTCAGGAGTTCTGATCGTGTCGTAGCGCAAGACGCAGGGATTGGGGAAAGGTTTGTTGAGGTTGAGAAATCAATATCTCTAATTATACTGATGCCACTCTCCTCAATCCTCCCTCAATGGAGGAGAAGATAAACCTCCTGTTTAAGAAGTGCCAATTCCCTCCCTGATGGGGATAAAAGGGAGGTGGCAAGGTGTTTATTCCTCCTTCACCGACCTACACAAATCATTCAGCGGTTTCAGTGAAATTTCTGTTCCGCCTTCACCGTTTCCGGCATAGTCAAACGGATCGTCGATGTCTTTGATCAGCAACAGCATGTATACCACCAAAAATGTCACCAACAACGTAAAGAACAATGACGCGTAAAACGGTTCAATCTTAATACTGATCAATCCAAGCGCAATCACGAGTGCCATAATCTCAACAATGGCGTAAGCCGAACCTACAAATCCCGTATCGCGAATGGTATCAATGCGCATGACCATTTTTCGCAAGCTGTTTTGCTCGTTTTTCATCTTGATGATGTAGTTGGCCTGCACACCTTCCAAATCAAATTCGGCGAAATAATCGTTCATCCCACTGATTTTCTGCAACAACGTCTGCGTGCGCTCGCGCTTGTAAAACCAACCCATCAGGGTGTCGAGAACGTCTTTTTGGTATTCAAGGAACTCCAGCGCTTTTTTCGAATTCTTGGTTTTGTAAACGGTATAGGTATCGTCCATCAGGGTTTTGATACTGGCTGCCAACTCGCTGGGGATCTTCTCACTTTCCTTGTAATCGGAAAGTACGCCCGTGATCAGGAAACCGATCAGGAAAATGGTTCCCGCTACCAGGCTGGTAAACAAGGCGTTCAATTCCATTACTTCCCAATTGTACCAGTGCGCCAGAAATTTCAGCAAAGTAACGACAAGGAGAATCGGAATAATGCGCAATGTTATCGACCATTTGTGTCCGAAGATTTTGGTAGACTGGCTAAGGATTTCTGGAGTTTTCATGAAGCGAATTTAATGAATTGGAAATATATACTTAATAATTCCTTTATATATAACATCAGGCTAGACTCCGTTTCATTTCCATTGTTCTCTTACGCGATGGACGTTAAGGCCATATTCTATTATGATTGAAATAGTACTAAACCCCTAAGATATCCGCGATTTACTTTTTTATCTTCGTAAAAAAAGTATGCGCAGCTGCCTTTTACAAACAAGCTTTATCAAACCAAAAACCCTAAGACATTCGCATATCTTAGGGTTTCTGTTTTTTCCTCAGTTACATGGATGTTTTCTTTGCATTCGCAGAGTTCTTCAATAAAGAACCTTCCCAAAGTGTGAATGCGAAGAAAGAACCTATTTGAGGTAAAGCGGGTCTGGAGACCCTTAAGCTTTTTCTTTTTTTTCGGAACTTTTCCACCTTCTTTCCGCGCTTGTGAAAGTCCAATCGCGATTGCTTGATCTCTGTCGGTTACTTTCTTGCCGGAACCTGTTTTTAACTTTCCTTCTTTCATTTCATGCATGGCTTTTTCCACTTTCTCGCCAGCCTTTTCTCCGTACTTTGCCATAGCGTTTGTTTATGACTATAAGTTACAACATTTGAGAATGAGGAAGTTTTATTTTTTGTTAAAATAATTGGGTTAACTACTTGAAAAAGATGATACAACAAATGCTGTGACATGGCAAAATTTCAGAAAAAAACAGAAATTTTGTCACTTATCCTGAAAAAATATCAGTCAGCTCGGAATGGCATTTTATTTGCGGTCAGTTAAATAAGGCTTTGCCTGTAAATGTTCTTTAATATTTTGTTTAACTTAAAAAGCAGGTTATGAATCCAGCAAAAAGGAACGGGGATCGATTCCCTGTATTTTCCCCACTGTTCGACGATTTTTTTGGCCGCGAACTTTTTAACTGGGGTAACAACAATTATTCTTCTACAAGTACTACGATGCCGTCGGTAAATATCCGAGAGTCAGCCGACAATTTTGAAGTCGAGGTTGCAGCACCGGGTATGGACAAAAAAGACTTCGAAATCAAGCTTGACGGCAATCTGCTCACGATTTCTTCCTCAAAGCAACAAAGCAGCGAAGAAGTCGAAGACAATTATACACGCCGTGAGTTCAGCTATCAATCCTTCCAACGAAGTTTCGAGCTTCCAAGGGATGTAGTCGATCAGGAGAACATAAACGCCCGTTACGAAAACGGACTGTTACGCCTGTCTATTCCAAAAAAGGAGGAAGCGAAACAGAAAGCACCGAGAATGATAGAAATAGCGTAATCAGGCGCTGGATTTTTGTGAATGGCTGTCGGAGAGATGGCCATTTTTTTTGTGGTATTTCAAAATAGTCAGGGAACGTTTTTGAGGGAGAATGAGTTGAGTAATAAGGAGGGGTGGGTGGCTTGAAAAAGCCCACACCGCCGATTCACTCTAGGCAGAAAGTTCTTTCTTCGACTTGGGATATAAGAATCCCCATTTTGGATGATTCTTCCCGCTTATCCCGAACTCACGTTATTTAATGTAATTTTTCCTATACATAATCGGAAATATTCCGATTATGTATAGGAAACAGACGTTAAAATGCTAAAATAATTGCATTTAATCGGAATAATTCCGATTATTACATTAAAATATGACGGAATGGATTTTAGAATGATGATTAAGAATCATATTGATGCGCCATTACATAGGCATTTGATGTTGGAATTACTTCGAGAATACAAACGTCCGAATGATAAGATCAGTGAATTACTCAAAAGAGGTGATCTCATTTCTGTTAGAAGAGGTCTTTATGTACTAGGACCAAAAATAGATTTGCCTTTGCCAGAACCATTTCTAATTGCAAACCATCTTCGCGGGCCAAGTTACGTTTCTTTGGAATCCGCTTTGTCATATTGGGGATTTATACCCGAGCGTACATTCGAAGTAAGTTCAGTAACAGTGAAATCTCCAAAAAAATATAAGACTCAAGTTGGAAGGTTTAATTACCAGCAACTCCTAACGCCATATTACTCATTTGGTGTTAGGAGCGTTCAACTTACTCCCAAACAAACAATTTTGATTGCTTCGCCTGAAAAAGCAATATGTGATAAAATCGTGCTTACTTCAAAAATAAATCTAAGGAGTATTAAACAAACGCGAGAATTTTTACTGGAAGATCTACGAATGGATGATGATATGCTAAAAACTTTAGATTTGGATATAATAGATTCTTGGTTGGATAACGCACCAAAAAAGAATAGTCTTAAAATGCTGATCAATACGCTTCAGGAATTATGATAAAAGAATGGATTGCAGAATATAACCCGCAAAATGAGGAAGAAATCTTATCTGCCCTACGCGAAATAATGCAAGAAGTAACTTTAGCTGGTTTATCACGAACAGATTTTTTCGAGAAAGCAGCTTTTTATGGGGGAACGGCATTACGAATCTTTTATGGACTAGACCGATTTTCAGAAGATTTGGATTTTTCATTGCTTGAATCAAATCCCGACTTTTCTCTAGAACCATATTTCCCAGCTATTCTTACTGAGTTCGAATCTCTTGGTATAAAAGTGAGTATAAAAGAAAAAGACAAAACGAAACAAACATCTATTGATTCGGCGTTTTTAAAAACGGAAACTATTTGGAAAGAATTAATTCTGGAAGATTTGATTAAACAAACAGGTGTAAAATCCAATAAGCCAGTTAAAATTAAAATTGAAGTGGATCGCAAACCCCCACTTGGGTTTGAGACTGAAGAAAAATTATTAATTCGTCCATTCTCATTTTATGTAAAATGTTTTACTCGCCCAAGCCTATTTGCGGGGAAAATGCATGCCCTTTTGTACAGAAAATGGGGGGATAGAGTTAAGGGTAGGGATTGGTATGACCTCGAGTGGTATATCAAAAAAGGAATCCCATTGGATGTTGGTCATTTCCTTCTAAGAGCAAAAGACACTGGAGATTGGAAAGGTGATTCGATCACTACCGAACAGATCACCGAATTACTGAAATTTAAAATTGATTCGGTTTCTTTTGAGGGCATAAAAGAGGATGTGGTTCGATTCATTAAAGATGATGGAATTCTAGAAATCTGGAGTCCAACGTATTTTAAAGATTTAGTAGGAAAATTGAAATTTGAGAGTTCACCAATTTAGTAGAATTGTCCTATATAGTACTTATCGTACTTTGGAGAGTGTAGAATATAAACAGTGTAGCTTTCCATGAAAGTGATTTTCCATAAAAGCAAAAACCCTAAGACATTTGATACATCTTAGGGTTTTCTGTTTCCTACAGTTCAGACGATGCCGACTGAAACGTCGGTATGTCTGAATCCCGACCGTAAGCGTCGGGACCATATTGAATTTTTCTTTCGACTTTAATGTTTTGGGATGCTAGATAGAATTTTCACCTGAATATTTAGTAATAAATTGGAGTAATCGCATACGATTTAGATTCTTCAATTTCTTTTCAAGTATCATCGCTTCTGATCGACTTGGTTTACTCAGCGTCAGCGTAACTTCCCATGAAATGTAAGGTTTTGTTGACTGAACCAATCCCGCATTATGCAATTGAAGACGCGAAGCAAAATTTTCAGTTTGTCCTATATAGTACTTATCGTACTTTGGAGAGTGTAGAATATAAACAGTGTAAGTTTCCATGAAAGTGATTTTCCATAAAAACAAAAACCCTAAGACATTGATACATCTTAGGGTTTTCTAATCTCAACAGCCATATTGAGCTTCTCTTTAAACTTTTAACGTTCTGCGGTCTGGACGGGACTCGAACCCGCGACCCCATGCGTGACAGGCATGTATTCTAACCAACTGAACTACCAAACCAATTTTCTTTCCTTTTTTCAAAAGACCTGACTACAGTCAGATTCAGAAATTGTGTAATGCTTTTCGTTAAAAGCGTGTGCAAATGTACACCATTTATTTATTCTGACAAGTATTTGGAGAAAAAAATGTGCGGATTTTGATGTAAATCGTCAACCTTTACTGGATTTCAGGGTGTTAGACGGTAATCATTTTGCGTTTTGATTCCCGATTCGATTGCCCGTAATAGCAGGGACGAGCAGTATACAATTTCGTTTGGCCACAGATGGCTCAGATGTTCACAGATAAAATCGAACTAATCAAATGTTCACTATACGCTGGCGTATAGTTCAACATCTGTGAAAATCTGAGCCATTTGTGGCAAAATAAGTCTAACTACGAGTTTTTGAAAAGCCTGTAATGTACCATTTAAGAGTGATTGTGTGTTATTAACAATTATTTACTTACCATGGTAAATAAACACAGAAAGAACCCGTATCTTTGTTCAATAAATACAGACTGACAGTTATGGCAGTCTTTCAAACCAACGAACAATGCAAACAATTATGTACCGCTCTGAAGACAGAGGATCCGCCAATCACGGTTGGCTACAGGCAAAACACTCATTCAGCTTCGGCAATTTTTATAACCCAAATTTGATGCACTTTGGAGTACTACGCGTACTCAACGACGATATTATTGAAGCTTCCATGGGTTTCGGAACACATCCGCACGACAACATGGAAATCATCACCATTCCGCTTGAAGGCGCCCTGGCACACAAAGATTCTATGGGACACAGCTCCATTATCAAAGCCGGAGAAATCCAGGTAATGAGCGCCGGAACCGGAATTCAGCATTCTGAGTACAATGCCCTGGATGATCAATCGATTAATTTGCTGCAAATCTGGCTCTTTCCCAATAAACGAAATGTGACACCGCGTTACCAGCAGCAGGAACTAGACACGGCAGAAATGCACAATAAATGGTCGCAAGTCCTGTCGCCTTCGGCAGATGATCAGGGCGTGTGGATTCACCAGGATGCGTGGTTTCACATGGGCGAATTTGATGCAGGTAAGGAAATGTCGTACGAAATGAAAGATCCCTTGAACGGCCTTTACGTATTTGTGATCGAAGGTGAAGCAGACATTGAAGGGTTGAAATTGGGAAAACGCGATGCCGCAGGAATCACACAGGCAACTGCCGTTCCGTTCCGGTTTACTGAAAAAAGTAAAGTACTTTTGCTGGAAGTTCCAATGAGCTAAAACCGACGCGCATTTCATGAATACGATCATCGAACAACTTCAATGGCGATATGCCACGCAGCAATACGATACCACGAAAAAAATCAATGAAACCGATCTTGAGGTTCTGAAAGAATCCATTCGGCTGGCTCCATCATCTTATGGTTTGCAACCTTATAAAGTAATCATGGTGGAATCGGCTGAATTGCGTGAACAGTTGTATCATCAATCCTACGGGCAAACGCAGGTAAAAGACGCGTCGCATTACTTTGTATTCGCTGTACAGAATACGCTTGAAATACTCCACATCGAGGCTTACATTGATCGTGTTGCGGCTACTCGCGAACTGGATGTAAACCAGCTGGCGGGTTTTGCGCACGTCATGAAATCGACAACAGCACAACTTACCAGGGAACAGCAATTCGACTGGAATTCAAAGCAAGCCTACATTGGTCTGGGAAATTTACTTACTGCGGCGGCTTTATTGCACATTGATGCTACTCCCATGGAAGGTTTTGACAGTGCTGCGTATTCGGAACTGCTACAACTCAAAGATCACACGGCAGTGTTGGCTGTTGCGCTCGGTTATCGGTCAATTACCGATTCATATCAGTTCAGAACAAAAGTCCGGAAAGAAGCCGATTTGTTTTTTGAAACAATTTAATTCGCTGGAGCAGAGTTCTTAGCATCACAATAAGTTTGTTTTTTATTAAACTAAACAAGCCATAATTGATGAATATTATCTACTTGTTTCCGGAACGTTGTGAAAATATTCATTTGTACCAACGAAATATTCATTTGGAGAACAATCGGACTCACCGTTTCATGTAGTTGTTGTAACTTAGGCGCACACTAATATTACTATTAATGCGCCAATTACTACTACTTGGCTCGTTACTTTTTGTAGCGGGTTTCTCTTGGGCACAGCCCGCAAATGACGATCCATGTTCTGCTACGGCACTTACAACCTCGGCAACCTGCACGTATGCAACGTATACCAATGCCGCTGCAACTGCCACGGGTGGAGTTACTGCTCCCGGTTGTGCCAGTTATTCCGGAGGTGACGTTTGGTTTTCGGTAGTTGTGCCGGCCAACGGATCGGTTACTATTGATATGAGTACCGGTGTCATTACCGATTCGGGACTTGCGTTATATACCGGAACCTGTGGATCACTCACGTTGCTTTCGTGCGACGATGACTCTTCACCGAATGGAAATATGTCTTACCTGGCAGCTACCGGACTTACTCCGGGAAGTACCTTGTTCATTCGTGTGTGGGAATACGGTGGTAATAACAACGGAACTTTCGGGATCTGCGCCACATCACCGGCTCCACCACCTTCAATGACCAATGATGATCCGTGTTCGGCCATTTCACTTACAGTCGGTGCGACTTGTTCCTACACAGCCGGTACTACGGTTGGTTCTACCAATACTGCAGGTGTTCCTGCTCCGGGTTGCGCCAGCTATTCTGGTCCGGATGTTTGGTACAGTTTTGTGGTGCCTGCTTCAGGTTCAGTGCAGCTTGATAGCTCTCCCGGCACGACTACAGATGGTGGTATGGCGATTTACTCAGGGGCTTGTGGTTCATTAACCCTGATTGCGTGTGATGATGATTCTTCGCCCAATGGAGCGATGTCATTAATCAATGCGACAGGATTGACTCCCGGTTCAACCATTTACATTCGTATGTGGGATTATGGTGGTGGTACAGGGACTTTTTCACTGTGCGTGGCAGCTGCCCAACCATGTGGAGTTTCCGGGCCTACAGCAGGAACAAATGATTATTGCCCGACTCCGGCTACCTTGACTCAGGGTCCGGGAACGTTTTCAGCTACAACAGATGTTACCTTTTCTTCCGATCAGCCGGGGAATGTGAGCAGTGTATTCTGCGGTTCCATTGAAAACAATTCCTGGTATCAATTTACGGCCAGCGCAACAACGGCTTCATTTCCAATTACATATGTGGGTGGATGTGTGAGTGGCTGGGGAATTCAGGCACACGTTTACGCTGTCACTTATACAGCTGGCTGCTGCTCGGGCTTTACTTCCGTTTCCAATTGCTACAATCCCGGAAATACAACCCTGGGAACCGTTAGCGCTACAGGATTAACTGTGGGGCAACAGTATTTACTGATGATCGATGGTAATGCCGGAGATGGTTGTGAATTCACTATTTCCGGTTGGACAGGAACCGGTATTTTACCTGTGGAACTTGTTGGTTTCAGAGGGATTTCAACCGATGTTGGAAATCACCTGACATGGATGACGCTGAGCGAGAAAAACAATGAATTATTTGAGGTCAAACACTCTCTTGACGGAATCAACTATACAACCGTTGGAATCATTGACGGAGCGGGAACGACCACTATTGATCAGTATTACGAGTTTGTACACGAAACAGCTCCGAAAGGCATCAATTATTACCAGATTGAGCAGGTAGACCTGGATGGCAGAAGAAATCCGTCAGAAGTGATTTCCGTTAACAGAACTGAAGCTCTTGGGCAAATTGCTGTGGTTTACCCGAACCCGACGAAACATTCATCGATCATTGAATACATCTCGGAATACAAAGATGAGGTATTCGTAACGGTACATGATCAGTCAGGTAATCTGATCTTTTCGAAACAATTTCCGCTAAAAGAAGGAGCCAATCAGTTGAATTTACCTTCGGAAGAATGGGTAAAAGGTGTGTATGTGATTACAACTAAAACAGACACTGTTGTGATTCGCAAGAAACTAATTAAAGTAATGTAAGATGAAGAGATTAATTCTAATAGGCGGTTTTATATTGGCTGGAATGACAAGTTTCGCCCAGGAACAGGTATTTGTTCAAAATCAGGAAAGAGCACGTGCAGAAGAATTCAGAACAGGGGTAAAGAGCCATCGTTTTGTTTGTGAACTGAAAGAAGGTACTGTTTCATCCGCACTTTTCACCTCGATTGCGCAAGTGATGGAAGTGAAAGATGGTTATGTGTCGATTGAAGTAATTGATGGTAAATTAAGTGTAATTGCGGCAAACTTTATTACTTCTTCTGATGTGGAAGGTGTGCTGAATCAATTCGATGAAACGTTTTCGGTGCTGAGTTCTATAGAGCACAGCCTGATGAAACGATAATAGAGAATCATATCATTCGAAAGGCCGTCTCAGCTAATTGTTGAGGCGGTTTTATATTTACTCCGCAGCGATGGACGTCAGGACATCTGCTGCGGAGTTTCTTTTTATACCGCATCTCTCAATGCGTAAACATCTGCTGCGGAGTTTTTCTTATTACCTGATTAACATTAGAACATTTATACATAATTTAGGATTTCAAGTTTCAAGCACCCGATTTTCCAGTTTCGGATACGGGATATGTACGGGACGTCTACGGGTGAAGTACGTTATCAGGCTTTGCATGACGGTTATGTTATATCATATGGTCTTACCCCTACGGGGTAAATTATTAAGAGGGAGATCTTTGTTACCACATTACGTCCCTACGGGACGAGTAGATCGGATTACCGTTAATCGGTTATGCCAAAGCCCTGTGATTAATTTTGTAGCAAACCCTTTGCGATCTCTGCAACTTTACGTTGAGCCTTGTAGTTGCTTGCTTAAACTAAATATCAATCTAAAAAAGAAAGGCTGCCAAATGAATGACAGCCTTTCCCTTAATTTATGAATGACTCACTTATTGCTTCACAACTCTTTCAAGCGTTGATCCGTTTACAGTGCGAATTCTTAAGAAGTAAACTCCGGTTTCGTAAGTAGAAAGATTTACTTTCTCTCCGTTACCAACAGTTACCGCTTGCAAGATTTTACCTTGAGCATCTGTTACTTCAACAGTAGCTTCCGTTGCAGTCATTGTAATTGTTACATCGTTGTTTGTCGGGTTAGGGAAAACCAGGATGCTGGCATCTGTGATTTCCGTTAATCCGATATAATCGATGTTTACACATGAAGATGTATCAGAACATCCGTCCGCGTTGGTTACCACTACTGCGTAATCACCGTTTGCAGTTACTGTGAACGTTTGTGACGTAGCACCTGCGATGGCAGTGTTGGTAGCACAATTGATCCACTGGTAAGATGTACCGGCCGAAGCTGTAACGGTAGCATCACCGTTGTCCGTTGCAGTTGCAGTCGGAAGGCCAGTAATGGTCAATACTAATGTTACTGTTGAATCACAACCGTTTGCATTCGCACCTGCAAGTACTACAGGGTATGAACCTGAAGCGTTATACGTTGTTCCGTTCTCGGCCCATGTATAGCTTTCACAAGCTGTTGCAGTAAACGTTGATGAAGTCGGCTGGTTGATCGTCAAGACCAATGTCACCGTTGAATCACAACCGTTAGCGTTTGCACCGGCCAATACTACAGAGTAAGAACCTGAAGTCGTGTACGTTGTACTGTTTTCAGTCCAAACGTATGAACCACAGGCAACTTCCGTTACAGAAGACGACGTAGGTTGATTGATCGTTAAATTCAATGTAATTGTTGAATCACAACCGTTGGCATTTGCACCGGCAAGAGTTACGGTATACGTACCTGAAGTAGTATATGTTGTACTGTTTTCAGCCCAAACGTATGAACCACAAGCAACCTCTGTTACAGAAGATGAAGTCGGTTGATTGATTGTAAGGTTCAACGTAATTGTTGAATCACAACCGTTGGCATTTGCACCGGCAAGAGTTACGGTATACGTACCTGAAGTAGTATATGTTGTACTGTTTTCAGTCCAAACGTATGAACCACAAGCAACCTCTGTTACAGAAGATGAAGTCGGCTGATTGATTGTAAGGTTCAACGTAATTGTTGAATCACAACCGTTGGCATTTGCACCGGCAAGCGTTGCAGTATACGTACCTGAAGTGTTGTATGTTGTACTGTTATCAGCCCATGTATATGATCCGCAAGCAACTTCTGCTACCGTTGACGAAGTCGGTTGGTTGATCGTTAAGACCAATGTTACCGTTGAATCGCAACCGTTAGCGTTTGCACCTGCAAGCAATACTGGGTAAGAACCCGAAGTGTTGTACGTTGTTCCGTTTTCAGCCCATGTGTATGAGTTACAAGCTGAAACAGTAACTGTTGATGATGTCGGGTTGTTGATCGTTAAGTTCAACGTAACCGTAGAATCACAACCATTTGCGTTAGCACCAGCCAATACTACAGGGTAAGAACCTGAAGTGTTGTATGTAGTGCCGTTCTCAGCCCATGTGTAAGAAACACAAGCAACTTCAGTAACTGTTGATGAAGTCGGTTGGTTGATTGTAAGGTTCAACGTAATTGTTGAATCACAACCATTCGCATTCGCTCCGGCAAGTGTTGTTGTATACGTACCTGAAGTATTGTAGGTTGTCCCGTTTTCAACCCATGTATATGAACCACAAGCAACTTCTGTTAAAGAAGACGTAGTCGGTTGATTAACAATCACGCTCACGGTACCTGAAGCCGAACAACCGAAGCTATTTGTCACGGTAACTGTATAATCAGTCGTTACAGCCGGAGCTACTCCCGTTGGATTTTGAACCGAAGAAGTAAATCCTGCCGGACTAGATGTCCATGCGTACGTTGTAGCATCTGTTTGAAGGCCTGAAACGTTCACATCGTCAATCATCCAGTAGTAACCCCATGGAGAAATATAATTATAACGGATTTTAAGATTTGGCTGATTCAAATAAGCAGCACCTAACGTGATACTTTCGTTTGCGGCGATCTGTGCCTCATATGTCACATCACCTTGTGACCCTAAAGGCAAATAGTCCTTCAAAAGTGTCCAGGTTGTACCACTGTCTGTTGAGATATCAACACTGGCTGCCAGATCACCTGAATCGTATTCTTCATACAGGTTTTTAAATGTAAGAGTTGCATTCGCCATTCCAACAGTACTGAAAGCAGGTGAAACGAGTTTAGTCGTTGTTGTACTACCGAATCCTCCTGCATCTGCCATCGAACCTACGAACTGAGTTCCCTCGGGTGATGCCCAGTTGGCGAAGTAACCCGGATACGAGTATGGAGCGGTTTTGATCCCGAAATTTGCTGCTGCCGGAGAAGCTCCATCATTATCAACAGTCCATGCTCCCAAACCAGCTTCGAAATTCTCTGATAAAGGTGTCAATGTATTGATAACACTATTCGTTGTAGACGTTACTGAAAGATCAACCGTATTACCGTTACAGATCGTAGCATCTGTTGTAGCTGCTACGATAGCAGTTACAGATGGATTTACTGTTACGTTTACCGAAGCTATCGCAGTACATCCACCGTCAAACGCATTCAGGTCGTACGTATACGTACCTGGTTGAGTAGGGGTAATGGTAACCGGAGAACCTGGTACCGGAATAGTAATACCACTATTTGCTGTACTTGACCATGAGTAGTTATACGATTGCACCGGTGTAGGATTGGTATTTGCAGCGGTTAATGTAATCGAGTTACCAATACAAATGGTAGCAGCAGAAGTGCTTGCGCTAACACCGTCAGCAGCAGTAACTGTTACCGTAACCGAAGTACGTGCAGATTCACAACCTGTTGCCATGTTCAACTCGCTTACGTAGAAGGTAGTGGTTGCAGTAACGTTAGAAGTATAAGTAGTTGATGTACTTGTTTGCATTACCAAACCGGCAACCGCAGCATCATACCAAATGAATGTTGGTGTTGGTAATCCTGAAGTAGAAGTAACCGAAGCCGTTGGAATTTGCGTACCGCAATGTGCTGAATTAGCTGCTGTTGGTGCCGTAGGCAATGGGTTAACTGTTACAGTTGTTGCAGGTGAAGGAGTTGCAACACAACCACCTGCAGTGATAGTAGCGGTGTAAGTTGTGGTTGTTGTAGGATTTACAGTTAATGGATTTGTTGTTCCAACTGTACCTACACCATCAGACCAGGACACGCTAGTGATTGCCGGAGCTGAATTACCTGCAATCGTAACGTTGAGTCGTTGGTTGCTTGGTGTTCCTACGGCTGCACCACTCGTAGACCAAACTACCGTGTTTCCTGCGGTGGCCGTATAATAGGTTTGTGAGTTGTTAATCGCGTCGGCTCCGTCATGAGAAACTTCAACAACCAGGTTTGAAGTACCATCCCACATATATGGAGTTGCAAAGGTAATGGTGTTTACTCCAACAGCATGTGTGTAATTTGCTGCCGGGAAAACGGTCGTAAATCCTGCATTTGGGATGAAGTCAGTGAATGCACTAAGGCCGGTAGTTCCAACTAATACTGTATAGTTTTCATTTATAGGAGCATCGCCTATTGTCGTGATGTTGTACGAAATAGATGTGATAGGACCTGCAGCCAATCCGGCAGCTGTTAACTCAGCAACGGTATAAACAGTTTGCATTCTGTATGAAGGCCAACGGTTGCAAAACGCTGTTGGTTGAGATGTGGCTCCGGTTAATGTCGTAGCAGTTCCAATTGCAGCAACTACAGGTCTTAACAATGTAGCGCTGAGACTTGCTGGTGAACCTGCGCAAATTGTACCGATTGAAGTAGTTGCTGATGCAGTAGATCCAAGTAAAGGCTCGTCAGCGTAAGCTGTTCCAACAATGTTTCCACTATAACCCAATGAATTTGTTGCGGCAACAGACCATGTTACGGTAGCGTTTGCCGGTGTAGCAACAGGAATGGTGGCTTCCCATGTAGTTCCGGCTGTATTTGTCATAGCAATCGGAGCTTGCGGAGTACCGTTGAATGCGTAAACAAGGTTTACTACAGTAATGGTTCCTGAAGGTGTTGTGGCGTCTACTGAAACAAGGCGCGGAGTTGTTGCACATTGTGTACTCGCTGCCGGTGTTACCGAATTTAATGTAACGACAGGTAATGTGGGTACACCGTCAAATTCATCTGCTCCCAAGTCAGGTGCAGTCGCACCTCCGTTTACTGAGCCGGCAGGACCCGGACGAGCATCACCATCATAGTCGGTTGTAACTCCAACAGATGCACCTCCTGATTCAAGAGGAGTAGGAGTGACACCGAAATTCAGGTGAAGGTCAGTTGTGTTATCAACAAATGTTGGGTCTGTGCTTGCTGAGTTTAAATCGGTACCCGGAATTGTCGTAATAGCAGCAGTCCAGTTTGCTAAAGTAGCTTGTTCTGTCGTATTGGCGCGTCCGATAAATCCGGTAACACCTGCATCATTAGCTACGTATAAGTCATTCTTATTTGAAATGGAACCGGCTGCACCAAGATTTGTAGCAGATGTGGTAACATAAGTGTAGTGACGCGCAGCTCCTGCTTGTGCATTTGTAAAGTTTGCAAAGATGTTGTTTTGCAATCTGTAAACAGCCGCGATATTCTGAATTTCAAAACAAGTGTTTGAATAGGTAGGTGTCAAACCTGTTCCGATACTGACACTGTTATTATAGATATCATACGATTGGGCTGCTCCTGCACTTGCAACACCTGCAAAAATACCCACTGCGTAGCGGCTTGCCGTAGCGGTGCCTGTAAACGAAGTGAAGATATTTGAAATCATGTTGTTTGATACACGAACGTTATGTGTTCCGGAGGTATTGTTTTGAACCTGGATACCATAAGCAACCGAAGTGGTTGATGTAGAACCCTGATTCGAGATTCCTGAAATGAAATTTCCTGTAACAAAAGAGTTTCCTTGGTTTCCTGTAACAAAAATACCATGAGCTGCAGCCTGATTGGATGTAACTGCGGAGATGTTATTGTTTCCTACCGTAGCTCCTGACTGATTTGATAACTGAATACCTTTTGCAGAAACACTGGTTGATGTGGTAGGGCCAACATTTGAAATGGAATTTCTGATCGCAACAGCAGATGTATTAATAACGTTTGCGATATCAGGGAATCCTGAAGTACCTAATAATGAAACACCATTGATTGCATCATTGACGGTGAAATCACGGATGATATTGTTGCTGTTTGCACCGGCAGCTGAAGTTGCAGCAACACCACCACCGGTAGTTGTTGTTGAAACCAAAATAGCAGCAGATGAAGAGGTTGTTACGTTTCGATTCATCTGAACCGTCATATTGCGGAGAACATTATTTGTAGCTCCGTTTGTTGAAGTCAAATTACGCAACAGGTAACCATATTCCATGGCGGTACCTACCGAGTTATTGATGTCAATTCCGTCGAAAGTAAAATAATCGCCACCACTTAGTGTAATGGATGCATCATTCGTTCCTGCGGTTCCCGTTGATGAGATAACCGGATTGACACCTGCACCTGAACGTTGAAATGTGATTGTATTAACGGCAGTTCCTGTAGCTGTAATTGCA
Source organism: Candidatus Fluviicola riflensis (assembly GCA_002243285.1). Taxonomy (GTDB): domain Bacteria; phylum Bacteroidota; class Bacteroidia; order Flavobacteriales_D; family Crocinitomicaceae; genus Fluviicola; species Fluviicola riflensis. Next base: position 3,076,527 of record CP022585.1, on the reverse strand, counting down.
GGAGGAAGTTCGTTAAATGTTTGTCCTGCAGTTACGTTAAAAACAACGGGACCTGTAAATGCTCCACAGCCCGACGCTGCATTTAATGCAACAATTGCAGCTGAGAAACTAGGGAAATTAGTTGCAGATAAAGGAAGTGTATTATCAATCGTAAACGTTCCACCAGCGGTTGTAAGCGCAGAACTTGAAGATAACAATGCAATATTGTCAACTGCTGCAGAAGGGAATGCGCCACCGCTGCCATCATTTTTCCAAGTGAAGATCAAGCGCATGGTTGAAGCGCCTGAACAGTTACCTGCTACGCTGGCAGGAATCATAATATTTACGTTCTGTACAGTTGAGCTACCCCAGAAACGACCCAACTCAATCGTCGGTGAACCAAGGTTACCCTGAGCTAAACTTGTTCCTGAAGCTGTTGGAGTGTAACTGGTTGGAGCCAATGAAACAATCAGTCCATCCCAGAAATTGGTTTCACCCAATGCTTGCCAGTCAAAAGACAGATTGATAGCCGTCTCACCAGCCGGGAAAGTAACGTCGCGGTAAAAATGAACTACCGAAACAGACGCATTGTTATATCCCTGAGTGACCCCATTGTCAGCTGAAATAAAGGCCGAATTACTACCAAATGCCGCGGGAACAGTTCCGGCGAACCATTTGTTGGTAATTGCACCATTATCAACCGTCCAGCCATTTGCTGCAAATGATGGTCCAAGTGTAAAGCCACCTTCGACTAACGGATTCACAATGACTGTCTGGCTGTTTCCGATTAACGCAGATGTAATAAAGGAAAGGATAAGCAAGCTTTGCTTCATCCATTTGGTAGTGGAAAGAAACGTTTTTATTCTACAATTACCATGTGATCTGGTTTCGATTGGTGATTGTGAGAATGTACGTGCCTTTCTTAAGTCAATATTTCTCATAAGCTAAATTAAATTAAGGGTACAAAACTCCACAAAAAATGAACGCCAGTCAATTTAAATGTCCCGGTTTGTAACGAATAGTACCCTGCAAAGACTCATTAAGTCTTGTGAAATTTAGTTTACAATGCTTGTTAAAGGGTTAATAACATGAAAATCAATTGTTTGTCATGATTTGATAAAAGGTTTTCGGAGGAAAATTTCATGTTCGTTTTTTAACAGAATAATTCCGTTTTTTTGATTTTTCATAATTACCTGCAAATCATATGTTAAAATTTTATCGCTTATGATAAATTTACCTTCTAATGAATAGATTTCATAGTATATCGGTTTAGTGGTTGTTTGGACCTCAAAACGGTCGTTGAATTCGCGGAAAATAATACCTGCTTCAGCTAATTCATCAAGAGCGTTTACCTGTACGATCACTTCTTGTGAAATGGTGTCGGAAGCACACCCATTACTGGCAACCAGGGTAACGATATACGTTCCGTTTCCGGCATAAATATGATTCGGATTTTCGAGTGCACTCGTGTTTCCGTCACCGAATTCCCAGTTCACCTGATCTTCGCGAATGGAGGTATTGGTGAACTGAACATCAGGATTGTTGTTGGTTGCCGTAAAATGTGCCTGAACAGGTTCGTCAATCGGGTGAAGTTTAAAATGGTCCAAACTATCGAGAATGACCAAATCAGCAGCGTTTTGTAATTGCAAAACCGTTTGCGGATCCAAACCAGCTGTATACGTTGCGCCGGTGACAGGTGCCTGAAACAAAGATGTATAAAAGGTACATGCCACCAGGTAACTTCCGGCAACACTTGGGTGCGAACCGTCGGCAACATAAAGTTGAATCGCAGGATAATTGTCGCGAACGTATTTCCAGGTTGCTCCTACGGCAGCCACCATGCTTTCAGTTGTGTCAGCCATGCGCATATAAGCATTGTATAGACGATCATTCATTCCCGCAAACGTTGAAATTGGCGCCCATTGCGGATCACCGTTTTCGCGTCCCCAGGTCATATAATACATGACATTCGAGCAAGGATTGATGGCAGCAACACTATCGGCCAATTGTTTGGCAAAGGGAACTGTTCCCGTATCGACCTGATCATCCGGAAAACTCGGTTCCTGGCTTTGTGCCTGTAACACCACCACATCCCAGTTTTGTTGGTGCATAGCGGCCCACGTGAGCGGATCGTTTGTGTGATTCTGAAACGTATAACCGCCATTGGTTTTAGAGCCTACCGTTAATTGTTTTCCTGCCGATTCGGCCAGCTGTCGCGTCATATTTGGCAAATCATTGGCGTATGTATAACTATTTCCGATAAAAAGAACCGACATGGAATCCTGTGCATGCGACCAAATGCTCAATGCAATCGTCAGTAGGAGAAGTAACCCTTTTTTCATTTGTAGATGTTTAGTCATTTAACTACATTCGTGTCGAAACGTTGCCCTTCAGTGAAGACTATTCGAACTGTCTTTTGGGTAAACAATTGGATTCCTATGAAACGCGTTTTTGTGCTGTCTGGCTTCTTGCTGTTTTCTTCCACCTGTTTAAAAGCACAAACCTATCTTGGTTTTGAATACGATCCAAACGTGGTGGTGAAAATAGGTTCGGATACATTGGAACATGCCTGGGCAGGTGGTTTAAACTTTAGCCAGTTTTCTGATATCGATATCGATTATGATGGCGATATGGACCTGTTTATCTTTGATCGCAGCGGAAACGAAGTGGCGGTTTTCAAGACTGAACACATCAACGGAAATCCGGTTTACCGCTATTTATACAACGGAGCCTCGCTTTTTCCGGAAGATCTTCGTTACCGGGCTACGTTGGCCGATTATGACCAGGACGGTAAAAACGACCTTTTTTGTTATGGTACCGGTGGAATGACTGTTTACAGAAATGTAGGCGATGCCGGTGCTGGCTTGCAGTGGCAACTGTTTAAACAAAGTCTCGAAACAAATTACATCGGCGATTACAACAACCTGTACATTCCCAACAGCGACATTCCGGCGCTGGTAGATGTGGAAGGTGATGGCGATCTGGATATTCTGACGTTTCACATCGGTGGCGAGCGGGTCGAATACCATCAGAATCAAAGCATGGAATTGTACGGCATTCCAGATTCACTGGAATTTGTGCTTCAGAATGAATGCTGGGGACATTTCCGCGAAGATCCCAATAGCAGTACTGTCATATTGAATGACACACAAAGTCCGTGTGGGCCAGGAAATGGTGATATTCCGAATCCCTTGAGAAGTGCGCCTGTGCTGCAAACCGATTCGGCTTTTAGTGCACCGACCCGTCATGCGGGTTCAACTTTATTGGCTCTTGACATGAACAACAACGATGTGCTTGATATTATTTTGGGCGATGTGGCTTCTCCCAACCTCGTATTGCTCATGAATGGCGGAAGCGCTCCCAATACCAATTCGGCCATGATCTCACAGGATCTTAATTTCCCAAGCAATACTACTCCTGCCAACATCCAGATTTTTCCCGCTTCATTTTATGTAGATGTCAATCATGACAATGTAAAAGACCTGATTGTGGGCGCCAATGCCCGAACCGTTTCGCAAAACGAAGAAAGCGTGACCTATTATGAAAACCTGGGCCAAAACAACCAGCCAAATTTCTTTTTCCGCACCAAAGGTTTTCTCCAGGAAGAAATGATTGAACACGGTTTGGGAAGTATTCCGTTGATGTTTGACCAAAACGGTGACGGAAAACGCGATTTGTTAGTGAGCAACTTTTTCCGCTACAAACCTACGCTTAATAAAGAATGTGCTTTTTTGGTTTACCGCAATACAGGAACAGTTTCTACACCACAATTCTCTTATCTCGATGATGATTTCCTGAGTTTGACTACGCAGTCATTTGGTTTGCGTTCGATTCCTACTTTTGGTGATCTGGATAACGACGGCGATGAAGATTTGCTGATCGGAATGGAGAATGGGTTGATTAACCGTTATACCAACTCAGCCGGAGCAGGAAATAATGTTGCTTTCGGTTCGGCTACTGCATTAAACGACAACAATGGAGTACCGGTGAGTGTAACTGCTTATGCGGCTCCGCAATTATTTGATCTTGATAATGACGGTTTGCTGGATTTACTCATCGGGAACAAAACAGGTGAAGTGGCCTATTATCGCAACACGGGAACCGTTTCAAATGCCATTTTCACCTTGATCGAAGATACGCTTGGCGATGTGGATGTAGCCAGCACTCCGGACGGTTACGCAATTCCACATTTTTTCCGGGTAAACGATACCACGCACTTGTTTATCGGAGCATACGACGGCAAATTGCATTATTACAATGACATCGACGATAATTTGGGCAACGGTGACTCGTTTGAGTTGGTCAGTGCTGCTTACCGCGGAATCGACGTAGGTCTTTACAGCGCATTTTGGGTAGAAGATCTTGACAACGACGGTTTACTCAATCTGTTTGTAGGACAAGATCTTGGCGGTTTGTACCATATGGAAGCCGACCCGCTGAGTACCGCCGGCCTTGATGAAAACCAGCAGGAACCGCAGCAATGGTTATTAGCTCCCAATCCGGCGAAAGACGAAGTCACGATCTATGCTTTCCAACATTCCAAAGAAGCTGAAGTGTCCGTTTATTCCATGATGGGTGAATTGGTGCTGCAAACTACCGTTCAGGGCACAAGTGCATTGGATATTTCCGGATTTGCAAAAGGAATGTATGTGGTGACATTGGTGACGGATAATCGTTTGGAGACGTTGAGGTTGGTGAAGGAGTAGAGTTAGGATTTAGATCTTAAAATGAGGATTGTGATCCAATTATCCCTCAAGGGAGGATAAAGGAGGGTGGCATTTTCTGTTTTTAAGTTTTTCCATTTGGCCACCTCCCTATTCCGGCACTAACGTTTGGTCTTCGAAAGCAATGCTTTCTCTTCTCCTCAAGGAGGGAGACAGATCCCGTTTCGCAATTCCCTCAACGAGGGAAGCAGATTCACCTAATTTATTTAAGGTTCACCCAAACCTCATAAACCGGTAGCTGCGACCATAAAATTTGTTCCGGTTTTTCTTCAAATAATCCAAACAGGGTAGAACCTGAGCCCGACATAGCAGCATAGATTGCGCCGGCTTGGTACAAATCGGTTTTAAGGGTTAGTAGTTCCGGGTGCTGAGCAAATACGCTTGGTTCAAAGTCGTTTACCAATTCATTCTTCCAGGTGGAAACGGGTTGCTGTAAGATTGCTGAAAGCGGTGTTCGGTGTTCATTCGGTGTTACCAGTTCGAAAGCCGTTGAAGTAGAAACATGAATGCCGAGGTTGACGACACAGATGTGCCATTTTGGTAACGTAATATCAAGCGATTGTAATTCTTCGCCGCGACTTTTGGCTAATTGCAGACCACCTTCCACAAAAAAAGCATTGTCGCTGCCAAGCTGTGAGGCGTAGTTTTTTAATTGATCAATTGACAGTTGAAGCTGAAACAACTCATTCAATCCCTTCAGCGTAGCAGTACTGTCTGATGATCCGCCACCCAGGCCACCGCCCATGGGAACCATTTTGTGCAGATGAATATGGACAGGTGGAAGATCAAAGTCGCGTTTCAGGAGATCGTAAGCAGCTACGCAGCTATTGTCATTCCCTGGAATCTCCATTCCTGAAGTGGTAAAGCGGAACATATCGGAAGGTACGATTTCCAGAATATCGCGAAACGGAATTTCCAGCATGCCCGTTTCGATTTCATGGTAGCCGTCATCACGCTTTCGCAGGATGTGCAAACCAAGATTGATTTTACAGGAAGGGAAATATATCATCTGGTAAAAGTAGCAATGAGCGAACTATTTTCGTAAATTTCGCCACTCAAAATTACATTATATGTCGACATATCTCGATTTTGAAGAGCCGTTGAAGGCACTTGAAGAGCAAATTGAACAAACGCGTGAAATCGGTCGTACTACGGATGTAGACATGGAAGAGACCATTCAGGTACTGGAAACGAAACTGGCCGAAAAAACCAAAGAAATTTTCACCGGGTTGACACCATGGCAGCGAGTGCAATTGTCGCGTCACCCAGACCGTCCGTATACATTGGCGTACATCAACGCCATTACCGATAATACTTTCCAGGAATTGCACGGCGATCGCAGTGTGAAAGACGACAAAGCGATGATTGGCGGTTTTGGTTTGATTGACGGAAGATCAGTGATGTTTGTTGGTCAGCAAAAAGGGATCAACACCAAAATGCGTCAGTACCGAAACTTCGGAATGCCCAATCCGGAAGGATACCGCAAGGCATTGCGCCTGATGAAACTGGCCGAAAAATTCGGTAAACCGATTGTAACATTTATCGATACTCCCGGAGCATTTCCGGGCCTTGAGGCTGAAGAGCGCGGACAGGGAGAAGCTATTGCACGTAACATATACGAAATGATGCAGCTGAAAGTTCCCGTAATTTGTATCATCATCGGCGAAGGCGCTTCGGGTGGTGCATTGGGAATTGGAGTTGGCGATAAAGTAGTTATGCTTGAAAATACCTGGTATTCGGTTATTTCTCCGGAATCATGTTCATCTATTTTGTGGCGTTCATGGGATTTTAAAGAGAAAGCTGCCGATGCATTGAAGTTGACCTCTGTTGATATGAAACGCCTGAAACTGGTAGATGACGTGATCGAAGAACCGCTTTCGGGTGCGCACCGCAAACAGGAATTGATGTTTGAACGCGTGAAAGAGAAAATCAAAGGTTATCTGAACGAATTGGATCCGGTGGAACCGAAACAACGTGTACACGACCGTATTGAGAAGTTTAACTCAATGGGAGTTTGGGTGGATTAATCCTACAAAGAATTATAGTAAAGGGCTGTTTCAGAAATGAAGCAGCCCTTTTTAATATTCCTCATTCTCATTTCGCTACCGCTATAGCTTTAGCGAACGCGGTCTGTTCTCGCTCTCAAAAAAAGAGCCCAGACGATAACTGTCTGGGCTCTTTTGTGTGTGTTATTGGTTATTTAACCGTCGGAGTTGTCTCCAGTGTTTCGATGTCGAATACCAAATCGACTGTGCGTTTTTTCTTCTTGAAAATCATATTGGTCGAATAAAAAGCATCTACCGAGTAATTGTTTTCGATGGAATGTAATTCCCACTGGCCTTCGTAGAAGGCATAGTTCTCGATTACCACATCATGCTGTCCGGGAGGAACCATCACTGTCATGCTGCCTTTTTTCGATTCGGCAAAAATGGCTGAAGTTCCCATTTGCTTTCCGTCGATGTAAACAATCATACGGTTTTCGTGATCATAACCCACTTCTACGTTTTTGTAAATCCAGGTAACGGTCAACGGAACACCTTTCGCAGCTGTAATTTTTCCGCCTGTTACTGTAAATTCAGATGATTCCTTATCGACATTGAACAACATATTGATGGTTGTATTGGCCGTAAAATTGATCTCACCTTCATAAAAAGCATCCACCGAATATTGGTTTTCTTTTGTGTGAATATCCCATTTTCCTTCATAAAACGAATAATCAACGATTTTAATGGAATGTTTTCCTTTTGCTACTTCAAACGAGTAAGAGGCATTATCGGTTTCTTTAAAAACTTTTGATTCACCGATTGATTTGCCGTCAACGAAAACCAGAATCTTATTGTCGTGGTTATACCCTTCTACAACTTCTTCAAAAGTCCATTTTACTGTCACCGTTACGGTTTTGGCAGCCATCACAGCCATGCAGCTGAACAATGAAAGCACGAGTAGTTTGATTTTCATACTGTTTTTGTTTTTTTGACAAATATGCACTTCTTTCTATTGAATCACAAGCTGTTTTGTGAAAGACATATGTTGCTAAATCGATTTATCAAACAAATGCAGTACAGTAACTTGTGGAAATTGTTGAAAAATTAATCAATCGGATTTATACACGCTCTTTCAAATCGGGTTATCCTTGTTTGAAGATTGTTGATCTCTTGATTTAAGCTGTTTGTCGAAGTATTGCGCCAAAATACAGTTTTTAGACGTCATTTGGGAATACCAGCCAAAGCCGAATTGTACAAGCTAAACTGACAAATATACCATGGTATATACCCGAAAATGATCTAATTTCACCCAAAACTAGATGACAAATGAAAAAGATTTATCTCCTACCAATGGCCTTTTCAGGAATTGCAGCATTGCTGGCGTTCAGTAATAGCGGTGATTATTCAATGGAATTGTCGGCATACAAAAAATCACATGTTGCAGATAACAGTGGTGCAGTTGCCGGAAAAACCGGCGCACCGGGCGAAAACAATTGTACACAATGTCATACAGGAACCGCGCAAAGCGGAGTAGGTGTGAATACCGTTGTGATGACGGAAGGTGCGGACGTTGTAACGGATTATACTCCGGGAACCGTCTACAATGTGGCAATCAGTATTGACAATCCGAGTACGATCAACGGTTTTCAAATTGTGGCATTGAGCAGCTCCAACGCTCAGGCAGGTACCATTACAATTATTCCGGCTTCCGGAACACAAATCAAAAACGGGGCGTCCGGTAAAAAATACGTTACACATACACTGGCAGGAAATGTTCAATCGACTTGGGCGTTTCAATGGACAGCACCGGCAACCAATGTTGGTAATGTAACGTTCTACCTGGCAACCAACAAATCGAATGCGATGGACAATAGTGGTGGCGATGCCATTTTCCTTTCACAACACGTTTATGGTTCCATTGCAGGTATTGAAGAAAACCAGCAGGATCTCAGCCTCGAATTGGGTTATAATTCTGCCAACAATACATTGGTTGTGAATTACAGCACGTTAACTGCGGGCGAATCAACGTTGAACCTGGTTGACCTGAACGGGAAATCAGTATTCAATGAATCAATCGGAAGCACTGAAATCGGTGAGAACAAAAAACAGGTTCGCTTGCCAAATGACATGCCATCGGGTGTGTACGTTGCTCACCTGAACGTCAATAATAACTTTACTTCAAAGAAAATTTACATCCAGAAATAAAACATCGGTTAAAATATTGTAGGGGTGAGTCGCGACTCACCCCTACAATATTTTAACCGATTCGTCTCGTCACCAACGCATTCACCCGGTCATAAAAATCTCGCGGTTGATACGTTCGCCATTCGATTTCCTCGAGTTCGCCGCCCATGACAAAATAATGATCAATCCGGGCTCTTGAAAATTCGGTTAATACGTGGTCGTGGAAATTCACCATCGCGATCCAGCCTTCTTCCACTTCATCAAACCATTCTTCGTAATAACAATCGTCGGAGTAATGGAAATTCAATACATTTTCACCTATCAAAATGAATTTATTGATTCCCTGTTCCAGGATCGGTTCGATGATATTGCGTTTCAGTGTCATGATATCGTTTTCGATTGCATCGTTCCATTCACCGATAAATTCGAGCACGGCATATTGTTCTTCGTAATCTACCACAAGGATCTTGGCAAAGAGTGTGCGCGAGCCAATATTGTCCCATTGCGGATGGATGAGGTAATTGTATACCCGGTCTGTGAATTCAAATTCGCTGTATTCACGATTAAAGAAGGGCGAATGCGGGTCTTCGGACGCAATATACACATGCCGCCAATTGAAATACGGTTCTATAAAATGCACACTTTTAGCGTTTTAAACGGGTAATACTTTTTTGAATTACCTTTCCCGAAATTAAATATAAACTGTACATTTGATACCTGTACCAATAACTATTTTTAGACTATGAATCCGGTAAAAAAAATCTTCCAATTAGCTTTTGTCGCAATCCTCGGAGTTGTCGCTTTGACCGGTTGTTCCGGCGGTGATGACCGTGATGCGAAAACAGCTACTTCTGCTTTGATCAATGAAAACAAAAACATCGTTGCGTTCGGCCACATTTCCGTACAGCAATTATTGGATAAACTGGATTACAAACACCTTCCGAAAGCCGGTGCTCTTTTGACCGGGGAATTGAGTTCATGGGAAAGCAGTGTTGATTTTTCAAAACCGGTATACTTTGCGGTGCAGGCTCCTTTTGCGCTTGACGGTTCACCCGAATTGACCTACATGCTCTTTGACGTAAAAGACAAAGACAGCCTGATCGACAAATTCAACGGAATGGGTTATGAATCGACCGAATCGGGTGATATTCAATGTTTCAATAACGGCGATGTCGGAATCGGAATTCGCAATACACTGGCGATTTTATTGATTAAAGGCGGTTCGCCGGATTTCACAGCTTTATTGAAAACGGCGTTCGAGCAAACAGAAGGTGATGAAAGTACCGGCAAAACACAGACTATTTTGGCCAACAACGGCGATATCGTTACCGGATTGAATATTGAGAGGTTGTTTACTACTGCGAATACAGCGTTGAACAGATTGCCGGCTGACAAACAAAAAACGCTTAACGAACTGGTAGCCAACGGATACATTCAAACGGTTACCAATTTCGGAAATGGAAAGGTGACGATGAAAGCCAGTAACCTGTTTAATGATAAATTGAAAGATTTGTTGTTCTTCAAAGAAGATCCACAGGCTTCCGTAGTGAAAAAACTGGGTTCAGGAAATGCCTGGATGGGAATGAGCGCCAATGTTGATGTGCGTAAAATGGAATCTTTCCTGGCTGATTTTGCACCGGAAGGACAGCAAAAATTAAACGGAATACTTCCTGGCGAAGCTGCTTTTGCGTTGGCCATGATGGGTGACAATCCGTTTACGCAAATGTTCTCGGGCCAGTTTGGATTGGTATTTACCGGAAATCCGGGCAGCGGAATGGGAATGATCCCGCAATTCAATTTCTTCCTCGGTTTGGGGGCGAAAGGAGAATTCATCAACGAGCAGGCTTCTATGTACGCCACGATGATGGGCTTGCAAAAACAAGGCGATGCTTTTATTACCGAAGGAATGGCGATTGCTCCGAGAAAAGATGGATTGTATGGCTTTACACTTCCTGAAAACAAAGGTGCTTCGTTGAAAATCCCTTCGTTTGCAAAAGATTTCGGGAAGAAAACGTTCTCCATGTTCGTTGATTTCGGACAGATCAATGTAAAAAGCCTGGAATTGGAAGATGGTATGAAAGTACTGGAAATCATGGATACATTCTACATGACAGTTGACCGCGAAGGCACTGAAATGGTGATGACCACCAAATCCAGCTCATCGAATATCCTGAAACAGGTAGGACAATTCTACGCCAAAGTATTTGAAGAAAAAATGAACGAAATGTCGATGTAATCAGCTCTTCTGAGCAACCGGCAATCAGTTAAAAATAAAGTTATCCCCCTCATTTTCCGTTATGGCGGTGGAGGGGGATTATCTTACCACACAACTCAGTAATCAGTATAAATCGAAATCAGATTAACGCACCATGTTACCGAAAGATCAGTGGAACAAACTCACCGAAGACGAAGAACGAATTATTGTTCACAAAGGCACGGAATACCCATTTACGGGCGAATACAACAAATGGAAAGAAACGGGCGTGTTTGTATGCCGCCGTTGCGAAAATCCGCTGTACAAATCTTCCGATAAATTCGATTCAGGATGCGGGTGGCCTTCGTTTGATGACACGTTTCCCGGCGCAGTAAAACAAGTTCGGGATGCCGACGGTAAACGCATTGAAATTGTATGTGGGGATTGCGGCGGCCATTTGGGACACGTTTTCACAGGCGAGCGATTCACAGCGAAGAATACCAGGCATTGTGTGAATTCGCTTTCTATTAAATTCAAACCCGAAGGAATGTTGAACGCTTAATTTTTAATGTTGAATTGAAAAACCGGAATTATGAATGATTGAATCATCAATTCTAAAATGGGTTTCCGAAATTCAGGTTCCTGACCTAAAACTTCATTCAAAATTCAAAATTCAGCATTCAAAATTATTTATTCTTCCTCCGAAGCAAACTGCGTGCAATGATACACATCACAGTTTTTTACCGTCAGTAGCTGGTCAAGCTGAATGTGTGCGGCCAATGCCAATTGCGAATAATTCTGCGAAGAATTACCAAAGCTCGCTGCAGTTGTTATCCACATTTTCTGAATCAGTTCATCGCCGTCTTTCACCGTCCCGATCTCTTCGACCACAGCTTTTACGTTCAATGAGCCTGCGTGATACACGTGCATTACCAACAGGCGGAACCAAATGGATTGTTCGTCAACAACCAATCCGGCGTTGGTGGCAATAGTGCGCGCTGAAGGAATACAAATGCGTTTCAGTAATTGCGACGCGCCGTAAGCCGAGCGTTTGAAATCTTTGCGTTCGTCAACTGTTTTGTTTACGGTGAGCCCCATAGATCGGGCCACAGCAGGCATCAACTGAAAAGGCCCGTAAGCACCCGCAGTTGATTTTTTCAATTGTCCCGGACTTTCGATCAGTAAAATAGATTGCGCATACCACGGATCAACACCATATTCATTGAAACAAGCAACCCCTTTGGGTAAACTTTCAAAGACGAGGTCGAAACGGTAAAAATCATTTTTACCCGTTGTAACCATGATGCGTTCCCCTTCGGGCAAACCGAGTGAACGGCGCACGCTGTCTTTGAATAAAGCTTTCTGCGTATCATTTTGGGCCTGCCACATGCGGTTCGACATTTTGGCTACCACTTTTCTATTCGAAGCAATATTTACCAATACCGAATCGGGGGAAAGCAACATGATCTGCCGCCAGAATTGAGGTTGGGGTAAATTATTCCACACACCGGAAACAATCGGGTCAGCACCCATGATCACCTGTTCCTGGTCATCCTGTTCGAAAGCAATCATTTCACTTTCCCATTGAGGATTTTGTTGTGCGGATAGCATTCCACCGGCAAGAGTGGATAAAATTGAGATTACAAATGTGCGCATGAAGCAATTGTTTTTGGAAATAAGTAATGCTTTGCCTTTTGGTTGCACAAATTAGTCAAAAAAGCGAGAATGTTCTAATTTTTAACAGTTTCATCAACTGTGATTGTTAGTATTTCCCAGAAGACTAAATACTAGAAGTGGAGTCAGTTTCCCTCCTTGAGGAGAAGAGAAAGCATTGCTTTCGAAGACCAAACGTTAGTGCCGGAAGAGGGAGGTGACCTTATGATTGTTGTTAGAAAATCGTCACCCTCCTCGATCCTCCCTCAAGGGAGGAGGTAGGTTTAACTTCCGTTTTTAAGAGGTTAAACGGCTGAAAAATAGTGCTTTAAAGTTACCTTGCATCCGATTGGTACGTACTTTTCAACAAGCGTTCCGAAGCGGGGTCATTTCGAAGTGAATTTCCCGCGGGACGATTCAATTCATTAATAATATCCGGTAATTCAACCGTATTTGCTTCCAGTAAACGCATCTGAGCAGCCAGGAATTGTTCGTCATTCGACCGGTTGGTTTGTGTGGAACGATTCCCGTTTCGGTGATTTTTATAACGAATCACGGTATCGCGAATGATCCTGGTTTGAATGATCGTATCCGTTTTGCTCAGAGCGGGTTTATTGGCCTGAGAACCTGACGGTGGATTCTGATCCGGCCAAATGGACAAAAACAGCGCAATCGTAGCTGCAATTCCGATCAGGGCCTGGTACAAAGGAATTGTTGTTCCCATAAAAGACGATTTTCCCGCCGGAATCACCAATGGCGAAGCTTCCGCAACAGTTTCGTATAGCGTGGACGATTCTTGAATCATCTGGCGTTGTAAACGGTATTCTGCCTGTGAAAAATGAGTTTCCACAAAGACTTTTTCTTCCGTAGTGAGCTGGTCGAAGTCCTTCTGATCCAAAAGATCAAACAGTCGTTCTTCGTTGTTGTTCAAATGCTTATCCATCTCAGTTCAATTTAAAAAATGTTGATTCGTAAGTCGGGTCGAACGCTTTCAGGTGCCCGGTCATTTTTTTGGTGGCGTAAAACAGCCGCGATTTTACCGTTCCGAGCGATGTTTCGGTAATATCTGCTATTTCGTTGAGGCTGAATTGTTCCATATATCGCAATACGAAAACGGTTTTGTGGTGATGCTCCAGGAGTTCGAGGCTTTCTTTCAGCAGCTCCTGGAAATGATTTTTTTCAGCCAGGTCGTCACCGTCAACCGTATGCTGCTGCAATTCGTAACCATCTTGTGAAAGGGGAACAACCGGACTTTTTCGGTACGACGTTTTACACATGTTCGAAGCAATGGTAAACAGCCAGGTATAGAATTTTTTCTCCGGATCGTACAGGTGTTTTTTCTCGAGAATCCGGAGAAACAGTTCCTGCACAAAATCGTTGGCTGTATCGGTATCACGCTGCAGCATTTTGATAAAATAACCAAGCAGTTTTTTACTATACCGGCGATGCAGCTCGGTAATTGCTAACGAGGAATGATTCCGGATGACTTCCTTCATCAATTCCTCGTCGGTGTATTGGGTAATATGCTTATGAAAAATACCCAACGTTTACTTAGCTTTTTCCAGTTTGTCGAAGTATTCCTTGACGTCGTTTTCCTGTCCCGATTTTTTACTGACATCCAACAACAACTGTTTGATTTCGGCTGCGCGGCTTTCCTGTTCGCTGGTAATGTAATGTTCATAAAGCTTCAGCATTGAAACAAGGTAACAACCATTTAACTGATCCGCTACTTTTTCACCGATTCCGAACGAAAAATAGTGTTTCATGTGATCAGTGAGGTAGCGTTTTTCGTAGTTGCGAACAATCACAGAGATATTATCGAACGATTCTTCCGAGTATTTATAGGTAAGTCCGGTGAGGTAAAGTTTTTCTTTCCAGCTTTCGTCAGTGAGGGAGTGCATGGCAGAAACAGCGATATGGATAGGTCGGATGGAGGAGTTTTTTAAGAAATGATCCAGAATTTTCATGCGATTTTCGTGGTAATTCTCAGGCTTGGTACTTACTTCCGATCTCATTGCCAATGGCGGGAAGCCCAATTCTTTCAACAATTGATCACGGTAGCTGTCAATCATCATTAAATGTAGGTTCACTACACGCACATCCTTTCTGAAGTTGAGTCCTTCCTGTGCAACCCAGGCACTATAGGTGTCGTTATCACCTGCGGCAAAAAGAATTGCATTTTGGTCAACGCCGGCAAGTAAGTTATATCCCCAGTTTACGATAGACGCATGCATGGTATTGTGTTTATACATAAGTTCAGCGAACTTGTGGTACTCGGCCTTATTGTGCTGCGTTTCATAATACGTCGCCAGATCTTCATAAGCGCGCATATCCGTAGGATCAATTTCATGTGCTTTTTTCAGGTAGCTGAACAAACTTTCGTTGTTGCCACCCTCGGCCCATTTCAGGTGATTGGCTTCAAACGAATTGGGAATCGCGGCATAAGCATCGTTGACAATCTGTGCGCACAGTTCGTTGTACTTTTTACGGGTTTCGTCCGATTCAGAGATATTCCGCAGCGCGCGGCTGGCTTTGTAATAATTGTACCAGGCTTCGCCATTGGTTTTGTCAACGTCGAGCAGTTTTTTCCAGCCTTCCAATTGGGTCAGATACCAGCTTTCCTCACGGCGTTCTTTCGCAATTCCATATACTGTTTCGGGTTTTTGTGCCAAGCCTGCAAATGCAAGAAAAAGGCAAAAAAGAATTATTCCAGGTTTCATCATAAATCGTTTTTTTAAAGAGAACCGGTGCACCAATGTTCTGAAAGTTCGGCAGTATTACTCAGTCAGCCAAAAAAGGTTCATTACGAAGGATAATTTTGAATGCTTAATGTTGAATGTTGAATTGAATTTGGTGGGAAATGGTTTCTGAAACCTTGATTGGATTGACTTTTGAAAGAATTATCAATTATGAATGATTAATTATGAAGTGGGTTCCGGAAAAGAGTTTCATGAATGTTGAATGCTTAATTTTTAATGTTGAATTGGCTGAAGATGTAATTTTGATCACCATTACTCCGTCAAAGTTGAATGGAAAGTTTTAATGAAGAGATAAGCCTCCATTCAACATTAAGCATTCAAAATTCAACATTTTTTAAAAGAGTTCAGTTAAGATTCTCCCTTTCGTAGTAGGCATATCAAACCCCAGCAGGTGAGAAATGGTTTTGCTCAAATCAATCAATTCTCCTTCATTACTTACGATAGCATCTTTTTTGAAATCGGGCCCGATAGCCAACAATGAAATATGGCGACAACCCTCGCAACCGTCTCCATGATTCACAAATCCGGTTCTGCGACCATCCAAATGCCGACCATGATCGTTAGTAATGAATAGGGTAGTGCTGTTTTTCATTTCAGGATTATCCTGGATGTAATTCCATAATTCGTAAGCGTAAGTATCGCAGTTCTTAATCGCTTTCAAGTATTCGTCCCACTTATTTTCATGGCCCCGAACATCGGCTTCCAGTAAGTTGATCAGCATCAGATTAGGTGTGTGCAGATCAATTACTTCTTTTACACGGGCGAAGGTGAGTTTATCGCCTACGTATTCGGCGCTGTTACCGTTCGGACCGCAATAGGTATACGGCATGTAGGTATTCCACCATTTTTTATCCTTGCAATTGCCCAGAATTTCAAGTTTTCCCTTGCTGCTCACGATCCACGCTTCGTTGCGGTCAGATTGCGAAGCCTTCAGGTAATACTGGAACATCGAAGGATTTTTCGGAATTTCTTTGCCGTTGTTGGAAACTTTATCGTAAACACCGGTCACAATAGCGGTATGTCCTGAATTGGTTTCTGTAGTGCCATTATTCCTGAAATTGGTAAACAAAACACCATCGTGGAGCATTTCTTTGCCCATTCGCGGAACATTACTACAGGAAGTATCTCCGAAAGTTTCGCTCCATCTTGGACCATCAATGACTAATATAATGACATGTTTGGTGTTGAAAGCCCGTCGTTTGATGGTGGACGGTTCTTGTGTGGTGTCATTGGAAACAACAAACGAACTGGTAATGCCGTAAAGCACCGAGAAAATAAAGAAAAGAGCCAGTTTGTACATGTTTTGCCGTTGATTGGGAGTCCGAAAGTACTGTTTTTTTTGAAAATGATGGTGTCCGGGAAACCGTTTCAACGCGCTATAATACAGCAAGTAATGATTTGTGGCGTGAAAACGGATTACGGGTTGTTCCATGAATTCTCAACATTCCTTGTACATTTATACCGATGTATCGGAAAATCAGCTTTTTTATGGTCCGGCAACGGGAGGGATTTTTACTCCGCACTACTATGAACAACCGTTGGTTTAAGGTTTTTGTGGCGCTCCTGTTTTTTCCACTCCCATTATTAGCGGTTCAAACCGGAAAGTTCAGGCCTAATTTTCGTCATTTTTCAATTGAAGAAGGATTCCCGAGTTCGGAAACCTATTTTGTACAGCAAGATCGGGAAGGCTACATCTGGATCTGTACTGATCGTGGAGTTGTGCGTTACGATGGTTACCGGTTCAAGGTGTTCACCAAAAAAGATGGACTGTCTGATGATGTGGTTTTTAAGATTTACGAGGACCCAAGCGGAAAGGTGTGGTTTATTACTTACAATGGATTGCTTTCGTATTGGAACGGGAAGCGTATTGTTTCATACAAGTATAATGATCACATTCGCAGGTATTTGCAAAATAGGGTTACCACTTATAAATCATTGATAGTTGACCGTAAAGGAAACCTGTTTTACAGTGCTCAACAAATGGAAATGATCCAGATTTCAGCCAATGGCAAGGTTACTTTTCCAAATTACCTTAATCAAAACCAGGGAAAAGGACATCAGATTATCAAGATCGGTGATCAGTGGGGATTCAAGGGTTCGGCGTCTGATAAGGATTATCCGCAGGCTTATTTAATAGACGGGAAAAAGAAAACCTATCTGGGCAATTTTGGGTCTTCCGATCACTTTTCATTGTTCACCAATGAAACGGATGTTTTTATTCAATGGAACTCCGAAGTGATATCCGCTTATAATAGCAAACTCCGCGAAAGTTTCAAGAGCCTTATTTTTTTTGGTGGTGATGAAGATTACATGTGGTTTGGAACTATTGACGGTGTTAAGCGAAAACCGGTTCGTTATTTTGGGAATAAGCGTTTCGGCACCGAAACTTTTTTAGAAGGATATTCCGTAACATCTGTCACCCGCGATACCGAAGGCGGTTATTGGTTTACCACGCTTGAAGACGGTGTGTTTTATGCTCCGGGCCTGGCCGTTGGAATGTATCACGATGGAAAACAAAGTCCTCACATGCTAAACTGCGTGGACGTGAACGGGTATAAATCCGACGTAATTCTCGGATATGCAAATGCTTACCTGGAACTGAATGGCAACTGGACCGTGACCGACATGCTTACCTATTGCAGGCGTTCTGTGTTTCTTGGCGACAAACTATACATTTCGCATGGTCTGGATGAGGTGGTTCCAATAGAAGGTAAAAAAAAGTACAGAACGACCTGGTTCAAAGATTACTATATCGATTCTCCGCATTCGTTTTTATTCGTTAAAACAAGCATAGGACGTATCCATGATAATGGAAAAATAGAATTCATTTACAACTTTGCGGATGACAAAGGAAAGT
This sequence comes from Candidatus Fluviicola riflensis, assembly GCA_002243285.1. Lineage (GTDB taxonomy): Bacteria > Bacteroidota > Bacteroidia > Flavobacteriales_D > Crocinitomicaceae > Fluviicola > Fluviicola riflensis. The sequence goes on along the minus strand of CP022585.1, from coordinate 3,058,192 downwards.
ATGTCCAGCGTTATCTGGAAACCATTACCGAAGATAAGGAGGGCCGTATTTTGGTCGGAAATATCCATGGCTTATTTGAAGTCAAAGATGGCTCCCTGACAATTGAACATCTCGAAAGAGAATTGTTCCGAACACGGGTAACCGACCTGGATTACCATGATCATTGGGGAACAATCGTTGCTACACGCGGCCAGGGTGTTTATTTTATGGATAACTATCAAGTCACCCGGCACTTGACCGAATCTATGGGATTGGTTGATAACAACCTGAACCGGGTTTATGTTGATGCTGACCAAAATTTGTGGGTCTGTTCAAACAAAGGATTGAATAAGATCAAAAAACATCCCGATGGCCGGTTGGAAATTACTCAAATGACTATTGATCATGGTTTACCGTCAAATGAAGTCAATGGCGTATATGTTTACAACGGAACGGTTTGGATTGCCACTAAAAAAGGAATTGCAACCGCTCCCGAGAATGATTTAAACAACGGCATTTTACAAGGGCAGCTAAAACTGGAATTAATCGAAACCGATAAGGAATCGTTTAGCCGGTTCAGAAAACGACTTACCATAGGCGCCAATCGCGAATATATTAAAGTGATTCTTCGCACCACCAATTTCCGTACAGGATCAAACCGCCACATCCGTTACCGTTATGATTCGAATGGAAAATGGCTTACAACATCTACCGGTGAATTGTTGTTGTCGAAACCCAACGGGGGGGATTACTCGCTGGAAGTGAGTTACCGGAATGAAAACGGTGTTTGGTCATCGCCTGCAATCATTGCGCGGTTTACCGTAGATCAGCCTTTTTACGCGACCTGGTACTTTATTCTCACAATGGTGATGTTGGGGCTTTTTCTGATTCTTATTGCTTTTCGGTTGAGGATCAGCCAGGTGAAACGCAAACATGCTTTGCAGAAAACCATCAATGAGTTGGAACACAAAGCATTGAGAGCGCAAATGAATCCGCATTTTATCTTCAATTCACTCAATTCTATTCAAAGCTTCCTGATCTATGAAGAAAATGAAAAAGCAGAACGGTTCCTGCTGAAATTTGCACACCTGATCCGTCAAACACTGAATAATTCGCGCGAGCCGTACATTTCGATTGAAAGTGAAATTGAAACACTTAAGAGTTACCTGGAGTTGGAACAAATGCGCTTTAAGGAGAAATTTGAAGTGGAATTGATCTGCTTGCTCACGTCACAGGAAATGTCGTATGGTCTGCCTCCGATGCTCATTCAGCCTTTTGTTGAAAACGCAGTATTACACGGATTTAAATCGCTCGATTCGGGAGGTAAAATCACTGTTGTGTTCGAATCGATCAAAGATCAGCAGCTTTCCTGTATCGTGAAGGACAACGGAATCGGAAGAGCAGCAAGCCGTAAATCACAGCAAAGCGGCCGCAAATCTTACGGAACCAAAATTACTGAAGAACGCTTGGCTGCTTTTCAGCAAAAATACGGTGATCATTTCCGTATCGAGACCGTTGATTTGGAAGAGGGTGGTAAAGCACTGGGTACTATGGTGTTATTAAAAATACCGGTAGTTCTGTCGCCAGGTTCGCATCAATATCAGGAGTGAATCGTGGCGCAAAATTTGTAACGAAAGGGGAACTACTTTATTACTTTAGACAATATTCGGCAAAAGAAAGGGTTAATTAAGCACGCTAAAGCTAACGGATACGAAACTTTATGACGCAGATTAAACAGGATGTAACTTCTACTCAGAACGCAAAAACTGCCGTGATCATTGATGACGAGTTTGATGCCCGCCGGATTATCAGCAAATACCTTGAACGTTATTTTCCGCAAATTGTCATTTTGGGCGAAGCTGCCAGTAAGGAAGAAGGACTAAAATTGTTGCGTACCGTGAAACCTGATATCGTTTTCCTGGATATTAATTTAGGTGACGGATCAGGGTTTGAGTTAATGGATAATCTCAAAGACCTGGAAGCAAGTGTCATTTTCACCACAGCTTTTGATAATTATGCGGTTCAGGCATTTCGTTACCACGCACTTGATTATTTGCTGAAACCAATCGATCCGGATGCATTTGAAGAAGCTGTAAGGCATGCTTTGTCGATGACTTCAGCTGACCAGGCGACTAATATTCAGCAATGGATGGCACATTACGGTTATTCCGAGCGCAAACTTGCTGTTCCTACTTCGGAGGGGTTGCGGTTCATTCAGTTGGATGTAATCGTGTTTATGGAAGCCGATAGTTCCTACTGCACCATTAACCTCAACGATGGAAAACAGGTACTCGTTTCGCGTCCGTTGAAATACTTTTCTGATAAACTGGAAGGTGACCGTGTGTTCTTGCGGACCCACAAATCGTTTATTATCAACATGAATTACCTTCAGGAATACGTCAAAGAAGACGGCGGAGCGTTCAAGCTGACTTCAGGCCACAGCATTCCGATCTCGCGCCAGAAAAAAGATGAGGTGTTGAAGGAGATGAATAATTTTTTCCTGTAGGGGCGAGTCGCGACTCAGCCCTACAGGAAAAAATTATTCATCCGTGTATCGTCTCCTCCTTCCCGTATTTCCCCATCAATGTAGCTTCAAACGCTAGAAAATCCTGCCAGCGCGCTTCCACATCGATTCCTTCGCCATATTTCCGGGCAAACTGAAGAAAACCGGTATAATGACGTGCTTCGCTTTCCATCAGACTGCGGTAAAAAACGCGCAGGTCTTCATCGTTGATCTCTTCTGATAACAAGCGGAAACGTTCGCAGCTTCGGGCTTCGATCATGGCTGAAAACAACATGCGGTTTACAAAGAAACTAATGCGTGAATCGCCGGGATAAGTTTGTTTCAGGTATTCCAGCAGATCATTTACGTAAGCATCTTTTCGTTCAACACCCAGTTCATAACCGCGTTCGATCAGCTTGGTGTGTACCATTCCGAAATGTTCCATTTCTTCGCGACACAATTCGATCATCGCCTGCACCACATCCGGGTACTCAGGAAATTTCACGATAATTGTAATTGCATTTGTGGCGGCTTTTTGCTCACAATAGGCGTGATCGATCAGAATCTCCTGAATGTTTTTCTCTACGATATTCACCCAGCGCGGGTCGGTTGGCAACTTTAATCCAAGCATGTTCACTAAAATTTCACTGCAAATTTCGCTATTTATCCCGATCAACCATTAGTTTTGTTGCACATCTTCAAACGCATCTCATGAAATTGCTCGCAACCCTGCTGTTTTTCAGCCTTTTTTCGGTTTTCAACGGAATCGCCCAGCAACAACAGCAACCCAAGTTGGTAGTTGGCGTCGTGATTGACCAAATGTGTTACGATTACTTGTTCCGCTTCAACGAACAATTCGGGAAAAACGGGTTCAACAAACTCATGACGAAAGGAACGCATTTCAGAAATGTCACCTACAATTATGTTCCCACTTATACTGGCCCGGGACATGCTTCCATTTATACAGGAACCACACCGGCCAATCACGGAATTGTTGCCAATGACTGGTTTCACCGTCCGTTTGAGAAGATGGTCAACTGCGTTTCAGATACAACCATGTTTTCCGTAGGAACTATCAGTGATTACGGTAAATGTTCACCACAATTCCTGCGTGCAAACACCATTACCGATCAGTTGAAATTAACCTATCCCGAAGGAAAAGTAGTGAGTGTTTCCATCAAAGACCGCAGTGCAATTTTACCGGGCGGACACATGCCAAATGGCGCTTACTGGTACGATTACCAGACAGGAAAATTCATCACCAGTTCGTTTTATACCACCCAACTGCCAAAATGGGTAGATGATTTTCATGCGGCGCATCCCATTCAAAATTACCTGAATCAGGAGTGGAACTTATTGAAACCGCAAGATACGTATACGTTTGGCAGCTTTGATGATTCTCCATACGAACAGCTGATCGGCGGAAAAACAACAGCGACTTTTCCGTACAATTTTACGCAGCAACCTGTCGAAGATCAACTGGAATTGTTTACCGCGATGCCTTTCGCCAATACCTATTTAGCTGATTTCGCGATTCAATCCATACAAAGCGAACAATTGGGCAAAGACGACCAGGTAGATATGCTAACCATCAGTTTTTCCACACCGGATATCGCCGGACACGCTTTCGGGCCGTATTCATTGGAAATAGAAGACATGTACCTGCGTTTGGACCTCGAAATTGCGCGTTTGCTTGCCGCGCTTGATAAACAGGTCGGAAAAGGAAATTATGTATTCTTCCTCACGGCAGATCACGCGGTGGTTCCGGTGCCGCAATACTTAACCGATCACCAATTGCCGGGCGGTTATGTGTTCGAAGACACGTTGCTGGCCGATTTGCGCAAAGCGTCCATTGCCGAGTTTCAAACTGACATCATCGACCGCATTGAGAACAACAACGTTTACCTGAAACAGGAATATGTTTCCAGTGAATTGAAACCGCAATTTCTGACGTTCATTCAGGAACAAATTCGTTTGTGGGATGGCGTAAAAACAGTTTACACCCAAACGCAATTGCAATCCGGTATGATGGGCGATAACTGGATCGAAATGGTGAGAAGAGGTTACGACGCCGAACGAAGCGGAGAAGTGATTTACCTGCTTCAGCCGGGCTATTTGCCAAAATCAGTCGATAGTGAACGGGCACGAAAAGGAACCAGCCACGGATCGGCATTTAACTACGACACGCACGTTCCGGTGCTGTTTTACGGAGGTGGCGTTCCCGCACAGGAAGTGTTTACGTCTTACGAAATTATAGACATCGCAGCCACAGTTGTACATTTGTTACAGGTACAGCGCCCCAATGCTATGACTGGTAAACCGATGGTGGAGTTGTTTAAGAAATAGATGTTAAATTATGAATGGTTAAATTATGAATTATCAAGGAAGTGCTGAATAGAACCAATGGCCCTCTTCATAATTAATCATTCATAATTGATAATTCTCCTGGGATTTTTCAAACAGTTTAACAATTTCAATGCATTATGAAATTTCAAATCGTATTAAGTGTAGCAACTCTATGCCTTTCACAGGGATTATCAGCACAAAAAAACTGGAAGGACACTTCCAAACTAGTCATTCCCGAACTCAAATATAAATTCAATCCATCGGGGTCGCACTACATCAAAGCAGCCGTAACGGCTCAAATGTGGGCGCGTTATTCAGAGATGAATCCCGACTCAAGAATTTACGATACACCGGTAAGCGCTTATGGAGATATTGGGATTCGTCGTTTGCGGTTCTCGGTATGGAGCCAGCTTACTGATCGACTCTTTTTCTACACGCAATTCGGTCAAAACAACTTTAACTTTCTTGCCAAACGCAATACCGGGGCCTTTTTCCACGATGCGATTGTAGAATATAAAATAGTGCCTCAACTTAGTTTGGGTGGAGGTTTAACCGGTTGGAGCGGAATGTCGCGTTATGCTTCGCCGGGCGTTGCTTCTATTTTGAGTGTCGATGCGCCGCTTTATCAGCAGGTGACAAATGGAGTAACAGACCAGTTCCTGCGGAAATTATCTATTTATGCTAAAGGTCAGATCGGGAAACTGGATTACCGTGCAGCGATTACTTCGCCGATGTCAGCCCAAAATTCGTTGGTGACTATTCCTGCGATTTCCACAGATGCCGATTTTTCGATGGCAGCACCCAAATTGCAATCGCAAGCGTATTTATTCTGGCAATTTTTCGATAAGGAAAATAACACCTTGCCTTATACAACCGGAACTTACCTCGGGAAAAAGAAAATTCTGAACCTCGGTGCCGGATTTATCCATCAGCAGGACGCGATGTCATACCTCAATTCGGCTGGTGCTATTACCAGCACGGATATGTTGCTGTTGGGCGTCGATGTGTTCCTTGACATACCGGTAACTAAAAACGGCGGCGCAGTTACGGCTTACGTTGCGTTCAATGATTTTGATCTGGGGCCAAATTACGTTCGTAACGCCGGGGTGATGAATCCTGCGACAGAAACGGGAACTGACGGAACATTCAACGGAGCCGGAGTAGCTTTCCCGATGATCGGAACCGGACAAACGATTTTTGCACAAGCCGGGTATAAATTCAAAGACGGCCTGCTGGGAGGAAACGGAACTTTACAGCCTTACGCTTCGGTCCAGTATTCGCAGCTGAAAAAGCTCTCCGACCCGATGATCATGTTTGAAGGCGGCGTCAACTGGTTGATTCACAACAACAACAGCGGAAAAATATCACTGAACTACCAATCACGGCCAATTTTTGAAGCCAATCCGGCTGGAGAATATGTGCAAACAGCTCGTAAGGGAATGATGGTGTTGCAGTATCAAATAGCGCTCTAGGTAATTGAAAATTGAAAATGTAAAATTGAAAAGGGGATCGCGGCAACACTTCTTTTCTATTTTACATTTTCAATTTTCAATTCTCTGGTATTGTTTTTGTTACCCTTAAAGTCCTTATTTTTAATGTTATGAAAGTCCTCTTCTGTTTTCTGTTTGTGTGTTCATTTGCCAGTGCTCAGCAATTTGCGGCGCCGTGCAAAGACGTTCCCGCGTTGAATCAAGCGATTGTAGATGCGCTAAAACCGTATATCGGGAAGAAAATAGCCCGTGGTGAATGCTGGGATGCTGCCGAGCTGGCGCTGAATAAAGTCAACGCTGACTGGGATGGTTTGTATGTGTTCGGGCGGGAAATCGACATTACGAAAGAATGCATCCAACCCGGAGATATTGTGCAATTCGAAGACGTTGAAATGGTCGTAAAAACCGAAACCGGTGGTTATTCCGAATCGTTTTTCCACCATACTGCCATTGTTTACAAAGTCAACGGTCCGGGCGATTTGCAGTTCATTCACCAAAACACCGGTCAATATGGCCGCAAAATGGGCGTCACCGATTTCAATCTTGCTAATAAAACCAAGGGAACGATGACGTTTTACCGGCCGGTGAAGAAAGCTTAAACCAATCAGAACATACATTTTTCAACACAACGCTTACGCTGAAGCGTGTCGCCAATAGCTTATGCTTACGCCATAGCTTCAGCATAGGCGCATAGCGATGGCACAAGCTTCAGCGAAGGCGCAAAGACACAAAGAATTTTTGAAGGATACACGTGTTAAGATCACAAAGGTCTTCCACATGAACCACCTTTGTGTTCTGTGTAACAGGTCAAATTCGTCCTATCCTTTGTACCTTGTGGTGAAATCTACGTGGCTGGCCTATGTTACCTATGTGCTCTATATGGTTAATGAAAAATGATGTGGTAAATTTTTACATTTGTTGCCACATTACAGTTTTTAACTTAACAGACAAGAAATGTACATCGGGAAAAAAATGGGCATCCGCGCCATGTGGGTGTTTGCCCGTAAAAACCTTATCAAAACACTGATACTCAGTACTGCAGTCACATGTGTTTATCAATTGTTACACTGGAAATTTATTGCGGTTCCGTTTTTGCCGGTGGCTACGATTGGTACGGCGGTTGCGTTTTACATCGGTTTTAAAAACAACCAGGCCTACGACAGGTTGTGGGAAGCACGTCAATTGTGGGGCGGATTTACGAACGTTAGCCGCACGCTTACCGCTTCAATTATTTCGCTCATCGACGATAAGGAAGTGCGAAAAGCAATCATGTTCAAGCACATCGCTTACATCAATATCGTGCGTTTGCAATTGCGAAAAACCATTCCGTGGGCTACCAATCGCGAAGATTATCACCGACAAGTCATTTCGGCTTCCGATGAGGTGAAAGAATTCGATGATGCGATAGAAGCGCTGTTTGATCACATGGATAAAAAAGAATTGTTCGAGCAGATCAAACACAAGGGAAATATTGCCAACCTGGCGTTGAAATCGCAGTTTGTAACGGTATTGAAACTAAAACGCGACGGCATAATCGATGAATACGAACACAGCGATTTGACGCGTTTACTGGGAGAACTATACGATCTGCAAGGCGGCTGCGAGCGCATCAAAACCACGCCTTTATTCCGTCAGTACAGTTTATTCAGCCGTATTTTCGTGAACTTATTCATCCTGTTATTACCCTTCGGACTGATCAATGAAATGAGCAAATTTGGCGAGTACGGAATCTGGTTGACCATCCCGTTTACAACGCTGATTTCATGGGTATTTATGACAATGGAACAAATCGGTGAAGCCAGTGAAAATCCATTCGATAACGGGTTAAATGATACACCGATCTCGACCATTTGCCGCAATATTGAAATCGATATTCTTGAAATGCTGGGAGAAACCAACCTGCCGGAGAAATTGGAACCGTATAATAATGTGATGCTGTAGGATAATTTAAAATGTAAAATTGAAAAGGATGATAGGAGTAAACTCTTCTTTTAAATTTTACATTTTCAATTTTAAATTCACTTAATGTCCATCCTGATCCTCCATTCCTTCGGATACAGATTATTGAACCGGTTGCCCAAATGTTTGATCCAGCCCAACGGTTCGTTTTGATAGGTCATGAGTTGAAAACCATGAGAACCTTCCAGTTGAAATGTATCACCATGCAAGTAGGAGAGTGCCTGTTCCTTCGTAAGTTCAATAGTTGATAATCCCGCGTTCCGGATAAATGGATTGAGTGCCAATGCTTCATGCGGAATTAATCCCTTGCGGGCAATTTCACCCAATTCAGTCCCCAATTTGATGACGCGCAGCTGCTGATGCAGGTGAAACGCCAGTTCTTCAAATGCAGCAGGCACAGCAAACAGGTAATCCTGCCATTGGATCAGCGAAAGATCGTTTCCCGTAATAAACGGTTCGGCAATCGAGCGATCTTTGAGCAGTTGTAGTTTCGGATTTTTAGCAGGCCTTTTCTTCGTTGTATTTCCTTCGGGTTTGCGCAATACCGTTAGGTAAAATCCTTCCGTATCCAGTTCGTTCGGCAACGCATACCAGCCGGTTTCATTGCGATCCGGTTTCATAAATGGCAAAGAAAGCTGCACAATGTCGGCATTCGTTTCACGGGCAAACCACGCTACGTTTTCTTCGTTTTCCTGGCTGTTAAACGTGCAGGTCGAATACACCAAAAATCCACCCGGATTCAGGCTGTCCCACACGTCCATCACGATTCTTCGCTGACGTGCGGCACACAAATCCACATTGTTTTGCGACCATTCGTTTCTGGCTGCATGATCTTTCCGGAACATACCTTCACCCGAACACGGAGCGTCGACCACAATGCAGTCAAACGTATCGGGAACTCTTGTAAAATCAGCCGGATCGTTGTTGGTGACAATTGTATTGGTGGCACCCCATTTCGTGAGGTTTTCTTTCAGGATTTTCGCACGTGACTGGATCACTTCATTGCTCACCAGCAAACCTTTATTGTTCAGGAAAGAAGCTATTAACGTGCTTTTCCCGCCCGGTGCGGCACATAAATCCAGGATCACAGGTTCGACTGGGAGCGGAAGTGCTTTTAAAACGGTATCCAATAACTGTGAACCGGCTTCCTGCGGGTAATAACTTCCGGCATGAAACAGCGGATCGAGTGTATACAAAGGTCTTTCGGACAAGAAAAAACCGTTTTCTGACCATGGAATTGCACGGTCGACAGGTAAATAGCTATTTTGTTTCCAGGGATTTCTACGAATGGCAGTTGGCGGTTCAGTAGCCAGCGCTTCCAGCAACGGATTTCCCAGGAAAGGATCGTTCTGAACGCGGGCCACGAAATCGGGAGGGAGGAGATTGCTCATCGTTGAGTTGTAAAGGGCAAGCGCGCTAATGCACTCACGGATTGATCGGCAAATTCACCTTTTTCATAAAGGAATTTCCCTGTAATGGCAATCATGGCGGCATTATCCGTGCAATATTCAAATTTCGGTATAAACACCCGCCAGCCGCGTTTTTCACCTTCTTCTTTCAGTCGGCTGCGCAATCCGGAATTGGCCGAAACACCACCAGCAATCGCAATATCGGTTACGTTCAGATCTTTGGCGGCAAGCACCAGTTTTTTGAATAGAATATCCAGAATAGCTTGCTGCACCGAAGCGCAGATATCGTTGGTGTTTTGAACGATGAAGTCCGGATTTTCTTTCACCTTTTTCTGCAAAAAGTAAAGCACCGATGTTTTGAGTCCGCTGAAGCTGTAATTATAACCATCGATTTGCGGTTTTGAAAATGGATATGCCAACGGATTTCCCTCTTTTGCAGCCTTGTCAATTAATGGCCCTCCGGGATAGGGAAACCCGATTAGTTTGGCTGTTTTATCGAAAGCTTCGCCTGCTGCATCGTCAATTGTGGTCCCGATAATTTCCATGTCAAGGTAGTCGCGAACGAGCACTAATTGTGTATGTCCACCCGAAACGGTGAGACAAATGAATGGAAATGACGGTTTTTCCTGTCCTGAATTGATAAAATGTGCTAAAATATGGCCATGCATGTGATTGACATCCAGCAGTGGAATGCCGAGCGCCAACGCGGTTGCTTTTGCAAAGGAAGTTCCCACAACCAGTGATCCCAACAATCCGGGACCACGGGTAAACGCAATGGCGTCTAATTTCTGTAAACCAACGCCAGCCTCAGAAAGTGCGGCATGTACTACCGGTATAATCTGTTGCTGATGAGCCCGCGATGCCAGTTCAGGCACCACGCCTCCATACAGCCGATGTACCTCCTGGCCGGCAATGACATTCGATAAAATGGTGTCATTTTTGATAACCGCAGCTGATGTATCATCGCAGGATGACTCTATTCCTAAAATGAGGACGTTTTTGTGACTCAACTTTTGTTAATTTTGTGTATTACGCATGGCGAAAATACTGAAAATACTGGCTAAAATAATCGGTGGTACCCTCGAGTGGACACTGATCCTGATTATTGCGCTTGCTTTTGCCATTCGCACCAGTTCTTTTCAAACATATCTTGCCGAATTAGCCACCGATTACCTGTCTGAAGAACTGGATACCGAGCTCCATATCGGTAAAGTGGATATTTACTTTTTTGACCGCCTTGCGCTCGACGACGTGTTTGTGCGCGATCAGAATGGTGATACGCTGGCATCGCTGGGTTCTATCAATGTAACCTTACAGTCACTGAACCTGAACGCCAATAAAATAGTACTCAAAAAGATCGCCCTCAGTGATGGCCGTGTGGGGATCAGCCGCGATTCGCTGGAAGGAGAGTACAACTACGCCTTCATTGCGGATTATTTTAGTTCCGGTTCCAAAAAGAAAGGGAAAGAACCCATGGATGTTACCGTGCGTTCGCTCGACATTAATCATGTGAATATTACGTATGACGATTACCGCAAAGGCTATAACGAATACGGGATGGATTACGATCACCTGGATTTCAGGAACGTTATTCTCAGCACGACTGAGTTTGAATCGGACGGTGAAACGTTTGCTTTTGATATTGAAAAACTCAGCGCCCGTGAAAAATGCGGTATCGTCCTGAATCACCTGGAAGCCCGCTGTCTGATTGGTTACCGCGGCATTTTACTCAGCAATGTAAAGATCAATACTTCCCGTTCACGTGTGTACGCCCAGCGTTTTAACCTGCGAATGACAGGATTGAGTGATGTTCGTTCGTTTGAAGACAGCGTCACCTTCGATGCGATGGTCGATTCCAGTGAAGTGAGCATGGTTGATGTTTCTTACTTTGCTCCGGCTTTAAAGGGAATGTACCAGAAAGTTTACCTGCATGCCGGATTGCGTCAAAAAACAAAGAACTTAAAAATCAACGATATTGACCTGCGAACGGGCGAACGGACCATTATTCGTGGAGATATACTGTTACCCGATTTTAAATCACTCGACGGTTCGTTCCTGAAGGAAAAGATCTCGTATGCCTATATTGATCTGGAAGATGTAAAAGCATTGCGCTTGCCGGATAAAGCGGTCGAAAAATTCATTTCCTTTGATCCGATGATCGAGCGTTTGGGCTATTTTGAGGTCAAGAACCTCGATCTGATCGGTTATTGGTCAGAATTTGTGATGGCCAGCAAGCAATTACGAACAGAGCTTGGAACTGTGCATCTTGACAATGGATTGATTTTTAGTGCGCTGGATGAAGGTGGTTATGCCTTCGACAGATCGGCGAATAGTGATTATGATGTCAAAATTGACAGTTTTAATCTCGCCAGGTTCATTGATGATCCAATGTTTGGCAAAGTCAGAGGATCGTTGTTTATGAGTGGTGTTGTTGGACAAAAAGATGTGATCCGTCTCACAAAACTGGATGGGGTGATCAATTCAGCCGGATTCAATGGGTATACGTATTCCAATATTGTCGTGTCAGAAGGTTCCTACATCAATAAAATTTTTGAGGCGCGTGTTGAGGTAAAGGATCCGCACCTTGAATTGACCTATGACGGTTCCATCAACCTCAATAAAGGTCGTGAATCCTATGACTTTACGGTCCAGATGCCGAAAGCCGATTTGGGGTCGCTGAATTTCACCAAAAATCCGAAAACCAGCCTCATTGCCGATTTTGCGATCAACTTCAAAGGAACTGATTTGTCCAATTACAATGGTACGATTTCCCTGCAACGATTTTCTTATCACGAAGACAGCAATGCGATTGTGATTCCGAATATGGATTTGACACTTACGCGTAGCGCTCAATCTGACAGAGTAGAAATAAGAAGCGGGGTCGCAAATGTTACGGTGACCGGAAAAGTGAGTCCGAAATTCATTGACGAATCCATCAACAACATGCTTTCAAAGCCATTGTCGGCTTATTTTCAATATAAACCATTTCCTGCGGGTACCAGGGACAATTCCTTTTTCGACCTGGAAGCAGATGTGTTCAATGCTTCGGAAGTCTTGCGGATTTTTGCTCCGGATTTGTCCGTTTCCAGTGGTACGCACCTGGAAGTACATTACAACGCGGCCAACCAGGAAGAAACCATCGATTTGACGTCGGGGCAAATTATGTATGACAGCATTATTGCCGGAAATCTTACCGTTAACCAATCATTGCTGGCGGGTAACGTGAAAACCAATGTTACTGCCGGGTATTTTTCCCTGAATGATTCCTTGTTAGTGAACAATGTGAATCTGGTCATTAACGGTGCCGATAACGTTTACAATTCCACCATCAAATGGAATGAAAACATGGCCAATCCGGCGCAGTTTGTGTGGAGAACAACCCTGGCCGAAAGCGGACGCGTGGATGTTAGACTCAGACCTTCCTTTTTCTCAGTGAAAAATCAGCTGTGGGAAATCCAGAACTCCTCCCGCCTCATTTATGCGGATCACAGGCTTGAAATTGATCACCTTGTGCTGGAACGGGATGTGCAATTTATCGCGATCAATGGCGTATTGTCAGATCTGGTGGAAGATGAAGTCACGTTAAACCTCAATGACATCCACCTGGATGAGTTCTCGTCATTTATCAATACCAAAGTAGCTATTGAAGGAAATGTAAGTGGTGATGTGGCAATCTCGACACCTTTTACCACTATAAAAGCCGAAGGAAAATTGAATGTAGAAGGATTGGTGATTAAGCAGGAGCAAATCGGCGATGTCTTCCTTACCGGATTGTGGAACAATGATAATAAAAGTGTTGCCATGAGTGGCGACCTCAAATACCTTAAAAACGAAACCTTCTATTTTACCGGCGATTATTTCCCTTACAAAGAACACGATAATATTGATTTTGATCTCGTGTTTGAGGGGATGGACCTACAGTTTGTTAATGCATTTATTGATCCTTCCGTACTTACTGACATCCGCGGAAAAATAAAAGGAGATATTACGCTTAAGGGAGATGTTGATGCCCCGATTATCGACGGAAAACTACGTCTCGAAAACGGAAATGTGAAAGTGGGGCTGTTGGGGACCAGTTATAAAATGAGCGGTCCGATCCTGTTTGATGGTGAATCAGGAGGATTCTATATTGATAACATGCCGTTGATTGATGAAGAATACAATAAAGCCTTCGTAACCGCAACAATTAATCATACCAAGTTTGAGAATTGGAACAGTGCCATCGAATTCAATATCGAGGACGACTACTCAAACCTTGATTACAGGGGTGTGCCCCGACCAATCGAACGATTCCTTTTGCTCAATACGCAGTACAAAGAAGGTGATGTTTACTACGGGCGTGCTTACGGAACAGGTACGGCCAGTATTTACATTAGCGACAAGGAAACAGAGATCAACGTTGATGTGAAAACTGAAAGCGGTACCAGGATAGACCTGCCGATGTATGGGAATTCGGAGCTGGAAGAAGGTAAATTCATAAAAGTTAGCGCTCCTGGTGTACCGGATGAAGATAGCGTAAAACAACAGATTGATTTAACCGGCCTGGACCTGAATATGCATTTCGACGTAACGCCGGAAGCAGAAGTGAGGCTCATTTTTAATCCGAAAACCGGTGACCAGATCGTTTCGCACGGACAAGCCGGATTGGACATCAGCATCAATAACCTCAATGATTTGAGAATGGAAGGTACCTACACCGTAGTAGGGAAAGATAACTATTACAACTTTGTGGTAGGGCCGATCAAACAACCTTTCAAGATCAAAGAAGGCGGAACGATTGCTTGGTCGGGCGATCCGTACGATGCACGATTGGATCTGGTAGCTTATAATCTTGTGAGGGCTGATATTAATGAAATTACTCCCGACGTCACCAATACCGGTTCTTCCGGGAATCAGGAAGTGCAGTGCGTCATGAGAATCACACAAACACTCTTTGATCCGCTGATCACGCTCGATATTGAAGCTCCGAAAGCGACCGAATCGGAAAGAACGATCCTGGCAAGTGTAAAAGCTTCACCGGATGAATTGCAACGACAGTTTTTCTCGCTCCTGCTCCTCAAGAAATTCGCTCCGCTGGCCGGTCAGAATACCGTTGGAAGTGGTGGTATCGCAGATGTACTTACCCAGCAAATCAACGGATTGTTAGAAGAATGGTCTCAGAATGTGGATATCCGGTTGGCTTACGACGATAAGGAAGGCGGACAGGATATTGCCTTGGGCTTTGAGAAAAACCTGGGTCGGGTAGTGCTGAAAGGAAGTTTTGGTGTCGCCAATTCAACCGACGCACAAAGCGAAACCCAAAGTAATCTCATCGGTGATATGAGCCTCGAATACCTGATCAATGACGACGGATCGTTCCGGGTGAACTTGTTCAACGAATCGAACGACAACAGTGTGATCCAGGATAAAACACAGGGCTTGTTTACACAAGGTGTCGGTCTGCATTACCAGAAGGAATTCAACAATATGAAAGACTTCAAGGAGAAGAAGAAAAAGGCGAAAAGACGTCGCCAGAAAACAGCTATTCCCAAACCAGGCGAGGCCCCGAAAGAAGAAGAGAAAAAAGAAGCACCTCCGGTAACTCCACCCGAACCGGAAACAGAGCCAGATCCTGATCCTAAAAAGGAGGAGGAATAGGTTGGATAAAATTCACCACAACGCTTACGCTACAGCGTAAGCGTTGTGGTGAAAAAGTTATACGAAAATCTCTCTGTTTTCTATGCGCCCGATGTGGTTAAACAAGATGAGGTTTTACTATTTTTGTGCAAATTCAACAATGTCCATGAAAAAAGTCCTGGTTGCCAATAGAGGAGAAATTGCCCGACGTGTGATTCGTTCACTGAAAAAAATGAACATTGCCACCGTAGCCGTTTATTCGGATGCTGACCGCTTTGCACCTCATGTGCTCGAAGCCGATGAAGCTGTCTATGTGGGTAAATCGCCTTCTTCCGAGAGCTATTTGCGACAGGACGTCATTTTGCAGCATTGCAAAGATTTGGGCGTTGATGGAATTCACCCCGGATACGGATTTTTGTCGGAGAATGCCGGTTTTGCCCGCAAAGTAAAAGCTGCCGGCATCAAGTTTATCGGACCTTCACCCGAAGCCATGGAATTGATGGGCGACAAACTCAGCGCCAAACAAGCTGTAAAAAGCTACAACGTTCCGCTGGTTCCCGGAGTTGATGAAGCCATCACCGATGTCAATGCGGCCAAAATTGTAGCCGCCGAAGTCGGTTTTCCGGTGCTCATCAAAGCTTCTGCCGGTGGTGGAGGAAAAGGAATGCGTTTGGTAAACAATGTTGAAGAATTTGAAGAACAAATGCAGTTGGCGCAAAGCGAAGCACGCTCTTCGTTTGGCGACGATGCCGTTTTTATAGAGAAATTTGTGACCAAACCACGTCACATCGAAATCCAGGTTTTTGCCGATCAAATGGGCAATACCGTTTATTTGTTCGAACGCGAATGTTCCATTCAGCGTCGTCACCAGAAAGTAATCGAAGAAGCGCCAAGTGCCGTGTTGACTCCTGAATTGCGCAAGCAAATGGGCGAAGCAGCGGTGGCCGTTTGCAAAGCCTGCAATTACGAAGGCGCGGGAACGGTTGAATTCTTATTGGATGCAGAATTGAAATTCTACTTCCTGGAAATGAATACCCGCTTGCAGGTAGAACATCCGGTAACGGAAGAAATTACCGGACTTGACCTCGTGGAATGGCAGGTGCGCGTTGCACGCGGTGAGCGTTTGCCAAAATTACAGGACGAATTACAAATCCACGGACATTCCATTGAAGTGCGCGTGTATGCCGAAGATACGTTGAACGGCTTTACGCCCGATATCGGGACGTTGCACCGTTACCGCAGGCCAAATACAGGTTTGGCGCGTGTCGACGATGCATTTGAAGAAGGAATGGATGTTCCGATCTTCTACGATCCGATGATCGCCAAATTGGTGGTATGGGCCGAAACGCGCGAAGCTGCTATGGACAAAATGGTACAAGCCATTGATGCGTATGAAATTTCAGGCGTGAAAACGACCCTCGATTTCGGGAAATTTGTGATGAAACATCCGGCTTTCCGTTCAGGCGATTTCGATACCAATTTCATCAAACATTGTTTCGAAGATCCGCGCGCTATGTGGGAAGTATACGAAGACGAAACAGCGGCACTCAAAGCGGGCGTTAACCAGATCTGGACCGACTTGCGCGATCAGGCAAATGCAGACGCGGCGTCGCGCAACATCGATTCGATGTGGAAGCTGCACGGGCATTAGGATTGAGTTTAAAAGTTCTGTGTAAGCATTCAACGTTGCCGTTATTTCAAAAATTCTTTGTAGCTTAAAGTATGGCAAAAAGGATAAAAATTGAAGAGATTGAGATTGCGATTGTTTCGAGAGGTGATCATGATTTAATTTCCCTTACAGACATGACTCGAAATCAATTGCAAGAGATTGTCATTATTAAGTGGTTAAGTTTAAAGAGTACAATTGAATATCTTGGGGAATGGGAAGCGTTGTATAATCCGGATTTTAATTATACCGAATTCGGTACAATTAAAAATGAGGCAGGGAGTAATAACTTTGTTCTATCGGTAAAGCATTGGATTGAAGCTACTAAAGCAATTGGTATAACTGCAAAAGCGGGTAGATATGGCGGTACTTATGCTCATAAAGACATAGCGTTTCATTTTGGTATGTGGATTAGTCCTAAGTTCCAACTTTTGCTTGTTAAAGAATACCAGCGCCTCAAAGAAACGGAAAACGACCGCTTACAGCTCACTTGGAATTTGCAACGAACATTGGCAAAAGTCAATTACCGCATTCATACCGACGCCATCAAAGAATTGATTATCCCGAAATTAGTTGGTAAAAATGAAACAAGTTTGGTTTATGCCAATGAAGCTGATTTATTGAATGTGGCGCTCTTTGGTAAAAGTGCTCAACAATGGCGTGCTGAAAATCCTGATTCAAAAGGAAACATACGCGACGAAGCTACCATTGAGCAGTTGGTTGTACTCTCCAATCTTGAAAGTATGAACGCCGTATTCATCCACAACGGTTTAAGTCAACCGGAACGTCTTATCCAACTCAACCAAATGGCAATCACCCAAATGAAATCGTTGTTGCAGCATGCGACGGCGAAGAAATTGGAATAGTATCATTACAACACGCTTGATTACGGAGCTTTTTGCGGTAAACAGCAGATTAATTACCGTATTTATACATTTGTTTGTTTGTATTGAAATAGGTAGGTTTAGCGCGATGAAGCGAACAAGGCAAAAAGTGTTGCTTATAATGAGGTCAATTGGTTGGTTTTTAGGAGGTAAAACGATGTTGGTTGGTTGTAAGTGATTCTTTGTGATTGTTTCATCAATAGCCAATTTTAAAACGACATCGGCATTGGAAAATAGACTTTACCCGACTTGGCAACAATTAGAAGAACAAAACAATCCCCTGACAGCGGGTGAAAAAGCTCTATTGAAATATCTCGACACTTATTTGCCAAAAGACACACAATGGAAAAGTGGAGACAAACTAGAAAACTACAAAGGTTGGCTAATATTTGCTCAACCCTTTTTAAATGGAACACGACCTGACATTATAATTTTCAATCCACAGGTTGGACTTGTTATTTATGAAGTGAAAGATTGGAACCTTGACAACTATGAATGGAAAAAAGGTGAAGGACTTTTTGTGAATGACGGACGTGGTTCATATCCTGTGAAAAGTCCGATAGACCAAGTTGAACATTATAAAGAAAAACTAATTGGACAACTTGTTCCAAGCATTGGAGAAGCTATAGACCAAAACGAAAAAAACTTCGGTTTAATAAAAACAGGGGTTTATTTCCATAAAGCAAAGACAGAAATTTGCCAAGAGAAACTGGGAGCAAAAATTAAAAACTTCAAATACTTTCCCTTTTTCGGTTTTGACTGTTTAACAGAAAGTCGTCTTAAAGAAATTGTTCCTGACGTAGGAATTAGTAGCAGTAATTATTGGAACAGAAAATGGAATACTGATATTTTATTTTGGCTCAATCCCCCATTTCATAGTATAGAACAAGGGACAATTTTAAAACTAAAAGGTAATCAAGTTAAGATTGCAGAACCAAAAAGCGGTCATTATCGTGTAAGGGGCGTTGCTGGTAGTGGAAAGACACAAGCACTTGCGTATCGTGCAGGAAAATTAGCTTCACAAGGTTATAATGTCTTAGTAATATCTTTCAATATCACTCTATGGCATTATGTAAAAGATATGATTGCACGTTCACCCTTTAATTTCAGTTGGGGCAAATTCACTTTCACTCATTTTCACGGATTTTGTAAAGACAGATTAAACGAGTTTGAAAGAAAATGGCCGAAATCACCACAACATAAAGACTTTGACAATCAGGAAGATTATGATAGAGCCTTAGAATACTTTTTTAAAGTAACCGTTCCTAATGCAGTAATTGAAGCTATTAGCGGAAAACAATATCAAAAATATGATGCAATTCTAATTGACGAAGGACAGGATTATCATTTCGAGTGGTATTTTCTACTTAACAAATACTTTTTAAATAGTCGTGATGAAGTGATGATAGTTTGTGATAAGCGACAAAATATTTTTGATAGAGAATTAGATTGGCTTGACAAACGAGTTACCAAAGATGGACTCGATAAATTCAAAGAACCATACATAGACTTAACTGTAACATTCAGACTTCCTAAGCGAGTAGCTGTTATGTCCAACGAGTTTAGTGTAGATTTTGACCTAAATCAAGAATTAAAAGTAGGAAGGATTGAAGACAATCCTGTTTTATTACATTCACACCACATTATTTGGTTAAACATTGACGAAGCTGAATGGCAATCTTTTATTTACAACGCTTTTCTACGCCTTAAAAAGGAAGGTTATAGTGCTTCTGATATGGTCATACTTTTGCCAAGTCATAAATTGGGAAAAATAGCAGTTGACTTGTTCAGAGAAAAACAAGTAGAAGTAAATCACGTTTTTGAAGAAGACACAGAAGCAAGATACCACCCTCATAAAAAAGCATTTTGGATGGGGGACGGACGACTAAAAATGTCAACTATTCATAGCTTTAAAGGATGGGAATTACTTAATATAGTCTTATTCATACCAGCCAAAGCTCCTGAAACAAATAAAAGACTTGACGCATTAGTCTATACTGCTTTGACAAGAACAAGGGAAAATTTAATAATCTTGAATGCAAATAAACGCTACAATGATTTTGGAGAAAAATTTCCTAAAAAATGGAACGAACAATAAAAACGGCTTATAACAGCACCCACCCAAAAGACTGGGTTCTATGTTCCAAAGACAGTTTTGTGGTGAAAATCGCCACCTTCGCCAATCCGCAAACCGTTAACGACTATTTTTTAACAACGATGAAACTTAATTGGAAATCAATTTTCAAAAATAAACCATCCTCGACAAAAGACTCATCCGACGAAATGGAAGAAACGGATTATGACCAACACGTTGACTTTTATTTCACGAATGTGATCAACTCTCTCATTCTCTTCACTTACGATTCTGTGAAGCTGAACGAAATGGCTCCTGTTTTAATTGATCCGTTGACTGAATTGTATGAAGAACTTCAATATGCATTTACACCTGTATGTTTTGATACAGTGGTGAGAATGAAGCTGATTAACAACTCACTTAAGGATGAATTGTTGGTATTTAAAAAAGAAATTGACGACATTCCGGTGGAAATTTGGGAATGGGAATTAATCGATCAACACAAAACATGGATGGCAATACGACAAAAAGCGAATACATTATTGGACCAGCTTGGTGTGACAAGTCGCATTTACAATGATGACTACTCGACAATTTATGATAGTGAAGGAAAAATTATTAGGAAAGGAAAAAATTGCAGTTAAACTGAAAATTCTATAAATACACCGACGACTTGAACACCTTAAACCTCCATTTTATCAAACAACACAAGGAATTTTTCTAAATTACTAATCAGATACACTTACCCCATGAAAAAAACGCTTTACGTAATACTCACCGTTTTTTTGACTGCTTGCGGTACGGTTTTGTCTGACACAAACAATGAAGTAATTACGTCAACTCCAATTGATCCAACTGCGCTTGCACAAAACTCCGTTTCCACAGATAATAACGCAGCAGAAGATACCCTCAACTATAACTATGCTACTTTTTTCGTTGTGGTTGCCGATACAAGTTTCGACTATTCTATACTTCACAAAAAGATGTTTGACATAAACAGACAACTAAATATTCCTATTGACACGATGGGGCGTTCTTACAACAAGGTCAAAAATCTAATTGCATTGCCAGACAATGACGAAGACGAAATTTATGCCGGTGAGTATTTCCCAAGACGATTCCCATCTGAGAATTTAAGTTTGGAATACCTGGACTTTTACCAAAGACAAGCAGGAGAAAAAACGATTGCGTTGGTGACGGGCATTTATGAAACAGAGAAAAGTGCGGACAGTATGTTGATTGTTTTACAAAAGACTGAGAAAAAAGTGTTTAAAATAAAAGCGAACATTTATGTAGGTTGTATGCATTGACAGACAAATAATGAGAATTTGAGCAAGTTAGGTATATTACTAACCGGTTAGTAATATACCTAACTTCCATTCGTGTTCGCAATACCGTGTCAGCCTCGGAATGATCGGGAAACTTCCCTCGATTCCCTACTTATGCCTCTTCTCCCGTGACAACGCCACCGAGTAATTCTCAGCGTCGCCTGTTAATTTCACGGTTACGAAGCGTATTTTCTTCTCCTTATCCCGGTACATCACCGCGTCTTCCTGGTCCGGGTCGACTTCTTCTTTTTTCTTGCCGAAGAGTTTTTTGAAGCCCACTTGCGTTACCATCGTTAGTGGAACACTCACGTAATATTCCATGTTCATCCTCATGTCCTGCTTACCCGAAAATTCCATGTAGCCGAGTGATGTGTTGATTCCCATGCGTGGAATGGTCAAAACGCCGTTCTTCATATCCAGTTTGTTAACCAGGCTGTCAAAGAGAATTTTATTGAGGTTTTTGTCTTGAAAATATTCTGCAAGACTGTGCATCGGAGCATAATTTTCCAACTTGCCTTTGAGCACTTCTATATCAAGGTGAAGTTCCGAATCATCAAGTTTGGGAGTCATATCGGCATGCATGTGGATCTTTCCGTTTAGCGTACCTGAGAGCTGGCCATGAAGGTTTTCCGACACCAAATGGTCCTGACCGAAATTATCGAACTTAAACAACAGCTGGTCCAGGTTCACATGTTTCATCACAATTGTGGGACGGAAATAAATGTGCTGTTTGTCGATTCCCGAGAAATAACCGTTGATTCTGAACTCACCGCCCGCAGCATGCATGTTGAGCTTATCGATGTACAGGTAATGATTGGTTTTACTGTGCATTTTGGCATCGATGGCGGCCAGGTGGTATTTGTGATAATTCAGGTGATCAATGTGCAGTTCATAATGCATTTCCGGAAACGGAAGGTCGTAGATACTGAATCCTTTGTCGTGATCAATGGCAACAGCTGTTTCACCGGACGGTTTAGCGCCGTTTCCGGTATTGTAGTTCATCAGTTCGTCAAAATCAAGTCGCGAAGCTTTGATTTTCAATAAATTATCGCGCTTCCGTATAGCTTCGTTTTTACCAAGGTAATAATTGAGGTCAACCAGCATCGAACTTCGGCCAATCTGCGCATCGAGATGTTGTACCATCAGATGCTCGTCTTCGAAGTGAATCCGGCCTTTCATGTGTTCGATCCGTGAATGGTGCATTTTCATTTTCGCGGAAAAACGATCCAATTGCAAATCGGTTGATTTTAACCCATGATTGAAATGAAGTTTGGCGTTTCCGTGTAGTTTCAACTGGTCCAACTCTTCGTGCCGGTAATCTTCGGGAACAAAATTCTCGCCTTTATACACAAACAGATCTTCCAGTTTGAGCATTTTAGATGTCAGATCAAAATCAATACGCGTATCGCCGTTCAGCTTTTCATCAAACCACATATTGTAGTTCTGCAAACCACCCGAAAAATGGAAATCACTGTTATCAATCTCGCCCGTAAAATCAACCACATTAAAATCGTTTTCCTTGATAATCACATCTGCATGAAAGTCGTGCAGCTTATGCGGATAATGCTTCAGTTTGGCATAAAGGTCATCGATGTAAAATTCGCCTACAGGCAAGTTGGGCGATTCTGTGAGATTGCGGGCTGTGGTAACAAACGACAATTTTAACCGCAGGTCTTCCAGCTGTTCATCTACGGCTGCGGCCTGTTCTTTCTCGGTTTTCGTAAGCTCATGCAAATCCAGCAAGCGTGAACGAATGTTGAGATGGGTGGTAACCGGCAAATCCGTGTGATGTACGATTGCCGGTAAATCGCTCACAGAACCATCTATTCGCAGATCGGTATTTCCAACGCGGATATTGCAGTAATTGAGCGTCGTAACATGTCCTTTCACCTCGGCCAGAAGGTCAATGTCTTTGATGGCATACGGGAGTTTTTTACTGTTGAATCGCAGGTTTTTCACTTCCAGCTTGCTGTAGTACGACTCGTTGAGTTTTCGGATACTGCGCTCGGGATTATCTAAATCAATGATGTCGCGGAAATTCATCGTGAGCTTTACGCCACCTTTTAAACCTTTGAGATCGGCCGAATTGACAAACTTAGCCAGGAAATCGAGGTTGAAATCGGAAACCAGCTGCATGTGAATATTGGGCGAAACAAAGTTCTTCACTTTAATAAATCCGGTGAACTTACCAGTTTCGGGTTTGGCACTGAAATCGGCAATGGCAAACTCCATGGTTTCCGGACTGCGTTTGGCGCCGTTGCTAAAATGACCTTTAAACCGGATTCCATCCACTTTCTTGTGCGTTGCCTCGTTGTTGAAAAAAGCATCTTTACAACCGAAATCCGCACGAATAGCGGGCCTATGTCCATTGATTGATTTTCCCTTTACACTGGCTTTGAAATAAAGTTTTCCGCGGTTTTCGTATTGTTCGAATACTTTGATGAGTTCGGGAGGTGCCAGGGCAATAAAGAGATTAAAATTGGGTTTGTCGCCTTTGAAACTAAGGTTGAGATTCATGTCATCCAATACATCAAACGAACCTTCCATTCCGAAAAAAGCGTTTTCGAGATGCACTTCGGTTGGTGAAATCCGGGCGGTATGCTTCTTTTCGTTGTAATCGATTTCTGTTTCAAAATCAATGTGTTTCTCACGGATAATGGTCGGTTTGTCATCTTGTATAATACTCATAACAAACTTACTGTCGAGCGTCGCATTGGTATGTCCACCTGAAGTTTTAAACGAACTGCTGGCATTTTTCACCAGTACATCCACTAGTAAATTGTTGGCTTCGTTCAGCTTGCGGATTTCAATATCTTCCAGTTGAATGGATTGCAGATCGAGGTGAAATTCTTCTTTCGGATTGTCGATTGGTTTGGGTGAACTGAGCGCATTGGCAATGTTGAAACTACCGTCTTTGTGTTGAGTCAGAAAGATTTTCCCCGTTTTTGCTTTGATGGTTTTGATATCTGTTTTGCCGGAAATAACGGTAAAAAGATCAAAGCCGACGTACAAATCGGCGACTTTCAGAATCGGGTGCTTTGTGTCGTTTTTGGCTTCGTAAATTTCAACACCTTCCAGGTCAATAGAAATGTAAGGGAAATTCTCGAACGGAGAAATATGACTGCCTTTGATGCGGATTTCGCCCTTAAAATCTTTGTTCAGTGTCGTCAGCAAATCCTGCACGAGTGCGTCTTGTTTCCAGTACAGAACCAAAATCAATGCACTAAATAAGATGACCGGAAGGATTACCAGGTAAATAAAAACCCGTTTCCAGAATTTTTTTCGTTGTAGAAAGCGAAATCTTTTCATGCATGAAAATTACAAAAACGAATGTTGCTTTTTCAATAACCTTGCCATTTAATATCAATTAGTTCCGGAATCAAAACAACTTCACCCGCAGTAATAATTGAATCTGCTGTTACGGTCGAATGTATTGATTGGAGCCGGGCTTTCCGTTAGGTTCGTAGTAGTGGAAGGTTACACCCGGTTTCAGCTTCTCCCTGCAGACAATTTTTGAAAATTTTGAGGAAGTTCGCAAGATCCCGAACTTGCATCAATTTTGGGTTTTTATTGATTCTTGTTCCCCGCCCAAATCAAAACAACTTCACCCGTAGCAATAATTGCAGCCTGCTGTTACGGTCAAATGTTGTATTAGCCTCCGAGTTTCTGATCAGATCCGAAAAACCGTAATGGTACGTCGCAAATAAGCTCGCGTTTTTCGAAAACCGGAATCCGTAACCGACGCCTGCATAGAAATTAACGGGACTAAACCTCGAATAATAATCACCGGACGTTTGGCTTCCTTCGTCTGCATATCCTTTTACTTCAAAACCCGGATCTGAATCTTTTAGTAAAAATTCCAATCCTGCACCAAGCGTTACATGATGACGTTTCCCCAGGTAAACCCCGATTTTGGGATCGATCGAAATGTACTTGAGCGTTGTTTTCGTAAAATACGTGCTCGATGAGATATTTTTGGTGTTTTCGCCGATGTACCGGTAATAACTAATCTTCGAAATGGAATGGTATTCGGCATTCAAACTGAAGAAATACCGCGTGTTGATGGTATAATCATACCCCAGGCCAATCGATTCGCGCATCGTAAATTGATTTTGTAACTCCGCAATTCCAAACAAGGTATTCACCCCCAGGTTCATGTAAATATGGTGATTACTTGTGTTGATAAACGGAAGTACTTTCGCTGTATCGGTTCCTGAAGGAATAGTATTTGCCAGCGTGCTGTCTGCAACTTCGGTTGAATCTTTTGGTTGCAAAGTATTGTCAGTTTGCTGACTTAGGTTTGTGCTATCGCCGGCAGATGCAGATGCATTGATTGAATTGGAACGATCTGTAGCGTCAGCGATTTCAAAGATCGGTGAATCTGTACTACTCAATAACGAAACAAGAAAACGTCCGGCCGATCCGGTTTCAGACACAACCGGAGTTTTTCCGCCTTGTTTTCTACCGGTCGATTTTCGGCTTTTAATTGTTTTTCTATTGCTCTTAATTGTTGCGTCAGCTGTCGAAGTGATGGAAGATGAAGATACGCCTGATGTTGTTGCCTGTGTTGTTGCCACTTTTTGTGAATGATCGCCGGTTCGATTGTCAGCGCGACTAACAGCAGAGCGTTCTTGTTCTGCAACACGATCCGTTTTTTCAGAAGCGCCGGTTTCCTCAGTTTGCCGGACAACTTGCTGCTTACTTTCGGCCGGAACTTTACGGTCTTGTGTTCCGTAATAAACAGCGATAGAAATACCTGCCACGGCGGCAAAACCGAGCGAGGAACGCCAAAACCAGATAAACAACCGGCGTTTTTTGCGCGATTTTTTGGCAGCATCGTACATCTCGAAAGCTTGTGTCATGTAGCTTTCGTTGAATTCCAAACCTTCCGGAATGGAATCGTTTTGCTGATTGTGAATGTTCTCTTCCATCTGCCGCTTAATTAAGTTCTAACAGTTTGCGAATTTTCTTTTTAGCATCCGAATAATGCCACATACTGGTGTTTTCATTGATATCCAGCATGCTTGCTATTTCGTGGTGTTTGTAGCCGTCTATGGCGTAGAGGTTAAATACGTTCTTCGTCATAGGTGGCAGAAACTGCACTTTTTCTTTGATCAGTTCCATTTTTGCCTTGAGTTCTTCTTCGTACTCCGTGTCGTTGTAATTCACCGAAATACTGTTCCAATCATCTGTAATCAATACTTTTTCCTGCTCGCGTTTTTCCTTTTTTAATTCGTTTAAAATGGTGTTGATCAGCACCCGTTTTGCCCAATAGTCAAACGGATTTTCGGTATTGAATTGGTTGAGATTCAGTAACAATTTTACAAAACCTAGATTGAAGAAAAAAACCGCTTGTTCTTTGCTGGATGCGTAGCGACTGGCTGTTCCGATAAAACGTGCATAGCAGATCTTATAGAAGGTTTCCTGCGCTCTTCTATCTTCTTTTAAACACTGTTTTATCAATTCAAGTTCCAACTTTTCAGTATTAAATAGCGACTAAAATCTGGTTGATAAACCGATGGAAACAAGCGGGCCGCCAAATCCGAATTCAGCTTGCAGACTTGATCGTTCTGAGACATGGAAACGAAGCCCGTAAGCCAGCCGAATGGAAACAGGGAAGTTGACAGTACCTGAAACCGGAGCTTCACGAAAGTTGTAAAGTTCATTTCCAACCTGGTACTTCCGGTACTTTCTGCTCCAGCCCAAACCTGTATAAAAGTAGCTTTCGAACAAAGGATTTTTATGGTAGAAGTGTTTCGTAAACGTCAACTGAACGCGAAACCGGTTCATCGTGTAACTGGTGTTTTTTTGGGTAATGGTGTGTGTTTCGGTAGCCGGTACCCACACCGAATCGATGCGTATACCTGTCGCTGTGAATCCGTTGTAAATCAGCTGGACACCCAGGCTTGATTTCGGTGAGATTTTCATGTCAAATTTCACTAAAAAAGGTTTGATCTTGAGATCGGTCGATAATTCCTCCAATGTGCTGGAACCCTGCATCACCGTTGAATCAAAATCGTAGACACTGTAAGATTGAATGTCAGGCGTAAAAAACAATGCCCCGATTCCATAACTCAGGCTGAGGTAATATTTCGGATCGTTTCCCGTGGAATCTGTTTCCTGCGCGTTTGCCGGCTGAAAAACAGCTAACAACAGTACAACCGTAATCAGACAGTGTTTTACCGCATTGAAGCAAGATTGTTGTCCTGTTGCGAATGAATACGAAGTAGTTTGTTTCATGTGAATGACTATTTCTGATGTAGTAAACAATCCTGTTTTCTAAAACCTTTGGTCGACCATTCATTTTTTTTCAAAAAAAATGGGCTGATGCAAAATTAACGAAGCTCAATGGTATTTCTGAACGAAAGTTGGTCGTGAAAAAGAGGCTGCGTAAGTTCGTTGACCCAACCTCTTTTTTCGGCGGCTAAAAACGGTAGTTGATTCCGAATGTAGCGGTCGGACCTCCAAAACCGAATTCGATATGTAAACCAAGATTCCGGTAGATCGTATAACGCATTCCGAAATACGCTCTCATTGAAAACGGAAGCGTTAAGATAATAGGTAGTTCCGAATCATCACTTCGAACCTCATTGATGAACAGACTGTTGAACCGTTTGTTAGTGCCAACCGCACAACCGATGTAAATATCCAGATCCGGATCGCTCACCTTAAACAGGTAATTAAAACGCGCCTGAACCCGGAATCTGTTTATGGTGTAGCGTGCTGTCGATTCCAGGTTGCTTGAATCTTCAATCATCGTCCCCAACGACGAAAAGTGACTGTAATAACCGGTAATTCCCATGCTGAATGAACGGCTTACCCGGTATTCGTAGCCTAAATTGATCGTTCCGATTGAACCCGAATTTTTTAATCTGAATTGGTCCGCATCACGATTGACCAATGCGCGCGACCCGAGTTGATAAAATGGAATTCCCGGGGAATAACCAGCCATAAAGTGGTGCTTTTGGGGAATGATAAACTCCGTTTCTGATGTTCCTAACGACTCTTGTGCAAGGATCGGTTGCAGACTCAACAAGCTTGCCAATGCCAAACCGAAATTCAATGATTTTTTCATACTGCTAATTGTTTTAATGTTCTGATTGGTAAACAATTTTACCGCCCGAAACCTTTGGTAGAAATGAGGTTTTTTTATATAAAAAAAAGCCGCCAATCTCAGACTGACGACCTTTTCCAGGGTTGATAGGGGTGACTTTTTACTGTTTAACAATGCGCTCCTGGTAGACAGAGCCGTCAGTGGTAAACACGCGACAAATAAACGTTCCGGCTGCCAGTTCACTCAGATTGATTTGAGCGTCTGCTCCGGGATCAATAACCTTCAGGAGCGTTTTTCCACTCAAATCGACCAATTCCACCACCGACAACGCTTTTTCACAACGAATAGTCAGCATGTCACTTGCAGGATTGGGCGCAATTTCAATGCTTGCAGCTGTCAATTCCGGAGCCGTAGCAAGACCGTTTGTAACGAGTATGAGATCATCTACAAACAAAACGGTATTTGCCAGGGTTGGTTCGAACGTACTTGAAGCGATCATCAATGTGAGCGTATCAGGCGTTTCGGCAGAAGAATAGGTAAACGGAAAAGCAATCCGGGTATAGGTGTTACCGGTTTCAACGCCCATATATCCCGCCGTTCCAATAAGATCTACTTGCTGCGTTGCAGGATTGTATTTGAGTAAATCGGCGCGGATGAGAAACTGGTTTTGTCCGCCGGGAAGGTATTTTACCCACGCAACCAACGAATCGGGCCGACCGGTAAACGGTGTTCCTTCATCATCCGTTTCCGGGGTGGAATTAATGTACATCACACTCGGATAAAGCACTTCTTCGCCTAAAAGATCCAGCACAATAGTCGAGAACCTGGCGGCATAATTTCCGCTGTGCGCATCTGTCGTTGGATCTATTCCGGGCGTGGCACCTGCTATCACCATCTGATTGGTTCCCGTCCAGTAATCGGGCGCTTCGGTTCCATAGAACGGATGCCAATCTTCAAAACCGTTGTTGGGTAATTGCTGTGCTGAAAGTGTACCGGCTGTGAAAAGCACGGTGGCTGAAAATAAAATTTGTTTCATGTCTAAATGTGTTTGTGCTGGTATAGACAATCGCAGATTTGAAAAGCTTTGGTGGTTGATCAATTTTATTTTCGGGGAACTTTAAAATTCGACAATCAGATTAGTCAAATCTGTTATATCGGCAAAGGGTGATCATTCAATAATTAATTTCAATGTGTCAACTTGAAGCCGGTTTTTCAACCATCGTTCTAATTGTAAACGTTCCGCTAATTTCAATGATTTTGGAAAATCAGCAACCACCTGTGTTAAAGTGTCCGTTGAATTGGTATTGAATTGCACAGCACTGTTTGCACTATAAGAAATGATGGCGGGGTAAAGTGCCTTGAGTTCTGCATAAATGTTTGGAAACTTTCCGTTGAGTTGCGATTGATTATCAATTAATGAATCCCTGGCGAAAACATCTTTCAAAATACTTGCTTTGATCTGCGAAAAATCGATTTCGCGTTCTGCATTCAATCCTTGCCGGATTAGTAATTTTGCATCTTGCAGATCATATTTTTTCATAGTGTTACGAATTGAATCAATTGTTTGAACAGGAAGTTCATAACCGATCAGCAACAAATCGATTTCCGGAGTTTCTTTGTCATACCGGAAAGTCTTGGAAATGACCTGGGTATTTTTAAAACGGAACTGCTCTTCTACAAATTTTCGTGATGCATTTTCAAAAAGGCTTTTGTTGACAATGCCATAAGTCAGGTAAACACTCGGAATGATAGTGATAAGTGTTGTAATTAGAATGTACCTTGATACTTTTCTTCCGTAGGTTGAATCTGCAAATGATTTCCGCTTGAATTTCATCAGCCTGATAATCAAAAACGTACTGATACAAATAAAAATACTGTTGATGCAATACAAATACAGCGCGCCCAAAAAATAGTAAAACTGTCCGGTAGCCAGCCCAAAACCCGCAGTACATAACGGAGGCATTAAAGCTGTTGCAATGGCTACACCGGGAATGGCATTACTTTTTTCTTTTCGGGTTGCTGCAACAACACCTGCCAAACCACCGAAAAAAGCAATGAACACGTCCCAGACAGATGGTGTAGTTCTTGCAAGCAGTTCGCTTTGGGCAGAATGGATCGGTGTAATCCAAAAGTAAATTGCCGAAGTACCGATACTAATGACTGTAGCTATAAGCAAGTTTCGAAGTCCTTTTTTTACCAGGTCGAAATCATTCGTCCCGATGCCAAGCCCGATTCCCATAATTGGTCCCATAAGCGGGGATATCAGCATCGCACCGATAATAACAGCAGCTGAATTCATATTCAAGCCGATAGAAGCGATGAGAATAGCAAAGATTAATGTCCACAGGTTTGCACCGATAAAATCGGAATTCCGGGTAATCGAATCAATCACCTCAGCTTCGTCTGCCTGATCGTGTCGCAGATTGAATCGACGAACCACAGACCGTTTCAGTTCCCTAAGTATATCGATTCGTTCCATCGTTTTTCTTTTGTTAGAAAGATAACACTATCCTGAAACCTTTGAGGCTTTTTTAGTCAATTTAAGAAGAAGAACGCCTGTTACACCGGCCACAAAAGAAGCTATGAGAATCCCATATTTCGCCTGATTAATTAGGGCAGCGTCGGCAAATGCGAGCCCTGTTACAAACAAAGACATGGTAAAACCAACCCCGGCAAGAACGGATACACCCATTACGTGCATCCAGTTCACTCCTTCGGGTAAATCGGAGATTTTGAAACGCACTGCCAGCCACGCAAAGGAAAATACACCAATGAACTTTCCAGCAAGAAGCCCGATGATAATACCAATACTCACGGGATTCCCAAGTGAAGCAAAGAAATCACCATGTATGATCATTCCGGCATTCGATAAGGCGAACAATGGCATGATAACAAATGCTACCCAGGGATGCAGCTTATCTTCGATCTTTTGCAGCGGTGTTTCGGCATCCTGGCAAAGTTTTTTCATTTGCTGGATCGTATCGTGCTGCTCGCCAGTCGTCAGTGTACTGCTCAGTGGGATTTGTTCTTCAAATTCATTCAGCTGTCTGCGGGTTTTACGGGCAAATTCTTCCTCGTCGATTTTGGTGCGGGCCGGTATAGTAAATGCTACGAGTACGCCGGCAATGGTGGCATGAACGCCCGAGAAAAGAAAACAAACCCATACTGCGATCCCGATAATAAGATAGAAAAAGATACTGCGTACCCCCAAAACATTACCGAGCACCAGTAAAATCAGCAATCCCAGGGCAATCAATAATGGCAGGAAAGCAATATGTGATGTGTAAAAGAAAGCAATCACTAAAACAGCCCCCAGGTCATCAGCCACAGCCAGGGCCGAAAGAAATACCTTCACAGACACAGGAATATGCTTACCCGCCAATGACAACAACGCGAGCGCAAAGGCAATATCGGTTGCCATTGGTATTCCCCATCCTTTAGCAGTTCCTGAATTGAAATTAATCACCACATAAATCAAAGCCGGAACGATCATACCACCGAGGGCAGCGATCATCGGTAACGACGCTTTTTTTGCCGTCGACAACTCCCCGGCCATGAATTCCCGTTTTAGTTCTAAACCGATCACGAAGAAGAACAACGCCATTAAACCATCGTTAATCCAAACGTGTAAAGGATGACTGAAACTATTCCCGTTAAAATCGATTGAAAACGTGGTTTCCCATAAATGATGGTAGGATTCCGACCACGGAGAGTTGGCCCATGCCAAAGCGATGATCACACTGATGAAAAGCACGATTCCCCCGGTAAATTCTCGATGTATAAAACGATGTACAGGTTGTAAGAGCTTGTCAATCGGGGATTTTGTCATGCCGGATATTTTAATGGTTTAAACCTTAAATATAAGGTTAATTCTCCCTTTTTACTGGGAAAATCGGAATGTAAATACCGACTTAATTGGCTTTAATACATAGGAAAATCAGGCAGCATAGCGTAATCTTCTGTTTCTAAGCATAGAACTATGCAACAACAAAAAAAGTTAAAAGAATTCGTAGAAAACAGCGATTTATGAAAACGATACCACTTCTTGGATCAGGAACAAAAACACAAATAAATCCTGCCGATCAATTCAATTCATGAACATCGAAATAAGGAATCAGGATATCTTCGAAAGTATAAAGTCCCGAAGGTTTGTCCTTCAGGTTTTCCGCAACAAACAAAACGCCATTTCCAAAAGCTTCCCGTGCTATTGATTCGTGAATGAGGCGCACAGTTTGATAAGGAAACCCGAAAATCACCTCATGTTTACCAACAATTCCACCTGCCCGCACTGAATTGATGTCCTTTTCTTCTACGTCCAAGGCCTCAGCAATTCTAATGGCAGTTCCCGAAATTCCGTCTTTTCCTTTAAAATGCTCTTCAACGATTTCGACATCCACCCATGGAGCAATTTTTTTGAGAAGTTTCGAAACAAATAATAAGTAATTGACCCCAAGTGTAATATTAGGCGACCAAAACACTGTTGTAGATTCCGAGAGCGTTTTTAAGTAAAGTTGATCGGTTTCTTCATAATGCGAGATTGCCGATATGATTTTGATTCCACGGGAAGCAGCAGCCTCTCCATAAGTATGCAAACCCTTACTCGAAGAAAAATCAATGATTACATCAACCGGATGTTTATCAAGAAGTTCATCCATAGTAACGGATTGTGTGGAGTAAATACATCCGGGATCATCCGAATCAACCCCAAGAAATTCAGAAGCAGACCGATCTTCCAAAGACTTTTTTTGCTTTAAAATCCATTCAAGACAAAACCCGCTGTTTTGCAAAATTGCTGAGGCAACAGACCTGCCTGTTTTACCAAATCCGATCAATCCGATTTTCATATAATAGAATTTAAAAGAAACCCGATTTTCGGATTATATTCCTTTAAATATAGCTGTTATTAGTCGTTAAAACAAATGAATCACCAGTTTCAATGAGGGCAAAGCGGTCGTTTTAATGCTTTATTTTTGACTGGACCAACTTTATAAAACATTGGATGACAACGGAAAAAGAGTATAATTCCAGCCTGGAATTTTTATCTCCGAATTCATGTTGAAATAATAACAATCCCACTAAGTAATTGTAAAAATTCCAATGAGAATAGACGTTAAAGTTGAATGAACAGTTTTCAGAATAGATGAAAATCCTTATCTTTTTCTAATTTACAGGTCGTCAATTGCTTTGTTCGACCATTTAACATTAAGCATTCAAAATTCAACATTAGTTCATCCAACATTATTCCATCAAACATCAATTCAATTCAAGAATACTTCCTACCTTTAGCGCTCCAAAAAAAACGATAGTTGTCATGAACTTACACGAATATCAGGGTAAATCCATTTTGCAGAAATACGGCGTAGCCATTCAGCGCGGTGTTGTAGTTGAAAAAGTTGAAGATGCAGTTGCTGCAGCGAAACAATTGACAGAAGATACAGGTACCAGCTGGTATGTGGTAAAAGCACAGATTCACGCAGGTGGACGTGGAAAAGGTGTTGTAGCTGAAACCGGTTCGCATGGTGTGGTTCTTGCCAAAGGAATTGACCAGGTCGAAGAAAAAGTGAAAGGCATTTTAGGTGGTCACTTAGAAACTGCTCAAACAAACGGTGTAGGTAAAAAAGTCAACAAAATCTTGTTGGCCGAAGACGTATACTATCCGGGCGAATCAGAAGTTTCCGAATTCTACATGTCCGTATTGCTCGACCGTGAATTGGGCCGCAACGTAATCGTTTATTCTACCGAAGGTGGTATGGATATCGAAACAGTAGCGCACGATACGCCGCATTTGATCAACCGTGAGGTAATCGATCCGCGCGTTGGTATTCAGGGATTCCAGGCACGTAAAATTGCGTTTGACCTTGGTTTGTCAGGCGAGGCATTCAAACAAATGACCAAATTCGTTGTAGCATTATATGCCGCTTACGAAGGTTGCGATGCTTCCATGTTTGAAATCAACCCGGTGTTGAAAACATCTGACAATAAAATCATTGCCGTTGATGCGAAAGTAACTCTTGATGGAAACTCATTGTTCCGTCACCCGGATTACCTGGCTATGCGTGATACTTCCGAAGAAGATCCGACAGAAGTAGAAGCAGATGCAGCAGGTTTGAACTTCGTGAAACTGGATGGAAACGTTGCCTGCATGGTAAACGGTGCAGGTTTAGCGATGGCAACCATGGATATCATTAAATATTCAGGTGGAAATCCAGCTAATTTCCTTGATGTAGGTGGGACAGCCGATGCCGAGCGTGTTGAAAAAGCATTCCATATCATTTTGAAAGATCCGAACGTAAAAGCAATTCTGATCAACATCTTTGGTGGAATCGTTCGTTGTGACCGTGTTGCTCAGGGAGTTGTAGATGCTTACAAAAATATCGGGAACATTCCGGTGCCGATCATTGTTCGTTTACAGGGTACAAACGCCATTGAAGCGAAGAAAATCATCGATGATTCGGGCTTGAATGTGCATTCAGCGGTATTGTTGCAGGAAGCAGCAGATAAAGTAAAAGAAGTATTGGCGTAAGTCAATCCGAAATACAATTTTTAAAACACTCGTCCGCCTTAGGTGGACGGGTGTTTTTTTGTTGTACTTTTGCTGAAAATTAATCGATTATATGAAATTATTACTACTTATCTCACTGCTGATTACCGGAAGTTTATGGTCACAAACTCAGATCTTGGCTCCCATGCCGGCGCAAACAAGCACTTTTACGGGGAATGTACGCGGTTACTGGTTTACAGCACCTACGTGTTTCACTATTACCGGAGCAGATGTAACCACAGAAGCCAGTTCAGGAAATCAAAGTATTGCGATTGTACGATTCAACAATGCAGCTCCGCCATTGTATTCTGTTACTACCAATGATTTCACAACACTTTTCCTCATCCAAAATGGATCGGCAGCCGGTATTTTCCCAATGAACATCCAGGTAGAAGCAGGAGATATTATAGGTGTGCTCGGATGTCGTGGTACCACTGTTTCATACAGCAATACAGGAAATACGACTACTATAGAAGGCAATACAGTTACCTTGAACCGTTTGGGGATGCAATTTCCATTGACAACAACCGTTCCGCAGGACTTGTGGACAGAAGCGAGTGGCAGTATCGGCCGTGTGAATTTGTATTATGACACACTGGTTACCTACAACCTGGCCTCCAATGAAACCGTTCCGGGAACATTCGATTTCACCAATGGTGCAGATACTTCTTTTGTATCTGCATGGGATTATGGTGACGGAACGCCATTGGATACCACGGATAATGCGACGCATACTTACATAGCTGACGGAGCTTATAACGTTTGTACTTACATTACCAATAGTTGCGGAACAGATACATTGTGTACAACAGTAAACGTATGTATGAGCACACCGATAGCTTCATTCACAGCAATAGACACAGTGGGAACCGTTACGTTTACGGATAACTCAACAAACAATCCTGTTTCATGGGCTTGGGATTTCGGTGATGGAAATACCGACACAGTGCAATCGCCAACGTATGTTTATGGCGTAAGTGGTACCTACAATGCGTGTTTGATTGCAACCAACATGTGCGGTTTAGCTGATACGATGTGTCAAACAGTTGTCGTTTGTATTCCTACTACGGCTGATTTCCAATCAACCAATTCCTCCTACAACGTAGTTGATTTCACTGATATGTCTGTGTTGGCAACTTCATGGGCCTGGGATTTCGGTGACGGCAACACGGATACTATTGCAAATCCCACACATACTTATGCAGCTTCGGGAACGTATATTGTTTGTTTAATAAGTACAGGTGATTGCTCAGCTGATACAATGTGTACAACGGTTACGATTTGCTACCCGGTTACTGCCGACTTCTTTGAAGTGATTGCAGGCGGTGAAGTTTCGTTTAACAACACCTCTGTTAATGCAGACAACGCAGTGTGGGATTTCGGTGACGGCAATACAAGTACAGATATCAATTCTACACATACCTATACAGCCAATGGCTCATACATGGTTTGCCTGATCGCATCCAGCGCTTGTTCAGCAGATACCATTTGCTACATGATCACGTTGTGTCCTGAGACATTAACGGCTGCGTTCACATCAACCGGAACAGATTTAAATTATGATTTCCCGAATACATCTGCCGGGGCAGCTGAATACCTATGGAATTTCGGTGATGGAAACACCTCTACTGACGAATCACCGGCACATGTATTCGCAACAAGTGGGGTATACAACGTTTGTTTGCAGGTCATGAACGAATGTGGTGATACTGCCGTAATGTGTAATAACATCACGGTTACCGTAACTGGAATCAATGAATTGGCAGGTGTTTCTTCAATTGAAGTTTACCCGAACCCGTTCTCTGATCACACAACTATTCTGGTGCAATCTACTGCATTGGAAGGTCAGTACACCGTTGAAATGATCGATGTTACAGGCAAAGTAGTTGCTACACAATCCGGTGATTTTAACAAGGAAACAGTGATTCAAAAGAACAATCTTACGCCAGATCTTTATTTCTACCGAATCACCCAAAATGGTGTGAAATTCGCAACAGGAAAATTGATCATCCAGTAAAAAATACGATTAACTAATTGCAAAAAACACTCGTCTTATGGGCGAGTGTTTTTTGTTTTTCTACAAAAAACAACTTTAATT
The DNA here is from genome assembly GCA_002243285.1 of Candidatus Fluviicola riflensis. Classification (GTDB taxonomy): domain Bacteria; phylum Bacteroidota; class Bacteroidia; order Flavobacteriales_D; family Crocinitomicaceae; genus Fluviicola; species Fluviicola riflensis. The sequence goes on along the minus strand of CP022585.1, from coordinate 3,021,245 downwards.
GACTAAACGGTAACAACAATAGCGCGATTGGAAAGCGATTGATTTTAATATGCTATAATTTTAGTAGCATAAAACAACTGCATATGAAACGAACGATACAACATCTCTTCCCCTTATTATTGCTGGCAGTTATGGCTGCTTGTCATGTGTCCAAACCTGTTCAGGTGGTTTCTGAAAAGAAAGGACCCAAACCGAATGATTACTGGGCAAAGAAGTATTCGCATCCCGTTTACGGCTTTAACGAAAAACTGCTGTTTAAAGGATTAAAAGAAGTAGCGGATGCTAAAAAGGATCCTGCTAAAATTGGGGTTGACTTAAACGGAACGTGGGAACAGGAAGGCCCGTTTAATATCGGGGGCAGGGTAGACGTGATTACACCGCTGCATCGTGCCAGCGACACCATTTTTGCAGGAACACCAAACGGTGGAATCTTCCGGACGAAAAACGGCGGACAAACCTGGGAACCGGTATTTGATGATTACAGCTACCTGGCCATTGGTGCAATTGCAGTTGATCCTTCGAATACTCAAACCATTTATGCGGGAACAGGTGATCGTAATTTCGGTGGAGGTTCCTATAATGGTAACGGAATTTATAAATCAACCGATTTGGGTGAAAACTGGACCCATCTGGGACTGCAGCAGGTCGGGATCATCACTTCTTGTATCGTTCATCCGAATCAACCGGATTTAATTCTAGTCGGAGCCTTGGGCGACGGATTTGCTATGACAACCCAAAGAGGCGTATTCAGAAGTACAGATGGCGGCTCGACGTGGCAAAACACGCTGTTCGTTTCGGATTCATCCGGCGTATGTGAAATGATCGCAGACCCCCAAAATCCGGATGTGATTTATGCAGCCACATTTAACCGGATGAATAGCTTCGGAAACTCCTTCTCTGTAGGACCGGATAGCAAGATCTTCAAATCAACCGATGCGGGTGCAACCTGGTCACAGCTCACTACCGGATTGCCTTCCATTCCATTATCCCGTGTGGGAATAACAATTTCAGAAACCAATTCGAATAAATTATACGCCGTATACGTAGATCAGAATTACCAGGTCTACGATGTGTTTCTTTCCAACGATGCCGGACTTTCATGGACAGCTTTGAATGTTACCGGTCCGTCAAGCGGATTAGATCCAGATCTTTTGGGCGGATTCGGGTGGTATTTCGGTAGAATTCACATCAATCCGTTTGATGATAATACGATTGTTTTACCAGGAGTTGAACAATATGCAAGCACAGATGGTGGTCAGACATGGGCGCGGAATGTGCCGGAATGGTTTACCTACGAAGTGCACGCCGACAAACACGCATTGCATTACATTGATTCAACAACCATGATTATCGGTACCGATGGTGGAATGTATAAAACAACCGATGCGGGCCAAAACTGGACTGTTTTAGGAGAATTGCCAATCACTCAGTTTTATCGGATCACCGCAAAAACCTTTGCAGATGGTGTTTATGCAGGCGGTTCCCAGGATAACGGAACATCTGCCGGCAATGCTCAAACACCCTGGACGCGCGATTTTGGCGGAGACGGATTTACGCCCAATTATATTGATGCAAACGAAGGGAAAGTTGTTTTTGAAACGCAACGGGGTGGCATCCATTGGCTCAGTGACAACGATGGATATATTGACATTTCGATTAATAACTCTTTGGGCGCTGTTCCAACCAATTGGGACACACCATATTTGGTGCAGGAAACCGGTGAATTGGTTGCCGGCACCAATAAACTCGTTGTGATGTCCTCTCCTCCTTTTGATCAATGGACTGAAGTTTCTGCGGACTTGACAAGAATTGCCATGGGAGCAACCACTAGTCCGTCTTATCATACGATTACCGAATTGAACAGTAATCCGTTTTCAAGCAACGATATACTTGTCGGTACAAGCGATGGCCTGGTATGGAAAGGTGATTTTACGAATGGAAACATGACCAACATTACCGCCAACCTGCCAGAACATTATGTGTCTTCGGTACGGTATTCGAAAAAAGTGAATGGCAAACTCTATGTTGCAATGACGGGTTATTACAACAATTTTAGTCAGGCACTTATTTATAAAAGTGAAAACGGCGGACAAAGCTGGACGGATATCTCCTCCAATTTACCGGTCATCGGTATCAACTCATTGATTACGTATATCGTGGCAGGAAATGAAGTACTGTTTTTGGGAACTGACGGTGGTGTTTATTACTCTGAAAATGACGGACAAACATGGAATATCGTTGGAGCCAATTTTCCGGTTAGTGCTGTCAATGACCTTGACATTGATGAAGTAAATAACAAACTTATTGCCGGAACATATGGCCGTTCCATGTGGTCGTATAACCTCGATTGGTACATTGGTTTAAATGAGGCTAAGTTGTCTGAATTAATGGTTTATCCCAATCCTGTAACCGACAAACTGTGGTTGGATTCTCCGGCTGAATTTGTGAAAATAATCGGGGTTGATGGCCGGATAGTCTGGTCACAAACCAATTACAGTGAAAAACAAGAAATTCAGCTGAATTCAATTCCGGCGGGTGCATACATCATTCGAACCGATAATGGTGCCTGTAGGTTTGTGAAGAATTGATGAGACAGTATTAAAGATACCTCTAACGCTCGTTCTACCTTGGTAGAACGAGCGTTTTTGCTTCATACCTCTGCTGCGAAGCAATTCATAATTCAACATTCATAATTCATAATTTGAATTCCGTACTTTTACGCCCTGACAATCATCTTATGCGCGTTTTCCTTCTTGTTTGTGGTTTTCTGTTCTATTCGGTAGCTGCATTTGCCATTGACGAATCCAGAATCATAAAACAAGCTGATATCCTGGTGAAACGTATTCAAAAGGAACATGTAAAACCGCGCGCCATCAACGATGATTTTGGCAAAAGCGTACACAATCTGGTGATGCAATTCCTTGATCCGCAACACCGCTTTTTTACTACCGAAGACATTCGGGAATTCGAACGCCTTTCCGCTTCTATTGATCAGGATATCGAAGAAAAGAAACTTAGCTATTTTATGGTCGTAGCCAAACGTTTTGAAGAACGTCTTTCGGAACTGACCGCATTAACGCAAACTTATTTAGCCAATCCGGTCACGTTGAAAAGCACCGTTCGGTTGCCGTTTTCTACATTTGACCAACCTGCCGCTGCCAGCAAGCATCACGAACGCTGGAAACAAGGATTGCAGCTGGAAGTCATAGACCGCATGGTTGGTTTACTTACTGGCGATCAGGAACAGTTTCCGGCAGATTCAATTCCGGTTTGGGAGAAAAAAGTGAGAAACGAAATCAGCGACTATTATCAAACGGTTAGCACCAAACTAAACGAAAATCAGCGAATCCTGGAAGACGCGTATTTGGAAGCAATCGCTTTGGCATTCGACCCGCATTCGTTGTATTTCTCGCCTTCGCAGAAAAGTGAGTTTGAAGAAGAATTAACGCCTGATCGCGAATTGTTCGGTTTTTCCTTTGGTGAAAGCGAATCTGATAAAGTCATTGTCACCGATGTTTTTCCGGGAAGTCCGGCCTGGTTGAGCGATGAATTGCACGAAGGCGATATCCTGAAAGGAATTCAACTTGGAAAAGCGAAAATGCTCGATCTCACCGATCCGAAGAATGATGCTTCCGCAGTAAGTGATTATTTCGATGCGCACGATGACGAAGAAATCAAGCTTATTATTCTGGATGAAGCCGGAAAAGAACGCGAAGTCACTCTGACAAAAGCGCGTGTATACAGCGACGGTGATATCATCAAAAATGCGGTATTGCACAGCGAACAAAAAATCGGTTATGTCACATTACCTGATTTTTACGTCAACTGGACCGATACGTCCGCATTGGGTTGTTCCAACGATCTGGCCAAATGCATTCTGAAACTCAACAAAGAAAACATCCAGGGATTGATCCTCGATTTGCGTGGAAACGGTGGCGGTTCGTTGCATGAAGCCGTTGATTTATCCGGTTTATTTATCGATTACGGACCTGTTGTTGCGATCAAAGACAATTCGGGTGAAGTAGAAGTACTCAAAGATTTTAATCGCGGTTCGGTTTACAACGGGCCATTGATCGTGATGATCGATGAAAGCAGTGCTTCGGCTTCCGAAATTGTGGCCGGTGTTTTACAGGATTACAACAAAGCGGTAATCGTGGGGCAGCGTTCGTTCGGAAAAGCCACCAGTCAGAGTATTTATCCGCTCGATCCAAATTACAATGAGCTCACGGCCTTTTTAATGCAGGAAAACAGCGATTTCGGTTATGCCAATATCACCAACGGTGTGTTGTACCGCGTAACACGCAGCTGGAACCAGAAAAACGGCGTTACGCCGGATATTATGTTGCCATTTCGGTTGGAAACAGGTGAGTCGATCCGTGAAGAAACATATGAAAACGCATTGATCCCCGATTCCATTACCAAAAAAATGACCTTTACGCCAAATGCTGATTTGCCGGTAGATCAGTTGAAAACAGCATCTGAGAACAGGATTCAAAACACTGAATCGCTAAAAACGTATGTAGCATTACTCAACGAATACCAAACATTGTTTAATAAAGATACCCTGTTGACTTTTGATTTGGCCACGCAGCTGAAACAACGTAACGAATGGCAGCAGCTAACCAAAAAACTGGAAACGTTCCGGGATAGTTTAACTGTTGGTTTTGAACCCAAAGCCAACCTGTTTGATACGGAAATTTACCAGGCGAATGACTTGTTGCGTCAATACAACGAAAAGTTCCTGGAGCGGTTGGTTACCGATATCGAACTGATGGAAACCGTTCATATTATGAACGATCTCATCAAAAGCAAAAAATAATCCGAATTTTACAACCAAATACAAACAAATGAAAAATCAATTCAAACACCTGATCACCGCAATCGTACTTGTGATTGCAGGAACAGCCACTGCTCAGAATGGGGCATTGGATTACATGAATGTATTCAGCACCGAATACCGCAGCATTCAACAAGATATGTGGGATTACACCAGCTCGGTTTCTCACGGAAAAAGTGCACGAAAAGTAGAAAAACGTCGTGGCGAACTTATTCAAACCTCGAACGCAGCGCTTTCCAAAGCAAAATCGGCCAAAGGATTTAGCGGTTCAACGGATTACCGTGATTCGGTAGTTGCTTATTTTACGCTGGTAAACCTTGTATTGAAAGAAGATTACGCCAAAATCGTAGATATGGAAGCAATCGCAGAAGATTCTTATGATGCGATGGAGGCGTATATGACCGCCCGTGAAAAAGCCAACGATAAACTGGTTGAAGCAGGTAAAATGGTCGGCCGTTCGCAAAAAACATTCGCCGAAGCCAACAACATCAATCTGATCGAATCTTCTGATGCGCTTGACCAGAAAATGGAAATTTCCGGTCAGGTTTATGATCACTACAACGAAGTGTACTTGATTTTCTTCAAGAGCTTCAAACAGGAATTGTACATGATGGATGCCATTAACCGCAAAGATCTGAGTGCAATTGAGCAAAACCGGAACGCACTGAAAACAACTGCAGAAGAAGGTTTGGGGAAATTAGATAAATTGACCGGTTATTCCAATGATGCTTCTTTGATCGATGTAACGAAAGAATTATTGAAGTTTTACATCACTGAAGCAGATAAAGACGTTCCTAAAATGGCTGACTATTTCCTGAAAACTGAAAACTTCAACAAAGTAAAAGCGGCATTCGACCAGAAAAAAGAACGTGATCGCACAAAAGAAGATGTTGATGGTTACAACAAAGCCGTAAACGAAATGAATTCAGGGGTTGAAACCTACAACAAAACCAACGATTTGCTGAACACCCTGCGTACTAAATACATCGATAACTGGAATCGCACGGCGCAAAAATATACAGACAAACACGTACCAAAAGGAAAATGATTTTTAATGTTGGCTGTAAGCGCGGGATGCATCCCGCGCCTACGGTCACCAACAAAAAAATCGTAAATTTGCTCTTCATGAATTTGCTGAATCGCACTATGATTAAATACAAAACCGCAGAAGAAATTGAAATCATGCGTCAGGCGGCCTTGGTGGTTAGCCGCACGCTTGGCCTCATTGCCGCCGAATTACGTCCCGGAGTAACACCACTTGAGCTGGATACAATGGCGGAGAAATACATCCGTTCGCAAGACGCTATTCCCGGTTTTTTAGGTTTGTACGGTTGTCCGAGCACACTGCTGATTTCGATCAACGAGCAGGTGGTACACGGTTTGCCGACTTCGCGCCCCATCCAGGAAGGTGATATCGTTTCGGTGGATTGCGGAGCAGTATACAAAGGTTACTACGGCGATCATGCCTATACATTTGCGGTGGGAAAGATTTCACCCGAACGACAAAAACTACTCGATGTTACCAAAGAATGCCTTTACCTTGGTATTGAGCAGGCTGTGGTAGGCAATCGCATTGAAGATATCAGTTATGCAATCCAGGCGCACGCTGAAAAACACGGTTACGGAGTCGTGCGTGAATTGGTTGGACACGGTTTGGGGAAAACCTTGCACGAAGATCCGCAGGTTCCCAATTACGGCAAGCGCGGGCGCGGTAAGAAAATCATGAACGGATTGACCATTGCCATCGAACCGATGATCAATATGGGAACTGAAAAAGTGACGCAGCTGGAAGATAACTGGACCATCGTTACAGCTGATGGACAGCCGAGCGCTCACTTCGAGCATGATATTGCCGTTGTAAACGGAAAACCCGTGATCCTTTCTACCTTCGATTATATCGAAGAAGCATTGGCGAAGAAAAAATGACCAGGGAACACGTTGTCCGGCTAACAATTCTTACTGCCTGTATTTTTGGATTTTCCATTTACATGCAAAAAGACACATGGATTTTTCCCTTCCCGTTGTATGAAATCAGTATGCTGGCAGCAATCATTTTGCTCTACATTGCTGATCGTAAAATGCCCGATCTTATTGGTTTTACTGCCATTGGCTGGGCTGTTTTTCAACTGATTGCTTCCGATTTTATCCTTGAATTTTTCATCACCGAAAGCAATTTTCAATGGTTTGATGACCATTTTTTTATTGATTACCTGCTCTTGGGCTTCGCAATCGTTTTCCTGGTTTGGGGTTTATTTGTCTCCGCACAATGGAAAAAACTTCCGCTACGGATTGCGGGAATGCTTCTGGTGACCGGCTTCGTAGCATGTTTTGTATTTAATAGCTACCTATGGGCCATATTGCCGTTAGTGGCCTGGCTCGTCTGTTTTTATCTCGATAACAAGGAAGCGAGTATACATCGCAACATTGTGTTTTTGTTCACTTTTTTCTTTTTGACCAAGCACCTGACGCTGTCGTTTATGGTGGAATAGTTTCAATTTAAATGTTTTCATAAGGATTTTGAAGAAAAATAGCTGATCGATTTTTTGGATTGGGTGTTCGGGATATCCCGAACACCCAAATTCCCGAATTCGGGAATTTCAACCTGCTTTTTTGGATCAAAATTGTAACAAAGCAAGCCTTGACGTATTAGATTAAAAAAACAATCCTTATGAAAAAGTGGTACTTATTAACCTTGATTACAGGGTGTTTTTTATCAGTATCAGCTCAGCAAACCGCCGAAAAACTGATAGCGGATGTGATTGCGTTGACGCCACGACCGTTGGTGAAATACGAAACCAAACCACGAACCAATGTATTCTTATTACGCACCGGTTTCAATGACGCGATTTACCAGGAAAAAGCATCACTGGCGGCGTTGAAAGGAAAAGTCATCACGAAGGTCGAATTGATTTATACCACTTACCGCAAATCCGAAACATTTGATCAGCACGGGTTGAACCGCAAGCGTTTACGCGCATTGTTTGCCGCCGCTCCGCAGTTGTTAACCCAACCTTCGGTGGAATGGGTCTTAATGGCGCAAACAGGTTGCACATCTTCCGAAGAAGGCAAGGATTACTTTCATGGTGTTGCGATCACTTACCGCGAACCCGCTTCGGCTGCATTGCGTGATACGGAACTGGAGTTTTTGAAAGGAGTTGCTGACGGCACCGTTCCGCCTTCGGCGTATGATACTTATCTGAAGAACGAATTGAAAGGTGATACGGCCGGAACCGCTGCAAGTGCTGAACCGCCCAAGATCAAAATGCCTGCTTTTCCGGGTGGAGAGCGCGCACGGATCGATTTTTTTGCCAATAATATTAAATATCCTTCCACCTCTGAAAAAAGCGAAGCCGAACAAGTTGTGGTGCAGTTTATCATCGATAAAGAAGGAAATATCCAGCACATCTCATTACCAGGAGCGGGAAGTCCGACACCGTATCATGAAGAAATGCTGCGTTTTATGCGCACGATGCCGAAATGGTCGCCAGGTTCCGTCGGTGGTAAAAAGGTCGATTGTATGGTGATGTTTACCGTCGATTTTATGGAACGCGGAAGCATTATACCCAGCCCACTGGAAGTTTACGCAATGGACAGCGAAACAGCTCCTTCCATTCCGAAATTTGATTATTCACGGATTAAACCGACACCACAAGGCAAATTTGTTTCCACAACACTGGCCAACAACAACTGGAAACAATCCATCCTGGTATGCGACGTGACAGCAAGTATGGCCCCGTATAGCGCACAGGTTCTCGAGTTCATCAAAGGGCAATTTGCCAAAAAAGATACTTCCATGACCCATTTTGTGTTCTTCAACGATGGCAACGACCGGAAGGACAATACCAAAAAAGTGGGTACCGTTGGTGGAATTTACATCGCAAAAGCAGTGACACTCGATGAAGCGTTGATTCAAATGTCGGATGCCATGAAAGCGGGAAGTGGTGGTGATTTGGAAGAGAACAACATCGAAGCGCTGATCAAAGCCGAAGCAGCTTGTCCGACGTGTCAATCAACGGTTTTAATTGCCGACAACATGGCTTCACCGCGCGATATGAGTTTGGTACCGCAACTGACCAAACCGGTACATGTGATCGTGTGTGGCAATTCACCGATCCTGAATGAAGATTACATGAACCTGGTGCGTTCCACCAAAGGAACTTTGCATTTCAACAATAGGGATTATTCTAATCTGCACACCTTTGAGGAAGGAGCAACCTTCCAGGTGGGGAAAGAAACATTTGTGGTTAAAAAAGGTCAGTTTGCCCGCAGGGACTAGTGTGCAAAGATAAATCCGGTTTCCTAAAAAAAGACAAATTCCATCCTTTCATCATTTCTTCGTCCCTTCACAACTAGAATATCGTTAATATTCGGCATCATATTTCTACCAGTTCAATATTGTTTGAGCGACCCCGGAAGAAGTAGATTACCTTTAAAAAACAACGATCATGACCCGAATACAAACTAGTTTCTTGTGCGGACTTGCCTTATCGGTTTCAGCCGCAGTTAATGCTCAAACAGATTCCACGCAAATCAAGGCTGTTCAAAAAACGGTAATGCAATTGTTCGACGGCATGCGGAAGGGCGATAGTACGATGGTTAAAACGGCATTTGTGGAAAATCCGGGGTTATCTACCACTTATGTTGATCCGCAAGGAATCCCGCAGGTTGAAAGAGGTTCGTTCAAGGGTTTTTTGATGGGAGTTGGAACACCGCATGATGAAATTTGGGATGAACACCTGCTTTCAATTGAAATCAAAGTAGATGACGGAATTGCAGAAGTGTGGGGACCTTATGTATTTTACCTGGGTAAACAACGGTTGCATTGCGGCGTGAACTCTTTTCAATTGGTAAAGACGGCTAATGGTTGGAAAATTCTGTCATTGGTCGATAGTCACCGGGAGGAGAATTGCGGCGATTGAGATAAATAATTGTGAATTATGAAGGTAATTAAGTATCTGTTTCAAAGTAATCTTATTTTACTATAAAAGTAAAAGGGCTATCCAAAGACAGCCCTTCTATAAGTAAGTTTGCTCATCTATAATTGCTAAAGCAATAAATATAGAGCGCTGATAACCTTAATCAATTCAATAATCAACTTACGCATTTGTTTGTTGATCTTTAGATTGATGTTCAGGTTGAGGGTGAAATTATGATCCACCCTCAATTATGTTTTTAAACATTAGACTAATGTAACGGATAAATCTCTGATTACAAAGTGCGATTGATGATAAAGCTTAAAAAGACAAAAGGTCACTCGAATTCGAGTGACCTTTCTCATTACTTAAAAGTAATAGTTACTTTCTTTTTCGTAATGTCGATCTTTTTCACTTTGGGTATTACGTTAACAATTGTAATAATCCAAAGGACAAAATCTATTAAACCCATATGTTTGAGATTTAAAGAGATTCTGGGTATGATGCACTTTGCATCGAAACCTTCCGATATTTAATAGACATTTTGAAATTGATAGAACTTGATAGAAATTTTAAGATAATTATGAGGTTTTACCCTTTATTGAATTAAATATAAGAATAATTCAATAAAGGTCATCATATAATTGACGGAGTAGTTGCATTGTGTCCAAGTTCATTTGTAGTTGGTTTTTCTGAAACTAATTCAATACTGCTTATAAACTCATATCCTTCAGACATGGTGTATCTGATGGCTAATTTTTGTAAATCAGAATAATGTTGGGAATAAGTAATTCGAGCTGAAAATTCTTGAACGCCTCCAATATCTTTTAGGGGATGTTTTATTATTAAGCTACTTTGGATATTCATGATTTCAAAGTCAATTACAGCTGATTCCTTATTTGCATTTTGAAAGTAAATCGTCAAGGCGCTAATTAAAGGTTGATTAATGATTTTTGTATTAATCAGCGGTTTACGAGTTTGGGCATATCGCTTCTCGGAATCATCTGCCATTTTACTGAGATGAGTTGCTATATCTGATAGTTTCTGAATCTGTTTTTCTTTGTTTTTATCTTTGATAAATAGGATAATAAATGCTGCTATTGCTCCTGGAACCGCAATCGCAGATGCAATGGCTTGTGTTATATCAGTCCATGTAATTTGTTCCATAGTTATCAAACAGATTCAACGTTTTAAAAAAAATGTTTTACCAATTGACCATATTATAGCGCCTACCATTACCATAGCAGCACTAATAAAGGTCTCTACTGTGAATATCAAGAATGAATCTTTATTTAAATATGCAAATAGAGAAAGAGTTCCCAAGAATACAATAGAAAGCATACAATGTAAAAATGTGTCCTTATCAATATCACCATCCAATTCTGATTCCGTTTTTCCTTCATTTTTTGATTTGAACATGAATGCTGAAACGGCAGTATATGCCAAGAAGGATACTACATACCAACCAACTGATAAACAAAAAGCAATTACAATTGGGAGTTGAATCGGGTTTTGCTCAACATACCATTTAGCCATGAGATAAATATCTAAGTACCAAAAAGGCATCGAAATTAGTATATTGAATAATGCTGATTTTAAAGTAAAATGGAATTCATTCAAATCTTTGATAATACTCATAGTAAAAGTTTTTATTTTTCCAGTTCATCAAGACGTTCATTTGTCTTTTTGAATCCATTCCTCATTTCTTCTCTGAACTCTTGCATTTCTTTTCGCAGTTCTTCGAATTGTTGATCAATAAGGATTCTCGTTCCCTCAATTTTATTTTCCAATTCATTCAAATCTTTATCAATTGAGTTAAAGCCATGCCCAACCTTTAGATTTAATGCATCTATTTTATCTTCTAATCTACTTTGTGCTTTTCTCAAAATATCATTTCGCTTATTTATTTCTAGAATGAGGTCTTCTATTGTCATTCCAGATTTATATTGAATATGCGGTATTGTGTTCATAATAAATATATTATTGAATTAATAAAAGTGAAGATTAGACCTATTGTTTATAAATTCCTCGTTCAACATTATCTTTAATAATATTGAAAATCTGAGTTGCTGTTCTTAGTCCTGTCATTATATTGCCGCATCTCGGACATTCTGCATTACTTCCTATGTGAACTGAATGTTTAAGGGGAGTCGATGTATCACAATTAGTACATGCTATTCTAATGTCATCAATATCCCAACCGCCAGGTCGTTTAATCCATTTCCATCTCCATGTATTACCATTAAACACATCTGATGTGTAATTTATAAAGTCAGGTAAATTTGATTCTATCGGTTTAGATTTTAACTTCTTCTTTATTCTTTCAATTAAATAAATTAAAACTAGTATGAGCAAAACACCCCATAAAGGAATTGGGTATCCGAAAATAAATTTAAATCCTGACCAAAAAGGGATTTCATTAGCCCAGCTAATTATTGCTGGAATTACTACACTTAAAATTGCTCCGATTATTAGCAGTAGTATGTCATAGCTTACTTTTTTCATTTAGACTTTTATTGATTTAGAAAATAATAAACAATTCTTCATCCAATATCAAATGGAAATGACAATTTGTTGAATATTAATATCATTTTCTAAGTTAAGGCGTTGATAGTTAGCCCATACTAACATCATTAATCCCAAGATGTCTTTTGATTAGAGTCATGTCATCAAGTACTTGATTTAATTTGCCATTGACTTCTTTATCTAATTTTTCTACTGTTGTAGTGAGCTTATTTAAATTATCTGAAACCATCTGAATACGATGATTAATCTTGGTCAATTCAGAATTAACAGAATCCCTAAATGTTTCTAAATCTTTAGCTTGGTCCATTTTGATATACTCAGTAGTTCTTATATAAATATCTTATTTAATCGATAAAAGTAAAGTGAGTCAGTAAACTCTTCCCAAACTTAATTTCATCTTGTCTACAAATAGAATAAGCTCTTCTTCTGACCAATACAGAATTGGAATGCGGTAAGGGCCGAAAACCAAATAAAGGTCTTCCTCAATTTTTTCATCCTTTCCCTTTTCAATTTCATATTTGTCATACATCTGACTATTAATATGCAATGTGTCGCTTATAAATTTGTAAGTTATATTACCATCTGACCAGCTCTTAGCTTCTTCAAGCAATTGTTTGATGTCTTTTGTTTCCATTAGTTGTCATGTAAATAGTGCAATTATTGATATGATTATAGCGGCTATTGAGAGCCAAAAGCTGATGCTCCGAAACTTCGATTGATTAAGATAGTATTTTTCGAAATGGGCTTTCTTACCTTCTGGGGTAATGAGATAATAAGTTTCAATTCCATGAGGGTCTAATTGATCATCGTGGAATATTGTTATGTTCCCATCACTTTTGAGTGTGTGACAAATTGAACTGATCAGTTCATAATCATACTCAAGAGCATTCTGAATCTGCTCAGCAGTTAAACACATTTTTACTATATCTGTAGGATCATAATCAAAAGGATTATACCTATTCTTCAATTCATGTTTGAAGAATAATTTAAGAGTTCTTTGTTTTTCTTTAAGATACGCCATAATTATAATGCTACTTGTAGAAGTTAGTCCATAGACTCATCGATCCTTGCTACATCTGCGTCAAAACCTTTTACAATGTCAGGATTTGGGTGAACTTCCATTTTTGGGGTTTCGCTAAGGGGTTTAGTTGCAATTTGAACTAAATGATAGTATATATCATCCTTTAAGCGGGATTTAATAATACTCGATTGCAACTCAAATAATGAATGATAAGTTGTAAAGTAAATTGTTGTTGCGACATTTGAGGTTAACTCAGAACAATTATTTTCTAAAAGAAAACGAATCATTTGGTCTCTATAAGTCCCATTGAATCTTTCTGAATCAATTAGGTCGTAGGATATTAAATAGTGATGCATAGTGGGTAATATTTTGGTCAATAATAACCAAAAATATCTTATGTTAAATGACATTCTTGTTGAAACACATACTTAATTACGATTATGAATTGAAAATTATCAAGGGATTCAGCGAAGAGAACAATCTTCATAATTGATAATTCTATCATTCATAATTCATGATTGCCCTTATCTTTGCATCATGGTACCAAAACGCAGTGAAATCAAGCCGGGACAACTGGTTGAATTTATTCAGAAACATCATCAGCGCTCCGGTGAATTGACCGAAGGAATCGTAATGCGAATCCTGACCAAATCTCCTGAACATACGCATGGTATCAAGATCATGACCGAAGACAGGTTAGTTGGCCGTGTTCAGGCTATCTTAGAGGAAGAATAATTTTACCGGATAAGAAAATAGAAAAAGTGTAAAAACTATGTTTCCTATGTGTCCTACTGTGGTTAGCTTCTATAGCTAAACAATTGGTTTTGAATAACGGCGAACCAGGTTTTCCGAATCCGCTGTTTTCTAGGGGGTGTGTTTTTTAACGAATAATCAGTTTACCTGTTTCCGACAGATCGGTAGAAACCAACCGATCCGAAGCATTTTCGAAACCGGAATTGTATGGTAAATCGACTTGTGCGTTCACCGAAAAAACTGCCATAATGAGCAGTATCGAGGTAATCATCAATTGTTTCATAAGCTTGTGTTTTTTAACTATGACCATTCTGCCCAATCAATGGTTGCGTTATCGGTGAAAAACGGACAATACGTATTCGTCCAGCGGTGATTTTCAAGGATAATGTGTGTAAAAAAATGATGTCGATTGGCCTGAAAATCCGTATTTTCGGTCTTTACAAAACAAGATGGCGATTAAAACTGTTTTCCGTTCAATACTCGTAATCCTGCTGCTGATTTATGCGGGTAACGGGCTGTACGCACAAACAACTACAGCCATGTACAGGGAGGCGATGAACCTGCGTAATCAGGGAAAGCCCCTTAAAGCTCAACGACAGTTTGAAGCAGCGCTTGAAGCAGCGCGAAAAAGCAATGACGTTCCGATGCAAATGAAATGTCACCTCGAATTGGCAGAGTTGAAAACCAATGTGGTGAATTACAAAACAGCCATTGAGCATTACCAGGCTTTTACAGAATTGTATCGTCAACAAAGTACTATTCGCACCCGGCAACTGTCCGATTCGGTAACCGAGCTGGAATCAGAAGTGGTGTCAGGCAACAAAGAAATCAACCGCACGAAAAAAGAAATCCGGGAAAAAAGCGAAGAAATCGATTCATTGACCACCGAGCAACTGCAATCTAAATTGTCGCTTGCCGAATTGGCTGTTGAAAACAAAGAAGCGGAAATCAAATTGCACGATGCCGTGAATGAACAACGATTATTGTGGCTGGGAATCGCGATGGTGATTTTGGTGCTTGTTTTCCTGTTGTTTGAATATTTCCAGAAACGAAGAAGCAATGGTGTGCTGAAAACAAAGAATGATGAAATCACCTACGAAAAGGCCAAATCGGAAAACCTGCTGCTGAATATTTTACCCGATAGCGTTGCCGCCGAACTAAAAGAACACGGTAAAACGTCTTCGGCAAGGTATGAAAGCGCAACGGTTATGTTCACCGATTTTCAAGGATTCACAACGTTTGCAGAAGAAAATACTCCCGAAGCTGTAGTTGCTTTGCTCGATTATTATTTCCGTGCTTTTGATGCGATTATCAGTAAATACCATATTGAAAAGATCAAAACCATTGGAGATGCTTACCTATGCGTAAGTGGCGTGCCAGTAACAAACAAAAACCACGCATCCAACATGATCAAAGCCGCGTTGGAGTTTCAGGCGTTTATGGCAGCTTCAGTTGAAGATGCGCCCGTTGGAGTTGATTCCCTGCACATGCGTGTCGGTATTCACACAGGTCCGGTGGTAGCAGGAGTAGTGGGTTCCAAGAAATTCGCCTATGATATTTGGGGCGATACGGTAAACATTGCTGCGCGCTACGAGCAAACCAGTGAACCCGGACGAATCAATGTTTCGGAAGCTGTTGTTGAGGCAGTCAACGGAGCATTTGAATTTGAGTATCGCGGTGAACTGGAAGCGAAAAACAAAGGGAAGATGAAGATGTTTTTTGTGGTGGGATAACCTCAATTTTGAATCACGCCAAAGGCGGACACGGTGCTTGATGATGAATTTTTAATGGGGAGTTCCTTTCGGAAACGAAGTTTCTACCTAAAACCTAATTAAGCATTTAACATTAAAAATTCAACATTTCTTTTCAAGTAATGTGAGTACCGCTCCCGTAATATATTCAATCCCGATTGCAATCACAATAAATCCGATGATGCGCGAAATGGCGTTAATTCCCGAAGCACCCAAAACTTTCACGATGTAATGTGACGTACGCAGAATCAGGTAAACAAGCGCGCAAACTGCAATAATAGCTCCGATTGCGATCAGAATTTGAAAGCTGCCCGTATAAGATTGATTGTAATTGATCAGCAGTGAGATTGAGCCCGGTCCTGCAAGCATTGGAATGGCAAGCGGCGTGAGTGATACTTCCGAACGGGTTTCCAGATCCTGCTGCACGCTGGCTTTTTTCATTCCCTTGTGCCTGGTAAACGATCCGGTTAAAAGCGCAAAACCCGAAGTTGTGATAATCAGTCCGCCTGCCATGCGCAGCGAATTGAGTGAGATCCCAAAAAAATCAAGTACATATTTTCCGGCAAAAAAAGAGATGATCAGAATAACGAACACGTTTACGGCCGTCCACATCGAAGTGGTGTCGCGATGATGTTTGCTGTCGTCTTTGGTAAGTCCTACAAAAACCGGAACGGTTCCCAGCGGATTGATTACAGAGAATAACGCGGCGAAAATGGTGATGAAAAGTTCCATTGTTTTTGCTGCAAAATTCTACAGAATCCAAGGATTGAATGTTAGGGGAAGATCAAGAGTACATTATTAATCACGCCAAAGGCGGACACGGTGTTGGATTTTGGATGCTTGATTTTTGATGAGGTTTCGCAAGAAGGAAGGACTACTTTATAATTGATAATTTTTCAATTCATAATTCTAAAAGAGTTTCCACGAAAACCTCATCAAACACCGTGTCCGCCTTTGGCGTGATTCAACATTAAGCATCAAACATTTTATCGAGTTGAACCGAATTCACACACACCTGTACATACAGCCCACAACAATAAATAATCCTGTATGAAAACACTAATTCTATCCGTTTTTACCCTGTTGGCCGGTTGCCAATTGGCAAATGCACAATATAACTCCTGCGCTGCGAAGAGCGAAATCACAGAAAAAGTAGCCGTTGAACAACGCGATGATAACACCGGTGAAACCAAAATTGTCTATGAAGAACGTAAAGTAAAAAACACCGATGCGCATGGAAATGCTTCCGGAAGTCAGTACGATTTGGCGGTAGATGGCGCTTTTGAAGGACAAACAATCGTTGTGCTTCATTTTTATACAAGTGGGTTCGATTTTGAAGCTCCGAAAGCTGCCCTGGCAGAAAAAGGATTCTCGGTATATCGTTACATCAACAAACCACCAAGTCCTAAAGAATTGGAAGAAGCGCTTTCAAAAGCTTGTCAGTTGTGGGTGATTTCCACCAACGAGCAATTGCTCAACGATGAACATGCCGAAGTCATCAAAAAATTCTTCTATAGCGGAAAGGGCGTTTACATCTGGGGAGATAACAGCCCGTTTCATGCTGACGCCAATTTCCTGGCACAAAAGCTTGTAGGTGTTACCATGAGCGGTGTGTACCAAGGAGGACAAAACGTGAGTTTTAAAACCGATTCCACCAATTTCGGAATGCAAAAAGACCACCTGATCACTACCGGATTGGAATATGTCTACGAAGGCATTACCATTTCCAAAATGGAAGACCCGAACAAGGTTTTGAAACCACTTATCTGGAGTACCGATGGCAATGTAGTAGCTGCTATTTACGAAGATCAGGGGCAACGATTGATTCTCGATGGTGGATTTACACGCTTGTTTTACGCCTGGGATAATGCAGGTACAGGCCGTTATGTGAAAAATGCTGCTGCGTGGCTGGTTAATTACGAACGTTTCGGTGAGTTGGTGCTGGGTGAGGAACTCAAAAAGTAAACCACACATAAACAAGGTTTTTTTGAATAGTTTGATGTGTTAAGACCACAAGGATGTTCTGTCTGAATCTCTTTGTGGTCTTGTGCTGATTATAAAAGCCAGGTCAAACAGGCTGAACTTGACTAAATGATTCTCTTGGTGCATCATTTTACCCATTCTCCGTCTCTCAATGGGTAAAACAACAAACATGAGTTCAAAAAACGAATTACCCATTGCCATTATCGGAGCTGGTCCGGTAGGATTAGCAACCGCTGCACACTTGGTCAAAAGAAACTTACCATTCATTCTTCTGGAGGCTGGTGATCAGGTTGGCAGCAACTTGTTAAGCTGGTCCCATATCCGTGTGTTTTCTCCATGGAGATATAACATCGATAAAGCTGCGCTGGAACTGCTGGAAACTGCTGGCTGGAACAAACCCGATGATGAAGATCTGCCAACAGGAGGCGAACTGGTTACAGAATACCTTCTTCCTCTGGCCGAATTACCCCGGATCAAACCGTTTCTTTACCTGAACAGCAAAGTGGTTTCCATCACGCGAAAAAACATGGATAAGATGAAAACACGCGGACGGGAAGAACAGCCGTTCGTCATTCAGGTGAAACAAAATGGAAAAAACGTCCTGTACGAAACAAAAGCAGTGATCGATGCATCCGGTACCTGGCAGAACAATAACCCGATCGGTTCGGGAGGTGTGTTTGCATTTGGAGAAGCGGAGCAACAACAGCAAATCTTTTACGGTATTCCAGATGTACTTGGTGAACTCAAACACCGCTACGGCAATAAACAGGTGCTTGTTGTGGGTGGGGGACATTCGGCGATCAACACGATCCTGGAACTGGACAAGCTGAAAGATAATTATCCGGAAACAAGCATCCACTGGATTCTCCGCAAAAAGCATGTGCGTGAAGTCTATGGTGGACAGGAAAACGACGCATTACCTGCACGTGGTGCATTAGGTATCAAAATTGAACAGCTCATTCGGGAGGAACGTGTTGCAGTGTATACACCTTTCCAAATTCAGGAAATAGTTTACGAAAACGACGGACTTACGATTATTGGATTGCAAAACGAGACATTGAAAGCCTTGCGTGGGATAGATGAGATTGTTGCCAACACCGGCACGCGACCGGATAGTTCATTTCTACGTGAGCTACGTGTGGAATTTGATCCAACAGTGGAAAGTGTTCCTGCAATTGCCGACTTGATTGATCCGAATATTCACAGTTGCGGAACGGTGCGCCCGCATGGTGAGCTCGAATTGCAGCAGAAAGAGAAGGACTTTTATATCGTAGGGATGAAAAGCTACGGCCGCGCTCCGACTTTCCTGATGGCGACGGGTTACGAGCAGGTACGGTCGGTTGTTGCTGCATTGGCGGGTGACATGGAAGCCGCTCGTAAAGTTGAGCTTGATCTGCCTGAAACTGGTGTCTGCAGCACGGATAATGCTGATGGTATTGCCTGTTGTGGAACTGCGGAACCAGAAGCGGCTGGTTGCTGTTAACTGCTGTATGAAGTCAACGGTTTTATCGGCCCTTGTGGTCACCTTCTCGTTGGTGGGCGACACTTTACTTTATCCGGTGTTGCCCTCATACGCATTTGTTTTGGGCGTTCCGGTGATCTGGATCGGGTTTCTGCTGTCAGTCAACCGATTCACCCGTCTGCTTTTGAATCCGTGGGTGGCAAAGCTCTATCAGCGCCATAATTCCAGAAATTTAATGGTGCTGGCAGCAATCCTGGCGGTTTTTTCGACTTTACTGTATGGACTTGCAAGCCATATCACTTTTTGGATTGTCGCCCGGCTTATTTGGGCCGTGAGTTTTTCGATGTTGCGCCTTGGATCGATCTACTATGCGCTTGACTCGAAGAAAAAAGGATTGAGCTTAGGACTGAACAAAGGTATTCAGGAAGCCGGGCCTTTGCTGGCAATGATCGCCGGGCCGTTTTGCCTGCAATTCATATCCGTGCAAGCCACGTTCCTGGTATTCGCACTGCTGACGTCGCTTGCAGTTTTGATTGCCATGCTGCTTCCGGTTCTGATAGTTCCGCCAGCAACAAATGGATCGGCGTTTCGGTTGAAGCCCTCGGCATTCAATACACTGATCTTCCTGGTGGCATTTTCGGTTGACGGCCTGCTGGTTGTAATCGTCGGAAAGCTGCTGGATAGTGGCCAATCACTCCCTGAAATTGCTGCGCTGGCAGCTTTTTACCTGATGATTCGCCGACTGGTTATTATCGGGCTCTCACCGGTTACAGGCTTACTTGCTGATCGTTGGGGCATCCGACAAGTATTCCTTGGGGCGGTTTTCCTTACAGCTATCGGATTTACTATTCTCATCGCCGGATTCTTCATTCCGGCTTTGCTGTTGATTTTTGTTGCGGCAGGCTCCGCAATGTCATTGGCTCCTGCGGGTAGTAACGGAGAACCGGGCCAGCTTTTTCGGGAAGTCGCCATTACAACGAACTGGCGCGACGCTGGTGCGGCATTGGGCGCGCTTATCGGCGGAATGCTATACCACACTCAATTCATTCATCCGGTACTTATCCTGCTGACTGTATCCCTGTTCCTCACCACCATTAATTATGGACTTACTACAAAAAAAGTTACCTTTAAATCAATACCATGGAAATAACGTCACTATATAATCAGTTTCACAAGCTTCTGTACAATTACATTGCGCTGCGGGTCAACAACAAGCAGGATGTTGAAGACTTGTTGCAAGATGTCTTTGTTAAAATATTTCTCAATATCAGGAAACTGGAAAAGGGTGAACGGCTGAATAGTTGGGTCTTTAGCATCACACGCAATTCGATTATCGATTATTACCGGCGCAACAGCAACGGGAAGAACAAGAATAATCCGCTGGATGACAACCTGCTCGAAAAGCTCACACCAGAAGAAGAAATTGACACGACAAAAGGTCTTGCGGAGTATCTCAAAGGAATTATTGATCAGTTACCTGACGAATACCGCGACATCATTTACGACAGCGAAATCAGTGGCATCCGTCAAAAAGACCTGGCTGTGAAGTACAACATTCCTTATCCGACTCTTCGTTCAAAGGTACAACGCGGGCGCACAAAGCTCAAAGCCATGCTGGACCAATGTTGCAAGATCGAAACCGATAAACGCGGTAACGTTCTGGAATGTACTCCGCGTGAGATGGACTGCGATTGTTAGTGATTGTGTGCATCATTTCTGCACATACCCGTCTTTAAAGGTGTCAGAATTATTCATTCAAACACTGAAAAAAATGGAAACACAAACAATTGCATCATTGGAGAAAAACGCACTGGAAACAAGCGAAGTTGCAGCAAGCTGCTGTACACAACCAGCCAACGAAAGTGCTTGCTGCACGCCAAGCACATCGAAAGAAGAAAATAACGGAGCCTGTTGTGCTCAACCTGCAGATGGTTCTTCCTGCTGTGATAAGTAACAATTTGGTTTAGTTCAGCGCAGACGCATCATTTTTAAAGTGGTGCGTCTTTTACGTTATATCAAAATTCAATACCATGAAAAAACGTATGATTTTATTTGGCGTACTCACGCTGATGGGAACCGGGGCATCATTTGCATTCTCGAATGGCAGCACCTCAAAAACGGCTGACAAATCTTTCTGTGAAGATAGCTGTCCGCCGGAATGCTGCACAACCGCTCCAACCGGGAGCTGTAAAACGGATGCTTGCTGTTACGATCCATCTTGTTGCGAGTAAAAACACGATCCGGGCAGTTAATTACACTGCCCGGATTCAGTTATCCCGAACTCACATTTATTAGTAGTACCAAATAAATCATTTTCCCTAAACTCTTTAGAATTTGATTAAATCCTGAAACCACCGGAATCAAGAAATAACAAGGGATGTGGAATCTTTGTGGTTCAATTTAAGAACCTGTATCAGGCAAAAAAGCAAAAAAGTCGGTAAAATAAATGAACCGGATTTGCACTTACTTGTACGGTGTGCCGAATCATAAAAATTACCCTATGAAAGCAATAATTATATCCGTTTTTACGCTTATGGCAACCTGTCAGCTGGTGATGGCGCAAGCCTACAATTCATGTGCAGCCAGAAGCGTGGTTACCGAGCCAGTTGCAGTTGAACGAACGAATGACGAAACCGGCGCAAAGGAAATTCATTATGAATACAAAAAAGTGGCAACTACTGATAACTTCGGAAATGCTTCCGGGAATCAGTATGACCTGGCAGTTGACGGAGCCTTTGACGGACAAACCATTGTAGTTCTGCAGTTTTACACCGGCGAAAATTTCGATTTCGAAAAGCCGAAAGCAGCCTTGAAAGAAAAAGGATTCTCGGTTTACCGTTTCAGTAATGCCGCTCCAAGTCCGAAAGAACTGGAAGAAGCGCTCTCTAAAGCCTGCCAGTTGTGGGTGATTTCGTCGACGTCGCAAATGCTGAATGATGAACACGCTGAGATCATTAAAAAATTCTTCTACAGCGGAAAAGGTGTTTACCTGTGGGGTGATAATGATCCATACCATGCCGATGCCGATTTTCTTGCACAAAAATTAATCGGTGCGTCAATGAGTGGTGGTTATTACGCCGGACAAAATGTAACGTTTAAAGCAGATTCTACAGCTGCGGGTATGCAGGCCGACCACCTCATTACTACCGGATTGGAATATGTATTTGAAGGAATCACGATTTCGCAAATCCACGATCCGAACAAACAATTGAAACCGCTTATCTGGAGCACGGATGGCAATGTTGTAACAGCGATTTATGAAGATCAGGGCCAGCGATTGATCATCGACGGAGGTTTTACCCGTTTATATTGCAACTGGGAAACCGCCGGAACAGGCCGTTATGTGAAAAATGCCGCTGCATGGCTGGTCAATTATGAACGTTTCGGTGAACTGGTGCTGGGTGAAGAATTAAAGAAGTAATACCAATCCCCTAAATAATCAAACGCATAACGCCTGTTCGTCTTAAAAGCGGATAGGCGTTTTTGTTTGGAATTCATCCAAATTTACCGAATCCGTTTCTCATTACTCGATTCGATCCAATTTTCATTAGCACATACCGGACACCGGTATTTTTTGGTGACAATAAGCAAGCTGGTATATCCACAGAAAAAACAAGAGTAATACCCTGGGTGATTAATTACTTCCGTATCGTTTTCCAATGACCCTGGCAAGATTGGCAACCCATGTTTTACCTCATCATCCGGGTAGAAAAATATGCTGACATTGCCCGAAACTTCAAGAATGGCTTTTTTTATTTGTCCTAGTTGTGATACTCCCTGCATCCTGAGTTCAGCAAAAAATTCTTCTACACCCAATGCCTCTTTTTCAAAATTGAGAATTAAGAACACGCCGTCATCAATAAGATAAATAGGTTGGCCCTCTGTTATTGTTTCGAACCGTTTATATTTTCCGATAAGATAGGTGATGATCCGGTAAAGGATGATGATCATCACAAATACGATCAAAGCGGGGAGAATTCCAACGGTTTTGTAGATCATCGGATCGCCGGCGGCAGATCCCAAACCGATAATGAAAACAAGCTCAAAGATCGAAAGTTGTTTCACGCCACGTTTGCCCGATGACCAGAGGCTGATCAGAATAATGATAAACATCAGGATTGTCCGAAATACAATCTCAGGCAAAAAACTCCAGTCCTCTTCACCGATCAGGAGTTGATTCCAGCTAAATCCGCTAACAGCTATTTCCAGGTTCATAGACACCATCTTATTTCACAAAAGGTTTCTTCAACAATGATTGAAAAGGACCAATCCCGGCTATTGATTTTGCATGCGTTATGACTAGATGATTTCTTTTTCGCTGGCTTCCGGATTCACCGATTCCACAGCAATGGAAGTTAACCGGTCATTCGCCGCTTTTTCTTCATCCAATGTTATTTCAAACAACGAAGCTGCTTCATCCAACCCAAGCGTGACCGCAAACTGGCGCAATGATCCGTAAGAAGCAATTTCGTAATGCTCTATTTTTTGTGCTGCAACAATGATTCCTGCATCAAGCATCGCTCCTTTTTTGCAATCTTCCATGATCGTTTCCGCTTCTTTCAGCAAACCTTCCATGGCGGCGCATTTCAACCCGCTCACCGGCTTTCCGATCGATTTAAATACTTCTTCCAACCGGCCTATTTGTGCTGCAGTTTCCGTCAGATGATACGTTAATACCGCGACTAATTCCTGTGAAGTAACACTTTCGATCATTTTCGGAAAAGCTGTCGCCAGCGCGTGTTCAGCCCAGTAAATGTCTTTCAGTTCAGTTAAAAATAACTGCATCAGTTGCGAAGATTGCAGCGTACCATCATTTCCTGCTTCATGTTCCGAACCGGCCGAAGTGACTGTGTGTCCGTTATTTTCCTCTCGGGAACGATTATTTGAGTTTGTTGATTTCATAGGAGCTTGTATTAATGTTTAAAAATCCAATCTTTCGGGGTTGGAAGTGCTACACATTTTTGCGGAAAATTTACAGGTTTCACAGATTTGGGATTTTTTGGAGGGAAATCCCTTGAATAATTGATCTTTATTCTCGTAACAATTAACACTTTTAGCATTAAGAAATATACCATTCCAAGCTACAATGAAACAACTGTTACTGCTGCTTTTCCTAATTCTTACTTCCTGGCTGAAGGCCCAGTATGATATCACGTCTGATAAACTTACGCCATTCAAGGATTACCGTTCATGTCTGACCGGCTTGAAAGATATGTACGGAAGCATTGTAGTGAAAGCAGAGTATGATGTTGTGGAACCGCTTTATAGCCTGATTGATTACCAACACCACATCACAGGCTGGGTGGTAAAGAAAGCTGCGGGTTGCGGAATTCTTTCCGCGGAAGGAGAAGTACAAATTCCTGCTATTTACGAAACCATGGTGCGCTGGAATTCGGATACAATGATTGTAGGCCTGAACGGCAAAAAAGGAATGATCAACCGAAAGAACGAATGGTTGATTCCTGCAAAATACGATCAGCTTTACAGTTATTCTCATTCCTGTCTTTTCTATGAATTGGGAGGAAAAAAAGGTATCATCAATAAAGCACTCCAGGAATTGACACTTGCTGTTTATGATCAGATTGAATCGGCAGCTTCGTATTCTTCAATGCGCGATGGTTATGTGCCGCCGCCAAACATTTTTAAATCTGAAACCGCCGGCAAATATGGAATTATCGACCTGCGAAAAGGAGAACTGATTCCCCCGGTTTACGATCATATAGATGTAGTTTGGGTAGAAGAATATTGTCCGGATACAGAAGCAAACTATATAGTTTTCAAGGATTCTCTGCAAGGAGTAATCCGGTCTGATGGTCATTGGGGAGTAGCCCTTACTGAAGGTGAAATTTCCATTCATTCACATTTGAATCAATATTGTGGTAACCGATCAGCTCACATGGCCCTGATTACCAAAAAAAGTGACAAGCAGGTTGTCTGCAATCTTCAAACCGGAAAAATGTCGGCCGAGTATACAGTTATTCAGGCGTTGCAAACCAGGGCAATCGGTTGGAAAGGAAACAGATGGTTTGTACTCGATACCAATTTCACCGAATTGTATTCCTCGGGAAAACTGTTTTTTGACCGGTACAATTTCTCAAGAAACGGAGAGGATTATTGGGTTCATAAGCAATTAAATGCCAATAGTTTTGGCAACAGGAGTATACATGAATCATATCAGTCAAAGTTGAATTGGGACGATGATGTGCTGTATGTCGCCCAAATTGCAGAACGAAATGATAACGGTGAGTTTCGTTTGTCAGATAAACAAGGCTTATTAAACTATGTTACTGGCAAAACGATCCCAATGAAATACGACGCGATTCATTTACGCGAAATGGATGGCAAAACCTGGTATTGGGCATATGAGTTTTCATCAGAAGATTTAGATAAAAACTACACAGTTACCATTTACGATGCTTCGATGAAAAGAGGCAAAACCTGGCAAATCGAAAAGACACTTCATACTGAAAAACAGTTCCGGATCAATGGAAATGTGTGTCCTGATTTATTCCGTGATCAAAAAGGAAAGTGGGGTGCAATTGATATAAGCGGCAAAGTGTTGGTGCCTTTTCAATATTCGAAATGCTACCTGGTGTGGCGAAAAGCTTGGAATCACAAGGAGGCGGATTTCTTTTTTGCTTGTGGGGAAGAAGGGAAAATGGGCGTTTACAACAATCAGGGCAATTTGATCGTTCCTGGCTCATACGATACAATCTGTTTATTATCAAATGGTGTTCTTGAACTGAAAAACGACAATGTTATCGATCTGATAAGCGTTGACGGAAGTTCCATCGCTGCAAATTGTTCCGATGCCCGCATTGCTCCCGGATTATCGGTAAACGGAAGTTTGAATCCGATTCAGAACGCTCATGTGTTAACCGACACATCTCAGCAATCGGTTTATTATGTGAAGGATAACCAGTTGTATTATTATTCCGACCGCGTTACCAGAAAATGTGATGCCTCCTTTTTTCAGTTTGAATCTGATACGTTGCTGGTGAGTTACACCTACGAAATTGATAAAACCGGTACTATCCGTCAAATCTATGATCCGTACAACCTGATGAGAAACAGGGCCGTGGAGGCTATGTTTGCCAATAAATACCAGGAAGTACGATTTTTCAGTACCGCCGCTCCGAGCTTTTATTGGTACAGTGTGGCCGATAAAAAATGGGGTAGTGTGTGGCATGTGCTGGATTCACTCAAACGCCCAATGTTTGACTATGATTTTGAGTACCCGACTTTGGGAAGTAACAGAGGTTACCATATTTTTCGGGTGAAGGGAAAGTACGGTGCTTTTTCGGGCGATTACAAAATTCTGCTTCTTCCTGAATACGATTATATTCACTACAATTCCGGCGTTTTTTTTGTGCGGAAAGATGATAAATGGCAATTGTTTGACCTGAAAAAGAAAGTGTTCTCTGAGCCGTTTGAACAGATTTCAACGGAGCGTTACACCAATGGTAGATTTGTGTTCCAAGGTGAACAAATAGGTTTTATTGACACAAATTACCAATTAATCCTTCCGATGCAACCGGTAGAAAACCTTATTCAAAATACGGATCTGGCCGCGTTTTGTAAAAAGCAATGGAACAATTTTGAAGAGGGACAATTACTGAATTTACCTTCTTGTAAGGAAGAAGCGCGGATCAGGAATAATCAGTTTGTCGTTGACAAAAACATCAAAAAGTCAACCGACAATCAAATGCTTGCAATCGAGGAACGGCCTTATTACTGGGAAAAGGGAACGGTAATGCCAATGATGCATTTTACGTTTAACGAAGAATCTTTTTCGGTCTACAGGACCATTCAACGCAGTGACCAAAAGCTGTTATCTTTTTATACGGATAATTCCGTGGTTTATTCCTACGATGATAACAGGTCCGTTCTTCTAAAAAGGGATTGCAGCAATTTCAGGATTGTGAACAAACAATTGGTCCCCGTCAAACTGAACGATTTACTAAAACAGGATGAAGTGAGCAAAGAGAAATTCAGGGAACTTTTCCTGAAAGAACTCAATGCTTCCCAATTCGCCGGATTGGATTGCCCTGATATTGAAGTGCTTTTACAAGGCGCGCAGGACCAGTTCGATTTATACAAATACGGACTGCACATTTATCTTTACAAGTATACAAAGATCACGGAACTCTCGTTTTCGTATGGCCAGCTCAAAGATATTTTGCGGCAACCAAGCGAGTTTGGATTGTAAGTATATCAAACCAAAATCCCGGTAACAGGCGGAATATTGGATGCTGTCAGGTAACTGGACTCATAGGTATCGTGGAATGTTTTACCCTTTGCTTTCACTGCCGAAGAACCTTTGGCTTTCTTCTTTTTCTTTTTAACCGTGGTGTACATATCAAAAACAGGAACGGCTCTGGCTGCGTCTCCCGCATCAGCTTCGCAGGTTATGTTGTCATCAACATCCTGGGCTACAACCTGTGCAATGTGATAAGGGCATTCATCCACTTCCTCTTCGCCGCGCACAATTGCATATGCTTCCCCGATTCCCGGATGAGCGTCGCTTCCATGCGAGAAATCCGATTTTCGTTTTTTACCGCTGACTCTTGCTTCAGCCGCAATATCAAGGTTTTGAGCATCCGAATGGCCAAACAACCGGTCTTTCCCTTTCAGTCGGTCGCCTTTTGCCCTGAAAGCAGGTTTCTTATCATATTTCCCGGTTTTCAGGAATTCAGCAAACCCTAAGCAATCGTTTTCAAACGCAGGAGCAACATTCAATTCATAAATCGTGTAACCGTCCGGAGTATTGCCTACAACATGAAATAAATGTGCGGGATTCGGACCCGGTGCATGCGGAGCAACCTGCAATTGATGCGTAGCGGCCTGATCAATCCGGTACATATGATTATCCGAAATCTTGACATTATGCTGAATGAAATAAGCCTGCGCAACCGGTTGGTGCGTTTGCTGTGCCTGTTTCCCCGGAATTTTCTGAACATCAGTTGTGATCGCTGTATTCATTGCACGTGCGCCCATTACGTCCGCTTCATGTTCCAACCCGGCATCGTCGTTGACAGCTACTTTTCCTTTTAGCTGCATCGTTGGTTTTACCCGTCCCTGTTTTTGCTGCACCACATGCCACGCTTCATGAGGAAGATGTTTTTCCTGCCCGCTGGCAATATGAATTTCATTACCCTGAGCGTAAGCATGCGCTTGTAATTGTGCCGGTTTGTCCGAATTGTAACGCACTTTCACATCATCCATCCCAATCCCGGAAAGTTGTTCGATTCCCGATTTCAGTTGATCAGGCAAGCCAGTGTTATTTGCCATTGCCTGCAACTGAGCCGTACGTTCTACCTGCAAACTGTTATCCGCGAGGCGTTGCAATTGTGCCACCGTTTCGGAATGCGCGTTGTTTTGTTTCCCCGAAGGATTGGTAACATTTCTTTGCCTGTCAGTGTTGGTCGACTGATAAGTGTTTGCAGAAATTGGATGAGCGAAAGCGTACATGGATAAAAAAGAGTGAATTAAACAATCAATTCGGCCAGGCTTGGGCGGTTTTTTTTCCTTCTGTTATATCAAATCGTTGAATGGTATTGGTACCAGCTAATTCATACTCACATCGAATTGAATGCAAGGAACTTTTATAAATGTTTTTGGTAGCATTACTCATTCGATCCAATCCACTTGTTCTATAGAATGCCCAAACATTATAGGAAAGTATTGTTCCTCCGTTATAGACATGATTCTGAAGCGTGCTCTCTACTTTTTGATAATGCGTGTTATTCAAATCGGTACTTCCGGGAGCCAGATTTTCGACGTCAGCACCAGATCCTCCCAGTTCACCATTGAGTAAATGCATACGCTTGTAGTGAGGAGCACGATTTGTAAGTCCCAACCCTTGAATTCCAGTCCATCCGGGGGGCTCCTCGGTTGGAGCGTGATCACCGGCGAGACCTGCTACAGCTGGATTTTTTAATTGGATATTTCTGGCTTGCATTAAAAAAGCGCTATCAGTCCCATTGTTGACCTGAGTTTCATAATTAACGGTTCCTTTGAGATAACCACCACCACGAATAGCCTTCAATTGCATCACTGCATCCGAACCATTTGCCAATTGCTGAAGCTGGGCTACTTCCTGCTTCTCTGAATGTGCATTTGCCATTAACTGATACGCCTGCAACCGGTCAACTTGCGCGCTTTCATTGGCCATCGATTGCAATTTTTGCTGTACCAAAGCGTCTGAACGCGGACTATCGGTTACACCTGATGATTCAAGTGGCTGAGTTTGCTTTGAAGAATGACTTTCAGATGCTTGATCAATTCGGGAGTACATGCAACAAGGAATTGTGAATAGCGTTTATTAATCAAACATAAAAACTATTTACAACAAAGTCAAGTACCTGAAACAGGTTGTTTTAAACATTTTTAAGCGCACGAAAATCGCTTTAAAACCTATAAGCAAGAATAATAAGGACATCTGATTAAAAAAATCAGCGTTTTTAGAAAAACAAAAGGGGATGCAACCGGTTAGTATGCCTCGCAATGAGGTTTTTTCTTCCTTTTGGAAGCTTTCTTTTTCTTCTTTTTTGGACGCACACTGCTCTCGCTGTCAGCATCCATTGGACTAAAAGTAGCAGCTGTTGATGGTGTTGCATCAATTGTTGCCGATACTTCGATTGGAGAAGTCAAGAGGGCCAACAAGCCGAAAGAAAGAAGTAGTTTACGTGTTGTCATATTTAGTTGCTTAAGTAACACCTAAAGTAGGTATTTGATTTGAAACAACAAAATAACGTACCGATCCGGTTTGGTTACATGCGCTGTTTTGAAATACGGGTTTAAGATCGGATGAGGATGAAAGCCAGTTAAAACGGACAAATTCGGTCGGAAAGAACACACGCAATAGTGCGAATTTACGCGGTTGAGAAAGGCACTTGAATTTGCAATATTATGCACCTCTTTTTAAGTTTGATCCGGCCAAAATTCAGGATAAAATTCGGAGATTTGGGAATTCGAGTGTTCGCAATATTACGAACACTCGAACACTCAACTCAAAACTAAAAAAAACGAGTTAAACAACCGTGATCCTCCTCTCTCAATTCCAATGAATTATCCTTCGACCTACTTAGTGGATAGCGCAAAATGATTTCATGGTTCGTTGGATTAAGCGAGCCCAAAAGTGTGCTCTAAAAATGTTGTTTCAGTTTCAATTTGTGTTTAAAAATTACAATTGAGCCAACTGACAACCATCATAGTTGCTTTTTCACTAACTTGTGACACACAAATAACTCTACTATGAAAAAACGTTATGTTCTATTATTCTCTTTGATTGCTTTTTCCTTAAAACTTTCCGCACAGCATTACGTCGATAAATGGTATTTCGGTACGAAAGCCGGAATCGATTTTACAAGCGGTTCTCCAGTTGCTATCACTACCAGCGAAATGTCAGCAGGTGAAGGTTCAGCTTCCATTGCCGACCCAATTACTGGAGCTCTGTTGTTTTATACCGATGGAATCAATGTCTGGAATGACAACAATGTGGTAATGCCCAACGGATCAGGTTTAATGGGTGGACTTTCTTCTACGCAAGCCGCGTTGATCGTACCGAAACCGGAAAATTCGACCCAATATTATATTTTCACAACGGATCAGATCGGTGGTTCGCTCGGACTTCGTTATTCGATTGTGGACATGTCGCTTGATGGCGGAAATGGTGATGTAACTGTTAAAAATGCCTTGCTGAAAACACCCGTTACAGAAAAAATAACGGCTGTTGAAGATCACGGGACTTCTAATTACTGGCTCGTGGCCCACGGCTGGAACAACGATTCGTTCTATTCGTTCAAAATCTCACCTGTCGGGATCGATTCTGCAGTGGTAAGTAATGTGGGACTTGTTCATGATGATGGTGTGATTCAAAACAGCTACGGACAAATGAAATTCAATCCGTGCGGAGATAAACTGGCATTGGCTGCCGGTTATCTTGATAAAGTGGAGTTGTTTGATTTTAATATTATCACCGGTGTTGTGAGCAATCCGAAAACCATTTCGTATGCGGATCATGTCTACGGACTCGAATTTTCGTCCAACAGCAATGCGTTGTACGTAAGCACTTATGATGTAAACGGAACCATTATGCAATACGATTTATCGATTACCAATGTAGCGTCTATGGTTGCTGCTGCGGAAATCGTGAGCGTAACTCCTGATACATATCCGCTTCAGCGCGCACCTGACGGCAAAATTTACGCCTGCAAAAGCTTTAGTCAATACCTTGGAGTGATCAATTCACCAAACAGTATCGGAGCTACAGCTTGCGATTATGTGGATATGGGCTTTGATCTTGATCCAACTTTTCTTGGTTTGAACTCAGCGCTCGGGCTTCCGAATATGGTGACTTCTTTCATGGGCGGAACAGCTAATTGTATCGGAAGTACCAACGGAGTGGATGACCTTGATGCATTGACGAATGTGATCTTCCCGAACCCTTCAAACAGCAATTTTACATTCGTTTCCAAACACAACAATTCATTTATTGTCGTTACGGATGTTTCGGGTAAAATAGTTGATTCTTATAGCAATGTAACTAACGGAATGCAATTCGATTTCGGTCAGAACTACGCGCCGGGAATGTACCTGGTTACAACAACTGCCGGGAGCACGACTTCGATTACGAAAGTGATGAAAACGGAATAACAACAGATTTTATAAACGATTCAAACGGGTGAGCATGATTGTTCACCCGTTTTTGCGTCGAAGGGATTGTTATAACCTCTAACACACCTGCTTTTAATATAAGTGCAGTTATTGTTCAACGAAGTTCAATCGTCAATAGATCACTCACTTCTGATCAAAACTCCCGGGAATGATATTTCACGAAAAGATTGATCCAAATAGCGCGTGAACTTCTGAATATAATGGGAAGTAAGAGTGCAAAAACGACTAAAAAAGCCACCAGGTTCGGTAGAATTTCCCAGCCGTAAAAAAGATGAATGACAATGTGTACAATTACAGCAATGACGGTAGTGGTGGCGTGACTTACCATCATTGCGCCCCAATAAAAGCCTGTTTCCCGGACAAAATTTTCACCGCAAACAGGACATTTATCCGGCATTTTGTCAAATAACTTCAGGTCGTAAGGGTTCTTTCCCAGGAAAAGATTTCCTTCCTGACACTGCGGACACTTCAGGTGCAGTACGCTGTATAATTTGGTTCCTTTTTTTAGGGGAGAATGCATGCACGAAGAGATTGCCTTAAAAATGAAATTAATTGATCTAAAATTAGCCGCATTTGGTATTCTTCGCAAACTTTTTTCTTTAGTACAATTTGATCGGTTAATTTCAAGATAAATCGGGCAATCAAATGCTTGTGTACCTGCTGTTCTTCTAAGTTGCGAATGGCCATCTGAACAATCACTTCTGCTTCGTCATATGTTATGACATTCATCAATGAGTCCATTACACTGCGCAAAGTCTTTTCCATATCAAATTATTGAACGGTCAATCTGCGTATTCAAGTTCGTTGGAATGAACGGTTTCCGATTCGGTTAAAGCAGCAGGTGAGTGGTATACCAAAATAGAATTGTTAATGCCATTTTGCTGATTGTTGAAAATAACGGTTTCACCTTCCAAAACCAGATTCATTGCAGTGAATAACTCATTGGTTTCTTCCAATTGAAATGGATTATCATTGATCCGGTTGAAGAAAATACTTCCTCCGGGATTCAAACGCTGTTTTACCAACTCCATAAAACGGGTATTCAAAAACGTTTTAGGTACGCGCCGTTCAATGAACAGATCAATGACGATCAGGTCATACATTTCGGTATCCTCAGCAACAAAATGAAATGCATCATCACAAATAAGCCGGGTATTTTGATAGTTGTCCGTATCAAAATAACGTTTCCCCAGCTCGAGCACAACAGGGTCAACATCCACACCCGTAATTTTACAGTTGAGGTTCAATTCATTTTGCAAAATTTGAGCTACACTTCCCGCTCCAAAACCCAGGATTAAAACATTTCCGGTCGATCGCAAATCGATTGTATGTTCTGCAAAAGCATGACGAAATAACGTGTGAAGTGATCCGAATGAATAATTGACTTTTTCTCCGTCGAGTAGGTATTTTCCTTTTCTGAGATTGATTTCCAGAACAGGTAAATAAGCGCCCGTTCTTTTTTCGACGGTAACGGGGTAGAAATAGCTTGAAATGCGGGAGATAAAGTTCATAGATAAATTAGAATCTGTAGATGAATACTGTTTGTATTGTTGCTGAAATGCTGTCTGAAACACACCTCTTCTTACTCGGTCTTTACGGTTGGTCCGCCGGTCAAAACACGATCAGATGTTTGATCACTGTAGAGTTTGAAATTCGTTATGAATTGATTTGCCAGATCCAACGCTTGTTTGTCATAAGCCACCCGATCTTTCCAGGTGCTTTTCGGATTTAAGATAGCAGGAGGAATAGCAGCACAACTTGTCGGCATTTTTATTCCGAAAACCGGATGACTCACATAAACGACTTTGTCCATTTCACCATTTAACACAGCTGCGATCATCGCGCGGGTGTATTTCAGGTTGATACGTTCACCGATACCATAAGGTCCGCCCGTCCAGCCAGTATTAACCAACCAAACCCTGGCTTTTGTTTCGTACAATTTTTTCCCCAGCATCTCTGCATACTTCATCGGGTGCAACGGAAGAAACGGTTTACCGAAACATGCTGAAAATGTACTCTGAGGCTCCGTAATTCCGGTCTCTGTACCCGCTACTTTGGCGGTATATCCAGAGATAAAATGGTACATGGCCTGCTCGGGAGTTAACTGCGACAGCGGGGGCAACACACCAAAAGCATCACACGTGAGGAAGAAAATGTTTTTGGGTTTACTACCAATTGACGGGTTCACCGCATTTTCAATAAAATCAATCGGATAAGCAGCTCGTGTGTTTTCGGTTTTTTCAATATTGGCGTAGTCCACCTCGAGCGTATTCGGAATAAAATTCACGTTTTCAAGCAAGGTGCCGTATTTGATTGCGTTGAAAATCTGCGGTTCTTTTTCCTGGGTCAGATTCACGCATTTGGCATAACATCCGCCTTCGATATTGAACACAGAATCTGCATCCCAGCCATGTTCGTCATCCCCGATTAGTTTTCTCACCGGATCAGCCGAAAGAGTAGTTTTCCCGGTTCCGGATAAGCCGAAGAAAATAGCGGTATCTCCTTTTTCACCGATATTGGCCGAACAGTGCATCGAAAGAACGTCTTTGTCTTGAGGCAGAATGTAATTCAGAACGGTGAAAATTCCCTTTTTAAT
The DNA here is from genome assembly GCA_002243285.1 of Candidatus Fluviicola riflensis. GTDB lineage: Bacteria > Bacteroidota > Bacteroidia > Flavobacteriales_D > Crocinitomicaceae > Fluviicola > Fluviicola riflensis. The sequence goes on along the minus strand of CP022585.1, from coordinate 2,986,725 downwards.
TTCCCCGGTGTAGCCACTTCCGCCTATTAAAATCACTTTTTTGGTGAAATCAATGATGGTGAAATTGTGCTGGCGTGTTTTGTCTATTTCCGGATTTGCGCGAAAACTTGGCGCTGCCACAATTAACCATTCATAACTAAAATCAGCCAGTTCTTCTTCGGTAGGTCGTAAAAACAGGTTGTTGGTAAACAGGTTTTGCCAGGGAGATTCCGTTACCACACGAATCGTTAATTTGTAATCGGGAGATGCACATGCGTAAGCATCGCGCACAAAAATCTCTTTGTATTTCAGATGTTCAATAACCCGGTTGTATACAACGTTGAAATCATCGCTGCTGAAGGGTTGGTTTACATCTCCCCACCAAACGGTGTTTTCCGTAAGGTTATCTTTTACAATGTATTTGTCTTTCGGTGAGCGACCTGTAAATTCACCCGTATCACAGGCCAATGCTCCTGTACTGGTAAGGATACCCTGCCGGCGCTGAATCGTTTCTTCTACCAGTTGTGTTACAGATAAGTTGTAATATACCTTTTTGGCCTGTGTTAATAGGGGAATGTTTAACTGTTCTACCGGTGTTTCGTCTACTGTTTCCATCTATGAATGATTCAGTGTTATTATTGATTCAATGAGAAAACAAAAGTACTTTGGGCAATACTACTTTCCTTTGATGGCAATCAATGGAAAGATTGATTCAGATCAACTTTTCACACGTCTGAATCGGTTGGAATGATTAAATTCGTAGTCACATTACCTTGAGAAATGCCGATAAAATTTCCGATAGATAAATTTCATTTCAGGAGTAATTCCATCTTTGAAGGACTTCCGGAAAATGAACTGACCTATTTGGAAGAACGTACCATCGAAACGAAAGTGAAAAAAGGTCAGACGGTTTTCAGTGAAGGAACCCGGCCAAATGGTATTTTCTACCTGAAAAAGGGGAAAATCAAGAAATACAAAACGAACAGCGACGGGAAACAACACATTATCTATATCTGTAGTTCCGGTGAATTGTTAGGATATCCGGCATTGTTATCCGATGAACCTTACTCGGATTCGGCTGCTACGCTAGAAGATTCGATCATTGGTTTTATTCCCAAAGATGATTTTTTAACCATTTTGGAAGAATCAAACGTGTTGTCTAAAAAATTACTCACCAATCTAAGCCATGAGTTCGGTGTTTTGGTCAATGGAATTGCTGCGTTTTCGTATAAAACAGTTCGCGAACGGCTCGCGTTGAGCTTACTTGTGATGAAGGACAAGTATAAATCTGACGTGGATGACGATAAACCGGTCGAAATCAATTTATCACGCGAAGACCTGGCAAATTTTGTAGGTGTTGCGGTTGAAACCTTAGTAAGGTTGTTACATGATCTGAAGAAAGAAAAATTGATTGAAACCGAAGGACGGAAAATCAGAATCCTTGATCCGAAGCAATTGATCAAAGTAGCGAATGTATACTGAGCTCCACCTCCGGATAAGGTTGAATGGTTCCGCTATTCTCAATCTATGAAGCACCCATTTTCAATGACATTTGAAATACTCAAACGGTTCCTGGCAGCTTTTGCAGGAATATAGTGCTTTGCAAGCCGTGGATCCGAACTGGGAAATCAACGTTGTGTTGTGAGAATTGCAACGCGGACAACTTATCTCCAGATTTTTCGGTTGCAGCCAGTTCACGCACGATGAGTGCAGGGGAGCGGCAATTCCGTAGTTCCGTAATTTTTCTTTTGTTTCAGGCGACATCCAATCCGTTGTCCAGGAAGGGGAATAGGAGGTGGTAACACGCACCTCCTTTATTCCGTTAAGTTTGAGCAATTCAATGATGTCATGCTCGATAATCCCCATAGCGGGGCAGCCTGTGTAGGTAGGAGTAATAATGACTTCGCAGCCGGTTTCGTTCAAAATAACATCTCTGAGCATTCCCATTTCCTGAATGGTCACCACCGGGATTTCAGGATCGTGAATGGCGGCCAAAAGCCCGAAAATTGCTTCTTTCGAATGTGTGGCCGGAGTTACCATGTTGCGTCGGGATAAGCGCGTTGCAGGTATTGCATTTCTGTAAGAATATGCCCCAAATGTTCGGTGTGAATACCTTTTCTGCTTCCTGTTTGCATGTAGCCGTCTTCCGGAATCTGGAGAGTAGCCTCCGTTAAAACAGTTACAACCATTTCTTTCCAAAGCGGATACAACTCCTGCAAGTCGGCGGCAATTCCTGCGACCAGGAGAATGTTGTCTTCTTCCACCATTTCAAAAAACTCGCCGGTATAAGCCCAGAGATCATTAAATGCCTGTTGCAGTTTGGCGTGACTCAAAGCTGTTCCTTCGCCCAATCGGTAACACCAGTCTCTGCTGTGTACAAAATGGTAACGTGATTCTTTTAACCCTTTTGCCGCAATACCTGCAATGGTTTCGTTGGTGGATTGACTGAGAACAGTAAATAACTGCACTTCGAATGCTGAAATCAGTAATTGTTTGGCAATTGTAACGGCAAAATCCCCGATGGGCAATTCCGTGATCTGGTGATTGTAAAACTGCCGTTCGGCTCTTTTGTAGGCCAAATCGTCTTCAGTTTTACCTTTTCCTTCAACCGTTGCGGCGTAGTTCAAAAAAGCCTGGGCCAATCCGATATTATCCAGGGCCATGTTGGTGAGGGCTAAATCTTCTTCCAGAATAGGGCCTTTGCTGCACCATTCCGACAAACGATGCCCCTGAATAAGTGCATTGTCGCCCAATCGCAGCGTATACTTGAATAAAGCTTCCTGTTGTGTCATGGATCGGAGATTAGATTTGTTTCGCACCTTCCGGCATCAAATAGAAAGTCGGGTGACGGTAAAGTTTATCGTCAGACGGATCGAAAAGCATATCCGCATCCTCTGTAGCAGAAGCGACGATGTACTGCGAAGGGATCACCCAAATGCTGGTGCCTTCTTTTCTTCTGGTATAAATATCGCGGGCGTTTTGCAGCGCCATTTGTTTGTCGGAGGCGTGTACGCTGCCTACATGACTATGGTGTCCGCCGATTTTACTTTGAATAAACACTTCCCAAAGATCCAATTGTGTATCTGTTGACATGATTTCTCGGTTTAAAATTCGTTTTTTCGTTGTTTGTAAGCCGTCGCGGCCTCGCGTACCCAGGCACCATCTTCGTGATATCTGATGTGGTGCGCCATGCGCTGTTTGTTACAGGGACCATTTCCGCGAATCACGCGGTGAAACTCTTCCCAATCGATCTCACCGTGATCGTAACCTTCTTTTTCGGCGTTCCATTTTAGTTCCGGGTCGGGAACAGTAAGGCCGATCAAGGTTGCCTGATCAATGGTTTTATCAATGAATTTCTGGCGCAGCTCGTCGTTGCTTTTGCGTTTGATTTTCCACAGAAAAGCATCTCCAGAATGGGGCGAATCACCGTCGTGCGGACCAAACATCATCAAGGCCGGCCACCAGAAACGGTTCATTGCGTCTTGTGCCATTTCACGTTGTTCAGCAGTTCCATTCATCATCTTAACCATGATTTCGTAACCTTGGCGCTGGTGAAAACTTTCTTCCTTACAAATACGCACCATCGCGCGGGCATAAGGTCCGAAAGACGTGCGTTGCAGCGATACCTGGTTCACAATGGCCGCGCCGTCAACCAACCAGCCGATTGCACCGATGTCTGCCCATGTAAGCGTCGGGTAATTGAAAATATTGGAATACTTGGCTTTACCTGAGTGCAGTTGTTCAATCATCTCATCGCGCGAAATACCCAATGTTTCGGCAGCACTGTACAAATACAATCCGTGTCCGCCTTCGTCCTGAACTTTGGCCAGCAGAATTTGTTTGGAACGCAGGCTTGGCGCCCTGGTAATCCAGTTTCCTTCAGGTTGCATTCCGATCACTTCCGAGTGGGCATGCTGCGAAATTTGACGAATCAAATGCGAACGGTATTGCTCGGGCATGTGGTCTTTGGGCTCAATGCTCAGGTCCTGGTCTATCTTTTGCTGAAATACGGTTGTTTGAACGAGTGAATCCATCTCTTCGATTTTATTGTAATCAAAAATAGCAGGAGAGCACGGCAAAAAACATGACCTACATCAGCGAAAAATGTGATTTTGTGAGGTGAATTTTTTGAAATCAACTTTAAAAAACATACTGATAATCACCATTTCGCATACCGGTAAGAACGCTGCAGGTATTGCATTTCTGTAAGAATATGCACCAAATGCTCGGTGTGAACACCTTTTCTGCTTCCTGTTTGCATGAATCTGTCTTCGGGAATCTGAAGTTTGACTTCCGTTAAAACAGCAGAAATGGTTTCTTTCCAAAGTTGATGAATGACAGTCAAATCAGCTGCAATTCCATTTGCAAGAAGTAAATTGTCTTCATCTGACATTTCGAAAAATTCACCGGTGTATGACCAAAGATCGTTGATGGTTTGCTGTAATTTGACATGGTCCGATTTCAGTCCTTCGCTTAAGCTGTAACACCAATACCTGCTGTAAATAAAATGATAATGTACATCTTCCAATCCGCGTTTGGCGATTGTGGCAATTGTTTCATCGGCAGATTGACTCAATGCATTAAATAAATGCAACTCAAATGTGGAAATGAATAACTGCTTAGTGATCATGATCATAAAATCAGGATTGGGCAGTTCCGTGATCTGGTGGTTGTAAAACTGCTGCTCGGATCTGTTGTAAGCCAGGTCGTTTTCCGTTTGTTGATTTCCTTCAATTTTCGCTGCATACTTTAAAAAGGCTTTTGCCAAACCAATCGTATCCAATGCAATATTGGGCAAATCCGAATTGTGTCTCAAAATCGGGTCTTTGCTGCACCATTCCGATAAACGGTTTCCATGAATCAATGCATTGTCGCCCAATCGCAGGACATATTTGTAAAGAGCTTCTTCGTGTGTCATGAGGTCCGTGAATTAAATTGTGGTAAGTATTCTGCATCAAAAATAGAATTGTCAGAGTCCCGTAAAAATGATGCAGATCATTGAAGGAGATGATTTTAGGTAATGTTGGATCACATATTTGTCACCGTTCCCATACTATGATGAAAACTACTGCTTCAACCGGTTCGAAAACATGCACCTCTTTGGTTCAGCTTCCCATTGAGATTTGGTTTTAAAATTATTCCATAAATGATGATGATCAATTACTTTATAAAAAAAGTATTGTTAATGATGTCAATCTATCTTTTTATGATTCGTTGAGTGAATTGTTTTGAATCGGTAATGATTACAAAAAGATAAAGACCTGTTTGGTAGGGAAGTAATGAAACGGAATCTCCATTAATGATACTCCGGATCAGGATACATTTACCATGAATGTCATAAATGGTTAAATGAGCACTAGATTCCTTAAAATAAATCCTTACCAAATCATCCGTTGGATTAGGAAACAATACTATGTTGTGCTCATTTAATTGAGTTAAATCAGCGGTGGATAAATTACCGTTATTGAAATAAACCGCTTCAGTGACGGTGAAATAATCACCAAGCGCTTTGGTCGGACAAAAGATGCTTAACTGTACATAATATACCCCATTTCCATTATTGAAAACGTAACTGGAGGTGTCATAATTTGATCCGTTTGAGTCGACAATATTCCAGATCACAGTCACTTCATTCCCGTTTGCAAAAATGGAATCAATATAAGTCGTATCAATGGAATTGTAATAAATGAAACAATCTTCGATTGTTGCTCCAAGTGAATCGACTGCTATGGAATCAATGAATGGATTATTGAAAATGTAATTGGAGTCAAGAGGAATGACAAAGGGAAGCGTTAATGTATCAATACAAGCATCTGTAGTAAACAATGAATGAACTCCGGTACAAAGGTTTTGAGCAACGAAATAACCGGAATTATTGATTGGTGCGGCGGCATCGATCGAAGAATTGAAATCACCGTTTCCGCTAGAACTTACAGCAAGTGTTCCGATGCAGGAATTGGCATCTGAAGGTTGTGAAAAGGTATTGACTTCCAAAGGAATGATTGGAATGATCGTAAGATTCAATGTTAGAATGGAATCACAACCAAAATTGTTGGTAAGTGTATCTGTATAGATTCCGCTGGAAGTATAAGTTTGGTTATTAACTGGCCAATTATAGCTCCCACATGCGGTAATAGTGGAAGAATCGTTATTAGTAATACAGTTATTTAATAATGCTAGTCTGTTTCTGCCTGTTCCATCATAGTGAGTAAAGCTACCTGCTGCAAGGATTTTTTGATTTTGTAGCATATTAATAGATAAAACACCACCTTCTGGAAAACCGTTTCCAAATTGAATATCCAAGTCAGGAGAACCGTCAGCATTAAGTCGAATGACACCATTATAATTAGTGCCATTGTAAGAATTGAAATCGCCACCTACAAGAATCTTTTGATCACTTTGTGCATATAGGCATCTTACATAGTCGTCAAATCCACTTCCAATAGCAAAGGTATTATCTATTGTTCCATCCATATTCAGACGAACGATCCGTTTTACGGAAGTTCCATTATAAGTAGTGAAATTCCCGCCAATTATAATTTTATTGTTCATTATGATAGCACATGTGATATTACCGTTGAATCCAGTTCCGATATTAAAACTATTGTCAATACTTCCATCTGAGTTAAGTCTTGCAGCGCCATTGCAGGTAGTTCCATTGTAAGTGAACGTACCTCCATTTAGCAATAGTATTTTCTGGTCAGGTTGAACCAGCACCTGAGATATTGCCAGATTCAAGCCCGTTCCGCTTACAAAAGAGTTGTCTAAACTTGCATCCTCATTGATACGCATTATCCGATTTACTGTAGTTCCACCATAACTAGTGAAGCCACCCCAAACAATAATTTTATTGTCGGACTGCAATTGCGAACCCATAGTGTTAGATGGAGTTGTTATCAAAGGATGAAAGCTGGTATCAATAGAGCCGTCGGACAATAAACGTCTAAACGGACGATCCAAATCGGCCCAAAAACTAGCATGTAATAGAAATTTATTGTCGTTTAGCTGTGTAATATTGTCGATTCTATTAATTTCATTTTCAGTATATCGGTAAAATGAAGTGTCAATTGTGCCATCGGTTAAAATTCTAAAAATTTTATGTGCAGGGCTCCCATTATAAAACCGTTGATCACCATAAAGTACTATTTTACCATCTGACTGAAGAACAGTACCCCGAATTCTACTATTTGCGCCGGTAGATTTAAAAAAAGATGTATCTAAGGCTCCGGCGTTATTAAATCTAAATAAAGCTTTGTTATCGTAATTAAAATTGTATGAAAAGTACAGTAAGTTATTATTGTTGTCTAATAAAGAAACGTCTGCTGTGAATAAATTCGCATACGGTGAATTGTAACTAAAATCAAACGTACCATTAGCTGAAAGCTTAAATGTGTTAATATAATTGCCTTGATAATTATACTCACCGACAAAGATTTGATCATTATTTGGTAAGTTAAGTATATTCTGTACGTAAGTAGAAGAGAAGTTACTAAAAGAAAAAGAACTGTCTATAGAACCGTTAGAATGCAGTTTTACAATTCGTTGCAACGGAACGTAACCATTGAAAGAAGTAAATATACCTGTTGCAGAAAAAAAATAAATAGAACTATCAGGATTTATCCTTACACGAAAGCCATTATCACTTCCCAGAGCAGTAGGTCCTGATCCTACATTAAACGTTGTGTCCGTAGTGAAGTCAGCAAATAACCGAACTAGTTTATTTGCTACTTCACCGTTAAACTCATCGAAAGTGCCATAGAGAAGAAGTTTGTTGTCTGGATGTGGCTCCACCAAATAAATTTCATCAGAACTCCCGAGGTTAGTATCAAACCCTGGATCGATGGTTCCATCATAATTTATAACCACCATATTTTTGGTAGGAGTTCCATCATAGCCTACAATACCCCCAACCAGCAATAATTTCCCGTTGGGTAATAATTCAATGTCATTGACCAATATTCCTAGTGCCGGTGATAATAGATGAAAAGCGGGGTCTATACTACCGTCACTATTAAGTCTAACTAATCCGCCAGCTGGTGTGCCGTCATAAGAAGTGAAGTTTCCTCCAACCAAAATTTTCCCATCTGCCAGTGCTTTAACCGTAACAACGTTTGGAAACTGAGGAATATTATTGAAACCGAGTCCTATATGAAAACTTGTATCAATACTTCCTGAAGCATCAAGACGAACTATTCCTCGTGAAGATGTCGAATCGATTTTACTGAAATCGCCACCAATGATTATTTTTCCATCGGCTTGAATAGCGCTACAAGTAATTCTAAAGTCCAAACCATCACCGTAAGAGTACCCAAGGTCTTCAGGGTTAAATAATAAATCAAGGGATCCGTTTTGGGCATTTCCAAACAATACGAAGAGCAAAAAAACAAAGGTGGATAAGAGAAGTTTCATTAGGTATTTTCTTTCAAATCTAGCATATTATCAATTATGCACCAAAATCATTTCGTATGAAACCAAAAAGCCACCCCTTCCGGAATGGCTTTTCAGTAGTATGCATGAAAGAATAATCTTATTCAATAATCACTCGTTGAATTGATTCCTGGTTCCCTGTGTTTACTTTCAATAAATAAACACCTGCGGTCATATTCAAACCATTCAATGAAGCCGACGCGTGTCCGTCAGCGAACTGAACCGGTGTCGACAAAACCAGTTTTCCAGTAAGATCGGTCAATGAGATTTGCGCTTTTTGATTTGCATCCGTGCAAACAAGATTTAACTGATCACTCGCAGGATTCGGATAAACAGTAAACACATCTGTTTCATCAGCTTCCTCAATTCCTGCCGTCAGCAATACCTGGTGTTTGTTGAAAAATTTCCAGATTTCGGGTGTATATGAAATATCATTCGCAGCAGTTAACCACACATGATCGGCTCCCGTAACTTTAAAAAACTCCATTTCCGAGTTTTCCTGTCCGTTGGTGTAGATGTAGTGGTCAACCGTGTAGCCGTCGTTTTGGCTATCAGGAATCACAATGTGTTGCGGAGTGATGTCGCACTGGTCATTGGAAATCCAGAAATTCACCAGTGAATCGGCGCCGATTCCGGAAGCGTTGCCCGCAAAAGGAACCGTTCCGTCAATTGTTCCATGGAAATGAGCGATGGATACATTGTTGTCGGGAGCGTAATCTGTCAGTCCCAAACCAAACGTTCCGGAAACTGATGCAAAAGCGGTAATGCGTTGGTTCAATTCCACTGCCAGACGGTTTGTCATAAAACCACCCATCGAGAAGCCGCAGGCATATACGCGATTGGGATTGATGGCATAATTCGCCTCAACACTGTCGATGATGGTATTGATGAAATGGACATCGTCAATGGCAGCATTCGGGAAATAACCCATATAACCCACACCGGTGTTCCAGGCAGTTCCCGCCAACGCATCAGTGAATGCTTGCGGAACAACCACGATGATGTTTGCTGTATCTGCTATCGTGTTCATCCCGATTCCACTGAAATTGGTCATGTTGTCACCCAAACCATGGAGCGTAATTACCATTGATGCCGGATTTGAAGCATTGTAATTCGGTGATTGATAAACGCGGTATTGGCGCGTGTTGCCCTGGTGGGTAAAGCTTTTGTTTTGCCATTGTGCAAAGCTGGTAGTAGTCAGCGTCATTGCTGCAATGATGCCTAAAAAGGAGTAGCGTTTTTTCATAGTTCTGGTTCTTGTACCTAAATAGTTAAATAAAGCAATGCTATTTTAAACAAATAGGGCAGGCGAATAGTAATGATTGGGATAAACGGAGAATCAGTTTGGTTGTAAGGAAAATGATCGCTTGTTTCGATATTGTTGGTTGATAAGAATCTGACAGTACACATGAATCACCGATTCGTTTTTTGATCATTGCAACAGAATTTCTTCAAAAGTTTACATACCTTTCGAGTATGAAACCAATCATAATCTTTATGTTGTTTATACTGCTAAGTCTACCCTCTCTCTTTGGCCAAATCCCCGATTTTTCATGGGCTGTTTATGGCAATGCTGGTGCAGTAAAGGTTGTGGTTGATCCTGATCAAAATAGTGTTTTAACTGGTAATTTCTATTCCAGTGGAACGTTTGGTCCCGGACTGGCATATAGCGCTATTCCCACTATTGGAAGTTATGATATTTTTTTAGAAAAGCTTGATTCTACAGGAGCAGTACGTTGGTTACGTACATTGGGAAGTTCTGAATCTGAAATGGTGGGAGGTGTTGCAACCGATGTTGATGGAAATATTTATTTGGCAGGTAATTTTTGGGGTGAAATTGATGTGGATCCGGGGAATGGGGTTTATGAAATCACACCAACTGAGGGTTTTGATGATCTCTTTGTTCTAAAACTGAATTCAAATGGTGAGTTTGTTTGGGTGAAAACATTCGGTTCCTTTTTGTTCGACAATGCGTCTGGAATAAAGGTAGATATACAAGGTAACATCTATATCACCGGATCTTTAGGAGACGACGTAAATGACATGGATCCGGGAGTAGGTGAATATGCGGCACTATACTATGGTGGACATGGAGATGGATTTATAATGAAACTCGATGTTCAGGGAAACTTTCTATGGATAAATTCAATCGGTGGTGGTCAGTCGGATTTCATGAATGATATGGCATTTGACGATTTAGGAAATGTGTACACTACCGGTAAATTTTACGGAACTGCTAATTGTAGCTGTGATACTTCATTCATTTCTCAGGGTTCCACCGATGCGTTTGTTCAGAAATTCAATGCTTCAGGAGGATATGAGTGGGGATATTCGTTAGGTAGTTTATATGAAGATAGCGGAAATGCAATTCAGGTAGATGAAACTGGAAATATTCTGGTAACGGGTAATTTTAGCCTTACAGTAGACCTGGATCCTGGTTTGGTGATCGACGAACATTTTTCAAACGGTTCTGCTGTTTTTATTCAAAAATTAAGACCTGATGGCACTTTGATTTGGGCGAAAACAATATCAGGTAGTGCAAATTATGGAGAATACCCAAGTGATTTAGTGATCGATAAAGAAAATAATTTATACCTGACGGGATATTTTTATGGCTCCATAAATTTGGGTACAAATCTGAATCCGATGGTAATTAATGCAACAGTAGGAACAAACACTTTTGTTCATAAAATGGATAGTAACGGTATCGCTATCTGGGGAATGTCGGTTCCGTCTTATTCCCGTGGGAATTCATTAGCGTTGGATGCATCTGCCAATGTATATGTAACGGGTAGTTTTGACGCACCTGTTGATTTTGATCCGAGTGACGAAGAATTCATGGTTCATAGAGGTATTTATTTTTTAATGCGATTAGGCTTGCCAACAGATCATATCAGATGGGATGATCCCTATTATTATCCGGAAAACACAATCACCTTGTATCCAAATCCTACAATCGGTGAAGTAACGATAACTCAATTGGCAAAATTTGATTTAACAATTGAGATTTTTGATTATTTAGGTAGGTCTATTCGGCTCTTGAATTCATCCGAATTGAAGACCACGCTGGATATAACAGACTTCGAGCAAGGAATTTATTGGTTTAAAATCCGTTATGCCGATTCGATGATTACCCAACAGATTGTCAAAACGGAGTAAAATCAGAAATAGTTGTTTTTGTTCTGTAGAATTTGATTTGTTCAAGTCATCTGAGGTGGAACGATTCTGAACATTATTTATTGGTATCAATGAGAACCCTTCATTCCATGAAAATGAGTTAAGAGAACGCGGAATATTTCTCTGATGATGCGGATTTAGATCAAAATTCAGGATTAAAGAATTAGGTGATCATCCTCGTTTTTGAAAAACTTTCGGTACGAATCTCACAAACCGGCAAAATAAATCCAAAAAACCTGAAAAACGCCGGTATTATCCGATATAACGGCGTACCTTCACAGGTGCTGCGATTCTAAATAATTCCCCATTGATGTTGCTGCGCCATACTTATTAATAGTTCATTATGAAAGTAGCAACAACTCCCAAAAAACAAAAGACGGCCAGCTTACCGGAAGGTGAAAAAGAATCGTTTACGGTGGTTGCCATTGGCGCCTCAGCGGGCGGATTGGAAGCCATAACCAGGCTGTTAAAGCATCTTTCACCCAACACGGGAATGGCCTTCATTTACGTCCAACACCTGAGTCCGGATCATAAAAGTATGCTCACAACACTCTTGTCGAAGCAAACAGAGATGAAGGTGCAGGAAATCGAAGACATGGAAAAAATGGAACCGAATAATGTCTACGTGATTCCCTACAACAAAGAAATTAAAGTCACTAATGGCCATATCAAATTAGTTCCCCGCTCAAACAATAAGTCCACAAACCTCTCTATTGACGTGCTTTTCACCTCGTTGGCACTTACACATAAAGAAAATGTAATCGGCATTTTATTATCCGGAAACGGCAGTGATGGTACACTCGGATTAAGAGATGTCAAACTGGCCGGAGGGCTTACGTTCGCTCAGGATGATTCGGCGAAATTTGGGAGTATGCCCTCATCTGCCATTGCAGAAGGTGTGGTCGATTTCGTGTTGTCTCCCGAAGAAATTGCTCAGGAAATCAGCATGTCGAGGAATCATTTGGCAAAGCATTATATCACCCGGGTACCGGAAGGTGAGATTGAAAACAGCGATCCGGATCTGAAAATTATTCTTCAGCTTCTACTCAAAGGGAAAAGCATTGACTTCAGCCATTATAAAATGAATACCATTAAACGCCGGATCCTGCGAAGAATGCTCATTCATAAAATCAAAACAATTAAACAATACGCCGGGATAGTAGCCAAAGACACGGAAGAACTGAGCCTTTTACACAAAGATTTACTGATCAATGTCACCGATTTTTTCAGGGACTCGGATGCTTTTGTGCTGTTAAAGAAAACGGTACTGGCCAAATTATTGGATGCAAAATCCCCGGACGAAACCTTGCGTATTTGGGTAGCAGCCTGTGCCACTGGAGAAGAAGTGTATTCCATTGCCATGCTCCTGATTGAATTGCAGGACAATAAAACGCATGCTGTTCCCTTCCAGATTTTTGCTTCCGACCTCAGTGCAGAAGCAATCCGGGAGGCACGCAACGGTGAATACACCGTTCATCAGCTTAAAAGTGTTTCATCTAAACGCCTGCAGCGCTTTTTCACGAAAGTGAAAGATAAATACCGCATTTCGCAACCCTTACGCGACGTGTGCATCTTTGCCCAGCACAATATTCTCAGTGATCCGCCTTTTTCGAGAATGGACTTTATCAGTTGCCGCAACTTTTTGATTTACCTTGAAACACCAGCCCAGAAAAAAGCCGTTTCAACGTTCCATTATGCGCTCAATGAAGGAGGTGTACTCATGCTAGGAAAATCGGAAACGATCGGAACATTGTCTCAGCTTTTTGCACCTGTCAACAAAACATATAAACTCTACAGCCGGAAAAATCATGCTGGCGTGAGTAGAATTCCAGACCTGTTGCCACGCACGCTGAATACAACCATTATAGAAACAAACAGGCACCCGCATGCCTTGCCCAAAAAGGTTGCTGCAACAAGCAGCGGTGCGCTTGGCAATACCTTTGACCAAGTGCTGCTGGCAAACTATGTACCTGCAAGCGTGATCATCAATCACGATATGGAAATTCTCCAGTTTCGCGGACAAACGGCTCAGTATATGATGCAGGGCCCCGGCAAGGCAACATTCAACATTCTCAAGCTGGTAAACTCTGAAATTACCTTTGAACTGCGCAACGCCATTCATCATGCCATCAAAACAAAACAAACGGTGCGCAAAATGGGGCTGGAACTCAACAGGGATGCAATCAAAAACACCTTGCAGATAGTCAACCTGGAAGTAGCACCACTGCAGGCCGAAGGAGAAGAACCATTGCTGGTAGTCGTGTTCACAGGACAGCATATTGAACTCGGAGAACACCCGGTTAAGGGCATCCGTAACAACTCTATTGCCAAAGATCGTAGAATAAAAAAACTGGAAGAAGAACTGGCTTCTGCGAGATATGATATGGGTGCCATTACACGCGATCAGGAAGCGGCAAATGAAGAACTGCAAAGCGCAAACGAAGAAGCGGTTTCCAGTAATGAAGAACTTCAGAGTTTAAATGAAGAACTGGAAACATCCAAAGAAGAAATCGAATCGACCAACGAAGAACTCACCACTACAAACCAGGAATTACAGGTACGGATACAGCAGGTGGAAGAATTGTATACCTATTATGAAGGCATCCTTTCCACCATTTACGAACCCATGGTCATACTTGATAAAAACATTCGGATTAAATCCGTCAACAGTTCGTTCTGTAAATTGTTCCTGGTGAATGAGGAAGAAAGTATCGGTATATCGTTGTATAAATTGAGCGATGGCCAATGGAATATTCCACGACTGCGCGAATTATTGGAAGATATCGTTCCCAAAGACAATCGTTTTCACGGTTTTGAAGTTGAACTTACACTCCCCTTAGTCGGGCAGAAAACACTGCTGTTAAATGCACATCAAATCATTCAGCAAAGCAAAAATGAGGAATTGATTGTGCTCGCCATTACCGATATTACCGAAGTAAAACGACTGGCTATTGAATTGCAGCTGAAAGAAAAAAAGGTACTTGAGATAAAACTTCAGGCAGAAAAAAAGTTGCTACAGAAGATTGAAGAGAGCAATAGTCAGCTCACTGAAGCCAAAAAAAATGCAGAACTGAAAACCCTTATTGCGGAAGATGCCGTTCAGTCGAAACAACAGTTCCTGTCGAATATGAGCCATGAAATCCGCACACCGATGAATGCCATTATCGGGTTCACAAACATCATGCTGAAAACAGAGTTGTCATCCGGACAAACAGAATACATCCATGCAATCAAAACAAGCGGAGAGGCCTTGACGGTATTGATCAACGATATCCTCGACCTGGCAAAAGTAGATTCGGGGAAAATGACATTCGAGAAAAGGGTATTCAAGCTGGAAGAATCGATAGCAGCGGTACTTCATTTATTTGAAGCAAAAGCCCGGGAAAAAGGGGTGAAGCTGGTCATGGAATATGATGCTGCTATTCCGGATATACTGGTCGGAGATCTCATTCGCCTGCATCAGATCATGTTGAACCTGGTAAGCAATGCCGTGAAATTTACCCCGAAGGGAGAAATTACCGCACGGTTCAGGTTGCTCGGCGAAGACGAAGAAAAAATCACCATCGAATTTACGGTGACTGACACGGGTATTGGAATCCCGGAGAATATGCTGGAACACATTTTCGAGAACTTTCAGCAGGCATCTTCCGGCACGTCTCGTTTGTACGGCGGAACTGGGTTGGGACTGGCTATTGTGAAACAATTGGTCGAGTCTCAGGGTGGTAGTATACACGTTAAAAGCGAACAAGGCATTGGTTCAGTGTTTAGCTTTGTACTTAGCTTTGATAAAGCAGGCGCGATTCCCGATGAAGAGCATCCATCAGCTTTGTCAGATACGGAGATTAAAAAAGTAAGCGTTTTGGTAGTCGAAGATGTTCCGCTGAATCAATTGCTGCTAAAGACATTGTTGAATAATTTTGGGTTTGAGTACGACAGTGCTGTTGATGGAAAAAATGCTGTCGAAAAATTAGAGCACAATACTTATGATATCATTTTAATGGATTTGCAAATGCCTGGAATGAACGGAATTGAAGCTACCACCTATATTCGGGAGATCTTAAAACAGACCACTCCGATTATTGCGTTAACGGCCGATGTTACCACAATGGACTTTGCCAAATGCAGAACACTCGGGATGGATGATTATATCTCAAAACCCGTCGACGAAAGGTTGCTGTATAATAAAATAGTGTCACTGGTGAAATTATCGCGCCAGTCAGCTGAATAATACTTACTCACTAATTGAAATTATAACGAATAATCGTCGTCTCTACATTCTATTCTATAAAGTAAGGGAACCAATCATCGATGCTGGTCAATCAACACCACATTCCCATCCGGATCGGTAATCATAAAACCTGCCGGACCCGAAGCTTTCTCGTCAACTTCACCGTTGATGGCAATACCTTTACTTTTCAGCTGCTGCTGAATTGTCCGCACATCGTCGAACTGCTCAATGTTTTTGGCGTTTTCATCCCAACCCGGGTTAAACGTCAGGATATTTCCTTCAAACATTCCCTGGAACAACCCAATGAGTGCATTCTCATTTTTCATGATGAGGTAATGCTGTTCCATGCTTCCGGCAAAATGCGTAAAGCCAAGATTTTCGTAAAATGCTTTTGAAACCTCGAGGTCTTTGACACTCAAACTAATTGAAAATGCGCCTAATTTCATGTGATCCTTTTTTTCGTTGTTGGTATGTATGGCTGATGGATTCTCCTTCTTTTTCGCCCGCTTCTTTTCCGGTTGCGGGTTGATCATCGTATTTGCGTAAAACCCAAGCCCGAATGCTGCGAGGAATCCTGCGGTTATAAGTATGGTTTTTCTCATGTGATGAATCGTTTACTGCCGGGCTTCCCGAATTCCAAAAATAGGCATTCCACTTTTGTATCCGCCTTGGCGAATGTTTTTGTTTCCCATCCGCCTTAGGCGGACACGAATTTTTACTCGGCTAACGCACTCGTCTACAATTACACAAGAGCATTATATGATAAATACGATGCGCACAATTACAATACATAGCGTGTCCGTTAGGCACGCAAAATCTGTGTCCGACTAAGGCGAATGGGAAATATTTTGAGTGCTGATAAGCGATAACCATCGCCTCTATGTGAATTTGTTACCCGATCTTAAAAATTGAGATCCGTGCGCAAACATGATAATCCGAGCCACCAAGTCGCAAATAAGCCTTCGGATTCGCTGTTGCCGGATCATACCCCGGTTCTTTCGAATAATCCTTATACGAACACTGATGTCCGAGTGAAATCTCCATCGGCTTGTCCTTTACCTCGATCACGCACTCAAAAATGCTGGGCGTTCCGTCATAAGCCGTTCCCATCGACCCCACGCAAAACACACCCTTCATGTCATCCAGCCCTTTCGGTGGATTATTAGCATCATACAAAATGCAATAGCCCGGATAAATATCTACAAGATGTTCAGTGGGAACTGGCGGAACCGGCGGCACACCGGCAGAAAGCATGGTCAGGAACGAAAGGCCGTTCACCCGGTAAATGCCGCGTTGCAATCGGATCCGTTCACCTTTGGAACTTTCAGGAATATCAATCGCATTTCCCGAAAACGCCTCCACTTTGTTAAAAACGCGGTTGGGCATTCCTTCTTCCATTTCTTTTGTGCCCAGATCGTCACCGGTACATTCTGCGTAAATAGCATACGCTTCGTAAATAGCAGCCATAAGTTGTTGGTTTTAATAGTGAGGGATAAAGATGGGTAAAAAATGAAAGAGTGAGCACGCTTGTACTCACTTTCGTGATCGTTCTGCGAAACCTACCGCAAACAAAAGTCGAGCACTTAACGTTAATTCTTCATGATTTTCAGAACAGCGCGGTGATTTTTCTGATCAGCGATCTCCAGCAGGTAGATACCGCTTTCCCCATTCATTTGGATCTCTATCCGGTCTTCGATTTGTACCCATTGTGCCGGTACGACTTGCCCATGGACCGTTTTAACAACAATCTGCAGTTCATCGTATACTTTGTCCAATTCAACAATCAGGTTTCCACCGGTTGGATTCGGATAAACGATCAAGTGCGCTTCAAACCCCTGTTGTTCAAGCCCCAGTTCAGCTTGTGTGCTTAATTTGTTTATAAACAGATCGTAACCGATAACCGGACTGCTCAGGTTAAAAATGGGGGAGTAAGGGTCAACATCGGCTGTTCCGTTAAAATAACCGGTAGTGTATAGATTATTATTCATGTCCAGGGTTAAGGACTCCATCCAAACTTGATTTGTCCCTGTTAACAAACCAGCCCAAACGAAATTTCCCAATGAATCCAACCTGCTGATGAAAGCATCCGAATCTCCTCCGGTAAGATTAAAAACTCCCGGTCCCGGGTCAAAGTCGTTTGTGCCAAAACAAAGACCTGCCGTATACACATGGCCATTGTCATCTACTGCGATGGATTCCCCGCTGATTCCGCCAAGCTGTTTCGCCCATAAAAGATTACCGTCCAAATCATGTTTGTTGATAACAGTTATGTATCCGGGGGAAGCTGATCCGCTGGAATAGATATTGTTATGTTCGTCCATTGCAATAGCAGATCCCTCACCCGGACCCATTTCTTTTGCCCAAACGAAATTGCCTGATGGGTCGAGTTTGCTGATATAAATGGCTGTCTGACCGGGGACTGATGCGGTAAGTTGAAAAGTGCCCGGACCCGGATCAAAATCCATTGTTCCACCGATTGTTCCGGTGGAATAGATATTCCCACTTCCATCTACGGTTATCGCATAACCAACTCCACCATTCGATTGTGTACCGGTGAATTGTTTCGCCCACACAAAGTTGCCATCAGTATCCAATTTACAGACAAAAACATCGCTGGCATTATATTGAGATGCCATATTAAACGTGGAAGCCGGATGCGGATCAAAATCGATTGTTCCGTCAAAATAGCCTGTCAGGTAGAGATTTCCACCAGCATCAACTGCAATAGCATTGCTGTGAGTCGGGTTTGGAAATCCGGGAACAAACGGTCCGCCTATTTGTTTCGCCCATATAAAGTTGCCATTTGCATCTAATTTCTGGATAAAGACAGCTCTGTCCATCCCCTGGGAAGTTAAATTAAAACTCCCCGGTCCCGGGTCAAAATCTACCGTGCCCACAAAAGAATTCGTGATATACAGGTTACCAAAGGCGTCTATTTCGAGCGAACTTTTTTCGTCAATAGAAGCACTGTCTCCAAATTGTTTCGCCCATATTAAATCACCGGAAGCATCCAGTTTACAGATAAAGGCGTCTTTTTCTCCAACAGCAGTTAGGTTGAAAACGCCTATGCCCGGATCAAAATCCACCGTTCCAATGAAAAGTCCGACTGTATAAACATGATTGTTTTGATCTGTTTTTATCGAAGTTCCTTCATCCCAACCGGCACCGCCTATTTGTTTGGCCCATTGAAGGTTTTGCCCGAAAGCGCTTGTACTCAGAACTGTAAGTATCAAACCCACCGCGGCGGGGATTAAATGAAAAGAGTTGAATGCCATTTGCTGTTTCGTTTTAACGTGCTACTAGTGGTTTCTTTCTGTTTTGACTAAAAATCACGTGTTTTTACCTTTCCAAAAGCAGGTATTAAAAAGATGACGAAGCTAATCATCCTGAAGTTGCACACTTTACTCATTAAATGGTTTATTTCTTTCTTCGGTGATTACCAATCAACAAGATATTGCAAGACTTAACATAACATTCGTAAGCTCATGTATTTCTGTGATTTACGGAATTCGCCTCAAAACAGACACCCCCGTATTCAACAAATCAACAACAACCTGTTCTCTTCGTGCTTTTCTTTTGGTGCGCGGTGAATACAAGGCTGCACCTGACTTTCCGGATGATCAACCGCCAGCCTCCATAAGTGGCCAATACCACAGTTTATCGGATGTGCATCAGGTTTAGCCTGGTAATGCAGGTCAAAGAAATACTCACTTAAGAATGACTCAAAACCTTCATCGGTTCCACCGTAAAGTTTGTTGAGTTCAGCACGTATTTCCGGAATGAGGACTTTTTGTGTGGCTTGTGAATTCGGTAATAATTCGCTGGGCTCACCAATATAAGTACATAAAAAAGTAGCTGTTGGTATCGGAGAACGGTCTACATGAAAAGAATAAACATCGGTTGGGAACAATGGAAAACTGTCATCTCTGTCATAGTTCCGGATCACATTAAGCACCGGCGCAGCGCCATGAGCTTCGAGTATCTTCATGTCTTGTAAAAGAATTTCACGGGCAAGCTGTCCCTGTTCGCTCAACTGAAGTTCAAGAAGTTCCTTATGTTCAATTACTGTTATATTCCCGTATAACGCCACTTTTTTAACAATCTCCGAGAAATCACCTTGTAGTTTACGGGGCCAGCAAAGTGCATTGATGTTTCCCTGAAATGGTGTCGAAACAAGGTCCTGGAAATTCGTAACACGGCGAATTTGCGTTTCACCAAGAGATAAATCGATCATAATGGCTAAGATAAGTAATAAAATAATCGGGCTGTAGTGATTTCATTTACGCGCAATTCTCACACTGAAAAAGAGCCTTCCAGAACGAGAACCAGAATGACGCGATTAATCATCTTTCTTAGAATAGAGAATAATTTTACTGTAAAGTAATTTATCATCAATGGGTTTGGATAAATAATCATTCATTCCAATAGCCCTGGATTTTTTAATATCCGGGGAGGTAACATCAGCTGTAAGCGCAATAATGGGAATGGAAGATTTTAGTTCGTTTCGAATATATTTGGTTGTTTCAATTCCGTTCATTTCAGGCATTTGTATATCCATCAATACAATATCGTAATGGTTATCCCTGAGTTTTTCAATTGCAACTTTCCCATTTTCAGCAATATCCACATCAAAACCAAATTCGTTTAATTGTATTTTTATTAGCATCTGATTCAATGCATTATCTTCAGCAACCAATATTTTTATAGTTGTTGTTCCCGATTCTTTCTGAAATGTTTCTTCTTTTTCAATAGTGGTTTCACAAGTTGTTTTCTCAAAATCCATCACAATGCTAAAAGATGAACCTACGCCTGGCTTGCTTTTCACCTCGATTGTTCCGCCTTGAAGCTCTACCAGTTTTTTTACGATAGCAAGCCCCAATCCCGTTCCTCCATATTTCCTGCTGGTTTCATTGGATACTTGTTCAAAACTCTCGAAAATATGATCCAGCTTATCTTCCGGAATACCAATGCCGGTATCTGTTATTGTAACTCTGAGCGTTATATTCTCTCCATCCTCTTTCAGTTTCTGAACACTCATTGTTATTTTCCCTGTCTCGGTAAACTTTACGGCATTACTTAACAGGTTTAAAATTATCTGACGCAGACGCGTCGGGTCGCCAATTATAGTTGGAGGAATAGTAGGGTCGAATTCTTTCACTAACTCTAAATTCTTCTCCTTCACTTTTCCTTTCAACATAAGAAGGGAAGTAGAAACGGAATTACTTAAATTAAACGGAATTTTTTCAAATACCATCTTTCCGGCATCAACTTTTGCAATATCGAGGATATCATTAATAATAACAAGCAGTGCATCGCCCGATTCCTTAATTGCACTTAAATATTCCCGTTGATCTTTTGTTAAATCAGTTCTTAATAGCACGTTTGAAAACCCGATAATTGAATTCATAGGTGTTCTTATTTCGTGGCTCATATTGGCTAAAAACTGTTGTTTTGCCTGTGTTATTTTTTCTGTCTCATGTAACTTCTCTATTATTTGAACGCGTTCGGTAACGTCCTGGGTTGTTCCTGTTAATTTAATTGTATTGCCATTTTCATCTACCACAACTTCTCCGAATGTATTCAAAATCCTTATTTCCTTATTCGGAGTCATGATGCTGTAATCATAAGTAAAAGGTTGTTTGTCTTTAATGGCATTTGCTATGATTTCACGGGCTTTATCACGGTCAGCAACGTGGTTGTATTTTGCTAATTCATCACGGGTTAAAATAATTTTCCCCGGCTCAACACCATAAATACGATAGAGTTCATCCGACCATTTTATTTCATTTGTTTTTACATCGATTTCCCAGCTGCCAATGCGGGCTATCCGTTGCGCTTGTAAAAGTTGTTTGGAAGTAAGTATAATTTTTTCTTCTGCCAGTTTCCGTTCAGTGATATCCTGGTAAGAAGTGATGGTATATGAACGGCCACCTCTTTCAATGATCTCAAAATAAACCATGGCAAAAAATGATTCTCCGTTTTTTCGGGTATACTTTACTTCAAAACCATTCCGGAACATTTTCTCTCTTAGCGTTATAAGCACTTTTTGTGTTTCTTCAGGCGGCAAATTTCTCAATTCTTCGATGGTGCGCCCGTCATCAAGATAACTCATAATAATAGGAATCAGTCTTGCGTTTTCTTCATCGGAGGTTAATTTCAATTCCTCAGAAGAGCGGCCAATGACTTCTTCTTCGGTCAGGCCAAAGGTGGTATAGAAACGCTTATTGGCAGACACTATCTTACCCCGGACCTCTCCGACAGCGATAGCAACAGGATTATTGTCGAATATGGTTAAAAGTTGTTCCTCGCTTTTGTTCAGCAATTCGTTTTTTTCTTTGAGCTTTTCATTTATTGCTTCTCTTTCCTTTTTCATTGCTTCGGATATTTTCAAATCATTCATGATCCGGTAATAGGCCGCAATAACAATGATAATGGCACTAAGGAGCAACAGGAATATAATAAATGGACTCATAGAAGTTTCTTTATTGAATAACGCGGTATGCGCTTTTAGCAACTTGTCTTCTTCGTAGTTCATTTTTACTATATGATTCCGGATTTTGTCCATCATTAGTTTACCACTCGCATAACTTTGTATGGAAGATTTTGCGTTAGGGATGTCCGCCACAACAAGTTTCATGGATTGTATCCGTTCATAAATTAATGTTCGTAAGGTCTGTGCATTTTTCAGTTGAATAGGGTTGTCTTTTAACAGTGAATCTATTTTGTTAAGGTTCGTACTAAGACTGCGGATATTTGTATAAAATCCATGATAAAAAGCAGAGTCTTCTGTTAGAACAAATCCCCGTTTGTTTGATTGAGCATCTTTAAAGGTAGACAAAGTGGTTTCAAGTTCCACTTTTACTCTATAGCTGTGATTTTGCAATGCTGAAGTATCAATAATGCTTTCCATTCGCCAGTAAGAAAAGACGGAGAGCATAATCAAAAGTGAGATGGAGAGCAGGAAAATGAATCGAATATTAAAATACTTAATCTTTTTCATGACAATCGGGTTTTGAACAGGTCTCCGATATTACGCAATAATCTTGAAAAACGAAATACCAATAGAATATAAAAAATCCCGTTTATGAATCTCAACAAAGTCTTGAACCGGGTAAAAAATACAATGAACGGGGAATTGCCTGTAGTGTGTATGCCTTAGGCTGATTTGTGGGGGAAAATACGCAGTACGTCAAATTTTGAAAGCTGTGCGCTTTACTTCTATTCGATCGGTTTTATCTGTTTCAGATGTTGTTCTACCTGGTACTTGTTGTGATTATCCCACTTAGGCGGCGCAGTGGTTTTTCCACCATGCATGGCGTCAATACAGGTGTTGTTATCCGTGTACTTTTCATGTAAAACGCCCAGAATTTTAAAGAAAAATTCATCGAGCAGCGTGATAGCGTCAAATTCAGATTTGAGTACGCCCGGGTTTGCATCAGAAGTATTGGATAGCTGCAATAAATCAAGAATCGCCTTCTTTTCTTCTTCCGTTATTTCAGTCTGATAGCCATCTCTCAAAGATTTGAATACGAGATTATTCCATACGACGCTATCATGTCCCCAAGCTACATCCGGAAGATGGATTGAATGCTCACAAATTAAAACAATCGCGTGAAGAACATCGTTTAAATAGCTGGTAGGGAATTCGTCAAAGCTTCTGAATTCAAAACCGCTTTGGTACATTTTTTCCTGGTTAAAATCAAGGCCGATATCCGAAAGCAATTCATAACCCAGGGCTGATTCAACCTGGTCACGCCACCAAATACCGGAGTCTTTGTCAAACTTTAAGAGCCTTCTGAATTCCTCAACCTGGTAAGTCAAAATTTTCCCTCTTGCCATCGTTTTGTTGAACGTACCGACTCCGGTATAACGCGACATGGCGTTTCGCATAGAACCTAAAGCAAATTGTTCGTTTAAATGATACTTCGAAGAAATGGCCCCCATAATATCCGGACTGCCCAAGGTTGCTATAAAAAATGGCTCAAACCATTGCAGCAGGTAGATCGCATTGGAGTGCATCGCGTCAAAAGCGGGATAGTCTATGATCCGGCTGTTTTCTGTTAATACCGGAAGTGTAATGTGGAAATGATACGTCCCGTTATTAAAAAGAACCAGGTTTTCCTGGTTGGACATAAACATATTGAGTCCAATGTTGTAATCCGGGAAACTGACCTTTCCTTCCAATACCTTTGATTCGTTCATTTTATCGATGAACAGCTGCTTCGTAGCCTTTAGTTCGTCACATGAATCAGCTATCGTTCTGTTTTCAAAGTATTTGGTTACAAATTCGATCGAATCGCCATCAAAATTGACAGATCCCATCGGATTGTTTTTTTGGGTAATCATACTCTGGATATTGTACGGTTGGTTTTCCAGGAAAGTCTCCAGGATCGATTTTCCCAGGTATTCCGGATTGTCAACCACCGGTTTTGTAAAAGCCAATGTCTTATGTTGATAGATCACATCCAGCTTGTCCAGTGAATGGCTATTGATCATCCGGCTGACCTTATATTGTTTGGTTTTATCAAAAGCAGTTTCCAACACTGGCGCCAGGCTTCCCGATTTATAGCACTTTCTGTAATCAATGCTATAGCGTTCATAGCCAATTTTTTCCTGAATAAATGCACCGGAAACCACGAGTGAGTCTTCGAGTTGCAGGTAGGTTTCGTTTTCCAATCCAATCCCCCAGGACCATTTTTTTTTCGGAGTTGCTTTCATTTATTGTTGGCTCATTAATAAGTAAGGGTTTGCCGGAATATTCCGTTAATCGTGGTAATAGAAAACATGAGAGGAATAACGCTCATGATTCCACCAGTCTCTTCTTGCTTTCGAGAAGTAATGGTAATTCAATTTTCCGGCTTGCGATTGCAACGGATAGATTACTACTCCATTTTCCCGGTATGCTTTTCTTGTGTTGCTTTCAGGAACAATCGGTACAATGTGTCCGGATAGTCCTGCGATTTTCCGTTTGGCACAAATGATTCCGATTCCGCCCTCGGTGTTCACTTTATGTTGAATTTCATCGAGGTCCGTCATTCTTTTCCACCCGAAGCTGGCTCCCCATTTTAAAAACCAATCGTGTATGGCACTGGAATAGATCCGGACAACGGTTTCGTTAAAAACAGGCTCAACGGTTTGTCCATCTAAAATTTTCCCGAGCGATTCATCCGTCCACCAAACAGTGGGTAGATAAACATGTGAGAAATAGCAATAATCATACGAATACACATTGCAATAGGTATCCTCAATTGTTCGTTGATACCTTAAACTCCTCTTGACATCTAATTTTTCAATAAGCCGGTGAATGCTTTCACGTTTGGTTGTAGCATCGGTCAAATCGCGATAGGGGATAGTGGCATCGCTGATCGGGTGAAATTTCGCTATAATGGAATCCAGCCTCGAGTCAGGACTTGCTGGTAAATCAGCGCTTTTTATTCGTCCATCCGGCGTTGCATCTTCAACAGGCGAACTGGGATTTTGTGCTCTTGTTTCTTTTTTCATTCTGGCCGTTTTTGTAATGAAGCGTGATGATTGCCATAACGGAAGGTAAAGTTATACTTTCAGATTGATTTTGGGATAGTAGCGAGTTGTTGGTAGTTATGTTTATCAATTATGGAAACGCAACTAGTTTATGCAGAGATTTTAGATTTCATTACTCCAACTATGCGAGACGATCCACTCGTACAAATTGTTTCAGATACGGGTGTATTCATCGTTACCACTGTTGAAAATTCAAAGCAGTACCCGTTAGATTTCTATCCTGTGAGCGTGGAGGTGGTGGAAGCGTATGGGATAACCTAGGCGAAGGAAACTCACTTTGACTTAGGCAAATTCTGCTTCATGTATTCACGCATATCTATATCCTTGTTGGCTTTATGGACATCCATGGTGAAAAACAGCTGAGCAGTCATTGCAAAGAACCATAGTGCATAGGCTTCCCAATCACATTGTGTCTTTGGGTCTACTACGATCTTGTAAAACCAGTAAAAACCATACAAGTTATATGCGAGGATATAAAATGTTCTAATAAAATTCATTGTCTTACTTAGAATCGAGATGTAGGTTTCCTTGTAGAGTTGACCGAAATTCTTTTTCATGATTGTGATTACTAAGTTGCAAATATGTGATTTCTGTCCCAAATTCCGTCCCTACTTCCGAACTCTAAATCTGTCCCTACAACACAAACCCACCAAAAACAAGAAAGTCCAACCGTTAAGTTGAACTTCTCTGTGACCCAATCAGGATTCGAACCTGAGACCTACTGCTTAGAAGGCAGTTGCTCTATCCAGCTGAGCTATTGGGCCATAATGGTTTCTATTTATTATACTGCTTAGAAGGCAGTTGCTCTATCCTCCCGATAGCTATCGGGAGAGCTATTGGGCCTAAAATAAAAAAAGGGGGATGATTGCTCATCCCCCTGTTGTCGGGGCGGCAGGATTCGAACCTGCGACCTCCTGGTCCCAAACCAGGCGCGATGACCGGACTACGCTACGCCCCGAACAAAATGCCCTATTTCAATTCGACTGCCGAACGCTTTCGGTGCTTCCTCAAAGTGAACAACGTTCCCTTTTTCGAGGTGCAAAGATAGCTATTTTTTTCACTTCTGCAACAGCAATCGAAAAAAAGCGGTGGGAGCGAGATTCGAACTCGCGGTACAGTTACCCGTACGACAGTTTAGCAAACTGTTGGTTTAAGCCTCTCACCCATCCCACCGTAAGTGTTCAAAGAACGTGGGCGCAAAAATAACAAATGCAACCTTCCATAAAACAAAATCACCGAAAAAAAGTTCGCTTTTTACCAATTTAAATCATCCACATTTAATAAAATGAACCCGATAACCGGTTAATATTTTGATTGCTAGGTAAAAGCAGCTTTTGAAAGTGGAGAGGTTTTCTCTTCCGGATCAATGTGTTTCAGAACTGGAACCGGACTTTAAACCAGGATCCCCCGCTGCGATTGCGGAAGTGAGGATACGGAAAAGAGCAAATGGTCAGCCGATACGCGAAAGCGCTTGTCGTTTGGAAACCCTTAGGTTTCCGCCCTTTCGTTGTGTCGGCCCATGCGCTCTTTTTCGCCGAACGGCTTCAATCGCAGCTTGATTTTTTGGTTCTTTTGTATCAAGACAAAAGAACATAAGATATTCTAATCTTTAAAAATCAAATCATTCAACGCCTCCCGCTGCTGTTTCAACTGCTGGAACACCGCTCTTCTCCGTTTGGCAAACCGGCTAAACTGCTGCTTCGTGGCCAAATGACGTATATATCTTAGGAAAAAATGAGCAAACAATCCAGCAAAAGGAAGTAATCCTCCGTAAAGAACTAGAATTATCCACGAAAAGTCAAAAATCCAATCAAACAGCAAACACCAGCCCACATACGTAAGCGGGTAGAGCACCAAGCCCAATAATACTACCAGCGGCGCATGATATTCCACTTCTTTCGTTAATCGTGGTACAAGAATCCCGATTCCGTAATAGGGCAGGGCGTTGTGTACAAAACCAACCAAAAACAACGGAATCGTAAGGATCAAAAACAACCACGATTGGATCGTTTGGCGCAAATACAACATCGTACGGTATGGCCGGTCAAGGAAATCAGGACGAATTCCAAAAAACTGCAGCGATTCGATCAGCGTAGAAGTCTGTTGTTGTATTTCAGCCAGTTTCCACGGCGCCAGTACACTCAATTCTTCCAGTCGCTGCTGGGTTTCTTTCAACAGACCGATTGATTGTTGTACACCTTTTTCCTCTTCTTTCGAATAGCGGGAATCGAACAAATAAGTGAGTTCAGTCACCAGTTTCTCCTTGTTTTCGTCCTCCATCGTCACAAACACACGCGACAATTCGGTCCGGAATTTCTCCGTCAGCTTTTTGGCTGCTACGCCTTGATGTGTGGTATACTCCGCTAAAAAAGGAGCAACACTAATCGGTTTTCCCACATGGATCATCACACGTCCGCGAAAACGATCAGCGCTCATGTAATTCAATCCGACCGGAATCACTTTTACGCCGAGTTTTCCCATATTCCGGGCTTCCACTTCCAACGCAATGCGCGCAGTACCGGTTTTGATCTCCCGTAATTTGCGTTCCATAAAGCTGGTTCCCTCCGGGAAAACAACCAGCACATGTCCGTCTTCGAGCAACTGGTAACACGCTTCAAACGAATCGCTGTTTTTCACGCCTTTGATCACGCCATCACTTTTCCGATTGATCGGGATCATACCTAAAGCGCCCAATAACCTGCGTTTAAATGGTGAACTGAAAAAAGTAGCTTTCGCCATGTAATGCACGCGCCGACGATTGATATGTCCCAGAATCCAGGCATCCATCAGCGTGTTGGGATGATTGGCGATAATGATCACCGGGCCTTCCTGGTCCAGTAACTCCTGATTAATCACCCGGATCTCGCGGTAATAAATGCGAATGGAAAGGCCTACGATTAATTTCAGGAGTCGGTACAGCATGCTGTTTTTGGAAGCTAAAGTACAAATGATCCGATCTTCTCCCAAACCATTCACTCAATTGCCGCCAGGGACGGAAGAAACTCCGCGGAAATCTTTCGAAAAAAGTGCTTTTGATCACGTGCCTTGTTGCAGGTATTCGTTACATCAATCTGATTTCTTACCTAAAATTGCGAATGGCGCAATGCATTTTTTGCTTACTTTTTGTTGCTAAGGACAAAAAGTAAGAGATAATTTATAAAGCTTCTTTACCTTTGAACCCTCATGAAAACACGAGTTGCATTGAATGGAAACGACGGAAACTGGCGCATTGGCGTTGGTGAATTCGCCCGTTTTGAATGCAGCGATAGCGTCAGTTGGGAAGTTTTGGAAGCCTTTTTAAAGGAGCATCATGATCGTACAAGATTTGTACTGCTTTCCTACGAATTGCGTGATGCGATCTACCCGAAAAACCGTACGGAAAAACAGCGTTTCCCGTTGATTTCCATCTGGGTTCCCGAATCAATGTACCTGGTTGAAAACAATGTGCTTCGGTTCTCGGAAGGAGTGAACGATTCATCCAACGAAGCCCTGGCAGCTGCTTGTTTGAATGAAAGTCAACCGGCCTTCGAACCGATTACCTGGCGTCCGCGACAGTCGAAACAGGATTACATCGACAAGATCAACTTCCTCAAAGATCAGATTCAGCTCGGAAACTTATATGAAATCAATTATTGCCAGGAATTCTACGCTGAAAATGTGCAATTCGATTCTGTACTTCCGCTTTATCATGCCCTAAACAACGTCACAAAAGCACCGTATTCTTTACTTTATGAGTCGGAAAATTGGATGATTGCCGGCGCGAGTCCCGAACGGTTCATTACCCGAAAAGGCAATAAACTAAGTTCGCAACCGATTAAAGGAACCGCCCCGCGAGGAAAAACACCCGAAGAAGACGCACGTTTAAAAGAACAATTGGCTTCCAGTCATAAGGACCGCACTGAAAACGTCATGATCGTCGATTTGGTACGAAACGATTTATCGCGTATTGCAGTAAAAAACTCCGTTCGTGTGGATGAATTATTCGGTGTGTATTCCTTTCCCACGGTGCACCAGCTCATTTCTACCGTTTCCTGCGAATTACGCGATGAAGTAACATTTTCCGACATTCTCAAAGCCACTTTCCCGATGGGATCGATGACCGGCGCGCCAAAAGTGGCTGCCATGGAACTCGCCGAACAAACCGAACGTTTCACTCGTGGAAGCTACTCCGGATCAGCAGGATATATTGCTCCCAACGGCGATTTCGATCTTAATGTCATGATTCGAACACTAGTCGTTGATCGCGGGTACAACTTCATTTCCTGCGGTGTCGGTGGTGCCATTACCATTCTTTCTGATGCAGAGGAAGAGTACGAAGAATGCCGCGCCAAAGTGGGTAAAATCTTAGACGCAACCGGAACATGTCAGTGGTAACGGACACATTACGGCAATTCAACTGGACGGACAGACACGTTTTGGTGGCCTGTAGCGGCGGTGTCGATAGCATGGTATTACTTCACGGTTTGCTGCAAATCGGATTGAAGCCCGAAGTCATGCACGTTAACTACGGTTTGCGGGGCGCCGACAGCGATGCCGATGAACAATTGGTAACGGATTTTGCTCACAAACACGGATTGAATCTTCATGTATATAAGTGCCCTGCTGAGCTGACACAACAACCGGGAATCAATCTACAGGCAGCGGCGCGTACATTCCGAAGAAACTATTTTCAGGAATGGACAGCCCAATCACCCAATCATATTGTGGTTTTGGCACATCACGCAAACGACCAGGTTGAAACCTTTTTCCTGCAATTGTATCGCGGAAGTGGCACTTTCGGTTTGGGTGGAATGCATCCGGAGCGAAACCAATTGGTACGGCCATTTTTAGAGATCGAAAAAGCAGATTTAATCGCATATGCACTGGAAAACAACGTGCAATGGCGTGAAGATAAAAGCAACGCTTCTTCCAAATACCTGCGCAACCTCTTCAGAAATGAGTTGTTGCCGTTACTAACGACTGGGAACCCTGACTTGAACCAAAGTATTCTGTTACTCATGCGGTTGTTTCGCGAACGGCAAGCAGAAATCACTGCTAAGATTCAGGAAATGAGTATTCGTTGGAAAGAAACCGGTGAACTCACTTGTGAATCCTGGTTGCAGCTGAGCGAAGAGGAACAGGTAGCTTTCCTGCATAACTCAGGACTTCCGCTTTGGTCGCGTAATCGTTTTGCCGAATTGGCCCTGGGAAGAACAAGCGCGCGTTTTTTTGTCGGAAATAACGAAGTGATAAAACAGGATTCACAGACAATCGTGCAGCAACAAAATACCAGTGATTTTCCTTGGGATTTCAAGATTGAAAAAATTGAAATCTTACCACTTACCTTTGATAAATGGACAATTTACCTGGACGCAGATCGCTTATCAGGCGAATTATACCTGCGTGTTCCCGAACCGGAAGACCGGATTGATACTGTTGGGCTGAAAGGAAGCCAAGCCGTAAAAGCGGCATTAAAAGACTTTGGTATTCCGGTCAACAAACGTGAATATTTTCCCGTTTTAACCGATGGAAAAACCGTTTTGTGGCTTCCGGGAATCAAAGTGGGGCGTTCCGCATTGGCAAATCAGTATTCCACTACGATTTTGAAAGTGAGCATGAATCCCTTTGTTTAAAGCGTTCCATCGCATTCTGAAAAAGCAAACCGTTTTTTTTAGGTGAAAAAGTATTCTTGAATCATTTTTTTTTCTAAATTCCGATTAGAAAACTAAATCTCAATTACTATGGAACCAGAAGTTATTGAGAAAGAGCTTGTAAAGGATCTTTCTTTCAGTCGTCCTGTCACAATCAAACAAGATCCCGAGCTGCGTCGCAGATTGGATGAAGCGACTCGTTTAGGGAATGGTTACCATACCAAAGTGGGGATCATTTTTCAGGATGATGAAGGCTTAAAACGCATAAACACAACCATTTGGGCCACCGGAACCAAGTTTATTTGCCTCAAAGGCGGCATGTGGATTCCAATCGACCGGATCCTGGAATTGAAGTTTTAGCATTTCAAGAATTTATTTCATTGTTCCAAACCGAAACGCAATTCGTTTCGTAGCTTTGGATAGATAATCGTTAAGGACAATGAAATACATCTTACTGGTTTTAGTCACATCACTTTCCACGTGGGTATTCTCGCAGGAGAAAGTGTTATGGGAAGTTTCTTACAACGCAGCTGAGAATCAGGTTGAATTTCGTGCAACCATTGCAGACGGATGGCATTTATACAGCCAGTTTATCCAAAATGATATCGGTCCGGTGCCGACAGCTTTTGTATTTGATGAAAATGATTCCGTAAAGTGGGATGGAACTGTCAAGGAACCGAAAGCTATTCATGCGTACGATGAAAATTTTGAAGCCTCGCTCGATTTTTTCAAGAATCAGGCCGTATTCACACGCAAAGTTTCCACCGGAAGTAAAGGAACAATTACAGGTTATATTACTTATATGGTATGTAATGAAATCATGTGCCTGCCACCTGTAGATGAGTCTTTTTCTGTTACGATCCCCTAAATCCATATTTTAAAACCTTATGAAAAGCATTAATTTCATTGTATTAACACTAGGATTGTTATTTTCTTTCGTCTCAAAATCGGTTGCTTTCGCACAACCTGGAGGAGATTGGACTGAAAAAATTTCATGGACTTTTACTATAGAAAAGGTTGATGACTCTCATGGTTATGTAGTCGGAAAGGCGAAAATCATACCCGGATGGCATACCTTTTCCGTGAAACACGATCCTTCAAAAGCGGACGGTACTGGATTTGTTCCACGTTTTGTTCTGAAACCAACAACTGCAGTGAAATTGGATGGCAAACTGAAAGAAGTGGGCAAGCCGAAAACGCATGTGGATGATTTGGGAACCTCACTTTATTTTGAGAACTCGGTTACCTTTAAACAAGGCTTTATTGTTTTAAAAGATGGAACTTTTGATCTGCCATTTGAATTTCAATTTCAGGTATGTGACGAAAACGGGTGCTTATTCCCAACAATTGAAAAAGTATTATCGGTAAAAGGAATGAAAGCATTGGCACTTGAAGAAGGGCTCCCTGCTTCGGATACAAATCTTGCTAAAACTCCTGAGAAACCAGTAAAATCAACTTCCGTAGATAAAAAACAAACAAAAAAACCTAAACTTAAGAAAGCTAAAAATGAGGATTCATCAGATTCTAAATCATGGTTGGCTATATTTATTGGTGGTTTCGGTGGGGGATTAATCGCTTTGCTGACTCCTTGTATGTTTCCAATGATTCCAATGACAGTGACTTTTTTCACGAAAGGCTCAGGTGGTCGTAAATCAGCGATAGGAAAAGCATTGTTGTTTGGGATATCAATAATAGTAATTTATGTAGTAATTGGATTGATCGTTACAATTGCATTAGGTCCTACAGGACTCCAGAAATTATCTACCAGCATAACCATGAATCTGATTTTCTTTGCTGTGTTCATGATCTTTGCGTTCTCCTTTTTAGGCGCATTTGAAATCAGGCTACCTGCCAAATGGGTCAACAAGTCTGATGAACAAGTTGATAAAAGAAGTGGATTCGTTGGTATTTTCTTTATGGCCTTTACTTTAGGGTTGGTTTCCTTCTCATGTACAGGACCAATTATAGGCACACTATTAGTTGAAGCCTCAAGTACAGGATCTATTATGGCTCCAGCGATGGGAATGACAGGGTTTTCTCTTGCATTGGCAATTCCATTTACGTTGTTTGCCATCTTCCCAAGCTGGCTAAGCTCACTTCCTCAATCGGGTGGATGGCTCAATTCAGTGAAAGTTGTTTTAGGATTACTTGAGATCGCGTTGGCACTAAAGTTCTTGTCGAGCGTCGATTTAGATTTGAAATGGGGAATTTTAACCAGAGAAGTTTTTGTTTCTATTTGGGTCGTTATTTTCGCGGTGATCGGTTTCTATTTATTAGGAAAATTGAGGTTTGCACACGATTCCCCGGTTGAAAAACTTTCAGTTACACGTTTCATGTTTGCATTATCTTCATTGGTATTTGCACTTTATTTATTGCCTGGACTTTGGGGAGCACCATTATCTGCCATTGAGGGAATTGCTCCGCCAAGAACTTGGTCTGAGGACGGCTTTAGATTTAATAAAGGCGAATCTGGCTCATCAGTCATGTTACAGGATACGTTGATCGCAGCCTATTCCAATGATTTACATGAAGTAGCCGACGGTTCGATAAAAGTATTTCATGATTTGGATAAAGGCCGCGAGTACGCCAAAAAAGCGAACAAGCCAATCTTAATAGATTTTACAGGAATTTATTGTCAAAACTGTCGCAGGACTGAAAACAAAGTTTGGACAAATGATAACATCCGACCAATGTTGCAAAATGATATGGTAATCATCTCGCTTTACACGGATGATAAAACGGAATTACCCGAATCGGAATGGAAGTATTCTGATGCTATTAAAGGACGAATCAAAACCGTTGGTGATAAATGGGCAGATTATCAGGTGAAGAATTATGGTAAGAACTCCCAGCCACTTTATATTGTAGCTGACGCTGATGGAAACGATCTTACCGAGGCCATCGGTTATACTCCGGATATTGAGCAATACAAAGCGTTTCTTCAAAAGGGAATAAAGGCTTATAAGAGTAAAAAATAACCGGGAATAAATTTATTCCAATAGAAAGTCTGTTTTTTAGCAGACTTTTTTTTGTATTTCAGAACGAAAAAAGCCGTTATGCTCATCGCTTGCCAATAGCAGGATTTATCTGTATGTGTGCATAATATCGAACTAATTTTTCATGCGTTAAATAAGCATATTCGCCGAAAAAAAATCAAAAAAAATCGATTGAAAGCTTGCATCTTAAATATAAATAATTGTATCTTAGCTCTGATTTAGGTGGTTAGGTTAGGTTGATTAATGAATGGAGTAAGGACGCCCGTCTTTGCTCCATTTATCTTTTATACCCTTTCGGGTCTAATCCTATAACGCAAATAACTCCAAAAAATTACACGAACTTCTTTAAGAACGAGATCCCAAATGGCATTAAGTTCAGATCGTCAGAGAACAAGGTGCAGTTAAGCGTGATCGAGCGGATCAAACTTCATTGATTCGGTATTAAAATCCGTTTTATTACATAGAATTGTTGATGCGGAGATAACGTCATTCCAGGAAGCGAAGCAAAGAAAAAGAACTGTTTCGTTGTGTTTTGTCAAAAGCGCTAAAACGTACAGCGATTGCCAAATCTGCTGTGCGTTGCGTTTCAGATCCTGATCTGCCACTTTTGACTTTAAAACACAGAAACAGTTCTTTTTCGCGAGCGACTTTGGAATGACGTAATGCATTTTTGCTTACTTTTTTTGCTATGGAAAAAAGTAAGAGATATCTTTAACCCCGCATGAACGACTTGCTTCAAACCCCCATTGAATTTCTCAAAGGAGTCGGCCCCCAGCGGGCACAGCTCCTGCGTGCTGAATTGGGAATAGCAACCTTCGGCGATTTATTATACCATTTCCCTTTTCGTTACGTCGATCGTTCATCGTACCAACTTATAAAAGATGTACACCTGACTGACGGTTTCATGCAACTCAAAGGAACCATTATCGGTGTTCAGGAAAGCGGTATAGGTAAGAATAAACGACTTACTGCCCGATTTCAGGACGAAAGCGGTGTCATTGAACTTCTATGGTTCCAGGGATTCAAATGGATTCTTCCTTCCCTGAAGCCAGGTGTTTTACTACAGGTATTCGGTAAACCCAAACAATACGGCAAAGGCTGGAACATTCCTCATCCGGAAATTACCGAATGGTCGAAAGTAGATGAAAACACTGGCTGGCAACCCGTTTATTCGTCCACTGAAAAGCTGACTTCGGGTGGACTACATTCCCGGGGAATTCATAAACTCATCAACGCGTTATTGGCACAATTGGGAAGTCATTCTCTTCCGGATGCGATTCCGGTGAAGTTGCGGGAAGAATTGCGTTTACCCGAATTCGCCCGCGCCATTGTTTCTATTCACAATCCGAACGACATTCCGCTGGCACAATTGGCCCGCACCCGTTTTAAGCTGGAAGAACTCCTGCATTTGCAAATAGAACTCCTGCTCAGGAAAACAATTACCATGCAGCGCACCCCCGGAAACGTTTTAACGGAAGTGGGCGAGGTATTTCATAACTTCTACGAAAACCACATGCCGTTTCCGTTAACCAATGCACAGAAACGCGTACTGAAGGAAATTAGGAAAGATATGGGGTCCGGCATCCAGATGAACCGCCTACTGCAAGGCGATGTAGGGAGCGGAAAAACAGTTGTAGCATTATTGACTATGCTCATGGGAATTGGAAATGGCTTCCAGGGAGCGATCATGGCACCTACGGAAATCCTGGCCAATCAACATTTTATTGGAATTCAGGAATTACTTGCAAATACAGATGTTAAAGTTGCTTTACTGACAGGTTCTACCAAAAAAGCAGCGCGTCGTGTGCTGCACGAAGGTTTGCTCAATGGCGAAATCCATATTTTAGTCGGAACACACGCTTTACTGGAAGACATCGTTCAGTTCAACAACCTCGGAATTGTGGTCATAGACGAACAGCACCGGTTCGGAGTAGCGCAGCGTGCACGGATGTGGAAGAAAAATACCGTTCCGCCACATGTATTGATTATGACGGCAACACCTATTCCGCGAACGCTGGCTATGACCTTTTACGGCGATCTGGACGTGTCGGTGATCGATGAATTACCGCCGGGAAGAAAACCCATTACAACGCAGCATAAGTATGATAAGGACCGCCTGGTGGTATTCGGGTTTATGCGCAGCGAAATTGCCAAAGGCCGGCAGATTTATGTTGTCTATCCACTCATCCAGGAATCGGAGAAACTCGATTACGCCAATTTGATGGACGGTTTCGAATCCATTACGCGCTCATTTCCCTTGCCGGAATACAAAGTGAGCATCGTTCATGGGCAAATGAAACCAGAAGACAAAGACTACGAAATGCGCCGGTTTGTGCAGGGCGATACGCAAATCATGGTTGCTACAACGGTCATTGAAGTGGGCGTAAACGTTCCCAATGCCTCGGTGATGATCATTGAAAGCGCGGAACGGTTCGGGTTGTCGCAACTGCATCAACTACGCGGCAGAGTAGGCCGTGGCGCCGAACAATCGTTCTGTATCCTGATGTCAGGTGATAAACTTTCCCGCGATTCTAAAAAACGCATTTCCACGATGGTGCGCACCAACGACGGTTTTGAAATTTCGGAAGTCGACCTGGAACTGCGTGGCCCGGGTGATTTAATGGGAACACAGCAAAGCGGCGATCTCGATTTACGCATTGCCGACCTCGCAAAAGATGGTCCGCTGGTTGCCCTTGCGCGCGATAAAGCACGGGAGATCTTGCAGTTAGACCCACGCCTGGAACGTTCTGAACATTACCTGTTGAAAAAAGAAGCACTCCGCCGTTTAAAAGACAAGCCGAATTGGGCAGAAATTTCGTAACCTTATCCTTTATAAATCAATTCGAAGGTTTCCATGCATAAATGGTTGGTAGTTGCTGTTTTTTCAGGCTTTTTCTTAGGAGCGCAGGCTCAGGTTCAAAGTGGTACATTGGTCGATTCGGGCCGGAAATTGCTTTCCACATCAACTTTTATGATTGAAGGAACAACTACCGGAACGGTAATCATAGAATTGGCAGTGAACCGAAAAGGCGAAGTAACCGGCGCAAAAGTAATCCCGGACGGAACTTCGGTGACTTCCACTCCGGCTGTCATGAAAGCGCAAAATGCCGCCAAGAAATTAAAATTCACGGCAGGAACGCACTTCGCAGAATTTGAGCATGTACGCGTGAAATATACGTACAAGAAAAAAACGCCCTGATTAACAGGTTCTGTTTACTAAAAAACACTGAAATACCCGATCTTTTCCTGGTCGTTTGATTTAAACGAATAGAAATAAACTCCCTGCGACAAACGTTCGCCATTCAGATCGATGCCTTTGAACAAAGCTGTTCCGTCTGTCCCCTGAAACACTTCATTTCCCCAGCGGTTAAAGATATTGATCTCATAATCATAACATTCGGTATAGATCGGATTGATAGCGAATTCATCATTGATGCCATCGCCATCGGGTGTGATGACATTCGGGAGTTCAAGATGTTCCAAATCACTGTAAAATTTGCAGGGAGAAACGGGTTCGGATGATACTACATTAGCACAAATAGCCATCAATGAACCTGCAGAACCACCCGGACCACTGACAGTAATCGAAGTGTAATCACTGCTGTTGGTAACGGTGAAAATCCCGCCACCGCCCAACGAAGCCGGATCAGCATCTAATCCGCTGGTAAGCACATTTCCGCTTACCGAGGAATAACAACTGGAAACATCCGTCAAGACAGGAATTCCGGTGTTTGTAGTAAAAATGAAAATTTCATCGATCAATTGTCCTGAGGCATTGATCACAAATGAAACATTGTTAACCGGTTGACTAAAATTGACTGTATAACTGAAATCACCGGACAATCCCAGCCAAACTGAATTGACGGGAGTAGAATAGCTGCCGCAGCTCGTGTAAGCGTTCGCGAAGGTAAAAACAGACCCGTCGAAAGTAGATGTCATTTCGATTCCGTTGACCGTTGCCGGAGGCACCACTGATGTTTCACAAAGCTGCGCCGATAATTGTGTCACCGAAGCAAGGACAATTGTTACCGCAAAAAAGGAATTGGCTGCCATTTTTTCAAACATCATATACGAATGACGATTAAAACGTACAACTAGTTGGATTGTTTTAAAGATATAGTCAGCCTTCGATACATTTTGTGGAATATAGTAGAACAATTCTTGGTAGTCAGCCTGAGTGTTTTGTGGAACGTAGTGGAGGAAAATGTATCGAAGGCTGACTACCTGCTAAAACTTTTCTTCTTCGCTAAGGATTTCAGTTCATCTAACTTACCTGCTATGAGGGCCTCTTTTTTCTTTCGGGTCCATTTTTTGAGTTGTTTTTCGCGAAGAATTGCCGGAAACGGATTCCTGAATTGTTCAGCATAAATAATCATTACAGGCAATCGGCTTGAAGTATAACTCCCCGGATTTCTTGAGGTAGCATGTTCAATAAACCGTCTGCCTAAATTATTGGTAACACCAGTGTAATAGGATTGATCAGCACAAAGAAGAATATAAACGTAATAGGTTCGCATACTTTAAGTTCGAAACTATTTTTCCAAAAAGCAAGAATTTTGATGTTTTATTCACCCTGTGTTTGCGTCAGGTCGAGTGTTTTGCGTAACGCAGTTTAGTTTTCTCCTTGTGTTTGCGTCAGGTCGAGTGTTTTGCGAAACGCAGTGGAGCAAAATGTATCGAGACCTAAGCGAACACAAATTCGTCCTCATGCTCTGCCACATAGCTCAGCAAATCCCTGATTTCGTCCAGATCGAATGACGTAACGAGTTTACCACGATACTCCTTGAAATGCGAAATTCCCTTAAAATAATTGGTGTAATGACGTTTCATTTCGGCAATTCCGAGTTTTTCACCTTTCCAGCGAACGCTCATTTCCAGGTGATCCTTGGCTGCCTGAACACGCTGCGCAATACTTGGGGCAGGCAAATGCTCGCCTGTCGCCATAAAATGTTTCACTTCGTTGAAAATCCATGGATAGCCGATAGCTGCACGGCCAATCATAATGCCATCAACACCGTAACGATTTCTGTATTCCAACGCTTTTTCGGGGGTATCGATATCGCCGTTTCCGAAAATCGGAATATGAATACGAGGATTGTTTTTGACCTCGGCAATAAATTTCCAATCAGCTTCACCTTTGTACATCTGCGAACGCGTTCGCCCGTGAATGCTCAGTGCTTCAATTCCGATATCCTGCAAACGCTCGGCGACTTCCATGATATTGATTGTGGAATCGTCCCAACCCAAACGGGTTTTTACGGTCACTGGCAGATTGGTGCTGTTGATGCAGGCTTTCGTCAGGCGCACCATCAGGTCGATATCTTTCAAAACGCCAGCTCCGGCACCTTTGCATACTACTTTCTTTACCGGACAACCGAAATTAATATCCAGTAAATCAGGTTGTGTGGCATCAACGATTTTTGCAGACATCGCCATCGCTTCTTCATCGCCACCAAAAATCTGAATGCCGATTGGTTTTTCGTAGTCGAAAATATCGAGTTTCTGACGACTCTTAATCGCATCACGGATCAATCCTTCGGACGAAATAAATTCGGTGTACATCAAATCGGCTCCATGCTGTTTACACAAAGCCCTGAAAGGCGGATCACTCACGTCTTCCATTGGTGCCAGCAACAGTGGGAATTCTCCCAATTCGATATCCCGGATTTTTACCATGGTGCAAAGATAATGCAGAATTATGAATGCAGAATTATGAATTATCAAGGTGGAACCACTTCATAATTTATCATTCATAATTCATAATTATTTATGAGATGCCAACTTAATCTCTTTCAACAACTTCAACTGCGCATCGATGAGTTTATCGATTGCCACATAACGCCCGTTTCCGAAAACTGCAGCCTCTTCCATTTTACGCTCGTCGTTTGAACGGCATTGAATCCCGACAACCGAAAACGTAATTCCTTCCGGAGCGTATTTACGCACGATTGACTGGTAATCGTTGGAATTATTGTTGAAAGCCCCGTCCGTAATCACCACCACCATATTGGCTTCGTCAGGTGAAATATCCTTGCGAACGGTTTTGTAACCCAGTTGAATTCCCCGTGTGGTAGAGGACATTCCGCTTGCTTCCAGATCGGCTATTTTACTGTAAATGTCGGGTTTGTTCGCACAATTGGTGGTAGGCATGTACAAACTAGCACCTTCAGAATAGGTCACAAACGCAATACGGTCTTGCGGACGCATGTGTTTCACCAATTGATTCAGAGAATATTTCAATAAAGTCATTTTTTCGCCCAGCTTCATGGAGCTGGAAAGATCGAGTACAAATACCACGTTTACCGTTTTGTAATCATTGGTGTCGAAATTGGCAAACAATTCGGCCATTTCAGCCAGTTCGGTGCTGTCGGTTTCCAATTGCTCAGAAAGTGTTTCGTCCAGGTCTTCATCTGCTACACGCACCGGATTTTGCGCTAATGGCGACTCACGATCAGGTGGCGGAACAGGATCTTTTTCTTCTCTTTTCAGCGGAACGGAAATTGTTTCGATCTCAGGCGTAATAAAAACCCCGGTTTCGGTCGTTTCATAACCATTGCGCGATACAATGAGATACAAAAAAATGGGTTCCGACCGTCTGGTAATGGAACCCGCACTACCGGTTACCCACGATTCGGTAGCGGTTCCGTTGCGAATGATTGTCACGGTACTTCCAGGAATGGGGTCTCGTGTAATGGCATCAACGCTTACGATTTTAAATTCGGTTTCTTTCGTGAAACTGTTCTCTTCAAATTCCGGTGGTTTTTGCTCGACCACGTTCTTGTAATTGGGCATTTGCAGCACGTTGCCGATCACGACCAATGAAACCGGAGGTTCGCTGGTGCTCAACGCAACACGCATCACGTACTTGAATCGTCCGGTTGTATCCGGGTTTACCTGCAAACGAATGGTAAATAAACTGTCCGATTGAATATATTCCTTGTCGAGACGGTACACGATCTGCGGACTGTGTTCCACCGATTTGATGTACATGCCGCCTTCACTTGTATTGCGAATGGTAATATCTGCATAGCGCTTGGTGGAACGTTCAATATTTCCAAAATCAATGGTATCCGCCTGGCTCCAGCCAATGGTGATCAAACAACAGAAAAGAAACGTTTGTATAAGGTATTTGATCATAAGCACGTAGTTGAATTCGTACAAAACCAACAAAAATCATACCTGAATCAACTATTCAGATCAGTTCCCAATTTAATAATACCGCTTTTTCAGCAAAGTTTTGTATGGATTTTAAATGATTCCAACGATTATACACTTAATAAAATAAGCTTAAAAGGCCATTTATTTTGCCACAGATGTCTCAGATTTTCACAGATATTGAAAACTATACGCCAGCGTATAGTGATAACGTAAAACACAAGGTTTTATCTGTGAAAATCTGAGACATCTGTGGCAAAAAATTAGATATCCTGTTATTATCTCAGTCTGGAATTACTATTTTAACGGAAGATATTTGGTGAGGTGGTTAAACACCTCTAAACGAGGCAATCCGTATTTCCTGTAATAGATTGTATTGAGCGTCTGACAATTTGTTGATCGGAATATAACGTCCTTTCCCAAATTCAGCAGCTTCTTCCATTGCACGCTGATCATTCGGACGGTTTTGAACGCCAACTACCGAAAAGGTAATTCCCTTTTTGGCGTATTTGCGTACTGTTTTCTGATAATCATCAGAACTCTTGTTAAACGCGCCGTCAGTAATAATGATCACCATGTTCGCTTTGTCCGGTGAAAGTTGCTGCAAAGCTTGTTTATATCCCAGTTTGATTCCTTTTCCTCCCGCAGTCATTCCATGTGGTTTCAGTTCAGCCACTTTGGCTTTGATAGCTTCTTGTTGTGTACAGGCGGTGGGAGCAAGCAACACGCTGGCACCGTCGGAATAAGTGACCAAACTGATATGATCTTCCGGACGCATCTCGTCTACCAGCTGGTTTAGCGAATACTTCATCAAATCCATTTTTTCGCCTAGTTTCATCGAACTGGAAACATCGAGTACAAACACCACATTGACCGGCTTGAAATGTTCGGATTCGAAACTATCAGGTGGCAATTGTGCCAATTCGGGAATGGTTTGTTTGATCACCGAATCCGATTGCTGATTGGCCAGTTGCTGATCAATGAGAATTTCAGCTGTTTCGGCAGTCAGTTGTTCCGGTTCGTCTGGAATGGGTTCCGGATTTGGATTCGGAACGGGAATACACATCGACGGGTCCATTTTGAGCGGAATGGTGATTTCCCGGATTTTCGGGCCAACATAAACGCCCGCTTCTTTGGGGAAATAACCGTCGTGCGCAGCGAAGAAATAAAAATATCCGGGAATGCTTTCCTGCTTAAACGATCCTTTTTTGCCCGTAATCCATGCTCCGGCAGGCGTTCCGTTTCGAATGATTGTCACGGTGCTTTTCGCCAGCGGCTCACGAGTGTTTTCATCCACTGTAATGATTGTCAGTTCAGAAGTTTGCACCCGCGATGGCTCACTTCCAAAATCAGGACAGCTCATCATGCCGGCCATCGTGTTTTCTGTTAGTTCTTTCACGTTTCCGGAAATACGAATGTTCACCGGTTCCATGTTGTCACTGGTGTAGACCTTTACATCGTAGGAAAAAGCACCTTTTTTAGCCGGATTTACCTGCAAGCGAAACGAAAACGAACTATCCGGCAGTAAAACATCCGAACTGGCCAGGTACGCGACATCGACCGGTTTTTCGACCCGCAAAATGTACGATTTCTGTTTGCCTTTGTTGGTCACCAGGATATCACCAAAACGTTCCGATCCGGCATACAATTCGCCCAAATCGAGGTTTTGGGTACTGAAAACGGTTTGTGCCTGAGCGCCGAAGCCCGTCAACAGAACAAGAAGAAACAGGATTTTCTGCATAGAATGAAGGTACAAATTATTCGTGAATGGAAAAGGAACTGCGAGAAGTGTGCCAAACAGATATTCACATTGTTAGAACTGATTTTAAAGTGCTATCATTGTAAAAAAAAGCAGATTATGAATGCATTCCTAATTCGAGTTTATATACTTCTTAGCGCCCTATTTATAACTTTTTCAGGCATATCACAAAAACTTACTGTGAATCTTACAAATGGCGACTCTAAGTTCTATTTTGATGGGAAATATATTGGAGTAGGCACAAAAGTTGTTCTGGATCAGGAAATTGATAAGAATATACTAAATCATCAAATTAAAGTAGTAACACCTGGATTTGTTGACGCTTATTATGCGATAACTGCAAATAAACAAAGTCAGTTTAAAGCAGAGTATTTGTTTTTGAATGATGTTCAGTTGCCTAAAAAGGAAGTGTCTGAAAAATTCTTATTCTTTTTTAGAACATATAATCTTGTTACCGCATATAACAATCTGAAGATTTATAACGCAGTATTGAAAGAAAATTCAGAAGAAACATATGCGAAAGCTGAGAAGAATGGTGAGTCGAAATTAATTCGTTCCAGTGGTTTTAGTAATTCATCAGATATCGAATACAATTATTCGTTTATTCATACTATAGGGATAAATGATCTTCTTAAAAAACAATTTTTTTTCGATTCTACTAGTCTTTCTTCAACATACCAGAATTCTCTTAGGTTAGAAGTTAAAATCCTTAGCTTGAAGGAGTATAAATTCGATTCAAATGCTAATTCGCCAGAATTTTCAAGAGTTAGCATGCTTGGATTATGGTATATTAAAAATTTTTATGGAGAACTTCTTGATTCTGTAGAAGTAGAAGTTGTTGCGGGCGATTTTACCAAAAACACCTATTCAATAGTTTGTCTTGATGTTCTACCGATGGTTTTAGAACAATCAATAGTAAAACTTCAGCAAACTGACTTATACAAGAAATACCAAAATCTTGATTTGTCCATTTCGGAGTCAGTTTCAATTTTTAAACTGAAGAAACCTGAAGATAAAGTAACAAAAGTGGAAGATGCAGTTAGAGCGTCAGTTATTATTAAGTGTAATGATAAAAGTCATGGGTCAGGCTTTGCAATTACGAACGACGGTTACCTTTTAACGAATTACCATGTAATCTGCAGTGAGAAACAAGATAAACCTGTGGGCTTTGTTGTATTGTATAATGGAAAAGAATACAAGGCAGAAGTGGTGCGGATAGATAAAATGAATGATATAGCCCTATTGAAAATTGATGCTGTTTTTGAAAAAGCATTTGGGCTGAGTTTGGAAAAAGAGTACAAAATCTATGATGAAGTATATACTATTGGTGCTCCGACTTCGATTGATTTAGGACAAACAATGACTAAGGGATTGATTTCGAATGACCGAATGCTAGGAGGTAAAAGTACATTACAACTCAGTATGGGGGTGAATTTCGGTAATAGTGGAGGCCCGCTTTTTGATAAGGAAGGTACGTTACATGGTGTTATTGTTAGTAAAATCGTTGGTGCTTCCGCAGAAGGATTGGCCTTTGCTGTTCCAACATTTCAGATTTCTAAAAATTTAAATTTAGTAATTGAATAGCATTTTCAAATTTACACCACCAACAACCCATTCTCTCTTAAAACCTGCGCTTGCTTCGAATACCAAAAGGGTTCCAGATCTTCCTGTATAATCGTTTCATAACTCGTTTTGAGTTCCTGGAAAGTCAGTGATTTTTCGTTGGCGGGTGTCAGTTTCGGTAGCATTTCTACCAGCCAGTCGCCGGTTGGTTTACTCACTTGTAATTGCAGCATTTCCCGTCGGGTATGAATCGCCAGTTCAGCCATTTCCCAGGAATGTCCTTTTTTGCTTTTG
Source organism: Candidatus Fluviicola riflensis (assembly GCA_002243285.1). Classification (GTDB taxonomy): domain Bacteria; phylum Bacteroidota; class Bacteroidia; order Flavobacteriales_D; family Crocinitomicaceae; genus Fluviicola; species Fluviicola riflensis. The sequence goes on along the minus strand of CP022585.1, from coordinate 2,941,977 downwards.
GTGAAATAAGTAATTCCCGGAACGGTTCCCAGCCACACAATTTTAGCGCTTGGTTTGGTGAAAGTTAGTTCGTCTTCAAGTAGTGCGTTTTCAATAAAATCCGGTGCAATGGTTGTTCGCGAAATCTTAAAATCGAACCATTGATGCAACGGCAATTCAAAGCCCAAACCGTGCATAAAATTGTAAAGTGATTTCTTTAATCCGTAACCAAATTTGTTGTGATCAATGCCCGTTTTGTCGGTGTAAAATACATCGTTGTTGGCAAATGTACCAAGTGTCTCCGTGTCTTTCAAAACGCCGTAATCGCCCGGGTTTAATCCGATTGGGCTGTGAGCAGTCAATGCAAACTGGTGCCAGAAACCCGATTGTAACACGCCGGCTTCAAACAATTGCCGTACCATTTCCAGTGAATCAATGGTTTCCTGAATGGTTTGTGTCGGGTAACCGTACATCAGGTAGGCGTGAACCATGATTCCTGATTCGGTGAAATTTCTCGTGACTTGTGCCACTTGCGCTACCGTTACGCCTTTGTCGATCAGTTTCAGCAAACGGTCAGAAGCTACTTCCAAACCGCCCGAAACAGCTATGCAGCCCGAGTGTTTGAGCAATTGACATAAATCGGCGGTAAAACTCTTTTCGAAGCGAATATTCGTCCACCAGGTAACGGTTAATTTTCTTCGAATGATTTCCAGCGCCAGTGAACGCATCAAGGCTGGCGGAGCGGCTTCATCCACAAAGTGAAAACCGTTTTGCCCGGTTTGTTCCATGAGCGTTTCCATGCGATCACAGAGCAATTTCGCAGCAACTGGTTCGTAGATTTTGATGTAATCCAGTGAAATATCGCAAAACGTGCATTTTCCCCAGTAACAGCCATGCGCCATCGTGAGTTTGTTCCAGCGACCATCACTCCACATACGGTGCATCGGATTCACCACCTCAATCACCGAAATGTACTTATCGAGTAGCAAATCACCGTAATCGGGTGTTCCGACATCGCTTTGTTTGTAGTCGGCCTGTTTGGAACCATTGCTGTAAATCACCTCGTTTTCGTGCAGAACAAATGTGCGTTTCAATTCGGAAATCGTTCGTTCCCCGGCAAGGTGCTGTAAAATATTCTCAACGGGTGTTTCACCGTCATCCAGCGGAATAAAATCAATGAATTCAAACACCCGCTTTTCAGATAATGAGCGTAATTCCGTATTCGGAAAACCGCCACCCATGAGTGTTTTGACCTGCGGATACTGTTGTTTGATGTATTGTGCTGATCTGAAAGCAGCGTATAAATTCCCCGGGAATGGTACTGAAAATGCAACAATTGTCGGTTGTGTTTGCTGTATTTTTTCTTCCAGTAATCGAAGAGTTATGCGATCAATATAGGTCAATTCCTGCTGCAGAGCTTCGTACAATTCATCAAAAGTACTGGCAGCGCGTCCCAATCGTTCGGCATAACGGCTAAATCCAAAATGCGGATCAACGGTTTCAACGATCAGATCGGCCAGATCTTCCAGGTAAAGTGTGGCCAGGTGTTTGGCTTTGTCTTGTGTTCCCATCACGCCAAATGCCCAATCGAGTTCTTCCAGCTGATCAAAACGTTTGGCTTGCGGCAGAAAATCATCCTGGCAGATTACGTGTGCCAGTGTAGGATTTTTGCCTTGCAGGAACAGGATTACAGCATCGATCGTTTGAATATAATCTGCTTGCAGGGCGATAATTCGCTTTGCGTTGTCGGAAAGATCGGCTTCTGTGTTTTCTAGTTCTGCAAACAATTGCGTGAGGCCCGTTTTTGAGAACAAGGCCAAAATCACCTCGATTCCCAAATCGACCTGTGTAGATGGAATATTTTTAGTATTCAGAAATCCTTTCAGATAAGCCGTGGCCGAGTAGGGCGTATTGAGCTGTGTAAAAGGAGGAGTAATGAATAAAATCCGATGTTCCAATGCCTGCAAATGAAGATGTCTTTGTAAAAATAGGTGCGGGATGCGTCCCACGCTTACTTTTTACAAAGATATAGGATTATAACCGTACCTTTGCGCCTTTCTAACAGGTAAAGTTGACCTTTCTTTCTGTTAGCAAGTATTTTAGAAGAGTTATGAAGCGTATTGTAGATTACCGAAAATTATTTAATGCCGACCAGAATACCGATTTGGCACAGTTGAAATTGATGTACCGAAAATTGGTAAAGGAATGGCACCCGGATAAATTTCAGGATGGTGACGCGCTGAAACAAGAGGCCGAAATTAAAAGCAAAGTAATCATCGATGCGTATCATTTCCTGGTAAGTATTGCGCCTGAAACCCGCGAGGCCAACCTGGAAGAATACACGCAAACTGTTTCTACCAATATGATTACCGATTTTCATTACAAAGGACAAATGCTGAAGGTAACGTTCGTTAACGGCAGCGTTTACGAATACTTTGGAGTGAAACCAAACGTCTACACCAAACTTGTGAATGCCGCAACGCCCGAGCGTTTTGCGCGCCGGCATGTGTTCCATTCGCATTTGTTCAGAAATGTAACGAAAGCAGTAGAAGAAACTGCTTGATTTTCTAATTTCGGTGTATGATTGCTCACCGTTTAAAGGCTTCATTCGATCAATATTTTGATGCACCGCTGCTTGCGTGGGAGCAGTTTGCCGAATTGTGTGAACCTGTTTTTTTCAAAAAGAACGAAATCATCAAACGCGGTGGCGATTCCGAATTGTACGGTTATTTTATTCTTTCGGGAAGCGGGGGAGTGTTTGCGTGGAAAGAGAACAACTACGTTTGCCTTGACCTCATGTATGAAGAATCGTTTTTCGGAGATTATATGTCGTTGATTACACATCGGCCGTCGGTTTTGGAAACAATTGCGCTTGAAAACTCGGAGATGATTCGGATCTCGAGAGCCAATATTGACCGACTCAAGGAAACAGAAATGGGAAAAACCATTTTTTTGATGTCAGCAGAATCGACGTTTGTTGAAAAACAGCAGCAACAAATTGATTTATTACTCAAAACCGCTGAGCAACGATACCTTGATTTATTGGAAAAACAACCTAAACTCATTCAGCGAACGCCACAAAAACACATCGCTTCATACCTCGGGATTACTACTCAAAGTTTAAGCCGATTGCGCCGAAAGATTGTCAAGCAATAATCTCGTGTTAGTTACCAGATGGTAACTTTTTTGAGTGAGTAGCCACCTAGTTTTGTCTTATTAAAATAAGATGAATCATGAAAGGAATAATGAGCGTGCTGATGATCACTGTCATAACTTGGCTTCAAGCGCAGGAACAAACACAAACCAACCGAAACGGGTGGGTTTTCGGAACGGCAACAGGCGTTTCGGCTGTACATCTTTCTACCACAGGTCTTACCACAGAAACACAAATCGGATTGTCATTTCCCAATTTCAAAGTGGGAAAAATGATCGGTAATCGTACGGCTTTATTGGTTTACTTACCGGGAAGTATCTATCGCTACAAAGGAGAAGGCAGAGAACGCGACCGCGGTTTTGAAGGAATTGTTCCGTCGGTGCAGTATTGGTTGAAACCTGGATGGTGGGTGATGGCTGGAGTAGGTTTAACATTGGATGCACCTGTTTTTTACGACATCAAGTCAGAAGACGAACGCCGTTTTTATTTCGGGCCGTCGGTCATCGCGGCTACAGGAATTGAACTTTGGCGTAAAAACCGATTTGCGTTGGATGTTCAAGCACGTTTTCACGGCGGTTATTCGGTGATTCCCGAGGGCAAACGAATTGGCGCGAACGGAAGTTTGTTGGTCGGATTAAATTGGTATTTTCACAAACATGAGTAAAATGACACGTTTTCAACGAATCGCAGGAATAGGATCAACGGTTTTGTTTAGCGCCAATCTGGTGTTTCACGTATTGATTCTGATCGGTGTAATCGATTATGCTCTGGTGTGGGGCGGAAGATTGAAATCGGAAGCCCAAATGCTTCAATTTGAAACGGTTTCGTTGGTATTGAATTTCATTTTTCTGGTGGTAATTTGTGTTCGAATGAACTGGATCCGTATCAATGTTCCCCGAATAGCTGTAACCGTTACATTGTGGCTGATGGCAGCTTTATTCTTATTGAATACTTTAGGAAATCTAGCTTCGCTGAATAGCTTGGAGACTATAATTTTCACACCGGTGACATTGGTGTTGAGTGTGTTTTGCGGGGTGCTGGCATTGATTAAGAACCAAAAAACCCCATTTGCCTAAACAAACGGGGATTCTATTTCATTCAAGCCGATCAACTTAAAAAACTCAATCAACTCATAAACTTATTTAAACTCACTTGCTCCACTCCTCAATCGATTTGTTCAGCATTTTTACATAATCCTGATTGTCGTCTTTTTGTGCCAGCTCCAATGCTTTTTTTGCTGTCTCGGTGGCCGCTTTTTTGTCACCTGCTTCAGCTTGAAGCAATGCTTTCAAACGCAAAATCCAGTAAGTGTCCGGTCGTAATTCAATCGCTTTATCAACCCAGATTAACGCTTGTTTTGTATCACGTTTGTTTTCATAGTAATACTGTGCTGCGCCAAAATAATCGTTAGCTGTTGGCCCGCCCATTGTTTTCTTGATGTTTGCCATTACTTTGGCATCGGTAGGAACGGTAAACGGGATCGCAACTTGTGTTTTATCCCATGCAAGTGTCAAAGTTGCTCCGGCACTTTGAATCGTTTCGATAGCAATGGTGAACGTTTCAACCGTTTCTTTTAACGCAACCGGTTTAGTGGAAACACGCAAGGCTACTTTTGTTTCATTCCATTCTTCTGGAGTTCCCCAGTTGGAAAAATCGGAGTAGAAAATAACTTCCCAGCTTTCTTTTGCAGGTTTGGTATACAAAGAATAGGTTCCTGCTTTTAGCGTGTCTTTACCGAAAACTACGGCATCGCTGAATGAAATCACGGTGTTTTCATTGGCACCTGTTCTCCAGATTTCACCAAAAGGAACCACATCGCCAAAGATTACACGATCACGTTTTCCCGGACGGGAATATTTCACCGAAATATCAGTCAATCCTACTTTTTGCTCAACTTTTACTTCCGGACTTAGACGCGGAGCCAGTTGGGCATTTGTTGTTCCTGCAAGAAGCAAAAACAAAGCTGCAATGAATGGTGTTTTTTTCATAATTCTATAGTTATGCCTGTAAAAGGCTGTGTTACGCGAAGGTTATTTCAAGAATGCTTCCAGGGCGCTTGCCAGGTTTTCGTCAGCGTTCCCGAATTTAGCAGTGTAGTCGGCGTGTGATCGTTTAATCACTTCAAAGGCTTCTTCACGACCGTAAACATGCGTGATCTCTACATTTTTGGCACCACCGTCCAAATCTTTGTACGTAAGGAAAAAATGACGTACACGATCAATCACCATTTTCGGCATGTCCTCAATATTGTCGATGTTTCCGTAAGCTTGATCGCCTTTCAAAACGGCAATGATTTTATCATCGGCTTCGCCACCATCGAGCATTCGGAAACCGCCAATTACTTTAGCGTCGCAAATGATGTTTCCGTGGTTAAACGAACGCTCTGACAATACACAAATATCCAACGGATCACCATCTCCGGTAATATCGGTACGGCCTGTTTTTTCATTCGAAAAGGCAGCTACCTGTGTGTCGCAATACGTCTGCGGAACAAATCCGTACAAACACGGCATATGATTCGAGAGTTTTTGCGGACGGTCAACCATGATATAACCCGAAGGTTTGTGGATTTCGTACTTGATGGAATCGGAAGGAATGATCTCAATGAAGGCATTGACAATAGCCGGTTGTTTTTCACCGATCTCAATTCCATGCCAGGGGTGCGATGTGAAGCGCTTGCTCATCGCGTCGATTAATTGTTTTATTTCTGCTTTCATAGGGGGCAAAGATAACAATTTGATAAATTAATGTTGAATGCTTGATGCTGAATGTTTAATTGGGTTTCCCCTTCGTTTACCTGAGGCTTCTTTCTATCGATTTAGCATTGAATGACTCACTAAATTCAACATTAAAAATTCAAAATTAAACATTGGAAGCATCTTTAGATTTCCCCTGAAAGACATGAATATCTCTTTGCGGATACGGAAAATCAATTTTGTAATGACGGAACAACCGATCAATCTCGAACCGAATGTCTGATTTGTACTGATTGATATCCCAGCTTTGGTCGGCCCAGAAGATGAGTTCCATGCACAAACCATGGTCGCCGAAATCGGTCATACGCACCTGGATGGGTTCCGATTTTTTGACTTTCGGATGACTCATCGCTGCCTGGATCAGCAGGTCGTTCACCATTTGTGTGTCGACATTGTAAGGAACGATGAGGTTGATACGGAATCGGGAAAGGTTGGAACCGTGGCTCCAGTTCTCGACATATTCCTGCGTGAGTTTGGCGTTCGGAACAATAAGAATGTTACCGTCGCGGGTTTCGATTTGAGTGGTACGAACATTGATTTTCAGAATCTTGGCCACAATGTTTTCGCTCGATTTCCCATCGTTGAATTCAATCACATCACCCACGCGAATCGTTCCTTCAAATAACAAAACGAAACCCGAAAACATGTCTTTGAACACGTCCTGCAATCCCAATCCGAGACCGACCAACAACGCTGCAGAACCACCAAGGAAAATTCCAGGTTGAACGTTGAACGCGCTCAGACAGAGAATTAACGCAATGGTATAAACCACGTATTTGGCCACCTGCATGTAAACGTATTCAGCGCCACGATCAAAATGTTCGTCTTTGCGGAAACGTCGCTGCAGGTAAAGATTCAGTAAGTTCAGCGTAACTTTTGCTCCGAAAAAGATAAGCACCACCGCAATGATGGTCTCGAAGTTGATGCTGAAATTTTTGTAATTAATGAATTTGTAGTCGAGGAATTTCTGAAAGGAAACGTTTTGATTGTTGATCTTAAAACTCAGAATGGCGAAGTAACCGGCAGCGATATAAACGGTTTGGCTTAGCAATCGCAACCACGTAATTCGCCGGCCTTCAATGCGGATATTGGCACCTGTAAGGTAACGTTTCAATAAACGGTGAATGATTCTTCTAACAACAATAGCCAGCAAAATCACCGAGACAATGATGATAATATTCCACAGACATACTTTATACGGACCGAGATAGAAGAGCTTTTCTGTCATCATACATCAATGCGTTATAATTCGGCCGAGTTTCACAGCAATAGATTGTTTTACGCGCTCTAAGATAATCTGTTCCGAAATCAAATCATTGATGCGTTCCATGTTTTCCGATTCAACAGTTTCCAGTTCTTTTCGGATGTCACCGATCCTGTTTTGAATAGCGCGCGATTTAAACGCATAAATGGCACCCATCACTGCGTCTTTCAGTTTATCAATTTCGCGATTGGTGTCTACACTGTATTTGCTGAGCCACAAAGGGCTGATCTCGTGTTCTTCAGTTTCAATTCCGGTCACAAACTGTACAATTTCCTGGTCGCCGTTTTTGAGCCAGTAACTGGTTTTGTACAAGGTTTTTTGCGTCAATCCTTCTGTGATCAATCCGTGTATTTTATTGAAAAGGGGATAGGCGAAAAACAGCTGATCTTTATCAAGTTCGTGACAAATAAGTTCGGCGACGCTTACTTCAACCGGTTGCGGAATTCCGTGTTCGTTCAAATGTTCGGTTTCCATCGCAAACTGGCCGTACTTCACTAAAATGCGCAGCAGGTCGTACTCTTCGATGGAAAACAACGGTTTTATCTCGGGTACCTGCTGTTCCGGACGATCAATAAACGTGTCAGTCAACGAAGGATTTTCGGCAATCTGAGGTTCGTTGAGTTCTTTGGCAAGCTTATTTTTGAGCAGTTTGTTCAACTCACTCACCACCAGCGATTCTTCCAGCTCAAATTGCTTGGCGACTTCCTTAATATAAATGGAGCGCGTGATCTGATCGGGAATAAGCGAGATCGAAAGCACTACTTCGCGAATCATTCCCGCGCGCTGAATCGGATCGGTTTTTCCTTCTTTCAACAACATCGACGTTTTGAAACTCAGGAAATCCTGGGTGTTGTCTTTGATGAAGTCCATGAATTCCGTAGAACTCACTTTCTTGGAATACGAATCGGGATCGTCGCCATCGGGGAATAAAACGATTTTCACGTTCATGCCTTCTTCCAAAATCAGGTCGATTCCGCGGAAAGAGGCTTTGATTCCCGCCGCATCGCCATCGTACAAAATAGTGATGTTGGGCGTGTAGCGTTTGATCAGTTTGATCTGTTGGCTCGTCAGTGAAGTTCCCGACGAAGAAACCGAATTGGCTACTCCCGCCTGGTGCATGCTGATCACGTCGGTATAACCTTCGCAGAGGTAGCAGTTGTCGTATTTTACAATGTCGCCTTTGGCAAAATACAAGCCGTAAAGAATCTCACTTTTGTTGTAAATGATACTTTCGGGCGAATTGAAATACTTGGCGACTTTTTTATCGGTAAACAGCGTTCGGCCACCGAATCCGAGTACACGGCCCGAAATGGAGTGAATCGGGAACATCACCCGTCCGCGGAAAAAATCAAAGTGTCGGTCGTCTTTTGATTTCACCAGACCAACCGATTCAAGGTATTCCAGCTTGTAGCCTTTTTCCAGGGCATGTTTTGTGAAATCGTTACCCGAATTGAGGCAATAACCCAGCTGGAATTTTTTTACGATATCGGGCCGGAACCCTCGTTCTTCGAAATAAGATAACCCAACGGTTTGCCCTTCGTTGACCTCGTGCATGTTGTGCATGAAGTGTTCCTTGGCAAATTCGTTGATGATATATAAGCTCTCGCGTTCGGTGATAGCTGCGATTTCTTCTGCTGTTTGCGGCTCGTCTTCCGGAACCTGGACACCGTATTTATCTGCCAGCCAGCGCAATGCTTCCGGGTAGGAAAAATGTTCTTTTTCCATCAGGAATGTCACCACCGAACCGCCTTTTCCGGAAGAAAAACACTTGAAGATCTGTTTGGCGGGCGACACCATAAACGACGGTGTTTTCTCGTCCACAAACGGACTCAGCCCTTTCAGGTTCGAACCTGAGCGTTTTAAATTCACGAATTCCCCGATCACCTCCTCAATACGGGAGGTTTGCATGATCTCATCAACGATATGTGCGGGAATTCTTGACATGGTTCTTTATGGCGCCGGCGGTGTCTGAGCATTCGGATTGCCGAAATCTTTTTCCTGTGAAACATTTCCTTTTTCGTCGTAGGTAATCCAAACGCCCACCTGTACATCATTTTCATAATGGCCGTAATAACGCATCATCCCATTGGGGTAACGCACAAACGAATCGCCGTTTTTCTTCCCGTGTGAATACTCGGTCATTGACAATTCCACACCGTTTTCGGAATAGAAAAACCAACGGCCATCGCGCATTTCGTTTTCATCTTGCGGACCGCGGTATTTTACTGCTTTCCGGCCCGGGTAATATTCTGTATAAATACCGTCTTTCACTTCAAACAGCGATTCGGGTTCTTTCTCTTTTTTTTCGGGGCTTGCGCAAGCGGCCAACAACGTAATTACAACTGTTAGCAACAACAGCGACCAATTTTTCATGATTGTTTTGATTTGAAGTTCAAAAATAACGAAAGTTCAGTTCATGCAGAACGAAATTCCTTCTCCAGTAAACGTTGATTCTGGAAAAATGGTTAGTTTTCGTTCCGGAGTCTTTAAATTTGGCCTGAATATGGTTTCGTTTACCTGTTTGTTTTTCGTTGCCTGGGGATTTTACCTGTTGGCCCGTAAGCATAAACGCATTCCGGCTTTAGTTGCAATCATTGGAATTGCTTTTTATTTAGCAGTTGATTTCGGGCTCAATTACAGTTATCGTATTCTCGTTTCGGCGCAGGATTGGATTATTTCCCCCGACTTGGAACCGTTAATCGAATTGCTATTGATTGTGCTCAATATCGTGCTAACAGGAGTGCTTTATCTTTTGCTGAAACGTTATTGGGAACGAAATGTGCTGACCGAGCATGAAGATTTGCTGGATCAGTGAATTGGAGAACTGAAAGGATTTTACTAGCTTCGAAAAAAAAACAATTATGTTAATCAGTTTAATCATCACCGCCGCTATCGGACGTGCCTTTTTCTCACTTGCCCATGATCACTATCGTCACGCCTGGGGATTTGCCATTTTGGGTGGAGGAGTATTTTTTGGTTCCCAGGTAATTTTCGGAATTATTCTTGGAGTAATATTGGCTTTAACTGAAAATCTGGAAGTCCTGTCAACAACAAGTGGCGTACTTATGATCAATCTTATTGGTTATGGTGTAAGTTTAGCGGCTTGTGGGGTTCTGTACTTTTTACTAAAAAGATCATGGACCAAAAATCCCAGGAATCAGAAAGAGAGCAGTGATCTTATTGATCAATAGTATTTGTATATCCCAGAACCGTTAACTATTTTCGGGGAAATACGCGTGTTATGATGTTGCCAAGTTTACTGATTGCGCTGATTGCCGGAAGAATATTTTTTGGTTTGGCGCGAAGAAACAACCGTTCTGAATGGGCGTGGCGCTTTAGGCGCGGGCGTTTTTGTTGTGGCCCAATTGTTATTCACCTTTGGTTTTGGTGCTTATTTGGGTTTGAGTAACAAGTTGGAACTACTTCAATCACCACAATGGATAGCACGAATTACCCTCATGAGTTTAGGTTTCGCATCGTTGGTTTCGTGGTTGCTGGCTTATTTGCTGAAGCGATCCTGGAAAAAGAAGGCTCAACAGCAAAACAAAGACAATTTGATCGATCAATAACTAAAACCAACTGATATGCTTCTACCTCTTTTTATTCTTGCTATCGGAATGTTGTATTACCGCCTTGCCAAAAAACACCAGAAACCTGCCTGGGGTTATGCGTTTTTGGGAATTGGCGTTTTTATCGGCACACCTGTAATTGTGGGTTTGATCTTGTGGTTGATTGCTTCTGCAGTCGGAGCATCGGGCGATATTGAGTTTACGATAGCACTTTGGGCGATCTTGTCGTGTTTAGTGGCGGTGATTGCGGTTTATTATATACTGAAAAGTGCCTGGAGCAAGAAATCAAAAAAGAAATCCTACGACGAGTTGCTGGATCAGTAAACGGTTAAATAACTACTTTCGACCACTAATTTGAACAATGTTTCTATTCTTAATTTTTTTAGCACCGATTTTTTTATAATCATACCATTTCGCGATTTGGCATATAAATATAGGCGACACCGTGGGGGGTATGTTTTTTTAGCAATTGGAACATATGTTTTTTTGTATGCTTTTTTCGCGCTGATAATAGGATTTATGATGTCTCCAATGTTGAGTCCCGGGTCAGATGACATTGATTTTATCGATAGTCAACAACTTGAAATATACTCATGGCTGATGGTTTGCATGGCCATTTTGGTTGCATTACTTTCAGTGGTGATATTGTATTATATCTTAAAATCTAGTTGGAAGAAAAATCCGAAAAGAGATTCACATCCGGATTTGCTGGATAGTAAGTAATCGTTTACTTCTCCCGGTTGACTGTATATTCCACCAATCCGATTAATGATCGCTTGGCCGGTGAATCAGGAATATCGGTTAGCAAATCCAATGCTTCGTTGGTCAATTCCATCATACGTTTATGGCAGTACTCAATTCCGCCGGCATTCCGCACGATCTGAATGGCTTTGTTGACGTAATATTTCTCTTCGTTGTGACGTTTCACAATGTTCATCAATTCTTTTTTGGTCGCTTTATCACTGTTTTGCAACGCGTAAATCAACGGCAGGGTAATCTTTCGTTCGCGAATATCGTTTCCGGTGGGTTTACCCACATCACCGGTTCCGTAATCGAAAATATCGTCTTTGATCTGAAACGCAAGTCCGACCAATTCACCGAACTGGCGCATCCGTGGAGCCATATCTTCCCGATCAACCGATGCAGCGGCGGCTTCACAAACAGTGGCAATCAGCGATGCGGTTTTCTGACGGATAACTTCGAAGTAAATTTCTTCGGTGATATCGAGCTTGCGGGCTTTTTCTATTTGAAGCAATTCGCCTTCACTCATTTCGCGTACCGCACGGGCCACGATCTGCAACGCGCGAATATTGTCGTTTTCCAACGAATGAAGCAATACACGCGACAACATAAAATCGCCCACCAAAACGGCAATCTTGTTTTTCCACAAGGCATTTACCGAGAAAAATCCCCTGCGCTCGTTGGCGTCATCTACCACATCATCGTGCACCAGCGAAGCGGTATGCAGCAATTCAACCAGCGATGCCGACTGATACGTTTTGTCGTTTACCTCGCCCAGCATTTTGGCAGTAAGGAACAAAAACATGGGACGCATTTGCTTGCCTTTTCGGCGAATGATGTAATGGGTGATTTTGTCAAGCAACGGCACTTTTGACTGCATGCTTTCCTTAAAACGCACTTCAAATAACTGCATTTCAGATTCAATGGGAGCCAAAATTTCTTTCACCGTCATGATGGCACAAAATTAATCCAATTACCAAGGTAAGCGCTTGAAAACACAATAAGTTTTCGTGTCACCTAAAATTAGGTAATATCTTGCATCCGCCTTCTGCTTATGTTTTGTTTTCCACTAATTCACGATTTTTTTACTCACCTAACTGACTCACATGCTGTATGATATGACGTAACAATTTACAAACGGAATTCTCGTAGTTTGGAGGGAGTACGTTAGGCGAGTCAACTGCGGCTGTATTCGTGGGAATCCTTTATACCTAATTTGTGTAAATAGACACAAAAAAGGCCGCTTGTAGTGGTAAATACAAGCGGCCCTTCATCTAATCGGATTTATGTGTTAGTTTGAGGGGGATTATTCGAGTCTCAATACCCAGGCATTTTCATAATCTGTTTTCCAACGATTGCGTTCGGTATTCGCAGTCGGATAATCTAAGGTGTAAAGCATGTATACATTGTAAATGCTGATGGATTTGTGAAAAGTAATTAACGCAGCTCTTTCTTCGAGCGCCGCGATTTGTTTCTGGAACAAAAGCGCATTGTCTTTGATACTGAAAGAACCGATCACAACATAATAACCTGTGGGCATCGGCATTCCGTTTTCATCCAAAAAGTCGGCACTGCTGAACGTTCTGTAATTTCCTTTTGGATTACCGGAAGATAAAGCTCCACCAGAAGGGTATGATTGTAGTTTTGCCTGATCATCCATCTTTTTACGCAACATCATAATGCTGTCATTGAATGCCGATTTTACAGATGCAAGACTATCCTCAAGTGCTTGTTGAGAAAGTTTGAGGGAATCCATTTCGTTGTCAATTCGCGCAATGTCAGCTTCGTTTTGACCGGTACGCTGACGCAGTTCTTCCAACTCGCGATCATGCTGGTCCAAACGTTTTCGTGTATCACTTCCAAACTGGTAACTCAGCAAAAACTCATGCGTAGCTCCTGCATAAGAACGCACTTGTGAAACGCCGAAATCATGCGAATAGCCTATGCTGAGATTTTTGTACCGCACACCCACACTTGCACCAACTGCATAGTTGCTGCGATAGCTCAACGCGATCCAACCCCAGCTTTTCCAATCGGCAACCGCTGTGATGTCATATTGCACAGGAGCTCCGGCAACGCCACGTACAACTACCATCGGATAGAGGGTAATTCCTTGTTTTGTGCTTACGTCGAACACATATTTTGCCGACCCAACGAAATGGCGCTGCATATCAAAGTAATTTGTCGTGCCATCATTATTTTTGAACCGGGCTTTGTTTCCAAGTAATTGCGGAACCGCAAAACCAACCTGGAGCCGTTTCCATTCATACAACAAACCTAGATCGGCGGTAAATACCGTGCGGTGCATTTTCTGCTGAAACAACGATGGATCGTCTATATCGCGCACAATTGCCTGATCGTAGTTAATGGTGTGATCAACAACGCCGGCTGCCAAACCGAAAGTCAGCGAGTGGCCACTCCACAAATTCAAGGAATAGGAATAATTTCCCGAAACGCCGTTTCTGCTCAGAATGCTGGTAACATCCGAGTAAGCGTTTAATCCTAAGCCAACACCTTTTACGCTAATCGGGCCATCAATAGTAAGGGATGTTGTTTGAGGAGAACCCGCAATTCCCGAAAATTGGGAACGGTGAGTAAGGAATACGTTCACATCTTCACCCGAGCCGGTGTAAGCAGGGTTTAACACAAACGGATTCATGAAGTAATGGCTTCCGAGCGGCAATTGTTGCGCTGCAACCTTTGTGGTAAAAAGGGTGAAACCAAGTATGATTGAAAAGATTTTCACTTTCATAATCGTGTTTTTAAGATGGTTATTAATGGTGCAAAACAGTCACGGCACCTTTATAGACTTTGTCGGAATCGGCGAACTTCAACATGTAGTAATAAGTCGCATCGGGAAGTAATTTCCCCTCATAGGTTCCGCCCCAGGAATTGTCGTATGAATCTGATTCATAAACTATTTTGCCTTCCCGGTTGATGATGGTGACTTCCGTATTCGGATAGAATTCAACGTTGTCGACAATCCATGTATCGTTTTTCTGATCACCGTTTGGCGTCACGGTATTGGCAATCAACAGGTTCATGTCAGATTCTACCATCACTGTTAGTGAATCGATAGCCATACATCCGTTCACATCTGTTCCTGTGAGTATATATGTTGTGGTTACAACCGGATCGGCTGTCGGGTCGGGAATCGTCGGATCGGAAAGTCCCGTTGAAGGGAACCAGTTCCAATCAATAATTGCCGGTCCGGTAGCAGAAAGATCAACACTGTTCCCGATTCCGATTGTTTCGTTGTTCCCTGCTTCAACAAATGTATTGCCGATAGCATTTACGATGACGCTGTACCAGGCCGTGTCTGCTTGCGGTGTAGGGCATGCATATGAACTGCTCACGATCAATTGAAGCATAACGGTGTCTCCCGCATCCGCTACAGAAGCAGAGTAAGTAGGGAACAACGTGTTGCTGTCTAGCAAGATGCCATTTCCATCGTGCGTCCAGTTGATACTTCCGTTGGATGCCTGAGCACTCATGATGGTTACATCATCACCATTCGGACAAACGGTTGAACTTCCGCCCGCACTCGCCATTGGTAACGGATTTACCGTGATTTCCATTTGTGAACTGTCCGCATACGGAGCGCAAGCGTTGTTGCTGCTAACGATCACTGTCAACGTAACCGTATTTCCTTCATCGGCCAATGCGGATTCGTAAATTGGAGTTACACCTGCTGTGCCCCATAAAGTTCCGGCACCATTGTGGTACCAGCTCTGAATCCCATTTGTATATCCAACGCCGGTTACCAAAAGAGAATCACCTGCACAGATAGTTGCCGGTCCGCCGATACTTGCGATAGGCAACGAATCAATGGTGATAATCACTTCTGCCGATGTATCGACGCAGCCACCTGAAGTGACCACTCTGCGGAAATACAATGGATTTTGCATGAAGGTAGCGGGATCAATGGCATGATCTGATGCAGAATTAATACCGCTCGATGGCGAAAACAAGCTGCCTGAAACAGTACTGCATTCCCACAGGTAAGTATAGTTTCCATTTCCGCCCGACAAAGTGCCACCAATCAGCATCGATGTGCTATTTTCGCAAATTGTAGTGCTTGTTCCGGCTGAATTACCAAGAATAAACGGATTGATCTGAATACTTCCGATCAAACTGGCATCCGTACAAAATCCGGTTGATGTAACAGTGTAGAAAAAGGTCCCGGTTTCTGTTGGAAGTCCACTGATGGTGAAGACACCGTTGTTGTAATTGCCTGTGACTCCCGCAGGTAAACCGCTAACTATGGCACCGGTGGCTGAACCGCCAAGATTGTAAGTAATGCTTACAATCGAGTCGCTTTCACAGATAATTTGATCATTGGTAAATGGAGATGAAGTCAGCACAATTGTTTGAATAGTTGCCTGGATAGATCCGCCAACACTCACAGAAGGACAACTACCGCCGGTTGTGGTAACCGTGTAGCTGTAAACACCTACTGAGTCGGGACTTCCGGAAATGGTTAGAATTCCTCCTGAAAATGAACTGGTAACTCCCGAAGGTAAACCCGTAACTGTTACTCCAGAAGCTGATCCTCCGATAACATACGTAATGGTATAAATGGGTGTTTGAACACAAACAGATTGACTATCCGTGCCTGCACCTGAAGTAAGCAAGACGTCTGCTCCAACAGTAACTGTAATACTTCCGCTTGCTATTGTTTGAATACAGCTTCCTGTGGTATTCACTGTATAGGAATAAACTCCCGCAAGTGTTGGTGTTCCGCTGATTGTGGCAACTCCACCACTGAATGAACCACTCACTCCAGCTGGTAACCCTGAGAAAGTTGCACCTGTTCCACCACCACCGATTAGGTAATCAATGTTGGCGATAGCTGTATTTTCACATACATTTTGTGCGTCGGTTCCAACTGCAGAAGTAAGCACGATAGTTGCGTCTGGCGTAACTGTTATCGTTCCGTAAGCCGTGTCTTGCAAACATGTTCCTGTAGTTGCAACCATGTAGTTGAATGTTCCGGTGACAGTTGGAGTTCCGTTAATGGTAACCGTTCCGGCTGCATAAGCTCCTGA
Organism: Candidatus Fluviicola riflensis; assembly: GCA_002243285.1. GTDB lineage: Bacteria > Bacteroidota > Bacteroidia > Flavobacteriales_D > Crocinitomicaceae > Fluviicola > Fluviicola riflensis. The sequence goes on along the minus strand of CP022585.1, from coordinate 2,925,466 downwards.
AACACCAGCAGGTAATCCGCTGATTGTTGCACCGGTTCCTCCACCGCCAACTGTATAGCTGATTGTGGTGATTGCAGTGTTTACACAAACTGTTTGTGTGGTAGTTGCAGGTGCAGAACTCAAATTCAATGTGGCATCCGGATCAACGGTAAGTGTGCCGTTTGCCGAAGTTTGGATACAAGCGCCGGTAGTTGTTACCGTGAAATTGTAAACTCCTGAAAGGAATGCAGGTCCGCTAATGGTAAAAACACCCGCCGAAAATGTTCCCGTAACACCTGAAGGCAATCCTGAAGCCGAAGCTCCGGTAGCTCCACCGCCAACGTTGTAAACGATGTTCGAAATAAAGGTGTTTTCACAAAGTGTTTGATTTTGGTTGCCGCTCATGAGTGTTAAAGTGGCATTTGCCTGCACAGTAATATTTCCTGATGCGTTCACTTGGTTGCAGGTTCCGGTAGTTGTGACCGTATAATTGAATGTTCCTGAAACGGTCGGTGTACCGCTGATTGTAACAGTTCCGGCCGAATAAATGCCACTGATCCCAGCAGGTAAACCTGATACGGTTGCACCGGTTCCGCCACCGCCTACCGAGTAGGTAATCGTTGTAATCGGATTGTTTACACAAATTACCTGAGAATCGGTTCCCGCAACGGAAGTCAATGCGATTGTTGCGTCAGGATTTACAATAATAGTCCCGTTGAGACTACTTTGTAAACAAGGCCCTGTTGTTGTCACCGTATAATTGAATGTGCCCGAAACAGTCGGCGAACCGCTGATCGTAAAACTCCCCGCAGCGAAAGTTCCGGTAATACCCGCCGGTAAACCGGAAACAATCGCTCCGGTTCCTCCACCACTAATTGCGAATAGTAAGGATCCTAACGGAGTGTTTTGACATATTGTTTGATTGAGAGATCCACTTGAAAGTGTGATAACAGCGTCAGGTGTTACTGTAATGGAGCCTGTAGCGACTTGTTGTGAACACAAACCGGTGGTAGTGACAGTATAATTAAAGGTGCCGGCAACGGTAGGTGTGCCACTGATGGTAAAGTTTCCTGCAAGATAAGTTCCGCTCAATCCTGCAGGTAATCCACTGACAGTGGCACCCGTTCCACCGCCACCTATTGCATAGGTAATTGGTGTGATGCTATTGTTGATACAAATAGTTTGATTGTCCGTTCCGGCTCCAGAAGTTAATGCAATTGTTGCATCGGGGTTTACTGTAATTGAACCGGGTTGAACTGTCGGAGCGCACAAGCCGCCTGTTGTGGTTATTGTATAATTATAAGTTCCTGCAACAGTTGGTGTGCCACTGATGGTAAACGTACCAGCAGAATAAACTCCGCTGACACCTCCGGGTAAACCACTTGCGAACGCTCCTGTGGCGCTTCCGCCAATAGTATACGTGATCGGGGTGATGGAATTATTGGCACAAAGTGTTTGTGCGTTGGTTCCGGGTGCGGAAGTCAAAACAATTGTCGGTGGGGCTTCTCCGGTAATGACTACGTCATCGAATGAATCGGGACAAGGTGAATTGGAGATTGTCCAGCGAAAGGTATTTGGTCCCGCTCCCAATCCTGTGATCGCTGAAGTGGGGGAGTTGGGGCTTGATGGAACACCCGATCCTGAAATAAGTGTCCAGGTTCCGATTCCGATCAACGGCGTGTTTCCGGATAAATTACCATTAGGCACACAAAACGATTGATCACCTCCTGCGATTGCCGTTGTGGGCTGCGAAGTAACGATCACGTCTGCTGGCGGCATTGCATTGTTGGATGCATTTACATCGCTGAAATTTACGGTAGTAGCATTGAATGTATGCGTACCGATAGCGCTGAGATTGCAGCTTGGGGTTACGTTGACCACCATAGATGCTCCCGAAGCCAGCGAACCGCTGCTGATGACAGGTGAATTAAACGTTTGAATACTGGCACCGGTGATACTTACGTTCACGGTAACATTGTTGACAGCAAAATTGATAGTTGATGGGGAGTAATTGAAAATGACAACGTCAATCGGTTGATTAGAGTTGCCGCAGATGGGCGAGGTGGGGTTTACAATCGACGTTGCTCCGACGTCGACCTGAGCTAATAGTGCGCTGCCAAAAAGCAATGCACAAAAAAGGGTACATAATTGTTTCATGTGGTGAGAATTTCATAGCGTGTGTGGAGGTATTTAAGACCAATGAAGGTCATCACATTCCGGTCGTGGCACCGGAGTTTCAGATTTAAACGAATTTTCAAAGACATAGATATCCACTCATGCCTGGTTAACAGCATATTATAGAAGTCTTTGATCGTCCGACAGGGAGCCCGAATAGTAGCGGTTTTTGTGCGTAATTATCCTTAATAACGTTTTAAAAATGGTAAGTTTAAACGCATGAGAATATTGGCACGGAAACTATCCGTCAAAGAATTATGGTTTCACTTGGAAGAAAACCAAACCGATTTTCGCAGTTGAATTTTTTAAGTGATAGCCAGGAAATGGTGTAGAGTTGTTTTTTCAGTCATAGTGTAAAGTGTTATTTAATACAATTTAACAAAAATTAAACTTATAAAAAAATGATTCTTATAGAAAAAAAGGTGATTAAAGTCATTTTAACTGTTAAACAATTGGTAAACAGTGATTTAAAAAGTGTTTATTTTTTTATGTAATGAAGGTTTTTTTGTTTAAAATGATGGTTTTAGGGCTGTTTTCATGTTTTTGACTCAATTTTAAAGGTTCCACAGGCCAACTTAAACGAAGTATTATCCCTTCAAAACCCGCTTATCTATCATCTTATTTTTATTGGCCAATTGTCCGCAGGCAGCATCGATATCTTTTCCGCGGCTACGACGCACATTCACGATCAGGTTGCATTTTTCTTCCAGGAAAGCGGCAAAAGCATCTACTTTCGCACGGTCGGCTTGCTGGAGCTTGCCATCGTCAATCGGGTTGTACTCAATAATATTGATTTTACAAGGAACTGCTTTGGCAAAATCGGCCAATTCGCGCGCATCTTCGAGCTGGTCGTTGAAATCCTTGAAAATGATGTATTCAAACGTAACGCGCGATCCTGTTTTTTCATGGAAATAAACCAATGCTTCGGAAAGAGCTTCCAGGTTGTTGGATTCATTGATGTCCATGATCTGGTTACGTTTTTTGTCATTGGCGGCGTGCAGCGATAAAGCGAGGTTGAATTTCACATCGTCATCACCTAGTTTTTTGATCATTTTGGCAATTCCGGCCGTGGAAACTGTAATCCGTTTGGGCGACATCGCCAATCCATTGGGATCAGTGAGTATTTCAGCACTACGAACCACATTTTTGTAATTCAGCAATGGCTCACCCATTCCCATATACACGATGTTGGAAAGATTGGTGTTGTAATTGTTGGTTGCCAGATTTTTAAGGTAAACAACCTGGTCCACAATTTCGCCTGCGGTAAGATTCCGCATCATTTTTAGCCTTCCGGTAGCACAGAATTCACAGGCAAGGCTACAGCCAACCTGTGACGAAATACAAGCTGTCATACGCGAAGTTGTCGGAATCAACACACCTTCAATTACCTGGGCTTGTCCGTCAACACCAAATGCACATTTAATGGTTTTATCGATGCTGACCTGTTGATCTTCAACTGTAAGGCTGTCAAAAAAGTAAGATTCAGCTAGTTTTTCCTGTAAACTCTTGCCGATATTGGCCATTTGCTCAAAATCATGAACTTGTTTCTTCCAAATCCATTCATAGACTTGTTTGGCCCTGAAAGCGGGTTCGCCCAAGCCAACAATGTGTGCCTTGAGTTCCTCTAAATTGAGCTGACGAATGTTTATGCGCTGTGCAGCCATGAATTATAGTTGTTTGTAATCTTCGTAAATGGCCGAAAGAAACCAGTTGCAATTTTTGAGTTCGCGCTTTGAATCTTCGGGTGTAAATGTATTTTCTGTTATTGCTTTTTGATCAAAAGACCATGTGAAATTCCCTTTTGGTGTCACCCAACCGTAACCTCTGATGATGGAATAAAAAGCAAATTGAGGCACTTTTGGATTCATCAAATCTTTACTCCATGGATAGCGTGAAGGATCACCTTTCATTTGGTAGATAAGTGTAGCGGCAATGTCTGCCTGAGAGCCCACAACATCCATACGTTTCCCACGATAACTTTCCTTAATCGGTTCACCGAAAAACAAGAGCGGGATATGATAGAATTTGGCTGAACCGGGATCAATTAATGTGGGCGTGGCATGTCCGTGATCGGCTACAAAAACAAACAAGGTGTTTTTGTACCAATCGTATTTTTTGCATTTGCGGATAAATTCACCCAAACATTCGTCGGCATATACCATTGAATTCATAAAGTCAGCTTGTTCGCCGCTAAAGTGTTTCCCTTTTGCTATTGGCTGATCGTATGGTGAATGTGTACTTCCCGTAAAGGCGCATTGAAGAAATGGTTTTTTATGTGAGTTGATTTCTTTGATGAGAAACCGGTACAAATCCCGATCATAAAAATTGAGTTTACCACGTGGTAAATCGGATGGAAATTGACTTTCATCTTTGACCACATCAAAACCGTGATCCATCAAATAACCATTGATATTTCCATATTTCAAATCGCCGCTGAAAATGTAGCTCGTATGATAACCCCACAATTCCAGGTCTTCATTAATGGAATTTAGCTTACGGCTTTTGTCGGGTTGCATAGAGATGGAAACTTCAGGAACCGCAGGAGTACCGCTAAAAATACTGGAGTTACCAATTTCAGAGGTGGTAGAGGCAGAGTATATATTGGTAAACAACAATCCCTTTTCAGCGATGCGGTCAAAGTTGGGAGTTGCACCTTTTGTTGGACCTAAACTTCCGATTGCTTCTGCGGACCAGCCTTCCAGCACAATGACCACCACGTTCGGGCGCTTTTTTATAAGAAAATACTGATCGTGGTCTTTGGGATAATTGTACCACTCTTTTACTTTTTTGGAGGCCAATTGATGATCTACCTTATTCGGTAAAAATTCATCAATGTTACTTCTTTTATATAAGAGGTAGCTTTTCCCGAAAAAGTAGAGCGAGTTAATCGAGAGGTCGTTTGCGATTGGTTTGTCCGTATAAATAGCTGCTGCAATGTTGATGGGAATTTGTTGCCAGCCACCGCGTAATAATAAAAACAATGAAACAAGCCCGATGGTTAACTGCAGCGGAAAAAGGAGTAATGCTTTCCAGTTGAATTGATATGTGGGAACTGTTAGTGGCTTAAAGAATTTTTTAGCCAGCCACCAACCAACGATAAACTCAATAATGGCATAAAAGAAAAACCAAAAAGTCATACCATAGCTGGCTGTTCTTACAACTTCATCCGGATGAGAAAGGTGCACGAAAACACGCGATGAAAGCTTATGGTTCCATTCACCATAAACAATGATTTCACCGGCCTGCACACAAACTACGATCACTAAAAGAGTTGTGAGCAATATTCTGAAAATGCGGTGTGTCCATTTCCAATTACTGTAATGTGCCACCAGACGCACTATAAACGGAAGAGCAGTCAACGCGCATGCTGTAGCCAGATCTAAGCGGAACGAATAGACGAAAGAAAGCAACCATTCACCAAATCCTACTTTTGAAAATTTGCTCCAATAAGTAATCGAAAAGAGAATCCGATTAACGTCGAAGCAAATAATCCAGAATAAAATGAGTAAAAGAACATCACGCAATGGTCGCAACATAATGAATTATTGAGGACACAAAGTTACGGCATATTTTGGAATCGGTTCGTTGCTCAGCTATTTCGGGAGCTTTCTCCGCAATTCAAACCGATGCAAACATGAAATGCGCTGAGCAGACAGGAATTACAATCGTTTGTAGGCTTCATAAATGCTTGAGAGGAACATGTTACCATTCCTGATTTCTTTTTTCGAATCTTCCGGAGCAAATGTGTCTTCAAATTTTAATTTCAGATCCATAGACCACGTGAAATTTCCTTTTGGGGTCACCCAACCAAAACCTCTTACAACGGTGTGGAAAGCAAATTGAGGCACTTTCGGATTCATCAAATCCTTACTCCAGGGATAACGTGACGCATCACCCTTCATTTGATAAATCAATGTGGCGGCAATATCGGATTGAGAACCCACAACATTCATGCGTTTTCCACGGAAACTTTCTTTGATCGGTTCACCGAAAAACAAGAGTGGAATGTGGTAAAATTTGCTCGAAACCGGATCAACAGATGTTGGTGAAGCATGTCCGTGATCAGCAACAAAAACGAACAGTGTGTTTTTGTACCAGCTGTATTTTTTGCATTTGCGGATAAACTCGCCCAAACATTCGTCGGCGTAAACCAAGGAGTTCATAAACTCAGCTTCTTCGCCTGTATAGTGTTTTCCTTTTCCCTTTGGCTGATCGTAAGGCGCGTGCGTGCTTCCGGTAAAAGCACATTGAAGGAAGGGTTTTTTGTGCGAGTTGATTTCTTTGATGAGGAACTTGTACAAATCCCGATCATAGAAATTGAGTTTCCCTCTGGGTAAATTTGAAGGGAAATCACTCTCGTCTTTCACCACATCAAAACCATGGTCCATAAAATAACCTCCGATGTTTCCGTATTTCAAATCGCCACTGAAAATGTAACTGGTATGATAGCCCCACAATTCCAGATCTTCATTGATTGAATGCAGTTTTCGGTGTTTTTCCGGTTGCAGGGAAATAGACACTTCGGGAACGGCAGGGTTACCACTAAAAATGCTTGAATTCCCGATTTCAGAAGTGGTGGACGTGGCATAAATATCCGTAAACAAGATTCCTTGTTTAGCAATTTTATCAAAATTAGGAGTTGCTCCCTTGTTCGGGCCAAGTGTTCCGATTGCCTTGGCAGTCCAACCTTCAAGCACAATAACTACGATATTCGGACGTGTGTTTTTAAGAAAATACTGATCGTGTTTTTTGGGATAACTGTACCACTTTTTTACCGTCTTGGCGGCCAGTTGTTTGTCAACCTTGGGCATGAATTCGTCAATGGTGCTTCTATTGTAAAGCAAGTAACTTTTCCCGAAAAAATACAAGGAGTTAATGGAAAGATCGTTTGCAACAGGTTTATCGGTATAAACCGCTGCGGCAATATTGATCGGAATTTGCTGCCAGCCACCTCGCAGGAACAAGAACATGAGTCCCAAACCGATCACAAGCTGAAGCGGAAAAATAAGCACTTGTTTCCACTCAAATTTATATTCAGGGCCTTTGATGCGTTTGAATAACTTTTTGGCGAGCCACCAACCGAAAGCCAATTCGATGATGGCGTACAATAAAAACCAGAATACCATTCCGTAACTGGCAGTTCGGGCGACTTCATCCGGATTGGAAAGGTGCATGAATACACGCGAAGTCAGTTTGTGGTTCCATTCGCCGTAAGCCACAATTTCACCGGCTTGCACGCAAACCAAAATCACTAAAAGTGTCATGAGAATGATGCGAAAAATACGGTGGTTTCCTTTCCAGTTGCCGTAATGCGCAAACAAACGGGCAATAAACGGTAAAGCTGTGAGTGCGCAGGCAGTAGCCAAATCAAGACGAAATGAATAAACAAAGGCCATCAACCATTCACCGAATCCTACTTTTGCAAATTTGCTCCAGTGATTGATCGAAAAAAGGATCCGATGAAAGTCAAAGCAAATAATCCAAAACAAAATGAGCAAAAGAGCATCACGGAAAGGTCGCAACATAACGAGTTATTGAGGGTACAAAGTTACGGGATATTTTGGAATCGGTTGAAGGTTCTAAAAACCATGTTATTGGTCAATGAACTCGTTGGAATTTTTCTTTTTTGAAGAGGGTGTTTTGGGTTCATTAAACGGAACTTTTTCACGAAGAAGGATTTCCACTGCTGAAGGAATTTCGTCTCGGTTTAAGAGAAAGTAGGGACTGTTTTCTATCCAGAGAACCAAATAATTTTCCTCGTAAGAAAAACGGGTTAAGCAATGCCATTTGAAATAACTGTGTTTTTCATCATCCCAATACTTAAATTCCTCATCCGTGAAAGTGTAGTAGCAGTTTAGATTTTGTTCTTCGTATTTGTCGGCAATCAATTGAATTTTTTTGCCATATTCCTTCTCGCTTATTCTCGTTTGTGCATACATCCAATAACCAAGAATTGCCATGAAAATGGCTATAGCTGCAAAAATGTTGAACAAAAAAGGTTTTCCAAAACTTAAAAGAGCAAACAGAAAGAATACGGGGACTCCACTGAACAAAATCTGCCATTGTCTTTTCGTGTCTCTACGATGGATTTTAAACTGTAACAAACATCCATTAATGAACCGTTCTCTTTGAAATGGGAAGTGAAGATTGATGGAATCCATAGTACTGTTTTTATGTTTCGTAAATAACAATATTCCCACACTTAAAATGCCCTTCCGGACACGCTTTCCCACCATGTAAACCGCATGGACGACAAGAAAGCACTTCCAATGTTTCACGGATCTCGCTGTCATCTGAAAGCGGTCCGAAACCAAAACGAGGAACCGTGGCGCAGAAAAATGCCGTGGTTGGGGTATTTACCGCCGAAGCCATGTGCAACGGACCCGAATCATTCACATAACACCGTTTTGCTTTTGAAAACAAAGCACACGATTGTAAAAGCGTTAATTTTCCCGCAAGATTTGCTGGCTCTGGCAAACCGGATGCGATGCGAATGCGTTCACATAAATCGTTATCACCGGGACCGCCAACAAGGTAGACGATTCCTTTTTTTGCCAGTTGTTGCGCCAGTTGTACCCATTTTGCTTCGGGTAATTGTTTGGTAAACCACACCGAAGCCGGTGCCAGTGTATAAAACGGTTGTTCAACCAAATGAGAAACGGCTTCATGATCGGCATCCGAAGGATAAACGCGCGGTTTTACCAGTTTTTCCGCTCCGTGATGCGCAATCAATTCCAGGTTACGTTCTACTTCGTGTTTCCCGTTGCCGATTTCGTGACGAATTTTGATGTTATAACAAAACGAAAACGGGTTTTTGTCGAATCCCACTTTTCGTTTTCCACCCGAAAGCCAGGTAATCATTCCCGAACTTCCAAAACGGTGCAAGTTGATCACTTCATCATAACCTTCTGCCCGAAACAAGCGCACCAATCGTTTGATCTCGGAAAACTTTCCTTGTTTTTTATTCAGCGTAAATACCTGCCGGATATCAGTATGATTGGCCAAAATAGATTCATTGCCCTTGCGTACCAGAACGTCGATTGCCGCATCAGGATACAAGCGTTTCAGCTCCGAAATAACCGGAGTCGCCAGGATTACATCGCCCAAAAAAGCCGTCTGAATTACAAGGAATCGTTGCACAATGTAAAATTAGTACAAAAACCACACTGTTTTGCATTAACCATATAGGCCACAATAGGAAACATAGTTTTTTGAGTTTATCAGTTATTCGGTTCCTATGTTCCCTATTGTGACCTATGTGGTTAACAAATAAAAAAACCTTGTTTTATTAAAGCGTAAACAAAACATTACTCAAATGTTAACTCAATCACTTCAACACTTTACTCAACGATCAACCGCGAATTGCCTTTCCGCCCTTTATTTTCCACCACTTTACTTACATTGCACAGGCAACGTTTCATTAATTGGCTAATAATCATAATGAACGACGTTGTTTTTTCAGCAAACGTAAAAACTCTCTAAGATGAAACAATTGCTCCTTTCAATCTCGCTGAGCGTGCTCTCGGTGTCGATTGGGTTTTCGCAGACAGGTTCTGCAAGCCAGACCGATCCGGTAAAAGTGGTACGTTCAGGTAATAAAACCACTTATGGCGCCGGACAGCAATCGGTAGCTGAATACCTGATCTCAAAAAACATTTCAATCGGTGAAGGGATTACGTATAAAAGAGCTGCATTTAAATTGCTCATCGATCACCAGGGAAAAGTGGTTGATGCATCCCGTTTTTACGGCGGCATTTCCAGTGAGATCGACGCGGATATCATCGCTGCTTTCAATGCAATGCCTCAATGGAAAACAACCGTTTCGGAAAATGAGCAAAGTATGGTATATGTTGTGATTACACTTCAAAACCAAGTATTAACCGCCGAACTGTACTAAGATGAAGAAATGGATACTTAGTATTGTAGGAGGATTGATCGCCGGATTTTCAACAGCACAAAACGGTACGGAATTATTTGATGAAACGTATGTACACCGCATTGATGTTACATTTCAGCAGGTCGGTTTCTGGGATTCACTCAGCAATTACTACGACGAAGCGTTTAACAACGGTACGGATGTGCAATACATGATGGGAAGTGTGATGGTCGACGGTACGGTTGTCGATTCTATCGGTGTGAAACAAAAAGGATTTTTCTCCAATTGGGGAGCCGGCGAATCTCTCAAAAAACCGCTCAAAATCAGCATGAATGAATATGTTTCTTCGCAGAAATATGATGGTTTGCGCAAAATCAATCTTTCCAACGGTTTCCAGGATCCGTCGATGATGCGCGATGCGTTGGCTTATAAATTTATGCGTGATGCGGGACTTGATGTGCCGCGAACAGCCTATACAAAATTGTATTTGAACGGAACCTATTGGGGACTTTACCTCATGGTGGAAGAAATAGACAAACGCGCGCTTAAAAACTGGTATGAAGCCGATAGCGGAAACCTGTTCAAGTGCATCAACAATACCGGTTTGGCTTACCAGGGCACTTCAGTTGCCAATTACATGGATGAGTTTGAACTGCAAACAAATGAAACAGCCAACGATTGGTCGCGGTTGATTTATCTCACGAAGAAGATTACAACTCCTCAAGCCAATTTTGAAGACAGTATTTTGAAAGTTCTCAACATTGATCAATATCTGTACGTTTTGGCATCGGATATTATCATGCTGAATTGGGATTCGTATTACGATCATGGCCGTAATTTCTTCCTGTATCAAAATCCAGAATCGAACCTCATGGATTGGATTCCATGGGATTACAACCTCGCGTTTTCAACTTCCAACACCGATCTGATCATCGATTATACGCAGACACTCGACGGACCCAAACAATTGGTGAAGAAATTACAGGAAGATCCGGAATTGCGGAGTTCGTTCTTTGATCATGTATGCATTCTGATGGATAATTATTTCACAACCAGTAATCTTGGGCCATACATTACAAATACTGCGGCGCTCATTCGGCCAGATCTGAATGCGGATAACAATAAGTTTTTCTCGATTTCCGATTTCGACGCATCCATCAACAATGACATTAACGCTGTGGATCCGTTTGGCCAGTGGTCAACTTACAGAGGATTGGCACAATTTATTACCGAGCGCCAATCTGAAGTAGCTCAGCAACTCAGCAATTACCAGCACGAATGCACATCGCTTGCGGTTCCTGAATTGGCAGTTGAATCGGTATTGGTTTATCCGAATCCTTTTGAGTCAACATTCACAGTAGAGGCGGGAAGTGTGATCGAACAACTCGAAGTGTATTCAATCACCGGTCAATTGTTGGTTACAATGTCTCCGAAAGCAAAGAAAACAAGTATTTCTCTGGATGATTTTGCTTCCGGTTCTTACCTGGTGCGTACCACAACTACATCCGGTATGAAAACCGTTCCTGTAAATAAAAGATAAACGGCAGCTGGAGTTTATTCTGATTCACTTTGGAAACCCTATTTTTGTAATGCTTCATTGGTGTTTTGTTACCGGTGAAGCATTCAACTTTTCAGGAAATGAACAAATACATACTTTCTCTTATTCTTCTTACGGTTGTTGCGCTCCGTTCAACAGCTCAATCTTACTGGCAGCAAGAGGTCAACTATACTATTTCGGTAAAACTCGACGATAAAAATCATGTTTTACATGGCCAGGAATCGTTTGAATACATCAATAATTCTCCGGAAACGCTCGATTTCCTCTACCTCCATTTGTGGCCGAATGCTTATCGAGATGGAAAAACAGCACTTGGAAAACAGCAATACGCCGGTGGTGAACAGGAATTGACTTTCGGTGCCGATTCCATTAAAGGATCGATCGATTCGTTGAATTTTACTGTAAATGGCGTTCCAACTTATTTCGAATATGATGCTGAAAATCCGGATATCGCAAAATTGGTATTGTCGACGCCTCTGATCCCTGGAGGAAAAATCACGGTTTCAACACCCTTCAAAGTGAAAATTCCGTCGGGGGAAATTTCCCGTTTGGGGCACATCGGGCAATCGTACCAAATTACCCAATGGTATCCGAAACCGGCGGTATATGACAAAAATGGCTGGAACCAGATGCCATATCTCAATCAAGGTGAATTTTACTCCGAATACGGTTCATTTGACGTCTCCATCACACTTCCGAAGAACTACGTAGTTGGCGCAACCGGCGATTTACAAACGCAATCGGAAATCGATTTTCTGAATAAAAAGGCCAACCAATCGCCCGAAGACATCAAAGCAGCATTACTGAAAAAGCAAGGTCCGCGAGGAAAAACTGACTTTCCCGATTCTGATCCGGAATGGAAAACCATTCGTTACACGCAGAAAAATGTACACGATTTTGCCTGGTTTGCCGATAAACGTTACATCGTACTGAAAGGCGAAGTGGAATTACCACAAACAAAACGCAAAGTTACTTCATGGGCCATGTTTGTGCCGCACAACGCACGCTACTGGCAAAAAGCTATTGAGTACATCAACGACGGAACGTACTATTATTCCAAATGGAATGGTGATTATCCTTACAATAATGTTACTGCGGTCGATGGAACAATTTCAGCCGGCGGTGGAATGGAATATCCGAATGTGACCGTGATCGGAAATGCCGGCTCGGCCATGGAACTCGAAATTGTGATCGTGCATGAAGTTGGTCACAATTGGTTCTACGGAATTCTCGGTTCCAATGAACGCGTACACGGCTGGATGGACGAAGGAATGAATACACTCAACGAATTGCGTTACGTATATACCAAATATCCCGAAAACACCAACTTATCCGACATGGTTTTGGAAGGCCGTTTTCACTTTGATCACCTCGATCATTACGATATGGCCGATTTTAGTTACCGTGCTATTTCCGGATTGGGCGAAGATCAGCCGATTGAAACACATTCTGCCGATTTCACAAGTATCAATTACGGAGCGGTGATGTACTCCAAAACCGGGTTGGTTTTCAATTACCTCAAACAGTATTTGGGTGATGAAACCTTTGACCGTTGTATGCACTTGTACTTCGAAAAATGGAAATTCAAACATCCGCAGCCTGAAGATCTGCGCGCTGTGTTGGAACAGGAATCAGGGAAAGACTTAAGCTGGTTATTCGGTGATTTGATCCAGACAACCAATCATGTTGATTATAAGCTGAAAAAGGTAAAAACCGATGCCAATGGAACAACGGTAACCGTCAAAAACAGCGGCCAGGTCAACGGTCCGATTGAAGTAGGAGCTTACCAGAAAGGAAAATTGGTAGAAACCGTTTGGGTAGAACCTTCCGAAGGAAAATCGAGCGTGGTACTCAAATCACAAGCTGATGAGGTACGTGTTAATCCTTCCGGTAGAATTCCCGAAGTTTTCAGAGATAACAACAACTGGCACCAAAAAGGCCTTTTCGGAAAAGTAGAGCCTCTGAAATTGGAAGGTATAATCGGTGATAACGAGCAGGGAAAGTCGAATGTGTTCTGGATGCCGATGATCGCAGCCAATCAGTATGATAAATTTATGCTTGGAGTGGCGGTTCACAATCTCGGTATTCCGTTCAACCGCGTGCAATACCTGGTTGTTCCGATGTATTCATTCGGTGGAAAACGCGTTTCAGGAATTGCCGACATCAGTTATTCTTTTTTACCAAAGAAAAGTTTGAAATTGAGCAAATTCGGTGTCGCAGTAAGATCTTTCAAAGAAACCGACAACGAAGCTTTCAAAGGAAACGACGGTTATTACTTTACAGCTTCACCGTTTTGGTTTGCCAAACTCGGGAACCGGAAAGAAGCTTCCCCGATCAGTCAAACCGTATTGGTACAAACCATGTACCGCCTGGATGTCTTTGGACGAACTAAAATTGAACAGGCAGGTGGTTTCGCTAAATACGATTTCAACTACAACAAACCCGATCACGAAGTAAATATCGGTTTGCGTTCTGATTTCATTTCAAATTTGAAAAACAGTGATCAAATGGGGCGTTCCAGTATCGAAGCAACGTATCGTTTCCGATATATCCGCAATAAAAAGAGTCGCTGGATGGAATTGCGTGGTTATGCCGGTGGTAACTGGTTATTTGATCTGAGTGGTGCTTCAAATGCCGCTAATTATAGTCTGAGCTTAAGTGGCGCGAATGGTTCGCAGGATTTGTTCATCGAAGATTATTATTTCGGCAGAACCGAAACACAAGGATTTTTATCGCAGCAGCGTTTAGAGAACATGGGCGGATTTAAAAGCACCAGCGATTACGGGACCAATTCTCAATGGGTAGCAACGACGAACTTCTACGCGCAATTGCCATTTGTTCCGGGAATTTTTGGAGTGTTCGCAGATGCAGGTATTTTTCCGGCTTCGACCCTCACAAATGAGATCAATACTGCTTTTGATGTCGGATTGGGAATTCGCTTGGGAAAAGTTGTTGGATTGTATTTCCCGCTTTACATCTCGAAAGACATGAATGATGCATACTCAAGTGCGAATTATACCACTCGTATTCGGTTTACCTTGCGCATGAGTTTTACTAATCGCGGAATTAATTTCGCCAATTTGTTGAATTAAGACTCATTTCCCGGAATCAACTATTCGTAGTCGATTCCCAGGAAAGAATAGAAATTATCGCGGTGAATGATCTTGAATTCTGAGTTGGGATAAGCTTCTCCAAATGCTTTAGGCATTTTGGCTTTGGCTTTTTTCGGGTTCCATTTGAATTCAAATGCTGAAAGTAGACCGTCTTTATCTTCAACGTAATCAATTTCCTGTTGAGCATGCGTACGCCAGAAATACCGGTTACAGTAATGGAAGTTGTAATTAATGTATTTCATCCGTTCCGAAACCAGGAAGTTTTCCCACAAAGCACCTTCGTCATTACGTAGGTCCAACGGATTAAATTGCTTGATGACAGCATTGCGGATTCCGTTGTCGTAGAAATAGATTTTTCGGCTCTTTTTCAACTCGTTTCGAATATTTCGGCTGAATGAAGGAATCCGAAAAACCACAAATGATTTCTCAAGCAAATCGATGTATTTTTCTACCGTTTGGTTATCCAGCCCGCAAGTTTGACTCAATTCATTATACGATACCTGATGCCCGATCTGAAACGCCAGTGCCTGCACCAAACGCTCCAACTTTTCCGCTTTGTGAATGTTCTCAAGCATCAAAATGTCCTTGTATAAATAACTGCTGGTTATTTGAGCTAAACTGCTTTTTGCATCTGCGTTTTGCATGACGACTTCAGGATAATACCCGTAAACCAAGCGGTGCTCCAGCATACGTCTTTCCTCTAACAAACCATGATGATTGACCATTTCTGCGAATGAAAACGGAAACAATTGGTATTCCCATTTTCTGCCGGTAAGCGGCTCATTGGTTTTATTCTTGATCTCAAATGCCGATGACCCGCTCAGTAATACTTTCACATTTGGGATCGTATCATAAATAAGTTTTGCTGCCAATCCGATATTGTCAATACGTTGTGCTTCGTCAATGACCACGATTGGGTGATTTCCGATCAGCGTTTTGAGTTTAGTCGAAGAAGTGTTTTCCAAAGCAATGCGAACATCCGATTCGTCACCGTTCCACCATAAGACCTCGTGATTGTCTCCAAATAATTGATGAAACAACGTGGTTTTACCAACTTGTCGTGATCCTAATATCACGATTACTTTTCGGTCGGAAAGCCGTTTTCGGATATTGTCGACGATAATTCTGTTTAGCATAATCGCAAATTTTACACGAATTTATAGGTTAAATTCGCAATTTTAATATGAATATGGTTAATAAATTCGCAAATTTTATATTTTTTCATGGATTAAATTCGAGATTTTTATATTAATATGATGAATATATTCGCAAATTTCATGCTTTTTCATAGATTAAATTCGTAATTTTTATATAAATAAATTGATTCAATTCACGAGTTTCATATTTTTTTAAGGATTCTATTCAAGAATCTTATCTGAATATAACGAATTAATTCGTGA
Organism: Candidatus Fluviicola riflensis; assembly: GCA_002243285.1. Taxonomy (GTDB): domain Bacteria; phylum Bacteroidota; class Bacteroidia; order Flavobacteriales_D; family Crocinitomicaceae; genus Fluviicola; species Fluviicola riflensis. The sequence continues at coordinate 2,909,365 of CP022585.1, read as the reverse complement.
AATTTATACTAAGGAAATTTGAAGATTGGTTATTCTACAATGCTTTCGACCACTTTTTTGCGGTAAGCATCCAGTAATCGGGTCTTGGAATAATAACCCAATACCTGATCCTGATAGATCAGCGGCAAGTAACTTAAGCCGGATTGATCAAACAAATCCATGATCTTTTCCATCGGATCATCGGGGCCGGCGTAAAAAATGATCGGTTCCATGAAGCTTTCCAACGGAGTGTTTGGATCGGTTGCGTGAATGTGCAGCAAATCGGGAAGATCGTTGAGGTAGATCATTCCAAGCAAACTGCCGCGGTCATTTACAATTGGAAACAATGCTTGTCGCGTAGTGCGTACAGTACGAAATAACGTATCGATCGTATCGTCAGGATTCAATACCACAACCATTTCCTCCAAAACGGCTTGTTGGTCAATGGTTGACAATACATGGCGATCTTTGTCAGCCCGCATTACGTGTCCGTCTTCGGCCAGTTTTTGGGTATCCATAGAATGTGGTACAAAACGCTTGGAAATCGCAAAACTGATAGATGAAACGATCATCAGCGGAATCATGAGATTGTAGCCGCCCGTGATTTCGGCAATCAGGAACATAGCGGTCAACGGCGCATGAAACAATCCACTGAGCATTCCGGCCATTCCGACCATGGTAAAATTGGTAACCGGTATCTTGTCGAACCATCCTGTAAGGTTCAATCCGTAAGCGAAAGCAAATCCGGTGTAACTTCCAACAAACAAGGACGGAGCAAAGTTCCCTCCGTTTCCGCCACTTCCCAAAGTGATTCCCGTTGCAATGGCTTTCAGGAATACAACTACTCCTACAAAAAGCAATAAGAGTACTTCCTGCTGCGGAATGTTGGAGAAGAACGTATCGTTGAGTAAATTTTCCGGATGTAAAGTAGAAAGGACTTTGACACTTTCGTAACCTTCACCGAACAGGCATGGGAACAACAAAATCATTACTGAGAGTAACAGCGCTCCGATGATCGCTTTCCTGTACTTTCCCCAATGCAATCGTTCAAAGTAACCTTCTATGCGCACGAACATGCGTGAGTGATATACGGCAATAAATCCGGTAAGAATTCCCAATAAAATGTACCATAGAATATTGAAGTAATCAAAGTCCAATTGTCCTTTTAACGATAGGAGAATTTTATCGTTAAGAATTACGGTAGAAACCAATGCGCCGGTAGCTGCAGAAAGCATGAGCGGAATGAATGCCGAAATTCCCACATCTGCGAGGAGAACTTCCATCGTAAACAACACACCGGCGATGGGTGCATTAAACGCAGCTGCAATTCCTGCCGCTACACCGCAAGCCAACAATAAGGTGCGTTCTTTTGCTGATAACCGGTATTGACGTGCATAGTTGGAACCGAAAGCGGCTCCTGTAATAGTTACCGGCGATTCCAAACCGGCAGAGCCACCAAAACCAACAGTGATGGAACTCGTAATAATTTGCGCGTACATCTGCGCCCGTGGCAAAATACTGGAACGTTTAGTAATGGCATAAATGATCCGCCAGGTTCCCTTTTCGAGGTTTCCCTTCAGAACGCGTTTCACAATAAAAACCGTCAAAACGATCCCGATTACCGGAAGAATGAAATTCACATACTGAAAATGCAAACGCTGGTTTAGGTCGGAAGCAAACAAATAAACCTGGTGGGCAAATGTTTTCAGGAGAATCACCGCCAATGCAGCCGAAATTCCAACGAATACGCTTGACAACAACAAAAATTGCCGGGAAGTAATTCGATTTCTGATCCAGAATATTCCGCCGTGAATAAGGTGCATAAGACCTGATAACATGCCCTAAAGGTAATTGTCTCAGGTTATAATACATCCGATTTTAACAATTTAAGTTCCTTGCTTAATCAAATTACAGGACGTTTTACCTGAAATCAATGGTTAAATTTCCGAAAGGTGCGTTTGATTTCATTCGTAGTAACAGCTTTAAAATCAGGAGTTATTGATTTCTCTTTTCCGGTTTTAATTTCCTGAACCGACATGTAAGGTTGTTTGTTTTCGATTTTCAGAAAAACAACCCAAACTTTCTTCCCTTTTGGAATATTATTAAAGCTGAGATTGCCCTGAGCATCCTGGTTGGCGGATAAAATACTTTTTATGTCTGTAAAAATCATCTTTGCATCGATGTTGGGAGTGTAAGGTGTTGTTGTTGATAGTGTGATCAGCGACTGGCCTTTTCCTGCGAAGCGGTCGCAGTTAATCATACCGAGTTTTGTTACGGTAAGAGCGTTGTACGACAGCTGATTTACTTCAAAGCGTAGAGCGTTGATCGAATCCTGTTGTTTCTGTATAACTTTCATTGTTTCCAGTTGAATTGCGTTAACGGAGTCTTGTTGCTTACGCATAAACTGCAGGGTTTCATCAACGGTTTTCAGATTGTTTTTAAACATGTATGCCTTGTTAAGTGCAAGGAAAGTAGCCGTATCGGGTGGTGTTAATCGATAGATGGTTCCATAAGCCAAACAGGCTTGAGAGTTCATGCGTTTTTGACCACGCCGCGCCAATTTCTGCTCATTGCGAAACTGCTTGTTGCTGGCGCGTTGCGATTTATTAAAACCTCCTTTGATCGATTCGTCCAAACGGCTAATGCGACAAAAGAAGAACTTGCATTTTTGGTATTGCGTACCCTCACTCCAGCAGTTTGCCCAATAATTCCATGGAATTCCTACATATCCCCATCCATATATTTCATGACCGTAATTATCCTGATGCCAATTGACAGTTTCTTGAGCAGATTGATTCCGTGATCCGTAAAATGTTTCAAAATCAGCCTGGACTGAATCAGTCGGTAAATAGAGTGTAAGGCTTTTATCGGTGAGAAGGTCGAGTGTTGTTCCCGACTGATCGGCTGCATCAATTTCGACCATTCCACCGGTTTCCAATAACTCATTTCCGGCCATGGTGTTGAGATTTCCCAAAAGTATGTCGGATAATTCGATGGTTTCACGAATGGTTAATGTAACCATATAATTGGATTGATTCTGTTTCACAAAGCAGTAAGCCGGAATAGAAATCACCGTCCCTTTTTCGCAGGATAAGATGGTATCAAACCGGTTATCAATAGTATATGTTACCGGAGAATCGCATAACAAACGATACAACTCCTTGATGGAATCCATCGGCTGAGCAACAACTATTTCGGACTTAACAGCTTCGACAGGATAACGGATTTCGATATCAACACGCCTGTTTTTCGCCATTCCAACCGCTGTTTGATTGTTATCGACCGGATTGTTTTCACCCTGGGCTTTTCGCTCAACAATAGTTGGTAATGAAACTTTGACATTCTTCGTTAAATAATCCTGAACTGAGGCAATACGTCGTTCGGAAAGCTGATCATTGTACGTTTGACCGGCGCGTGAATCAGTATGGCCGGAGATAGACATGTCGGCACCTGTAACGGTATCCAGGTGTTGAATCAATTCGTTAAGTTTTTCCCTGGAATCAGGCGTGAGCGTGTGCTGGTCCGTATCAAAATAGACAGAAACAGTTGTCGGTGGTGTTTGCGCATGAGCGAATGACATTACAAAGCAGGCAATCAATAGGCCCAAACAGGCGATTGCAGTATGAATCTTGAACATGACATTGGATTTGGGGGTTATGTAAGGTGTCCGGAATAACGCTTACAAAACCGATAGTTGTTTTTATCTAGCCGTTTTTCAGTTGTTGGTCATTCGGTTTAAAAAAGGCACCCATCAGTGGAAATAAAGGAGAAAGTTTCTGACGAGTGCCAATTCTAATAGAATGAATAACAATTACATAACTATATGTCGGGTGTTGTTGAAAGGTAACCCTGAGGTATTTTATTTTTTTGAAATAAATTGAAAAATCAGCGGCGAAAGGCTTGTGTACAAAGGGAAATTGGAGATGAGAAAAAATGTTTTTTTTGAAAAACGCGCAAAAAAATGAAATGGATTTCGGGAATTTTGATGTTTGGGTGTTCGGGATATCCCGAACATGCGAATTCCCGAATTTGATCCTGAAAATTTTCCTGAAAAAATGGGATTAACGCAGCACGCTCACATGCCCGCGATACAGCAATTCCTGATCATTACCGTCCAAAATGCGAACGACATATAAATAAGTACCCACTTCAACTAATTTATCGCTAAACTGATGAATACCGTCCCAGCCTTCATTAAGATCTTTCGTGCTGAAAACCTTTTGTCCCCAGCGATCCAAAATGGTCATTTCAAACGCATTATAATCGGTAAATGATAAAATAGGTTTGAAAACCGGATTCAGTCCTTCGGGTGTAAATGCATTTGGAATATAAACCAACGGTTCAATCACCGCACAGACTTCGTTGGAGGAACTGGTCTCGGTAAAACCATATTGATTGTTAATGCCTTCCTGGGCAATGACTTTGTAACAGAAGCGGCCGGTATATTCTTCATAATCCGTTACGTCGTCTTCGTAAAAACGATGGTCGTTTGTGATGATTGCCAGCGCATTCGGATCGTAATTACCATCCACTCCACGGTAAATATAATAGCGAAAAACACCACCGTCAAATTCCGAATAAGCGCTCCAGTTCAGGTAATTGATCAATCTCACCTGGTCTGTTGAAATGCTTAATAAAACCGTGTTTGCCTCATTGGAAATACCACCCTCGTTTCCACAACTATCTATTACAACGGCTCGGTAACGGTAGCTGAAACTATTCACGTCGACATCCGGATCGACCAATGTAAGCGTGCTGCTTGAAGCATCCAGAACCGCCAGTTCTTCAAACAATCCGTTGCGGATATTGTATTTTTCGAAGCGAACAGATGCTACATTGCTTCCGATAGTAATTTCGTGACGCAGAATTACTTCATTGGCCTCAACTGTTGCTACCCGCAAATAGTGCGTCGCAGGCGGAGTAGGACCAGTGAGCGTAAAACAAATCACGTTCGAAAAAGCTTCGGCACCGTTTGTTTTATTGGCGCGAATGGCAAAACAATAGGGTGTTAACGGGAGCAATTGCAATGATTTTGTGGTGCCGGCAACTGCCTGAACATTTGCCCAAGGGCCGCCGTTTTCACGCATAAAGATGGTGTAATCCTGCAAATCTGCATTCCAGCCAACGTAATCGGTCCAATTAAGCGAAACCGTGTTGTCACACACATTTACGGTGTGGGTCAAAAATACAGAACTATGCAATTCCGCTTTGGCTGAAGTCTGGTACGTTGGCGGAATCGCAATCGTGAAACAGGAATCGAAAGCAGCCACAGAATACGTCATCGGGCCGTCGACCAGGATGTTATGAATATAAGTTGTATTGTTAATTCCCCAAACGGTATCGATTTCCGTCACAAAACCGTTTTCATCCTGTTGGTAAATCACATAACCATAAGTATCGGGCTGACCGTTGATATTCCAGGTAATCACAGGATTTCCGGTAAGCGTATCGATGGAAACACTCGTTATGATCGGCAAATCAGGCGTGATCATGTCTTCAAAATCATCACCATCTATATTGGAATTGAATTGACAGGTTGGTGTTTCATATACCACCATGTAATTCAAATATGCCGAACAAATGTCGATGGTGTCTTTGAAGAAAGTTGTTCCGTAAGGAACAGTAGCCAAAATAGTCCAGGTTCCTACAGGATATTCACGTAAAATAGTAATGTCTGGACTCATTCCCGGAAGTGGATCAACTGTGGGAGAGTTCCATTGCAGAATTGCTGTTCCGTCGCTGGGATTACTGACATCCAGAAATACGTTTTGAATCGTATCGCTGGTTGTTGAAGCATTTCCATTACAGCCTGAAACGACATTTACAAAAAAGTCGTGTGCAGCTCCTGGAAAAGGAACAACGGCACTTGTGGTTCCGATTGGAAACGTACCCAGCAAACCGTTTTGCACCGAATGCAATTGGTATTCGACAAATGTTCCGTCAGGATCTGTAACAGCATCCCAATTGACGGTAACATCACCATTTACAGCAGTTGTAATGCAATTAATTTGTGTTGCCGGTATAATTCCCGGATTTCGAACATTGATCGTAACCGTTCGGTAGGTGATTTTCGGAATCTGGCAATAATTGTCCTGTACTTTAAACACAAAATGATACGGAATCATCTCTGCGACATCACCATAGGCCGTTACCACATGATCACAATCCGTTTGCCACGAAAATTGCGCATCGGCTCCTTGAATACCAATAATGGCCGGAGTTTGATCAAGCGTGGCACACGGGCCGACAGCACAACCGCCGGTATTTGTGAAATTGGTTCCATACATCAAACCGGTCGATGTTAGAATATTACTCTGAGGCGAGCCGTCCTGTAGCAATTCCACATCGGTGGAAGTCAGATTAAATGTGACAAGCGTTCCTGCATCGACCGTAGTTTCAAACAATCCTGCAAAAGGAGGTGTGATTACAGGCGCATTATTGTTCCCTGTGCAATTGAGCACAATGAGTTGCATTTCGCGTTCCACTTCGGCAATCAACACGCCTTTGCGAAAACTTTGTGTCACAATTTTTACCACAAAACTGCCGATGGTAGAACTGTTGAACGTCAATTCACCTGAAATAGGATCGATCTGCGCGGCAACATTTCCGGCCTGAAAAGTAGCATCGGGAGTTGGATTGGTGGGGGAAAATCCGGCTTCGTAAGGTACAGGGTCGGGACTGATCGGCGGATTGTAAACACCGGAGAAATTATTGAGTGGCGTTCCGAAGGACACGCTCAACGAATCCAGATCAATGTCAACCGGATGCATATTGTAAGAATAATCTTCACCTGAACAGCTTACCAAATAAGGATCCTGGAGAAACTGTGGCGAATTATCGATACACACACCACCCACAGCTCCGGGAATCGGAAACATTTTGGCGGTAATGGTTAAACCGTAGTTATCCGGATTTTGAAGATTGGTAATGAGGTTACTGCGCGAAAAATTGTCGTACGTGAAAATCCATCCCGTTCCTGCCGGTGGATTTCCCGGAAGTAAAATAACAGCACTTCTATACGTGATTTTTTCAATGGCACCGACGCCGTTTCCACCATCTGCTCCAATACCACAATCCAATGCAGGTGGTGAACCGGGAACAGGTGAACACGTCGGTGAAATATCTTCTCTGCTGATAAACGCTACCAGGATGTTACTGATAGTAGGGTGATTCCAAACTTCGATATTTTCCGAAATCGTGTTGACTTCTACTCCATTACAGTCGCGGTAAAAGATCAATTCGAATACATAACCGTTTCCGTTGCATTTCCAGGTGATTTCTCCGCCCATCACATGCGTTGCCCGCGCGCTGTAAGCACAGCACAAAACAACCATTATAAGCAGGAGACGTAAACGCATAATATGAAAACGAAAAATTGAACCTTTTAGTGTAAAACGGATTTAAAACGGAATCGTTGCTAACCTGCCGTCACTATTAAGAAATCTTCCCAATTCAGGTGCGTTTTTGCCAATTGCAGTAAACGTTCGGGTTGCATGGCGCGAATTTCGGCAATGGCACGATCATAAAAACTGAGATCAATTCCGTACATATCCACGCTATTGTACATATCCAGCATGGCGTAAGGCCCGTCGGCACTTTTGAGCAATTGTCCCAGCATATAATTGCGAACCAGTTCCAGTTCTTCTGCTGAAACAAGTTCTTCCTGCAGGCGTTTCAATTCCAGTTTAATCTCGGCCAATGTCGCTTCAGTAACATCTTTTCCAACTTCGGTAACGATCACGAGGTAGCCGTCGTTTTGCAATTCCATGATTACGGAACCAATGCCGTAAGTATAACCTTTGTCTTCACGAATGTTCGACATCAGACGGCTACCGAAATAATCACCCAGGATGGTATTCAAAAACTGAAAACCGATGTAATCCGGGTGCGATTTCGGGAACATCATTTTTCCCATACGAATAGCGGTTTGAACTGCTCCTTCAACCGGAAAATGCATCCTTTTATGAGTCGTTTCAAACGATTTTCCGAATGTGGGTTTGTGGTCCATGGCCCATTTTCCGAAAAGGTCAATCAACGCATCCACTGAATCCTGTTCCACGTTTCCAACCAGCGTAATGCGGGTTAAACCGTTGAGATAATGATCTTTGAAATAACGTTTCATGGCTGAGTAATTGCCTTCGTCAAAGTCGGAAGCTTCTGCCAGCGTAGAATAATCTTCGTGCGATTCAAACAACAATTTGCGGAATTGCTGCTGGCCTACGTTGCGTACTTTTTGCTGATTCTCCCGGAATTTTTGTCCCATGGAACGCAGTGTATCTTCAACCTCGCTTTCGCGGAAAGCCAATCCGTTGATCGCATCACCAACCAAAAGTGCAATTTTATCAAGGTTTTCACGTAGGCAGTAAATACTTACCACAGCTGTTTCAAACGAAAGATCGGTATCTAAAAAACCGCCCAATGCATCAATACTTTCGTGAATTTCAACCGACGATTTTGTGGCTGTTCCCGAAAACAATAAACTGTGCACGATGGCAGGAATGCTCTTGTTTCCGCGGATAATTCCGGCATCGAAATATAAATCGAGTCGTACGGTATCGTTGGGAACATCTTTCATCCAAAGCAGACGCACTTCTTCGGTAACGTCGAAAATATGCGGTTTCACAAAATCGATGTGCACTACCGGTAAAACGGCGGGTTGTGTAGTTCGTTGCATCATGCTTGAATGGCTTTTACGCGTAAAACGGAACAGTTTTCTTTATGGAGCATGGTTTTACCAAGTTCCTGGATATGTTTGGCGGTAACGGACTGATACAAGGCGTTTTCTTCGTTCACCCCGTTGGCATCGCCGAGTAATTCGTAAATACAGAGGTTCATGGCGCGATTTAATAATCCTTGTTCCTGGAATTCTTTTGCAGTTCTGATTTTGATCAGCAAGCGGGCTGTTTCTTCATCGGACATTGGATTTGCGTTCAGTTCGGCGAGTGTTTCCCACAATGCGGTTTCCACTTGTTCAAACGTAACGCCGTTGCTTAGTTTTCCCTCAATCACGAGCAAACCTTCGTCAATAGATCCGGTAATGTATGCATTGATCGAAGTTACTAATTTGAGTTCTTTTTTCAGTTTTCCGTACAAGCGCGATGATTTCTCGCGGCCCAGCGCATCGGAAATAATATCGGCAACATAGTATTCGAATGAACGTCTTTCCGGCATTTTGAATGCGTAATAAAAAGCATCGTTGGGTACAGCACGTTCAATGGTTTTTTCTCGGTACTCGTTTTGTTGCGGTTCGCGTGGCAGCATGCGCACGGGTTTCAATGAAGCCGGAATATCACCGAACCATTTGTTGATCAACTCTGTCGTTTTTTCCAGCGAAATATTTCCTGCAACACACAAAATGGCATTCGCGGGGTGGTAATGCGCTTTGAAGAATGCTTTCACATCATCCATTTCCGCTTCTTCAATGTGTTTGATTTCCTTGCCGATTGTTGCCCATTTGTATGGATGCTCGTGGTAAGCAAGCGGACGCAGTTCCAGCCAAACATCGCCGTATGGCTGATTGAGGTAACGCTGTTTAAATTCCTCTATTACCACATTGCGCTGAACTTCAAGACTTTTTGGGGTAAATGCCAATGATAACATCCGATCACTTTCCAGCCACAAGGCCGTTTCAATGTTTTGAACCGGCAATGTGTCGTAGTAATTGGTAATGTCGTTTGACGTAAACGCGTTGCTTTCGCCACCGGCAAACTGAAGCGGTGCATCGAAATCAGGAATATTCACCGATCCGCCAAACATCAAATGTTCAAAAAGATGAGCAAAACCTGTGCGGTCTTCCGATTCGTCACGGGCGCCCACATCGTAAAGCACGTTTACCACCGCTATCGGAGTGGTGGGATCGTGGTGATGAATAACGGTGAGTCCGTTGTCTAATTTAAAGCGATTGAATGCAATCATTAAAACGTATATTTTGCGGTGGTTTGTTCGGCCAGCGCTTGTTTAAATTCAGTAATAATTTCCTGTACGATTTCGGCAGCGGGTTTTATTTCATGGATCAAACCGGCAACCTGGCCAATTTCGAGTTCACCTTCGTTTAAATCGCCTTCAAACATACCTCTTTTAGCACGTCCGCGACCCAAAAGCGCGTTTAACTCCTCAGCGGAAGCGCATTTTTCGTAAGCTTCGTGGACTTGATTGTAAAAGGCGTTTTTAACCAATCGAACAGGAGTTAATTCTTTCAATGTGAGCATCGTATCACCTTCCCGGGCATCCAATACAACTTGTTTGAAATTTTGATGGGCAGATGATTCGGGTGAAGCCACAAAACGCGATCCGATCTGAACACCGTCAGCACCAAGATTCATGGCTGCGAGCATGCCGCGTCCGGTTCCGATTCCGCCAGCGGCAATTAATGGAATTTCCACTTCGGCTTTCACCATCGGAATAAGGCAAAAAGTAGTTGTTTCATCGCGGCCATTGTGTCCGCCGGCTTCAAAACCTTCGGCAACTATAGCATCAACTCCGGCATCCTGCGCTTTCTTCGCAAATTTCGCGCTTGAAACTACATGTACAACCGTAATTCCCTGCTCTTTCAAACGGGCGGTGTAGGTTTTTGGATTTCCAGCTGATGTAAAAACAATGGGAACCTCGTGTTTGATAATCAATGCAATGTGGTCTTCGATATTCGGATACAGCATCGGGAGATTTACCGCAAAAGGTTTGTTGGTTGCAGCTTTGCATTTGATGATGTGTTCTTCCAGGATGTTGGGATACATAGATCCTGAACCGATGATTCCGAGTCCGCCGGCATTGGAAACAGCCGAAGCCAGTTCCCAGCCCGAGCACCAGATCATCCCTGCCTGAACGAGCGGATATTGGATTTTGAAAAGCGAAGTGATTCTGTTTTGCATGTGTGTGAATTACTGCCGGCGATGTATTGGCACCGCACTTTTATTGAAGCACGAAAATACAAAGTATATCTCTCTTTTAAGGAGAATCTTGTTTTTTTATGAAGCTTACCGGTAACGCGTTTCATTGATGTTGTAGGGATAAATTGAAACCGTTTTTCACAAGGTCAAAACAACCTTGATAGCGCTTTAGGCGTCTCTATGTCAATTAGGATTAAAAAAACAGCAATTATGTTAAGCATGAAAGGAATCGTTAAATTTTTTGGGTGTTTGGTATTCATTGGAAGCAGTTTCAGTGTTTGTGGACAAACGACTGTTACCAATAACCTGACTGTTGAGCAATATATTCAGAATGTCTTGTTAGGAGGTGGTGTAACTGTTTCAAACATTCAATTCAATGGAGGATCTGCAGCCGTTGTCTACGAAGGTGTCGGCGAATTTAATGCTCCGGTTGGCAATTTTGGTTTAACAACCGGTTTGATCCTGGCGAGTGGTGATGCACAATTGGCAGCTCAGCCAAATACAGGTGGGGGTTCTTCATTAGGTGGACCAGGAACGGCGGGTGTTGATTCTGATTTACAATCGATTACACCCAATCAGATTTATGACGAAACCGTGATTGAGTTTGATTTTGTTCCTGCGGGGAACCTGATTTCATTTCGTTATGTTTTCGCTTCGGAAGAATACCCCGAATATGTTTGTGGTTCGGTAAATGATGCGTTTGGATTCTTTCTTACAGGTACCAATCCAGCAGGGGGAATGTACACTGCTGCCAATATCGCGCTGATTCCCGATCCTTCAAACCCTGGTTTTTTCACAACAACCGCGGTTTCCATTAACACGGTGAATCCTGGTGTTTCAGGCTCAAATGGCATGGATGCCAATTGCGATGCCATTGATCCGAACTGGGCAACTTATAATGTGTTTTATGCGGGGAATAATGTTACAACCAACTACGAATACGATGGAAATACAGTTGTATTAGTAGCACAGGCAGCGGTAGAATGTGGTGAAACGTACCATATTAAACTGGCTATCGGTGATGCAGGAGATCCCGTTTTCGATTCAGGAGTATTCCTGGAGGGTGGAAGTTTCGCTTCAGAAGCAGTTGACATTTCAGTTGCTACTGTAAACGGTGACACCAACGTAATTGAAGGTTGTACCAATGCAGAGTTTATTTTTACCCGTCCTGCAAGTCAGCTGGCCGATACTTTGGTTGTTGAGTATGAATTGACCGGAAACGCGACTGAAGGATCAGATTTCAATAACATGACAAATCCGGTAACGTTCCTACCAGGCGAAGATATTATCACATTAACACTCAACCCGACAGACGACGGTATTGATGATGGTCCGGAAACAGTAATCATTACTGCTTATACGGTAAATGACTGTGGTGATACGTTGATTTCAACGGATACCTTGTACATTTTGGATGCTCCGGAAGCTATTTTCTCTGCTTCAACGGTAGACGGTTGCGAACCACTGGATGTAACTTTCACCAATACCAGTAAGCATTCCGACAATTATCAATGGACGTTTGGCAACGGACAAACAGCGAATGTCAATAACCTCAATCCGCAAAACCAAACCTATATTGTTCCGGGAACAGCGCAACTGATCGTTTCATTCGATGGTCAGTGTCCGGATACGGCAACTATTGCGATCAACGCGTATGTGTGCGGCTGTACCGATCCGCTGGCGACTAATTTTAATCCGACCGCGACGGTCGACGACGGATCATGCTTTTATCCGTATCCGACTGTGGTAGCGCCAAACGTGTTTACACCGGATGGTAACGAAGAGAATCCATTCTTTGAATTGATTACCACCAATGCCACGCATATTGAATTTACCATCACCAACCGCTGGGGAATCACGATGTTTACCGGCTCGGGGATCAATCCTGTTTGGGATGGTAGAGTAGATGGAAATCCGGCAAGCGAAGGTGTTTATTTCTATCAGTATAAAGTGACGGGAGTTACCGGAGATGTGTTGGAAGGCCACGGATTTGTGGAATTAATTCGATGATTTTTAAATTTAGGTTTTATTGAGGGCTGTCCACCTTAGGCGGATGGCCCTTTTTTGTTTGGCAACGGTGGTTTTTTTTGTCCCACGTAATATTGCAAATTTACGTGCCATTGATCACCCGTAAATTTGCAATATTACGTGTGCTCTTACCTCCTGAAAAGCGCGCCGTTTTCAATCACCAGCCGTGTTTCAAAATTCGTTTCATACAACCCGCCGGTTCCCAATCCTTGAGGAATCACAGGATCAAAAGCAGCGGCAAACTGAGCAATGGCATTTAACCCTATACTCGATTCCAGTGCTGAAGTCATCCACCAGGGAATATTGTTTTCCTCAGCCAGTTTAATCCATTCCAAACAGCCTGAAAAACCTCCATGTAAACTCGGTTTCAGGATAATGTATTGTGGTTTTACAAACTCAAGCAATTCAGTTCGTTTTGCCGATTCAGATACCGGAATCAGTTCCTCGTCAAGCGCAATTGGTAACGGAGTCCGCTCACATAAATCACGAAGCGCGGCATACTGGCCAACAGCAATCGGTTGCTCGATCGAATGAACCTCCAGATCAGCCAAACGCTGAAGTTTTTCACCCACTTCTTTTAGCGAAAAAGCACCGTTGGCGTCTACACGTAAGGTGATTTGATTGGAATTGTAGCGTTTTCGAATACTTTCCAGCAATGCAATTTCGGTTTCAAAATCAATCGCGCCAACCTTCATCTTAATGCACGAAAAGCCTTGTTCCAATTTCTGTTCGATCTGCTCGTGCATAAACTGCTCACTTCCCATCCAAACCAAACCATTGATCGGAATTGATTGTTCTCCAAGGGAAAAGGGGGTGTCAAAAAAGTCCCCACTTCCACCATTTTTCCAATCGATGAAAGCTGTTTCAAGCCCGAAAAGAAGCGACGGTTTGTTGCTCAATAATTGTGGATTTCGCAAAAAATGAGCTGGATTTTCTGTAATTGTTTTGAGTTCGTTTTCGTAATTCTCAACAGTTGTGAAATCCGGGGAAAGTCCCGGTATAACACTACATTCCCCGGTTCCGATGAATGATTTATCAGTTGCCGACCAAATCCGAAGAAGCCATAGTTTTTTCTCGGTCAGAATTCCCCGACTAGTACCGCTCGGCTGTTTAAACAGTAAGGTGTGCGCTTCAAAGGAAGCCCTAAGTCCGTCAGGAATGCTGCCTAGTAAATTAAGGTTTTCCATACAACGATTACGACTGAAATGGTATACAATACTGCAATGAAAAAGGTAGACAACGCCACTTTTTTCAATTCGGGATCAAAGGCACTTGGCTCATTGTTTTTTACCACAAAAACGATGTGTTTCACTAATAAAACGAACGGCAAACAAGAGATAAATCCGATCCAATGCTGTTTAAAAGCAAGGAAGATAATCCAGCTTAGCATAGCTGTAATGATCAATGTCAGGTGATACGCTTTGGCGTTTTTGAAACCGAGTTTTACTACCAGCGTTCGTTTCCCCACAGCGGCATCGTTGATCTGATCACGCATGTTGTTGAGGTTTAGAACGGCAGTACTCAATAATCCGATGGTAATGGCCGGGAAGATCAGTTCAAAGATCAATTCATCGGCAAAAAGCGGGTAAACTCCGATGACACTCACGCATCCGAAAAAGATAAAAACGAAGACATCGCCCAACCCAAAATAACCATAAGCGCGTTTTCCCATCGTATAGGTAATGGCGGCTACAACACATGCAAATGCCAGTGCAATGTAACCGTAAACGCTGTTCTCACTTAAGTTGGCTGTGCCTTTCCAGATCAGTAAACCGGCGCTGATAAACGACAAAATTGCTGTAAGAGAAACAGCCGTTTTCATCGCGGAAATGGAAATAGCACCCGATTGAACGGCGCGTTCCGGACCAACCCGATTGGCGTTATCGGCTCCTTTGAGCGTATCGCCCAAATCATTCGCCAGGTTGGAAAGAATTTGGAATAAAAGTGTTGTGGAAAGTGCTAATGTAAACACCACAGGATTCCAGAATCCGTTTTGCAACGCCAGTAATGAACCTACCAAAATACCCGAAACCGATAAAGGAAGCGTTCGCAAACGTGCGGCATGAATCCAATCTTTAAACTGAGCCATGCGCAAATTTCGGTATTAATTGCGACTTATTTCTTCAAAATCAGAAATTCGATACGTTGACTCAACTGTCCAGCTTTCCTCGCTTGCTCCTGTGCAATCGTTTTGATTGTCTGCGAACTCGAATGCGGTGTTTCTTTCTTTCGAAGTGTAATTTGATAGTTGAATTTGGATGGTAAAAAATTGAATATCAGTATTTTGCTTTCCGTAATATTGCGGGATTACTGAATTTTACAGCTGTTTTTTGAGGCGCTGATTTTCGTTGGAAATTTTCGGTAACTTCGATCTATGGAAAATCCCCATTCTGATTTAGCGCTTTGCAAGTTACTTGGTATCAAGTATCCGATCATCATGGCGCCTATGTTTTTGGTTTCCAATGAGAAAATGCTAATCGCGGCTTCAAAAAAGGGCATTGCAGGAGCTATTCCGGCGTTGAATTACCGTACGGTTGAAGAATTGCGAGCGGGAATCAGAACAATAAAAGCTGAGGCAACCGGACCAATTGGAATTAACCTGATTGTGAACGCTTCCAATTTTTTGATGGACGAACAGTTGCAGGTTTGCTGCGAAGAAAAAGTCGATTTTTTCATCACTTCGCTTGGTTCGCCGGCAAAAGTGATCGAAGAAGCGCATAAACTTGGAATCAAGGTTTTTTGCGATGTCACTGACGTGAAATACGCCCAAAAAGTAGCTAATCTTGGCGCCGATGCCGTGATCGCGGTGAATAATGAAGCAGGCGGACATTTGGGTGAATTATCTCCGAAAGCGCTCATCCAGGCGATCAAAGCTGCTGTTTCCATTCCGGTAATTTCGGCCGGTGGAGTAGGATGCAAGGCTGATTTAGATCGAATCGCATCTTACGGTGCTGATGGTTTTTCAATCGGAAGTATTTTCATTGCTTCCGAAGAAGCTGATGTTTCCCAAGAATACAAACAAGCCTGCGTTGATTTTGGCGCGAAAGATATTGTAACAACTACCAAGCTTTCAGGCACGCCTTGTACTGTCATCAGAACGCCTTATGTAAAGGAAATCGGGACGAAGCAAAACTGGCTCGAACGCCTTTTAAATAAGAACAAACGCATTAAGAAATGGGTGAAAGCCATTGTGTTTTACCGCGGAATGCAAAGCCTGAAACGAGCGGCTTTCGGCGCGACGTATAAAACCGTTTGGTGCGCCGGACCAAGTATCGAACACGTTCACGGAATTCGTTCCGTTTCTCAGATTGTTGACGAATTACTGAACGATGGCAAAGCGTAAAACGCTGACGCAATGGCGCTGGATGCTGCGCATTATGGGTTGGTGGTACATTCCATTGATCGGTTATGTACGTCCGCGACTGGAATTGATCGACGACGAAAAAGCGGTTCTTTCGATCCGACTCAGAAGACGAACGCGCAATCATTTGAAAAGCATGTATTTCGGTTCATTGGCTGTTGGGGCCGACGTTGCAGCTGGTTTGCACGCCTTTTATTTTTCGGATGAACTAGGTGTGAAACCATCGTTTGTGTTCAAATCCATGCAAGCTACTTTTCACAAACGCGCTATGTCGACGGTGTATTTCACTTCCAATGAAGGAATTAAAGTAAAGGAATTGGTACTGCTGGCACAGCAAACCGGTGAACGCCAAAACCTCTTTGTCACCGTTGAAGCTACTTCCGAAGGCGAATCAGTCGCGACTTTTCTGATGGAAATCAGTGTGAGGTTAAGTGATCTTTGATGCTTGAACATAGGGAATGTTGAATTCTTAATTTTTAATGTTGAATTTGGATCGGTAATGATTCAGGAACCGAACAATAGTTGTGAAATCTGATAGCAAAGAGAATAATTTAATTAAGCATCCAGCATTCAAAATTCAACATTCATCCAACATCAAAAATCCAACATCAAGCATCACCGGAGGTAAAAAAAGGCTATTTTCGCATCATGATCGAATTATTCAAACACATTCTCGACCTCGATTTTGAGTGGATCGTACGCGAGTATCAAAATGCCATCTACGTTGTCTTGTTCCTGGTGATTTTTATTGAAACAGGATTGGTGATTATGCCGTTTTTACCTGGTGATTCCTTGTTATTTACCGCAGGATTATTTGCAGCACCGGCGTTGGATGGCACTCCTGGTGATTTGAATATTTTGTTTCTGCTCCCGCTTTTATTTATTGCAGCTGTTTTAGGTGACAATATCAATTATTGGATTGGCCGGAAATTAGGGCTTGGCGTGTTTAACTGGAAAATCAGAGGCCGACAATTGGTGAAACAATCGTTGCTGGAAAAAACAGAAGCATTTTTCGAAAAGAATGGAGTAAAAGCGATCATTATGGCGCGTTTTGTTCCGATCGTTCGAACGTTTACACCTTTTGCAGCCGGAATCGGGAAAATGAAATACCGCAAGTTTTTCCTGTTTGATGTGGTCGGAGGTTTTCTCTGGATTTTCAGCTTAACCCTTGCCGGTTATTTCCTTGGGAATGTGGATTGGATCAAAAACAACATTGAAAAAGTGTGTTTGGGAATCATTTTCATCTCCATTTTACCAATGATCATCAGCTTTGCACGCGCTAAATTCGGTAAGAAACATGCGTAAATTCGGATTGATCGGAAAACAATTGGGGCATTCTTTTTCCAAAGTGTTTTTCACCGAAAAGTTTCAGCAGGAAAGCATTTCAGCCGTTTACGAGAATATTGAAATTCCTGAAATCGCAGAAGTAAGGCCCGTTTTGGCTTCCGGTTCTTTCGCCGGATTGAATGTGACGATTCCCTATAAAGAAGACGTGATCCCATATCTGGACGAGCTTTCCGACGAAGCAAAAGCCATCGGAGCGGTAAACGTTATTGCCTTTCGTAACGGAAAAACGATCGGGTACAACACCGACGCATTCGGGTTTCACCAATCGATCAAACCATTTTTGACCAACAAACATGAACGTGCACTTATCCTGGGAACTGGCGGAGCTTCCAAAGCGGTTGCGTATGTTTTTGAATCCATCGGGTTGGATGTGATCTACGCTTCAAGAAATCCCGCTGGACCAAAACAATTCGGGTATTCCGACATCAATCAACATATGCTGAATGCCTGCAAAGTGATTGTGAATTGCACGCCGGTCGGCACGTTCCCGAATGTAAATGAAAGTGTTCCTTTTCCGTTCGAATACCTTACCGAAGAGCATTTGGTCATCGATTTGATCTACAATCCCGCTCAAACACATTTCCTGGCGCAAAGTGCTGAAGCAGGAGCAACAATCCTCAATGGACTTTCCATGCTGAAAGAACAGGCAAATAAGGCTTGGGAAATCTGGAACTTATAACAGTCTTGTGAGTTATTGAGTTTTCAGTTTCTGAGTTCCTTCTGATCCAGAGTGCGTCCAATCCATAGCTTCCTTTTGTAAGATAAATCTTAACTTCGTCCTATGGAAACGTTAAAGTCCATTATCCAACAGGGAGAACACCAGCAACTCGATTTTAAGTTCAGGATCGACGATGCAAAGAAAATTGCACGCACACTTTCTGCTTTCGCGAATACGGATGGCGGTCGCTTACTGATCGGGGTGAAAGACAATGGTAAAATCACTGGAATTGACCCGTCGGAAGAAATTCACATGATCGACGCGGCGGTGGATATGTACTGCAAACCAAAGTTGTCGTTTCAATCGCGCGTTTGGCAGGAAGATATGCGATTGGTCTTGGAAATTACCGTTCAGCCGACGGGGGAAAAACCGGTTTCTTCACCCGATGAAGAAGGAAAATGGCGCGTTTACGTGCGCAGAAAAGACCACACATTACTGGCCAATAAAATCTTACTGAATGTTTGGAAACAGGAAAAAAAGCCGAATGCAAAACCAGAGAAATTTGGCGACGAAGAAACGCATTTATTGGGCCTGATTGCCGAAAACGAACCTGTTACACTGAGTAAACTCTACCGTTCCAGTAAATTACCCAAAAATAGGATTGATCATTTGATGGTACTTTTTATTTGCTGGAAACTCATCAATATGGAAATTTCAGAACAAGGAACTTTTTACACAACAGTGATTGATTAACACAATCAGGCTAAATCGTTAAAGTGTTTCGCTAGCCGGTATCAATGAGTAGTTTGCGCCAAATCAGGTTGTTACTTACTGTGAAAAAATCTATATTCGCCGAAAAAACTAATACTATGAATAAAGCATTTTACATTGCATCTATCGTACTTTCGATTGCATTTATGATCGTTGTCGGAGTTTATGTCGATATGGTTGAGTCTGAGCGAATGAGCTATTTATTTAACAGCTATGATCCGTATAGCCCTTACAGTAGTTATTCAAGCGCATACTCGTATGATTATGGATCGGAATACACGTTTGAAGGAGCGTTGATTTCATTGCTGTTCATTTTCTTTTTCCTGACATCCGATTTGCTTGGACTTTTAAAAGTGAAAACCAAAACCACGAAAGTGTTGAGTATCATCGGCCTTTCATTTGGTGCAATTTTCCTTTTTGTGGACGTTATTATGATCCTTTCACCCGGATCTGCAAGTTTCGATGAAGGCGGAGCAAGCCTGTTATTTTACGGATTGATCGTATTGGCATTTTCCATCATAGGTTTGATCCAAAGTGTTCGCTATAGCAATCAAAAAAACGCAGTTAAGAATCCAAGCGCTGATTTGTTGGACTCATAAAAAAACATAATTTTTAACATTTCAATCAGTCTTTTGCTATATTAGTCGAACGAAATTTTACAAACATCATGGGAAGACCTCCAACAAAGCCAGCACGTTTGCGCGACGGATTCTACATTGAAGTGCGCAACTCTGGGTCTCAGGGCATACGCATTCGCCGCGATACACGTGAACAAATGCTACTTGCAGCAGAAGATTACTCACGCACAAAAGATGTCGTGATTCTCGGAGAAATGAAAGATGATAAGTGGATTGATTAATCCATAACTCACATTGCAAATAAGTATAATCCTGAAAGGCTGTCTGATTCAGACAGCCTTTTTTGCTATGATAATTTTTCCCGAAAACACCATGTAGATCTGTTTCCAAAAATTAATTCCTTAATAATTGGGCCACAGATGGCCTTGGATTTTTATGGATATTTATTGGTCGATTAATGCGTTATCTAAAGAATGCATAAGCATTCTTCATCTGAGTTCATCTGGGCAATCTGCGGCAAAAAAACCGGGTGTATATGTCTTGGATGAAAAACCTAGCATAATAACTCTTTGGAATTTACTCCGCCACTTTCCAACTTAATCGGATAATCAAAAAACCGCTTTTAGGATTCCTAGCTAAATGCAACAAAAAAGACCGTTCTTTCGAACGGCCTTAACTTGTTTTGTGATCGAAACCTTAATGAACCACAACCAATTTTACAGGCGAAATAAACTGCGCAGTTTCAGAAACAACTACCGTATACATTCCTTCACTCCAGTTTGCGGTGTTCAACACAATCTTATTGGTCAAATCGGTTATCTTTTCACTGTGAATCAATTCTCCGGCCATGCTGTAAACGCTGATCAAACCATTTGAAACCGGTTGGTCGAATGCAATCTGCGCATACGTATTCGCCGGGTTAGGCATGCTTTTGGCATCCAATACATTTTCTTCAACGCCAGAGTAATCAATGTTATACATCAATTCAAAATCGTCGAAGTAGAAACCATCCATGCGAACACCACCATCCGATTTCAAAATAAATCGCATTTGAACATCCGTCTCACCGATGTAATCGCTCAGGCTGATTTCTTCCAGCACCCAGGAACTTTGTTCGCCATGGTAAACAGGTTCGCCGATTGTTTGAACACCGTCCCCACTGGTCGCAATGTTAGTATACAAACCGCATTGTGGAATCCAGGTTGTTCCACCATCAGTAGAAACCTGGAACTGACAGAAATCGTAATCACTTTCAATTTCCCATTTGGCGTAATAATTCACAGCCGCTTCCGTCACATGCGACAAATCAACTACCTGGTTGAATGTATACGTTCGTGTTGTACTGTTGTTGTAATCGCCCGAAGGGGACTCCGTAAATGATTTTGTCGGCGAAACATATTCGTTGCTCGTAGTGCTCCAGTTTCCTGTCCAGTTCACAATCGTAGAAGCGTCGTCAATAAACTGCGAGGTAATCGACCCGAATGTTTTTACAATCGTATCTCTTTTCGTCCACAGAACGTATTCGGTATTCAATACATAACGGATCATGTCACCGTATTGAATCGCAGGATCAAGGGTATAAGAAATCGCTCCGTTGGCTTCTTCCATGATCGCCAAATCGTGAGAAATGCCACTTCCGACACTTTGAATCCCTTCAAGCGCTTCGATGGAAACAGTAACCGCGCCATTTTCCTGGCCTAAACGATAAGCTGTATGATTGAAGTTTCCGGTCATCGTTTCAACCGTTGAAGGATCGGTATCCGTTACAACAATGTATTTGTGGGCCAAATGCGACAAGATGAGGTTGGAGAATACCATTTCCTGGCAAATTCCGGTAATGTCAGCTGATGCAGGCCAGAATCCGTCGCCGTCACTACCGATTTCAGGTGTCATGGCAAAGATTTTCGGCTTTTGGACCGTATCTACTTTATACATGTAATCATCCGAATCACCCGAAGCAGGATACAAATCCGAACTTTTTTTGTGGCCATAACCGTTATAAAGAACCATGTGTCCGGTAAACGCTTGGAAATAATCATGATCATCGGCAAATTCGGCAACTGTAGTTCCGACCGGGTGAAGAATATCATCTGCATATGTATGCGCATTGAATGCAAATACAAAATCGCGGTTTTCACACAACCATTTCATGGCTTGTGTTTCCGGTTCGGTAAATGCTGCTGTTCCGGGATATGTGTCAGCCGAAGGAGTCATGCTGATACCGGTGGTTCCCCATTGGTACGAATAATTTCGATTTAAATCTACACCATAACTTCCGCCATTGTTCCTGCGGTTTTTACGCCACATTCCGCCCCCGTTCGGGTCAGTTGTTTCATTGTAAATGTAACCGTCAGGATTAATCATCGGCACAAAGTACAATTCTGTATTGTCGAGCAAAAACTGAATTTCTTCACTGTTGTCGTAGTTTTCCAGCAAATACCACATGTAAAAAATCACCTCCGAGAGTGAATTAGGTTCACGGGCGTGGTGAATGGATGTATACAGAATTTCTGGTTCGCTTTCGTCTGTATTTGCGTTGTCAGACATTCGCATGTAATAGATAGGACGATTTTCATGACTTAAAAATGTGCTGATCGTATCTTTTACCGTAATGAGATTCGGGTATTGTGCAGCCATTGCGTCGATTTCGTCGATGAATTCCTGGTACTTGTAAAAACCACCCATTGTTCCGAGGTTGAAATTGACAGGTACTTCCGGAATAAAATCTGTGCCTCCTTGCTGGCCTGAACAGCCCGCGTTGCGCGAAGATTCCGTTTGTGTCGCATTGCGATTTACGTAATACTGTTTTACGTCCGGAATGAGGATTTCGACTTCGTAGCCGGCATTTCTGATGAATGCGATTTCATCTGCAGAAAAATCGCTGATAAAGAAAGTTTCGCGTTTTACGGTACCGTGATCAACCGCTATTCCTAATTCTGCAAGAGTTTGGAGACCTCTGCTGTCGGTGAGGACTTTCGCCCGGGAGTATTCCTGAGCATGTGATAACATCGAAAGGGAGAGAGATGCTACCAGGAGTAATTTTTTCATAATAGTTCTAGCATATATGTTCGGATAAATTTACGGAAATCTGAGAAGAGTGACAATTTTTATTGATGGCGTTGCGAAGCAGACTTTCTTAATCAGTGACTTTGCTCTGAAACAACGGAGATTGGTAAAAAAAACGAGCCGAAATTCGCGAATTCGAAAATTTGAGTGTTCGCAATATTGCGAACATTCAAAAATAAAACAGCTTAAAAATCAGTGCTTTATAAGAAGTTAATTTTTCCGTTGGTTATTTCTTCCACTCAAACGTCTCCACCAAATGCATCAAGTCCTGTTTCAGGTATTCCAAACTTGGACGCAATGAATCGTAATTGGGGCGGGCATTGAAATAAACTACCGCGCTCACAAACCGCTTGTTGGAATCAGTGAGGTAAAACTGAAACGGCGAGGCTACATTTCCTTTGAGTTCGAAGAATGTACCGAACACGCGTTTTTCAGGATCAAGGAATTGTTTGTCTTCAATGGCATCGGCTTTCACTTTGTGTTCTTCCACTTTGTTGAGGGAATAATCGATGTAGTCTTTTAGCGGATGTTCCATTTCGATGTACGAAAAATTGATCACGCCGTTGAGTTGTCCCAGGTTGATATCCAAATGACAAGTACGAAAACCATTTTCCATCACTGGATTGTAGTTATACGCTTCCGACAATTCAAAACTATACGGACAATCCAGGTTGGTACGTTTGTAGGTGTGTTTCGGAAAATCGGTACGCAGATATGTCGGCGGTTTAGGAATGGGCATTTCATCGCCGCAGGCCGCTATTACAAACAAAAGCAGAAGGATGGATATGAGTTGGGAAATACGGAAATTAGTCATTTTCTATTACGGCTTTGATCATTTTAATACGACGTTTGTCAGACGATTCTACGATGAGTTTTAGTCCGTCGAAACGAATGTATTCATTATTTCTAAGAATGCGTCCGGCATGTTCGGTTACAAAACCGCCCAGGGTATCGGCTTCGCCTTTGTTGGTTTCAAATTCCTTTCCGTCGAGGTTCATGACTTTGTAAAAGTCAACGAGAGCAGTGCGGCCTTCAAACAAATAGGCATTGTCGTCGATTTTCGTGTAAACAATCTCGTCATCATCGAATTCGTCGGTAATATCACCCACAATTTCTTCCAGTACGTCTTCCAGTGTTACCAAACCGTTCGAGCCGCCGTATTCATCCACTACGATGGCCATGTGCATTTTCATTCCCTGGAATTCTTTCAGCAAATCGTCTATTTTCTTGTTTTCGGGAACAAAATAAGGTTTGCGGATGAGCTGTTTCCAATCATATTGTTCATCGCTGAGAAATGGCAATAAGTCTTTGATATAGAGAATTCCAATCACGTTATCGAATGAGGTTTCATACACCGGAATGCGGGAATAACCTGCTTCTAAAATCACTTCGAGTACTTCAGGAAAAGTCGATTCATTTGAAATGGCAACTGCTTCCTGGCGGTAACACATAATCTGTTTAACGTCTGTATTCCCGAATTTGATGATTCCCTCCAAAATACGATGCTCCTCGTCGGAAGTACTTTCTTCTTTGGTAAGCGCCAAAGCCTGTTCCAAATCATCGGAAGAAAGATTGATACCGCGCTTTCCTGCACGACGTCTGATGAGATTAGTGCCTGAAACCAAAAACATGCGGATCCACGAAATGGGAGGGAGGATGTTCAGTAACGTCAACGCCGGGGCCATGAAACGCGCGGTAAATTTGGTATTGCGGGAAGCGTAAATTTTCGGGGCGACTTCGCCTAGCAACAAGAGCAGTAGCGTAATGCCTATGACCTCGATCAGGAACCGAATAGTGTGATTGTCGTTTTGAATGGGATACAATTGATCAATAAATCCGGTGGAAATGATGATGATACAGACATTCACCATGTTATTGGTAATGAGAATCGTTGCCAATACATCTTTCGGTTTATCAAGCAGGTTTAAGGTTTGCTTACTTCTGCGGGTTCCGTCTGCTTTTAAGTCATCTTTATCGGATGGACTCAAAGCAAAAAAAGCGACTTCCGAAGCTGAAAGGAGTGCAGAACAACCGAAAAGAAGTAATAACGTGATGATGTAGAACATCCAGTCGGAAACGTACATTTCAGACTGCGTGATGACGGGAACAGGGTCGCTACTGAGTGGTTCTGCCATAGTTTAAAATGGTAAATCGTCTTCAAAGTTGACGTTCAAATCCATCGGGCTTGGGTTTGAACCCGGTTCCGTAGGATAGGGAGGTGTGTTGGTTTGTGCCGGACGGTCATTTTCGCTTTTCGGAGTCAATAACGTCATGGATTCACCCAAAACTTCGGTTGTGTAACGGGTGTTTCCGTCTTTATCCTGCCAGGAACGGTTTTTCAATTTTCCTTCCACGTAAATTTTCTGGCCTTTTCGCGCATATTTTTCGGCAACTTCAGCCAAACCACGCCATAACACAATCGTGTGCCAATCGGTCGTTTCGCGACGTTCACCAGTGACTTTATCAACAAAAGTTTCGGAAGTAGCAAGTGGAAAGTTCGCCACAACGACACCGTTTTCTAATCGCCGGATTTCAGGATCTTTTCCCAGATTCCCAATCAAAATCACTTTATTTACACTGCCTGCCATACTTACAAATATAAAGAAAAATAGGTTTTGAGGAGAATTTATCTGATGGTCTTGTATCGGCTAGCCGATACACTGTTTTTCACCACAGATGCACAGATTTAGCTCGGCTAACGCCCTCGCCACACAAAAATAAACAGTTATAATGAATAGAATTTAAGCGTGTCCGTTAGGCACGCAAAAATCTGTGTATCTGTGGGAGGGGAAAAACATGAATCAGTATTTAATCCATGTACTTTTCAACATATCTGTGCATCAAACGATGAATCGGTAATTCATGAAAAGAACTAATGTCGTTTGCTTCAAAATGGGTTAAATCATTCGGTTTTGTAACAGTTAGCCGATGAAACGTTGCGTAAATCCGCTGGTGGCTCAAAATGTGTTTCGACGAAGAAACCGTTGCGAAATCCATATCACGGACCGGAAATTGTGCAAGGTCCGTTTCCAGTAATTCTTCAGAAAGTGTTTCAATCATCGGGAATTCATACAAATGCTGCCAAACGTCTTTATCCACGCGTTTTTTGACAGCTATTTTTCCTTCATGTTCGATGTGGAAATAATGGAAAAAGCGATCGCGAACCGCTGTTTTTTTCGATTTGACAGGGCGCTCTTTCCATCGTTCATTCTTTCCGGAAGCACAATTTTCTACTAACACACAGGTTTCGCAGGAAGGATTGGCAGGCGTGCATTGCAAAGCTCCGAATTCCATTACCGCTTGATTGAAAAGCGCCGGATCACTCACCGGAATCAATTCTGAAGCCAATTCCTGGAATGTTTTTTTTCCTTCGGTTGAGTCGATCGGTAAATCGATCCCGAAATAGCGGCTCAGAATGCGGTAAACATTTCCATCGACCACAGCGTGCGGCAAATCAAAGGCAAAAGAAGCGATTGCGGCGGCAGTATAGGGGCCGACGCCTTTCAGTGAAAGCAATTGCTCATAAGAAGCGGGAAAAGCACCGTTAAATTGTTCCGTAACCTGTTGAGCTGTTTTGTGCAGGTTGCGGGCACGGGAATAATAACCGAGCCCTTGCCACAGCTTCAAAACCTGTTCTTCATCGGCATGAGCGAGTTGTTCAACCGTTGGAAAATAGGTAACGAAAGACAAATAGTATTTCATCCCCTGATCGACCCTCGTTTGTTGCAAAATTACTTCCGACAACCAAATGAAATAGGCATTTTTTGTTTCCCTCCAGGGAAGCGTCCGAGCATTTAGTCTGTACCATTCGGTAATTTGTAGAACAAAATCAGCCATTTAGGGAAAAAATTAATAAAAAATCATCGAAAGCAAAAATAAACGCTTTTAACGAACTACTTTTGCGCTTGAAAATCAAATTGTTGAAAATCTTTAATACAAGTAAAATGACAAAGGCAGATATTGTTGCTGAAATCGCAGAGGAGACAGGGTTGGAAAGAAACGAAGTGCAGAAAGCTGTTGAAGCATTCATGACTTCCATTAAAAGTTCTCTTGCTAAAAATGAGAATGTTTATTTGAGAGGTTTCGGAAGCTTCGTAGTGAAGGTGAGAGCGGAGAAAACAGGTCGTAATATTTCTAAAAATACCACGATCATTATTCCAGCACACAATATTCCTTCTTTCAAACCGGCAAAAACGTTTGTTGAGGAAGTGAAAAATAAGGTAGTAGTGAAATAATTTCCGTCTTTTTCGCATCAACCCGATGTGGAAAAACTTATTTTTATATCTTTGCACTCCTGTTTAATCGACGGGAGTGCTTCATTTTAGAAGCTATTGAATTGTAATAACAGTATTAATAACCATAAATAACATTGCTATGCCAAGCGGTAAAAAAAGAAAAAGACATAAGATGGCCACGCACAAGCGTAAGAAACGACTAAGAAAAAACCGTCATAAGAAGAAGAAATAATTTTCTTTAAGAAGTTCAGAGAACTTAGTAGGTAAGCGCCTACTAAGTTTTTCTGTTTTAGTCACTTTCTAATTATACTTTCGTGAGTTTAGAACTTGTTGTAGATGCTCGTCCTTCGGGTGTCTGGCTTGCTCTCCTACGCGATGGTAAATTGGTTGAATTGCACGAGGAACAGGGAAACACCGACTTTGCGGTTGGTGATATTTACCTGGGAAAAGTACGAAAAGTCGTTCCAAGCCTCAACGCAGCCTTTGTAGATGTGGGTTACGAGAAAGATGCATTTTTGCATTACCTCGATTTGGGCCCGCAATTTCAATCGTTGGATAAATTCACACGAGATACCTTGCACGGGAAGCAAAACGTCGCTGATTTGTTGTATTTCAAGTCAGAGAAAGACATCCCAAAAGATGGAAAAATTGGGGATATAATCTCCACATCTTCCCCGATTTTGGTACAAGTAGCCAAAGAACCTATTTCCAGTAAGGGGCCGCGTTTGTGCGCAGAACTTACATTGGCCGGGCGATATTTGGTGCTCGTTCCTTTTTCGGACAAAATTTCGATATCCCAAAAGATCAAATCGCCTGAAGAACGCGAGCGTTTGCGTGATTTGATGGAGGATATCAAACCAAAAAATTTCGGTGTAATCATCCGTACTGTAGCTGCTACCAAAAAGGTAGAAGCTATCGATCAGGATTTACGCAATCTGCTCGAGAAGTGGAAAAACATGCACGCAAATCTGCGTAATGCAAAACCACCTCGACGCGTGTTGGGAGAAATCGATAAAACATCGTCGATCCTGCGCGACCTATTGAACGCTGATTTTACAAACATCCACGTGAGCGACGAAAAACTCATGGGAGAATTGAAAGAATACATCAGCGGAATTGCTCCCGGACGTGAGAAAATCCTGAAGTTGTATGACGGTAAGTTAGACATCTTCGAGCGTTTCGGAATCAGCAAGCAGATCAAGACCATGTTCGGTAAAAAAGTGCCGTTGCAAAGCGGTGGTTACCTGATTATTGAGCACACAGAAGCCATGCACGTGGTGGATGTGAACAGCGGAAACCGTAAAGGTGCCGACGGCCAGGAATCGAACGCATTGGCAACGAATATCGAGGCTGCCGAGGAAATAGCCCGTGTATTGCAATTGCGCGATATGGGTGGTATTGTTTGTATCGACTTTATCGATATGCACGACCGTGAAAACAACAAAATTCTTTTCGAGAAATTGAAGGAATTTATGAAGTCGGACCGTGCGAAACACAATATCCTGCCTCCGTCTAAATTCGGTGTGGTGGAAATTACACGTCAGCGTGTGCGTCCGGAAACGGATATCAATACGTCTGAAACGTGTCCTACTTGCAACGGAACAGGCGAAATTCAAGCTTCGATCTTGTATGCAGAAGAAATTGAGAACAACCTCAATTACTTGTTGCAGGATCGGAAAGAAAAGAAATTGACCTTGCTCGTGCACCCTTATCTGGAGGCTTACTTCAAAAAAGGTGTGATGTCGAAGCAGCGTAAATGGTTCTTCAAATACAAAAAGTGGATCGACGTGAGGGGCGTAACAGCTCAGAATCTGTTGGAATACAGCTTTTTGGATGCTAATAATAATGAAATTGCTCTCTGATGTCAGAGAGCAATTTTTCGTTTCTGGAAGCAAAGGCGAAAATTGAAGCCTATTGCGCCTACCAGGAAAGGTGCCACTTTGAGGTAGTGAACAAACTGCGCTCGTGGGGCATGGACGAGGACCAGAAAGATCGCCTCATGGCGCATTTGATCATGAATCGTTTCCTTGACGAAGAACGCTTTGCCGAAGCATTCGTTTCAGGCAAACTCCGCATCAAACACTGGGGCCGCATCAAGATCAAACAGGCACTCAAACAAAAGTTCGTCAGTGAAGTTTCCATTCAGCGCGGTTTAAAAACCATTGATGGTGACGAATACTATTCCATTCTGCTCAAAGAAGCTACCAAAAAACTCCGCGATCTTACCCGCGAAACCGATCCCTGGAAAAAACGCGCGAAACTGCAGCGCTACCTGATGAGTAAGGGTTTTGAATTTGATTTGATCCAGGAGGCTGTGAAGGAATGTGAGTTGGGGTAGGTGAGTTTATTTTGAATAAATACCAATATTAGGTATATTTATAAAAAAAATTGTCATGAGCAAAAACACATCCATCACTTTGGGAAGCTATTTTGACCAATTTATTCAAAGTATTCTGCACGAAGGAAGGTATAAAAACGCGAGTGAGGTTATTCGTGCCGGGCTTCGACTTCTCGAAGAAGAAGAAAAGAAAGTCATTATTTTGAGGAAAGCGATAGAGGATGGGATTAATAGTGGAATAGTTGAAGATTTTGATCCTGAAGAGCACTTGAGGCAACTAAAATCTAAGAGAAAATAATGGTTTCGTATAAGTTTACGAAAGAGGCCATTTTGGATCTTTCGGAAATTTGGAATTATACCATTGAAACTTGGTCGGAAAAACAAGCAGATAAGTATTATGGACTGATTATTAATGAATGCAATTTACTTGCAAAGAGTCCTGAGTTGGGTAGAAGTTATTTTGAAGTCTATCCAGGGTTATTCGGTCAAAAAATAGCTAAGCATATTATTTTCTATCGCAGGCTTGATCATTCAACAATTGAAATAGCAAGAATTCTGCACGAGATAAGGGATTTGAATAATGAGTTGAATCCTACAAAACAATAACCTTCAACACTTCCTGTTGTTCATCATCCAGGTAATCGCGGTACTTCAATCTTAAAAAGTAAATCCCGCTTGCAATCAGCGGTTCCAATTGCAGGTAATTCTGATCCTGTAAACTTCCCGAAAGAACAATATTCCCCGCTTCATCGGTCAATTCCCATTCAAAAGCAGTAACAGGATTAGGCAAGCGAACGGTCAATTGGGCATTTTCACTTAACGGATTCGGATATACAACCGAAACCTCTTCATTCGGCACACCCAGGAAAGCCTGCTGATCAAAATGCAGGAGAAACAAACCGTATTGGCGGTCCATTGCTAAAATGCGTCGACTCGGAAGATTGCTGTAAACACCCCAGTTTCCGTTCATTTTGAAGAAATTCTCTTCCGGATAGGTGTCATAATGCGCAACTTCCAACGGTGGACTATAACGCAAATCAAACACCCTCAAACCTTCATTATAATAGGCTACAAAGGCAAAGGTGTCATTCGCCATGATATTGTGCGGAACCGATTCGTTGAAGTGATTGTAGCCGAATAGATTTGTGATGGCAATGGCTGATCCGTTAAACGAACATTTCTTCACTTGCTTGCCATTGGTTTCATCGGCGAAGATGTAGGTTTTTCCGTTTGGTGTGAGCCAGCCCTGGTGATTGTAGCCCTGATCTTGGTAAAAGGTCTTGGAATCAAGGTAATCCGGTGAAACGGTATTGGTGAAATCGTAAACACGTAAACCATCAAACCCGCAGTTTAGAATGGCTTTGCCGTCGCGCACATAACAATCGTGAACTTCGATCACATCGCCGGGTCCCGACCATAATTCGGTCAGTTGCAGCGGATCGGCCAGCGAAAAAATCTTCATCGGCGCTTCAATGATTTGCGTACTGGAAGTAGACCGGTGAATGCAGGAATAAAACTTCGCCTGAGCGGTGTCAATGAAAATATTGTGAACCCGCCCGAAAAGTGTCGTGTCTTCCGCAGCTAAATGAATGGAGTCGGGGAGATACTGAAAGTCGATGATTTGTAAACTGCTGACACCTTCGTCACAAACGGCGTAGAGATAATGCTGATAAATGGCGTAATCGCGGTGAGAAACGGACGTGTTTGAAAATCGTCCTCTGACGAATCCTTTCGGTACAAACGTATTGTCGTCCGTGATTTCAAAAACATGCGTTCCTTCGGTTGATCCGGCAACGGCGTATTCTTTCCCGTTCCACACAAATCCGTAACAATCGCTGTAACGCACCTCGCTGGTATTGTTGATCAATGAATCCTGGTGCCATCTGTCCAGCAACTCCATATTCAATGAAGACTGGGCAAATGATGTGTTTATCATTACCAGGGAAGCGCAGATGAAGACAATGTTTCGACCAATCAACATACCGCAAAAATACGAAAGCTGTGGTGTTCTTTCGGCTCATTTATTAAAGTATACGAAAAATGGAGTCTGTGACTGGATTAATCATTAATTTTACGACTCAATTGAACCTGTGTGATTCGAACTGTCGTCATCATTCCAACTTACAACGAACGTGAGAACGTTCAGCGAATGGCTGAAACCGTCATGGCTTTGGATGGCGCGTTTCACATTCTGTTTGTTGATGATAATTCTCCCGACGGCACTGCCGACCTGATCCGCGAAAAGCAAGCCGAGTATCCCGATCGTATTTTTTTAGAAGAGCGTACCGGAAAGTTAGGACTTGGAACAGCGTACATCCATGGATTCAAATGGGCACTCAAACAGCAATACGATTATATTTTTGAGATGGATTGCGATTTTTCGCACAATCCGGCGGATTTACCGCGTTTGCTGTCTGCCTGTACCGAGCAGGGAGCGCAATTGAGTATTGGTTCGCGTTATTGCCGTGGAGGAAAAGTAAAGAACTGGCCTGTTGGTCGTGTGATGCTTTCGTATTTTGCTTCGGTATACGTGCGCATGATCTTGTTTTTGGGTATTTCGGATACCACCGCGGGATTCATGTGTTATTCCTCAAAAGTATTGGAGGCAATTGATCTGGACCAAATCCATTTCAAAGGTTATGCCTTCCAGATCGAGATGAAATACGCCGCCAAACGCAAAGGATTTAAGATTATTGAGGTGCCGATTACCTTTATCGACAGGCAATACGGAGAATCCAAAATGTCGTCAAGCATTTTCAAAGAAGCACTTTTTGGTGTGTGGAAAATGCGTAAACTGAAAGTCTGATGTCACGAATTTTATTAAAAGCGGCAACGCTGATCAATGAAGGTACAGAGCGCGTTGCGGATGTACTGATTGAAAACGGCCGTATTGCCAAAATAGGAACTGATCTTTCGGTTGAAGGAAAAGTCGATGAACGCGATTGCTCCGGATTATTGTTGTTACCGGGCTGTATTGATGATCAGGTCCATTTTCGCGAACCTGGATTGACGCACAAAGGAACAATTGCTTCTGAATCGCGTGCAGCTGTTGCTGGCGGAATCACTTCGTTTATGGAAATGCCCAACACGGTTCCCAACGCATTGACCCAAACATTACTCGAAGATAAATACCAGATTGCGCAGCGAACGGCATTTGCCAACTATTCGTTTTTCATGGGCGCGTCGAATGACAACCTCGATGAAGTATTGAAAACCGACGGAAAAAATGTGTGCGGAATCAAGATCTTCATGGGATCTTCCACCGGAAATATGCTGGTTGACAATACTGCCGTATTAGATCGTTTGTTTGCCGAAGTACCGATGCTGATTGCCACTCATTGCGAAGATGAAGCAACGGTTCGTGCCAACCTGGAAGCTTACAAAACTAAATACGGTGAAAATATCCCGATGAGCGCTCATCCGCTCATTCGCAGTGAAGAAGCGTGTTATTTATCGTCTTCCAAAGCGGTTGAATTGGCCAAAAAACACAATACACGTTTACATATTTTACATATTTCTACCGGAAAAGAAACGCATTTGTTCCGCAACGATATTCCGCTCGAGCAAAAACGCATTACTGCCGAAGCTTGTGTGCATCATTTGTGGTTTACCGATGCCGATTATGAAACCAAAGGTTCGTTGATCAAATGGAATCCGGCGGTAAAAACACAAGCCGATAAAGACGAAATCTGGCGTGCGCTATTGGATGATCGTATCGATGTGGTTGCTACTGATCATGCGCCGCATACCTTCGAAGAAAAATCGCAATCGTACCTTGGCGCTCCTTCAGGTGGACCGCTCGTACAACATGCTTTATTAGCGATGCTGGAAGCGAGTAAACAAGGGAAAATTCCAAGAACACGGGTGGTTGAAAAAATGGCCCATGCTGTTGCAACCTGTTTTCAGCTGGAAGAGCGAGGCTTTATTCGCGAAGGTTATTTTGCCGACTTGGTGTTGGTGAACCCTGATGTCTCGACTTCTGTCACGAAAGAATCATTGTTTTATCAGTGCGGATGGTCGCCATTGGAAGGAACAACCTTCTCGCATCGAATTGAAACCACGTTTGTCAATGGAATCCCAATGTACGAACACGGAAAAGACTGCGTTTACCGCCAGGCTGGAATGCGATTAACCTTTAACAGATGAGAATTCTGCTTTTCATCGCATTGGGCTTTTTAGCTGTAAGATGTTCCAGTGATATAGATACTCCGGCTGCTCCGGATGATCTGGTGAGCCGCGATACGATGGTAATGGTGATCCGTGAACTGTCGGTATTGGAATCGTATGCTCAAACTCGTTATCAGCTGGTCAATAATTACCATAAATTGATGAAATCGTCAGGTAGAGTGTGCCTTGATAAATACCGCATCGATCCACGACGATTTGAACGATCATACAATTATTACGCTTCTCAGCAGGAAGAACTGCAAAGTATCTATTCGGAAGTGATGGATTCATTGACCAAAGAAGTCAACGCGCTGACTATTTCTTACGGAAAACAGGATGATACGGTGCAGGTTGCTCCGCTGTAAGTACTTTGCTGACACTGAAATCCATTTGATTATTTTTTTGCTGCCACAGATGGCACAGATTTTCGCAGATGATATACAAGAAATAAATCTAGTATTAGCAAGGGAATGCCATGGCATTCCAATCTGTGGAAATCTGAGAAATCTGTGGCAAAACTTGAGTAATTGTAAAAATATTAGCTATCTCCGTTTAACTCACAACAATCGTTCATCCCAAAAATAGCTTTCGGTTCTTACAAGTTTTACATTTCCCCTGAAATCAGGATGCTCGGTATTGATGACGTAATTGTATTCCTGTGGAATTACCGCGGAAGGCACTTTAAGAATCAGTGTTTCTTTGCTGTTGCACCAATTGCTGCCAATCTCCTGAAGTCTTGAGTATGCTTCAAACTGTCGCCAGTTTTTAGGTAAGTCAGTGGTGCTGATTGTTTTAACCAGGTGATCTGAATCGGGGACGGAGATGATCATTACTTTGAAAAGAACATCAGGTTTGATGAAGCTCCTGTGGACAACTGATTCGAGTGTCGACAATGATCTCGATCCGCCGGCATAAATAACAAATTCACCTTTTTTATTCCACCTGTTTGCTGCTCCTGAGGCGATTAGTTGGGTGGAATATTCGGCAGATGATATTCTGAATAACTCCATGAATTAGACGTTGTCACCGTATTCCATGGCTGTGAGCCGGTCATCGATAAAGCGAATTCCTGTAATTGTTTTTAAGTAATCGATAGGGGCTTTTTTATTGAAGTAAAAGTTCTCTGAGTTTAACCATTCACCAAATTTTTCCATGGAACGAAAGATTTTTTTGCCATGCTGCACGAGTGACAACAACAAGAGAACGTGTTCTTTGATATTGATATCAATTTCCTGATCGGGTTTTTTATAAGAACGAAATGTTTTGACGCTCACATTTAACCAGCCCGAGAGTACTTCGTCTTTAAATTGCGTACTTTCTTTGAGTGTCTGAACGTATTCCCAATTGACTTTTTCACCTTGTAAATGCATAAGTATGTCAGTGTCATTCATGCTATTAGGAATGTTTTTGAAAATATGTTTTTGACCGATCATTGTATTGTTTTTATCAAATTTAGGTAAAATTACCTTTCATAACAAGTAAAATTACCTTTTTTCTGAAAAAATCAAATAAGACAAGTGCCTCAGAGTGTTTTTCAAAGCTTATTTATTTGGCCACAGATGGCGCAGATTTTCACAGATTGGAATGCTTTGTATTCCCCCTTAACTGATTAATTTATGTTTTTTCCTTGAATTCGTAAATAACGTATCAGCTAGCTGATACATTTACTGAGTTAACGCTTGTTTCATCACCAGTCTCGGCTGGTTCTTTCCCACGAATGCACGAATTTAGCTCGCCTAACGGTCTCGCATATAAATCTGTAAGAAGTACTTAATAATCCATTACATAGAGCGCGTCCGTTAGGCGCGTGAAAAATTAGTGAATTCGTGGTAATAATAAAGTGTATCTATTCATGATCTGTGAAAATTTGAGTCATCTGTGGCAAAGATTTTTCAATAATCATGATGACTGTGGATTGAGGTTGTTTATTTCAAGAACTGCAAAATCTCCTTTAAAATCCGTTGCTTCAACTCGTCACTTCCGCTGTCACATAAATCACCATGTTTGGCGTTTTCACCCAGGTCAACGATTCGGATTCCGTACATTTCCTGCGCTCCAGAAGTAGGCAATACACCCGGATCTGCTTCGAAATCACTTGCCCGCAATGACATTACTTTCGGCCATGTATTCGGTGGAATAGGAAAACGACGGTGATCGAGCGTGATTACGTGCGTTACCCATTTAGGATGGTTTTTGGCAAATAACAACGACATATCGCCACCATTGGAATGTCCGACCAATACCAGCTTATTAAAGTTGCGATGCGGATACATGGCAGTGAGCTGATCACGAACAAAAAGCATCGTGCTGTCACCGCGTTTCCAAACAGGCATCCGGAGGTCGTAAATATTTCCTTCCTTCGCCACTGGAGCATCATCTGGCAAATCATGTTGAATACTGATTACCAGGTAACCTTCATCGGCTAATCTGTTGGCAATAAAGCCGTATTCATCATTGGTGGAAAGATAACCACCACTCAGGATCACCACTTTTTGGTTGTCGACACCGGTCGATTCATAGATCTTGATTGGTACAGCTCTGTTGCGGGCATTGTCATTCAAATCAACAGTACGCATGGCAGGTTTTGCGGAGCCTGCATAATGATTCCAAACCGCTCCGGCAATGTGCGCAATAATGTACTCGTTGGTTTCAAATGATTCTTTCGAATCGGTAACAAATACCGCAATGGCAATGTGTTTCCCGTTGGGCAGCGTAATGATTCCCACATCATTTACAGCGGTGGTAATGCCTTCTTCATTGGTTCCGGAAGTTCCTGTTTTGTGCGCAACTATTGCTGTTGCGGGGAGCAATCCTTTCATGCGATTGATCCCGGTTGGGGTATCGGTCATCAGCTTTACAAGGAGCTGCGTGTTTTCTTCCGAAAGGACTTTTTTGCTGTAAAATTTTCCCAATAAATCAACCATCGCAGCTGATTTCGACCAATTATCGTAGAGCCGGTTTTCTTCACCCATTTCATATTCATTTGCGGCAATCATCATGTCTTTGATTCCCAATCCGGCAATGTATTGATGCACTTTTGCCGGTCCGCCCAAGAGATCGAAAAGTATATCGGTTGTGTTGTTGTCGCTTCTTGAAACGGAGTAGGCAAGTAATTCAGAAATGGTTGCATCCACATTTCCTTCGGGATGTACGTCGCGGTAAGGACTCCACGTTCCCGGGTGCAGCATTTCCTTCGTAATATGAACGGTTTGATCCAGCTTTAGTTTTCCCTTATCGACCTTGTGCAAAACAGCGAGTGCCAACGGAAATTTGTAAACGCTCAAAGTAGGATGGAGGACAGTATCGTTGATCGTAAATGCTTCACCATCTTCCAATACTTTTACTGAAACACCGGCTGTTGCGCGACATTGAGACAGAAACTGTTCCAATTCCGCTTTAAGATCGGCCGCGGTTTTTGCTTTCTTTTCCGGAGTTTGGGCAACAGTGCAATTACACAAAACGGAAATAAGCGTGATGCAGAGAAAAAGTGATTTCATCAATTGGGTATTAATTGTTCGGAACGCATGATGTCAAGTGCTTCGTTGGCGATGGCTTCACCATTGGTGAGTGAGCCGGGAAGGAAAATCAGGCGTTTTTTATTACGGCCTTTTTCGTCGGTGAAATGCACTTCAAACGAAGCGCGGGTAAGAAACGGAATGGCTTTTTTGTAAACGATTTGGCTGATCTTGCTGCGTTCGATGACCGGTGTGGCCGAATAACCGAAAGCGCGAAAGATGTAGTACGATAACACCGCAATCAAAGTAGCATCCAAGGCAATGCCAACGTAGCTTTTCTCTGAATAATTTTTGATGAGAAAATAGGTGAGAAAACCGATTGCGGTGAGGTAAATGATCACCGATTGGTAAATGTGATTTCCGGAAACAACACTTGCCACATTGCCGACGATACCATCGCGGGAAAGAACAATCTTATCCTTTAGAATATGGCAATAGCCCGTTTTGGTTTTGAATTTTTTTCCGTTTTCCATTCATAGTGTTATTTGGTCGGGAATAAAGATCGTTAATTCTGTGAATCGGGAAGATCAATTACTCGTTTTTTAAAAAATCGCCGTCTACTATCAGCAATTTAACACCGCTTGCAGAAACAGAGCGATGAGAGCTCAATTCGTCCGACACAACATACGTTTCACCTTTCGTGAGCTTAATGTTCTCTCCGGTTTGTAATTCACTGATGAATTCTCCCTCCAAACAATGCACGATATGTCCTTTTTCGCACCAATGATCTGCCAGATACCCGTTTGAATATTCGACCAATCTGATTCTAAGCCCATCAAATTGAATGGTCTGCCAGGTTGCAATTCCTTCTTCGCCTTTGTGTTCAACTTTCTCGACGCTGGACCAGTCTATCATTTGAAATGGTATGTTGCTCATTAGCGGTACTTTGTTTAGTGGTTTTCAGGAAATACCTGTTTCGTTCTTTTCTCCATTTCGGCAGCAATCACTTGCCCGTTTTCGCCCTTTTCTCTCAGTTTCGCGATGATGTTCTGATAACTCTCAAAATCCCTGTCCTGGCTCAGTTTAAAAACCGTGTCCATTTCGGTGACTTCAATTTCAAAAGCCGCGATCATCTTCATCAATCGCTGCGTATAATCTGCCGGAAGATTGTCATAAATAGTAGCTGACTGCTGATTGTAATCTTCAAAATGCAGCGAAATCGTCCGGAGCGCATCCACCAACTCAGCGTCATCTAAAAACCGGAGAACGCCTTTTACATGAACGCTCATGTAATTCCAGGTAGAAGGTGTGTGTGGATTGCTGTACCATGTTCCGCTCACGTAGCTGTGATGTCCGGTAAAAACCACCAATACGTTTTCGTTATGGACGAAAGCCTTGTGATGGTCAGTATTTTTCATGATGTGTCCCCTCAGGAATTTTCTGCCGTCTTTTTCTTCAATGAAAACAGGCAATTGTGTCGCAACAGGTTTGTTTGCTGCATCACATCCGGATAAAAAAGCAAAGGGGTATTTCGCGATAAACTCGTTGACTATTTGCTCGTCGTTTTCTTTGTGAAAGGGGATGTTGTACATGATGCTACTTGTTGTTTTGTTTAAAGTTGCGCAAAAATGGTCGTTAACGTTTTAGCAGTTCGTTGCTTCCAATAATTTTTCAGAAGGTCAGCTACCCAAATAGGTTGTCTGATTTCTCCTTTGGGTTGAAAACTCTTTGAACACGGCTTGAGATCTGGTACGGGTGTTCCGTCAACTGCGTCAGGATATTTTACTTTTATAGCTCGTTTAGCAAATCCTCGTCTGTTGTTTTCAAATAGTTGTTTTCAATCTCAAATCCTGTTCGTTTGCTAGTCTGTTTTAATAGCAATGTTGTTTCGTCATTGATTGTTCCTTTAAAACTGAGTACGTCTTTTTGTGACCAAGTGTTTGAAGGGTCAAGAATTTCATTTTCAACTTTAAAGGAAATAGTGCCACTTCCAAAATCTTCAAATGCACCGCAAAAAGTATATTCAGGTTCTCCATTAACAACATGTCCTGTCATTGAGAATTTCTTTAGTTCTTTTGCGAAATACTCTTTATCACCCGTGATTTTTTTAAATATGACATACCCATTTTCATAAAAACGCAATAGGCTAAGAGTAGTGTATTCTGCAATCTCTTTGTGATAAAATAATCCGTTCATAATTGTTGAGTTATTATTTGGGTTTTCTATAATTATAGGGCCTTGTTGTTTGTTTATATGGATTGGTTGGTTTTAAGGGACTGCTACCGGTCTGATTATTCGATGAACCACCGGATTGATAATATTCTGCAGTGTCGGGATTGTTATTCGAGTAAAATTCTTTTCTCCGATAGGCTGTATAATCAATGCTGCGATCAAAACCAGGGTGTGCACGGTGGTAGTTGTAGATGCTTTCGTAATTGTTTTCATGGAACCGCGTCCTGAATACTTTATAATCCATGTAAAAATTACAGGAACTATCGGAACTGATGTTGTAATTCACAAAAACAACACTGTCTGTTAATCCTTTACTGTAGTGGATTTCATAGCTGGAAGGAACCGTATTGTTGCAACCAGCGAAAAGAGCTGTTGAAAACACGATGAGAAGACGTGCTGTTTTCATTGGATTCATTTTTCCGGAATTGTTATTCATCTTTTGTTAGTTCTACGTTTTTACCAAGTGTTTTAAATCGAACGCCGTTTTGCTGAGAAACAGTTATTGTAATATGCCCTGTTTTGCTTGTGTTTATGTCTTGAACAAAGCCTGATTTTCCTTTATGTGTCCCTGCGATTACTTTGCAAAAATCACCGTCCTTCAAATTTGTTGTCGTCATATTGAATTGGTTTATATTAAACTGCTGTTAGTCTTAGATCCATCTTCGTACTTTTTTCTTGTAATCAAGATATTCTTGTTCAAATTTTTCCTGCATATTTTTTTTTCTTCAACCGGATGCACCCTAATCGGGTCTCTCCATTATACACGATGAAGTTATACTTAATATTTTGCTGTTTGGGTCAGATTTTTGTATTTCTTCAAAAATCCGTCTGCAATTTGTGAAACCAATGAATGATTTGAATTCCAGGCGAGATAGACTTCGTCTGCCCATCTTTTTATGAGGCTGACACATTCCTCAGCTGTTGTTGCTTTAGTCAAGTGCTTTGAAGTTATAATTCCTCTTTCCATAGGATTGGGAATGTTTAATAACTCATTGGGCCTAATTGACTTATAGTTATTCAAATAGTCGCTTAATAACGGTGATTTCTTGTAGTCCCATTGTTGTTGTTTGTCAAGGATTAAATTCAGCCTTGTCAAGTGAAAATGATTGCTCCACCGACCGTGAATTTCCGGATGTTGCAAGGCGTGTGCATCAACACTCAGAAACCTTGATAGTTGATATTCCGGATTCGTAAAATCTAAAAGTTCAAGCCCTTTGTTATAATTATCCATACAATCATAAATGCCTTTTTGATAGTCAGCACCACAAAATTGACAC
Organism: Candidatus Fluviicola riflensis; assembly: GCA_002243285.1. Taxonomy (GTDB): domain Bacteria; phylum Bacteroidota; class Bacteroidia; order Flavobacteriales_D; family Crocinitomicaceae; genus Fluviicola; species Fluviicola riflensis. The sequence goes on along the minus strand of CP022585.1, from coordinate 2,868,987 downwards.
TGTCCAACACGAAGAAGTGTCACACCATTTTTCTCTGCCTGGTCTACAAAGTCTTGCATCTTTTTTTGCCTGTTAATAGTTGTGTTTTGCTATTGAACCTTGTGCGAAAATTTCATAGAAGTACTTCAGCTACCTTTTTATTGACTGATTTTGGTATGCCTTGTCAAGGCAGTTTTTAATTCATCAGTTCCTGTACCAGTATGTTGCTCACTTCAATAGCTATTTCTTTTTTGGTGTAAAAGTCGTGTTCTTTTTCTTTGTAAAGGTTCATTTCTATGTTAAGAGTATGAAACCAATCTTCCAGTGGTTTGTATAGATCATTTTCAGCATAGAACAAATTGATTGTACACTCCGGACGTTTGTCTTCGTATCTCAACCTTGTAGAAGATATCGCAGTTAAACTTTCAGCTTTAAGTCCTCCAAGTATTGCTTTCCAGGCTATAAGTCCACCAATACTAAATCCCAACACATTAATAGTGTCTTTTTCCTTGTCAAGTAGTGCTTTTACAGCTCTGTCTATTCCACCGTTAGTAAATTGCCGGTGAATTTTGTCTTCTGTGTAATCTGATAAATCAATCTCTGCCAATTCGCAACAATCGTAAAATTCAACTTCAAAGTGATTTTCTAAAATTGTAACATAATCATTCATCCAATCTGATTTCCTTTTTCCCCATAAGTCTGATAGAATAATTAATTTTTTCATCTTTTTTTCAGCTGACGATTGTTGAAGGGCGTTTTATTTCATTTCTTGAATGGGTGTGCTTGCTTTTGAATTCGAAATCAGAACAGCATAATCTAAAAAGTCAGTCGTAGATTTTCCTTTGACTAAATCTCCATTGGATTTTTCATCTGCCATTATCACTTCTATTAAGTCCGGACTGCCATCATTATAGGGCGTGTTTTCATTGTTTAGCCTATATATTGTATGATCCGATAGTTTGTTTTCTTTCAAATTTTCTATTCCACGGAAATATTCTTTTTCGTAATCGCCTATCCCAAAACCACCTTCGGTTGTGTATGATTTATAATTTCCATTGTCATCGTAAATGAAATCCCACAGTACATGGCTTTCGGTCAAATAACCAATAACCGAAAGTATTTGATTCTTTTTATAGACATTGTTTTCGATTAACATGGTAAAAAAAGACACACTATTTCCTTCACGGTCTTTCTCTAAATGACTAAATCCAAATCTTAAAAATTGAGGCTTTTTGTCAAATTCGTATAAGGTGGATAAATGCGTGTAATTACTAAAAATAACTTTCTCTCTATGATAAGACTCATTAAATGATTGTTTCAGATTGCTTATAATATGATCAAAAGCAAATTGATCATTGATGTAATTTTCAAATTTTGAAGGATTTTTTTCGTAGTCGGAAACGAAATTTTTCAATACTTTTTTTGAATAACTGTCGTAATAAGGCGAAAAGTCTGTGGTGTCCGTTTTAACCATATTCACTATTTCCAGTAACAATTTTTCTTGGTTTTCCTGAATGTCAATGATTTCTAAAAGATGTTTTGATGTGTATTTGTAACTCACTATTTGGTCAATACCAACAACAGTTAGCCTGTTGGCTTTTGGTAAGCTGTCATTAAGTATTTTAAGATTCTTCCATTTTTCGTAGGTCTCAATGCTCATTTCTTGTGGAACTCTTATTCCATAATGCTCAACCAAATCGTTTAAAAGCAACGTGTCGCCTGTTTTCAAATATTGGTTAAAATAATGACCAATACTGAAATCTGTTTCGGGTAGGTAATAGTTTATTGTTCCTTCCTTTGTTAAGGATTTAATCAGTAAATATTCGACCTCTTCGGTTTTTGCACTTCCGTGATAAGCTCCAAATCCGAGTATTTTAAAATCCTTTTGAGGAAAATCAAACTCTTTTGAAGCCAGATCAAATCGATTGTTTTGTAAATAGTCACTCTTTGATTGTCCGAAAGATAGAAATGTAGTCAAAGATGTTAGAAGTATAAATGTTTTGTTCATTGATATTTTATTTCGGGTAGTTGCTGTCAGATTTCGTTTTTACTTTTTCGTGAGTCTTTTTGCAAATTCTAATTCGGTATCATAACCGCTTATAAATTCTTCAAATGTAGGTTGCACTTCGAAATCGGGGATCGTTCCCCGTCCAAATTCCCCTTTCCGTACATCTAAAACGAATCTTAAAATGGGGATATCTATTTTCAATTTCGTGTTTGGCAGGGTCAATTCAAGTGATGTTCCGCTTGTGTTTCCATAATATCCGCCACCGGTTTCTTCTCCGATAAAAATTGCTTTGGTATATTCTTTCATTAATGTTGAAAATTCGGCACCACCTGAATATGTCCAACCGCTTGTCAACACATACATGTTGCCCTTAAAAGGATTGCTTTTTAATGGTTCCGGAGTATACAAACCTGCTTTCCGGTAAATTTTCCCATTTGGTAATTTCTCATGTTCGGTTTTTAATTCGTTTTCTAAATCCAGTTTGTCTTCCATACCTGAATAGTCTGTAAAATCCAGAAAACTAAACGAAAAATTAGATAATTCAACGTGCTTGTATTTCGTGTAGGGCCTATCGGTTAGATATGAAAAAAGATAATCTTCATTTCCTTCCGAGCCTCCTCCGTTATCTCTCATATCTATTATTAGGTTGTCTGACTTGCGTTTTGAAATTTCCATAAATGAGGAATCCACAAACGTTTCAAAATTCATATTGAATTCTTCAAAATCACTGTTGCTAAAAGTCCTGAAGGTTAAAATGGCTGTATTATCGTCCTGAAATTGCAATTTCGCAGGTTGATCTATTTCTTCTCGTATGTTGTTTTCGTTAAAAACCTGTGTCACAAGTTCGCTTAGATTTTTGTACGAAACAGATTGTAATTTATGGGTTTCTGTTTTTCCCGTCGACGGATTTTTGATAACGATTGAATTTTCTTTTTGTTGGTCAATTACTTTTGCATATTCTCTTGAAAATCCTCTCAAATCCAGGTATCTGTATTTAGATGATTGAATAAATCCGTCTGCAGCAAACGTGTTGAATAATCGGCGATAGATGTCTTCAATTTTAATTCCATTCATTTCAATCAATTCAAAACCGCTGTATGGTTTATTTAAAATCAATGGTTTTTGATGGAGATTGATCATGATCAACGGAACAAATAATCCTTTCTCTTTCTGTGTTTTGCTTAGATCATCTGAAAGCGAAATATCACAATGGTCTTCTTTTGAAAAAGCCACAATGGGCGAAACGATAGTGTAAAATTGCAAACCATTGAGGCTGTCTTTTAATAACGTTCGCTGAACGGAAACAAGGCTGTCAAATTGTCTTTCACTTGAGTACCAATATAATCCCGTATGAGCTTCCTTTAAGCTATTAACCAGTAAATCAAAGTCGTTTTGAAGTTCGGAAAGAGAATGCTTTTGAAGCTCTAAATTTGCGAATGACGGTATTTCGTTGGTCGTCTTTTCAGTTTGTTTTCCAGGAGAAAGAATCAATAAACTTAAAATTGTCAGTAATTTTCTCATGAGTTTTGGTTTTAAAATATCTCACAACGCTTTACGTTGGTAGGCTTTAAAACTAAAAAAATTACCTGCCAGCACCAATGATTATTGCTTTAATGTTTCTATTCGTATTCCTGTCCGCCGACGCAAAACCTGTGTTAGCGGTCGGTCTTTTTTGTTCATTTTTGTCTATTTCCAATTGTGCCTCTTTTTTGTTTCAGTTATGTGAGCAAGATGATGGTTACAATGCCAGGCATAAACACCAATGTTTTCATCAATTCTAAATGTCTTTCCATGTTCCGGATGAATGAAAACCTGTTTGTAATTTTCGTCTGTCAGGTTTTTCAATAAAACAGTCCATCTTTCGTGGATGCCTTCCAGCATTTTTAATGATGATTGAATAGGCATGTTTTTAGTGTCGGCAAGTTCTGCCCAACGTTCTTCAAAATAGGGTTTGATGGTCGGTCCGTCTTCCGTTAGTGTCAATTTTAACCGGGTGAGGCTATTCATATGGCTGTCTGCACAATGATGAACGACTTGCCTGATTGTCCAGCCATCTGGTCTGTAATGTGTATCAAGTTGTTCGTCAGTCAGGTGAATAACTTCGCTTGTTAGCCTCGCAGGAAACGTCGAAATATCATCTATCCACTGTTCTAAAATATCATGTGTGATTGTTGTTGGTTTGTCAAACTGACCAATCGGGAATTTTAATTTCTCCAGTTCCATTTCTGTTATTTATTCTATTATACCGCAAATCTTTTAGCGGATTTTCACTTTGACAGTTCTAAGATTATCGTCAGTATCCCAATTACCAGGCATAAAGGTGAAAAATAGTTCGTGTCATTTTTTCCGAATTTCGTTTGTTTTATTTTCTTGAAAAAACCAACATAATTAAAATCCCCGATAGCTCTTAGAATAAAAATGCCTGCAATAATCCAGAGTCCATAGTTAAAAAGCCATTCAGGTATATTAAATGGTATAAGCCCGGACATTACCAGAATAAAAAGACCAAAACCTAACAATCCGAATGCGACAATTAATGTTGGTAGAACAGAAGGGTTCAATACTTTGGTATTGTTATCGTCCTTTGTGGGCAATACAGAATCGCCTCCCCATTTTCCTCCAAATGCCCAATAGAAGTGAATGGAAGAAATAAACAAGAAGATCAAAAATAAAAGTAGTGCTATGAGTGTTGCCATTTTAGTTCAAGTTAAAAATTTCTATTCCACCATTGGTAAATTGCCGGTGAATTTGGTCTTCGAAGTAATCCTATAAATCAATCTCTGCTAAGAAGGAATTTTTATCGCTGAACTCCCTGCGAGGACTTGAATTTCAAATTTAGTGATTTCTGCAGTACTGTTAGCCGTATTCGCCTTTCTTAGCGCAAGTGTTTCGGTTTAAGATTCTGCCCTGCACTTTCTACAACTTCGTCCATGCGTTTTTGTCGGGTTTCTTGTCGTTTGGCAGCGACAATCCAATACAGCAGTTGTTTTCTCATCGATTTATTCAAACTTAAGAAATAGTCTTTTGAGCCTTTGTGTTTTTCAAACGCAATTTCTAAGTCAGTCGGTATTATCAGATCTTCTACCTCATCCATGATTGTCCATGAACCATTTTGCTTAGCGGTTTCAATACTATCCAAACCTGCTTGTGTCATTCGTCCGTTTTCAATGAGTTGTTGAACTTTTTCTTTGTTGATTTTTGACCAATTGCTTTTAGGTCTACGTTTGCTGAAAAACTGCATAAACGAAACATCGTCAATCGTTTTTTTGGTGCTGTCAATCCAACCAAAGCAAAGTGCTTCATCAACGGCTTCACTCCAGCTTATTGAAGGAAGATTAGATTTTTTGGTGTAATAAACAAGCCAAACAGATTGTTTGGACTGATAGTTTTTTTCTAACCATTTTCTCCAATCTGTTCGGCTTTGAGGACAATATGTTTCTACTTCCTGATCAAGCATTTTGTTTTTCTAACCATTTTAAAATTGATCGGGTAGTTTCCTCCGGCTTTTCTTGTTGAATCCAATGACCACAATCCAAACTAACAATATCCAAATTAGGGACACTATTTTTTAGGTTTTCAGACTTTGGAATTGTGTCCTGTTCACCATATATCATAAGTGTCGGTTGATGAATGATTGGGGTTACGTTCGCCATTAAGTGCCAGTTTCTATCAAGGTTTCTGTACCAATTTATACTTCCTGTAAACCCGGATGATTCGAAGGCAGAAACAAATACAGACAATTCGTTGTCTTCCATTAAGGGTTCCCCAAGTGGTTTTTCCGCTCTTGCAAGATTGATCATTAACATTCCTGGCTCTGGTGGTGTGAGAGGCACGTTTTTGCGGAATATGTTATGGAGGAACCGGGATGCGTTTTCATTCATTATAGCATCTGCTACTCCTGGTTGTCGATTGAAGTGAACAAAATAGAAGTCTCCTCCAACTATTACTTCCATAAACTCAATCCATGGGATTTCTCCGCGCTCTTGATAAGGCAGAGCCAGGTTTATTACTTTATTTACCCGTTCAGGATGCAATAGCGCCAGACTCCAAACAACATTTGCACCCCAATCGTGACCAACAAAAGTGGCATCTTCATATCCAAAGTGATCGAGTAGTGCGACCAGGTCACCTGTCAAGTGTTCAATGTCGTATTCAGTTACTTCGGTCGGACTGGATGAGTTGCCATAACCTCTCTGGTTTGGAATGATGACATGATAGCCAGCTGCAACAAGTGCCGGCACCTGATGACGCCAGGAAAAAGCATGTTCCGGAAAGCCGTGACAGAGTACAATCGGTTTTCCAGCATTTTGGTTACCTGCTTCAAAGACTTCCAGTTCTACACCGTTGACTGAAATAAGAGTGGGTTTTGGAAAATTGATTGAGTTAAACATTGAAGTAATTTCGTTTGTCATTTTTATTCTTTTGAAGATTATTAATGATGCAAACTTATACCTGCCATGTGACAGCCTTATGTCAGGGGTGAAAAATAAATTAACGGTAATTCTTATACCGAACTCACATTAAATTAGTGATATCGCTCAAAATATTCTTGCAAGGTCATTTTGTGTGGTTCAAATTTATCGGTAAGTATTTCCAATTTATTAATTCTGTCCAAACGAAAAAAACGAAATTCCGTTCTTAACCGACAATAGGCAACCAACAACCAATTTTCAGTGCTTAGCAACGCAAATGGTTCAATGTGTCGTGTTGTGGTTTTGTTTTGTTCGTTGGTGTATTCAATTTGTGCGATTCGAAAATTTGTCAAGGCAAATTGTAAGTCAGATAAACTACTACTGTTTCTTTCACGATTGTTATTTTGGTCAAATCGTGTTCTTTCTGAAAGTAAGTTCGCTTTGTCTTGTATGTTGTATTTTAAAACGGCTTTTACTTTTTCAATGGCTTCTGTGTAATCTTTAATGAACGAAGTGTCTTTGTTTTGGAGAACCAATTGTTCTGCTGTAATTAACGCATTTGCTTGTGCTTCTGTAAACATTACGGGCGGCACTCTGTAGCCTTCCATTAGCGAATAACCTTTTCCGTCTTCAGAAATGATCGGAACACCTGCTTGTTCCAAAGCTCTTATGTCACGATAAATTGTTCTGATACTCACATTGAATTTTTCTGCAAGCACTGTTGCCGTCAAAAGACGTTTTGTCTGCAACTGTGTTACTATTGCAGTCAGTCGTGAAAGTCGTTTAATGTCATTATCGTTCATTTTTTCTGACTGTTGATGTTTGCGGGGGTGTTTATGGGTATTCTGATTAGCGGTTCGTTCTTTTTTTTGTCCTTTCTTTTTTATGGGTTCTCTTCAAACTTCTTGAAAATAGAACTTGCAATGTGTCCACCAAAGCCAAAAGTGTTACTCATTGCATACTTGACATTCTTTTTTTGAGCTTTCCCAAGTGTCAAATTAAATTTATCTGCAAATTCAGGTTCTATTTGTTCTGAGTTTATCGTTGGCGGAATAATGCTTTCTTGAATAGCTTTTATACATGCAATGGCTTCAATAGCCCCTGCACCGCCAAGTAAATGTCCTGTCATAGATTTTGTCGCACTTATATTTGCATTAGGTTTAATGCCAAATACGTTTTCCATAGCCTTCAATTCGCTCAGATCTCCTGGCGGTGTTGAAGTGGCGTGTGCATTGATATAGTCAATTTGGCCGGGATTTATACCTGCTTCCTCTAATGCAAGTGTCATACCTATAATTGCTCCGGCTCCATCTGGGTGTGTTCCTGTCAAATGATAAGCGTCTCCAGCAAGTCCGCCGCCAACTATTTCTGCAAGAATTACTGCGTTTCTCTTAATTGCGTGTTCATAGCTTTCTAAAATAAGTGCTCCGCCACCTTCTCCCAGAACAAAACCATCCCTTGTAACATCGAAGGGTCTTGACGCTTTGCTGAAATTTTCGTTTAAAGTTGATAATGCTTTTGAAGCATTGAAACCACCTATCGAAGTTTGTGTGATGGAAGCTTCCGAGCCACCTGCAATAATCATATCAGCTTTGTTCCAACGAATATAATTAAATGCGTCTATGATGGCAGTATTGCTAGCTGAACAAGCAGATGCTGTTGTATAAATGATGCCTCTAAGACCATATTTAATTGAAATAACACCTGATGCTATATTTATTATCCTTTTAGGAATAAAAAATGGATTAAATCTCGGTGTACCATCACCTTTATTAAATTCGCTCAATTGTTCTTCAAAAGTAGAAACACCACCATCTCCGGAACCCCATATTACACCTATTCTATCTTTGTTTAAGGTTTCAAAATCAATGTTGGCACTTCTTATGGCCTCGTCTGTTACAACCAAGGCATATTGAGTAAAAAGGTCATATTTTCTTATCTCATTTTTTTCAAAAATAGTTTGAGGGTCAAAATTCTTTACCTCACAAGCAAATTTTGTTTTGAATTTTGAAGTATCAAATTTTGTAATTAGTGATGCACCACTAATACCATTAATCAGTGAATGCCAATATTCAGCCACATTGTTTCCAATTGGAGTTACTGCTCCTATTCCTGTAATTACAACTCTTCTCATTATTTATGTGGTCTTAAATCTTTAATTATGGCTTCTTTTACAATTTCAAAATCCTCTGTTTTGGTAAGCCGGGATAATTGAACTATAGCTAATATATTTGTTATTATCAGTAATGCTTTTGTCCTTGGTGTATGTTGAAATTCGAATACTTTTTGTTTTTCACCTTCTGTTAAGATTTCAGTAACCCAAAGCAAAACAAGCTCAGCAAATTTTTTAAGTTCAATTTTTATGCTGTCATCAACGGTATTTAAGTCTGTTGCTAAAGAACCAACAAGACAAACTTTATTTTCTGATTTTATTTGAGAATAGATTGATAGAAAGCCATTTAGTTTTTGCAATGGTGATTTGTTTGCAAATTCCTTTTTTAAATGCTCAAACCTTTGAATATGTTCATTTATTGTTGCCACACCCAAGTCAGACTTGGTTGGGAAATGATAATGAATTGATGCTGTTTTAATCCCAATTTTGTTAGAAATATCTTTAAAGCTGAAAGCGTTAAAACCATTACTTCTAATAAGTTGGTCGGCTGTATCAATAATTATTTCTCTTGTCGTCATTAATAAATTCTTTTTTGTAAATATACTACCTATTAGTAGATAGGCAAATTATTTACTGCTTTTTTCAAATGATTTGTCAAGATTTTTGAAAGTAGGTGGGTGTCGTTTTAGAATGACCGCTAACGTTTGGTAGTTTTGCGATGGGCGGGCTTTTCACCACAAAACTTCATTAGATGCACAAAGCTTGGATTTAGCACTTCACTGTCGTAGAAGCATTGAATCTGCCATTTTGCAAAACCGATATTGGCACTTCGCTCTTCTTTTTCTATCCTGTTTGTCATCATATTAATAGCAGTATGTAACCAATTAGTGAGCCTCCCAAAACAACAAAAGCACTATTTAATTTCTTGTATCCAAATGCGATTGCGATACTTAAAACTGCAATCAAAATTGTCCGCCAATCTGTAATAGTTTCTTTCCCCATAGCAAAGCAAATCGCTACAATAATGGCTACCGAAGCCACATTAACTGCGTCAAGAAATGCTGGAAAAAGTTTTGAGCTTCGCATTTTCTTTACAATCGGATTGAGCAATGCAACAAAAACAAACGATGGTAAAAATATGGCTATTGTCGAAATGATTGCTCCTGTCAAACCATTGATTTGATAGCCGATAAAAGTTACCGAAGAAAAAACGGGGCCGGGAGTGAATTGTCCTACAGCAATGGCGTCAATTAATTGTTGCCTTGTCAAAAGTCCTGTTGAAACTAATTCTGTGTCAAGGAATGCAAACAAAACGTAACCGCTACCGTAGAGTATTGAACCGATTTTCAAGAAAATCCAAAACAATTTTGCGTTTGTTGCAGAAAGGATTGTTGTATTTGTGATTTGTAATAAAGCTAATGGCAAAAAACTGTTGATATTGTTTTGTTTATTGTTTCGTATGTAAGCCAAAAATAAAGCAAAAAAACCTGCTCCAAACATCAAATAGATTTCGTTAATATTGAGCAATGCCCCAATTAAAACAATCAATCCAATAATTACTAATTCCGTTGATTTAAGAGACTTTTTTGCCAATGGAAAAATTGCTCCAAGTATAATGGCAATAATGGCTGGTTTTATTCCGTAAACAAAGGGGTGCACTTCGGGGAGTTGTCCGTATTGTTTGTACAGCCAAGCAAAAATTCCTGTAATTAAAATGGCTGGTAAAATGAAACAAAGACCTGCAACAATTAGACCTTTCCAACCTCCTTTTTCGTGTCCGATATGAATTGCCATTTCGGTGCTATTTGGTCCGGGAATTAAATTAGTTGCTCCAATTAAGTCAAGGAAATGTTGTTCGGTCAGCCATTTTCTTTTGGTAACAACTTCGTCTTGCATCATTGAAATGTGTGCAGCAGGACCACCAAAACCAATAATACCAAGTTTTAGAAAAAGTTTGGCAATGTCTTTTATAGCTACTTTATTTTCCACCATTCATTATCTTTTTGTCCACAGACAAAGAACCACCGCCTTTGATTAATAGAAAAATACTACCTAAAAACATTGCCCAATCTGTTCTGCATACGTGAAGCATTTCCCAAAATCCTTTGTCGGCTAAAACTTCAGTCTTTGTTGTTGCGATAGCAACAAGTATAATGATGATTAAAGGAAAACTTGCAAACCTTGTTAGCAAACCAAGTAAAACCAATGCACCACAAACAATTTCAAAACTTCCTACAAAACTCCCTAAAAATTCAGGCGATGGTAAGCCGATCTTCGCAAATCGTCCTGCTCCGAGTAAGTCGGGGAATAGGAATTTTTGAATGCCTTCCGAAAGAAATACAGCACCAACCATTAGTCTAATAAGTAAGGTTGTTTTTGAATTGTCTGTATGAATAAGTTTTCGAAACATTTTACTTTCTAATTGGTGATTGTCTTTCTGTGGGAATTTGAACATTGAAAAATGGCACTTTTTCCATTGCATGGCAACTGTTACAGTTGATTGTCATTGTTTGAAAGTTTTTATTGAAAATTTCAGTATCTTTTTTTTCTAACGATTTTTTCATTTCGGGCAATACATAACTCAAAAAGTGTTCGGCAGATTTTGCCCTCTTTGGTCTTCGTTCTAATCCGTTTTCAATGGTAATTTTTATTTTTTCTAATTGATAGTCTGCATATTCCCAATTTTGATCTTGTCCTGCCCAATACAATTCCTGGTAACGATAACCCGTTTCAACCATTGCGTTGTCAAAACCACGAAATTGTTTTTCAATAGTCTTGATTTTTTCGCTTTCCGTTCCTTTAATCCAATCGCCTTGGACGGTTTCTTTTTCTGTCTGTTGGTTACAGGCAAAAAGTCCGAGTGTTAATATGAGAATAAATGGTTGTTTCATTTTCTGTCGTTTTAATGTTTGCAAAAATTGCACTAACAGTTTGCAGGGTGGGACTTTACAACAAAACGTGATCTAAAAAACCAATGTTTGATTAAACGGAAATGTGGCTGCGGAGCACTGAACCGTCACTTTTGCCAAGCCCGTGTTATCCGTTCGTTGTTTTCTATACATTGAATTGTCGTAAGTGGTGGTCGTTATGTTTATGTGCAAATATTCCGATTTGTTCTTTTGTCATTTTTCCAAAGAAGTCGTGAACAAAATTGTCATTTGAGAAATTCTCATAGGCGTTAATTTGTTTTATCCAGTTTGAAATTTCAACTTGAACGTTACCTGTCTTTTCTTTGACTGTACAGGCTTTACCGGCGGGCATATTTTTGCCAATTGGCTTGTCGTCTCCGGTGTTGCTTTTCAAAGCTATTCTACCAAACAGTTTTCCTATAAAATTTTGTTTGTAAACGAAATCTTTTTTTCCAAGAACCCACTCATTCCAAATTGTGTTGTGTTTGGTCATTTGGTAAACTGTCATTTTACCCCATAGAGGTACACTATTTTCATTTAAAGAACTTATCCTCTTAACAAGTTCATCTCTGGTTGTAGCGTCAAATATTGTTTTCATTGTCAAAATTGTTTATTGGTTGCAATGAAAAATAATTCCCCGAGTCGTCTTTGAAAAGTGCTTCTGTCCCATAAAACTCTTTTGTAGGCGCTTTAATAAATTCTACGCCTTTTGCTTTTAATTCTTCATAAGTGGCGAAAATGTCATTACAAGTTAATACACCACAGCCAAAAATTCCTTTTCTGATCAAGTCAATTAAATTTTCAGCAATTTCTTTCGGAAACATTTTGCTAACAGTAACTGGAAATAGAACCAATTGCAAGTCGGGTTGTTCTGGTGGCGAAACTGTCAGCCAACGGGTTTCCGGTCCCATTGGTATGTCGTCAACCACCTTAAAACCTAATTTATTAACATAAAATTCATAGGCACTATTTTGGTCTATAACGTGAATGTTTGTAATTGTCATTTTTGTAATCATTGCTTTTCTTTTTTTGTTAAACCCAATGCAAATTTCTGCAATGATTTACTTTTTTACTTCTTCAAAATTGCTATTCTCTGTCCAACCGTGCATATAGGCATAACATTTTGGAACAAAAGACAAAGGGTTGGTTTGAATTTCTCTTTTCCGCTGACTGTAATGGGCGACATATAGAGTAGGTGACTTTCCTACTTCTTTCGAAAAAAGCCCGCTAAATGTGCTAAGACTATCATAACCAACTAAAAAACAAACTTCACCTACTGATTTTTCCTGTTGTAGAAGTTGTTGTGCCTTCTCAATTCTGACCTTCGTTAGATATTGGTGTGGGGTTTTGCCATAAATAGACTTAAAAAGCCTTATAAAGTGAAATTTTGAAAAATGAGCTTCGTCCGAAATATTGTCAAGGTCAATTTTTTCTGAATAGTATTTGTCTATATATAGTTTGGCCTGTACAATTCGTCTGTATAAATAAATGTTGGGATATTGTTCTGTGTTCATATTCTTGACTGTCTAATGTTTCCCGGGGCTCGCTTTACAATGACCGCTAACGTTTGGTAGTTTTGCGATGGGCGGGCTTTTCACCACAAAACTTGATTTGAAAAACCAATGTTTGATTAAACGGAAATGTGGCTGCGGAGCACTGAACCGCCGCTTTTGCCAAACCGATGTTAGCAGATCGGCAGATTAATTTTCTTTAACCATTAACAATACTTTCTTTTCGTAGGTTTTGTTACACCAATTATGTTTTTCTGTAATTTCTTTTGGGGTTTGTATCATAGTTTTTTCGGCCATTTTGAATCCAAATTTCGCATAGAAGTTTTCTAGATTTTCAAATGGTAAGCACCAAATATGTTTATCTTCGAAATTTTCGCTACGAATTAAAAATGCTACAATTTTTTCTGCAATACCTTTATTTCGAAATTCTTCAAAAACATACATTCCACCAAGTTCATAATTTACATCGTCTATTTTAACTATTCTACCAAGTCCACTATTTAAACTTTCGTATTCTGCTATTGCAATTAGTTCATTTTCAAAAACAGATTTTTTAAAACCTACTTCTGCATATTTTTTATTTATCCATTCAATTTCAATTTCCTTTGCTTTTCGAATTTTTATTTCATTCATTGCTTAACGCTTTAAATTAGCTAATTTTTACGATTTCCGGGGTGTTGTCCGCTAACGTTTAGGGCTTTGCGTTCGGCCGGGAAATCGAAGCACAAAAGCCGATATTATTACTAAAGTTTAATTGAAAAACGGATGTTGAATTTTGCAAAGTAGCCCGGCTGACGGAAAAAAACCATGTTAGTGCTTCGTGCTTTTTCTTGTTTAATTTTCAGCGTCAACATTTCCCCAAATCATTGAAACTTTTCCTCTTGTACGCATAGCTTCAATATAGCTAATTGCTTCCGGAATTCGCTCAGATGAAAAAGTCTTATCAATATGAACTTTTATTTTATCCCCTTTAATCAGATATGCTAATGTGTCTAAGTCCTTCTTGTTGGCTTCGGCTGTAAATTGAATTAACGGAAATTTACTAAATGCCTTTTTCGCAAGTACCGAAATCATATGTCCCATACTTGTAAAACCTATCATTACTCCGCGTTGCCCCATTCGTTTGTAGTCCTGAAAACTTAAGTTTCCATTCGTATCAACAATAAGATCGTATTTTCCTGTATGTTGATGAATGTTTTCTTTGTCATAAGCAATCACATGATCGGCACCTAATGACTTGACAAAATCTACATTTTTGCTTGAACTAACCGCTGTAACGGTAGCCCCCAGTTCTTTTGCAATTTGAACAGCAAAATGTCCAACTCCACCTGATGCCCCATTGATAAGAACAGTTTCTCCTTTTTTGACCTGCCCGTGGGTGGTTAGAGCTTGTAAGGCAGTCAGACCGGCAATCGGTAAGCAAGCCATATCTGAAAATGTTGTACCGTCAGGCATTTTGGCACAAATATTTTCGGCTACACAAGCGTATTCAGCAAAAGCACCACCTTCTAGAGATTCACCAAATACTTTATCCCCGACCTTGAACTGACTCACATTCTTGCCTACTTGTTCAACTATTCCGGCAAAATCAGCACCTAAGATTTTTTCTTTGGGTTTGAATAATCCAAAAGTAAACCGGGCAAAAAAGGGCTTACCTCTCAAAATATGCCAATCAGCTGGATTAGCTGAGTTTGCAAAAATTTTAACTATCAAGTGCGCTTCTTTGAGTTCCGGAAATGCTACTTCTTCTAAACAAAGAATTTCAGGACCACCATATTTGATTTTTGTAAATGCTTTCATCTTGCTTATTTCTGTTGACATGTGGTTTTTTCTAAAATAGTTGTTTGTTTTTGAAGTATGACCGATAACAGTTTTTGACTTGGCGGCGTGCCGACTTTTTAATGTAAACTCAAATTCGAAGTTAGATTATTTTCTTTTATAAAAATCATCTTTTCGAGGCGAGATTGAAGGCATGTAGCCAAGCCGATGTTAGCGGTTGTACTTGTCTTCAAGTTTAGTATCATTTCTACTAATTCTTCTGTCAATGAGTGGTATGAAAAACGCCAGTGAAAATAGTGCGGGCAACCAAGGCTTAAATTCTGAATTAAATTCTTTAGTGATATTCCAATGCTCTCGGTGTAAGTGTCCAAATAACAATACGTCTATTGTCGCCCAAATAAAAATACCTAAAAAAAGAATAACGGTCAGGATAAATGTCTGAAGTGCAATAGTTCGAAACGAATTAGAAAGGTTAATTTTTTTTCTTAGAAGTTGAAACACAAGAACCGCAATGAAGGTTGGAATTAATATATTACCAAATGAATAGAAGAGAGCAAGAAATGCGAATTTGGGATTAATTAGTAAATAAGAAAAAAACATAACCAAACAACTTGCAAGGTCTGCCAATAATGTCAATTTAATTAAACGTACCATTTGGTTGTCGGTTTAGCATTGTAAATGTGCTGTTATACGGTCGTTTTTTCATTCTTTCTTGTCTTCAGGATGATATTTATAATAGTCAGGTCGCTCTGTCTGTTGCCACACAAATTTGTACCCCGTTTCCATTACGTTAATGTCAAAGGGTCGTTTCACATAAAATAAATTATCTGAATTACTTGCAATTAAAGTTGCTCCGCTTACCACAAATCCCGTCACCGCCCACAATATAATTGTCACAATTTTGTTTGGGTTAATTTTTGTCCAAAAACGGTTAATGCAAAAAAACAGTATGAACCAAAATAAAAAGTAGATCAAAAAGTCTGCGACAAATTCTGTTATGAATAGTTGCAAGGACATTGAAGTATGCCAACCGTCACAAACGAACGGGAAAGGAAACCCTACAAATAATGTGTCTGGTGCGTCAACAGGTAAAGCATACCACCACTTAGTAATTGTCGCAAATGAAATTACTGTCAGTGGAAGTATAAGTTTAACTGTCAACTGTTTCATTTTCGTTTGATCGTCTTAAAATGTCGCATAACGTTCCTACCAACGAATATACCCAATAATTCCTCAACCACTTTTTCATGCTTCACTCGTTTTGGCGGGGTAAATATGTTTCAGTGATACTTTTGAGAATGGATTATCAACATAAATCAGCACACGTAATATTGCGAATTCACGTCTAATTATTTGATATGCCAATTCGCAATATTACGTGCCTTTTTTCAACATGTAAAAATTCTCCAAACAAAAAAAAGCTCCCCGAATCAACGGGAAGCTTTTCAAAGTAAGTAATGTATCTTAATTAGAAGCCATCGCTACGAAATCATCGTAGGAAACCTCTTTGTTGTTTAGTTTTACCGTGCTTTTGAAGTAAGTTGTCAATTTCGCTTCAGCAAGCATATCGTAGATACGATTCGCTTCTTCACGGTTGGTCAACGCTTTGCTCGCTTGTGTAGTCAATTCCGGTTCTTCCGGAGCAGGCAAACCGTATTGTGCATACTGATTAGCCAGCAAACTTTTTGTAAACTCAATGGCTTCCTTGTGGTCCAATTGAATATCATTGGATTTAAAGATGTGCCCCTGGATCAACTGCCATTTCAAATCTTTGGCGTAATTGTCATATTCGGCATCAACCTGTTCCTGCGAAATTGGTTTTTCGTTCGACAAGCGAATCCATCTTTTCAGGAACTCATCCGGCAATGAAACCGGCGTTTTGTCAACCAATTCGCGGTAAATTTCGCGTGTTAACAAACGGTCAGAATCATTAGCAAACATTTGATCCAGATCATTTGCGATACGTGCACGCAATGCTTTTTCAGAATCAACCGCTCCCGGACCGAACAATTTGTCAAACAAATCCTGGTTCAATTCAGCCAGTTCCATTTGTTTGATATCGTTGATCGTCAATTGGTAATTGTCAGAATGGTTCACCAGTTCTTCTTCCTTCACGCCCAACATAGCCGCTTTGTCTTTGTCGCCACGTGTCAGTGCCGATGCGGAAACGTTTACTTTATCGCCTATTGATTTTCCAACCAATGAAGCTTTTACTTTCTTGTCTTCAATAAACTCCATCGAAGTGGTGGAAGAATGCATGATACCACCCACTTTGATCGTGTCGTCATCGTTCAATTCAACGAATTGCCCAAGAATCATATCCGTTTCGCCAACTTTGTCTGCAGAAACCAGTTTCCCGTAACGACGACGCAAATCATCGATTTGTTTGTCCAGCAACGTATCGTCGATTTTTACTTTTACGTAATCGAATTTGGTTTTAGGCCCTAAATCAAGATTGATCGCCGGTTTGTAACCGATTTCGTATGTAAACTCAAATTCTCCCGGATTTTCGAAATCACCTTTGATTTCGGTATCTTCTTTCGGAATCGGATTCCCTAAAATATCGAGTTTATTGTCTTCAACGTGTTTGTAAAGCGCCTCCGAAACCAATTTGTTCATCTCTTCGGCCAATACTGATTTTCCGTATTGTTTTTGCACCAAAGCCATTGGTACTTTTCCCGGACGGAATCCAGGGATTTTAGCCTGCTTGCGGTATTTTTCCAGCGAAGCAGTTACTTTTCCTTTATAATCTTCTGGCGAAACCTGCACTGTAAGTAATGCTGTTTGCGCGTTCACTTCTTGACGAGTTACGTTCATTCCGTTCTTGTTTTAGTAAGTTGTTAAAACAAAAAAGTCTCGCTTCAATGACGAGACGAGACTTTTTTCATGAAGTGCGGATGGAGGGACTCGAACCCGCACACCTCTCGGCACCAGATCCTAAGTCTGGCGTGTCTACCAATTTCACCACATCCGCAGTACCTCTTTTTGATTGATCCGACTGATCGTTGTTGAGGTTATTTCAATTCTGCCATTCGTTAAAATGGTGGACAAAAGTAGCGATATTTTTATTTCATGCAAATGAATTCTCCGATTTATTTTGATTTTCGGTAAAAAAGTTCAGATAAATTGTGTCGGGTATTTTTGCGGAGCATTGAAAAAGAGAAGGATACATCCGGATAAGTTTTTATCAAATGATTTTTGTCATACATGCAGCTGATGAAAATCATTTTTTTTATTTTCAGGTGTAATTAAAAGCGCCAAAAAAGGTATATTCGTCTTTAACTACTAATAATGAGAATGAATGCAAAGTCAGGAAGGAATACTTAATGCACTGTTCCTGCATGCTACCGAAGGAATTTTGGTTACGAATTCAAAAGGAGAAATTACACGGATCAATCCAAGTGCAGAAAAACTATTTGGCTATTCGGCCGGTGAATTGACAGGATCAAAAATAGAAGTACTTGTTCCGCAACGATTTTCCAATAAACATGAACACAACAGGACCAATTATGCCCATCACCCACATGCACGTTCTATGGGGTTGGGAATGGAGCTTTACGGATTAAAAAAAGACGGTTCCGAATTTCCGGTGGAGATCAGTTTAAGTCCTTATACCTACGCAGGTAAAACGTTTGTAGTTGCCTTTATCCTCGATATTACGCTGCGTAAGCTCGCTGAAGAAAAACTAAAAAATTATTCAACGGACCTGGAAGAACAGGTGAAAAACAGGACACTTGTACTGGAAGAAGCGATTAATGAATTGGAGAAAACAAAAAAAGAACTCAACACTTCTCTTGAGAAAGAAAAAGAATTGAGTGAAATGAAATCCAGGTTTGTTTCCATGGCGTCTCACGAGTTTAGAACGCCCCTTACCACAATGATGTCTTCGCTCTCACTGATTACTAAATACGGTGAATTGAGTGATTTGGAGAACCAGGCTAAACACGTGGGTAAAATCAAAAAATCGATTAAAAACCTGACAGATATTCTGAATGATTTTCTTTCGGCTTCCAAGTTGGAAGAAGGCAAAGTGGAGAATTTCCCCGAAGAATTTAATATCAGCCTGTTTATGTCGGAAATCATTTCAGAAATGCAGGGAATGCTAACCGGGAAACAATCACTTGTTCATCATCATTCAGGCAAAGAAATTGCTTTACTGGATCCGAAGATCTTGAAAAACATCTTATTCAACCTTGTTTCAAACGCGATTAAATTCTCCAACCACGAGGGGAAAATTGAATTATCTACACAGGTTGACGAAAGAGCGATTGTAATTGCTGTAGAAGATGATGGCATCGGTATCAATGAAGAAGATCAGGAAAACCTGTTTGAACGCTTTTTCAGGGGGAGCAATGTCACACATATACAAGGAACCGGTTTGGGACTAAGCATCGTTGCCAGGTACGTCGAACTAATGAACGGAACGATTCAAATTGACAGCGTCCAAAACCAAGGAACAAAGGTTACGCTAACCATTTTATTCACTGAAACAGAAAGCAATGAAAAAAATCCTATTGATTGAGGACAACGTCGATGTGCGGGAAAATACTGCAGAAATACTGACATTGGCGCAGTATAACGTAATCACGGCTGAAAATGGAAAAGAGGGTGTATATCTTGCGTTAAATGACCCACCGGATCTCATTATCTGTGATATCATGATGCCTCTGCTCGATGGGCATGGCGTATTACATCTCTTATCCAAAAATGAAATAACCGCAGGTATTCCGTTTATCTTCTTAACTGCGAAGGCTGATCGGGGAGATGTGCGAAAAGGAATGTCGATGGGGGCCGACGATTACCTGATCAAACCCTTTGATGATGAAGATCTGCTGAGCGCCATTGAGGTACGCCTGAAAAAGAATGATTTTCTGAAAATACAATTCACGAACAGCATCGAGGGGGTGAATGACTTTTTAAAAGAAGCCAAAACCTTCGAGTCATTAAGAGAACTTTCAGAAGAACGGGAAGTGAGATACTATAAAAAGAAAGACAATATTTTCCGCGAAGGTGGTTATCCAAAAGGAGTTTATTTTATCAGCAAAGGAAAGGTGAAAATCTACCAGAAAAATGAACAGGCAAAAGAATTGATTATTTCACTGCACAAAGAAGGTGATTTTTTTGGGTTTCTGTCGCTGCTGAAAGAGGAACAGTACACCCATTCGGCAACAGTGCTGGAAGATGCGGAAATTTACATGATCCCGCAGGAAGACTTCTTTTCACTCATTTACAAAAACACGGAAGTTGCCCGCAAATTCATCGAAATCCTATCAAACAATTTACTCGAAAGCGAGCAGCAACTGATGCGTCTGGCCTACAATTCCGTGAGGAAAAGAGTCGCTGAAGCACTCGTAAAACTCTCCGACACCTACAAAAAGGATGACGAAGACCGCTTCAGCATGAACGTGTCGCGTGAAGACCTGGCAAGTATCGTTGGTACGGCCAAAGAAACAGTAATACGTACACTGAGCGAATTTAAAGATGATAAATACATCGAAATTTCAGGCGGCACTATTACCATCCTGGAATACGATCAGTTGGCTTCTATGAAAAACTAATTCGAATCATTTATTCTGCCTCTGGAACCACAAACTCCATTTGTTCCAGTTCTTCTATTTGTTCCATTTGCCGTTCGAGCGCTTCGGTTTCACTGTTCATGCGCTCCATCATTTCTTTCAGAATATCATCTTTGAAATGCTTGTGCTCACCAGATGCGATGTAATCCAGCAATTTCTTCGCTTTTACAATGATATCTTCAATACGTGCTTCGCCATCCAGCACGCGAATGGTCATGTGAATTTTATCAGGCGCCATTCGGGTATAATCAGCTAAAATCTCTTCAGCTTCTTTGGCTTTGTCTTCGTTGATGAAAAATTTATTGAGATTATCGAAGTCCAGTTCAGCTTTTCCGCTGTAAACCATTAGTACCTTTGCTTCTACATAATCCGAATGCGACGGGCGCTTTTTCTGTACCATTGAAAAATGAGAATAACCCGACGTATCTTTTTCCAGCAATACAAATCCCTGGTCGCCCGTTTTTATGTCACTTTCGCAGGGAACGCTGCTTTCGAAACGCAAACGAAGGAACTTCCCGCGAAACGGGTCAAACGGATCGTAACCTTCAAGTCTGAGCTTATGCTGATGCCCGTTCGTGAGTACATCTTCCGATTGAAAAATCAGGTATATCGGAATCAAGACGACAACCAATGCAAATACGGCGAAAATGATCTTTTTTGTTTTCATGCTTCCTAGTCTTTAAATTCTTCACTTGATAAGAAGTGAACAAGGAAAAACAACCCGCCTACGATCATAAACAAAATTCCTTTGAGCCAGAATGATACATCCATATCGAAATAACGAACCCATAGCAGAAAGCAAATAAGGAACAAGCCGTAAATCATATAAGGAACACTGCCTGACCGATTTCCCATTACCATTGCGTTGACTCCAAAAACGAGTACGTAGATATTGAAGATGAGGAAAGACCACCATGTTAAATCAACCTGGTAGAATTCATTCAAACAGAAAATGCCATACATAAACACATACAGAATCGGAATGAAAATAACGGCTCTGTTCAACGAAGCCTCTTTTTTTCTCCAAAGGATCGCAATGACAGTTAATGCCGCTGTCAATAAAACACCAATAAGGAAGAACGCAATCTGTTCCTTGTTCCATTCCTTGATGGTTTCTATTTTCTCCAAACGGAACATCAAATCAGAGAATTGCTCGTTTGAAAAATTGATGAGGTAATAGAAAATATGAAACAACGCCATTGTTTGAAAAGGCCTGCCTAAAGCTGAAATATTGTGTCGGTAGTATTTCTTTCCAACCAGGTAAAAAGCCATAATCAATGCCAGCGCCCACCAGGTATAACCGGCCTTTACCGCAAAAGGCATAGTAACTACGAGGAAAACGGCAATCACCCAGCCTAAATAAATAGACCGGAAACCTTGTCGGGTTTCTTTGCGGTTGAGTGTAAGATAGAAATGCGGCAGGAATGCGATTAAAAACAACCAGAACAGGTAGTATTTCTCGTTTAAGGTCATTCCCGAAGGCATGAACCAATCGTATTGAATATCAGGGAAAAGAAATTTGGTTGACAGTAAAAGGTAGAAAATCGCGATCCCGGATGCACGTGCAATGTAAAACAACGGCAGCGTAAGGATCAGCCAAACGGTAATGAATTTATCAAAATCACCGTCCATCTGATAAGTCTGGCTTACCAGCGCAATGGAAGCGCCTATCATGAGCATCAGAAACAGCGAAGAAGCCTCAATCCAGGAAGTCGATTTGGGATGCTTAAAAACCGCTTTGTAATAGAAAAACAGCGCTACAAGCGACGGCACAAAACTCAAAACGCCACGTACGTGTCTCGGGAAATCGCTCCAGTTGTGCGAAATAATAGCAAAAACTCCGGCCGAAAGGAATAACGATCCGATAATGGCGGCAAGTGTCAGAAATAACTTCCCGATTGAAGTGTTTTTACTGGTGAGAAAATGCTGAATCTGCCCATTGGCCTCTGCATTTAAAACTCCCTTTTGCTCCATTGAGTTTAGAAAGTTGAGTAATCCGTCTGTGTTCATAGTAAGGGTGAAATTGTATTGAGTTAGTCGCTAATTGCCTGAAAAGATAAAAATAAATTAACTCTCCGCAATAATACCGCATGATTGAGTGCTAAGTTAATTACCTCGTGTCTTTGTGTCCTTGTGGTTTTTTATTTTACCACAAGGACACAAAGACACGAGGCTTTACCATTATAACTTAGCTGTAAAAGCCCGGTTTCCGGAAATCCCCACCCTTATGAGCAAAGCAGATTCCTGTGTTTCAACAATAAATCTACCAAAAGCACTATTTTCGTCCTAAGATCTTATTCCATCATGAAAACAATTTTCTCCTTATTGCTGTTTTGCTGTGCCGTTGGAGCCACCAATGCCCAATTCACTCACGCCGATTCACTGCGCGGAGGTTATGGAAATACACGCAACTGGTGGGATTTAAAACACTACGACCTGCACGTAACTTTCAATAGCGAAACCAAAGAAATTCACGGGCATAATACCATTAAATTCAGTGCGGAAGAACGTATTTCGGACCGACACACGCCGCGCAGGGTGATTCAACTGGATTTACAGGCACCTATGAGTATTGACAGTATTCGGCTGGTGACGAAGGAATGGCATATGAAGGACACCATTTTCCATTATAATGAACTGATCACAAAAGAAAATATCAAGCAAGTTGGAAATGCCTGGTTTGCCGAACTTCCCGAAGAATGGCTGAGTTCGCGTTCCGAACTGACCGTTTATTTTCACGGAAAACCGCGCGAAGCCGTACAAGCTCCCTGGGATGGCGGCGTGGTTTGGGCAAAGGATGAAAACGGAAAACCATGGATTACCATTGCCTGTCAGGGTTTGGGAGCAAGTGTGTGGTTTCCCTGCAAAGATTCGCAGATCGATGAACCTGATAACGGCGTTCAAATGCATTATACCTGCGATTCGAAGCTAAAGTGTGTGAGTAACGGCCATTTCCTGGGAAGCGAAGAACACAAGAATGGAACAACTACGTTTTCGTGGGAAGTCAAAAATCCGATCAACAACTACAACATGATCCCGTATATTGGTGATTACGTGAATATTCACGATCATTTTCAGGGTGAAAAAGGCATGCTGGAACTGGATTACTGGGTATTGAGAGGATACGAAGCCCAAGCCGAAAAACAATTCATGGATGCGCCCCGCACGCTGGAAGCTTTGGAATACTGGTTTGGCCCATACGCGTTTTATGAAGACGGTTACAAATTGGTTCACGCACCGCACCTGGGAATGGAACACCAAAGCGGGATTGCCTATGGAAACGGTTTTGAGAATGGTTATTTGGGTACAGATCTCAGCGGAACAGGCGAGGGGTTGAAATGGGATTTTATCATCGTACACGAAAGCGGTCACGAATGGTTTGGCAACAACATCACTTCCAAAGACATTGCCGATATGTGGATCCATGAATCGTTTACCAACTACGGCGAAACCTTGTTTATGGATTACTGGTGTGGTACCGAACACGCCAATAAATACTGCATTGGGATGCGCAAGAACATCAAAAACGACATCCCGATTATCGGGCAATACGGAGTGAACAGCGAAGGCAGCGGCGATATGTACTACAAAGGATCAAATATGCTGCACACTATTCGCCAGATCACCAACAACGACACACTTTTCCGGATGCTGCTACGCGAACTGAATGCAAAATTTTACCACCAAACCGTTACCACAGCTGAGATCGAAACATTTATGTCGGCTTACCTGAAACTGGAACTCAAAACCATTTTCGATCAGTATTTGCGCACAAAAAATCCACCGACGCTGGAAATGAAACATGGCCGTAAGAAGATGAAATACAGATGGATAAATTGTGTCCCCGGTTTTCAGATGTCATTAAAAACCACAACCGGAGAATGGATTACACCTTCTACCAAGTGGAAAAAAATGATGTATAACGGAAAAGGAATTCCATTCATCGACGAGAACTTTTACATCAACACCAAGAGTTCTATCCCGAAAATGAACAGGTTACGGGTGGGGTAAGTATTATTATTGACTAGTCTTTATTCTTAGGGAGAATCTGTCTCCCTCCTTGAGAATCGTGTCTGGAGTGATAAAATAAAAACCCTTTAATATTCAACCATTATATTAATTTTGAGTAAGATGAAAGCTTAGCTGTCTGGCTTTCACCAAATACGTAAAAATGAAACCACAGGATAAGGAGAATTTTTTTGAATCGCCACTTTTCAATTACTGGACCGAATACGACGGAAAATTACTGGTCATGGTAACAAAGGATGAAGAACGTACCATTGAACGTTACGATCCCATGATTGCCATCATGCAAAAGCTCACAGAAAAAGGAAACAAGATTTGTATGTTGTCAAACAGCACGAACTCAAATAACATTTCAAAAGAAATTCGTGACTACCTCGATGACCAGGTGTCGAAATATGTGAAAGCATTAGCTCTTTTTTCGGATTCCATTATGGGAGAGGCCATGACATTAATTTACTCTACACTGAGAGAAAGTTCTTTTCCTGTAAAAAGCTGTAAAGACGAAGAATCTGCCCGTGAGTGGTTGCAACCTTATATTGAATCGAAGGAAAGCTGATCCTAAAAATAAACCATCACCTCCCCAAACTGTTTCCTGATCCGTTCCTGTTCCTCAACCGGAAAATTATTCCCTTCCAGGTGGACGATCTTCAATGCTTTCATCCCGCTGAGCGTAACCGGAAGTTTAGTCAGCTGGTTATTGCTGAGGTCGATTTCTTCTAAAAAACGCAGATTCGTGAGCGCCACCGGAAATTCGGAAAACTGGTTACTGGAAATATTCAGCACACGCAGGTATTTGACCGATTGGAACGAGCGCGGAAGAGTCATCAACTGATTGCCAGAAAGGTCGCATTCTTTTAGCCGTCGGAGATTGCTGGTTTTCCCTAAATCCGTCAGTGAATTGTGTGACAAATCAAGTTTCACTAAAAACGGCAGATTCAGGAAGTTCTTCGGAAGTGCTGTAAGTTGATTATCGCCCAGGTACAATTCCTGCAGGTATTTCAATTGTTTGAACGTCGTTGGGAGTTGGGACAATTGATTGTGCGAAAGATCCAGGTAACTCAGCCTGGTTAATTGGCCTAATTCCGGAGCAACGTGCGCCAGTTTATTGGTGCTGAGATTAAGGTATTCCAGCGCTGTGAGCTTGTACAAACGGTTCGGCAATTCTGTGAGTTCGGTTTCGCTCAGATCAAGGCGGGTGATCTTCTTTTTTAGTTTAAAACGCGTGTCTTTGATCGATTTGAAGGCCTTTTTTCCGGCAGCTTTCGCCAATTTATCCGATCCGCAGGTTTTCTTCGCGATTTTGAAACGGTGTTCGTCTTGTGAAATAAGTCCGCCTTCTTCATTGAACGTCGCGTTCGGATTTTCGAGATCATCTTCGATAGTGTAAATACCTCCGTTAGTGATTTTAGCGAGGTATACCAAATCAGAATTGACACCGTATTCTTTGTTGTAGCCACACACGATCACACGTACCGGAATTCCAATGCGATTGGCTAGTGAAATATCACGAACACACGGATAATTATCGGCAATCAGGATTACTTCTTTGATATCGTCGCGTTCTTCAATCGCTGCCAGAATACCTTCGATGTCGTTTTCCGGGCCGTCGCCACCACCACCTTTCATCATCACGAGCTGAAACAGGGCGATCAGTTTTTCCACATTGTCGGCTTTCTCGGTATAAATACCGCCCGTTTCTCCGATTTTTTTGTTGAAGGTCGACTTCATATCACCGTCGTTGAACAGCGTCACTTCTTTGATTCCGGAAATTTCCCAGTTTTTGATATGCCATTCCACCACTTGAGTTCCATAGCCATACATACTTCCGGTCCAGTCGTTGACCACCGCCACATCCTGCCATTCCGGATGACGCGAAAGAATTTTGTAAACCGTTGAATCGCTACGATACAAATTCACCACTTCGTTGAGTTCATTCAGGTACAATTGGCGCTGGATCTTGTCAATTTTCGATAAATCCTGATCGGGCTTCGTTGCCAGTTCTTTTTCGAGTGTTGTCTGGATAATTTTCCGCTGTTCATCAATCGTTTTACCTGTGAGTTGTGCTTTCAGCGAATCACTGAAAAAAGAAGAACCGGCTATGTAATCGATTGTTGCACTGAGTTCCGCGAGCGTTGTTTGCGTCGCTCCGGCAGTTCGTTCTTCATCAATCACAAGCTCCGTTTCAACGATTTCTTCCGTTTCCACACGCGGATGGTACCAAATCACAATTCCGTGAGGTAATTGGTCGGCTTCCTGGTCGTTGTGACAAGCAGTTTGCAACACTTTGTTCCAGGAAATGTCTGTACTGTTGAGTTCTTCATCCAATTCAAATAAATGAACCAACCGGCTGCACAGCAGCGGATAAATCTCCGAATAAACACCTTTTCTCAATGGATATTTGGAATACACCACATCGATGCGATAAACATCAACGCTGTCTTGAATGGCCAGCCAATCTTCTTCATTCACAAAATCCGACGAGCGAAATCCATTGCGAAGCAACAGCGTATTGGAAATGGTGTCTTTGAAAGCAGCGATTTCCTGCGTACTGAGCAATGCACTGATTTGTGGTCCGTACTTTTTGGGTTGGTTCAGCTGTTCGGGTGAAAATTGTTGCTGTGCAAAAAGCTGATGACTAAATAGAAAGAAAAGAAAAACGAATCGGATCAACATATTGGGGCGTTTGTTGATGAATGTTGATATTAACGTTTGGTAACCGGATAAAGTGTGAATTGAGATGTGTTTTTATTCAAAAAAAGCCGGCGTAATATTGCAAATTCACGAACATTTATTTGGCATGCCAATTTGCAATATTACGAACGTTAAATGACCTGAAAGAAACCTCGGAACCGGATTATTTCCCAATCCTATAAACCACTCCAACTCTCGCCGAAACAGCTCCTGGCGACAAGCGTTCACCACCGCGCGGAATGAAATACGAACTTTTCGCATAATAACTCAACATCGGTTTCCAAAACGCTTCAACTGCGCAAAATCCGCCCCAATGGCCTTGTCTGAAATGCGTGTACTTAAAACCGATTCTGACACCTTTTCGGTTGATTTTATAATCACCAACTTCAGGCGAATAAGCTTCGTAACTACCATCGTTGTGTTGGGTGTAACCGACATAACTGAAATGAACGCCATATAGAAAATCGGCATAATAGCTCATGTTTACGATTTTCTCAGCAGTCTTCTTCGTGATCGAAAATTCCAGTCCGGCGGAAAGCGCATGAGATCGCGTACCTAAAATATATCGTGGTTCACCGATTGCAGTGGTATCCGTTTGGTAATAGTCGATTGTGTTGAAACTAGGGTAGGAGAGCTGATTGTAGAAATACCCGCCACGGATTCCAAACGTATAATCACGCTGTTTCTGGCCTCTTTTTCCGGTAGAAAGATTGCTTCCGGTAAACGGAGTCCAAACTACCGTCAATGACGAAATGTTATAGCTTGGTGTACGAACGTTGTTATCATTAACGGTCGAAGAAATGGCCGCTTTACTCGCATCAAATGATTTTATCGGAGTCAGAAAACTCTGTGCCCGAACAGAAAAATGAGTTCCCAGCGGCTGGCAGATCCCTATATTTATTCCCGTAGCATGTGCGGTACTTAAGAAATGCGTGTGGTGCTCCAGAGAACCAGTGAATTCGGTATAGCGGGGAAGCGGTTGTATGGTGATTGAATCCTGTGCAGCCAAATCAAATTGACAACAAGTAATCAGGATGATAAATGCAATGCGCATAGGTCGTTTGTTAATTGGGTTTACCGTAAAATTAGTAGAATGAAAATAATTACACCGGCGAAACCAATCAACATTCGTTTTCAATGAACGATTTGATCTTTCCAGCGAATAATGTTAAGTACTCTCTTCATAATTCATAATTACCGAATTCATAATTCTCAAATTTGTTAATTAAATCTCAAATCTCTCCTCCCAACCACCTGTTCATTTCCGTATTTTTGCCCAAAATTGTTTGTTCATGGTAACGTACGATCCGAAAGAATTACCCATTCCGAAATTGCATCAATACCTCCTTGGGGCTATTGGTCCGCGTCCGATTGCGTTTGCCTCTACGATCGATGAAAACGGAAACAACAACCTTTCGCCTTTCAGTTTTTTCAATGTTTTCAGTGCGGCACCGCCCATTTTGATTTTTTCGCCGGCGCGAAACGGTCGCACGAATACCACCAAAGACACGTACAACAACGTGAAACAGATTCCGGAAGTGGTGATCAATATTGTGAATCACGACATTTTGCACCAGATGAGCCTTAGCAGTTCACCGTACCCGCCTGAAGTGGATGAATTTGTGAAAGCCGGTTTTACGCCTGTAGCTTCTGAAACCATCCGACCGATGCGCGTGTTGGAATCGCCGGTGCAGTTTGAATGCAAAGTGAACCAGGTCATCGAATTGGGTGATCAGGGCGGAGCCGGGAACCTCGTGATTTGCGAAGTGACCAAAATTCACATCAGCGAAGCGGTTCTCGACGAAAACGGTATGATCGATCAGAAAAAGATCAATCTCGTAGCCCGAATGGGCGGAAATTGGTACTGTCACGCCAACGAAGCATCGATGTTTGAGGTTACCAAACCGCTTACAACTATTGGAATTGGTTTTGATCAGTTGCCTGAAGATATTCGCAACAGTAAAGTGCTCACTCCGAATGATCTGGCACAATTGGCCGGGGTTACCGAATTGCCGAATGAAACCGATGTAAACGAGTATAAGTTGTTGGAACTAAGTGATTTTTTCCTA
The DNA here is from genome assembly GCA_002243285.1 of Candidatus Fluviicola riflensis. Taxonomy (GTDB): domain Bacteria; phylum Bacteroidota; class Bacteroidia; order Flavobacteriales_D; family Crocinitomicaceae; genus Fluviicola; species Fluviicola riflensis. The sequence continues at coordinate 2,839,914 of CP022585.1, read as the reverse complement.
ACTTTAGAAGACGAACCGGCAAAATTGGAGTTGGAACTGCACCAGCGTGCACAACAGCTTATTGCCGAAAATAATATAGAAGGAGCCTGGATGACCCTGCTCTCATTTAACGATTAAAGAATAAAACCAGTAACATGTTTAAATTATCCGGAACATTAAAAGTAAAGAATGATACTGTTCAGGTATCGGAGAAATTCTCGAAACGCGAGTTTGTTTTGACCGATGCGTCGAGCATGTATCCACAAGATATTTTATTTCAACTGACGCAAGACAAATGTAACTTGTTGGATGCCTTGAATGTAAACGATCAAATCGAAGTATCGTTTAACCTGCGCGGCCGCGAGTGGACAAGTCCACAAGGTGAAGTACGTTACTTCAATACCTTGGATGCATGGCGTTTGGAGAAAGTTGGTGCGGTAGCGCAAGGTGGTGGAATTCCACAAGGCGGGCCAAGCGCTATGAGTTTAGATCCGATTGCCACTCCGGCTTCTACAGCTGCAAGTGACGATGATGACCTTCCTTTCTAATTGAAAATGTAAAATGTAAAATGTAAAATGTAAAATTGAAAAGTGGTCTTCCCTTTTCAATTTTACATTTTCAATTCATAATTCTATCGCCCTTTCCACTCCGGTTGCGCAAACAGCGACGACCCCAACAATGCGAACAAATAAAGCGGATAAAACAGTTCAAACAAGATCAATCCGCTTATCGTTTCCAGGTTCCAGGGTTTTCCCGTCATGCGGATGAGCGCGAAATCAAAAGCAGTTTTTAAGACAATCACCAAAAGCGTGAGCCACAGTGCAGGAGCAAAAAACGTGAGGATCAGCAACAGGAAATACCCCATGTGCAAGGCAACAGCCCAAAAACCTAAAAAAGTATTCAGTGAATCGCCTACATGGCCGGTTTTGCTCAGCCAGCGCACACGTTGGTCCATGGTTTGACCAATGGTTAGCGGGGTCGCGGTATAGACAGTCATCGCTGTATTTTCGACTATTTCAATCGTTTTATTGGCATCACGAAACGCTCGAAGTGTGTACATATCGTCGCCACTCGCAATGTGTTCGTGGTGTTCATAATCATCGGTTTGTTCAAATACATCGATCCGGAACAAAAGATTGGCGCCGCTGGCATTCACCGGACGTGACCAGCCTGCTATTCCGCGGTTGAGCAAAGTAGTAAACAAATATTCCAGCGTGAAAAATGAGTGCCACCAGCGCTTGGAAGTCATTTCGACCGGAAGAATCACGAGATCCGCCGCAGGAACGGTCAACAATTGTTTCATGTAATCGCTTCCGAAAGTGACATCGGCGTCCATTGTGAGGCAATAATCAGTTGTAGCGTGGTCCATTCCAAACCGAAGAGCTACTTTTTTACCTTCCTGTTCATCGGGTAAATTCAGTAAGCGAATAGGGAAGATGCTCATTTCGGCAAACAGCCCCCGAAAATCATCCGTGGAATGATCATTGACGAAAATCCATTGGATTGGCTGGTATTTCTGACTTCGGATACTGTCGAAAAAAGCTTTCAGGTTGTGCGCTTCATTCCGGAACGGCACCAAAACGGTGATCTGGTCAATCGACACGCACTTTTTTACTTTCCGTTCTGCACGTAATCGTTGGATGCCGAAAATCAATCCCATAATGGAACACGAATACGCCAAAAACCAACCGCTAATCAACCACATGTGCCTGTTGTTTGTTTTTTGAAACAGGAATCCATACAAAACTGCTTACCAATGCGGGCAAAATGATGTTCAGTACCCAAATAAGCAAACTCACCAATACCACATCCGGAACGGCAACCATGGAACCTTTGAATGCGAAAATAGCGGCCGTTTCACGAATGAGCAATTTACCCGACCACAATGACGGAACAAATGACGTAAGCAGGAAAATCAGCCAAACGTGAATCGTGAGGAACCAATAATCAGTGTAACCGAAAGCCATGAACAGCAACAAGTACTGTGCGGAAAAGATGATGAAACGAAGATTGCTCCACAAAAAAAGTGGTAATCGTAAACCACGCATGCGTCGTTTCATCCATTGCAGTTTCCGAAGCGTTCGATTACGCGTTATGCGTTGCGGAACCAGGTATTCACCAAAGAAAAAAGCAAGTAGAATTACCGTTCCAATCGCTAAAACCGAACCACCGATACTGAGATTCAACCGATCACTATACATGCAGGCAACTGCTCCGAAAAACACGGTTGGCAACACCTGGCTCACATTCGAAATAAAAGATGAAAAAGCAATGTATAACCGATCACGCTTGCGGAAATAAACCATACGGCCCATAAAATTGCCCCAACCGTTTGGAGTCATGAAACCCGCTCCGATCCCGCTGAAAAAAGCATTTCGGATCAGTTTTTGGTCTGAAGTGAGCGATTTAGCCACAAGTTTCCATTTAAACCATTCACATCCCTGGTTGGCAATTACCAAAATTGCTGCACAAATGAGATATACGGGATTTTTCAAATGAAAAGCATTCATCTTCGACCAATCCTGCGAAATGAGTTGCCAGGTAATAAAACTTAGCAATGCCAGAAGTAAAACCACTTTCAAAACGGTTCTGCTCACTCGCACATTTTTCCTAGTTTTAGAAGCTGATTGCATTTCAATGGTTGAAGATAAAATAATTCTTGGAATTGACCCCGGAACTACGGTGCTGGGTTACGGACTCATTCATGTGAAGGGGAAGAAACTGGAAATGCTCAATTTCGGGATTATTCAGCTCAATAAACTCTCCAACCAACCCGATAAACTGAAGCGGATCTTTGATCGCATTGATGGTTTGATGGAAGAATACAAACCCGATGAAATGGCCATTGAAGCACCTTTTTTCGGTAAAAACGTACAATCGATGCTGAAATTGGGTCGCGCCCAGGGAGTTGCCATCGCAGCTGCATTACGTCGCGATATTCCTTACGAAGAATATACGCCGAAGCGCATCAAACAAGCGATTACCGGAAGCGGAAATGCGTCCAAAGAACAAGTAGCGGCCATGCTGCAAACCTTGCTGAAATTTGAAGAAATGCCCAAATACCTTGATGCCACCGATGGACTGGCGGCAGCTGTTTGTCACCATTTTTCAAAAGGAATCGGTGAAAACAACAAAGCAAAAGCCGGTGGCTGGAGCGCTTTTTTAAACCAGAATCCTGATCGGAAAGTACGCTGATTATTACAAAAGAATAATTGAGCAATAACTTTCCTGAAACAATCTTTTGGTTGTTTTGCCGTTAAACGTTCTGTTTTACACAAAATCAATCTTCCGTTTTATGATTAAATATGTTTTAATAGGTTTTCTGTTTCTCACCTTCACAACTTCAGCCCAGGAAAAATGGGGTATTTCGCTAAGTTTATCCAATCAGGGGCAAGTGGATCAAGTACTTAATGGATTTTATTACCCGGCGCATGAAACCGCTTACCAGGACGACGCGACCGAAGGGAAATTATTGAATTTGAAATACAATCTGACTACTAGTTATGCGCTCAAACCGAACCTGCAATGTCGATTACGTATTGGCTTCGGACAGCGAAACAACGAATCGGTACAGGATTATAAACCATCTTATTGGGAATTTAATGACGAGCAGCGATTATTGGAAATAGCACCATCGATCGCATTGACTGAGCAATTAGGGAAATTGACATTAACCGGAGGAGTAGAATTGCCGTTTTACATCATAAGTGAATTTAAACAAACGTTGTATTACGCTGAATTTAGTGATGACGTCATGACACAATATTCATTGTATAGACTGAGTATGGATGGCGGATTGATATATGGTGTTAATGGTTTTGCAAACATTCGATACCAATTAAATAAACGGTTTTCATTTTTTACGGAATTGAATACGGGTATCATGCGTTCGCAGCTCGGCGACAAATTTAGAAGTTATGGTACAGTTTATCCAACCGGGGGGACTCCGACCGATGCGACGCCTGTGGAATTTGATAAAGTTCAATCGAAGATTTACTTTTCGGCGATTCAGGCACAATTAGGACTTACCGTGCATTTTTAATTGGAATTCACTTACTGTATTTATACAAAAGCGACCGATTCACCTCAGGCAAACCGGTCGCTTTCTTGTTATAAACCCAACCCTAACAAAGGCTTTTTATTGCTTCACGAATTTTTGAGTACTGATCGTTGTCGCTGAACGAAGCGCTACCACGTAAACTCCCGGAGTAAGGTCAGCAACCGCAAAATTCGCCGTTGTTTGATTGTTTTCAACTGACAGAGCCGTTACCAATCGACCGTTTAAATCACGAATTTCTAATTCAGAAACGGTGTTGAATGGATTGTTTTCCCAATTGATAGTTACGTTTTCTGCCGCCGGATTAGGGAATACAGTCAATGCGTTTACATTAAGTTCTGTAACGCCTGCACTGCCGCCACCTGGAGTATAGCTCAGGTTATCGCCTTGCGGAGTAATGTACAAACCGTTGTTGTTTTCATCTGTTTCCGAATAATCGTCACCATCGTCGATGATTACTCCTAAACGGTAATCACCGGCCGGAATTCCGTTTGTGTTGTTAATATCAACATCAACCTCAGAGTAAGTAACCACGGTGTTTCCGCTTTGACCACTGCTGTTAATAGTGTGAATCCGGTACTGATCTGAGTTAGAAGCGTCGATAAGATAAATTCCAATCTCAAACGAACTGACCGAACTGTTTTCGTTGTTCAGTGCATCAAAATAAATACCGGTAATCACACCTGTACTTGAATTGTAGTTATCGAAACCTGCGCTGATGTTTCCGATGGACAAATCATATTGTGCCATGGCTTGGTTTGCTGAAAAAGCACTTGCGATAAATGCTAAAATGGTAATTGTTTTTTTCATGATAAATGATTTTAATTGTTTCAGCAAATAAACAGCAACAAATAGGCTAAGTGTCTTTTTTGTGGGGGTACAAAGCGGGGTACAATACAGTAAATTGTTGTTTTTGAGTTGATTGAGTTTTGTGAATTGGGGTTGTTAACGAACAATAGTACAAGCTTTTCATGGCCCGTTTTGCGGATTTTTCAGGAATTCAGATATGAAATTCGGAAACTCGCAAATTTTCTTATTCGCGAATTTGGGAATTCGCAATATTACGAACGCTTTTTAGCGAAACTAAAACTTCGAGAAATCACTGACCAAACTTAATAAACAGATCAACTAACGAACTCAATTAACTCACCAATTTACTGCTTCGCGAAATCACCTACAAACCGATCCAGATCCTGTTCCGGCAAAAGGTCCATTTTCTTACGCAGCCGTTGACGCGCTTTTTTTACGCTTTCGGCTGAAATACCCAGCATTGATGCGATAGAACGGGAAGATAATTGCAATACGATCAACGATGCTAAGCGCAATTCTGCTTGTGTGATTCCGCTGAATCGTTCTTTCATCCGGATCATAAAAACAGGATAAACCAGAACAAAGCGCCGCTTGAATTCTTCCCAATCGTCGTCTGTGATCAATCGCGCGGTGCTGAGTTGATGTAATTGTTCGATGCGCGGATCATGTGGCGGAACCGTTTCGGTTGTTTCATCTAATTGTGATTGTAATGTTTCGATGAACACATTTTTTTCCAGCAAATGTTGCGTGTATTCGTGCAAAGCAGTTTGATTGGAAACCAGTTCTTCTTCCAGTCTCCGTTTTTCTTTCCGGTGTTTTTTACGTACCGCCACTAAAATGAATATTCCTGTTATAGTCACTAAAATTCCACCACCGAGCAGCCAGCGTTTTTGCACAGAACTGATCCTTGATGCTTGCTGCAATGATGAAATCTCTTCCTGCTGCGCTTGAGTGGCAATGGCAATTTGCAAATCGGTAAGCTTCTCACTAGTCATTTCACGTATGAGCTGTGCGTTGGCTTTCGCGTAAATCCCATAGAATCGAGAAGATGTTTTATGATCGTTCATCTCTTCGTAAAGCTGTGCCAGCAATAAACTGATCTCGACCTGGTAGTGCAGTGAATGAATTTGCAGCGCAAGATCGTAGCCGGAACGGAGATACGTGATCGCAGTCTCATTTTTTTGTTGTTCGGCGTGCAATTCTCCCAGAAAATCCAGAGCAATGATTTGCCCTAGTTTGTTGTCGTTGGAGCGATTCATGTCCAATCCCGCCAGGAAATTTTCGTTGGCTTTCCGGTAATTCTTTTGCTGTAGATAAATGCTGCCGATATTCATTAACGAATGTGAAATTCCCTTCTTGTCAACGTTCATTCGATAGAGCTTCAAGGCGCTTTCGTGGTAATAAAGCGAACTATCGGATTGCTGCATTCTGAAATAACACACACCGATATTGGTGAATATTTTAGCTTTCGTAGCAAAATGATCAATGTTTTCATCGTAGCGCATTGCTTGTTTGTAATGAAATAACGCCTTTTTGGTATCCCCCATCGAAGAATAAACGATTCCCACATTTAGATGAGCGCTTGTCAACACATCTTTGTAATTGATCTTTTTCGCGATTTTCAGCGAATTCAGGTAGTTTTCAACAGCGAGATCGTATTTTGCCAGTTCATAATAAATAATACCCTTGTTACTGTAAACAATTGCTTTTCCTGCCTGGTCGTTCATGCGCCTGAATTCCTTCATAGCGGCATCATAACTGACTAATGCGCTGTCGTAATTTCCCTGTTCCCATTGGTTAAGACCCATCAGGTTGTGAACGTTCCCAATCTCTATGCGGTTGTTGAGTTCCGTAAACTGAAACAACGCTTTGGAAAGGTGTTCGTTCGATTTTTTGTAATTGCATTCACCGGCGAAAGCCCTTCCCTGGTTTTTGTAAGCGTATGCCAAGCCGCTCCAATAACGTATTTTTCTACTTAGTAGAATGGCTTTTTCACCATAATAGCGCGACTTTTTACTGTTGGAGTGGCGGTAATGCCAGCACAATTTATTGAGAATATTTACCTGTGCGGTGTCTTCACGCTGTGATAATTTTCGCTCTAATATCCGGATCGGATCTCCTTCGGCAAAAGAACTTGAAACAATTATCAGGCAAAAAAGGAGTACAACGTAATTTTTCCAATGCATAAGCAACGTGGTTTGTAACAAAGATAACATCGCTTATACAACTAGAGTGCCATGATTGGCTGTTAAGTAATTTACAGAATATCAAACAAGATTCCGGGGAGTTTTCGGTTTCACGCAACTGTTTTTATTTTTTCGCCTCCGGAATCCTCGGTTTCCCGCTTGCCATTTCTCGGTATACCGATACGATAATCAAAACGTTTCTTCGGTAATTACTGATTTTTTTCATTTTGAGGAAAAAAAGTAAAACTTTTTTGATGTCAATTGTTTTATATTCAATAAATTAGGCCATTCATTATCGCTTCACGTTAATGAGTCCATTTTTAGTTAGGGGATTAGAAAATGCCCAAAAAAGCGCAAAAAAAGAGGCTAATTGTCGCGGTTAGCCTCTTTTTTATTTTCGTATAACGCAAATTTAATTTAACACAGAATCTTTGTGGTGAATATTGCTCATTCCGCTCTTTATGTTTTCAATAATCCCAAGTCCTCTTGAACGAATCATAAAAGTTAATCCCCACTTTCAACTGAACATCGGCCCTGCTAAATGAAGAAGCTGCTGTTACGGCATACACACCGAGTTTAAACCGTTGCTTGCGAATCCGGATCACGCGCTCTATTCCCGCATACAATTCAGCTTGCACAAAATGCGCATCAGGAATGGCGAGGAAACTTCCGCCGACGGTTTCTTCGAGTTTCAGGCGATTGAGCAACCAAACTTTGTTGAGGAAAAATCCATTGAAGTGGTGAATCGCGTTGAACTGAATGTAACTATTGGCCGTATTCAGTGCCGTATCGAGCAATTGTTGTGAGTTGATTGGGTTGGAGAAGAAAAATTTATCCGATGTACGGAAATACTTGTGTTCGATCAACCGCAAATCTGATTTCCGGAGAAATGATCCGGCGGTAAACTTAAATTCGGATTGCCCCAGTGAATTTAAATTGATTTCATCCGTCACGCGCAATTCCATGAAATCAAAGTCAGATTGTCCGCCAAATAATTTCGGGATTCCTTTTTTGTATTGAAGCGAAACCACGGGCCATTGCGAACCAATGATGATTTTCTGATTGCCTTTCAGGATGTATTTCTGGCGAAAATGATAGGAGAACTCAAAATCGGTCATGAAGATCTTATAACCTTCAAACGGTTCCGGCTTTGAAAAGAATCCGAAATTATCGACCCAGCTTGGGTATTCGATGTTGTCAATCGACGAACGGTTCGAGTAAAAGATTCCGGCTTTAAAATACAATCCGTTGATGAGTTCCAGCCGGTGGTAAATTTCCAGTTTCCGGTTACGAACGCGGTTAGCTGGAGCGAATGTTCCCTGGATACTCTGATAACCCGTTACGAAATCATACACATCACCGGCTTCAATGAAAAACTTCGAGAATCGGCGAGGATTGTACATGTACCCAACTCCGAGCTGTCCTTTGAGATCTTTGTTATGAAATCCGTAATCGATCACCGGATTGATGGAAAGCTCGTGGTTGTTCTTAAAACCTTTGTCATAAGACATACTGAGCCTGTGACGGTAACCGCCTACACCGAATGGCACAACCTGCTCGATCAATCCACCGATGTAGAATTCCTGTTTTTTAAACGTATTTCTGAACCCGACACCGTTGAACAGAAAATCCCAGACATTCAATGTATTATAAGTACTGTCTTGTTTTTTAAGGTATGTTTCACTTGCGTAATACTTGGCGATACTGTCTTGCTGGTGAATGAAATTGATTTCTTCCTGTTTGAGGTGAAACGGGCGGATGCTGCTCCAATATGCTGAATCCCGGTTGAACGCTTCCGGTGTATAAACTGTTGATTCCAGCCAGAATTTCCCGTTGTTATCTTCAATCTCAAAACCGTAACCCGAATGCATTACGCGTACATTTCCATGAATTTTTTTCTTGCCTTCTTTGATGAGGTAAACATATTCGCGGCGGGTCGGTACAATGCGTGATCCCATTTTTTCAAAGTCAGCTACCAGGTGCATTTCACGGAAATAAGTGAGCGCACCTCTGTTAATAGTGAGGGCGTACGAAACCAATTCCCAAGACGTATCCCGAATGTACAATGAACCTTCAAACAGCGCTTCTTCGCGGAAACGTGGTTCTACCCTGATTTGGTAAATCTTCTGATTTTCCTCGTAAAAGGAACTTTCAACATAAAAGTTGTAGTATAAAAAAGCGTTGTAAGCCATCGGTGAAATGAGTGGCCGCAGTGATAAACCCGGTGCTTCGATCAGGTTATCGAAAATATTGATATCGGCATCTTTTATTCCGTTGACAAATAAGTACGGATTCACGTCCATTCCGGTTGACGGTTCCAGGATTTCATCATCCATACCGCCGGTTACCACGGTTACACTTCCTGTATTCTGGGCCGGCTCTGTCAAATCAATAAAAGCGGTGATGACGTCTTTGTAACGATTATTCGCTTTGTAATAAGATGTTCCGTTCCATTCGACCAGGTTCATTTTTTTGCGTGAAATAATGCTATCGGTTTTGATACTGTCGGCTTCTTCTTTTTCGAGCGAAGTAAAACAGTAAGTATTGCATTGGTATTCAGAAAGCTGGTCACGGAAATAAGAACGTTTGTCAATGACCTGTTTCATGATCTCTTTTCCGAGGTTTTTTTTCGTCTTCACTGTGATGACGGTTTCTTCCAGTTCGGTAGCTTCTTCTTTCAGCACAATGGTTACCAATGTCACATCCTGCTGAATCTCGATTTTCTCGCTGATCGTTTCATAATCCATCGCGGAATAGATTACCGTATAACTGTTGTAGGTCAATTCCAGTTGAAAATTTCCCTGGGCATTAGCAATGGTTCCGTAACTGGTGTTTTCGATTCCCACGCGCGCAAAAGGAATGGGTTCACCAAATGTGTCTGTTATCTGGCCTTTCAATAGTTGTGCAAAAACGGCCGAAGAAAAAGGAATAAAACATAGAATAAGTAGCAATCGAACCATGCAATAATTGTTTGTTGTTGGTAAGACACACAACCCGTCAAAAAGTTACAGTAGGCTCGGAACGCATTCCGAGCTGATCTGTAACATGATACGGAACACATTGTAGGCTCGGAAAGCATTCTGAGCTGAATCTGTAACATGATCCATCAATTCCGGGCCAATGTTGAATAAAATGAAACGCCAATAACCATCACCGCACAAACCGCCATCCAACAATCCCCAGCAACAACAGCGTTAACCCATTCGGAAGAAAATCCAGCCAGGAAATCACATAACAGCCACAATCTTTCACCAGCCAATAAACCGCAATTGAAAAAGTAATTGTAACAACCCCTTGGGTAAGGAGCAGCCATCGCCGTTTAAGAGTTGAACGCGTTAAATAAAACCATAAATGCAACACCGCTAACCCAAAATTCATTCCGAAAGCAAGCAGTAATGGCACAAGCATAGTTGTGGTCTCAAACAGTGAAATCCAGTAGAACGACTGAATAATCATCCACAAAATGAGTACCAATTCGGCCAGTCGCTGTTCTTTTCCGTTTATAGTCATTGCTCCAAAAATAGGAGAAAATCCCACCACAAAGCGACAATGTTTTTTGTCGGATTCCACCGCGTAAGTAATATACCTAACTTGTTTACCTGAAAGGAATATTACTATTTTGCTAAAAAAATGGGATTACAACGTCGAAGTGTTAATAACACAAAGGCGAAGCAAAATAAATCATCTTTGTGATCTTAACAAGTCTATTCTTCAAAAAAACTTTGCTCCTTCGCTAAAGCTTGTGCCATCGCTATGCGCCTATGCTGAAGCTATGGCGTAAGCATAAGCTATTGGCGACACGCGATCGGCGAAAGCGTTGTGCCTTTGTGGTGATGTGTTTGCCATCAATAGATATTCCATTGAATTACTACATTTGTTACCATGACTCCAACACTCGTAGTAATTATTCTGATCGCGTATTTCGCAGCCCTTATTTTCATCGCTTACCTGACTTCCAGAAAAGCGGACACGAATACGTTTTTCACCGGGAATCGACAGAGTCCTTGGTATTTGGTGGCTTTCGGAATGATCGGAGCATCGCTTTCAGGTGTAACTTTTATTTCCGTTCCCGGAAAAGTTGCTTCCGAAGGAATGAGTTATTTCCAGATTGTGCTGGGCTATGTCTTAGGTTACCTGGTGATTGCAAAAGTGCTGATGCCGTTGTATTACAAGCTCAATGTAACCTCTATTTACGAATACCTGAACCAGCGTTTCGGGATTGTGAGTTATAAGACCGGTGCCGCTTTTTTTGTACTTTCCCGCACACTCGGTTCTGCTATTCGCTTGTACCTTGCCACGATAGTGCTGCAATTATTTTTGTTTGACGATCTGGGGGTTGATTATTGGGTAACTGCCCTCACAACTGTTGCATTGATTTGGGTTTACACCTTCAAAGGCGGTATCAAAACCATTGTTTATACCGACACGTTTCAAACGCTTTTTTTGGTAAGTGCCGTCATTATTTGTACCGTAATTATTGCGCAGGCACTGGATGTTGATTTAACAGGATTGTATGATAAGATAACGACTTCCAAAACCACAAACGGTTATTCCATGTCGCGCATTTTCTTCTTTGACGATGCCAATTCACCGCTCTTTTTTCCGAAACAATTTTTTGGTGGAATGTTCCTGGCGATTGCAATGACAGGTCTTGACCAGGATTTGATGCAGAAAAACCTTACCTGTAAATCCATCGGCGATGCGCAGAAAAATATGTACTCTTTTACAACAGTACTGGTGGTCACCAATTTTTTATTTTTGCTGCTCGGCGGAGCTTTGTATGTCTACGCTCAAACCAAGGGAGTTGCTTTGCCGGCAAATTCTGACCATACATTTCCTACGTTGGCGTTAAACAATTTCGGGACGATAGCAGGTGTCTTTTTTCTATTGGGAATCACAGCATCATCGTATGCTTCCGCAGACAGCGCATTAGCAGCACTTACAACAGGATTTTGTATCGATTTCCTGAATTTCCATAAGCGCGAGGAAAAGCAGAAAAAACGGATGAAGCTTTTGGTACATATCGGATTTTCCCTGGTGTTTTTATTGATTATTCTCGGAACAAAATGGTATGTGGACGCTAATCCGAAGACCGATCTGATCACATTGATTCTGAAAATCGCAAGTTATACCTACGGACCGTTGTTGGGTTTGTTTGCCTTCGGGATTTTCCTTAAACGTCGCCTGACCGAATACCTGGTTCCGTTTGTATGTGTTGTGATTCCGATAGTTTGTTTTTTCATCAGCAAGTACTCACAAGCAATGACAGGTGCTGAATTAATGCCAGACGGAACCTGGAAAGGTGGTTATATTTTCGGAAACGAAATGCTGATTTTGAATGGATTATTGACTTTCCTGGGCTTGTATGCCATCTCAAAACCAGCTGTACCTGCACCTTCAACAACAATTTTGGATCACGCGTAAAAAAGGATATTGATTTACTTTACATGAATTCCCTAATTTTACAACATGAACATCATCTTGCACGATAACGGTCTACACTTACGCTTTGCACCACTTACGCTTACACGCCCGGTGGGTGATTTGCGCATGGGAATTTTAACCAATGCCGAACGTTGGGCAAAATGGATTCCGGAAGCTACGATTTCGTTTCATACTGAATCCTATTTGGCGAAGAAATTCCCGCGGGTCGACGCTCCGGATACGGTTGAGATCAACGCGACTGTTATTCCCAATGAGGAATTGGCTGCGGCAATTGTTTGTTTAGGTGAAGATCAGCAATTGATGATGGGCGAAAACTGGCTTGCCCGCAGAGGAAAAGCTTCGGAGAAAGTTCAGTTTACCGGACAGGATCCAATCGTCATCAATCAGCGCTGGGATTTGTATGTGCTGAATGATGAAGTTTTGGTGGCCGATTTTTTCCTGCTTACCGGCGGTCGGCAATCACAACCGCTTTCAGAAACAAACACCGTGATTGGTAACGAAGCGCTGGTATTTCTGGAAGAAGGGGCGCAAGTGGAAGCAAGTGTTCTCAATACGACATCAGGACCGATTTACATTGGCGCTGACGCCGAAATCATGGAAGGCTGTTTGGTGCGCGGGCCGTTTTCACTGGGTGAACATGCCGTTTTGAAAATGGGAGCGAAGATCTACGGAGCTACAACGATTGGCCCTTACTGCAAAGTAGGCGGTGAAGTGACCAACTCGGTTTTTCAGGCTTATTCGAACAAAGGACACGATGGTTTCTTAGGAAATTCACTGGTAGGTGAATGGTGTAATTTTGGTGCCGATTCCAATACGTCCAACCTCAAAAACAATTACAGTACTGTTCGTTCGTATTCGTATGAAACGCAAACCGAAGCAGAAACCGGACAGCAATTCATGGGAATCACCATGGGCGATCACAGCAAATGTGGCATCAATACGATGTTCAGTACCGCAACGGTTGTCGGAGTTTCGTGCAATATCTATGGCGGTGGATTCCCAGCAAAATTTCTTCCTTCGTTTTCGTGGGGAGGCGCTGATGAACTGGTTTCGTTTAAACTCGATAAAGCAATCGAAGCTGCCAATCAAATGATGGGACGCAGAGGCTTACAATTAACCGAAGGCGATCTGGCAATTTTTGAGGAATTGGCGAAGTAGCTTTATTAGTAACTACTCCACTGTCCGTTTCTAGTCGCATTTATGACACGATTTTTGCCTCTTTCAAAGATTGCATCAACACATCACCATTTTTACCAGATAGCAGATAAACTGTTTCGTCCAGTGAGTTGTATTCATCCAGCGAGATCAACACCAAATCTTTATTGTCTTTTCGTTTGATAAACAATCTTTCTTTATTATTCACGACCAGGTCAAACCATTTTTTTCAGGTTTAACTTTAAATCAGTATAATTAACGATCTTCATTTTACAACAATAAGTTTCCCTGTTTTCATACGATTATCAGAACTAACAGCTTTGTAAAAGTAAATGCCATCTGCCTGCTGTGATAAATCGATGGTAGAAGAATAATTATTCATCTTTTGCTGAGTGATCACTTTTCCGTTCGAATCAAAAATGCTTATTTCCAATGCTTCAGGAGCTTCCTGTTCCATATTGAAAATTCCATTAGACGAGTTCGGATAAACGGAAAAAATTAAGGTGTTTGCTTCATCTAAACCGCCCAAATAAGAAACACAACCATCAAAATTGTAAGTCGTGTATGAGTTGATGGAGATTTCAATCGATCTTGGAATCAGTGTGTCAGTAATCAATAAGCTATTCAATGTATCGATCATCATCGGCATCAGCAAGCCGTCCAACGGAGATCCCGGATTAATACAAATCGATTGCTGGAACAACGAATCCGTTTTAATAACACCAACCTGGGGTTGATAAATGTCAGCTCTTACACCAATCAACGGGCCAATTCCGACAATGTAAATACCTTTATTCGCTCTTTCGAAAATGTTCTTGGTTCCAATGAATAAATCGTTACTCTCTACGAAATTTCCTGCTGTATCCACTTTAAACATAGCTGCTGATCCATACTGATTGTGATTGTACATCAGCAAATGGTGATCAGACAATGCGGTTAAGTGCAGGCTCTTCTCGTCAGGACTTCCGGAAAACCAATCATAGACATTGTTCCAAATGGCATTTCCGGATAAATCGGTTTTAAACAGAAACGTTTCTTGCAATTGATCTGATTCGGCAGTAAAAAATAGGGCGCTGTCTTGGAGAACAAAATCATGCACTTTTAAATTGAGGATTGTTTTTGCCCAAATCAGATCTCCCGACTCGGTCATTTCGGTTAAAAAACCATTATGAAAATCAGAGGCCACTTCATCGTACAATTGCCCGGTGATAAAATAAGTGTCATCTGTACCAGACACAATTTTTCTTGGTTTCACACTGTAAACGGATGATTCATAAACGTTTGACCAAACCAATTCACCGTTAAAATCAACTTTTCCAATGATCATTCGCTGATCCAAATCCTCGCCGGGAGTACCTGCTGTTCCTGCAAATACAAAAGAAGAATCGGATTGCTGCACAATGGAATAAATATCGGCTGCGTCATATTGCATAGCGGCTAATCCGTTGGTGGTGAAAGTGCGCGTCCAAACCGTATCGCCCGATTGATTCAGCTTTGCGAGATAACCTTCGTACCTGCTGTCGTTATGGTTATAAGCATGTCCGACCAAAAGAAAACAGGAATCGAGCGTTTGAATGGCCTGATTAAAATGAAAATCGGGTAAACCGTTCACATATGTAAGATTCTTTGACCAGATTTCCCCGCCAAGCGAATCAAGCAGCATTATATTTGTTCCTTCATAATCTTTGCTGATCAGTAAAATTCCATCATGATAGCTCAGGCAACTAGCTTCGCCTTCAAGTGATTGAAGATCATAAAAGACTTTGGAATACAACGAATCCTGACTAAAAGTAGCCGTTGAAATTAATGCCGTAATAACCAGGAGTACAAGTGCTTTCATAGGTATGTATTTGGAAAGGCAGATACTTTTTTAATCGAATGGTTGGAAAATTGCTTGTAATCCGGGCCAAAAATCACCCCATCGGCGTACAAATCTCAATCAGGAAACCATCCGGATCACGCGCATAAGCCACAACTTGTCCCCATGGTTTTGTTTTTGGATCTTCCAGTAATGTTGCTCCGGCAGCAATTGCTTGTTTTAAGGTCGCATCAACATTTTTAGTAGTAATCCCAATTTCCATTCCAAATGGTTTTTTGTCCAAATTGCTTTCCGTGAAACCGTTACGTAAGTTTGAATGCGCTAATTCCAGGTTGGCAAAAGACAAGGTTGTGGAACCTGTATTCAACTCGCCATATTGATTATCAGGCGAAATAAACGTGCGGTCAAACCCGAAAGCCTTTTCGTAAAAGGAAATCGTTGTCGTAACGTCTTTCACATATAAAATGGTATACCGAAACTGATTCATAGAAACTGATTTTAGCTAAAGCTACAAAATTTGATCAATCACGCTCGCCGTTCGGGCGGTATTTTTCCTGCAAACCGTAGATGAAATTGCGCAGTACCTGGTCCTTACAAGGCCTGAATTTATCGTGATCCGGCTTGCGGAACAGTGCGCTCAATTCATGTTTCCCGAACCGGAAATCGACACTTTGAAGGATTTCCAGGATATCATCATCCTGCAACGCCAATGCAATTTTTAGTTTACGGAAAATGATATTGTTGTTGAGTTGTTTCTCGGCAATCGGCAGCGGACCGTCTTGTTTTCCACGTTTTTTGATGATAAAACCATTGAGAAAATAAGCCAGTTTGTTATCATTCAGTTTTTTCTGCAACGGATCATCATCTTTCTTCAGCCAATCACTGATTTCGGCCCGTGTTACTTCCAATCCGGCTGATGTAAAAAGTGCGATCATGGTGTCGTCGTTCAGATCAAACGTATAACGGATGCGGCGAATGATGTCGTTGTTGTTCATGCTGAAATGAGTTTCCTTGTTCCCTCGCAAAGTTATTCGTTTTCACCATCCACGAATAATATTTTCATCGACTAGTCGATGAAATGTTTTCTTTCCCACGAATGCACTAATTATGGCGTGTCTAACGGACACGCTTTTATAGAAATGTCATAATTAATTGTCACACACAGAGCGAGTGCGTTAGCCGAGCAAAAATTAGTGCATTCGTGGGAAACGAAACATTCGCGAAGCGGATGCAGTTTGTGGGGTAAGCGCAAATTAGTTGGAACTGACACAAAACCCGACAAAATTTCCGTTTTCTTCCATTGGCACGGCTCTTGAACAATCAATGTCCGCTACGATAAAATGGTGATTACAGCGTTTTCTGATTTTGAAAGCGGTAAACAATCTGCCATTTTGGCGCGACAAAACATAACGAAAAATACATGAAAGATTCATTCGAACATAGCCTTATTTTGTCAGCAGATATCGACGAACACGCCGATTTTTTACCCCTCATGTCACCCGACGAAGAGGAAAACATGAACAAAGAAATATTTCCGGAAGACCTGCCAATTTTGCCTTTGCGCAACAATGTGCTGTTTCCCGGAGTAATGATTCCTATTACTGTTGGTCGCGATAAATCCATCCGGTTGATCCAGGAAGCACACAAAGGAAATCGCATTATCGGTGTGGTTTCACAACTTGATCAGGAAGAAGAAGCGCCGGAATTTGTCGATTTACACAAAGTCGGAACGGTTGCCCAAATCATCCGAATGCTGAAAATGCCCGACGGAAGTTCGACTGTAATCATACAGGGAAAACGTCGTTTTGAGATCGTTGAACCGTACCAGACAGAACCGTATATGCGTGCGAAAGTTCGCTTTTTGGTCGAAGAAATGCCGGCAAAAAAAGACGCGGAAATGGATTTGGTATTCCGTTCGATTAAAGACCTGGCGTTACAGATCATCCGCGACAGTCCGAACATTCCTTCAGAAGCTTCGTTTGCCATTGGGAATATCGAAAGTCCGACTTTTATGGTGAATTTCATTTCCTCCAACATGAATGCCGATGTGAACAAAAAACAAGGTATGCTGGAAGAATTGAATTTCCGCAAACGCGCCAAAATGGTGATGGAACACCTGACGCTGGAATCACAGTTGCTCGAAATGCGCAACGAGATTCAGTCAAAAGTGCGCCAGGATATGGATCGCCAGCAGCGTGAATACTTTTTGAATCAGCAGATTCGTACGATCCAGGACGAATTGGGTGATAATCCACAGGAACAGGATGTCCGCGATATGGAAACGCGTGCCTCGAAGAAAAAGTGGGATAAGAAAATGGCCAAATTGTTCAAAAAGGAACTGGACAAATTGCAACGCATGAATCCGCAGGGAGCAGAGTATACGGTTCAATTAAATTACCTCGACACCTTGCTCGATTTGCCATGGAACGAATTCTCCACCGATAATCTCGACCTGAAACGTGCAGCCAAAATTTTGGAACGCGACCATTTCGGACTGGAAAAAGTGAAAGAACGAATTTTGGAATACCTCGCTGTTTTGAAACTCAAAGGCGACATGAAATCACCGATTTTGTGTTTTTACGGTCCTCCGGGAGTTGGTAAAACCTCATTGGGAAAATCGATTGCAGAAGCCTTGGGCAGAAACTACGTGCGTATGTCGCTTGGTGGCGTACACGACGAAGCCGAGATTCGTGGCCATCGGAAAACGTACATCGGAGCAATGCCGGGCCGTGTAATCCAGCACATTAAAAAAGCGGGTTCAGCCAATCCGGTATTCGTACTGGATGAAGTGGATAAATTGGGCAGAAGCAATCATGGTGATCCTTCTTCGGCTTTGCTCGAGGTCTTGGATCCGGAACAAAACAATGCGTTTTACGATAATTATGTTGAAACTGAATTCGACCTTTCAAAAGTGATGTTTATTGCTACGGCGAATAGTTTATCGACCATTCAAAGTCCGCTGCTTGATCGTATGGAAATCATCGAAGTGAACGGTTATACGGTAGAAGAAAAGATCGAAATCGGGAAGAATCACTTGCTGCCGAAACAACTGGAAGCGCACGGAATTACGAAAAAACACCTCACGGTAGATAAGAAAACGTTGGAACGAATCGTGGAGCAATACACCAATGAATCGGGTGTTCGTGGGTTGGACAAACAACTGGCGAAACTATCGCGTCATCGTGCGAAACAAGTGGCTATCGAAGAAGAATACGAAGTAAAAGTGGAATTGGACCAACTGCAGAGTATTTTGGGTCCGGGCCGCGAAAAAACGAGATACGATAACAACGATGTTCCCGGCGTTGTGACAGGTTTAGCCTGGACAAGCGTTGGCGGTGATATTTTGTTTATTGAATCGTCATTGACCAAAGGAAAAGGCAAGCTGACACTCACAGGAAATCTTGGAGATGTGATGAAAGAATCGGCAATAATTGCGCTGGAATTCCTGAAATCTCATTCTGACATGCTGGGGCTGACAGAAGAATTGTTCGACGAAACAAATGTACACATTCACGTTCCGGAAGGAGCAACGCCAAAAGACGGTCCAAGTGCCGGAATTACGATGTTAACGTCGTTGGCATCTTCGTTCAGCAAACGAAAAGTGAAGAAAAACCTGGCGATGACTGGTGAAATCACACTTCGTGGAGAAGTATTACCGGTTGGCGGGATCAAAGAGAAAATTCTAGCTGCCAAACGTGCCAATATCAAGGAAATCATTTTGTGCGAACGCAATCGCAGAGATATAGAAGAAATCACAGCCGATTATGTAAAAGGATTGACATTCCATTATGTCAAATCAATGCGGGAAGTGTTGGATCTGGCGCTGGAGAAAGCGAAGAAATAAAATTTGCAATGAGATAGATGAAAGTCCTGTCTGCTTAGGCTGACGGGGCTTTTTTTGTTTTGCTAAAAAATGAAATTCGGGAATTCGGGTGTTCGGGATATCCCGAACACCCGAATTCCCGAAATCTATCTCAAAATAACACTTTCCAAATTCGCCTTTATTCCTCCAAACCACTCATCCTTCAACGCACTGAAAATAATACTATCCCTCCGCGTTCCATCTGCCACCGGCAAATGATTCCGTAAAATTCCCTCTTGCGTAAACCCGATTTTCAGCATTGCGGCGATACTGCGTTCGTTGCGCAAATCTGCACGCAATTCCACCCGTTCCAGTTGCATTACTTCAAACGCATATTGCAGCATCAGGTACTTGCAATGCGAATTAATCCCGTTTCCCTGCTGGTGTTTTGAATACCAGGTATAACCCAGCAAGGTTGAACCATTCCCAGGTTGAAAATCATAGAAACGCGTTGATCCAACGATATTTCCCGAACTGCGATCAATCACCACAAATGGAAAAGCAGTTCCCTTTTCGTGATCAGCGAATGCTTCGTTCAGATACTGTAGCATCGAAGGGCGATCATTACATGGAACCAAGGCATATTCCCACAATTCAGGTTCGTTGTCGATGAACTTAAGCAATTGCGGTACGTCATTTGTAGTGAGCAAACGCAGTAAAAAACGTTCTGTACTTAGTTGAGCGGACTTGTCAAGCATGAAAGATCACGGCATTGGTTCGCTCCAAAACTACACAACGGAAAGTGAATTTGTATTATTTTTAACTCAAAAAACACCTTATGCGTAGCATCTTAGCCATTTTTCTAACACTCTTTTTCGTTACAGCTTGTTCCAAAGATCAGCGAATCAGCCGTAAAATAGACGGTGATTGGAAAGCGACCGTTTTCATGGGAAGTAATCTCGACCCTGATGAAGAAATCAGGTTTACATTCAACAAAGACCGCAATGGTGAAGGTACGGGCACGATGGTTTATACAGATTGGGGAATGGATGAAGTCTATGGAGTCAAGTACTTTATCAAAAATGATTACCTCACAATGATTGTTGACCAGGATGCGGTTGTTTTCACGATAAACGACATTACCCGCAAGAAAATAACCCTGACTGACAATTACGGTGATGCTACTATTCTGGAAAAGGATTGATAACCAATGCGAAAAAGTCTGTTATTTCCTGTATTTTTGTTCCAAAGCCAATAACTATGAAACCTTTCATCGCCATTTTAGCAATTGTATTCATTGCTGTTGCCTGCTCTAAAAATCAGCGTGTTAGTAAAAAACTCGAAGGCTCTTGGACCGCCAAAGTATTGGGTGGAGTTGAAACCACTTCAGATTTCGGTGCAAGCTTTACATTCGTTATGGAAAAGAATGGTGAAGGTACAGGAAGTGCGCGTTACATTGTTGGCGGCGAAGCCATCGAAAGCAACATGACTTATTTCGTGAAAAACAGCCGAATTACCATTGTATCAGGTGGTGAAGCAACGTTTTTTGATATTCTTCAGCAAGAAGACAGTAAGTTGATTCTGAAAGGTGTAGAAGGCGATACGACTATTCTTACAAAGTAACGAAATCTTATCCCGAATTCACGTTAAAATCGTGTAAAGCACCCACGTCTCATCGTCTTCGGAATATTCTTTTTCAAAAGTAAACCCCAGTTTTTCCATCACTTTATACGAGGCTGGATTTTCCTTTTGGGCCCGAGCAACAATGCGTTCCAGGTTAAATGTTGCTTTTCCAATTTCAAGGCAAGCCACTGACGCTTCCGTAGCGAACCCTCTATTCCAGTTTTCCTGGAAAAAGCGGTAACCGAGGTCAACTTCTCCTGTTTCCCGATCGCGTTTCAAGCCACACCAACCGATCAATTTCCCAGTTTCTTTCAATACAACTCCCCAGCGCCCGAAACCATTACGTTGGTAATCGGAATAGTTTTCCAAAAACTCACGCGCTTGTTCAACGGAATCAAACGGCTCGTCGCCTGTATACTTCAACACTTCCGGATTACTGTTCAGATCAAATGCAAACTGAGCATCGTCCGGCGTGAGCTCGCGCAGGATCAGTCGTTCGGTTTCTGCAATCATTACAATTCGTCTATGGGTGAATGTTCGTTGAGGATGATATCCCGTTTTTGATCAACATCATTTTCGTGAAAAAAAAAGGGTAGAAGATAGGACCCGGCCAGTCCAAGATAAAACAGGCCAATCAGAAACACGTAAATCACCAATGTTAATATACCAGGAATAAGTGGTTCCTGAAAAGGCATAGAAATCAATCGAACAATATAGTTGTTTACAAAAGTTGAGATTGAAGTGGCACCAATGTAAATGACAAAGGATAAAATCACAACCGTTAATAATGTTCGTGCAATCTCCTTTTGATGAAGTTCTATTCCCGTTTTTTTCAATGAACGATAAAGAATGAAAAAACCGAGCACAATAGGAGTGAACTGTAATATAAACACACAGAATGAAAAGAACAAATCCGTTGCTGATGGCCCTTCATACAAGGACCGTAATTGCTGCATGGAACCTCCTGCGTAATTTGGTGAAGGTGTTGCGAAATCGGTTAGAAGATTCATGATGATAACACCGGCAGTGGTACAAATAAAGTAAAGTCCCCAGGTAGAAGAATCAATGCATTTAAAAAATGTTCCAAAAGAAATGCGTTGTGTGACCTCTCTTTTGAATCGATTCAACGCTATGGCATACAAACTCATGTTGATAATCATGATAAATTCGGCAGCGCCAGTCGCATAAATAATTGAGTCGCCGTCAAAAAAACGCTTGTTGAAATTCATTGAATTTAAATCAAGCATGTTGGCGATGATGAAATAAATGTATACGACAACCAATCCCAGTATAGCACTCCAAAGGCTTGATAAAATGGCAAACAAAATACTAAAACCGTAAAATCGTCTGCCCTGTGTAATATACAAGTCGAAAATGCCGTTGATTGAAAACTGTAATTGGGTAAGTAGCTTCATGCGTTGGATTGTTGTTGAGCGAAGATAATATTATTTCAAGAATGGCTTGTTATGCCTGAAACGGGTAAAATTACGTGACAAAGTATTTAGGTGTAACTACCCGATGTTGGACCAGTTTTGCCTCGTATTTTTGATTTCAAGTATAAACCATTAACTCTGAGTACAATGAAAACTGTATTAGCAACCAACGATTACAATTATTACCCCAACACAATGATCGAATTGTGTGAATATTCCTATGAACGCATTGATGATCTGGATGCAGCCGTTGCAGAGCTTGGACTCGAAGTAGTTTGGGGGCCGTCTTATCATGGTATCGACTGGCGGTTTTCTGACAGCCTGATGTACATTGCATTGAATCCTGCAACACAGGAATACATGGTTGTAGTTCGCGGAACCAATCCCGTGAGTATCGAATCGTGGCTGCGTGAAGATTTTGCAATCGGAACCACCATGCCGTTTAATTCACTCGTTTCATCAGCTCCGTCAACTGCTCTTATTTCAGACGCAACTTACAACGGGATAAACAAACTTCTGGCATTGACTTCAAGCGGAAAAAATGCTGCAGAATATTTACAATCCGTTCAACCGAAATTCTTGTACGTAACCGGACACAGTTTAGGCGGAACACTTACGCCTCCAATGTTTGCTTATTTAAACAATTACCTATACGGTGGTGGTTTTGTTCACAACATGGCTTGCTGGTCATTCGCCGGATTAACTTCCGGAGATGTTGGTTTTGCGGAATACTTTAATTCGCTTTTCAATCCGCAATTTGCATGGAGAATTCACAATCCGTTAGATGTTGCTCCATTGTGTTTCCCTTCCGGTGGACTGGATGCAGTTAAGGAAATCTATTCCTATTACGGACTCGAATTGAGCATTTTGGATCCAATCAGGGAAGTGCTCGATGATTTGTTTGCAAAAGCAGATCCGAACAACTACGCACAACCGGTTGGCGATCAGGTGCTGGAAGCGGTTTTCTATGTAAATGAACAAAATAACTGGCCGGGACAAGCTTCCTACCAGCATCATACAACGACCTACAAACCGCTGATTGCGAAACAGTATCCGATTGGCTGATAAAGTCAAAATCGGTCGGTGATTTCCTTCTTTGTGTTTGGCGGAGGAGGAAATTGCCGTTATATTAATCATGGCAGTTTTGGTGTAGGCTCGGGACGCTTCCCGAGCCTAATTGCAGCATGGCTGCAATCATACACCAAAACGTTATCCCAAAAAAATTGTCTTTCCATCCGCGTTGTTTAATTTTACGTAAAACAACACGCATGAAACTTCAACAGGTCCCGCTGGAACAAATCAATGCTTTCCGGAAAAACACACTCATGGAAGTGCTTGATATTCGTTGCATCGAATTGGGCGACGATTACCTCATTGCTACCATGCCGGTAGATCACCGCACGCATCAGCCAATGGGATTATTACATGGCGGAGCAAGCGCGGCCCTGATCGAATCGATTGGTTCTATGGGATCGACTTTGCTGATCGATCTTTCGAAAGAAGCACCTGTCGGAATCGAGATCAATGCCAATCATGTGGGATCGGTGAAATCAGGAAGCGTAAAAGCCATTGGTAAAATCGTACATGCCGGCAAACGCTCGCACGTATGGCAGGTAGATATTTACGATCAAACTACCGAAAAACTCGTTTGTACAGGCCGGTTGACCATCATGATCGTTCCCCGAAGCTGATGGACCGTATTTATTACCGCTTACCCGGCGAAGCTGATTTTGTGGAACAGCAGGGACAATTTGAACCTGTCCGGGGAACAGTTCCCACCGGATTTGTCGTTTCCGATTTTCTGCATCAGCGCATTTTTCAATTCGTTCCTTCATTTGAGAAATCAACACCGTTGTGGCATATTCATTCCGATCAGCCAGTTGTGATTTCTCAGCGCGATTATCAGATCGAAGCACAAGCTATGTTACATGCGTTTCCGGTGATGGGAGTGAAGAAAGCCGTTTATTCACGTGTGAAAGCAGTTACCTTTCCCATTGAAAAAGGTGAATCACTTTTCCACGAATTGGCACAAACCTATCCGAAGGCATTTGTCTACCTCATTTCATCCGTCCAATTCGGAACGTGGATAGGAGCAACTCCTGAAACACTTGTGAATACAGAAAAAAATCAGCTAAAAACAATTGCGTTGGCGGGAACACATTCTGCAAATGATACTTCACCATGGACGAATAAAGAATACGAAGAACATGATTTTGTGGTACAAGCCATCGCTGAAGCTTTGTTGCGAAATCAATGCATCATTACACTGAATGATGGCCCAAAAGCGGTTAAAGCCGGACCGGTCCAGCATTTACAAACCGATTTTACGGCAGAAATGGGCGATACATCTGCCTGGCAAATCGCGATGGATTTACACCCGACGCCCGCTGTTTGCGGTACACCACGCATGGCTTCGCTCGATTTACTGACATCGCGTGAAATGCACGATCGGTTTTTGTACGCAGGCATTGTTGGTTTATACAGCGAAGAAAGAAGCCGATTATTTGTGAACCTTCGTTGTGCCCAATTACAGCAGGAAAAGGCATATCTGTACCTGGGTGGCGGTTATACCATCGATTCGATCCCTGACCTGGAATGGGAAGAGACTGAAAACAAAAGCAGGACGCTGCTGAATTGTATGGAAAAAGTGTAAATCCTCATTCTGTAATTAGTGTAAATAATTGTTTTTCAATATTTTACATTCCGTAATATTGCGGGATTACTGAAGTTTTTTTGATGTTTAATTTCCTTCAAATTACCTGTTAAACGAGTGAAAAATAAGTAATTTTAGCAACATGAAATCAAGTGCAAAATTAGAGGTGCAATTGCTGGTTGATGCCTGTCTCAGAGGAGGAATTACACACATCGTTTTATCACCCGGATCGCGCAACGCACCCCTTTCCATTGCTTTTGATGAACATCCTGATTTTGTAACGTACGTGATTCCCGATGAACGTTCAGCAGCATTTTATGCGTTGGGAATGGCGCAGCAACTCAATCAACCGGTAGCAATTACCTGCACTTCCGGATCAGCTCCGCTGAATTATTTCCCGGCTATTGCCGAAGCTTATTACCAGGGAATTCCGCTGGTTGTACTTACCGCAGATCGTCCATTGGAATGGGTAGATCAGGGTGACGGACAAACAATCGTTCAAACCGGTGTTTTCGGGACACATGTACTGGCTCAGGCACAACTAAACGCCATTCATACACCACAACAACGCTGGATGTTTGAACGTCAATGCTGCGAAACGATTCAACACGCCAACGGAAAACGTAAAGGGCCTGTTCACCTGAATATTCCGTTTACCGAACCGCTTTACGAAATCACGGATTCACCTGAAAAAATGAATCAGTGGATTCACCTGGCAGAAGGCGAACTCCATTTGACAACTTCTGAAGAAAAATGGTTGTCAGATACATGGAATCAGGCGAAAAAACGCATGGTGATTTGTGGTCAGATGCAGAAAAATCCACGTCTTGAAAAAGAATTGGGTGAACTGGCCAAAGATCCTTCTGTAGCCGTTTTGGTTGAACACACATCCAACTTGCACGATTCGCAGTTTATTCATTGCATCGACCGGTCGCTGAATCAAATTGCACCTGAAAAAACATCGGATTTTTATCCGGAAGTAATTGTAGTGATCGGCGGAGCAATTGTTTCCAAACGCATCAAAACCTTTTTGCGCAAAGCCGAAGCAATTACGATTCGTGTCGGGAATGATTTTCCATTCATGGATACTTATCAGTCATTGGCATTTACAACAGCGGTTGATCCTGCCGAAGTAATGCTTGCATTGCATAAAAATAACCTATCGGAATTACCTGCATCGCGTTTCGGAACACAATGGAAACAGCTTGATCTACTTTCAGGAATCAAACACGGAGAAGTGTTGAAAACCGTTCCTTTTTCTGATTTGAAAGCCATGGAAGTAATGTTGGATACAGTTCCCGAAAATGCACAATTGCACATCGGCAACAGTTCCATTATCCGCTACGCTTTGTTATTCGATCCGATCAAAAGTGTTCGTTATTGGTGCAATCGCGGTACCAGCGGCATCGACGGAAGTTCTTCAACGGCCTGTGGCGCTGCATTGATGGAACCCGAAAACTGGCATGTACTCATCAGCGGCGATATGTCGTTTTTCTACGATTCCAACGCTTTCTGGAGCAATCACAAGCCAGCCAACCTGCGCATTTTTGTATTGAATAATGGTGGTGGCGATATTTTTAACATCATTCCGGGGCCTGACACCGTTGTTCAGAAAGACACTTATTTTGTGGCGAAGCATGATTTTTCGGCTGAACACATTTGCAAAGCTTACGGCTTGGAATATTACACCGCAGCTTCTGTAGAAACATTCGAGCAACAACTGCAGTCATTTTTCACGCATGAAACCAACGGAATGCCGAAGTTGATGGAAATTCAAACGTCGGGAATCAATAACAGCGAAATTTTGAATCACTATTTCGAACAAAGTAAGGCTTGATTTTGACTCGGACAAGGACACGTAATATTGCAAATTTACGTGCCAATTCTTCCACGTAAATTTGCAATATTACGTGGGTTTAGTTTTCTCATTTTCAATAAAATAATGAATCAATCGAATTCCCATTCAATGAACAAATTCAACTAAACTTCCTGAAAGATTTTTGAGAAAAACAAAGAGAGCCCTGTTATTAAAAACTACTACTAAAAAATAACAGGAACTCTCCGATTGGTTTGAATGCTGTGTAGTAAAACACAGGCATAGGTTCAATGGCACTAATGTACAACCACATTTTATCTAAAACAAATCTAAATTCATTTATTTCGGCCTTTCATCACGAAATCATCAATTAATAACAGATTTATCGAAAACACTGAGTAAATTTGCACAAAACTGAATCGTGGATTTTTCAATTTTACTGACTGGAGTCGGCATTTTCTACCTTACTGTATTAACGCTTCTTGAGATCGTTCTTGGTATAGATAACATCATCTTTATTTCGATCATTACCGATAAACTGGTGAAAGAAGACCAGCGCAAAGCCCGTATTCTTGGATTAAGTCTAGCGCTTATCATCCGAATCTTGCTTTTAAGCATTGTGTCTTGGATCATGAAGTTAGATACCGAGCCCCTGTTTGATAGTTTCAAATACTTCCCTTATACCACTGAAATGATTACCGGACACAGTTTGGTGCTCCTTGTTGGTGGATTGTTCTTGATTTATAAATCAGTAACTGAAATGCACGCCAGCGTAAAGGGAGTAGAAGAAGGAGGTAAAAAAACCAAGAAAGTGAGATTGAGCGCTGTAGTGATGCAGATCGTTATGATTGACTTCATCTTTAGTTTTGATTCGGTAATCTCAGCCATTGGGATGACCAATGATATTCGACATGAAACGCACGGCGATCCGCTGATCATTATTTTTGCTGCTGTGATCATCTCTATGATTATCATGCTTTTGTTTGCGAAACCGATTTCAGAC
Organism: Candidatus Fluviicola riflensis; assembly: GCA_002243285.1. Classification (GTDB taxonomy): domain Bacteria; phylum Bacteroidota; class Bacteroidia; order Flavobacteriales_D; family Crocinitomicaceae; genus Fluviicola; species Fluviicola riflensis. The sequence continues at coordinate 2,812,133 of CP022585.1, read as the reverse complement.
TTCATCAATTCCCGACCAACCATTAAGATGATTTCCCTTGGATTTTTAGTAACTATCGGTGTGTTGTTAATCGCCGAATCATTCGGTCAACACATCCCGAAAGGATATATTTATTTCGCAATGGTTTATGCGCTCTTTGTTGAGTTCCTGAATATCCGGATGCGGAAAAACAAAGGTGAGGCCGAATAGTGAAATGACAGCCCGCGAAGCGCTCGTTTATTTGTCGGTTGACACGGTCGAAGAGGCGGATGACGCTTACGAAACGCAGTTATTCGAACTTAAGCAGCATTTTCTTACCAAACCGGTTCTTTTTAAAACCGCTGAAGGGAAACTTAAACGCCTGGCTCAATTGCAAACTGCCTACGAAGCACTTGGAGGGAATCCATCGTTGAGTCCAATTCCAGTGGTTTCAGTTGATTTTCCGGTCAACTTCATGGAATCTTTCTCAGAATACCATGCTCGCAGAAACCAACTCAAACAAACAATTTCCGGAGCATTAGATGCTCAAACTGTCATTGGTTGTGTAAACGGTTTGATTGAATTGGAACGCGGATTCATTAAACAGTTCGAAAACCTGGAAGACTGGTCAGCTGATCCAGTTGTAATCGGCACGGAACCAGATGTAATGCTCATGCAGCAGCAACTGAAAGAACAAACGGAGAAAGGCATTACAACGCTGGAATTGCTATACATGTATAAAAACAACTTGCCCAATGAATTGCTCCTCGCGTTAAAGCGGTTATCTTTGCTCCAAAATTATTTGTATCCGTGAGTGATCCCTTCGAGAAGTTAAGAGAACAGTTAGCATTACAAGAATGGCCGAATGTGTACCTCTTCAAATTTATTGTACCTAATGAATCTGATTTGCTTGCAAAAGTGATGTCGCTTTTTGGCGAAGTGGCCGAAATTGCGCTGCATGAATCCAAAACCGGAAAATACATTAGTGTGAGTGCAAAAGAAGTAATGGTTGATGTGGATTCCATCATCGAAGTATACACCCGCGCTGCGGAAATTAAAGGATTGATTGCCTTATGAAAAAGAAAACGAGTGTTATCCTGGTGTTGATCAGTTTAGTGGTAATGTCGGTCGCCTATTACCTGTTTCGGTTTGTGGTACGTGATCGTTCGTTTGAAGCAACTGCATTGGCGGTACTCTTCACGTTAATGGGCGTTTTGGTATTGTATATTGCTTATAGAGAACTCTTGAAACGTCTCGGGAAAGGAGCTGTTGTGAAAGAAGATTACGCCGTACTTTTCGGATTGGAAAAACAAAAAGTAACCGGCGAAATCGAATTTTATTTCACTATCAATCAACCCAAACACATCTTGTTTACTATCCTTGATCAACAGATGAAACCGATGCAAACCGTTACAGATCAGGATTATCAAAGCGGTGGACACATTTTGCGTTTCAATACCGAATCACTGACCAATGGCATTTACTTTTATTGTTTGGAAAGCGAAAACCAAAAAACAATGAAACGAATGTTCATTCAGCATGACAAGATGACAGTGTAAAATGAGTGGCAAAGTAGTTGCTAACTAATAAACGAAATAGTAATTTTAACCCGGCGATCGATCGCAATTAAACTATCATATTATGGCATTAGAAATCACAGATGCAAACTTTGAAGAAGTTGTATTAAAATCAGACAAACCAGTATTAGTAGACTTTTGGGCAGAATGGTGTGGCCCTTGTCGAATGATCGGACCAATTGTTGAAGAAATGACAACTGAGTACGAAGGACGAGCAGTAATCGGAAAAGTAAATGTTGACTTGAACCCTCAAGTATCCGCTAAATTCGGTATCCGCAATATTCCTACAATTTTATTCATAAAAGGAGGTGAAATTGCAGACAAATCAGTTGGTGCAGTTCCGAAAACACAACTTACGGCAAAATTAGATGCTCTTTTATAATCAGCAACAACACAATGAATTGAAAAGGCTTGTTTTTAACAGGCCTTTTTTGTTGCAGATCAGATTTTAGAGAGTAACTTCGCGACTGCTTTTTCAGCGGTCTGAATGAGATCGACGGAAAGCACTAATTAAGCATCCAATGAAAAACTTTTTAAGAAGGTTGAAATTTTACGGATTTGGTTTTGGGATCGGAATCATCTTTGTATTTTTCTTTTTTCAAAACCGCGGCTGTACCTGGTTGCCGTCAAACCGGGTGAAAAACACCATTCTGGGCCGTGTACTGGTTACCAGTGATAAAGATCAGCAATTGTTTCGTTCAAAAGGACTTACCGAAGACGAAGTAGTCGCTTTCTTAAACGACGGCGATGTTGATTTCGGGAAAAGTAAGAAAGACGGGAATCCGCAGGTATACAGCGTGACGAAAGAAATCAACGGAAAAGACATCGAACTCTGGTTTACCATTCCCGCCGATGCATACATTGCTGAAGTGAAATGGCCGAAAGGTTCGATTTTCAGCGTTAAAAACACCACTGAAGGTATGGGCACAATGCTCCATTTTCCAAACGTGGAAAGCATCGTTTACCTCGATTCCAACAAACGATTGACCTGTCAGCAGGATAAACTGGGGCTTATTTCCCCGAGAGAGATCGTGAACCGCATGAAAAAAACGGGTAAAATCGACTTTTCGAAATCGAAACTGAAATCGCAGCCACAACCCAAACAATACATCCTGTTTACTACCAAAAAAGGAGTGGAAGTAGCGGCCGAAACATACTGGTATCAGGACCACATTCAGTTCACCGAATTTTTACTGAAAGATACCCTCGATTGCACCGAATATTAAGTGCATCTTGGTCGATTGGTGCCTGAGAGTCGATTTATTTGCGAATTAACCAATTTCGTGTTAATAATTCATGAAAATGCAGAATAGTGTCATTTGTCTTTTTATTACATTTGTTCGATGGAATTCTCAGCACAGCAAATAGCAGCAATCCTCCACGGTGAGGTTGTTGGAAACCCGGACGTAACCGTGTCGGGATTGGCTAAAATTGAGGAAGGTACAATTGGCACACTTTCCTTTCTTTCGAATCCTAAATACGAAGATTATATCTACAGTACAGGTGCATCTATTTGTATTGTCAATGCCACGTTTGAACCGCTGAAACCGTTGCCCGAAACATTGACGCTTGTAAAAGTGGAAGATGCCTACGCCTGTTTTGCGAAATTGCTGGATGTATACAGCCAGATGCGCCAGAAACAAGCGAAGATCGAACAGCCTTCGTTTATCAGTGAAAGTGCCCAGGTTGGTGAAGGAATTTACCTCGGAGCATTTGCTTACATCTCAGACGGAGCTAAAATTGGAAATAACGTAAAAATATACCCGAATGTGTACGTGGGTGACGGAGTAACGATCGGTGACGATACGATCCTTCATCCCGGAGTACGCATTTATGCTGATTGTGTGATCGGAGCGCGTTGCATCTTGCATGCAGGCGTAGTGATCGGTAGCGACGGATTTGGTTACGCACCCGATGAAAAGGGCGTTTTTTCACGTGTTCCGCAAATCGGGAACGTGATTTTGGAAGACGATGTTGAAATTGGTGCCAACTCAACCGTTGATTGTGCAACGCTTGGTTCTACGATTTTGCGTAAAGGCGTCAAAGTAGACAACCTGGTTCATTTGGCCCACAATGTGGAAATTGGTGATCATTCCGCTCTTGCAGCCCAAGTTGGGGTTGCTGGTTCAGCGAAAATCGGTAAGCATGTCATGGTTGGTGGTCAGGCCGGTATCAGCGGACATTTATACATCGCCGATGGAACCAAAATTGTAGCTCAGTCAGGTATTCCGAGTTCTGTGAAAAAAGCGGAAACACTCATGGGATCGCCAGGCATTCCAATCGAAGACTTTAAAAAATCCTATTTTGGGTTCAGAAAACTGCCATTCTTATTGCAAAAGATCAACGAACTCGAACAAAAAATTAAAACATTATCAAAATCAGCTGAATAATATGTCAGAAAAGCAACGAACCTTAAAGGAAGCCATTGTTTTTAAAGGAGTTGGACTCCACACCGGAGAGCCTGTAACAATGGAAGTCTGTCCGGCACCGGATAATCACGGTTACAAATTCCAGCGTATAGATTTGGAAAATCAACCGATCATCAAAGCCGATGCCGATTTGGTAGTTGCAACTGATCGCGGAACAACCTTGGAATCTCAGGGGGCCCGCGTCTATACCACAGAGCACGTTTTGGCGGCGCTTTACGGTATGGAAGTCGATAACGCACTCATTAAAATTGATGGCCCTGAAATTCCGATTATGGATGGTAGCTCGCTTCCCTTCGTAAAAGAAATCATTCGTGTCGGTTACCAGGAACAGGAAGCAGAGAGAGAATATTTTGTCCTCGATGAAAACGTAAAGTGGGAAGATACCGAAAAAGGAATCGAGTTTTTGGCCGTTCCTGATAATGGTTACCGCATTACCGTAATGGTCGATTACAACTCACCGGCATTGGGCACGCAACATGCAGCCATCTACAACATCGATGCATTTGAGAAAGAAATTTCACCCTGCCGTACATTCTGTTTCCTTGGCGAATTGGAATTCCTCGCAAAAAACAACCTGATTAAAGGTGGTGATTTGGACAATGCGATTGTTTTGGTGGAACGCAACGACGTGAGCCAGGAAGAACTCAACCGCCTTGCGAAATTGCTCGGTAAAGAAAATTTAACCGTTAATTACGACGGAATCGGTGTGCTGAACAGTCTTAAACTGCAGTTTGAAAACGAACCCGCCCGTCATAAACTATTGGATATCGTTGGTGATTTAGCCCTTGTGGGTAAACCGATCAAAGCACATATTTTGGGAGCTCGTCCGGGACATTCCGGCAACGTACGTTTCGCAAAAGTGCTAAAAGAACAAATCAAGAAACAGGAAAAAGCAGCAAGAACGTTTGATGTAACGGCAGATCCGCTCTACAATATCAACGATATCGAGCGCATGCTTCCTCACCGTTACCCGTTCCTGTTGGTTGATAAAGTAATGTACATTACAGACGATACTATTGTCGGGGTGAAAAACATTACCATGAATGAACCTATATTTACAGGACATTTCCCTGGAAATCCGGTTTTCCCCGGAGTACTTCAAATTGAAGCAATGGCTCAGGTCGGTGGAATCTTTTCACTGAGTAAAGTAGAAGACCCGCATTTGTATTCGACTTACTTCATGAAAATCGACAATGTGAAATTCAAGCAAAAAGTATTGCCTGGCGATACGGTCGTGTTTGAATTGAAATTATTGTCACCTATGCGACGTGGACTTGTTCACATGGGAGGTGTTGCTTACGTAAACGGCAAACCGGTTATGGAAGCGGAAATGTTGGCACAAGTGATTAAAGACAAAGAATAAATGATAAGTAACCTGGCAAATATCTCCCCGAAAGCTCAGCTTGGTGAGGGTGTTTCGGTAGAAGGATTCACAACGATCTACGAAGATGTAATTATTGGTGCCCGTACGAAAATACATCCCAATGTTACCATTTATCCGGGTACACGTATCGGGACCGATTGTGAAATTTTTCCGGGAGCATGCATCGGAGTTGTTCCGCAGGATTTGAAATTCGCAGGTGAAGAAACCACCGTGGAAATCGGGAACAATACTGTAATCCGTGAAGGTGTAACCATCCACCGCGCGACCAAAGACCGTTGGGTTACCAAAATCGGTAATAACTGTTTACTCATGACCTATGTGCACATTGCGCACGATTGTCATATTGGTAATAATGTCATTCTTGCAGGTTACACGGGCCTTTCCGGTCATGTGACAATTGATGATTATGCCATTCTGGAAGGAATGGTTGCTGCTCAGCAATTCATGCACATTGGCGCTCATACTTTTGTTGCCGGTGCTACACTCATTCGTAAAAGTGTTCCTCCATATGTAAAGGCAGCGCGCGAACCAATTACGTTTGCCGGTGTCAATTCGGTTGGCTTGAGAAGACGCGGTTTCACAGACGAGCAAGTACGGGAAATTGAAGATATCTACCGTATCATTTACGTTCAGAACAACGTGATCTCAAAAGGAATTGAAGGTGTATTGGATACCATGCCGGCATCACCGATTCGTGAAGAAATTATCGGGTTTATCCAGGCAGCTGACAAAGGCGTAATTCGCGGAATGATTTAAGGTTTCAATAATAGGCCTTCAAATGAACTTTTGGATAACTTAAGTGGTTGAATAAGACGTATATTTAGGCTACTGAACTGTTTCTATGCTCTCCAAGAAAACCAAGTATGCTCTCCACGCACTCACTTACCTTGCTAAAAAAGGTAGTGATAATCCTACATTGATTGTCGAGATTTCCGAACAGGCCCATATTCCGCGCAAATTTTTGGAATCCATCTTACTTGACCTGAAAAAACAAGGCATTCTTGCTTCCAAAATGGGAAAAGGCGGTGGCTATTTTCTGCGCCATGAACCAAAAAACATTACCATTTCAACAATCATTCGGCTCTTCAACGGCCCAATCGCCTTACTGCCGTGTGTGAGTCTCAATTATTACCAGCCCTGCGATGAATGCACCAGTGAAACACTCTGTGGCCTCAACAAAGTTATGATCGACGTGCGCAATGAAACCTTGCGAATCCTTGAAAATAAATCCATCCAGGATATTATTGACCAGGAAACGGTGATCTCGTAATTCTTTACAGGGAACCCAATTATACTATTGGATAAATCACCTGGGGTTGCGCAGACAAAAACCAATTGATCAGATTGAGCTTATCTTGGATTGAGATTTATGTAATTCATTGAAAATGAAATTGTTGATTTTGTAGACAAGTTCGGTATATTACGAACGCGTTCCCAATATACCGAACTTGCGTTCGTGTTCGTAAGATTGGGAACTTACCCTCGATCTTGAAACTCAAATTTTATCAGGATTCTCCCCCAATTCAATACTTTTGCCGGCAAAAAAAGCGAATGCTCACATTCCTTAGAAACGAAAAAGGAGCCGTATCGAAATACAACTCCCATTTCTTGTGATAATTTGTTAGATCAACTGATCGTTACTTGGATTTCACGATTCTAATTTCCTCCGACTTATCGGCAGATTGAATATGGCAAACATACGTTCCGGCCGACAAACTTGCCAGGTTCAATTCCGTTTCCTGGTTTCCTTTTTCGGCTGCAACAGTTTGGCTGAATACCTGCTCACCTGCAAGATTGAAAATAGTGAATGTCACCAATCCTTCTTTTTCAACAGTGTAATTTACACTCAGCGTTTCTGTGAAAGGATTCGGAAATACTATTGATGATGGCAACGATCCTTCAACCGGTGCAATAGCGCCACGAGATTTGTGACAAGTATCGGTTACCGTGATCAGATTGTTGATTTCTTCGCAATCATTAAATGTGCAGAAAGAAGCATCAACAGCAATAGAAGATACACCAGCGCCAATCACAACCTGCATGCATTTTCCTGCAGATGAAACAATCGAAGCGCTTCCTGATGCTACTGAGAAACTGTATGAAGAAGGACCGAACACGTGTGAACCTAATCCACTAACAGTATTAACCGTTAACGTATCCCATTCTGTAGTAAGAGTTTTGAACCCGCTGATTCCTCCTAAATCGGTGCGTGTGTCAATACCGGAGTATACACAAGATTTGCGTACCAGCGTTTTGTTTTCAGTCGACCAGCCAAGTGTTGGACTTCCAACAGTAATATCTCTCCATGAAGCTCCCGGATCATAACCGATGGAACCAAAGATATCAGCTGTTGTCAACGTTACCGTATTGTAAAGTTCAAGTGCATCATTTCCGTTAAAAGCCAGGTTGTTGATGATCAAATCAGGTGTTCCCGACCAGATAGTTGCATTTGTATTAGCAATGACATACGCAGTATTCGGAGCCAATGTTCCTGTTAAAGAAATAGTATACGTTGGCACATTTACACCGTTGTGATAGGCTTTTAGGACATAATCCGCCAAATCAACGGTGTCGCAAGTAGCGTTAAACAATTCCAGGTATTTGTTATTGCCCGTACCTTCAAGATATTCGGAAATAAGCAAATTGCTTGCAGCCAATGAAGCACAAGCCTCAACCGTATCACCTTCACATCCTTCGAGACTTACTGCACAGAATTCAGGCTGCGGATAAACCAAAATGTAGGTTTTTTCAGTTGTTAGAACACAACCTTCATCGTTACTGATTACGGCATAATAAGTTCCTGAAGTACTTAGTGTTAGGAAGTCACCCGTTTCACCTGTCAAAATTCCATTTTGATTATACCATTGGTAGAGTGGAGCTGTCATGTTGGTAGAAGCATAAAGCGCGTTTGTTCCGATTTGAGCACAATATGTAGTTGCACTTTCGGCTTCAACCAATGAAGTCAGATTTGAACAATTTTCACCTGATGTAGTTCCGCAGGTAAATGTCAAATCATCAACTCTGAATTGCGGATTAGCGGAAGAACTACCGGTAAGCGTGCTTCTGAAACGCAGCCAGAGAGTAGAAATGTGGGCAGCTGCCGGTAACAGAACTTTTCGCTGATACCAATGCGATGTTCCCGAACCTGTAGGCAATGCCGTAAAAGGAATGTTTACCCACGAAGAACCGGCATTGATACTATATTCCAACACCAAAAAGTCAACACCAGTAGAAGCGTTCGTAGATTTGAAAACACCAAATGAAATAGAATCGGAAACTCCGCACATCGAAGCATTGATGTCTTGGGCAACAAACGTTTCCTGAGCCTGAATAAGTGTGTTAAAAGAACCCGAAGCACCAGGATAACCTGTGGATGGTGTAGTCGTACGCATGTCGGCAGTACCGCTATACGTGTGTGCAATCTGATCAAACCGGTTATTGGTTTCATGAACTGCAATGGTTTCAGTACCGCTTCCTGCTGTACCCATAGTTTCGATAAATTGAGCGTTTGCCGTTTCTCCCATAAAAAGTGCAATGCACATGCCGGAAAAGCTCATAAAAAGGTTTTTTTGAGTAATCATAATTGTGTTTTTTAAAAGTGAATAACTGGGTTTCATGAAACTTATAGCAAAACTAAAGCAATTGATTGTCAGTGTTCTGAAGCCTTCTTTATCAACTCATTAAGTCTTTACAAACCAATATGTAGCCTGATCGGTAAACATAAAATGTAAATTATTTTTTGCTGGCCTTTGTTTGGTTATATCATTGATTGTTAGTGTATTGCTATGTTTTCCCGGTGTATTCCTTAGTTGATTGTTTTTTTTTGTCCGATTGTTGCGGAATTTCGGACTGCCGATAGGAAAAGATCAAACGATTAGAAAAAACAATTTCGCACATTAGTAACAACCATTCAAAATGGCGAATGATTTCTCTGATTTTAGTTTTACTAAAAAGCGTTCGTAATATTGCGAACACTCAAATTCCCGAATTCGAATATTCCCGAATTTAATTTCAGAACTCTAGCAAAACCACCAATCCGACGCATAATTCACCACATTCCCCAACATTCCATTATCTTTACACCCTCAAATAAATGGCGTGGTAAATAGAGGTGAAATCATTGAAATAGAGGTTGAAGATTTAGCATTTGGCGGCCAGGGAATTGCGCGTTTACGCAGCGATGAAGGTGAATTTGTGTTGTTCATCGAAAATACCTTTCCGGGTCAGTTTGTACGGGCAAGAGTCGATAAAAAACGGAAACGTCACGGTGAGTGTAAATTACTCGAAGTCTTAAAACGCTCTCCGCAGGAAATCGAATTGCCCTACCAGGAAATTTCAGGTGCTCCCTATATTTTTGTACCCACAGAACTACAGCAGGAATACAAGCAAAAAACCACACTCGAAGTCTATCGAAGAATCGGGAATGTAAAAAACGTTGAAACCCTGTTTGATAGTTTTATCGCTTCACCTCAACAGTTTTTCTACCGAAATAAAATGGAATACAGCTTTTCCTGCATCGAACACGTACCTGAAACGGGAGAAGAAATCGATGATGCATTTGCATTGGGATTCAAGCGAAGAGGAACGTGGTGGAAAGTAGAAAACCTCAATAAACCAAGCGGTTTGTTTGACGAACAATGGGAAACCATTCTTATCGAACTGCGTGAATTGCTAAAATCGAGCGGACTTCCGGCCTGGCATCCTCCCAAAAAAGAAGGTTTTTTTCGTCACATCGTCGTGCGTAAATCATTTGAGCAGGACCAGTTGCTCATTCATTTTGTAACGAGTTCCAACGGCCTGAAAAAATTCGACACAGCAAAAGTGGTTGCTTTTTTACAGGAACGATTAGGAAAACGGCTCGCAGGTGTTTGGCATACGGTAAACGACAATATTGCTGATCGTGCCAAAATTGAAAACGGAAGCAGTAAATTGCTCGTCGGAAATGCGGTTGTAGTTGAAAAAATGCTCGGACTTTCATTTGAGATCAGCATGGAAAGCTTCTTTCAAACCAATCCGAAAAGCGCTGAACGACTTTATACCAAGGCCATCGATTATGTGTGCGAAACAGCCAAAGAAGGTGGTGTGATCATGGATTTGTTTTGCGGAACCGGAACCATCGGACAATTGATCGCTCAACGTGTAAATGTGGGGGAAATTGTTGGCGTTGATATAGTGGAAGAAGCCATTGAAGATGCCAAACGCAACGCGCAGCTCAACGGACTGTCACACTTACATTTCTTTGCCGCCGATGTTGGGAAATTCCTGTCATTCCATCCGGAATACCAAAACAGGATCGATACCATTGTTTTAGATCCGCCACGCGCCGGAATAGCTCCTAAAACACTTTTAAAAGTAATGGCGCTGGGGGCTGAACGCATTGTTTACATTTCCTGTAATCCAGCTACACAAGCCCGTGATGCCGACAGTATGGCGAAGGAAGGATACATAATGAAAAAACTATCACTGGTAGATCAATTCCCACACACTAGTCATATTGAAGCCATTGCGGTGTTCGAGAAGGCCGTCAATTGAACTACAGGCGTGCCAAGGGGAAAGTAAGAGTTCTGATTAGTGATTATTCAGATACATCTGGAAGTCGTTCCACGATATTTTTAATCTGCTCCACATCCAGTTTTTTGTAGAGGATTTTTTTGTCTTTGTCTAGAAAGAAGGCGAGAGGAGTGGAGTATAAATCGAATTGCTCGATCAGCAAAGTCTGTTCTTCTGAACCTGATGAAGTGAGGGCAAGCATGTTTTTCACCGGATATTTCTCCAATTTTTCCCGCCATAATTTCCCATCGGCACCATTATCAACACTCACAATCGTTACTCCTTTTTTCTCACACAAATCGGTGATAGCTGCCAGCTCTTTCATAAAAGCCTCACACCTGTGACAATCCGAAGCCCAAAACAACAGAATAGTCCGTTCGCCGCTAATTTTACGCAGTTCATGCTTCTTACCTTTTTCATCCGCCAGTGTAAAATTATAGGCATAATTTCCGCAAAGTACCGGTTTTAAACGTTCGGCATTTTCTTTCATTTTCTTTAGCTGGACTTTGCTTTCTTCATCCGTTCCATTCAACCAGAAAGCTTGCCCTTTCAAGTAATAATTCTCGACCAGATGCACATAAATTGCATCAAAGCAAATAGTAGTGCTGCGGGCATATTTATTCGTTAACTGAATGAGCGTGTACTTAAAAAGGTCGTCGTTTTCCTTGGTTTTTTGAAGAATAAGATCGCAGGCAATAATAATAGAATCAGGAGTTTGGGGTGTTAATTTGTCGATGAATTCGGTGAGTAATGATTCGTAGTTGGGGCTTCTGAGCACACCGTCAAATGACCAGTCAAGGTTATCGAAAATATGATTTTTGTAATAGTAATACTTTTCCTCCTGAGTAAGTGTTTCAGGCACATCGGGCCGCTCATTAAAACGCAGAAGTTTCTCAAGAAAAGAGTTGGCGTTTTTTTCAAGGAACTGTTTTTTGTAGACTTTGTAAGCATCGCCGTTTTGTTGGATCATTTCGTCGGCTACTTTTAGCGAATCGGCATTTCCATTCAATGTATGGCGCGATTTTACAGCAGACCATTTTTCGTCCTTTTCTTTAAACGTCTCCAGTTTATTCAGATAGCCATAGAAAAGCGTATTGTCAGTTGACCCGCTGAATTTCGCCGTTTTTGTGAAATCGGAAAGTTTTCCTTTAACGCTGAATTGCTGATCGTCACCGAGGATAAATTCTACATAACGACTGTTGCCCGGAAAATAAAATAGATAGACACCCTGTTCCAGTAATTCGGGATAGGTGAATATAAATTTCCCGTTGGCATCTATCTCAACCGTATCTTCTATGTATTGTTTATCACCCAGGTAATAAGCCAGCATGATTGGTTCGGAATGAATGTCCTCAAGCTGTCCGCTGATTTGTACCAGTGACTGACTGTAAATGCCAGTGGTGAAAAACGAGCAGCAAACTGCCAATACCAAAGAGAAATAGTGCATCATGAAAAAAGAAGCAAGTTACTAATTTTGATACAATCAGTTACTTGCTTCTTTAAGAATATCCTGGTACGCTCTCGAACCGATTAGCGAACCAATGTTACATGGCCGTTATGTTCAAAAACGCCGTCGTTGTATTTCGATTTGAATTTCAAACTCCAGGTATACGTGCCGTCCTGGCATCTTACGCCTTTATAAGTACCATCCCATCCTTCACTAATTTCCTTTGCTTCAAAGACCAGTTCACCCCAGCGGTTAAAGATAGAGAACGCATAATCCTTGGTATCGATCCCGGAGGTGATGATCGGAATGAATACACCATTGAAATCATCATCGTTGGGCGTAAACGAATTGGGAACATAGAAAATAATATCTTCCTGAACCACAATCGTAACATATCCGGTATCGGAGCAACCCAAGGCGTTGGTAACAATCAATTGTACCACATAACTTCCCGGTTCGCTTGGGAAGGTGTAAGCAAATGAATTCAATTGTGAAATCAATGAATCATCCAGGTACCAGTTAGTGGAATTACTATTGTTATTGCTGCTTGTTTGGATATTGACTGTCGATTCAACGGTGCTCGTTGGATTCGGACTAGCGAAAATAGATGCTGTTGGCTGTGGAAAAACAGTAACAGTTGAAATGGTTGTTTCCGAACATCCTGCGGTAGTTCCTGTAACAGTATAAACCGTTGTTGTGGTAGGGCTTGCGACCACTTCTGTTCCGGTCGTGGCGCTTAATCCTGTTGCCGGAGACCAGCTGTAAGTTGTGGCACCGTTTGCCGTGAGCAGTACCGATTGGCCCGTACAAATGCTGTCTGAATTCACCGTAAGCGTAAAGTCAGGAATTGCTGTTACCGTAGCCGTTGTTGTATCCAAACAGCCGCCTGCAGTAGTTCCTATCACCGTATAAACAGTTGTTTGTGTTGGCGAGGCAGTAACTGTAGCTCCGGTAGTAGTGCTTAAACCTGTGGACGGTGACCAAACGTAAGTTGAAGCACCAGTTGCCGTAAGCGTTGAAACATCAGCCGGATCTCCAAGACAATTGGTGTCGGAATTTACTGTGATTTGCGGAATTTCGACCGTAACAGTTGCCTGTGCCGTATTGGAACAAAGCGTGCTGGTATCCGTTCCGGTTACCGTATAAACAGTGTTAACAGAAGGGGTAGCCGTAACAGGCGAACCTGTTGAAGCGCTTAAGGTGGCTGCCGGGGTCCAGGAATAAGTATCTCCGCCGTTGGCTGTGAGTGTAGCACTTCCCTCCGGACAAATTGTCGGAGAGTTTACCGTAATCGTTGGAAGCGCATTCACCGTTACAACTGCTGTGTCCGTTGAAGAGCAACCGGCTGAGGTTCCCGTTACAATATAAGTTGTGGTAACAGCCGGCGAAGCTTGCACGGTCGGGCCCACTGTTGTATTTAATCCTCCAGCTGGTGTCCATGAATAAGTTGTGGCACCGTTTGCTGTTAATGCAACCGCAGATCCTGCACAAATAGTGGCATCGTTGACCGTAACTGTTGGCGGATCGGTAACTGTAATATTGACCGTAACCGTGTCGTTTGTTGCACCGCAGCCGATGTTTCCTGAAACAATCAATTGCGCGGTGTAGGTTCCCGCCGATGTATACGTAAATGAAGGATTGGCAAGTGAACTGGTATCGGTTGTAATACCCGAAACACCAAAATCCCATTCGTAATCGATAGCACCCGATACAACTGATGGAGTAAACGCAACATTCAGTGCCGTACAACCCGAAAGCGGGTTTGCTGTAACGTTCATATTTCCTGAAGATGGAACGCAAGTCGGATCGATGGCATACCGCATCAGTGCACTATTTCCGACACCTGCAACGGTTGTACCCAATTTCCACATATTTCCGTCCAAATCAGTCCATGACGGCGGGCCATAAGTTTGTCCCGGATGATTTGCAGGTGAAGAAACGCCTATTGTACCAAGCACAGCATCACTTGTGACCAAATCACCTTCTATGAGGGCAAATTGATCAATGTCGGGATCGTAACACCACAAATATCCCTCACTTTCATTGTACCCCCAGAATTTACCGCAAAGGTCGGTCCAGGTTGCTGTAAATTCCAGGTTGGTTGACGGGATATTTGAAGGAGAAAAGGTACATGGGGCGCCAAAAGAGCTCGTTTGATTAGGAATAATACTGCCGCCAACCCAAGCCCATTGATTGATCAACGGATCAAATTGCCACATAACGCTCGTTTGGTTACCAATGGAAAAATCATTCGGTCCGAACATATAAAAAGTACCGTCTAACGATTTCCAGTCGGCATAAATCCAGGAAGATCCCGGTTGATTGGTAGCATTAAAAACACCCTGCGGACCGTAGCTCGCCGGTGAGAAAATTCCCAATGACACGTCGTTTGGCGTTCCATTCATCCAGGTCCATTGATTGGTTGCAATGTCATATTCCCACATCACACCACCATTGTAACCGTCGTGAAGCCATAAATCACCATCTGCATCAACCCAGGAGATTGGTGCTTCGTAAAAAGATTGCGGATTGTTGAGTGGTGAACTTACACCTTGAGTTCCATAATTAGGAGGAATATTTCCATGTACCCATGTCCATTGATTGGTAGCAATTGAATATCTCCACATGATACAAAAAGAAGAACTTTCGTTTGCTTCCAACAACCAAAGGTTTCCAGATAAATCAACCCATGAAGCACTGTTTCCGAGATAACAAGCCCCCGGATTATTGGCCGGAGCAGCAACACCCTGCACACCCAAAACAGCTATTTGAGCAACCAATCCGTTACCTTTCATCCAGGTCCATTGATTGGTTGTTGGATTGTAACGCCAAAGATCATTGTAATTAAGGAAATTGAACAGGTCAAGTCCGCCGTACAGCCAAAAATTACCTTGCTGGTCAACCCAGGGCCGCGCTTCGTAGGAATTTCCGGGAGTGTTACCATTTGCAGGAACGCCCTGAACTCCAAACACAGGCCCGCTGGCAACATCAGAACCTGTCATCCAGGTCCATTCTCCGGGAGTCTGGGCGTTTGCCGTAAAGCAAAACAGAAGGGCGATTAAAAACGAATAATAATTCACGTGATAATGATTTAGAAATGGTTAATTTATTTCGAGTGCTCTTTTTCTTCTTCTTGCTTTTCTTTGAGACGTTCACGTTTTTCTTCAAATTCATGTTCAATCTCTTTGTGCGTTTTCATCCGCTCAAGTTTTTTGTTAGCCGAATTGATGAACCATCTTTCTTTGCCTTCGGTCACTATGGCTTTTCCATTGCTAAAGGATAATGCATTGTCATATTGAAAAGGAATAATCACCTCATTTGAGGTATTTATAAACCCCCATTTTCCGTTTTTCTTGGCTGCAATCAGGCCCTCACTTGCAGGAAGTAGCCATTCGTAAGTCATTGGAACGAGGTTTTTGCCGGTAATGTCGATGCAACCCCAAAGGCCGTTCATCTGCACGCGGGCTATTCCTTCCGAGAAATCATCAGCCTGGCTGTACTGGCATTCAATAACTGTTTCACCTTTGGTATTGATGTAACCGTATTTATTGCTTTCGGCTACTTTTGCCAAACCGTTTTTGAAAACACCGGCGTCGTCATAACGAATGGGAATGACAATTTTTCCTGTTTCATCAATGAATCCTCTTTTGTTTTGCTGAAGTACCAGGGCGTATCCTTCAAAAAAGTCGCTTCCGGCGTCGTAGATTGGCGCTACAATAACTGCGCTACCGGCTGTTTTATATCCTACTTTTCCGTTTTCGTAGAAACGAACAAGATCTTGGGAGAACAAGACATTGGAGAGGAGTAATGCTGCTGCAAGTAGTTTGAATCCGGACATATGGACGTGATTTTATGTTTTTAACAGGTTATTGCAGATTTCAAAAGCGAAGACGATTACCCAATGAATAACCGCTAATCTGCTATTCTAATAAACGCTGTAAAAAGTATTTGGTTGGCTGGGATCTTTTTTTTCGGTGAATGAAAGTGTGATTGTACCTGTTTCGCTAGTAAACAAGGTTTTTGATTGATTTTACCGTTATTTTCCTTTCGCTTTGATGACAATTAGAATGGTATACATCATGATTTTGAGGTCGAGTGCAATCGATCTGTTGCGGAGATAGAGCAAGTCGTATTTCATACGCTGGATCATTTGGTCCACATTTTCGGCATAACCGTATTTTACTTGTCCCCATGAAGTAATCCCCGGTCTCACACGCGTAAGGTCCAAAAACTGCGGTTCACGTTCTACGATCTGATCAATATAAAATTGTCGTTCCGGACGCGGGCCAACCAGCGACATATCACCGATTAGCACGTTAAAGAACTGCGGAAGCTCATCCAGACGGGTTTTTCGCATGAATTTTCCCATTTGTGTAATCCGCGGATCA
Organism: Candidatus Fluviicola riflensis; assembly: GCA_002243285.1. Taxonomy (GTDB): domain Bacteria; phylum Bacteroidota; class Bacteroidia; order Flavobacteriales_D; family Crocinitomicaceae; genus Fluviicola; species Fluviicola riflensis. Next base: position 2,795,400 of record CP022585.1, on the reverse strand, counting down.
TGTGAACTTGAAAGTTGCGGACCTGATTTTTCCGCTCCAACATACATCGTACGGAATTTAACGATCTTAAATCCTTTTCCGTGAATTCCGATCCGTTCCTGGAAGAATAACACAGGGCCTTTCGAGGAAAGTTTTACCGCAATTGCCAATCCAATATAAATCGGAATGAGCAAAACAATGGCAACGAGCGAAAGGGTGAAATCCATGAATCGTTTCAGAAAGCGTTGCCACGAAGGCATTACTTCTGCGTTGACTTCCATGAGCAATGCCCCGAAAATGTTGTTGAGTTTCACCGATCCTGAGAGAATATCATACATATCCGGCAGGATCTTGATGACTACTTTTTCATTATTGATACGGGAAATCACACTTCGTAACCGTTCGTGTTCGGTACTTTCAAGCGCAATAATGACTTCTTCCACGTTTTGTTCCCGGATTACATCCGACAATTGATCTACATGGCCCAAATAAGGAAGTTTGTCTTCCAGCAATTTATCAATGCCGTTGAGGTTTACAAAACCGATAAACTGGTTCCCGCCGCCTTTGGGCAATTGCATGATCTCGTTGTAAATTCCAACCGCTTTTTCCGAGCCGCCAATCAATAAGGTGCGAAAACCGTCAGCCTTTGAATGAATGCGTTTTACCTGGATGCTTACAAGAATCAGACGCACAACAATCGTCAGTCCGAAATGTAACAATGCCAGCGATACAAGCGATTGATAGTACGTTTTGTAGTTAATGACCTCATCATCGATCAGTAGGAGGAAAAACAAGATCACCGATCCGAAAACGGTAGCAAATGCAGTAAGTGAAAGCACTTTTAAACGGTAAAGCCTACGAATGTCTACATATGTTCCCTGAATGGCGTAAAGGAGCAACCACAAAAGAGGCACTAACGCGATTCCGTAAAGAAAGGTATCATTTACATTGAATGGTTCCGATTCAATGCTGGTTTTCCGGTAGTAATAGAATAAGGCCCATGATAAGCAAGCCGTTATCCAATCACCGAAAAGGAAAAGAAATCGCAGTAAAGGACGTTGCATCAAAAATGATTAGAAATGAACGACTTTAATGTTGTCAATATAAATATCCGATTGAGAATTACCTTCATCAATAATTGCCCTGAAATACTGCTTGAAATAGTCAGCAGAAGTTGAGTTGGAAACAATTTCTTTCAGGTCGATGTAGATTTTCTTCCAGGACATTGTTGAAGCATCCTGGGCGTTGAGTGCAATATTGGGATTCTGATCAATACTGCTGCTTGAAATACCAAGAACACCTGTCAATAAACTATTGGAGTTGCGGTAATCGATTTCGAGGTAAACTTCAGCTCCGCTCTGCGGTAATACCTGATTTTCTGTTGTATAGGCCACCCAAAGTGAATCGGATGAAGTAAAATGTACCTGGCCGTAACTTCCTCCTCCGGGAAGTGCAATGGCAGGATCGTCATCAAGTGTTAATTCGGTGGTTGAAATATCGTCGGTTTCCAGTTTCACCTGCGAAGGCGATTCAAAGTCCTCGATCCAGAATTCTACGTTGTTGTAATAGCGTGTTACCATCGGCATTACATACGTTTCGCCCTCAACCAGTTCCATTGTCAATTCCACCGGTTCAACAAACGGATAAATCTTTTTGGTAGCCGCAATTCCATTGTTTCTTACAGCAGGATAAAGCTGAATTTTGACGTCTTTTCCTGATACAAGTACCGGAATTTTGCAAGGGAGTTCAAATACACCGATAATTTTATTGTCTACATACACCCAAACTTCACTCAGATTTTGCGTCAGCTGGCCAGCATCGTCAACCTGGGTCGGGTTTGCTTCCAGTACCCACTTATCCAGCGACAACCAAACAGGTTTCGGGTTGTTTCGCACGCAAGAAGATAACAATAACGCACCAAAAAAAAGTATGGAGATATATTTCATAGAGTAACAGTCTTACTTTCCTAAACGCAAAGTTACATTAAATATTGTCGATAATTTTAGGGAATACCTTTTCATGTAAGACAAACTATTTACTGCGGGTTTCCAATGAGGAAACGGGATGATGGACGATTGACCGGTACTAAAAAACTGCTTTCCTGATTCAAAAAGCGCTGCGGATTGTGCGATTTGGCACCCGGACCGCGTTTACATTTAATCGCTCGGTAATTGTGGCCGCAAGCTCCATTGAACGACAAGCATCTTCGATACTCACAACAGGTGTTGAGTTGCTGCGAATGGCTTTAGCAAACGAATGCAGTTCTTCGCGCATAGCGTTTGACGATGAAATCACAGGCTTTTCAATATTAAACGGAATGGTTTTTTCCAATGCCTGCAAAGCTGTTGCCTGATGAATGATCTCGACCTCTTTTTCAAGAAAATCAACTGTTATGCTTGCATTTCGCTGAAAGAATTGTGCCTTGCGTACATTGGTTTTTGAGATGCGTGAAACAGTAATCGTGGCAACGCAGCCGTTATCGAATTCAATGCGTGCGTTTGCCATATCGGGAGTTGAGCTCATGACGGCAACACCATTGGCTACAACACGTTTTACGGTTGATTTCACAACGCTTAGAACGATGTCCAGGTCATGAATCATTAAATCGAGGATCACCGAAACGTCTGTTCCACGTGCGCTGAATGGCGCCAACCGGTGCATTTCAATGTGCATCGGGCGCTCAATGTGTGGCAATGCACCAATAAAAGCCGGATTGAAACGCTCAACATAACCTACCTGAACCTGAACGCTTGCTTCCGAAGCCAGTTGCAGCAATTTTTTTGCCTGTTCAACTGTTTGAGTAACCGGTTTTTCGATAAAAACGTGTTTACTGCGGCGAATAGCCGATGAAGCCAGCTCAAAATGCTGTGAAGTCGGTGCGACAATATCAATACAATCGCACAAATCGATTAGTTCATTTACATCAAAAAAGCGTTTGATCCCGAATTGTTGCTGAATACGATTGGCTGCGGTATCAGAAGGATCGAAAAAACCGACGATTTCGAAGTCGGAAGAAAGTTCCTGTAACAGTTGAACATGCACTGTCCCCATATGTCCAACCCCAAAAATCCCAATCTTCAACATATACCCCGTTATTGTCAAAACAAATGTAGGGGAATGTAGTATCGCTATTCGGAGGTGCCTCAGCAGTTTTCAACAACGATTGTTTAGTTGGTGCGATGAAAAGATAGAATTGCAGAAAGAATTCGCTACTTGTAACGAACTATTCATCAATAAGATATTTCTTTTTTTGAAGAAAAGTTGGCCAAAAAGTTCGCTTCCGCTTTTGAAATGCGATAAATCTCTTATATTTGCACCTGCTAAGCTGAAAAGTTAGCACAACTATGGTGGTTGTAGCTCAGTTGGTTAGAGCATCGGTTTGTGGTACCGAGGGTCGTGGGTTCGAGCCCCATCTTCCACCCAAAAATAAAAGGAGAATGTGTAAACGTTCTCCTTTTTCTTTTTTCCTCATTCTCATTCCTTTTCTCATCCCCACGCGGAAGACATTGCCCGTAGGGACTTCAATATTTTAAAACGAAACCCGCAACTGCAACGTAATATCCGACTTACGATTTCCTTTGATTTCCTCAGCGCCGGAACTCAGACTCGTGCGGTCGCTGTAAAGGAATGTACCGTATCGCACCCATAAATCGCACACTTTCAGGAAGCTGTAACGCACAAGAACGTAAGCACGTGAACCTTGGTAGTAATAAGAAGGCGAGGAGAATACGTACAACGCGTTGTTTTCGAATGTGTAAATACGGGAATCGTAGCTATCGGTGTCAAACAACGCATAGCGCAGCGAAATATCAAACGGCATGCTTTTCGGGCGAATGATAACGTCTTGTGAAATCAGCCAGCCTTCTTCAGGTTGATTGCTGTTGCGATTGATTGTCATGTATTCAACGCGGCTTTTCAGCGTAATTGCTTCAGTGACTTTGTAACTCAAATTTAACCGGTAATTGCGCTGAACAACATCTTCGATTGCCGTAATGGAACCATCGTTATCACGGCTGTTTTTCTGACGAACCTGTTGTCTGAAACGGCCGTAAATTTCGAGTTCCTTGTTCGGTTTGTAAACCGGCTGAAACAAGAATTCATACCCTTTCGACGGCGCGTCAACGAGGTATTTCATCCAGGGAAATGTGAAGATATCGGCGTATGCATTTACCGTCCAGGCGCTGGCCAGTTTAATCTTCCAGCCGGCAAATAACCCGTTTTCGTTTTGCGTATTGCTACCTTCCGAAAAACCGTTGTTGTAAAACGAATAATAAGCCTTGTTATAATTGCGGTAGATCAATGAGAAGGAAACTTTCGGGTCCAGAACCATCATGACACCGTGCAATTGGGCTACTGCTTTGGAATGTGTACTATACGAAACTTCACCGAAGAAATTGAGATTTTTGATCACCCAACTGTAATCGCCGCTCAAAGCAGAAGTTTGCGTTCCCCGGAAAGCAAATTGATTGTATGGAACCGAATCGCGTTGCAGCGGAGCACTATACGATTGATTTACATAAGCCAAACCGGCGTTGAACCGCGGAACGGAATATTGCAGGTAACTCCCGAAAACGCGTTCCGAAAGCTGGTTTTTCTTGGCGATCTCATTATTGGTGCGGTGTAAACCCGAAAGGTCAATGGTAGTAATGAATTCCAGATCATCGCTTAGTGAATCGGCAATTCCGGCGCCGTCGATGCGTTTTTGCGAATAGAAATTAAGCAACGAAAATTGTTTGTAACCTACCACCGCTGCTGCGCCGCGAAAAAACCGGTTTTCATCTACTGAAGTGTAAGGCCGCAACATATTGGCCGTTTTTTTAGAAGCAAAAATATCAGCCGTTTTCCCAAAAGCGTAGCCCGACCAGGTATTCAAACCTTGCCCGATTTGTACCAAATAATCACCCAAGGCGACACTGCGAATATACTTTCCACCTTTAAAGAACGCATGTCCCGAATAAAAATCGAAGCCGTTTTTCTGACTTCCTTTAAAAAACTCTTCTCCCGGATCTTTTTCTGCCGTAAAACCCAAACTGAGGTTGGTGCGATACGTATACCGGAAACGCGTATAATAACGATCCGGATTTCCATGATAATAACTGTTTGAAGCTGCAAGTACCGAATCGGAAACTTCTGTATATCCCGGTTTTTGTTCCGGTGTGCGCTGATAACGGGTGTATAATTCAAATTTACCTTCCTGGATCGCATCTTTAAATGTCAGGTGTAATTGGTCCAGGCGGTCATCGACGCGAATAAAAGGAAGTACAAGCTGAATAGTAGCCAGATCCCAATAAGTTAGGCTCTGCAATTCATAAATACTGATGAATTTTCCGAATTGTTTGCGATGAAGCAGGATATTGGTGATCTGAACTTCGGTCAGTAATCCCAATGAACGTAAATCTTCACCATCGGTCGAATTGAGATTGATCGGATGATCAAAGTAATAATTCAATTGATCAAACAGGTTGGTCAAATCGATTTCTTCACTTTCATATTGCTCGGAAATGAATTCCACGCGTTGTTGAATGATCTCATTGCGTTCCTGTGACCAGCTGAAAAGCGAGCACAGTAAACATGCTATGACCAGGAATTTATTGCGCATCCCACGGCTGATAAGTAAAACCGATAGCTGGCGTCCAACCCAAAACAGGGTGGTATTTAGTGGCTAAATCGAGTAGAAATCCATTTTTCCGGTAACCGACTCCGAGCGCGAATTCGGTAGGACCTGATTGAGCACCGAAACGAATCACCAGCATTTCGACGGGCATGTATTCGATACCGCCACGAAAACTGATGGAATGAATGACTTGTTTTTCTACTTCCAGCAGCACATTTACTTTTTTGGAAGGCTGATAGGTGCTGCCAATGCGGATGACGGAAGTAAACCGGTCTTCTTCCAAGGGTGCTATACGTTGCCGGCCAATATTCAATACACTGGCACCGAGTTTCCATTTTTCGGAAAGTTGAGCTAGAATCCCGCCTTCAAACGTCGCGTTGATCGAAGAACCGTAATTTCCGCCGAAACGCAATTGCTGCATGTTTGCCTGCACGCCTGCTCCGATTTTTTCACTGAGTTGCAGGCTGTAGCCAACACCGGCGCGCGTATGACGATATTGCTCGTATCCGCTGAATTGTCCGCCCACGGAAATCACTCCTTTTTTCAGTGGCATTGCGACTACAATTCCTTGTGTTTGCAATTCTTTGGCTAAAAATCGGGCTTCGTAATAAGCGCCGCCCGAGAAATGTTTGATTCTGGCTAAAGCGCCCGGATTGTGATGGTATGCCCATACATCATCGAGGCAAACCGATGTATTGGCCAAGCCTGCAGCGCGGGCACCAACAGGTTTCCAGCCCTGGGCAAAACCATGAAAAGCAGCAATCAGAAAGAGGAGTAGTGTAGTAGTGCGTTTCATTTCCGGTTAATTGAAAAGTCGTTTGAATCCCTTGATGGACGAATTGGCATATTCGTCTTCGCGAAGAAAAAACCAGTTATCACCGCCATCTTTTGACAATGCATACAGGTAATAACGGTGATTTATTTCTGCTTCGTTGGTATAATACTGGACCCAATATTTACGCTGGATCAGTTTGCCTTCTGCTTTCATTTCGCGATAAGTCGGATCGACCATATAGGTTTTTTGTCCGTCTTTTAAGTCTTTAAAATGGCCTATAAACAACGAATCGCCCTGATTTTTGTAAAAACGTACCGCTTCAGGCTGGGTGAGCCCGATGAGTTGTAGCAATTGACCATTATTGTGCGCCTGAATGTAATTGCTCATTTGATTGTTTAGCTGTTCTTCCTGTTCGCCCGAAATAGTACACGAAGCCAACGTAACGGCCATGAGAATCGGTAAGAAGTATTTGGTTTTCAGCATATGAAACAATAAAATTAGGGCATCCCGAAAATAGTGTAATTTTTCATGAAATATCGACCTCATCGATATAAAGTGTACATTTTTTTCGCCACGAATAATCGGCCTGCAAAGTTGAGAAAAGTTGGGCACAACAAAAAAGCTCCGTCCACCTTAGGCGGACAGGGCTTTATAAAATTGCTTCGACGAAAGGATTTTTTTAGTTCACCACCACTTTAATGGTTTCTGCTCCGAAAGTCTGATAAACAGTCAGGTAATAAACTCCCGCAGCCAATTGAGAAACATCCATTGTAGCTGAAGAAGCCTGTTCACTCCAATCATTTTTGGTAAAAATAAGCTGACCAACCGCATCATAAAGCACCAGCTCTTTTACCGCTTTTCCGTTCCAGGAAACCGTTAATTCATCCGTTGCCGGATTTGGGAATACAACTAATTCGGTTGGCAATAAGCACGATTTGGTACTTCTGATTCCCAAAACTTTCTGTTCACCGTTGAGATCCGTTTGACTCAAACGATAATAACTTACACCACTGCACAAATCATCGTCATTCACCTGGTAATCATGAACCTGTTGTGTTGTTCCCGACCCGGTTATTTGTTTTATTGGTTGGAAATTGACACCGTCACAACTTCTTTCCAACGTGAAATAAGCATTATCGCGTTCCGTTTCGGTTTCCCAGTGAATAGCAGCAGAACCTTCTTCACACGTTACATCAAATTCGGTCATTTCTACCGGTAGCAATACCGACGGTAAACAAAACGTTTGTTGGTTCGATAACCCTCCGGTTGAACCCGTAAACCCAAAATAAGGTGAGTTGGTTCCGAAAACGGTAACCGGATTAAAAGTAGATGATATGGTTCCGTACATAACTGTTAAGGCCGAATTCCAGACACTTGCAGTAAGTGTTGTTGTACCAGCGTTCCATGAAATACGGAATTTATGACTCAATCCGTTTTCAATGTTGTAATTCACGCCAGGCGACGATTGTAAACGAATGGCATTTGGTGTGGCAACACGTTCACCTCCGCCTACGGCATCGCAATCAAAATCCAAATCAGGATTGATCACACCATTGAACCAAACATCCAGGTGGTCAGGGTCTTCTGTCCCTGCACAACCGATAAAAGGTGCTGTAAAATCGTCGCGATCTTCAAAATTCAAATACGTATCAATCTCAACTGTTACCGAATTGGTGATTCCGCCTGCTCCAAGTGCACCACCAACGGTTCCGCATTTACAGCGTGCCAACGGATCATTTTGCATGACAAAAGCAACTCCATCGGCTCCGGCATCGTTCGCCCCCAGATTCACATCAATGTCATAACTGAAATTGGCCAAAAAGTTCAAGGTCGAATTGGCATCCCATGCACAGCCACGCTGACTCATTGCATCAGGTGTTAACGTCACACAAGTAAAAGGTGAAGCAGAAGTAGCATCATCCACCAGGTTATATTGTGAGTTGGTCGATGTTCCGGTCGTAAAACTTTGTATTGCACAACCTACAGCTGATCCTGCTGCATTTTTCGGAACAATCTGCCAATAATAGGTTGTACTGAATGCCATTGGTGTGGCGTAAGTTGTAGCTGTTGTATTTCCTAAGAGCGGAGGCACGGGAGTTGTTCCAAAATATACATCGTAGCTTGTAGGTGTGTCACAACCGGTAGAAACGGGTGCTGTCCACGACAATCCGTTGCAAGTTGAAACCCCTGTTGCCAAATTGGCTGGAACCAAAGCCGTGGCACATGTAGGAATCGTTGGATTTGAAGCAATCAGTGAAATAGCATCTATAGTCGCGGCCGGTGTAGTACCAATACTTGCGTCATTTTGCCAACTAAATACCAAGCGCTTGGTTGTACCTGCATTGGAAGCCGGAATGGTAATGGTGGTTGATCCGCAAGCAGCTTGCAGATTGTACCATGTATTCCCCAACTGAACTGCTGAGGCATCGCTGGTCGTAAACATGGTGTTGGCAACCGGTGTTACGGCTGTTGATCCCAGGTAAATGCGTAAACCATCCCAGCCGCTTTCTCCCTGGCCTTTCCAGTTGAAAGTAAGTGTAATACAGCTTTGGCCTGCCGGGAAAGTAACATCATCATAAAAATGAGAAATATCAGCCGTACCGATTGTATAGTTATTATTTCCTGCAGCGGTTCCAACATAAGCACCTTTTGTACCTACGCAAGACGACTGTGTACCGGCAAACCATCTATTCGTGGCTCCGTTCACAACAGTCCAGCCATTAGCAGGCAAGGTATTGGTCGCATTTTGAAAACTGCCATCGGCACCTGATGTTCCGGTATTGTTGTTCGGATTGATAATAGTAGTTTGGGCTACGCTTAAAAAGCAGGAAGTACTGAGCAAAAAGCCAAGTACCGTGAGAACTTTTGTGAGATTTAGTAGCATGTGGAATCGTTTTTGAGTTTAGTATAGCGAACCAAATTTACAACAACGCTACAAATTTAGTATAACGGTTTACTAATTATTTAGTAACGAATTTTTCACACTCTTGAAAAGCTACTATAACGTTTTACTAAATTAGAGTGAATTCATGTTAATTGATTAACTAGATGGTTTTTACTAAAAAGTTATAAAAGATTCCTACCAATTTATAAGCCACGGTGTACGTGCCTTACGTATTGTGAGTATCCGCCCGAGGCGGCAGCTGTAATTCGTGAATTAGTGGTATAAAAAAAACGTATCAGCTAACTGATACGTTTCATACTATTCGAATAGAAAAGGAGGTCTTTACATTTTATCAGGTACCACGATTCCGAGACAGTGCATTGAACTGTGAATCACCTTGGCGACGTTTTTACTCAGCGTCAGACGCATTGCTTTCTTCTCAGCATCGCTTTCCTGGTTAATGTTGACGTTCTGGTAAAACTGGTTGAAAAGTTTCACCAACTCGTATGTATAATTTGCTACAAGCGAGGGTGCATAATTGATCGCCGCATCTTCAATCGCTTTCGGGTAATCGGCGAGCTGTTTGATGATATCTTTTTCAATAGCCTCCAACGCTACATTATTATAAGTACCAATTTCTCCGGCTTTTGCGATCAATGATTGAATTCGTGCATGCGCATATTGAATGAACGGGCCGGTATGTCCGTTGAGTTCGATCGATTCGTTGGGATTGAACACCAGTTTCTTTTTCGGATCAACCTTTAACAAGTAGTATTTCAGGCCTCCCAAACCAATGGTGGTGTACAATTCTTTTTTGTCTTCTTCCGACATTCCTTCCAGGTGACCACGCTCAGCCGTCATTTCTCCGGCAGCAAAAATGATCTCATCCATCAGGTCGTCGGCATCTACTACCGTTCCTTCACGCGATTTCATTCTGCCCATTCCTTTCGGTAATTCCACCATTCCATACGAAAGGTGATAGCACGATTCAGCCCAGCTGTAACCGAGTTTTTTCAGAATGTGAAACAAGACTGTAAAATGGTATTCCTGCTCATTTCCAACGGTATAAATGATTCCTTTCAAATTCGGGTAATCATTTAAACGATCAACAGCAGTCCCTACATCCTGGGTCATGTAAACCGACGTTCCGTCTGAACGCAGCAGTAATTTATGGTCCAAACCTTCAGCTGTGAGGTCAATCCAAACGGAAGTATCTTCTTTTTGATAAAACACACCTTTCGCCAAACCCTCAGCGACCAAGTCTTTTCCTAAAATAAAAGTTTCGGATTCGTAATACAAACGGTCAAAATCAACGCCCATTTTTGCATAGGTGGAATTGAAACCTTCGTACACCCAATTGTTCATGGTGGTCCACAACAAATAGATTTCCGGATCACGGCCTTCCCAACGTACCAACATGTCTTTGGCTTCACGCAGAATTGTAGTTTCGTTTTTGGCCAGTTCCTTTATTTTATCCTGAATGGCAGCCGTTGCTTTTTCGTCTTTTCCGGTCAAAGCAGCGCTGAATTCGTTGTATTTATCTACCGTTGCGTTCGAAAAACCACTGAAATCGCCTGATTTCCATTGTTCCATGATCGCTTTGGCTTCTTCATTGAAACGCTTATCGAATTCCACATAGTATTTTCCGACCAATTTATCGCCTTTCATTCCGGTATTTGCTGGTGTTTCACGTTCTCCTTTTTCATTGAGCGGTGAGAAGCGCTGCCAAGCCAGCATGCTTTTGCAAATATGAATTCCACGGTCGTTGATGATTTGTGTTTTGATCACTTCGTGTCCGTAAGCTTTCAGAATTTCGGCAACGGAATAGCCCAGGAAATTGTTTCGTAAATGCCCGAGGTGAAGCGGTTTGTTGGTGTTAGGTGAAGAATATTCCACCATCAGCGCCGATTTTGAATTGGGTTTCTGCATTCCGAAACGTTCGTCCTGATTGATGGCGTTTAATACTGTTAACCAGTAATTTTCGGGATAAACCATATTCAAAAATCCACCTACGATACTAAAATCAGTGATGATCTTCAATTCATCGCGCAACAATGTGCCGATTGTATTTCCAATTTCCTGTGGCGATTTACCTGCTAATTTCAAAAAGGGGAAAAGTACCAATGTGGTATCCCCGGCAAATTCTTTTTTTGTTTTTTGGAATTGAATAAGTGCCGGCTCAATTTCTTTCCCGAATATGTGAGAAGCCTTGGCTAGAATGGCTTCCTGTATGATATGTTCCATTTTTTAATGTGTTAATGTGTCTGCCACGGCTGTAATGAGCGAAAGCGCGGTTTCGGCCATGGTATTCACTTTGTTGTCGAGGCAAGGATTCACCTCTACGAATTCGATGCAGACTGTTTTAGGGTTCACAACCAGCGAAACCAACAGTTCGCGTGCTTCCTCGGGCGTAATGCCGTTGCCGACAGGTGTTCCGGTTCCAAACGAAGTCAGTTCCGGGTCCATCGCGTCTACATCAAACGAAATATAAATGGCATCGCACTCATTTAATTGTTCGTTGATGGCAGCCACAACAGCAGGTACGCCCAACCGCCTCAGTTGTTCTACCGAGTGGTTCACAATTTGTTTTCGTTCGATCAATGCTTCTTCTTCGGCTTCGGTATCACGCACAGCGACAAATACCAGGTCGTTTGCGTCAATTTTTGGACTTATTCCACCCGAATTTTTGAGTGCGTTCCACACCGACACAGTATGTTGGTCAAGCGTATTGTGTGCGACTTCCATATTATCGTCGGCTAACGAAAGCGAAAGCGGCATTCCATGCATGTTACCGGATGGTGTTGTGTAGGGCGAATGCAGATCTCCATGCGCATCAATCCAGATCACGCCCAATCGTTTGTTAGGAAATGCTTGCTTGATTCCGGCAATTGTTCCTGCAGCGGAACCATGATCGGCAGCCAGTACCAATGGGAATTTTCCTTGCTTGAGTAATTCGGTCGTTTTATCGGAGATGGCAGCAAAAACTTCGGCATAACCGTCGATGCGCTTGGCAAACGGTGTTGTGATCGCCACATCCAGGTGATGATTGAAATCGGGCAACGAATGCCACGGAACAGTTCCGAACAACGGGTTGTTTTGATTGCGGGCAGCAGCCATGATAGCTCCCGGGCCCAAAGAAGCGCCACGGGTTCCTGCCGTTAGTTCCGAAGTGTTGACAATGATCTCAATTGTTTTTGACATAAATTGCTGTTAGCGCCACAAAAATAGCCTTTCGCAGCTGATCCCGCAAGTGCCTGAGCGATTCGTTATCCACAGCGGATTTCAAGCAGTAATAAAGGCGTTAAGCGTATTTTATTGATCTTCCTGTTGAAACTTCTCCGATTTATCGATAATTTTGGGGCCATTCAACAACTAACATCCATTTCAAAATGCCATCTAAAAGTCTCCTGATCGCCTTTATGCTTTGTATTTCAGGTATTGTCTTTTCACAAACCGAACAGTACACCATTCAGCTCAAAAACGGCAATACCGTAAAAGGAACGCTGGTTGAAAAAATTCCGGGAGAAACGATCACTATTAAAACAGCTGAAAACGAGGAACTGAAACTGACTTATGAAGAAATCCAGAAAATAACCACAACCGAAGCACTGGAAAAGGCCGCCAATGTAGACCACGACAGTATTCAACCCTATCGCTACAAAAGACGCGGTTTTATCAATCACACGGAAGCAAGTTTTATACTGGGAGTTGGTTCAGTGGCCGGAACTACTCAAAAAAATGAAGATCGCGGTTTCGGAATCCGGACGGTAAACGGTTTTCAGTTCAGCGAAACAATGGCACTCGGAATCGGACTCGGAATCGAACGATACATTGATGCCATCCTGATTCCGGTAACAGTTGATATAAGAGCAACTCTGCGAAAGGGAAAAACGAGTCCTACAATCAACATAAATGCGGGGTATGCGCCCAATGTCAAAGGTTTTAAAGAAGGCGGAGGTTTTACGATTAATCCGTCATTCGGGATCAAAACGTATATTTCGCGAAAAACGGCGTTCATTTTCAACGTCGGTTACAAAATTCAGCAGGACCAGTATACTTATTATGCCGGTGGTAATTTCATAAACAAGCAAAAGGGAAGCGCTATCTTCAAGTTCATCAACTTTTCGATGGGATTTGCTTTTTAACCCGGATTTACACAGAATTTTTTAACGTGAATTATGGATTGGCCAGCCGATACACTTTTTACTTACCACAGATGCACAAATTTTTTGCGTGCCTAACGGACACGCTTAAGTCGTAATGGCGAGTGCGTTAGCCGAGCAGAATCTGTGTATCTGTGGGAAATAGAGCAAGGCTTAATCACCTCCAAAAAACGCGTACATCAGGATATTCGCTCCCATTTGAAGTGCTTGTTTGCGTTTTTCTTCGGGGTCGTTGTGCACTTCTTTGTCTTCCCAGCCATCGCTGAGGTCGGTTTCGTAAGTATACAAACATACCAAACGTCCTTCTACGATAATTCCGAACGCCTGCGGACGTTTACCATCGTGTTCATGGATTTTCGGTAAACCGTTGAAGTCGTATTTCTGGTGAAAAATCGGGTGATTGAATGGCAATTCGACCAAATCATTACTTGGGAATACCTTTTTGAGTTCAGTTCTGATAAACTGATCCATTCCGTAATTGTCATCGATATGCAGAAAACCACCGCCCATAAGATACGTGCGCAAATTTTCTGCTTCGGAAAGTGAAAAAACGACGTTTCCGTGTCCTGTCATGTGTACCATCGGGTAGGCAAACAATTCGGGACTTCCGGCCTCTACATACGGAACATCTTTCGAAATAGACGTTCCCAGGTTGCTGTTGCAAAACTGGATCAGGTTGGGCAATGCCGTCGGATTGGCATAATAATCACCACCACCGTTGTATTTCAACACTGCCAACTGATACGTTCCCTGTGCCATTGAGACAAATGAAACCAACATCAAACTCATTCCAACAATGATTCTTTTCATATCTTTTTACTTGCTATCGCTAACGTTGTTGCCACAAGACCGGCCGTTTCCGTGCGTAATCTTGATTCTCCTAAATGTATGGCTTTATATCCTGATTTCAATGCCAGGTCCACTTCGCGTTTGCTAAAATCGCCTTCCGGACCAATAAGCACGGGGCCATCAATGGTTACGGAAAGCAACGAAGACTTTTCTCCGTCCATGCAATGAGCTATTCCGCCGTCAGGAAATTTGGCGATGAATGTATCCACGGTTTCCAGCGGATCGAGTTGTAGCAAAAAATCGTGTTGTGCCTGTTTCATGGCCGAAATTGCTACTCGTTCCAATCGTTCCAGTTTCAGGTTAACCCGTTCAGAATGATCTCCTTGCAGAAATGACAAACGTGTTGCTCCAATTTCCACGATTTTTTCGACCATCCATTCCATACGATCCAAGTTCTTGGTTGGTGCTATCGCCAGATGGAATTCCTGTTCGGGTTTCTGTTTTTGTTCAACGTGCACACGTTCTACCAAACAGCGCTTGGGATGATCTTCCACAATACGGGCGGTGAGTAATTTTCCTTTTCCGTCGAGTAACAGCAATTCTTCGCCAATAGCCATGCGCAATACACGCACGATGTGCTTAGATTCTTCTTCCGGGAGATGAAACTGAGCGGTTTCGGGAATGGCTGACAGGAAAAACCGACGCATCAATTCATGAGTTTATAAAGCATTTCGCGCATCAGTTCGCCTTCACTGAAGGTTGAATTTCCCACACCTTTTGCTTTCAGGTCGTATTCGTGGAGAATCGCCACATTCGACGCTAAAATCTTGGGCGGATACTGATTGGCTGCCAGCATCAATTCTTTGGCGACAAACGGATGAACACGCAAACTTGTGGCTACCGCATCCGGATTTTTATTCGGTAAAAAGTGAATCCGCATGAGGTTGGTATAAAATCCGAATAAGTTGGAAATGATCGCAATAATAGAATGATCTTTTGGGTTGCGTTCGAAATAATGGGCAATCTGGAATACTTTCAGCGAATCGCGCTTGGCAATAGCGTTTGTGAGCTCAAAATTGTTGTAATCCTTACTAATTCCGATGTTTTCTTCGATGTGAATATCACTGATGCGCGTTCCTTTTTCGAGAACGATGCTCAATTTTTCCAGTTCGTTGACAATTCTGCCTAAATCATTTCCGAGAAATTCACCCAATAATGCTGCAGCTTTGGACGTAATATCAAAACCGATTCCTTTTACGTAATTGGAAATCCAATCGTTGAGTTGGTATTCTTTTACTTTTTCTGATTTAAACACGAGTCCGGTCGAAGCGAGTTCCTTGACCATCTTACGTTTCCCGTCGAGGGCTTTGTATTTATGGCAAATCACAAAAACGGTCGATGGATTTGGCTGCGCGCAATAGCTTTCCAGCGCGTAGATATCTTTCATATCCTGTGCTTCGCGAAGGACGACCAACCGTCTTTCCGACATCATCGGGAAACCTTTGGCTTCGCTTGTTACTGCCAGCGGATCGGCATCGCGGCCATAAAACACCGTTTGATTAAAATCGCGTTCGTGTTCTTCCAGCGCGTTTTCTATAATGGCATCACAAATAGCATCAATGAAATAAGGTTCTTCGCCGTGCAACGCATAAATCGGCTTAAACTGCTTATTCTTTATGTCCTTGATGATTGACTTGTAATCCATGATTCAAAAATAAGAGAATTGCATGACAAATGGCGTAGCAATTGTGTGGATTTACTTCTGGAAACCGTCATCCATTACAATTCGTTTTACAATTATCAAATTTATTACTAGCGGAATCTCGTAATTAAATAATAGATTCCGCTAGTAATAAATTTATTCTCAGCGAAAAACAGTTGAAAAGTAATAGATTCCGCTGGCAATACTTTATTACTAGCGGAAAATAATTATATTTGTATAGATTCCGCTAGTAATAAAATGAAATCAGAACCAAAAAAAATCATTGGACGGGCACACGAGCAACAATTGCTTGCCGCCATTTGTGCCAATAAAAACAGTGATTTACTGGCTATTACAGGGCGACGTCGTGTGGGGAAAACCTACCTCATCAGGACCTACTTCCAGCACCAACTGCACTTTGAGTTTAGTGGTATGATCAATGCAAATTGGGAAACTCAGCTGCAAAACTTTGATTATGAGTTACGCAAGTATGACAAACATTCTAAAAAACGAACAAAACCCTCTAATTGGTTAGAAGCCTTTCATCAACTCACCAGTTACCTTGACTCCATTAAAACCAACGAAAAAAAAGTGGTTTTCATTGATGAATTTCCGTGGTTAGATACACACAAATCGAATTTCCTGAACGCATTCGATTGGTTTTGGAATACATGGGCTGTTCGCAAAAATATACTGGTTATTATCTGCGGCTCAGCTACTTCGTGGATGATTCGAAAAATCATCAATCACAGAGGTGGTTTACACAATCGTGTTACCAAACGTATTCATTTAGAACCATTTACATTAGGTGAAACCGAGCATTATCTCCAACAACACAATATCCGGCTCAATCGCTACCAAATCACTACATTGTATATGGTTTTTGGTGGTGTGCCGCATTATCTGAACGAAGTCGTTCCAGGTGAAAGTGCCATGCAAACCATACAGCGTGTATGTTTCGACAGAAAAGGATTATTGGTAAATGAATTCGACAACCTGTACCGGGCGCTTTTTATTCAAGCCGATAATCACATAGAAGTGGTCAAAGCGCTGGCAAAAAAACGCATCGGGCTTTCAAGAAAAGAATTACTTGCAACAAGCAAGCTCAAAGATGGTGGCACGTTCTCCAAGGTGCTGGAAGAACTGGAGTGGTCGGGCTTCATCGAATCGTATGCTCCGTACGGTAAAATCAAAAAAGACAAATTGTTCCGGCTTACGGATGAGTTTTCCTTGTTTTTCCTGACGTTTATGTACCAGAAAAAGAACGTCAATTGGCAACAACTCGCTGTAAGTCCGGTGTGGAAAAGCTGGAGCGGCTATACCTTTGAATCTATTTGCATGAAACATCTTCCACAGCTGAAGAAAGCCCTTGGAATAGCTTCAGTTTATACCGAATACAGCAGCTTTATCAGCAAAGGAAAACTTTCGGCAAGAGGTACACAAATCGATTTATTAATCGACAGAAATGATCAGGTGATCAATCTGTGTGAAATGAAATTCACCGATCAGCCGTTTATAATTACTAAAGCATACGCGACTCAATTGCGCGAAAAGATGGCCATTTTCATCAATGAAACAGGCGCTAAAAAAGCAGTCTTCCCAACATTTATCACTAGTTTTGGTCTCGTGACCAACGAGCATAGCATCGGTCTGGTGCAGCAACATGTTTTACTCGACGATTTATTCCTCCCGGCATGATGGAACCTTTGAATTTACCTCCCGTCAAACTGACTCTTTCGCGCAAGGGCGGTCAGGTTGTGGTTTGGTGCGTCATTCGCAGGAAACATCTGTTACTGACACCGGAAGAATGGGTACGTCAGCACACGATTCATTTTCTGATCAATGAGCGGCAGGTTGCCATCGGGCGAATCAACTCCGAACATTTGGTTCAAATCAACGGACAAGCCAGAAGATGTGATATCGTTGTGTTTTCTGAATTCGGAAAACCGGCATTGATTGTAGAATGCAAGGCTACTTCCATTCCGATTGATGAAAAGACATTTCTGCAAACCAGTAATTACGTGCAACAGTTGCAAGCACCTTATTTCTGGATGACCAATGGTTTGCAGCATGTGATGATGGATTGCCGGAATCCGGGAGTTTACCTGGATGAATTGCCGGTTATTTTGTGATCAATTTCAACTACACTTCGTTTCGCCAATACAGGGAACCGGGGAACTGGAATTCTGTCTTAGATAAGCACACGTAATATTGCAAATTTACGTGTGTACTTTGAGCACGTAAATTTGCAATATTACGTGCGATTAAAAAACTTGAAATCAGTAATTCAAACCCGTTCCAGCTTAAACTCACTCGTCTTATGGAACGTAATATCCGGGTAATCTTTCTCGGCCATTTGCAACAGGAACGACGTTTCAGCTAAGAACACATAATTTCCGTCTTTGTCCTTGGCGATATAATTCGCTTTTGCACGAAGGAAGTCAGCCAGTTGAGCGTCATTATCAGTTGTAATCCAGCAAGCTTTGTGATAACCTTTCGGTACAAAACGACACTTCGCTCCGTATTCATGGTCCAAACGGTAAGCAATTACCTCAAACTGCAGCTGTCCGACCGTTCCAATGATTTTCCGGTTACCGGGCTGCTGAATAAACATCTGGGCAACTCCTTCATCCATCAACTGATTGATGCCTTTTTCCAATTGCTTCGATTTCAACGGATCAAGGTTTTCCAATTCCTGGAACAATTCCGGTGAAAAGCTCGGAATACCTTTAAACATAAAGTTTTCACCTTCGTTCAACGTATCGCCGATCTTGAAATTTCCGGTATCATATAAACCGATCACATCGCCCGGGAAAGCTTCGTCGATTACACTTTTATCCTGTGCCATGAACGACGTTGGATTCGGGAATTTGAATTTCTTGTCCAAACGCACGTGCTTGTAAAACGTGTTTCGTTCAAATTTACCGGAAACAATGCGCAAAAACGCAATACGGTCGCGGTGCTTGGGATCGAGGTTGGCGTGAATTTTAAATACGAAGCCAGAGAACTTTTTATCGTCCGGTTCCATGCGGCCCGCATCGGTATCTCTTCCACGCGGTGATGGCGAAATACGAACGAATGTATCGAGTAATTCCTGCACTCCGAAGTTATTGACCGCCGATCCGAAAAACACCGGAGCTACATCGCCTGCCAGGTAATCTTCGCGGTCAAACGGATTGTAAACGCCTTCGATTGTTTCGAGTTCATCGCGTAATTCGGCAGCCGGTTTTTTACCCAGCATCTCATCCAGCTCCGGACTATTCAAATCGGAAATTGACACAATGTCTTTTTCGATTTTGGTTTTGTTGGCCGAAAAAACGTTGATGTTTTTATCGTAGATATTGTATACGCCCTGGAAGCGGTCTCCCATACCAATAGGCCAGGTCAACGGACGGACATGGATGTTCAATGACGATTCCAGTTCATCGAGCAATTCAAACGGATCTTTTCCTTCGCGGTCCATTTTGTTGATAAAAATAATCACCGGCGTTTTGCGCATGCGGCATACTTCCATCAATCGTTCGGTTTGTTCCTCCACACCGTTGGCGCAGTCGATCACGAGGATCACGCTATCTACGGCTGTCAAAGTACGGAATGTATCTTCGGCGAAATCCTTGTGGCCGGGCGTATCGAGGATATTGATCTGTTTTCCTGAATACTGAAACGCCATGACGGAAGTCGCAACCGAGATTCCACGTTGTTTTTCAATTTCCATGAAATCCGAAGTCGCTGTTTTCTTGATCTTATTGTTTTTCACGGCTCCGGCCGACTGAATGGCACCACCAAACAGCAACAGTTTTTCTGTCAAAGTCGTTTTACCCGCATCGGGGTGAGAAATAATGCCAAACGTTCTGCGCTTTTCAATCGCTTCCTGGTTACTCATAGAAATTGTATTGTGCCTGCCGGAAACCCGAACAGGGGCGCAAAGATAAGGAATTGGTTGGATGCAGGCAAACATATGCGCGGGGGTATAACCAGTAGGCGCGGGATGCGTCCCACGCCTACATGATTTTCCCCGAAATCGTTATTTTTGCCTTATGAATGTTCAGATACACGAAAGCTGGAAAGAGGTTCTGCAGGAAGAATTTCAAAAGGATTATTTTCAATCACTTAAAAACTTTTTGGTCGCCGAAAAGCAACAGTACGTGATTTGTCCTCCGGGGAAACTGATTTTTTCCGCATTCAATTTTACACCTTTCGATGACGTGAAAGTCGTGATAATCGGTCAGGATCCGTATCATGGGCCTATGCAAGCCAACGGATTGTCTTTTTCAGTGAATAACGGCATAGCTTCGCCTCCAAGCCTTGTGAATATTTTCAAAGAGCTAAAGGAAGATTGCGGTTGTGAAATCCCGACATCCGGGAATCTTGAACCTTGGGCAAAACAGGGCGTTTTCCTGCTGAATGCGACATTAACCGTAAGACAAAATACCGCCGGAAGCCATCAGAAAAAGGGCTGGGAGCAATTTACCGATGCCGCAATAAAAGCGCTTTCTGATAAACGTGAAAACCTGGTATTCCTGCTTTGGGGGAACTATGCCAAAGAAAAAGCGCAATTAATTGATTCACAGAAACATTTGGTATTGCAGGCTGCACACCCATCACCATTGGCGCGCGGAGCTTTTTTCGGAAGTAAACATTTCTCCAAAACCAATCATTACCTGGAACAAACCGGAAAGAAACCAATCGACTGGTGTTTATGACTTATCCGAAAAACCGACATTCATTGATTGACTTTAAACCAGTACATTTGCCCCGATGATTTTACAAAACGACCTTATACTCCGCGCTGCAAAAGGCGAAGATATTGAACGCTACCCGGTTTGGTTAATGCGCCAGGCAGGAAGAATTTTACCCGAATACCGTGCTGTCAGAAGCAAACTTTCAGGATTCAAGGAATTAGTGGAAACACCTGCTTTGGCTGCCGAAGTCACCATTCAACCGGTTGATTTATTAGGTGTGGATGCCGCCATTATCTTTTCGGATATCCTGGTGGTTCCGGAAGCGATGAATGTTCCTTACGAAATGCTGGAAGCAAAAGGACCTTGGTTCAATCATACCATTCGTTCGGAAGAACAAGCCAAACGCGTTGAAACCGACTTTGATGTGGAAGACCGTTTGGGCTACGTAATGGAAGCCATCAAACTGACAGTAAAAGAATTGAACGGCAGGGTTCCGGTAATCGGATTTGCCGGCGCTCCGTGGACGATTCTGTGTTATATGGTCGAGGGACACGGTTCCAAAACATTCAGCGAAGCACGTAAGCTTTTGTACACAAATCCTACTTTGGCACACCAATTGCTTCAGGACATTACGGATGTAACAATTCGCTATTTGAAAGCACAAGTAAAAGCAGGAGCAGCAATGATACAGGTATTCGATTCATGGGCAGGAATTTTGGGGACGGAGCAATATGCGACCTTCTCGCTTCCTTACCTGGAACAAATTGCCAATGCGATCAACGATGTTCCGGTGACACTTTTCTCGAAAGGAGCGATCACTTCCATCCCGGCCATTGCCCGACTGAACTGCAATACCGTAGGTTTGGACTGGAACATGGATGTAGCGACGGTAAGAGCGCAAATCGGAGACAACCGCACATTGCAAGGCAATTTAGATCCTTGCGCTTTGTATGGTTCTCACGAGAATGTTGCTGCCGAAACAATAAAAATGTTACATTCGTTCGGAAAAAACAAACGACATATTGTTAACTTAGGGCACGGCGTTTATCCGGATGTTGATCCGGAAAAAGTAAAAACGTTTATTAAAACTGTAAAATCCTATGAAATCAACTAGTATGAAAATAAAGCAAGGAGTACTGTTTGCGGCATTGTTGGGGTTACCTGCCATACTATCCGCTCAGAACAACGAAAACCTGGTGGACAATGGTGGCTTTGAAGCTTCTACCGGTAAAACAAAAAAACTGGGACAAATAGACATGGCTACCGGGTGGAAATCACCTACGGGAGCACGTGCCGACTTGTATCTAACCGACTCTAAAATGCCGGAAATTGCTGTGCCAAACAATGCACACGGTAAAGAAGAGCCGAAAGAAGGTGAAAACTATGCCGGTATCGTTGGGTTCTCGTTCGGAGATAAAGTTCCGCGTACGTACCTGATGACCAAATTGAAAACGCCGTTGAAAAAAGACATGAAATACTGTGTTTCATTCTATGTCTCTTTGTCGGAAGATTCGAAATATGCCAGCAACCAGATTGGTGCAAACCTTTCCAAAAAAGAGTTTGGAACTGACCAAAAGTCTGCTATCATTGACAAAACGCACATTTTACAGGAAAACAATAAGGTGTTCAACGCATTTTACGGTTGGGAAAAAGTATGCGGAACGTTTGTAGCTGACGGTGGTGAGAAATACATCACAATCGGAAATTTCACTTCAAACGAAGACACAAAAAAGGAAACCAACAAGAAACCAAGTGAGATTAAATCTCAGATTATTGCTGCTTATTATTACATCGATGATGTGGTTGTGACGTTGGTTTCTGAAGATACTCCATGTGACTGTGCCGGACAAGAAGACGTAAGCAATGCATCTTCAACAATCTACCAGAAAGCGATTGTAATTAAAGACCGCGCTACTCCAAAAGAAAAAATCGAAGCGCAAGGTGTTTATTTCGCTTTTGGAAAAGACAGAATCACACAACAGGGAATGGCTGCGTTGGATTTGATTGCTACTGAATTGAAAGCAAATCCTGCATTGGTACTTTCTATGACAGGACACAGTGATCCGGCTGAGGATGAATTGGCGGCGAAAAAACCGTACTACCTCGACATGGATAAAAAACGTGTAGCTGCCGTAACTGCTTACCTGAAAGAAAAAGGCGTTGAAGAATCCCGTATTAAAAGTTCCGTAAAAGGAAGCGCTGAGCCGAATCCTGAAATCGTGGAAACGGACGAAGACGACTTGAAAATGGCGAAGAACAGACGCGTTGTATTCGCAGTGTTCTAAGTGATAAACAAACCTATTTTAGATAAGGATGTTCAAATTTGGACATCCTTATTTTTTTACCCTGATTTTTCTTCCGTCCCCCGTCCAAATGATTCTACAAAACGAACACCATTCGTTTTTTATACCTTTATCTTTTATTCGAAAACCGATGACATTTCCCCAATACCGCAAACTCGACGGATTTAAACGTTATTACGAAATACTGGACGAACGCACATTTGTGGAAGTCGCAGTGATGAATGACACCATCACCCGGCAAACGGTTGAAGCCAAACAATACCCCGAAATGCTCCGCATCAAAGACATGCTGGCGCAGGAATGGAATTTCAGGCTGATGGAAGACGAAGAAATTGAGCAATTTTTCGGGGAAGAAAATTGAAGGATAGTTCTAGAATTCGAATAACGGTCTCCTCATTCTCATTTTGTTTCTCGCTCTTTCTTTTCGTGGAGAAGAGCGGACTCGAACCTGAAAACAATTTAGAGTCTACTCTTCAATAATATTTTTCCCTAGTATCTCATCAAACCACCATCCTGCTTCGATTCTCATATTATTAGTCGTGTCATTTAATAGTTGTTTCACCGTAAAATACTCAGATCTAGTGCAGCCTGAACAAATAGCGATTGTGTCAGTTTTGTTTCGGTTTTTTTTCATTTGACTCAACTCTGACTCTCTCAGCTTGATCATTCCTTCCTCTGCCAATTTTTCACAGGAAATGGTCGCCAAATATACTTCTCCGGGTTTTGAGCTGTACAATTTCGCTCTCAGCGGTTCATAGTTTTTATCCATAATGAATGTGGTAAATTCATCTACTAACAAGGTTCCTTTTCCTCCAGCACCGCAAGCAAAACCAATTTCATCGTAATTATTCGGATTGAAAACCGGCGGTGAAACTGTTTCGACAGTTGAATTCCTGGATGTTTTAGTATTAGAGGTGCAGCTTAGAAATGAAAAGACTAAAATGATCAGCAATGCTTTAATCTTATCGAGCTCAATATTTTTTGCAACCATGATAGAAGATTTGTAACGAATTATTAGACCGTATTTGTTTTTTAATTATCCCGTAGAAAGCGCTAAGATCGAACCGCTATCCTATCAAGAGCGTCACAAATGCAACACTTCTCCGAATTTTGAATCTTTAATGCGTTTTATTATTTCTTCTCCCGGTTCCTTTGATTCACATGGAACGATAATTTTGTTGGGCGCATTCTTGATATCATTTATTACTGCCAAAGTTCCAGACATCATTTCCTGGACTGTTAATGTGCCAATAATTTAGGGACGAACGAATCTCATTAGACATATTCAAAATTAATACAGACTAAAATATCAATTTTAATTGGATCGCGTAGAAGAGCGGACTAAACTCGAACCGGTAACGGTTTCCAAATAGGCAAAGGCGCCTTATCAAATATAATCGTTTTGACGCTTTTGTTTATTTGCTGTTATCTGTAGTCAATTTCATCATCTGAACATCTGGATTTGAGATTTAGTATTGTTAACTCGATAACTCCTCTTGAATTTTAACAACTAAGTCTGAATAATTATTATGATAGCCCTTTCTATTACAGATTATCTGAAATTCAGAAGAGTCCATTTCGAGATGAAATAGAAATCGAAGACGTTGATCAATCGAAAAAAATATTGAGTTTTGCTGGCTGTATTTCAAGTATAACTGAATGGCTTTTTTAAACTTTAGCAAGTTCTCTCTCAAAAATCTATCGAATTCAATAATTTTATACAACGACAAGGAGATACAGCATTCAATAATATCTTTGAAGTGTCCTTTTAAGTCGAAAGTTTTCTCCGAAATTATATATGGTTCAGATTTTTCCATTTTTGAAAACTCACAGTTTCCTATGTACCACAAAAAACGGTTTGGCTTATTAAAATAAGCGCTAAGAGATGAATAATCAATGGGTTCATGAAATAGTCTTTTCCCTTCCTTCATTACTTTTAACGAATATTCCGTTTTAAGTTCATTATCAGCGATTTCAACTAACCCAGAAAGTCTGGATAGCTTTCGCTTTAGTTGATATGGTGCTTTCACTTCGGATTTGTAATCCATCTTATGAGATATTGCTGCCCAAGCGTGTTGTAAAACTGTTCTAATCTGGACTTCTATTTTTATTGATTCCCATTCGACAATAACATGGACACTTTGGTAACCAAATCTATCATGTTCACTACTACTAAGAAAAAAATTGGAATTCCTTTCATCTATAGCATAATTCATGCATATCAAATTGACAACCGAACGCACATCTTCAAGAAAAAAAACGATAACTCTAATGCCACTAAGGTCTGTTATTTCTCTAGTGTTATTTAGTTCACTGGATGTAAGAATTGAAATTGTGGAGGAGTTATTAGAGACTTTCTGATCAAGTTTATTCTGTAAACTTGTTATTGCTTTTAACCTTTTTTCAATAAGGTGGAACTCTACATTTGAATTAATTAATAAAGTCTCAAGATTTTCTTTAAATACGACTGTTTTCTGAAAGTAAAGATCCCTAATTTCAGTACTATTGATAAAATCATTTACGACCTGATTGTTTATGATATCCATGTTTTACTTTTAAGACAAATTACGTAAACATTTAATAAAAACCTTTGAGATGATGAAGTCGTCCGGAATTGTGTTGGGATAGTCGTCGTTCAAGATCTGAAGAATAACCAATGTAAAGCATAGCATCTTTTTCGCTGAAAAGAACATAGGTAGAATAGGATAAGAGTTGAGTTGTCATAACTTTAAGTTAAGAAAACGGATTAATATTCCAAAGTAGATGTCGTATCTCCATCACTTTGGACTCCACCCACCATAAAGCGTAAAAGCCACCCCGTTTGGGTGACTTTTTCTGCTTTGTGGGTGGAGAATATCGGACTCGAACCGATCACCTCAACACTGCCAGCGTTGCGCTCTAGCCAGATGAGCTAATCCCCCGTGATGTGTGCAAAAATAGCAGAAATGTTGGAATGCAAAACACTTTCTGGTTGGATTGGCTGAAAAGTTTGGTGTGTTGGTTTTATATATAAGCAAATTTGCTTATATTTGAATATGAAATTGGCGTTCGAAAAATACAAAGGGATTCATCCGGGATTCATTCTTGAGCATGAGCTCAAAAAAAGAGGCATTGTCAAACGGCAGTTTGCCCATTCTGTTAATGAACATCCGCAAACGTTTCAGGCAATCACGAAAGGTCAACGAAAACTCCCGCTGGAATTGTCATTCAGAATAGATGAAGCGCTGAATCTGGAACAAGGTACGATGCTGTTTATGCAAACATTTTATGAAATTGCCGAGTACAACAAACAGCACGAACTTTCCAAGCCTAAAATCTTCCATAAATTGAGGCCGGGCCTTTTTTGGGATACAGACATCAACCAAATTGACTGGAATAAACAATCAACTGCCATTATCAAGAGAGTTTTTGAAAGAGGAAACAAAGAAGAACAGCAGGCGATCAGGGAATATTACGGAGATCGGTTAGTTAAAAAAGCGCTATCTTAAGTCATGCTTTATTGGAATACCGTTAACCCGCTGCTCAAAGAAAGTTTGTTGACTTTGATGAAGGCAGAGATTTTTTCAGACTTTCGTCTGGTTGGAGGAACAGCTGAGTTTACATCTTGGCCACCGTATGTCGGTTGATATTGACCTGTTTACAGATGTTTCTTACGGTTCCGTGGATTTTGATGCGATTGATAAATTTCTGTTGGCAAACTTCAATTATACTGACGCGAAGTATGATGTTTTGCCTGGAATGGGAAAATCGTACTTTATTGGAAATACAGTTAATGACATCGTGAAATTGGATGTTTACTATACGAATGATCTGTTTATTCAACCTTTTCAGGAGATTGATGGAGTAAGAATGGCTACTGCAGAAGAAATTATCGCTATGAAAGTTGACGTAGTAGCAAGAGGTGGACGAAAAAAGGACTTTTGGGATTTACATGAACTCCTTTCAAAATACAGTATCACCCAAATGTTGGATTTACACAAACAACGACACGAATGGACGCACTTTGGGAATGAAATCATAAAGAATTTCACTGATTTTAAACGGGCAGATGAAGACTTTGATCCCATTTGTCTTAAAAATAAACATTGGGAATTTATCAAAGATGATATTATTGAAGCTGTGAAGAAGCTTTCTGATTTGATTACCTGAAAAGTTTACAACATTAGTTAAATCACCTTCGTAATTTCCCTCTCTAAAATAAGTTTCACTATCTTGAAACTTATGAGAAAAGTAATTGCAGTAATGAATATGACGCTCGATGGCTTTTGTGATCACCAAGCGATGATCGCAAATGACGAAATGCATAACCATTACACTGAAATGTCAAGCAGCGTCGATACGATTCTTTACGGAAAAATAACCTACCAGTTGATGGAAGGCTATTGGCCGGAGGTCGTGAAAAACCCTTCCGGTAACAAAGCCGTGGATAAATTTGCCAAATTCATTGACAAAATTTCCAAGATTGTTTTTTCGAGTACATTGAAAAGTGTGAAATGGAAGAATTCGAGGATTACAACGAAAAGTCTTAAAAAGGAAATCACGGAACTGAAGCAGCAGCCGGGTAAAGATATTCTGATCGGCAGTCCAAGCCTGATAGTGGCCGCAACCAATCTCGGGTTAATTGATGAATACCAGCTTTGCGTTCAGCCGATACTGGAAGGAAAAGGCCTGTCCTTATTCAAAAACATCCAAAATAGGGTAAATTTGAAGCTCGTAAAAACGAAAACCTTTGATTTCGGAGGGATAACACTTTATTATGTGCCTTCCGGGAGATAACTAGTTTGCGGATTTTTGGTATTATTGAGGATCATAAGATTCAAGCACCATGACAGACGACTTTTTCAAATTTATCACCGAAACCACGAAAGAAAATTTCCTGGCTTCACAGCAGATTGTGTTTTCCGATGAAACCTACAATCCTTATTCGGACGACCTGAATATTCTGGAGCAACAGCTTGGTAACGATGAGTTTGAAGAGGTGATTGAATACGTTTCCGTGAACATTTTGCTTTCGCCGAGAGCGCATTTTTGTAAACACTATGCGTTGACAGAATTGGGCGATGAAGAAGGAGCAAAAGCGGAATTGATCCTCGGGCAAAAAATACTCGAAGCAATCAGCCTGACAGGTAACGGAACAAAGGAAATGCCTTACCTGATTACCCGAATGTCTGACGAAAGAGATCTGCTCGCTTACCTGGATGAGGAATTTGCGAGTCAATCGTTGGTAGCCGATAACAACCGGTTTTATGACCTGATCACCACCCAATCGGGAAATGAGATCTATTTTGATATCACAACTTCCTATTCGAAAATGCAGAATATGGTGGATGATGAAGAAATGGACCTTTCTTTTTTAACGGGAGAATTGGTCCCGGAAAAGAAATGGTGGCAGTTTTGGAAATAATACACGCATAAGTGGTCAGAAAAAGAATAAAACGAAGTATCAGGATTTCACGATACGTAGTATACCGCGAAACATTAGTCGATTACAAAGAACATTTCTGGTCGTTCATCGGCGCCTTTGTCGGGATAGGGATCATTGCGTTTGTGCAAAGTTATACCCTTACAAAGGACGAAAACATCTTTCTCATCGGTTCGTTCGGCGCATCAAGCGTGCTGATTTACGGCGCTATTCAAAGTCCGCTGGCGCAGCCCCGAAACCTGGTTGGCGGACATGTGATTTCGGCACTGATCGGCGTCACCGTTTACCGGTTCATACCCGATGTTATCTGGCTCACAGCTCCGATGGCTGTTGCTTTTTCAATTGTAGCCATGCAGGTAACCAAAACGCTTCATCCTCCGGGTGGCGCCACAGCATTGATCGCGGTGATCGGTTCCGAAAAAATCAAAGCATTGGGTTATTTCTACGTGTTGTCGCCGGTTTTGACAGGCTCATTGATTTTATTGGCTGTTGCGTTGATTTTCAACAACATGACTACGCATAGGAAATATCCGACGGATAAACGGTTTACGAATTCGGTGAGAAGGGTTTTCCTTAAAAAGAAACCACTTTAACAACCATGAGGTCCTGATTCAGTAACTATCCTTAATTTCATGTCCAAATTTAACTCCAAACGAATGGAAAAAGAAAAAGTAATAGCGTTTTTGCGAAGTATGTTCCTAGCAACCGGAGTGATTTGGTTTTTATGTGCCCTGGCGATTTTAATTTTCAAACTGAGCTTTCGCGAAACAGAAATCGCCCTCACGTTGATTCTGCCAATAGCTTACGCCTTGGTTCGTTATTTCGAAAAGAAGAGCATTCCGAAAGAATGAATTCATTTAAGCACAAATCAACCCATTCGTACCAGCTTTTTCAGCAAAGAAATTTGTCCCAAATGATAATGCATGTGTTCAATGATTCCGGCGATGTTGCGGTAATAATTCCCGTACTTTTCATCGGTAAATGGTTCAAATAAACGCTCTTCCGGAAGTTGTTTGATCAGATCAGCGGTTTTTTCAGCCGTAAGCAATGCATTCACTACCAATTGTTTCCATTCCTTCTGAGATTCAATGGCCGGAAGCTGAAAACTGTATTCATCTTTCCCATCCAGCGGGCCGCCTTCCAATACTTTCATCAACACGTTTACGTAATACGTCACATGATAGGTCAACAAGGCAATGGAATTCAGTCCGAACACACTCTTTTGAGCTTCTTCCCATTTAACATCCGCCAACGTATCTTTGAGATTGGTCGTGGTCCAGTTACCGCCGGTGTGAATTTCACGAAAGTGTTTTGCGAGAAGGAGGGGAGTGTTCATAATCATCTAATTAGATTCCTCAAAATTAATTTTTTACAATTTAATATCCGCAGGAAAACTGAAGAATGAAAGTGATTTGATTCATCTGAAGACAGGAAGTGCTGGGCGTGTTTAGCCACAGATGTCTCAGATTAACACAGATTTTGAACTATACGCCAGCGTATAGCCTATGAATATAAATACTCAGATTGTATCTGTGAAAATCTGAGACATCTGTGGCAACAATTTTTTTTGTGGAAACTCTCTCTATATGATGCTGTGTCCGCCTGATGAGGATGTCGTTAAAGTTTTTGTCATTTACTTTAATAAGTGCCCGTACATAGGAAGTAAAACCTCCGTCTTTACAGCATCCCCATTATTCGCAGTCGCTTGTGTTTTGAGAATCTCTGAAAAAGACATCGGATTGGCTAAAATGGTTTTCTCAGTGGTTTCAAACGAACCGTAATGCACCGAAATCAGTTGGTGGCTGTTGGTTTCGTAATCGAATAAATATCCTTTCTCCTCAAAAAGGGTGGAGATTAGTTGATCTGAAAAAGTCGCGTAATAATAGTGATAACCACCCAGCTTCCCGAAAAATCGGAAGGTATACGAAATCAGCGATTTGTCTTCGGTAGAAAAAACAATTGTTTTCACGCAATCGGGAGATGTGAAGGTAATTTCGGTTGTGTGGTTCAGCGTGTCTTGTCGTTGCGCAGATCCTGTGTGTTTGAACCCGATCTTGTCGAAAAAGGAATCTTCGGTAAACACGGCATCCAGGAACAGCGAAAAATCAAACTTCGAAAATGCCGGAATTTCATTCGTGCGAATGGAAGCATTCTTTTCCAGCGTAAAATCACTGCAAGTACGGTTGAGCAAAATACCCGAAAACAACGGCTTGCTTTTTCTCGCGGTGCCGTTATAAGCAAAACGCAAATTGTCGCGGATCGCACAATAAGCCGAATCGGTTGTTTGATCCGTTTTATAATGGTACTTGAACCAATTCGTATTCGTGTAAGTCAGTTTCCCCCAACTATTTTGCAATTTCAGCTGCTTGCGGTAATTGGCAATCACAGACGCAAACACCGCTTCGTTGGAAACCGGGGTAATGATTATTTCTTCCAAATCGCCGATCAGGGGTTGGATGTAAACAATTGTATCCGTTTCAATATCGAATACGGTTGCGCTGTAAAACGACGGATGCGTAAATTGAATCGTTCCGACGGAAGTGAATTTCGCCAGTCCGTCCTGATCCGTAAACGCCAGTTGGTTTGTTTTTTCGTTGGAACACACTACACCAAATACCGCGCTCGAATCGAGTGAACTTCGCACGTGTACCGAAAATTGCCCGAACGCATTCAGGCTCAGCAATCCGATAAGTAAAAGGTATAGACGTTGTTTCATAAAAAGATGTGAATTACATGGAAAGAAAGATGCCGGGTACTTGATTCGCCGACACCTTTCACCACTTTTAGTTAAAGTTTATGCGCTACCTGTTTGTATTAAGAATTTTCCAATCGTTTGAATTCCGAAGCCAGCTGAGCTGTTCCCAAGCCGGTTTCGATTTGTTGTCCCCAGGTTTGGTTCGTCTCCGAAGAGTGATAACCGTACCAGAATCCTTGCCAGTCGGCTTTCCAGACACCTTTCCCCAATCCGGCAACATCACCCGGGTGCGAATCCCAATATTCCGCGCTGTTCGTCGCAATCGAAATACTGGCAAGCAGGAAGATTTTTTCATCCTCAGAAAGCGTCGTGCTTGCGTACACAGTGCTTTTTAAGCTCGTGATCTGCGATTTGCGCGTTTCCTTGTTGGTGATTTCGATGATAGATTCCATCTGGTCCATCACCGTTTGTTCATTGTCTGTGAGGCTTTCGTAAGCTTCATCATACAAATCGGCAACCGATGTATTTCTCAGATGAGGTAAATATGTTTCCTCGTCAATTTCGGTAATGCCATCGTTCGGCAAAGAGCGCGTTACAAATTCCCCGCGTGTGAACGCAATAAAAAAGTTGTACTTCTCATTATCCGATGCGTTGCTGTAATTGCCTGAAGCAAGCGCGGCATCCATTCCCGCATTGTGAATTTCACCTGTAAAATCAAGCGCATCCGCACTGGTTAGGATACTTGTTTTTTCGTTTACGGAATTGGTTCCGGATCCGCTTACCGGTTTCTCTGTTTTAGAGCAGCTGTGTACCATTACACCAGAAGCTGCCAAAAGAGAAACGATCATCAATTGTTTTAAACCTGTCTTTTTCATAAACATACTTTAGTATTAGTTGAATAAAGTTAGTTTATATAAACTTATTAAAATCAATTGAAACTTCGAAGATTTAAGTCAAATTTAGCTGAAATTGATCGCTTAATCAATTATATTTATAGTTTAACTAATTGTTTGTCAAGTCATTATTGAGGTAAAGTATAGTTGAAATGAATGCAATCAGGATGATTAATAAAATCCAATTTTGAATAAAAAAATCGTTTTTAAGTAAAATTTATTGCGGTTTTCCGCAGTTAAAAACACGTATTTCTTTAACCAAAAGAATTTAACCACATCCTCCTCAGGAGGATGTGGTCTATGTGGTTAAGTAAATAAGTCTGAATTGTAGCTGAAGTGGTTAACTAAATGTTTGCGAATCTTTAACTAGATTTGAGCACAAGATTGTGCTTATTTTCCGCGAAGTAACTTTTCGGTCGGAAATGCGTAAGTACATTGTGTTAAAGAACTACAAAACAATGAAATACCAGTTTGCGGTTGCGCTACTTCTTCTTTTGGTCATATTTGGCTGCTCCAACGAGCCGCGTGTTGTCACCGAAGGCAAAATCATTTACGCCATTGATTATCCAAATCACAAAGACAATTTTTTCCTCTACAGCATTTTACCCAAAGAAATGGAAGTGAATTTCAAGGATGGAAAAATGCAGAGCGTTATCAAAAAAGCCAACCTCATCAACGAATTGCTGGTAGATTGTAACGATAAAAGTTTTGCGGCTTATTTCAAATACGGCGATGAAGCGGTCAATGTAACACTCACGGAAACAGATGTCAAAAACATGCTCGCGGACCAGCCGAAGTACACCATTAAAATGACCAGCGAAAAAGATACCATGGCCGGATTCAACGTCAAGAAAGCAATTGCGACTTCAGTCACTGATCCTTCCGATAAGATTGAGCTGTGGTATACGGATGAAATCCAGGTGAAAAACTCCAACTGGTACAATCCGTTCAAGGAAATTAAAGGGTTTTTACTGGCTTATTCCATTGATCGCTATGGCATTCGCATGGATTTTAAAGCCAAAGGTTTTGAAGACGCAGACATCGGTAGTGGCCAATTGGTGTCGCACAAAGACGGCCTTTCCATTCCGTATGGCGATTATAATAAAAAGCTCGACGGCCTGTTCCAATCGTTTGAATAAGAACCTGTTTAACATGAAACAACTCATTTTCCTTCTCGGAATAACAGTCCTCGGATTCCAGAGCCATGCTCAGAAAGCGTTGAACGGAACACTTGAATACACCGCCAGTATTTCGCTGCCAGATACCAATATTGTGCTCAAAAGCTGGCATGTACATGTGCTGACCAACGATACGATTGTACGGGTAGAAACTGAAACACAACTCGGAATCCAGGTCTACATTCGGCACATGGAACTGAAAAAAGCCTATTTACTACTCGATTACGACGGAAATAAATTTGCGATTCAAACCGACCTCGAAGAAAATCACAAACGTGATACCATGGCACCGGAATATACCGTGAAGCGCACCTGGAAATCAAAAACAATCTCCGGGATCAAATGCCGCAAATACATTGTTCGCGACAAAAACCAGGCAGAAGGTTACGATTGCTGGTTTGCTAAAAAAATCGAAAATAAATACCTCGAGGTTTATCCCGAAGTAAAAGGCCTGGCCGTTGATTATTACCTTCCTTCACCCGATGGATTGATCCATTACGAGTTAACGCGTCTTGATCTCACACCGGTAGACCGCAACTTATTCGGCGTTCCTTCTGATTACAAACGATTGACCTTTGAGGAGTTTGTGAATATGATCTCTCAATAACAACCGGCTTCCCACAGATGCACAGATTTTTTTGCGCTCCTAACGGCAGCGCGGTGTTATTGTAGGGGCAAAATTTAGTTTTTCAAATAAATAAGCGAGGGCGTTAGCCGAGCTGAAATCTGTGCATCTGTGGGAGAAAAATAGTGCGCCGGCTAGCTGAGG
This sequence comes from Candidatus Fluviicola riflensis, assembly GCA_002243285.1. Lineage (GTDB taxonomy): Bacteria > Bacteroidota > Bacteroidia > Flavobacteriales_D > Crocinitomicaceae > Fluviicola > Fluviicola riflensis. The sequence continues at coordinate 2,761,552 of CP022585.1, read as the reverse complement.
CGAACCACCAATATTCCGGGACAAAACAAACTAACATTCGATTGTGCATACTTCCTGCGTTTCCGCGGGATACTTCGCCACTTCCTGTTTAATTTCGTAGGATAGTTATTAATATGGCTGTACAAAACGAATTTCGGGAAAAAAACGAGGAAAAGCCTGTCGAAAAACAAGCGAAGAAAAAAGTGGTGGCCGAACCCAAACAGGAAGCCGCACCCAAAACTTCGTTGAAAAATCTGGGGCAACGCCTGGATAAAAAACGCACCAAAACCATTATCGGTGTGGTGCTCACGCTATTCTCCTTTTTCACCTTTCTCTCGTGCTTTTCGTTTTTCTTTACCTGGACAGCCGATCAGGACCGCATTCTTGACAAAGGCTTGTTCGAATTTCTGATGGAAGACAACCCGGAACCTGTGGCCAACTGGCTTGGGAAATTCGGAGCATGGATGTCGCACTTGTTTATGTACCGCTGGTTCGGGATTTCTTCGTTCGCCATTTCCTTCATGATTTTCCTTGTCGGGTTTAAATGGATGCTCAACATTCGTTTATTTCCGCTCAAACGCTCATTTGCCGTAGCGTCGCTGTTCATGGTCTGGTCGTCGATTTTCCTGGGTTACTTTGTACAGCAAATCGATTATCTCGGCGGAACCTTCGGTTATACCGTCAATCAGTGGCTCACACTTTCCATCGGAAGTTTCGGATCGTTTATCGTGGTGCTGGCGCTGTTGTATGTGGTACTTGTGATTCTTTTTAACGCCGATATCCGCGCGTGGATGGATAAATTCAAGGCGCGCAGCCAGGACATGGTGGAAGATGAAGACGAGGTTCCGGCCGGAAACGCCATGACGGATATTCACGTAGTCAACACCATCAAGGAAAACCAGATCGTGCAGGAAGAAGATCCGCAGGAGTTTTCATTTGAAGAAGAGGAGGACGAAGAAGACGAAGATGATGTTGATAGTTTTATTGTGGTTCAAAAAGGCGTGGAGCCGATCCATTCAACCCTTGACGACGATTTTGAAATAGAAGTTCCGGTTGAGGCGGTAGCTTCACCGGTTGTAGGCAATGACGATTTTGATGTGGCTATTGCGGATGCGGATGCCGAATTGAGCAACGATCAATTGAATTCGTTGCAGAAAGAATACGGCGATTACGACCCGAAACTCGATTTGGCCGGTTATGTATTGCCTCCGATCGAATTGCTGAAAGAATATGGCAGCGGGCAGGTTTCGATCAACAAACAGGAACTCGAAGACAATAAGAACAAGATCGTTGAAACGCTTTCGCATTATAAGATCGACATCGCGAAGATCAAAGCAACGGTTGGTCCGACGGTAACATTGTACGAAATTGTTCCCGCCCCGGGAGTGCGTATATCCAAGATCAAAAACCTTGAAGACGATATTGCCCTGAGCCTTTCCGCGTTGGGAATCCGGATCATTGCACCGATTCCGGGTAAAGGAACCATCGGTATCGAAGTGCCGAACAGCAAGCCCGATATGGTTTCCATGCGTTCGCTCATTGCCTCGGAGAAATTCCAGAATTCCGATTTCGAGCTGCCAATTGTGATCGGTAAAACCATTACCAACGAAACCTTCACCTTTGATTTGACCAAAATGCCGCACTTGCTGGTTGCAGGTTCTACCGGACAAGGTAAATCAGTTGGATTGAATGCTATTCTCGTGTCAATGCTCTACAAAAAGCATCCGGCGCAGGTGAAATTCGTATTGGTCGATCCGAAGAAAGTGGAACTCACGCTGTACAACCGCATCGAACGCCATTTCCTCGCCAAATTACCGGGTGAAGAAGATGCGATTATCACCGACACATCCAAAGTGGTCAATACGCTCAATTCCCTGTGTATCGAAATGGATGCACGTTATGAATTGCTCAAGGAAGCGCAGGTGCGAACCATTAAGGAATACAACGCCAAATTCATTGCCCGTCGTTTAAATCCGGAAAAAGGACACCATTACTTGCCTTATATTGTCGTATTGATCGATGAGTTTGCCGATCTGATCATGACCGCCGGAAAAGAAGTGGAACACCCGATTGCCCGTTTGGCGCAGTTGGCCCGAGCGATTGGAATTCACCTCATCGTAGCCACACAACGGCCTTCTGTAAATGTGATCACCGGTATGATCAAAGCCAACTTCCCGGCGAGAATCGCCTTCCGTGTATTGTCGAAAATCGATTCCCGCACCATTTTGGATGCTTCCGGCGCCGACCAGCTGATCGGTAGGGGAGATATGCTCATTGCCACCGGTTCCGACATCGTGCGGGTTCAGTGCGGATTCGCTGATACACCCGAGGTTGAAGATATTTGTAAATTCATCGGTGAACAGCGCGCCTATCCCGAAGCGTTGATTCTTCCGGAATACGTAGGCGCTGACGGGAACAACGACAACGATATTGATCCGGAAGACATCGATTCTATGTTTGCAGATGCTGCGCGGATTGTGGTATTGCATCAGCAAGGTTCGGCTTCGTTGCTGCAGCGTAAACTGAAACTGGGGTACAACCGCGCCGGACGTATCGTTGACCAGCTGGAAGGTTATGGCATTATCGGCCCATTCCAGGGAAGTAAAGCCCGTGAAGTACTGTATTCGGACGAAGCAAGCCTCGAGGAGTTCCTGAATTCAAAAGGAATTAGTTAAATCATAACAGTTCATAAAAAATATTCGATCCTGCTGTATGTTTGGCACAATTTCTGATATTTGCAGGGAAATAAAAAATGCTATGAAATATTTAATGATACTCTTGAGTTTTGTCCTGACTTCGTCGTTGATGTACGCGCAAGACGCCAAGGCGCAAGGGATTTTGGATAAATTGTCGTCCAAAATAAAAAGCCAGAAATCGTTCTACGTCGAATTCAGTGCAAACATTACCAATTCTTCGAGCGGGAAAAACGAAACATTCACCGGAAAAGGATGGGTAAAAGGAGATAAGTTTTATGCTTCTTACGGCGAGAATACCATCATTTCGAATGGTGTCAAAACATGGAACGTTGTAAAAGAAGAAAAAACCGTTTACGAAACGTCAGCCAGTGATGACGATAGTGAATCGATGAATCCGAAGAAATTGCTCACCATTTGGGAATCAGGATTCAAAAACAAGTACGAGAAAGAAGAGAAACTCGGCGGTGAAATGGTCCACGTGATCTACCTTCACCCGAAAAACCCGAAGACTGCAGATTATCACACGATCATTTTATACATCGGAAAAAGCGACAATGAATTGAAAAAAGCCATTATGAAGTCCAACGACGGTACCAAAATGATTTATTCAATGACGAAATTTACTTCCAATCCAACGATTGAAGATTCAAAATTCACATTTGATATCAAGAAATATCCGGGATACGAGGTCGTAAAAGATTAAGGTACCCCACAACTCCCAATTTATCGAAAACCGTTGGCAAATGTCAGCGGTTTTTTTGTTTTTGCTCCCACAAAATTCTTGCAAACAAGAAGCGTAACAAAAGTGTTTCCCACGAATTCACTAATTTTTTTGCGCACCTACCGGACGCGCTATGCTATTGCCAAATAATATACATAAAAAATGCGAGACCGTTAGGCGAGCTGTAATTCGTGAATTCGTGGGAGGTAATAACATGTCGATTGGCTTGGACATGATCGTTGTTTTTACATCCGTGGCATAGTTTCTGCAATACCACCTGAAAACAAATCGTATGAATCGTTTAATACTTTTAATAGCCTTTGTAGCGTCTGCAGCCGGAATGTATGCACAAGACGCGAAGGCGCAGGGAATCCTGGATAAATTATCGTCCAAGATCAAGAATCAGAAATCATTTTACCTGGAATTTAAAGCCACCATTACCAATTCCTCGAGTGGGAAAAATGAATCATTCACCGGGAAAGGGTGGGTGAAGGGCGAGAAATTCTTTGCCAATTATGGTGAAAATACAATCATTTCCAATGGAACCAAGACGTGGAACGTTGTAAAAGAGGAGGGAACAGCTTATGAAACCTCTGTTGATGATGATGACAGCGAATCGATGAATCCGAAGAAACTGATGACCGTTTGGGAGAAAGGCTTTACCAATAAGTATGAGAAAGAAGAAAAACTCGGCGCTGAAATGGTACACGTGATTTACCTCTATCCGAAGAATAAGAAAGGTGCGGATTACAACACCATCATTTTGTACATCGGAAAAGATGATAACGAATTGAAGAAAACCATCATGAAATCGAATGACGGAACGAAGAAGACGATTTCCATTACGAAATTCACTTCCAATCCAACCGTTGAAGATTCGAAGTTTACGTTCGACAGCAAGAAATACGGCGTTGAAGTTGTAAGAGATTAGAAAATTGAATGAATTGACAGGAAACCGTTGGCACGAGCTGACGGTTTTTTTGTTTATAAAAATAACCAAAGTGATGTTTTGAAATTCATAGGAGAGCTTAAAGCTGTCGAAGCGATACTTCTTTAGGCATTACGTCAGTCGCGTAAGAGAACAAACGAAATGAAACGTTTCCGAACCCAGTCAGAGCAAAGCCATCGGGTTCTTTGGAAAAGAATCCGTTAATGGTCCGCCTGAGGCGGACGAGTTGGGGTGAGGTAGTGAAATGAAGGGTAGTTATCGAGCGTCGGACGTACAGCCTTGATTTTTTGTTTACTTACCTCCTTGTTACGTCCGCCAACCGCGGACGACAAGTCGTCTTCGTGAGCAGTGCTCACTCTTCATCAAGGAAAAAGAAAAGAGAAAATGCGAAACGTAGTGGCGCAAAAGCATAGTGACTTTGCAATTAGAAAGAAAACGCGACTGATGGGGTCGCGTTTTCTTTCTATTATAATAGTTTTTCTTAAAACGAATACAGCTCCACGAGCGCTGCTTTAAAACGGTCGAGCGGAAGGAATTGTTTCTCCAATGGAACAGCAAACGGTACCGGTGTGTCAATCGAAGCGATGCGTTTTACCGGAGCGTCCAGTTGATGGAAACAGTTTTCGTTGATCAGTGAAACAATTTCACCACCAATTCCGCCGGTGAGGCAATCTTCGTGGAGTACGATCACCTTCCCTGTATTACGAACCGATTCGTAAATCGTTTCGGTATCCAGCGGTAACAATGTTTTCAAATCGACCAGGTCAGCGCTGATTTCAGGATGTTCGTCTAAGGCTTCCATCGCCCAGTGAACGCCCAATCCGTAAGTAATAATGGTAATGTCCTCACCGCGTCTCACATAACCCGCTTTCCCGATTTCAGCTGTGTAATAGTCATCCGGAATATCCTCGCGAATGCTTCTGTACAGGAACTTGTGCTCGAAAAACAACACCGGATTCGGATCTTCGATTGCGGCGTTTAACAAACCTTTTGCGTCGCCCGGGAATGCCGGATAAACCACTTTCAGCCCCGGAGTATGGAAAAACCACGCTTCGTTACTTTGGCTGTGAAATGGCCCGGCAGCTGTATTGGCTCCGGTTGGCATGCGCACCACCACATCGGCGTTTTGTCCCCAGCGCCAGTGAATCTTGGCCAGGTTATTAATGATCTGATTAAATCCGCAGGTGGCGAAATCGGCAAACTGCATTTCAACCATGGCTTTCATTCCGCTGATTGAAAGTCCAAGGCCGGCACCAACAATGGCCGATTCACAAATCGGTGTGTTGCGAACACGGTCTTTCCCGAATTGCTCCACAAAACCTTCCGTTACTTTAAAAACACCGCCGTATTCGGCAACATCCTGGCCCATAATGATCAGTTCGGGGTAGCGTTCCATCGATTGACGCAAACTATCCGAAATGGCATCAATCAAACGCTTTTCTGATTTGGCCGGAGTAGCCGGAGCAATAACCGTTTGCTCGTAAGGCGCGTACACATCATCGAGCTCGCGCTGCAAATCTGCTGTGATCGGTGCTTCTGCAAAAGCAATCTCCAGACCTTCCTGTATTTCGGCTTTAATGGCTTCCTGTATACTTGTTTTTAGTTCGGGAGTCAGTAATTCGATTTCCTGCAGGAACAATTCGTAATTGGCAACCGGATCTTTCTTCGTCCATTCGTCCTGTAAACCTTCCGGGTAGTATTTCGTACCCGAAGCTTCCTCATGTCCACGCATCCGGAACGTCATACATTCCAACAAGAACGGACGTGGTTTCTGACGAATCGAATCAGCGATACTGCGAATGGTGCGAATGACTTCAAGGATGTTATTTCCGTCGACCTGGAATGCATCCATTCCGTAGCCGATTCCTTTATCGATAAACTGCTTGCAGCGAAATTGCTCGTTGCTCGGAGTAGAAAGTCCCCAACAGTTGTTTTCAACCGTAAAAATGACTGGTAAATCCCAAACAGCCGCTACATTCAGTGATTCGTGAAAATCACCCTCACTTGCACCACCGTCTCCGGTGAAAACAATGGTAGCCTGTTCGTTTTTCTTTAATTTATTGGCGAGGGCGATCCCGTCTGCGATTCCCAGCTGCGGGCCGAGGTGTGAGATCATCCCCACAATATTGTAGTCTTTTGCTCCAAAATGGAACGAGCGGTCGCGGCCTTTTGTAAAACCCGACATTTTTCCCTGGAACTGGGCAAAAAGGCGGCTCAACGGAATTCCACGTGTTGTAAAAACACCTAAATTCCGGTGCATCGGCAAAATGAATTCCTCCTGCTTCATAGCCAAGGTCGCACCAACCGAAATGCCTTCCTGTCCCCAACCGGAAAACCACTTGGTAATTTTCCCTTGTCGCAGGAGAATAAGCATTTTTTCCTCGATCAAACGGGGCTTCATGATTGCTTTGTAAATATCTATAAGCTCTTGATCTTCAAATCCTTCACGATTGAACTCAATGAGGCGTTTACTCAAAACTGTTTCCATGTAAATTAGCTATGTTGCAAAATTAACGGATAATTCGAGGTAAACGAATAAAGGTCCGTAAAATAGCGACTTTATATCATTCGAATTGCCCTTCTTTCCAATAAAAAAGAAGGACTAAAAATACTTTTTCAACGTATAAATCCGCTTTTATTAAACGACTGATTTGTTCATTGCAGGAGTCGAAATACCATTTACTAAATCGATTTATGTTCATTTCCGAAAACTTCATCTATCTAATAATGAGGGAATAAAGCCTCGGAACTAAATAATTCACTAAATTCGCCCTAACTTACTACATATTTAGTATGCGCTACAAATTACAATTTTCTGCTTTTCTGGTATTATCATCCTGCACGATTTTTGGCCAGGGAAGATTAATCCTTAACAACAACGCCTTCATGGTAGTTGATAACAGCGCGAAAGTTGTGATCGCAAATCCTGCAACCAATGCTGTCAGTACAACCGGAACGGGTGGGAACATTGTTACCGAAAGCGAATTTGACCAGGTAATCTGGAACATTGGAACTTCTACAGGAATTTATGTCATGCCGTTCACTTCACAGACAACGTTTACCAAAATTCCGTTTACTGCCAATATTACTGCTGCGGGAACAGGTGCCGGAGCCATTCGTTTCTCGACTTATCCGGGGCCAACCTGGGATAACAACACGTACCGTCCTTCGGATGTAACCCACATGTGGGATTACTTTTCGGCATCGTTTAATAATTCACTTCATGTAATTGACCGTTTCTGGATCATTGATGCGCTTAGTTATGGAACAAAACCTACTGCAACTTTTCAATTTACGTACCGTGATTCCGAGCATTTAGCAGTGGGTAACACCATTGTCGAATCTGATTTGGGCGCGCAGCGTTTCAATAGTTCAACCAATCATTGGGGCGATTATTTGCCTCAGGGTGTCACCAATGCGGTGACCAATACAACGTCTAACGTTCCGGTTTCTCCCACTAATTTTTTCCGTTCGTGGACGTTGAGTGAGATCACTTTTCCGTTGGCAGCTGAAATTGCCTATTTCAAATCTTCCTGTACCGGAGACGCACTGGTACTTGAATGGCAAACGCTTTCGGAAAGTGGTCTTGATCATTTCGAAATCGAGCACCTGCAAAATGGACAGTTTGCGGTGATCGGTTTCGTTCAGCCTACCGGTGCAGGTGCGGGTATCGAAAATTATTCGTTTGTATCAGCTGTAAACCGCGAAGGTGTTTTCCAGCTGGTGGAAGTGGATATTGATGGTAACCGTGCTGTGAAATCTTCCATTTCGGCTTCGTGTATAGCAACCGATAATGTAATCGTATCTTATTCCAACGGCGGAATCATCATGAGTTTTGACGGTGCTGCAGAATCGGTGGAAGATTTACAGATCTATGACGCAGGTGGCCGTTTGGTTTATCACAGCGATCTTTCTGTTTCCAACGGAGCAAACACGGTTGTGATCCCTGATCTGAATCTGAGTCACGGAATGTACATGGTACGCCTGAAAAACGGATTGAATACCATCAATGAAAAGGTGGTTGCTGCAGAATAATCCATTGAGAAAACAATAATATTAACCGTCCGGTCTGCCTCAGGCAGACCGGACGGTTTTGGTTTTGGGCATTGGGGCAGGTCGCGACCCGCCCCAACTGGACTAGTAAGTAACTTCCTGCAACAGCAGACTTCCTTCCCATAGCAGGTTTTCAACCGCTATGGGAACACGTCAGTCACTACGGAGCATAGAAAAGGCTGTCCAAATCAATGAACAGCCTTAAAAAATATAGTTGAGAGATGATGATTATACCAATCCCTGATCGATCATTGAATCGGCAACTTTCACGAAACCTGCAATGTTTGCTCCTTTCACGTAGTCAACAACACCATCTTTACCTTTACCGTATTTCACACACGCTTCGTGGATAGATATCATGATATTGTGCAAACGCTGATCAACTTCTTCTGCCGGCCAGCTCAAACGCAATGAGTTTTGTGACATCTCCAAACCTGAAGTTGCAACACCACCTGCATTGGATGCTTTACCCGGAGCGAACAAGATTTTCGCATTAAGGAATGCTGTAACAGCTTCTGGAGTAGAAGGCATGTTTGCACCTTCAGCTACACAGATCACACCGTTGTCCAACAATACTTTTGCCTGGTCACCGTCCAATTCGTTTTGAGTAGCGCATGGAAGAGCAATATCAACCTTCACTTCCCACGGACGTTTGCCCGGAATAAATTTCGCAGAAGGGAATTGCGTTACGTATTCTTCGATACGTCCGCGTTTTACGTTTTTCAATTCCATTATGAATGCCAGTTTCTCGGCGCTGATACCTTCAGCATCGTGGATATAACCGGATGAATCGGACATTGTAACCACTTTCGCTCCCAATTGGGTTGCTTTTTCACAAGCATACTGTGCTACGTTTCCTGAACCGGAAACAGCAACTACTTTACCAAGGAAAGAATCGTCTTTGGTAGCCAACATTTCTTTTGCGAAATAGACTGTTCCGTATCCTGTAGCTTCCGGACGGATTAATGATCCACCCCAGTTGCGTGCTTTACCTGTTAATACACCGGTAAACTCGTTACGGATACGTTTGTATTGACCAAACATATAACCGATCTCACGGCCACCAACACCGATATCTCCGGCTGGAACATCTGTATCAGCACCGATATGACGGGACAATTCAGTCATAAACGACTGACAGAACTTCATTACTTCGTTGTCTGATTTTCCTTTCGGATCAAAATCAGAACCACCTTTTCCACCACCCATTGGAAGTGTTGTCAATGAATTTTTGAAAATTTGCTCAAAACCCAAGAATTTCAAGATGGACAAGTTCACTGAAGGGTGGAAACGCAAACCACCTTTGTAAGGCCCGATAGCGGAGTTAAATTCAACACGGTAACCTCTGTTTACCTGAATTTCACCTTTGTCATCCAACCATGGAACACGGAAGATAATAGTACGTTCAGGTTCAACGATACGATCTAAGATTTTTGCTTCCTTATATTTTGGATGTTCTTCGATAAACGGGATAACAGTTTCTGCAACTTCATGTACAGCTTGTAGGAATTCCGCTTCATGACCATTGGTTGCCTTCACTTTGTCCATGAACGCATCGATCTGTGCTTGGTGTTTACTTGACATTTGTTTACACTTTATTTAAATGAGTACGGCAAATGTAGAAATTTTTTATTCCGAAAGTGTTCCAAAAAAGGAATGTTTATGAACACGCAAAATGAATTCGAATGAATGGTAAGAATCCAATAGTCTGGCCTGTTAGCGGTAGGGTTTTTGAACCCTGCGTTTACTTAGTATGAACAACTTTTAAGGCTTTCAACTAAATCTTGTTTGAATATGATCAGATTGTTAAAATCTTTTGAATTCAGATGAAAATAAACGGAAAAGTGTAATTTCAATAGTATTAGTCATATTGTGATAGTTCCATAACAGTATATTCCTAAAAGCGGGGATTATCTTCATTAACTTTGTCAAAAAATTAAAACAGAAGCAACTCTAACGTTACTTGAGCGTTTAGAGAATACAGATAACTACAAATATGAAAAATTTCAAACTGGTACTGGTCTCATTATTCTTATCGTCACTGAGTTTTGCTCAGGTTCAGGTTTGTTTGGGGACTGATGTAACGGTATGTCAAGGACAAACTGTTCAGATTACGAATTGCGGTGGAGCCGGCGGGAGTCCTGCAGGTGGTATTTTCTTAAATGCACCGACTGATGTTTCATTAACAGATGACTCTTGGAGTCCTGTAATCAATATGGGGTTCAACTTTAACTTTTACGGTTCCAACTACAACCAGATGTTGATCGGTTCGAACGGTATCGTTACGTTTAACCTTGGTAGTGCGGGCGGTTATTGCCCATGGTCGTTGGGAGCTACAACTCTTCCTTCTACAACAGGTTTAACACATTGCTTTAACAGTGCGATGGTTACTCACCAGGATTTGAATCCGAGTAACGCTACGAGCGGGCCAATCCAATACCAGATGTTGGGTACGGCACCGAATCGTATGTTTGTGATCCTTTACAATGGTGTAACCATGTTTAGCTGTACGAGTTCATGCTCGTATATCGGTTATATCTTCTACGAAACCACCAACATTGTAGAAATGTTTATCGGTGAAAAAGGAAGCTGTCCTTCATGGAACGGTGGGCAAGCAATCCAGGGAACTGAGAACAATGGTGGTACTGTCGGACACATTACTCCGGGGCGTAACAATACTGTTTGGACAGCCAATCAGGATGGTCGTCGCTGGACACCAACTGCTCCGAACAACACAAGTAACTACGCTATCACGACAATTCCTTACGTAAATATCAATGCGCCGGGTGGTGCTTTGCAATGGCAAAATAACCTCGGACAAACATTCCCTTACAACAATGGTGTATTGAACATTACCCAGGTGCCTCCGGGTGTTACCGGTTACTGGCTTACTGGAACGTCATGTGGTGTAGGCATCGGTTCTGTTTCTGATACTACCTGGATTACGCGTACAAGTGTAAACGCCAGTGCAACAGCTACAACTGATTATTGTTCGGGCGGAAGTGGTACAGCTACTGCGAACCCATTATTGGGAACTCCACCTTTCTCTTATTTATGGTCACCGGGTGGACAAACAACGCAAACAGCCACTAACCTTGTAGCAGGAAATTACCAGGTATTGGTAACGGATGCCAACGGATGTACAAAAACGGTGAGTGTTGTTGTGCCGAATTCGGGAGCAACTTATTCAGGGAGTACTACTGTGGTTAGTTGTCCGGGCGGAGCTGATGGAACAGCCACTGCGACGATGACACCTTCTTTAGGTACGGTTTCTTATAACTGGTACGACGCGGGTGGTCAAACAACACAAACAGCTACCGGATTATCTGCAGGAACCTATCATTGTGAAGTGAGTTCTTCAGTTGGTTGTATCGACACGGTAGAGGTAATCATTACTGAGATCCCGCCGATGGTTGCACAAGCTGTTGGGCAGGATGTAAGCTGTAACAGCGGAAGCGACGGTGTTGTTGCTGTGAATATTGTTGGTGGTACAGGCCCTTATTCATACGCCTGGGATAATTCATCTTCAACAGCTCAGGCTGCCAATGATTTGTCTGCCGGAACACATACAGTGACTATTACAGATGCCAATAACTGTGTGATTACTTCTACGACAACAATCGGAGAACCTGCACCGCTTGCAATCACTTCATTGACGCCGGATCAGACTATTTGTCCTGAGAATTCAACGATGCTGACTGCTATAGGTTCAGGAGGTAGTTCACCTTATACTTTTACATGGACAGAAAACGGTGTTGTTATCGGAACCGGTTCAACTATCGAAGTTGATCCTGCTGCAACAAACGCTGTGTACTGCGTGACGTTGTCAGAAGCTTGCGGATCACCGACTACCAATGACTGTATGAACATTGTGTTCCCTACAGCGATCGTTCCGATGTTCGTTCCTGATAAAACATGGTCTTGTGAACCGGGATTATTTACGTTTGCCAATACATCTAACAATCCGAACGAAATTCAATCGGTGTTGTTTGAGTTCGGTGATGGTAACCAGGAACTTCTTGTAGGTGCAGCAGGTGTTACACACCAATACGACAATCCGAATCCTTACGATGTGGATGTTACCGTTACTTCAATCTACGGTTGTGTGTATACAGGACACTTCGAGGATATCGTTTCGGTAATTGCCAATCCGGTGGCTGATTTCAATATGTCTGCCAACCCGACTACCATTTTTGAAACGACTGTAACCATGCAGGATAAATCCTCAGCTGGTGTGGTTTCATGGCAGTGGAATTCTCCGGGGTCTGTTCCTTCTACAAGTACATACGATAACCCGACATTCCAATTCCCTGACGGAATCGTAGACAAGTATGTGATTCAATTGATTGTTCAAACACCGGAAGGTTGTGTGGATACAGTTGAGCGTATTCTGGCTGTGAACAGCGACATCTTATTCTTCGCTCCGAACTCCTTTACGCCGGATGATGATGAGTTTAACCAGACATGGGATTTCTCGATCAGCGGAGTGGATGAGTACAACTTTGAATTGATGATCTTTGACCGTTGGGGTGAAATCCTCTGGGAAACACACGACATTAACGCTTCATGGGATGGTACATACAACGGGAAAATCCTTCCTGCAGGTACTTACACATGGGTAGCACGAGTGAAAGATGTTTACTCTGATGACAAAAAGACTTTTAACGGATCGATCTACATGAACAGATAAGATTCTTAACTAATATCCGAAACGGCGCTCTATATTTAGAGCGCCGTTTTTTTGTGAATAGTGATCAGGTGGGAATGAGTTAAATCTTCTCCTACTTTTTTCTTGATAAAAAAGTAGACAAAAAATCAAGGCATTAAGTTCCAATCTTGAGAACTACGGCTTGTTATGCTACCTTCCCGGCGCTAACGCTTGGTCTTCGAAAGCAGTGCTTTCTCTCCCGAACTCGCTAAACGTCATTAACGGATTGTTTTGCAAACAACCCGATGACTGTGCTCAAACAGGGCATCGGTTACGCTTAACGCACCTTGTTCCCTTGCGATTGGAACTTAATGCCGATGGGTGCTTCCTCTTAAAATAAGTTATCCTTCAATCAAATTTATCCTTCTCAACTTTTGTGCTTGATCCATGTTTACTCTTCTGAGTAGCGTATGTCGGGGTGGTAGTTTATTTTTTTCATCGAGGCCACTTCCAGGGTTTGGAAATCAAACTCTGAGGTCACGGTTCCGGTAAGTTCATAAATCCCGATTCCCCTGAACGGATAAGCAGCAGCCACGTTGGGGAAATGCACGGTATCGATGTTCTCGCCGTCGATATCCAGGAACGTACCGAAGAGCATGGAGTCGCCGTTTTTGGTCGACGTGCGTTTGACGTTTACGTAATAACCGTAGGTAATGATTTCCTTTCCAATGTGAGCAGGGATGTCTGTTGCTTTCTGATGCGGCTGAAGTTTCTGTTCAATCAATTCGAACGGGTTGCAGAGTGAAAAGCCGAGGAGTTCCAGTTGTTCAAACGCATTTTCAAGCGGGTCTTCCTGAAAGACGGGGAGATCGAATGTTTTTTTAGGACCTTCGAACAGGGAGGTTTGTACTTTATCGTGTACGGGTTTCTTCTGTTGGTATAAATGGGCTTCCCAAAGCAATACTTTTTTTGCTATTCTGAACGAACGCAGTGCATTGATACGGACCAGGAGCGTGAGTTGTTCGATGGGAACGATTACCCGCTGTGTAAGATCATTCAGACTTAAAAAGGGTCCGTTCTCCTGTCTTTCGGTGAGAATGGCCTGTATGATCTTCTGTTCCAATCCTTCGATGTGCTGAAACCCCAAGATGATCTCAGTGCCATGGATCACAGTATGGTATTCGCTATTGTTGATACAGGGCGGTTTGATGATTGCGCCCAGTTTTTCTGCTTCCCGCACATAGATCTCGGTACGGTAAAAACCGCCGAAGTTGTTGATGGTAGCCACCATGTATTCGAGCGGATAATAAGCTTTGAGGTAGAGGCTCTGGTAACTTTCAACAGCATACGAGGCGGAATGTCCTTTGGAGAAGGCAAATCCGCCAAAACTCTCTATCTGGTGCCACACCGATTGAATGTATTCGGGTTTATAGCCCCTCTGAAGACAATTGTGAAAGAATTGTTCCTTCACCACGGTAAATTCCATTCGTGAGCGGTATTTGCCTGACATGGCCCTGCGCAGAATGTCCGATTCTTCGAGGCTGAGTCCGGCGAACTGGTTGGCTACCTTGATGACATCTTCCTGGTACACCATCACGCCGTAGGTGTCGGGCATCAGTTCCAGTAATTTTGGTGCAGAATCAGCCCTGCGTTCGGGGTGACGGTGGCGCAGAATGTATTCGCGCATCATTCCTGACTGCGCTACTCCGGGGCGAATGATCGAACTGGCCGCTACGAGTTCGAGGTACCCGTTGGTTTTTAGTTTGGTCATGAGCATCCGCATTCCCGGGGATTCTACATAAAAGCAACCGAGCGCCTGGGCTTTCCTGAGAAGTGCATTCACTTTGTCGTCGTGCTTGAAATGATGAATGTCGCGAATATCATGTGGCGGATTTCCGGGCTGATTGGTGTGAATGATCTCCAGGCAATCTTTGATCTTCCCCAATCCCCGTTGCGAGAGAATATCAAATTTATAAAAGCCCACATCTTCTGCTTCGAGCATGGAGAATTGGGTGGTCGGGAAATTCTTCGACGTAAGGAAGGTAGCGGTGTAATAATGAACCGGTTTTTCGCTGATGATGATCCCGCCCGCGTGTACGCTCAGGTAGGAGGGAAGTCCTGCGATCAGTTTGCTGTATTTCAGGATCAGTTTACCAAGTTTATCCGAACGGTCGTAGGATGGTTTTTCGGCGCTCAGCTGATCGATACTTGATTTGGGAAGCCCCATGATCTTTCCCAATTCCCGGATCGTGGCTTTGTATTGAAAGGTATTGTAGGTACAGATCATGGCTGAATCCGGGAAGCGTCTGAAAATGTATTCGGTGACATCGTCGCGGTCGCGCCAGGAAAAATCGATATCGAAATCGGGTGGATTTTTCCGGTACAAATTGATAAACCGCTCGAAGTAGAGGTCCAGTTCGATGGGATCGACATCGGTAATTCCCAACAGGTAAGCCACAATGCTGTTGGCGCCGCTTCCCCGGCCTACGTAGTAGTAACCTTTACTGTGCGCATAGGACACAATATCCCAGGCGATCAGGAAGTACGAGAGGTAATCTTTTTGCCGGATGACATCCAGTTCCCGTTGAATCCGCTCAAAGATCACTTTATCGGCATCCGGATAACGTTTGGACAGGTTCAGCCGGCAGAGTTCTTCTATTTTTTTGTAGTCGCTTTCTTTATCACCGGTATAGGTGGCTAAGTTTTGCGGCGTGACTTCGTTGTCAAATTGAAATTCGATCCCGCAATTTTCGAGCAGTGTTTCGGCATTTCGGATCAGTTGGGGAAAGGATTGAAACACGGCATAGAACTGCTGTTTACTGAGTAATAATTCATCGGGCCTGGTTTGTTCCTGTGGCGCTAAGGTGGAAAGCAGGGTATTGCAATCAATGGCGCGCAGTAAGCGGTGTGTATTGAATTGGCGTTTGTCTGTAAAAGTCATGGGCTGCAGTGCCACGTAGTTTGTCCAATCTGCTGGTTGGCGCACCTGTAGCCTGTTGAGCTGGTGCGCCGCGATCCCGATCCGTTCATTGGGGTAGAGCTGCACGGGACTTTTCTCCCATGGATAAATAACATAGCAGTGTTGGAAGAGCGGTGCGCGGGCCGGAAACGGGGTTTGATCATGGTTGTGTTTGCTTAAGAATTGATTGAGTTCCATGAAGCCTTCGTTGTTTTTGGCAATACCCACATAACAACAGTCGATGCCGTTCCTGAAATCAATACCCACCACAGGATGAAGCTGCTTTTGCTGCAGAAGACGTATGTAGCTCAACAGCGCGCTCGTATTGTTGATATCGGTTAACACCACGCGTTCGTAACCGGATGTTTCGATCCAGCCGGCAAGATTTTCCGGAGTAACGATGCCATATCTGAGGCTGTAACACGAGTGCAGGTTCAACATATACTAAAACTGAAAAGGGTTATCAAGGGAGGAAAACTGGCTTACCGATTCGCTCATGCGGCTTTTGTACTTTCTGCCATTTAGAATTTGCATGCCATCGGCCCTGATCACGGCTTGTTCGCCGTAGCGCAGCCTGATGTGGTCCATCGCCTGGTAGAGCGCCGCAAAACGGTCTGCCTGGGGTTCGAACAACCGCATCTGGTGGTTGCCGGTTACCAGGTCGCTCAACCGGATTCCCACCAGCCGTACCAGCAACCGCCGGGTAAAGAGTTTATCGAATAATTCGGATACGGTTTGAATAATCTCATGGTCGGCAGCGGTATAGGGAACGCGTTTTTGCATGGTATACGTTTGAAAATCGGAGTAGCGGATCTTCACGGTAATACAGGCCGACACTTTTTGCCGTTTCCGCAACTGGAACGCTGTATTTTCTGCCATTGCCCGGATAATGGATTTCAGCTTCCGGGCATCGGTGGTATCGCTGTCGAAAGTGCGTTCGGTAGAGATGGATTTGTGTTCGTTGTATTGTCTTACGGGCGAGAGATCGATGCCGTTTGCTTTTTTCCAGATCGCGATGCCGTGTTTGCCCATGATGTTTTCCATGAGTTCAAGGGGCATTTCCTGGATGGTGGCAATGCGTTTGGCACCCAGTGAACAAAGTGTTTGGTAGGTTTTTAACCCGACCATCGGGATTTTTTTCACGGACAAGGGATTCAGGAAGGACTTTTCCATGCCTGCAAGGATGTATTTTTCGTTGTTGGGCTTTGCTTCGCCGGTGGCAATCTTGGAAACCGTTTTATTGGAAGACAACCCGAAGGAAATAGGTAAACCGGTTTCGCGCATGATCTTTTGGCGCAGTTCGCTGGTGTATTTTAAACAGCCGAAATGTTTGTCCATGCCCGTGAGGTCGAGGTAAAACTCATCAATAGACGATTTTTCATAGGCCGGTGCGGCTTCTTTGATGATCTCGGTAACACTTTTTGAAAATTTGGTGTAGTTGTCACCGTTTCCTTTGATGATAACGGCTTCGGGGCAGCGTTCCCGTGCCATTTTCATGGGCATGGCCGAATGCACACCGAACGCCCGTGCTTCATAACTACAGGATGCCACCACACCGCGGTCGCTTGTTCCGCCGATGATGACAGGTAAATTATTCAGCCGGCTGTCGATCAAACGCTCACACGACACAAAAAAAGTATCCAGATCCATGTGAACAATGGCCCGCCGGTTGTCAATTTCATTTGCCTGATTTAGCAATTCTTTTTTACCAATCATTTGAAAAGTGTTTCAACGTTCTGACCAAAAGTATAAAATGATTAATTATTAATCAAAATAATGACTATAAATTAATCATATTGTTGATAAGTTAAACATGGCAAGTGAAAAAACGGAAGAAATCTATTCTCGAAATCAACTCTTCATTATACTTCTAGACTGTTGAATTACAACTATTTTACGGTATAACTGATGGCACGACCGTTTCCTCGTTTTTCTATTAGTCCTTTACTTAACAGCTCAGCTAAAATTCGTTTAACTGTGGGAGAGGGAATGGATAATTTTTCAGAAATTTCTCCGGATTGAATACCCGGGCGATTTTGAATGATTGCAAAAATTGATTTTTCTCTTGTTGAAAGGGTAGATTCCAAACCGCTTTCTTCCAGCTTGCTCCTTAACTGTGATTGAATGTTTTTTAAACAACGTAAAAAGAACAGGATCCAGACTGTTATATCTTCATTTGGCCGTTGTACCTGAGAGCTCCTGAGGGCTTGATAATATTCCGTTTTATAGTTTTCTATTTCGTGTTCAAAACTCACGTATTGGATCCATTTATATCCTTTTTTTAATAATAGAAGCGTAGAAATAAGCCGGCTCAATCTGCCATTCCCATCCTGGAAAGGATGGACGCTCAAAAAATCGTACACGAAAGAAGCTATCTTAATCAGCGGATGAACTTCATTTTCGGAGTTATACCAGTTTGTCAGTTGCCTCATAGCATCTTCGGTAGCAAATCCTGCTTCAGTTGTTTGAAACACGATTTGGCGTGTGCCATCCGGAAAAGAAGCTTCCACGGCATTGCTGTGTAGTTTGTAATTTCCTTTGTGCCATTCGTCTTGAGTACTGTATTTCATCAATGTGTTGTGCAGGCTTTTGATGTTGTTTTCAGTGATGGTAATGCTTTCATAAGATTCCGAGATTAAATCCAAAGCCTCAAAATAGCCGACAACTTCCTGGGAATCCCGGTTGGTAAGCTTTGCGATGTCTATTTTTTGAAGCAATACATCAACTTCCTCATCGCTCATTTTATTCCCTTCAATCCGGTTTGAAGCCCCTACACTTTGCACAGTTGCTATGGTTTTTAGTTCTTTGAGGCTCTGGCCCTCCTTTCTTTCAATAGCAGTCCATTGGGAATCAAACCGGTCTATTTCACTGATCAGGTTAATTAGCTTCCAGTCAACACTCAAACTGAAATTATATACGTTGTCCATTTGATACGATTTGATACGAAAATATACGATTAGAATATAAAAATGATATGATTCGATACGAATAGATACGATTGTGATATGATTGTGATATGATTGTGATATGATTGTGATATGATTGTGCGGTTTTAAGACTGGACAGTAACATAAGGGAATTCCACCGTTCCAACCATTTATGAAGAAGCACATCAAGCTGCGGGAAACCACATTTTTAACTATAAATACAATTCGATTATATTTTTCGTTTAACTTTACGTCCCTGCTGAGTAAAAGAATTCATTTATGCTAAAACTATTCCTGATAAGTTCACTGTTTTTTCTTTGCCTTTCCGGAAAGACCCAGGTCCTCAAAACGACCAACTTGAACCTAAGCACTAACGGGTGTATTTACGATGTGGAATACATTGCGAGTGCCAATGTCTATGTGGTTGTTGGTGAGTTCACGACCATTAATGGTGTTGCCCGCAGGAACATGGCTTTCCTGAATGGTTCTTTTTTCAATGTTTTATCTAGTGTAAATCCAATCACTTCTATCGATGGAGCAATCCGATCAGTAGAATACACCAACGTTGGTGTGAATCACTACATGGTCATTGGTGGGGAATTTAATTCGATCAATGGTCTGCCAAGAGAATCAATGGCGTTGTTTTATCATTCAGGAACGTTGGGTGTTTCCGATCTATCATTATTTGGTATTAATGCTTGGAACTATTTCATGCAAAGCGGTGGTGGAAATTTCGATAATGGTGTTTTTGATCTGGAAATTTCGGGAGATACATTGCTGGTTGCAGGTGAGTTTGAAGGAATCAATATCAATGAGCCAATACCGTCCGTTTGTGATGTGGTCGAAGATAATTTATTGGCATTAAGATTAATCACCTCACCGGGTTCAAGATTAGCCGTTTTGAACAGCGCACCGCAATCATTCACTTCTTTTGATGTTGGGGCGGTTTCCATCCTGCAAGCCTCCAATAATTACTTTATCGGGTCGCAAGATTTCCCAATCAATAACGGAGGTGTTAACCCGTCCATTCAGCGTAGAAATACAAATCTCTCATTGAATGGAACGTTTACAGCATCGGCAGGAACACGTCACGGATTCCATTCATTAGCACAGTTAAACGACACTTTATTACTTGCCACCGATGGCGGTATAGACGGAAGCGCGTCATTGGCTTCAAATATGATCATTTGCAAACTCTTTGGCAATGCACCCAGCGGAAATTCGCAGTATGCCATTAATCCTTTATTGACAGGCTTTGCCACGAATGTATGGGGGCAAATGGGCTATAACGGTGATTTGTTCATGTACAAAGGGACAACACCAACATTGCAACGTCACAGCCTAAACAGTGCGCTTGTTACAAACGCGTTGAATTTTACGCAAATTGGTTCGTCCATTTCCGTTACTTCGTCGGGTTCTCATATCGATACTGCCAACAACCTGATACAAGTAAATAACTATCTGTTTTTGTCTGAAAAAGGAATGACAAACGCGGGTGGTCAGGTACGAACAGGATTAGCCGTTTTTTGTCTTGAACCTCAAAACCCTGGCCCGTTCATAAATCCAACGCTTTCGGTATGTCCGAATGAAACAGTGACTTACACAATCCCAGACGTGAATTTTGAAACGGGCTACAAATGGACGTATTCCGGAACGGGTGTCGAGTATTCTATCAATAACGGTGCGTTTGTTCCTTACACTGTGCCTGTGATGAATACGACCGCCAATGCATCGAGTATTCAATTACGTTTCCCTCTTGGCTCAACTTCAGGGACACTCACCGTTGAACCGTACAATACCTGTAATACGGCAAGTGATTATTTGTACGCTAAATCGCAAAGTGTGGCTATTACAGTGAATCCGTTGCCCGCTATCAGCTTGCCGTTTGATACCCTTAGTTTTACGTGTGTAATTGATACGTTGAACTTGGTTGCGCAGTCGAGTACAGCGGGCGTTAACTTTCAATGGGCGTACCCCAACACTGTAACACCTGTTAGCTCAAACGACACGCTTACCATTTTTGGTACAGGTGTTCAACCTTCAATCTTTTACCCATCGGGAACCTACTACGCTACTGTAACAAATCCAGTGACAGGTTGTAAAAACAATGACAGTGTTTTTGTTTGGGAAAACACCACACCGCCCACCATTTCACAGGATAGTTTAACCATTTCCGCACCCTATTTTACGTGTGCCATTACACAAATAAATTTAAGTGCAAGTGTTGCAGGTTGTTCTACTTATTGGACAACTGCAAGCGATACAACGGTACAATTTGCAAATCCCTTAACGATCCATTCGGCAAGTCTGACTGATTCAAATTTTTACGCTTACGCGGTATCAATCACAAACGGATGCAAGGCCCGAACGGGGTTTGATGCACAATTTGATAACACACTTATTACAGGCATCTTATCCAATTACAGCAATTTCCCCGCTGAATTAATTACTGATACCATTAACTGTACAACAACGGCAATTAGCATTGATTGTGCAGTTGATCCCTTCGACCCTAACGCGGGAAATGGTACGGTATATTGGGTTCAAAATAACACCACTAATTTAAGCCTTTCAACTGCTGATAGCTTGGGAATGTTCAACAACACAAACACCTGGCAGTTTGTCACTGAAAACGCTTTAAACGGTTGTCGCGACACAAGCGAAGTGATTATTTATTTTGATCTCAATGTGCCGTTTGTTGCACCTTTCACGGGGCTTTCATCCATCAATTGTTCAGTTGATACCTTAACGCTTATTCATACCCAAACAGGCGGACAAGTAACCGAAAGTTGGTTAGACGAATTTGCAGTGCCAACGGGCAGTAATTCGCTTTTTGTGGATGCTGTCGGGGATTACATTTACCAAGTTGTTGTAAACTCTAGTGGTTGCACTTCTTACGATACTGTAACAGTTGATTTGACCCAAGAAATGGTTTTGACTTCAAACGATACGGTTGTTTGTCCTGCTTTACCGTTCAGCGTTCAAACAACCCCCGTAAACATTAGCGAACCCGTTTCTTATGTATGGTCAACAGGTGAGACAACGCAAAGCGGTTCTGGCATCGGTGGAACTGATACCCAGTTAACCGTTGTTGCAACTTCCCAGAGTGGTTGCGTAGGTCACGACACCATTAACATTTCCATTACCCCACCGATTCAAGCAACAATCAGTGCTTTTATGGGTTGTGGAGAATCAAACGGCAGTCTTCAAATTACCAATGTAACAGGCGGGACGGGAACGTATCAATATTCCATTGACGGGACGACCTACACGGGTAATCTGCTGTTTGATTCTTTATCAGAAGGTGACTATACCATTTTCGTAAAAGATGCGCTAGGCTGCGTGTACGATTTTGACCAAACGGTAGACGCATCGGCAAGCGCTCCAACGATGAGTTTTTTAGTCTCTACCTATTCTGAGTTGGGTGACACGCTTGCGGTTATCAACAATACACTTTACCAAGGTTTTGACTCAACGGGTTGGGTGTTCCCACTTGGTACGATTGTATTTTATGAATCCGATTCGTTAGCACTCATTCAGCTACCGCAAGATTCGAGTAGTTCAATCATTACGCTTGTTGGTTATCAAGATACATGCAGTTATACGCTATCGAAAATCGTTTACACCGACAGCGTTGCACCGGATTACCCAACTAGCTATAATTCGGTAAAAATCCAATCGCTTGACGTGTACCCGAACCCAACAATAGGAGTGTTTACGGCTGATATTGTGTTTGGAACGGCTCAACATTACGCTGTATTTGTGACCAATGATTTGGCGCAACCAATAAACGGAATGCAAGCCAGTGGTTTTGGAACTACGGTTTCGTTGCCTTTTGTTTTTCCAATCGGAACGCAATCGGGTACGTATCATTTGCATGTGATTTCGGATTATGATGTTAGACAAGTAACTTTAATTCTGAACTGATGGGGCGGTTTTATAGTTGTTTTTGGCGCATTGATGGTGGTTTCCGGCGCGGGATGCGTCCCGCGCTTACGGCAACGCACGTTTGGTTGTTATTTTTTCTGTTGTTCAATTCTGTTGTTTTTTCCCAGGATTTAGATCAGATTGGTAAAAAAGACATGGTAAAGGTCAACGGTGGAATGGGTTACAACATGGTTGGTAATTTCGTGGATGACCAACCCCAATACCGTGATCCGCTTTCATGGGTGTTCACGGGGAATATTAGCGTTAATGTTTTGGGTGTTTCCTTGCCATTTACATTCAGCTTTTCCAATGCGGGCAAAAGCTATACTCAGCCCTTCAATATGACAGCTTTACATCCGTCTTACAAATGGGTAAAAACGCATATCGGTATTACCTCTATGAACTTTTCACCGTACACCTATTCGGGGTTAAACTTCGCGGGTGGTGGTGTGGAACTCTCACCTAAAAAGTGGCGGGTACAAGCCTTTGGAGGTCGATTGAAAAAGGCGGTCGAATATGATGCAACGGTAAACAACGTTTCAACGGTTTCGTACCGTCGAATGGGCTACGGGTTAACGGTCGGCTACGAAGGTCAAAAAGCCGGGGCAAAACTCATCTTGCTAAAAGCACTCGACGATCAGCGAACCTTAACGGCTCTTTCTCCTAATACGGAACTAACCCCAATGGATAATATTGTGGCATCATTGAGCGGTAAAATTACGGTTCTGAAAACGCTTCAATTACAGGCTGAATTTGCAAGTAGTTTACTCACTCGAAACGTCCTAATTGTTGACAGTAGTGCAAGTACGGGTAAAAAGCCGTTTTATTACGGGTTGATTCAGGGCAATTCATCCACGGTTGCAAAGAATGCTTACAACGCCTCAATCAATTACCGCTACAAAATATTCGGAATCGCCTTGAAATACGAACACATTGACCCGAGTTATTTGACATTGGGCGGGTTATTCTTTAACAACGATTTGGAAAACATCACCATTGCGCCAACGCTTGCGCTGTTCAAAAGCAAGTTAACCATTGCCATCAATACAGGATTTCAGCGCAACAACCTGAGCAATCAAAACGCCAATTCTCAAAAGCGATGGGTTGGTAATGTGAGCCTTTCAGCGCAACCGATAAAAGGAATGAGTATTAGCGGGAACTACTCCAACTTTTCAAGTTTTTCAAGACGTAACCCGTCAGCCGATCCGTTTTACAACGTCCTGACCGATACAATGAACTACTACCAAACGTCGGAAAGCTACAACGGTAACGTTAATTATACCTTTGGAAAGACGCTCAAACAAGCCGTTTCCACAACATTCTCCTACTCCAATTCTCAAAATATCACTGGTCGTTTGCAGGATGCAGCAGCTTTTGGTTTCAACGTGTCGGGTAACTCAACTCCTGTTGATGTGTACACGGCAATGGTGTCGCATAGTTTAAAGTTGAATTCAGGAATGACCCTTGGGTACGTTTTCAATTACAATCAATCCAACATGATTGGGCAAACGACTATCTATTACGGTCCGGGTTTAACGGCTTCAAAACCGTTGTTCAACAAAAAGTTGAATGTACAGTCGGGAGCGACTTACAACAGGCAATTATCCAGTGAACAGTTAACCAACCATGTAATGAATTTGCGTTTGGGAACAACTATGACTCCGGAATTATGGGACAAGAAATTCGGAAAAGTGAATCTTGGGTTAAACGCCAATTACACTCAAAAATTCGCAGTGTTGGAAGGCGCGCCTTCGCCGAAGAATCTGACAGTTATTGCCAACGTTAACTATTCATTTTAATACCCCACTATACACAATACAACATGAGTTTTTTCAAATCGGTTCTTACTCTTTTACTGCTCCTGACAACAACCGTTGTCAACGCCCAGGTTTATCCCGTTCAGGTGTCGGTATCAACTACACCGCCTTACTATAATTTCTTGTCGCATTACGGTGATCAGAATAACCACTTGCTCATCATTGCAACGCTCACTGATTTTAACGCCCCGCCTGTAAATGTAAGGTTGCGTTTGAAAATCGAGGGGCAAGGTTACGTGGTTCAAACCCGAACCGATGTACCCGTGGGTAATGTATTCCAACTAACGGCAGGGTTTCCCGTTTTCATCCAGGGTAGTGACGTGTTGCCCTTATTGCAGGAAAACGCACTGACTGCTCTTTCGGGAAATCCTGACTTAAATAATTTACTAGAGGGCTTTACCACTATTTGCGTTGAAGTGGTAGAAGATAACGCCAACGGGGCGGTGCTTGCGACGAATAATTGCACAGCTTTCTTCCTGCAGCTTATGCAACCACCTCAAGCCTTTTTACCTGTTTGTAATTCGGTGGTTGATACCTCCGCGATGTTCCAGACCTTCCAATGGTCACCACCGCAGAACTACATTCCAAGCATCGGAACGGATCTTAATTACACCTTTTCGTTGTACGAATGGATTGATACTACCAACTTCACTATTTTCCAATCGGGACAAGGCTTGGTGTACCAAACACAAACCACATTCCCGATGGTGCAAGTATCAAATTTCGATCTTGCATGGCAACAGGGCGTGAAATACGTTTGGCGGGTACAGGCGCAACTGACAAGCAATGGTGTTCCGGTTCAAATGATCACCAATAGCGGATTATCAACACCATGCGCATTTTATTACGGCAAACCTCAAACACTGGCTGAATCGCTTTCCGATGGTCTGGTAATCAATGTAACAGCCCAAGGCGTGAGCAGTCGTAAAGGGCTTGCATCGTGGACAGTAATAGATGAAACGCCAAACGCAGGGCTTTCAGCGTATAATCGTTATTTGGTTGAATTCCGCCCGACTTCATTGGAAGGTGAAACATGGACGTGGTGGCCTGATACCGTTTCGGGTTTCCAATTTCCGATTTACCGCTTGATTCCTGAACGTGCCTATGAAGTACGGGTGAGCGGAATTGCGGGCAACTTCATGAGTGAACCATCTGCTATAGCAACTTTTACCACTCCTGCCGTTCGCGAATACGCATGTGGTGAGGCTGATATTCCATATTTGCCAACGCAATACCAACCGCTGTTAAGTGCGCACATGGGAGACGTGTTCCAAATCGGTCAATTTGCACTGGAGGTAACCGATATTTTGCCACTTGGTCAAGCAGGACATTTTAAAGGGCGAGGAACAATACCACACGGTTTTTTAGGCGGTGCGCGAATTAAAGTAAAGTTCGATGATTTGTTGGTTGATCGCGAGTACAATGTACGCGAAGGAATGGCAAGTGCCATCACTGACGGTGTAGATAATTGGCTCAATGATCAGTATTTGGATCAGGCAGGAGTTGACACTACACTAGCGGGAATTATCGAATCAGGCGGTTTCTTGAACGACTCTACCGTGTTCGTTGTTGTGGGTGGTGATTCGTTGTTTTTCACCTTCAATGGTGAATTACCGATAGTGATTCACGGAGGTGATAACGTCGAATATCAATTCTGGCCAGACGGAACAATGATTGTCACAACCTACGGTGTTACACCATCAAATGACAACTTAGATGCGACCAAAAATTTGGTGGTTCACTTTGAACCCGCAAGCAATGACCCAAGCGAAACGGCAACCTTTGACAAAAAAGCATATTCCCAATTCAGTAGCGGGTATGAGGCGATAATCTGCCAAACAGGTTCGCCCGATCAGTTCATTTATTTTGTACCCAATAAGAGTAAAGCACTCACGGGAACAGCACAAGTTAAAGCCGTTGTTCACGTCAATACAGTAGGCTTTTTACCAGCGGGGTTGACCTTCCAACTAGCGGGATCTAACACCACCATTTCGCGAACTCAGCTAAACGATTCTACGTATCTGTTAACACTTCCACAAAGCGCGACAAGTTACACGGTTTATGCCATGTATGAAGGATTGAAGTTGGGTAAATTGAGCGTGAAATCTTACGAGCCAATCACCAAAAAAGTGACCATTGTTCCGCTTGTGGCAATGAGTATCAACGAAGCGCAAATTGAAACGGAACTAAACAAAATTTATAAAGGTGCGAACCTCACAATCGATGCAATGGTTGCACCTCAGTTCAATACCTCAGTCTTTACTACAACTACTCAATTTGCGAACCCTGACGTAAATGTGATGTCTAAATACACAGCTCAAATGCGCGCCTTGCGTGATGCGTATTTAGCAGATCATGAATTGGAAAGCGGAACGTATTTGATGTTTGTAGTTCCTTCTTTTAGCAACTCTCAGTTAGACGGCTATATGGTACGTGGTAGGGGTGTCGGATTTCTAGCGCAAAGCACCCTTACCAGTGGGCCGACTTTCGCCCATACAGTAGCGCACGAATTAGGTCACGGTTTGGGCGCATTACAACACGCTTGGGGTGAAACCGAAAGCCTTAAAAGCACTACCGATAACCTTATGGATTATTCGGAAAGTACGCACCTGATTAAACAGCAATGGGAAGGCTTGCGGAATCCTGCGCCTTTCACCGTTTTATTCGATAACGATGAAGATGGAATGGCGCAAAATTCATTCCTGGGCGTTCGTTCTGAACTTCTAACAACGGTAGTGGATTATGATGAAATATTCATCCATAACTACGCAGGTGGTGATCAATTCATTTACCGTGCGCAAAACGGAACTTATTTCAAACTAGGAGATACCAATTATCTAAAGTTGAATAGTGTCTATCTAAGAAACGGTTTTATTATCGGTGGAAAATACGGTAATACTCAATTTGAATTGTGTAATACATACTATGATTTTGCTTTAAATCAACATGGTAAAACAGTCTTCTTTTATTCCGATGAGATCGAAAACAGATTTGAAGACGTACCTGCTTCAAATGGTGATACCATTACACTAATTAACCCACATGAGACGGATATACGCCAGTTGGAAATTATTCCTTGTTCGCAAGTGACAGGTTATTTAGCTGACTTGTACGATTCAAACCTTCCGAATGTACAAGACGATTCATTGATTTTTCTAGCTTCTGATTGTCCACCACAAAATGCAGAAGCCGGCAATTGTAATACGACTTATTATCAAACGATTAACAACCTTGACAGAACGGCAATGCGTGAACACGTTGCTTCATTTGTGAGCGGATCAAATCTCAACTATACCGTTAATCCGATCAAAGCATTCAAGTTTTCAAGTAATGAAGTATTTAACTACTTCTCACCTAAAGAAGAATTGGTTATTAAAGAGAAAGTAAAAGCACTTCAATTATATCAACCTGATGTCGTAGTCGGTTATATACTGACGGAGAATTTAGACACCGATAAACTATTCTCAACTCAGCAATTGAATGAGTTAGCGCAGGACGCGGTACAATACGCTCTAACAATCAATCCAAACAAAAAGCTGGCAATTTTAGTGCTCAATATTCCGAAATATCAGCAAAGCGGTGAGTATACCCAACACGAAAATTGCTATACACTGGGTTTTGCCGTTTCTGATCCGTCAATGATCAAACCTGGATCGACCGTTGAAGATATTTTCGGTACTACTTCGATGGAAGCATTTCATGCGTTTTTCTCTTTGCTCAAAAAGCCTTGTAAAATCATTAACGTTCACGAACGCTTTAACGGTGAACTGGTCGTAAATACCATTGATCGAACGGCAGTAGGAAAAGAAGTTTACGGTTCACCATTCGTCTTAAAAGCCAACTACGTGGTGTCCAATTTCCGAAACGAATATATCCAAAAAGTAGCGGCAATCGGAACGGCAAACCAACATTATGAAAACGGTATTCAAAATCCGTCCAATGCCAGTTCCACCGCACAAGAACAATTGTTGGCAGAAGAAGCCATGTTGGTTACACAAGCTGAAAATGCTTTGGCAACAAGTATAACGGAATGGCAATCGTTGGAAAGTTTGACCAATAAGGATAACTGGAATATAGAAGATGTAGAGGTGTATGAGATGATGACGTTCTTTGAAAATCTCAAAGAATCGTATATAACCGAAGATGTTGTAATGGCGGAAGTCAAACAACGAAAATCAGGTGATTTGGAGTGGTTAAGTACAATCAATTTGCCCGCGAATCCGACATCGATTTATTATGAATACGACGACGAAGAGTTAGTCGATAATATCATTTATGGTCTAATCGATATACTGGGTTGTATTCCCTTGGTTGATTACGTTGCGGATTGCGCAGGGGTTTTGTATTCATCGATCAGAGGGAACGGAACTAATGTTGCCATTTATTCAACAGCTTTAGCAACGCCATTTGTGGGTGCAGCAGTATACAAACAAGGTGAAAAGGCAGTAGCTTATTTCACGAAAAAAGTGGACAATGTAACCTATCAGTTGACCGCTAAAAACCTTGATGAAGTATTGGGTGCTGAATGGGTAAAAATCTCAGATAATGTACCTGTAAAACAAGACAAACTTACTCAGGCACTAACGGATCTGAATAGCTCTGAAAATTTGCAAAAGTTTTCACAAGCTGATCGGAAAGCAGCGTATGATTATGCAAAAGCAAATGCTGATGAAGTAATAGAAATTGTAAGAGGAGTTTCTAAAAATGATTATATACAAAGTGTTTATGATTTTAGGGACGGGACGAATAGTGAACTTGCAGATTTAACATGGGAATTGTGGAAAGACGAAGAATGGACACAAATTGAGAATATTTTCCGTTCGAATAATATTAATTATGATGCTTCTATTGACAATGTTTGGCCTCCTATGAGTGGTTTTAGAAATCTTAATGGGGAACTTGTAGGGTCTGATCTTAATGATGAATTGTTTGATAGATTTCAAAAAGAAAATAGTCTTGGTGGAAGTTTTGCAAGCCCTGTTCCAGAAAATCAATCAGTATATTCGCTTCAATCAAGAGCATTAGGAGTTAATTATGACGACCTAAGCGACTTAGGACAGGAATACTATTATTTCAAATTTAAAATAGTTAATGCGCCAAATGATCTTACGTTTAAATATGGTGAAGCCGCACCTTGGTTCAATGAAATCGGCGGAGCAGTGCAAGTTAAGTCTTCAACGGGGTTTCATAATTTAACAGAGCATATTCAGATTGTAGAAAAATGGAAATTTATTAATGGTCAATGGATACAAATTTTATGATAAAGGAGATAAAAGAGTTCGTTTACACGAATACTAGCGAAAACAAGACACATTCTACCCAAACGAGTATCTGGTTAGAAAATATAGATGATTATTTAGAAACTTGTTATAGTGTATCAACAGATTTGAACACACAGGTTGATTTTTATCCTTTTAAGGATGACATCATTAAAATTTGTAATGAAGAAGAACTAAATCATTTATTCGGTCGATTAGGAGTTAATCTGGAATTGATGCCTTTATTTAACATTGAGATTATTGAGACAAAGAAGTGGGGTAAAAAGCCTCTATTTAGGCAAGGAATAAAAAGTATTTGTTTCGAAGTTGTAATAAAAGAAATATCTAATTATCAATATGTTATGTTCTTTAATAAAAGTGGTTCAAAGTCTATTGAATCTGTTTATGTTAATGGAATTTGGGCTATTGAAAAAGCGGAAATCAATGAATTATGATCAAAGGAATCATGGATAATATTGCAATCGAAAAATTGACGAATTTGCTTAATGCACCTCAAAAAAATGAGTTTACGGAAAAATATTCGTCATGGCGAAAACTAGACATTTTAGATTTAGATAAAATGGAATTTGTTGGTAAACTAGATTTTCAAAATGGCTCAGGTAAAGAGTATGAAACAGAAATTAATTATTGGTCATTCGATTATCCAATTGCATTAAACTTTTTTCCTAACTCTAAATGTGAAATTTATAAAATAAATGAAGATTATTTTATGGTTTATCGTGATTTTGGAGGACACGCACCTGAGAAGCGTTGTCGTTATATAAACAAAGAATTAATTGTTTTTTCATGATAAAAGAAATCCAAAAAAAAATTGAAGATTACTCTTCAAAAAACGATATTCATCAATATAGAATAATGCTTGATGCTGCCGACTTATTTATTAATCATTTTGAACACGGAGTAAGATCAGAATTAGAATTGGGGGTTGGTATCGATTTGTTTAAACAATTGGTCGTACTTAATTCTATTGGTTCATTGAGAGAATATGAACATAATTATGAATTGCATAAAGAAATTCGGCATAAAATGATTCGTGTCTTCAAGCGGTGTATTCCAGAAAGTCATAAAAAGCTAAGAGGTATGGTTGAGTTGCTTGTCGGAAAAAAAGAGGATTCTATAAGATAATGAACAAATTAAAGATATTCTGATCAGTCAATTACTCCAATTGATAAACCATTTCACCAAATAGTTTACCCTTAATACCCAATTAAAATGATAGAAATTATAAAATCGAAAATCGAAGCTTATAATGTCAAAAAAGACGTTCATAGCTTTGAATTAATCTTAGAAGCTGCTGATATATTTATTGAATGTCGAAAAAATGGATCTATAAGTGACGATGAAATTGAATTAAGTAGAA
Source organism: Candidatus Fluviicola riflensis (assembly GCA_002243285.1). Classification (GTDB taxonomy): domain Bacteria; phylum Bacteroidota; class Bacteroidia; order Flavobacteriales_D; family Crocinitomicaceae; genus Fluviicola; species Fluviicola riflensis. The sequence continues at coordinate 2,730,237 of CP022585.1, read as the reverse complement.
ATCTCATTATCAAGTTAGTTGAGGTTTCTTTCATTGCCTCTATACCGCAATATGAACACGATTACAAGTTACAAAATAGAATGTTGATTAAAAAAAAACAGGTATTTAAACTTAGTATTCCTGAAAGTCATAAAGAGATTCGAGGATTAACAGAAATGCTAATAGGTATGAAAGAAAATGAGTTAGGATAAAGCTGATTCTCAAAAACAACTGTGTTTTATTGCTAAACTTACTTTTATTAAATAAAACTATAATTTTAAAGACGCAAAACCATGAAACAAACAATACTATTTACTTTAGCTGTCATACTTAATTCAGTTTTAAACGCCCAAAACATTGAGTTGTGGGGTACAACGGCATTGGGTGGCAAAACCAATTCAGGAACCGTTTTTAAATATTCTGTACAAGATGATTCTTTGACTTCAATTCCATTGGAAATACCACAAGCCGGTGTTCCGGAATTACAAGGCTTTATTGAGGCAAGCAATGGTAAGTTATATGCCTTATCACGGTCTTTTGGTTTTACTGATGATTGTAATTCTATACAAACGGGTGGGGTAATTATCGAGTTTGATCCAATGACAAATATCTATCAAGATGTATATCAGTTCAAAAATATGATCGATGGGCAAAACCCAAATTTCAAGCTAATGCAAGCCAGTGACGGTAAATTGTACGGAATGACAATTTCTGGAGGTGCATACAATGAAGGTGTTATTTTTAGGTTTGATATTTCCGATTATTCGTATACCAAATTATATGATTTTCAAACTAGTACAGGCTCTAGCCCAGAGGGAGCACTTGTGGAAGGAACAAATAATGTTTTATATGGTACAACTCATTTCGGAGGAACTAATCAAAAAGGTGTATTGTTCCGATTTGAATTAACTGATTTGAATTATATCGTGGCTTACAACTTCAACGGTTCACAGGGGAGTTACCCAACTAACCCGCTCATTAAGATAGACAACAGCACGATAGTTGGAATGACCAATGGTGGTGGAACTGATGATTTTGGAGTTATCTATAAGTACGATTTCATGTCATTTCAATACACCAAAATTCATGATTTTGACTTGCAATTGGGTATGGTGTCGCCAAGAGGATCAATTGTATTTGATGGGTTAAATAAAATTTACGGTGCATCCTCGAATGATCCGAGTAGAATTTTTTGCTTCAACTTAAGTAGTGAAGCAATGTCAGTTTTACATGAATTTGATCCTGTAACGGATGGGTATCAGCCTGTTGGCGGCTTGGTTTTCCACAATGGAGAACTTTATGGATTGTGCGCTTCAGGTGGAGGCATTAATTCGATAGGTACGCTTTTTAAATACTCAATTGCCAACGATTTACTTACGGTGATCACTCATTTTTCACAAAGTCCAACGTCTTATTATATGAATAGTACCGTTCCATTTATTGCATCAAATAATTTGTTTTATGGATTAGGCACTTCTGGTGGTTCACCGAATTTAGGCGGAATTTTCAAGGTTGATTTATCAACTTCTCAAATGACCAATTTACATGATTTTAATTACGGAATCAACGGTGCAGTTCCTAAAAGCACTTTGTTTCAGGCATCAAACGGACGTGTTTTTGGTACTACTTATTATGGTGGTTTAAACGGTGAGGGTGTTGTTTTTGAAGTTAATCGCTATACGAATGAGATTGATTCTTTACACAACGCCAAACTTGCAACAGGCAACCAATTCATCGACATAATGATAGAGTATCAAGGGCAATTGATTGGTACTGGTGCAAATGGAAGTATCTATAGCTTTGATATGAACTCCAATTTGTATGCTGAATTAGGAGATATAAGTGGAACAACCGCATCGGGTGGATTGGCACAAATAGACGATTATGCTTATGGTGTAAGTTATTTTGGAGGAGACAATAATGTGGGTACACTATATCGATTTGATTTAGACAATAACAATCTTTCCAATATAGAATTTTCATTTGATGGAATACAATTAGGTGCTAATCCTGTCGGTCACTTGTTCGCTAACGATGATTTTTTCTTATATGGTTTAACCGAATCGGGTGGCGTTAATGACTATGGAACAATTTATAAATATGAACCCTTTTTGAATGACTTCATCAAATTATATGATTTTGACAATTTAAGTGGTAATTCCCCTACGGGAAGTCTTGTAAAGCATTCTAACGGTAAATTCTACGGATTGGCAAAGTATGGCGGGAATAATGACTTAGGAGTGTTGTTTAGCTTTGACGATAATACGCAGACGTATGAAAAATTGGTTGATTTTGATAGTTTAAACGGTAGTATTCCGAGCGGTAGTTTGCTTGTCGCTTCAGATGGTTTGTTATATGGATTAACGGCTGAAGGTGGACAAAATAATGATGGTGTTTTATTTTCATTCAATACTGCAACCAATCAAATTAATACCCTATTCGATTTTGATAGATATGTTTCAGGTAGTCATCCATATCAAGCATTAACGGAAGTTGACCCGATTTTGTCAACTGCTGACAAATCGGAAACTTCTTTGGTTGTATATCCAAATCCTTTTCAATCGATCATTAATCTGCAAAATCCAAAATCTGAAATTGTCTCAATTCGGGTAGTTGATTTGTATGGGAAATTGTTGTTTGAAAACACGTCAAACAAAGCCAATATTTCAATAGACCTTTCAACTTTTTCAAGTGGTGTTTACACCCTTCAATATGATCGTAGCGGGTTGACAGGCTCTACCAAAATTATCAAGTACTGATAAATAGAAATCTATAAAATATCAGTGTAGTAATTCTATTCTCATGAAGCAAGCACTATTCTTACTATTCAGTTGTCTTTCGTCCAATTTTTGGGCGCAGACAGACACCACTACTACACCTTTAGAGCGTAAAATATTCGCCATACATGATCGGGTAATTAATAACCCATCGTTGCAAGCTGATCATTTCAACCCTTCCGATTCATCGTCGTTACCTATCGGTATTGTAAAACGCATTGGCAACGTGGTTTATGCCATCTGCATTGACAGTGCTTTTTACACTCCTGACGGTTCGTATTTCAATGCGTACATGGCAATGGATTTCCCTGGATGCGAACGTAAGATTGCCTTCTATGCAAAGAACGTACATTTTAACCCGCAAGGGGTGTTAGTTTCGCAAGGAACACGTTTACAATTGGCAAGCGAAAAACGGGTAAATCTTGGACCGAACGCCTCACTTATTTTCAAGAACGACGGTAACAATTTCATTGAATGGGATTGTAACGGCTACAAACAATCTGGGCTTAGTCTGGACTTTGTTTTTAACCCCGAAATAATCATTAACGCCAACAATCCTGCGTTGCCCGTAAAGGCTTCGTTTCAAATGGTGGTAGAAGATTTGCAGAACATTTCAATCAATATTCCCTCTATTGACCCGTTCCGCGTGAAGGGCGCGGAAGATTTCATTTTTGCCCTGTCGGACATTTCAATAGACCGCAGTTCCACTAACAACCCGCAAGGAATTACACTACCTGTTTCAATCCAACAATTGTATGCGGGTGATGTGAATGAATGGAAAGGGTTTTACGCCCGCTCGATAGTAGTAACGCTTCCCGAAAAACTATCAAGAACAGGTGAATCAACCACCATTTACGCGCAAGATTTATTGATTGACGATTCAGGCGTTTCGGGTGATTTTGGAGCAACGAACCTCTTTACACTCAACGAAAGTAATATGTCGGGTTGGGGCTTCTCAATTACCGCTTTACAGGTCAATCTAACGTGCAACCATGTAACGGGCAGTTCCATCGGTGGTCAGGTGCTTGTACCGATCATGGACAACCCATTTGATTATACGGCTTCTATTGAAGAAAATCAGCAGACACGCAAACTGGACTATACTTTTACAATCAGTCCAAGCCAAAATATTGATATTCCCGTTCCTGCGTTTAATTCCACGGTTCGCGTTCATCCGAGTTCGGTGTTACAGGTACAAAGTATCGGTGGTGAATTTCGACCGAAAGCCATTCTTAACGGTCAGTGGACGTTTGAAAACGGAAACACCAAAATTCGCGACATAGCTTTTCAAGACTTAACAGTGATTCATACCACACCTATCATTACAGCGGGAACGTTTTCGTTGGTTGGGTCAGTTCCGGACAACAAAGTAATGCGCTTTCCAATTTCATTGGAACAGTTTTCCTTTAACACAACGCCTCAAAATCAGTTGATGCTGTATGCTCTGGTGAGTTTGAATCTTGGGAACGAACCGAACAATTTTTCGGTCTCAACGGGCTTGCGAGTCGTATCACAACGCCAAACCAATTCCCAAGGCAGAACTACACTATCATTCAGCCAGTTTACCATTGATAACATCGCCGTTGAACTCAATACGACTCCCTTTAGTTTAAGCGGTGTAATTGCAGTGAAAAAAGACGATCCTGTTTTCGGTGATCTGTTCTATGGAAGCATTGCCTTTAAACTCAATTCCATCATGGACAACCCCGCAATGGTGTCGGTTGGGTTCGGTAAAATGCCCGATTATAAGTATTGGTTTGTTGATGCTGCTGTTCCTGTTAGTATTCCAATTGGCGGTACGATGGAAATATCGCAATTGTACGGTGGGGTAATGAATCGGGTTCGTTCAAGCACTTCGGATGCACAGGTAATCCAACGGGTAATAGGTGCGATTAATTCACCAAATAACAACCCAAACCCGAACGCTGGAGCAATTCCGTTTATTCCTGACGAAACCAAAGGATTAGAGTTTAGAGCAGGTGTAGCCATTCAAAATAAACTACGCGAGGAAGCCTTTAACGGTGAAGCCATGTTTGCAATTGCCTTTAACCCGAATGGTGGTTTTGCTTCCATTGCCTTCTCCGGAACTGCTTACATGTTGGTTGCCCGAGCGCAACGTGCAAGCACTTCGGCCCAAAAAGTATATGGTACAATTGCGGTAAGTTATGACAACAACGCAAAAATATTTGATGCGCAGGTTGACGCAATTATGTATGTGCCGAACCTGTTGCAAGGGAATGTCAATCTAAAAATTCACGTCGATCAAAACGACTGGTATTTTTGGTTAAATCGACCAACGAATCGTGCAAATCTGACATTAGTCGGAATGTTTAACGTGGACGCCTATTTCATGATCGGTACTCAAATAGATCCATTGCCACCGCCACCGTATTATGTTACCAATATGGTTGGTTCCGGAAGTTTTGTGAACATTGACCAAACGGCACTAACAAGCGGAAATGGTTTCCTGACAGGGATGCAATTCAATTCCAGCATTTACAAACAAATGCACCTTGTCAATAATTGGTACGGCTATGCGGGCGCGGGCTTCGGTGGTGGTTTTGATGTGATGTTAATGAAGGTTTCACCGACCGCCCATTGCGAAGGTTCAACCGACCCTATTGGTATCAATCGTTGGTATTTGATGGGGCAGGTTTACGGATATGTAAACGGCGGTTTGGGTGTGAAAAAGATAGTCGATGGTGAAGTGCGTCAGGAATTTAACCTGGTTTCAATCAGTGCCGCTTTCCTGTTACAAGGGCGATTACCCAAACCGACTTTCGTCTACGGTGCGCTTGCTTTGGAGTTCCAATTTTTAACCTTCGATATTGATGTATCAGCAGATGTTGCATTCGGTAACGACTGCCCAATAATTTTCTAATGAACAGAATACTTTTAACCATACTCATAGTGGCTTGCGCGTTGGTTTCACAGGCGCAAACAAAACCGATGGCAGTTGTTTCCAAGGTTGAAAAACAAAGCGGTAAAACGGTTGTTAAACTCAAATGGTTTGCGAGTGATTTTGATGCTTTCAAACAATTGGTAAACGAAGGTTCAACGGTTGAACGTGTCCAAATATCAGCAGACCAAGACCCGAAAACGGCAAATTTCGACGGAGCAACGAAAACAGTGATCCAGCCTACAAAAACACGGCTCGACAAACTGGACGCAAACCTTGAAAGTACGAAGAAACTGCAATTATTGTTAGAGCCATTTTTAGCCGAAGCGGTACAGGATAATGACGAAGCGAAAAACTTTGCGTTTGCCCTTGCGGTGTTGGATTGTTCGGTTTCAAAAGAAACGGGAATTGTAATCGGTTGCACCTTTACTGATGAATCGGTGGAAAAGGGTAAAACCTACGCTTACCGTATTCGCATCAAAAATACGCCTGATGGGTTTATTGCTGTTCAAACGGGTGAAGTGACTAGCTACCCGAAAATTGAAAACGTGACACTCACACTTGATAGAAAAAACACCGTTGAAATGCGTTGGCAATCAAGGGACACCAAAGCATTCGGTTATGGCTTTCAGTTGGAAAAATCGTTGGATGCACCAAAAGAAGGGAACTATTTGACTAAAACACCATACGTACCTGTTCGGTCAACGGATGAGAAAGCAGACAAAGACGATTCTTTTCGCGATGAGCAGTTAACCGAAGGTAAAACCCATTTTTACCGTGTTGTGGGCTTGAATTATTTCGGCGAAGCTGTCATGTATTCCGAATGGCAAAAAATCTATATTCCCAATCATGTACACGCTGAAATTTACATTGATACGACTTACGCAAAAGATCAAACCCGTGTCATTGTAGGTAGCGCATTTGGTGATGGAAAACCTATGAACATTAACCGCTATGAGTTGCATAAGTCCACTCAAAAAGACACGGATTACTCACTAGTTGAAACAAAGCCTTACAGCGATTCGGTATTTAAGTTCACCGTTCCGATGCTTAAAACAGGTGATCAGTTTTATTACAAAGTGCTTGCGATTAGCAAAGACAACGACACTGTTTCATCGCTTCCGAGTTATGTGTTTACGCTCGATCAGGAACCGCCTGCAAAACCGACAATGCTAAAGGGTGAAATTGATTCAAACGGTGTGGTTCGTTTGTCATGGCAAGCACCATCGGATAAAGATTTGCAAGGTTACCGGATTTACCACGCCAATGACAAACGTGAAGAATTTACTGAACGAAACAAAGAACTTTCTTTGGCTACTACGCTCACTGATACGGTTCGTTTGGATAACCTGACAAGTGAGGTTTATTACTGCCTGAAAGCGGTCGATTTGAACTACAACAATTCACCCTTTTCAGATACCATATTGGTATTGAAACCCGATACCATTGCGCCTGTTCCGGCTATGCTTTCAACTCCTGTTGTAAAAGATAGTATCATGGTGTTATCATGGGTTAATTCCCCCAGCGTTGATATTAAGATGAATTTTTTGATCCGTGAGCAAGGAACGGTTATCGACACACTTAAACAGTGGTCAGATCAAACAATCAGCTTTGAAGATACCCGAATCATTGCGGGAACTGCTTACAATTACCGAATTGTAACGTCAGATAAAAGCCGTAACGCTTCACTTTCAGAACCGCGAAAAGTATATTATGAGCCGGGCTATCGCAAAGCAATTTCAGAATCTAAAGCAGTATTCAATAGTAGCACCAAAGCAGTTGATTTAATATGGACTTTACCACAAGGTGAGGTGTTCAGCTTTCAAATCTATAAATCGCTTAACGGTGGCAAGTTTTACTTGGTTAAGACAATTGAAAATGGTTCATGCACCACTTATACGGATAAAGATGTACAATCGGGTGATCGTTACGCCTACAAAGTGAAGTACATACTTCAATCAGGTATTCACGGAATGCCGACCAAAGAAATGGTGATTGCGTTCTAGGAAGCTCGGCACGTTTTCTGAGTCTTTTATGATACCAACGTCCCCCACCCACCACCAAATTGTGAATTACTCGGTTAATTAATTTTCCGGGCAGGGCTTGTTACTCGCCTGAATCCTGCTAACTTTGCCGAATTAAAACATCCGTTACTAGCAGGTTATCTGTATATTAATGGAAAATGAATCTATAATGGCAGATATTTTCGATAAAATTCAGCGCAATCGTGGTCCGATCGGACAATACTCAAAAGGAGTTCACGGCTATTTTACATTTCCAAAACTGGAAGGCGAACTGGGGAACAAAATGGTGTTCCGTGGTAAAGAGTGCCTGGTTTGGTCTTTGAACAACTACCTGGGGTTGGCAAATCATCCGGAGGTTCGTGAAGCAGATCGTAAAGCAGCTGAAATGTACGGACTGGCTTACCCGATGGGAGCCCGCATGATGACAGGACAAACCGGTGAACATGAAAAACTGGAAAATGAATTGTCTGAATTCATGCAAAAAGAAGACACAATTCTTCTGAATTTCGGTTACCAGGGAATGGTATCGGCAATTGACTGTTTGGTTGATCGCAGCGATATCATCGTTTACGATAGTGAAGCACACGCATGTATCCTTGACGGAATGCGTTTGCACACAGGAAAACGTTTTGTGTTCCAGCACAACGATATGGAAAGCTTCGACAAACAAATGCGCAATGCAACACGTTTGGCTGAAACAACCGGTGGTGGAATCCTTGTGATCACCGAAGGTGTATTCGGAATGGCGGGCGATCAGGGTAGACTGGCCGATATCGTTGAATTCCGTAAATCCGGAAAATATGACTTCCGTTTATTTGTGGATGATGCACACGGTTTTGGTACATTGGGTAAAACCGGACAAGGTGCCGGTGAAGCACAAGGTGTTCAATCCGAAATCGATGTATTGTTCGGAACATTCGCCAAATCAATGGCCTCTATCGGCGGATTTATCTGCGGTGACGAATCCATCGTAGAATTCCTTCGTTACAACATGCGTTCGCAAATGTTTGCCAAAGCATTGCCGATCACGATTACAATCGGTGCCCGCAAACGTTTGGAATTGTTGAGAACCCGTCCGGAGTTGAAAGAAAAATTGTGGACAATCTCCAACGCATTGCAATCAGGATTGACAAAAGCAGGTTTCGATATCGGGGCTACGAACTCACCGGTGACTCCCGTATTCATGAAAGGAAACCTTGCTGAGGCAACCAACCTGACATTTGACCTGCGCGAAAACTACAACATCTTCTGTTCAATCGTTATTTACCCGGTTGTACCGAAAGATGTGATCATGTTGCGTCTTATCCCGACAGCTGCTCACACGCTTGAGGATGTAAGCTATACTATTGAAACATTCAAGAAACTGAAAGACAAGCTGGACAGTGGTGCTTACAAAGCAGACGAGCTGGCTTCTGTGGAAGTGGACAAGAAAAAATAAGATTCACGTTGTGAATAAGGAAAGAGGCTTCGGATGGAGCCTCTTTTTTGTTTCCTAGTAATAATAGTCGCATCCGCATCCGCTATCGCGTCTGTTTTGTTTCCCACGAATTCCCGAATTTTTTTCGTGCCTAACGGACACGCTGAATGATGTGTAAAATTAGTATCCTTCATAATGAGCAGCAGTTGTAAAAAGCGAGTGCGTTAGCCGAGCCATAATTCGTGAATTCGTGGGAATTATCCTTTCCAATTTCTCATTCGCAAGGCGGATGAAAACATGATCAAAAACATGATCATTGGTGGGAATTAAAAGGCACAAAAAAAGGAGGACCTAAATCCTCCTTCTATTGAAAATCAATCAATACAGCTTAATCGAAAAGTTTGTAACCCGTCCAGGTTCTTGCATCCGTATCGAATAAGAACACGCGGTCATTGCAATAAGAAACACGGAAATAAGTAGGTACATTTTCGATCTCTTCGCATGAACCTGATTTCAGGACCACTTTTCCTGTTTCTTTCCCACTTGATGCACTGAACAGGTGCACCGTCATTGTTTCGGCTTCAAACAAAGCAATCTCGTAATTTTTCACGCCCGTATACATTGGCCCGTTCGTGTTCAACGTTGTGTTCATGTCTGTCGGCGAAATCGTAAGTGTTTTGCTTTTTGCTTTTCCCGGTTTGAAAAACGAAACCGTATTTCCTTCCACAAACATGATCGATTTCTTTTTTACCGCATACGTGGCAACGGTTTGACCTTCCATTCCGTAAGAGAACGATGTGGCTACAGAACCCTTGATTGTTCCATCGGCATTTAATTTGATCTCAAAACCGCCCTGGTTATCGTAGCTGATTCCTTCCAAAGACTTCGTACTTGGGTTGTACCACATTCCACGAACATCAAATCCCACTTCCTGGGTTGCAATCGAAGTTCCGGCTGAACTGTGCACTTCAACCGGGTACATTGAGTTGCCGGCAAATACCGTATAATACAACTGTGTTGAAGGATTATAGGTTACTGAAACGCCGTTTGTTCCGTCTTCCCCCTGAACTGTTAAGGTAATATCACAATTGGCATTCATCAATGGGGACTGAGCTGTTGCAAATAGTGTTGTTGCAAGGCCCAACATGAGGAGTATTTTATTCATAGGTTATATTTTATTTTCTAAAGTAACAAAGTAATTTACATATAGTCACACGTGATGGGGAAAATAGTACAAATGAGGTAGGCATCTTCGCCATTCCCTGCCGTTCGTGAATAAGTTAAATCTTAAGAGGAAGCACCCCGTTGGCATTAAGTTCCAATCGCAAGGGAACAAGGTGCGTTAAGCGTAACCGATGCCCTGTTTGAGCTCAGTCATCGGGTTGTTTGCAAAACAATCCGTTAATGACGTTAGCGAGTTGGGTTGAGGTAGCATAACAAGCCGTAGTTCTCAAGATTGGAGCTTACAGCCTTGATTTTTTGCCTACTTTTTTATCAAGAAAAAAGTAGGAGAAGAATACTAAAAGCAAAATGCCGAAAGCGACTCCTCTACTAGTCAATTCCGGCATTTTGCAAAGCGTTTATTTGTTCCATTTAACTAACCTAATGCTTTACTGCTTTCTTTAAGGAAGAACGGGGCCTTTAATTCGCTAAAACTAAACTCTAACTCACACTCACTCTATTCGAAACACTTCTATCAGAGTAATCCGGCGTTCTTCATTATCGATGAAGCAAAATGTTAACTAACGAAAGGTAGTAGTAAGTTAACTTTCTTAGTAACAAGCTTAACAAATAACTTGAGGCTAAAGTACGGCACAACTATGTGCTGCGCAGGAGTGCTGCCCCCTCAAAATAAAAAAAATAGTTGCTAAAACTTTAGTTGCTGGTCTTTGCGGTCGACCACGCTTTTATTCTCCATCACCCACATTAACAGGCTGTTATTGCGCGCGTCGAGGTTCAGTTTTTTGCAAATCCGTGAGCGGTAATTCTCTACAGACTTCACCGATACGAAGAGCAGGTTCGCAATTTCCTTACTGGAATATTTCTGACTCACTAGTTTCAGTACCTTCAATTCGGTCTGCGTGAGGGTATTTAATAATTCGGCAATATGCAGTTGATCGCTGTTTTCGGAAAGTTCCTGTCGGTTGGGGTCGCGAATGTCTTTGGCGAGGTAGCTTTTTCCCTGCCGAATGGCCAGGATGCATTCCACCAGTTCTTCGGAGGTATTGTCTTTTACCAGGTAACCTTTTGCGCCGCTGAAAAAAGCAAGCTTCACCATTTCCACATCTTTGTACATGGACAAGATCACCACGTTGATATCCGGAAACGATTTGGCAATTTCAGCACAGGCATCCAGTCCGTTTTTCTGAGGCATGTCAATATCCAGGAATACGAGGTCTGGTTTGTGTGATTCGAGGTGAAGCAACACCGAAGCGCCGTTATCAAAATCGGTTACATGAACTTTTTCAAAAGAAGATTCCAGCAGAAATTTTAATCCGCTTCTAAAGATTGGGTGATCATCCGCTATGACAATTTCCATACTCATCGAAATTTGATTATTAATTGCATGCCTTTTTGCTGATCTGAGATCAGGTTTAATTTACCGTTTATTTTGTGAACACGTTCCTTAATGGTCATCATTCCTATTCCGTTGGTGAAAGTAGAACCCGAAAAACCGATCCCGTTGTCGCGGTATTTATAAATATAGGTACCGTCTTCTTCTTTCAGTGTAATTTTCAGAGAGGCCGCATTGGCGTGTTTGATCGTATTGTTAATGCACTCCTGGCTGATACGGTAGAGTTGTGTCTGCACTTCAATGCCCAGCTGAGCGGTTGGAACTGCAAAATGAGTGCTACAGATAATGTCGGTATTGGTTTGTGTGTGTTCCAATAAACCGTTGATCGACCGCTCCAGTCCGAGTTTCTCGAGCGACGACGGATGCAGCTGGTGACTGATCGTCCGGGTTTGATTGATCACTTCGCCCACTTCTTTGTCAAGATCGGTAATTTCGCTGATCAGGCCGGTATTGTACATATTAATCTTTGATTTCACCACCGAAAGCAGCTGTCCGATATTATCGTGTAAATCGCCCGAAATGCGCGAACGTTCCTCATCGATCTGCTGGATCAGCCGCTGGGAGAATAACACCTGCTGTTTGCGCGATTTACGCACATAACGAATGTACAGGAACCCCAGAATGAACACTGAAATGGCAGCGAAAATGATCAGGATCAGGCGCCATTGTGCCGATTCCAGTTCCCGGTTTTTATCCGATAACTTGTTTTTTGTCTTCTCCTGGGCCAGTTGCGATTCGATGCGTTTTCGTCCATAAAGCACCTGCAGCTCGCTCATTTTATCCTTGTTGGCGATCAGTTCGATGCTATCGCTCAGTTCATGGAACCGTGTTTTGAAATCCAGGGCTTTCTTATAATCCCCCGTTTTTTCGTAGATCTCGGAACGCACCTCGAATGTGTTGATGTAATTGGCAATGGAAGGCCGTTGCTTGTGCAGTTCCAATACTTTATCAACAAACTCCCAGGCATCTTTCAGCTTATTTTGCCGGGTATACAGGCTGCTTTTGAGCAAATAGCCAATGCCGAGGTATTCCTGGTCATCAAACTGACTAAAAATAGCGATGGCCGAATCGGCGTACAGCATTCCTTTTTCGTAATCGCCGTCGAGATTATAACAATCGCCCAGGTTGATAAACGCGGCACCGATTCCGAATGGAAAACCTTGTTTTTGAGTGATTTCGACCGTTTCGTGAAAATGCCTGATCGACGCCTTGTAATCTTTTAGCTCGCGATAGACAAGCCCGAGGTTGTTGTGCAGGTTCCCGATCAGCCGGTATTCCTTTTCCTCGATTGCCAGCCGAAGTCCGCGCAACAGATCTGTCCGGGATTCTTCGTATTGTTTGTTCTCGTACTTCAGCAAGCCCAGGTTATTCAGCAAAAAGCTGATGAAGTATTTCTTATTGTGTTTTTCGGCAATCTTTAATCCTTTCAGGTAATAATCAATGGCCTTATCCGCCATCATCCGGTCTTCGTACAAAATTCCGAGGCCGTTGTACACTTCGATTGAATTTTCGATAAAACCGTGTTCTTTTGCCTGTTTCAGCAAGCGGTTAAATTCATCTTCCGCCTTAAAAATATCGGTTTCCGCCTGGATAAACGCCAACCGGATCTGGGTTGAATTTTTCAGTTTCAGATCACCGCATTGTTCGGCAGTGGAAATGGATTTCCGGAAATACCTGTTGGCATTTTCGTAATCGTTTGAATAGTAGTAGAACGAACCGTAATACTGGTAGATCAGGCCTTCTTCGCCTTTCGAATGCAGTTCCCGGGCTATTTTAATGGCTTTTGCCCCGTTGGAAAACACCTTGGCAGAATCGAACATCGTACTTTGACGAATGGTCTTTTTGAGTTGTTCCAGCTGGTGAAACAATTTATTGTCCTGTGCCAAAGAAGAAAGCTGAAGCACCGCGAATAAAAGTAGTATGTAGTATTTAGAGCGCACGTGTTAAATGATTAAACCATTTCTAAAATACTGTTTTTAGTTCATTTTAAGTTAATTTTTAGTTTAAATAATCTATTGCCCTCGAATGTCAATGAATGGTATTCGCCTGCGACGAATACGTTATTTTTACCACGAATTCACGAATTATAGCTTCCGCCTCAGGCGGACACTTGCCAATGACTAAAAGCGTGTCCGTTAGGCACGCAATCCGCCTGAGGCGGAAGTGAATTCGTGGGAGACCTTTTTTAGCATCTCCTTCAGAATCGACTAAATTTCGGGGAAGGTAATTAGATTCAGCCCGTTTTCATTGATTTACGTACATTTGCGCTAAGTAAACCCAATGCAACAAAGAACATTCATACGACCATTTTCCGGCTCTCTGCTGTTTGTCTTTTCAGGAGAATTGGCTGACTGCATGAAAACGGTTGACAGCGTTCGTTTTTCTTTTACCAATAACTGTTTCGAATAATGGCGTCCTTTTCCTCTTTATTCGATCCGCCCGAGCTTCAGACAAGCGATTATGTGTATGAAGCGAAGTACTTGCTGGCTTACCGGATGAGTTTGTTCCTGGTGGTTACAATCGGCTTGCTGGACATTGCGTTGTTTGTCTATTTCAACATTGCAACGGCCTTTGTTGCGCTGGTAACCTTGTTATTTGTGATTTGGGCGATTTACCAGATTCGTAAAACCGGGAAGTACCTTTTCCCCATATTAATATTCAATCTGGTTGGCGCAAGTGCCTGTTTGTTTACTTTATTTGGTATCAGAGACCAACCTCACATGGTGGATATGATCTGGATGGTGATCAATATTCTCTTTACCTTTATTGTGGTGGGCCAGCGCTGGGGAATCATTATTTCGGTCATTCATGCCGTTTCCATTACCGTTTATTACCTTTTCCTTTCGCAGGAACAGTTGCATCTGATCCGTGATCTGACCGATGAACAGGTTTATACCACCAGCATCAATGTATTCATTGGCTTTTCGATCATTTCATACCTGAGCTGGCAGAATATCCGCACTAATGAGCTGGCGAAAAAGCACTTAAACGTGGCGCAGGATGTACTGCAAGACCAATACAATATCATTCTGAAGCAAAATGAAGAAAAGACAGTGATGTTGAAGGAAATTCACCACCGTGTAAAAAATAACCTTCAGATTATCACGAGTTTACTGCGTTTGCAGGCCCGGGAACTTGAAAATCCGGAAGCCATCGCGAAATTCAAAGATGCTACGCATCGGGTAATCGCCATGTCGATGATCCACGAGAAAATGTACCAGAGCGACCATTTGTCGACCCTGCACATGAAAGAATACCTGCATGACTTGTCGAGCGATTTGATCAATTCCTACCAATCGGGTTATCCGGTAAGCATTGAAATTGAGTGTGATGTCGATTCGATCGGTTTGCGTTCAATCGTGCCGCTGGCATTGATCCTGAATGAATTGATTTCCAACTCGTTGAAATACGCGTTTGATGAATACGATAACTGTTTGATCAGTATTTCGTTTTTGCGTCATGACAAAGATCAGTGTAAGTTGGCGTACAAAGACAGCGGAACATGGAAAGCTCCTGCCAGAAAAGATTCTTTCGGCCTGGACTTGATTGATTCATTAACCGACCAGCTGGAAGGAACCATGGAAATGGAAACATTCCCGGCTACACGGTTTACGTTTGTGTTTAAGCCGCAGGAGGATTGAAAGCCTTTGAATCAATCTTAAAAACTCCTTCAAAAGACTGAACTTCCTAAGGTTTATATAAAGATCTTCAATTGAATCTTCCAGTTTTCTAGATTAAATAATTTCATTTTTTGAAATTTTATTTATATATTTGAAAGTATATTAAAATAATATGGTTGTAATATCCAAAACAGTATTGGTTGATTTTGGCGCCCAGGCATGCAGATTCAATAGATGCTTTGAACAAATGGTACGCTGAAACAAAGAATGCCGATTGGGGAAATTTTACAGAAATAAAGAAGACATTTAACTCCGTTGATGCTGTTGGAAATGACCGGTATGTATTCAATATCAAAGGGAATAAATACAGGTTAGTAGTTCTGATATTTTTTGATGTTAGGACTATGTATATCAGATTCATCGGAACGCATAAAGAATATGATAAAATTGACTGCGCAACAGTCTGAGAATTGGGGAAATCTTAAAGTAATGAAATCGGGAGAATTGAAATCACGGGCAGAATATGACCAAACAATGAGTGATATTGAAGTGTTACTTCAAAAGGCGACACAACTTGGAGGTTTTGAAAAGCTTTCCAAAGAGGATGCTGCAATTCTTGCAAACTTGTCTAAACTTGCAGAGCAATACGAGGATAGTATTCCATTGATGCCAATCAAACAACCTTCGTCTTTAGCAGAGATGATCCGTTTCAAAATGTTTGAAAAGAATCTAAAACAAAAGCAATTGGCAACAATGCTAGATATCAGTGAAGCGAATGTTTCTGGCGTATTGACAGGAAAACGAAAGCTGACTTTTGACCTTGCAAAAAAATTACATGCTCAATTGGGGATTGATGCACATTTTCTGTTGACTGTAGCGTAGAGAATAAACGTTCGCGAATCTGTTTTGGGCGTTGCTTAGAATTTACTAAACTCCACCTTCGTCAATTCCTGTCCGTCAACCGTCATCGTCCACACGCCGTTTTCTTCGTGCGGCACTTTGCTCACC
Source organism: Candidatus Fluviicola riflensis (assembly GCA_002243285.1). Lineage (GTDB taxonomy): Bacteria > Bacteroidota > Bacteroidia > Flavobacteriales_D > Crocinitomicaceae > Fluviicola > Fluviicola riflensis. The sequence continues at coordinate 2,713,938 of CP022585.1, read as the reverse complement.
ACAAACGTGGTATTGATGCCCAGCGCTCCCACAATGAAATTGTTCCCTTCAAACTTTTGGATCGGGGCGTTGACGCTTGTAGAGCTTCCGCCTGATTCACGCTTGTAATTCACCGTACCGTTTTCAGTGATTTCAAGGTATATTTCATCGGATGCCCAGGCACCTACATACTCTTTTTTATCTTCCGGTATTCCGCCGGCACCGCCGAAACCACAGGAGAAAAGGATCAATAAAACAAACGGGATAGCGATAATTGTAGTAATGGTTTTAGACATGATTTTCGGGTTTTAATTATTAAAATTCTTCTGTATCAACGAGGTATCGTTCTGCAATAATTCTACAATGGTGAATCGCATGGCCAACCATGATCCAGCCTGCGCTGCGTGGCGTTAGCGGATTGTTACTGGCGGTTCCCATAAAGTCGATCATACCGGCCGTCATGTGACGAAATAAGTGAATGCTTGCAACCCGTACAGCCTCAAATTCAATCGCCAAATCTTCCAGCGTACGGTTATCCACAGGTGAATAATTGGCATAATCGTCCTCATCAAATCCGGGAAAAGGCGTTGTGTCTTTGCGGGAAATGCACATGGCGCGGTACTGGAAAACGCGTTCCGTATCGATGAGGTGGGCAATCACGCTTTTGGTCGACCACTTGCCATCGGCGTACTGGAAATCGGCTTTATCTTCCGGAATGGACCGGATAAACGCTGCCGTTGTCAGGCCATTTTGTACCAATGAATCCATCAGGTTTGTTTGTCTGTCGGAAAGATTAAAATAGTAAGTAGCATAAGCAGATGCGTGTTCCGGATTTGGTCTTCCTTCAAGTATCATAATATCTCGGTTTTAGTACTGTTAAAGTGCTTTATCCAATAAATAAAGGAAAGCCGCCATACTGGCGCAACCCAATTCCAGTTCGCGTTTGTTCACATTTTCAAACACATCGCTTTCGGCATGGTGAAAGTCAAAATAACGCTGGGAATCGGGTACGAAACCAAAAAGGGGAATCTCTTCATAGTGTTTTTTCAAGGGACCGATATCAACGCCGCCGTATCCTTTTTCAAAATGGTACAATCCGTAGGGGAGAAGTGCCTGTTTGAATTCTTGAATCATTGCCAATTGTTCCGCAGAACCGTCGCATTCGAACCCGCGTGGACTAAAACCACCACGGTCACTTTCAACGGCAGCGATTTGTTTTTCACCGTTTTCCTTCACCCAGCTCGCGTAATTGATGCCGCCTTTGTTGCCGTTTTCCTCGTTCATAAAGAAAACCACTCTGATGGTGTGTTTTGGCCGGATCTTCAATGTTTTTAGAATGCGAAGTGCTTCCAGGCAGTGAACGATTCCTGCTCCGTCGTCATGCGCACCTTCACCAGTATCCCACGAATCCAAATGCCCACCAATAGTGATGATCTGATCTGGAAATTCACTTCCGGTTATTTCTGCCATTACATTGTGTGATGGCGCGTCAGGGTAATCGCGGCAATCCATTTCGAACGCAAACGTTGTCCTGCCAAATTGTAAGGCTTCCGACAACGCATTAGCTGCATTGGTGGACAAAGCCGCTGCCGGTATTTTCGCGGTTCCTTCCTCGTAATACATTGATCCTGTGTGTGGATGATCATCTTCCGGCATTGCGAGCGAGCGGATCACAACCGCAATCGCTCCCAGTTTTGAAGCTTCGATAGCTCCGTGCCCGCGAATACCATAGCAACCGCCGTAAGCGCCGAATGTGCTGATCTGTTTGGGATCCATTGGCTGATTGAGAAAGACAATTTTCCCTTCTACCAACTTACGATCCGCTTTTTTCAGATCGTCCAAATGCTTGAATTCAACAATATCGCCTTTTAAAAGCCCGTTTGTTCCGATAGAACCACCAAGTGCCAGGATGTCCAATGGAACTAAATCGCCCGATTTTGGTTGCATCCACGCGGCTTCCGTTGTACCTCTTTCCCAATGAGGAACCAGGATGGGTTGAAGTGTCACCTTGTCAAAACCGTACGCCTCCATTTTTCGTTTTCCCCACTCAACGGCCATTTCCGCTTGTGCCGAACCTGAAATGCGTGCACCAATATCTTTACACAGCGAGCGCAAATCTTCGTATGCTTTACCATTTTCGAGCGCCTCATTAAACAATTGTTTGATCACTAGTGAATCATTGTTCTTTTGTGCCGAAACCATGGCAAAACTGCAAATAGAAAGTAAACAGGTAAAAATGTATTTCATAAAATGGGATGTATCAATGACACGATAATAGTAAGAAAGCATCGAATGTAAGGAAAATATTAAAATCGACCTCGGATTTGTATGCCGTATGAAAATGGTGCAGTATGTTTGTCCTGTCATGTTTCATGACACCCTGTCGGTTTTAGCGAACTGGCAGGTTTATTGACATAAAGCGTGAAAAATAGCAAGAATCATGGCAGAAGAGAACAAGCAAAAGGAGCATCTAAACGAAGAATCAGCTGCAGCGGAGTCACAGGAAGTGAACGAGCGGGTTGAAGCGGAAACGGAGAACACTGACAATTCGTCAGCAAATTCAACTATTCCTTCGGCAGAAGAGCAAATTGCTGCACTCAACGATAAATACCTTCGTTTATATTCGGAGTTTGATAATTACCGCAAACGCACCAATAAGGAAAAACTGGAATTGATTGCAACCGCCAGCGCCGGTGTATTGAAAGACCTCATTGTTGTATTGGATGACTTCGAAAGAGCGATTCTGAACAACGAGCAGGTGGAAGATGTTCAGGCAATTAAAGACGGTGTCGCATTGATTCACACGAAGTTTAAAATGACACTCGAAGCAAAAGGGTTGAAACAAATGCAATCGAAAAACGAAGCGTTTGATCCTGAATTGCACGAAGCGATTGCCAATGTTCCGGCTCCTTCCGATGACTTAAAAGGCAAGGTGATCGATGACGTAGAAAAAGGATATTACCTCAACGATAAAGTGATTCGCTACGCAAAAGTAGTGGTAGGACAATAATTTAGTGATTGACAGATTACAGATTAGCAAATTGCAGATTTAATCTGTCAATCTGTAATCTGCTAATCTGAAATATAAATAAAGATGCAGAAAAGGGATTATTACGAGATACTGGGCATTTCTAAAAGTGCAGACGAAGGCGAAATCAAAAAAGCCTATCGTAAAATGGCATTGAAATACCATCCTGATAAAAATCCGGAGGATAAAGAAGCGGAAGAAAAGTTCAAGGAAGCTGCCGAAGCCTACGAAGTACTTTCCGATCCGAATAAAAAAGCACGTTACGACCAATACGGCCATGCCGGTTTGGGCAATGGCGGTGGTTTTGGCGGCGGCGGAATGAACATGGAAGACATATTCTCGCAGTTCGGCGACGTTTTCGGAAGCGCATTTGGCGGCGGTAGTTTCGGTGGTTCACGTGGTGGCCAGCGTACAGCAAGAGGTACGAACTTGCGCGTGAAAATGAAACTGACGCTCGAAGAAATCGCTGAAGGCGTCCGCAAAAAAATCAAAGTCAACAAACTGGTCAACGCCGACGGCGTAACCTATAAAAACTGTGCTACCTGTAACGGAACCGGGCGTATTACGCGCGTTGCCCAAACATTTTTGGGAGCCATGCAGACGCAATCTGTGTGTAATGCCTGTCAGGGTGCCGGAAAAATGATCGATCAAAAACCTGCCGATGCTGATAGCCAGGGATTAAAACGCCAGGAAGAAGTCATCGAAATTGATATTCCAGCCGGTGTGGAAGAAGGAATGCAGCTGAGCGTTACCGGAAAAGGAAACGCAGGGCCGTTCAATGGAATTCCCGGCGATTTGATCGTCGTGATCGAAGAACAGGCACACGAAGAGTTACGCCGCGACGGTGAAAACCTGCATTACGAAGCATTTGTCAATTTCGTGGACGCCGTATTGGGTGAAACAATCGAAATTCCCACCGTCAATGGTAAGGCCAAAATCAAGGTAGAACCAGGCACGCAAAGTGGAAAAGTATTGCGCCTGAAAGGAAAAGGATTGCCGATTCTTCAGGGCTATGGAACCGGCGATTTGCTGGTACACATCCACGTCTGGACACCGAAAAAAGTATCCAAGGAAGAACGTGAGTTGCTGGATCAGTTAAAAGAAAGCGAAAATTTCAAACCGAATCCGGACAAAAGCGAACGCGGATTTTTCCAGCGCATGAAAGATATGTTTCATTAAGAGTGATTGGTGTTAGAAAGTAATTGAAGGACGTTTGGAGGAACGTCCTTTTTTTGTGGGGGATTGCGAAAGCTCGTTACCTAAAACGGTTATACTTTCCGAAAATTATAGCTGCGGACCGGCGTCATTCCGGGAAGCGAAGCAAAGAAAAAGGCCGTTCCGTTGTGTTTTGTCAAAAGCGCTTGTGTTCCAGATCCTGATCTGACACTTTTGACCTGAAAACACAGGAAAAGGCCTTTTTTGCGAGCGGTTTGGGGATGACGCCAATGCATTTTTGGTTACTTTTTTTGCTACTGAAAAAAGTAACATAGACTACTTTTTCTGATACCTTTGAACCATGAGCAATTTCTTTCATTCTCCATTAACAAATCAGCGCAACGAATGGTGGCGGTATCTGTTAACACTGATTTTGGTCATCACCGGAATTTTTGGTTTCGGCCGCATTCCTTACATGATTGGCGCTGCACTGAAAGGGATTTCCATGGAAGAACTGGAAGAACTTTCCCCAGATGAATTCACCGCTTTATTTTCCAATAATGAAAACCTGACCTACCAGCTTTTTGTGTTTGCGGTCGGATTTCTCATGCTTTTGCTCGCATTCAGGTTTAACCACCGTGTACGTGTGCTCACGTTTTTCACTACCCGGAAACGCATCGATGTAAAGCGCTTTTTTGTCGCGTTCGGATTGTGGGCTACCATTGAAGGAATCATCATTACCATCGAGTTAATGACCGGCGAATCCGTGGTTAAATGGAATTACAGTCCCGAATCATTTTTCCTTTTACTGGCAATCTGTGTGTTTTTGGTTCCCATCCAAACGGGGTTTGAAGAATTGTTTTGCCGCGGATTTGTTCTCAAATGGACGGGAAAAGCTACTTCACGCGGTATTTCCATCGCATTGATCAATGGACTTATTTTCGGAGGTTTACATTCCATGAACCCAGAAGTCACCGAGTTGGGCTGGTTTGCCATGGTATTTTATATTGTTTCGGGCTTTTTCGCGGCTTTCCTAACCATAATGGACGATGGCATCGAACTTTCCTGGGGTTATCACACCGCCAATAATTTCTTCGGATTATTGCTCATAAGCAACGAATGGCAAAGCCTTCAAACCGATTCTTTATTACTCGATACATCAAAACCAAGTGTAGGTTGGGGGTTAATTGTTACGCTGGCAATTGCCTATCCCTTGATGGTCTTTCTGCTGACAAAAATCTACCGCTGGTCTGATTGGAAAAAACGATTGTTGGGAGAATAATACAGTAAACGATCCAACTTCGACCTGCTAAGATTTTTTGCCACTGATGACTCATATTTGTCCGGATAAATTGAGTCGTCAAATCATAAAACGATTCGCTGACGAATGGTTCCATATCTGTGAGGTATCTGTGTATTCTGTGGCCAGCATTTAATTGTAAGCTTCATTATTTATATCTGAGGTAACTTTCTTCGCATCTTTCATTATTTTTAGCAAAATTCTGTATCAGATGCTCGAAATCCAACAAATTACCAAACGCTATCAACGCAAAGCAGCGCTCGATGATGTGTCATTGTCGTTGCGGGAAGGTGAAATTTTCGGGTTACTTGGGCCAAACGGGGCTGGTAAAACAACCTTGATTCGCGTCATCAATCGCATCATTGAACCCGATCATGGAACAGTGCGTTTCAAAGGTGATTTACTGAAACAGAAACACTTAATCCATATCGGTTACCTGCCTGAAGAACGCGGATTGTACAAAAACATGACCGTTGAAGCACATGCTTTTTTCTTCGGAGCATTACGCGGAATGACCAAATCGGATATCAGACAGGCGTTGGATTATTGGCTGAATCGTTTCGATATTCAGTCATGGCGCAAAAAACGCATCGACGAACTCTCGAAAGGAATGGCGCAAAAAGTGCAGTTCATATGTGCTGTTTTACATGAACCTGAATTACTGATCCTCGATGAACCGTTTTCAGGTTTTGATCCGGTAAATGTTGAACTGATCAAACAGGAATTGGTGGAAATGAAAGCAAAGGGGAAAACCATTCTCATTTCAACTCACAATATGCGCAGCGTCGAAGAAATTTGTGATCGCGTAGCACTGATCCATCAATCCAAAAAAATCATGGAAGGCCGTGTTTCCGAATTGCAGGAATCGGCCAAAGAAGGAGAATACGCTGTTAAATTCAGGGGAACCATGATTGGTTTTGTGAATGCCCTGTGGACCGGTTTTGAACTCATCGACAAAGAAATTCTGGGCGATGACCGCTTTATAGCTCGTGTAAAAATGCGCGGCGACAACCAGTTTGAAGATTTGCTGAAAGTATTGATCGGAGCCGTGAAGATCGAAGCAGCCTGGGAAGTATTGCCTTCTATGCAGGAGTTGTTTATTAGTGCGGTTTCTAAGAAAGAGGAAATATGAAAAACAGTTGGATTATAGCCATGCGCGAATTGCGCGAACGCATCGGAAGCCGGTCGTTTGTGGTAATGGCGCTTGTAGGGCCGCTTTTAGTGTTGTCGCTGACGTATTTGTTATTTGCCATGGGCGAAAACAAGCAGCAAAGCTGGAAGGTGTTGATTTCTGATCCGCGAGGCATCATGGAAAACAAGATCATGCCCGGAACAGATAAATCCATCAATTATTCCTTTGCCTCGGATTACATCGAGATCGTCGATTTTGCTTCCGGAAAAAACTACCAGGATTTTGATGCGTTGGTCGAAGTAAACGAAAAGATCATCACCAACAAAGTGAGTTTTGTGTTCTACCGCGAGAAACCGTCGCTGAATATGACGATCAACATTCGTTACCAGATCGAGCGCCGGTTAGAGGAAATTCTGGCCGCCCGTTTCACGAAATTATCCGCCAATGATTTCCGGAAAATCAAACAGCCGCTGCAAATGTCTTTCAAGAATGCCTACGATCCTACCGAACAATCAAGTGATTTGGCCGGCTGGGTGGGATTGTTCTTCGGAACGGTCATTTTCGTTTTCATTTTCCTTTTCGGAATGACGATCCTGCGCTCGGTTTCGCGTGAAAAAAGCAATCGAATTGTCGAAATTTTGGTTTCAACCGTTCATCCGAGGGCATTGATGTTGGGTAAAATTGTGGGAGTTGGTATGAGTGCTTTTATCCAGTTTTTCGTTTGGACAGTCATCATTTCCGTTGGATTGTACCTCATGCGCGAAACAGTATTTGTCAACGGTTACGATCCGGTTAACCTGTCGCAAAGCACAACCTCCATCGCTTACAACGAATTTGTGGAATTGGTCTTTGAACGCATTCAATTCTCGAGCATGGTCGGTTATTTCCTGTTGTTTTTCGCAGTTGGTTATTTGTTCTACGGTGCATTTTTCGCGGCGTTGGGAGCAGTTACGGGTTCCGAATCAGACGGACAGCAATTTTTATTGCCACTTATCGCATTATTGCTTTTCGCCTTGTATTCCGGGTATTACGTGCTCAACAATCCTGAAACGCAACTGGCACAAGTCTATCATTATTTACCGTTCACAGCTCCGGTTGTGGTGATGGTAAAACTGGCAGTCGGTTATCCGGAAGGCGAAGGATATCAATTGTTCATCTCACTGCTGATTCTTTTGGTGAGCGCGTTTGCTGTGCTTTCCCTGGCCGGTAAATTGTATAAAAACGGAATTCTTCAATTCGGCCATTCGGTACGATTGAAACAAATTTTTCAATGGCTAAAAATGAAATAAATGCGGAAAGCTGTCATTGACCTTGGTACGAATACTTTTAATTTATTGATCGCCGACGTTTCTGAAAACGATTTCAGGGTGATTCATAATTCCAAAGAAGGAGTTGCTTTGGGCATGGGGGGAATCAATGAACGGACGATTGCTCCCGAAGCCATGCAGCGCGCATTTACGGCGTTTGAACATTTTGTTTCCATTTGTGAATCGTACCAGGCCAGGCATATTCAGGCTTTCGGGACCTCAGCCGTACGCGATGCCGATAATTCGGATGAATTGTTAGCGGCAGTCAAGGAACGGTTTAATATCACGATAGAAGTGATTGATGGCTTGCGCGAAGCAGAATTGATTTACAACGGTGTGAGCTGGTCGTATGATTTTAACGAACCATCATTGATCATGGATATTGGTGGCGGCAGCACCGAGTTTATCCGGGGACATTTGAAAGACCCGCTTCAATTTTGCAGCCTCGATATTGGCGTTTCAAGAGCGGCACAGCTTTTTGATCTTTCCGATCCGATGTCTGAAGAAGATCAGCAAAAGTTATTACAATGGTTTGAAGAAAGCGCCGGCGAACTCAATCAATTTGATGCATGCTCCGTTTTGGTAGGAGCTTCCGGCAGTTTTGAAACTTTTTACGAGATGTCGCACCAGGCTAGTTTCCCGGCAGGAAGTGAACCGATCCGCTTGGAACGAAAGGAATTGGACGAAACCCTTGACTGGATTATCCGATCGACATTTGACGAACGTGAACAGCATCCGTATATCATTCCTATTCGCCGGAGAATGGCCCCCATTGCGGCATTAAAAACAAAATGGATTGTCGAGAAATTCGCGATTAAGGAAGTGTTCATTTCACCTTTTTCACTGAAAGAAGGTGCGTTGAAAAGCTGATATGGGTTATTGCTTTTCTCTCCCACAGATGCACAGATTTCAACTCAGCTAACGCCTTCGCTAATAATTAAATTGTGTCAGGTTAGACAAGAAAAAACTCATAAGTTTTTGGGAAACTAAAAATTCATCTAAATACGCTGCCGTTAGGAGCGCGAAAATCTGCGCATCTGTGGGAATTACTCAGTCTCTGTGGCGGATGAGAAGTGTTTTTCCGTATCTTTCGACCTCAAAAACTAAGTTTATGGCAAAAATTCTGATCATTGATGACGAACGAGCAATCCGTAGAGCGTTGCGGGAGATTCTGGAATTTGAAAATTTTCAGGTGGATGAAGCAGAAAACGGATCAGAAGGTTTGGAGAAAGCCAAAAATGCGCTGTACGACATTATTTTCTGTGATATCAAAATGCCACAAATGGATGGAATGGAAGTGTTGGATGGTTTGATTCAAGCCAAAGTAGACACGCCCGTTATTATGATCTCAGGTCACGGAAATATTGAAACCGCTGTTGAAGCGATCAAAAAAGGTGCGTTTGATTTTATCGAAAAACCGCTCGATCTGAACCGCATCCTGGTGACCATCCGCAATGCGAAAGAGCGTGTGGTTTTAGTGGAAGAAACGCAGGCGTTGAAAACCACGGTTCGCCGTTTCAAAGGTTCATCGATTATTGGCGAAACCGACGGCATTATCAAGATCAAGGAAATGATCGAAAAGGTAGCACCTTCTGACGCACGTGTATTGATCACTGGCGGGAACGGTACCGGAAAAGAATTGGTGGCGCGTTCGCTGCACGATTTCAGTAACCGCAAAAAAATGCCTTTTGTAGAAGTCAATTGCGCGGCTATTCCCGGTGAATTGATTGAAAGTGAATTGTTCGGACATGAAAAAGGCGCTTTTACATCGGCGGTAAAAGATAAAAAAGGAAAATTTGAACTGGCATCCGGCGGAACATTGTTTTTGGATGAGATCGGTGATATGAGCCTTTCTGCACAAGCAAAAGTGTTGCGTGCCTTGCAGGAAAATGTGATCCAACGAGTAGGAGCGGAGCGCGATATCAAAGTTGATGCACGCGTTGTTGCGGCAACCAATAAAGATTTACGTAAAGAAATAGAGGCGGGCCGTTTCCGCGAAGATTTGTACCATCGTTTGGCGGTGATTTTGATTCACGTACCGGCATTGAATGATCGTCGCGACGATATTCCGTTGCTGGCCGAGCATTTCCTCACGATGGTGTGCACCGAGCATGGAATTCCACGTAAAGAGTTTACAGCCGATGCATTGGAAGCGTTGAAACAAACCAATTGGACCGGAAACATCCGTGAATTGCGCAATATCGTTGAACGTTTGGTGATTCTTTGCAGCGACAAGATTACCGGAAATGATGTCGCGATTTTTGGGAATCCGCAGGTAACAGTTTAAATGAATGTTGAATTTTTAATGTTCAATTTTGAATTGAGAAGACTGTGATAAAGAACTAAGATTCCTGATTTTTCCAGGAGCCCCAATTCAAAATTCATAATTCAGCATTCATGATTTCTATACCGCCCCATTCCAGCACATCAAATCCTGAACGATCCAAAGCAGGAAGCGATTGCGGGGTGATGGTTTTATTAAGTGCAGAAGCATCAGTTTTACTCCAGATCATGTACACGCGATTTACGTTTTCCGGTTTCGGAGTAATATCCAACGTTCCATAGGCATCACAGGCTTCATTGAACTCAAAGGTAACGTTGTTGAATTCATTGGCGGCTAGTTGTGGTCCCCAGAAGGTGATAAAATCGGTTCTTTCTTTATCATTGAAACCGAGTTGAGTTAGTTTTTCTTCTAAAAATGTGAGCGCGTCTTTTCCTGCGATTACAAATCCTTCAAATGTTTCGGTTTCAAACGGATTCTGAATAGATTGATCTGCTTCCCAAAACAAATACGGGTAGTTTTTGCCATTGCAGGCCAACGTTCCGTCGGGTTGTGCAATTACATTCCAACCGTCATTTAAGATCGGGTAAGTAAATGCCAGGCCTTCGGTTTTAACGTTTACAAATACAGAAGTCGCCGTTTCCGGATAGAGGTAAATTACCGGTTTTTTTAATTTGATGTTGTTATTGGAACTGAAGAAATAGAGGCTGATATGGGTAATGACGCCCGGTTTGACTTCAATGGAATCAGTTTCGATTTCACGGAAATACGAATTGTAGTAGAATTGAAACAGATAGGAGCCCGCAGCTGGTGTGATGAACAATTCATTGTTTGTAGAAAGGAACTCCGCGGAATCCGAACCGTTCAATCCGTAACGTAATTGGTGCGGATTCTCAGGATAATCTCCCGAAAAATCACACGTGATGAGCACTTTTGTTTCGGTGGCTGACATACTCGAATCGACCTCGTAGGTCGTATAATAAGAGTTAATCGCATTTTTTTCCTCACCTGCCAAGCTGCTAAAGCTCAGGAAGAGGAGGGATGTGATGATGATTGTTTTCATGATGTTTTTAATTGAAAATGTAAAATTTAAAATTGAAAAGGGAGACTATTTGAAAACAGCATTGAGTTCTTTTCCTGAACTCCAATTCATAATTAAGCAGTCATAATTCATGATTGGTAAGTTCTACTCCTCCCCATTCCAGGACATCAAATCCCGAACGGTCAAGTACCGGAATAATTTGCGGGGTTGGTTGCGGGATCGTTTCACCGTCTTTTAATGATTTCCATTGAATGTACACACGATTTATGTTGTCGGGTTGTGGTGAAATATTCAGTTGCCCGAACTGATCAGTCGCTTTGCCCCATACAAACTGAATGAAAGCGCGTTTTTCGGATGCTAATCGCGGTCCCCAATAGGTAATAAAATCAGTGCGTTCCTGCGGTGTAAATCCAAAGATGTTCAATTGTTCTTCCAGGAAAGCGATTGTGTTTTCTTTTTCTACCACAAATCCCTGGGAAACGTCAACCGAACTCATATCCCGATTCATAGCGGCATCCCAAAACAGGTACGGATAATTTTTTCCGTTATGAGTAAGCGTTCCGTCAGGTGTTGCGGTAATTTTCCATCCATTTTCGTAGGCCGGATAGGTAAATTGCAATTCGCCAACAGGTTTTAACGTTACATCAACTGTTTGCGTCATTTCCGGATACAAATAAATAACTGGTTTTTCAATCATGTTCTGATTTTGAGACATGGTGAAATACAGATCTATATTGGTTTGGTAGCCGCCTTTCAGGTTAATGGAATCAGTATAAAGTTCCATAAAATCTTCCGAATAATAAAATTGGAAAATATGTTTCCCTTTGGAAGTTGTGAGGAAAAAACTGTCATTTTTGTCGAGGTCGGTTGTATCTGTTTTCCCATCTATGGAATAAATGAGTTTTTGATTGGGAAGCATGGTTCCGTAGACATTCTTTACAGTGAACTTGATCTTTGAATGATCCGGTTTTACATACTTTGATTTTACCGTTTTGGTGATTTGGTAATAGCTTGAGATCCGGTCTTTTTCACCTGATCCGGCGAATAAAGTCGAGAAACACAACAAGATGGCGATTAAAAACAAGGATTTCATGGTTGCAGAATTAATGGGTAAATGAAAGTTCAGTGTTATAAGGCAATTCCGAACCGCCCCATTCCACAACAGAAAAACCATCACGTTTTACAGTGGAAAGTTTTTGAGGAACAGGATTCAGATTTGCTGATTCAGGAAGAGGCGTCCACAGTATATACAAACGGAAAATGTGATCCGGTTTCGGCGTGACAGACAAGGCTGCGATATCATCATATTCCTCATTGAACAAAAATTGCACATGGTTTTTCTCTGAACCAACCATTCGTGGACCCCAGAATGTGATGAAATCAGTTCTTTCCTGATCATTCAATCCCATTTCAGTGAGTTTTTCTTCGAGGAAAGCTGTGACATTTTCATTCGAAACCACAAAACCTTCATTGTAATCAACCAATGCGTTTATTCCGTTGGTTTTGGCTTCCCAAAACAAATAGGGGTAATGTTTGTGATTGATGGTAATTCCTCCATTGGCATCAACGGTTCCTTTCCAGCCGTTTTCGTAAGCAGGGTAGGTGTAGGTAAACGTGCCGTTTGGCGTCAATTCAACATTCACAGAAAGATCTTTCGGTGAATAAAAATAAATAACGGGTTTATAAGAAATAATGATCGGTTGTACCGGTTCAATGATTACAGGTTGCGGAGTGAACGTAATCTGTGCTTTCAGAATGTGTCCGGGTAAAATGGTAATGGAATCGGTAATGATTTCCTCGTAATTACCGGTTCTGATCATCATGAATTTATATTTGCCAGGCGAAACAGTGATCGTATGAGTTAACGTGCTGTCGAGTTGAAACCGCTCAATCACTCCGTTGCACGAAAGTTCGATTGTCGGAAAAGTCTCTTCGCTGAACAACAGATGATATTCAAATGATAATTCAAACTGTGCGTGATTTTGGTCAAGTGAGGCATCCGGTTGGGAGCTTAAGACCCGGAATGGTACAGGAAAAGCCCACTCTTTGGTTCTATGAACCGGTTTGCCGGAAGTTATTTCAGCTGCGTACAGCGTCATTAAAACGGAAATTGTGAAAAGAACCGATAGGCTGATACGTTTATTCATGATTGACAAGTGTTTCTGTATAAGTGATTTCTGATCCGCCCCATTCGATGGCGTAAAACTGATCGCGCTTCACGGTTTTGATTTCCTGTGGCTCAGGATGCATCACCACACCTTCAGGAACGGGCACCCAAATCATGTACACACGGAAGATCTGCGCCGGAGGAGGTGAAATACTTAGATCGGCAAATTGATTGCATTCGTCATTGAAAATAAACTGCACGAATTGCTGATCGTTGCCCGTCATTCTTGGTCCCCAGTAAGTAATAAAATCTGTCATTTCACGATCATTTAACCCCATTTTGGCCAGATTTTTTTCCAGGAATGCGGTAATGGAATCACCTTTGACCATGTAACCTTTGGTCAAATCCATATCAGCGGCGGTCATTTTGTGTGAACCTTCCCAAAACAGGTACGGATAATTTTTGTCAGCTATGGTAATACTTCCGTCAGGGTGTGCGGTTCCTTTCCAGCCGTTTTCGTAAGTGGGATAGGTAAACAGGAATTTTCCATTTGGATTCACTGTAGTGGTGACTTCCAGATTTGTTGTAGGGTAGAGGTAAATAACCGGTTTGTCGGAGATTATTTCGCTTTCTGAATAATCGAAACGTAATTGTACTTTGGTGCGATAACCCTGCTTGATCGTAACCGAATCGGAATAGATTTCATAATACCCGTTGGTATAAAACTGGAAGATATATTTGCCTTCGAAAACCATTTTGGTATAAATTCCGTTTTTCGGTAGGGAAAAATCAAAGGACTCACCATTGCACGATCCTTGAATCGGAGAAAGTTGATCAGCATATTGTTTCAGTTCTTCGTTCATTATTTCAAACTCGAAGACAGCTTTGCCATTCTTGATAGAAGGATCTTTTTCTGACGAAATCACCATAAAGCCGGGGATTCGTTTATAGACTTCCTCTGCGCGGGAAAACATTGAACTTAACAGGAATAAAACCGGTAGAATCAGTAAACGTTGCATATCTGTTATTTTAAATCCGGTACAACAACTCATGGATTTGGTTCAATGCATTTAAAGATAAAAAAAACGCTCATCCACCTGTTGGCGAATGAGCGTTTGTAAATGAAAATGAGTGACTTATTGCATTTGAGTTCCTAACTTATACATTGCATAAGTGAATGCACAAGATTTATTCTTTTTAAGTGTCTCCACTAATTTTTTCTGTACTTCGGCTTCCGTGTCTGACGAATATACATTTTCGTATTTTTTCTCAAGATCTTCGCCACATTTAGTCATGCCAGCTTCCAAGCCCATCATTTCCTCAGCATCTTTCATTGCCTGTGCAGGATCTTCCATTGCGATTTCCTGGATAGCAGTTTCAACGTTTTTTCCTGAGTTTACAGCATCAACGATAGCTGTTTTCATGCCTTCTGAAATTCCGTCTGTGTTTTTGTTTACACAATCACAAATATCATTTGCCATGTTTTCGTAGTCTGAATCATCAGCCATGTTGCACGCACCCAGGCTCAATACAACCGGAGCAAGTAGAATGTAAAATAATTTCTTCATAAAGTAGATTTTGATAATTTGATAAAAGTTTAGCATCAAACACGGCTAAATCGGACAGGCTTCTATCGAAAACAAAACCGCTTTATACAATGAAAGACGTTCCGAAGATAAAAACAGAATTGAAATTAGCACCAAAAACCGACGATTATTTTGTCAACAATTGATCAAGACTCAACTATGGGATTATGGTTTTCATTCGCCTTGGCGGATAAAAAGTAAAAAAGAATTCCCACGAATGCACTAATTTTTTGCTTCCGCCTCAGGCGGACACTCGCCGACAATTATAACATGTACTGTATTAAAAAAGCGCGTCCGTTAGGCGCGCTATAATTCGTGTATTCGTGGGAAAGTAATAGTGTATCGGCTAGCCGATACGATTTCAATTAAGCGACAATAACGATTTTGCTTCGCGGATCGCATTTTGTAAACCTGAAGCATCTTTTCCACCGGCTGTAGCGAAAAATGGTTGTCCGCCGCCGCCGCCCTGAATCAACGGAGCCACTGTTTTTACAATAGTTCCGGCGTGCCAGTTGCGACTTCCTGATAAGTTTTCATCAATGCAAATACTAATGGCACATTTATCTTCGTCGGTTGATCCGATGATCGAAACCAGGTTCGGAACTTCGCCTTTCAGTTGAAAAAGAATGTCTTTAACCGAAGCGGCATCCAGATCAATAACAGCTTCCAGTAATGAAACATCACCAAGCGATTGAATGCTTGATTTCAGTTGTACTTTCACTTGTTTAGCCTGTTCTTTTTTGAAGAATTCTACCTGTTTCATCAACTGATTATTGCGTGCAATCAAATCTTCCACTGCTTTTGGAAGGTCCTTCGGATTGCGTAATAATTCGTTTACCGTTTCCAGTTTTGTTTCCTGTTCTGCATAATAGTGTTCAACAGCTTCATTGGTAATGGCTTCTATCCTGCGAATGCCGGCTGCAACCGCAGATTCTGAACGCAACTTAAACAAACTGATCTGACCTGTTGATTGAACATGTGTTCCACCGCACAATTCCACCGAATCACCGAATTGGATCACACGAACGGTGTCACCGTATTTTTCCCCGAACAAAGCCATTGCGCCCATTTCTGTAGCCACTTCAATCGGAACATTTCGTTTTTCTACCAATGGCTGGTTTTCGCGAATAGCTGAAACTACCATGGCTTCAATTTGTGCCAGTTGCTCATCGGTTACTTTCGAAAAGTGGGAGAAGTCAAACCGCAGATGCGACGGATTTACCAACGATCCTTTTTGCTCTACATGCGTTCCTAAAACAGTTCTGAGCGCGTGGTGCAATAAGTGTGTTGCTGAGTGATTGCTGGTAGATAACTGACGCTTTTTCACATCAACTTTCGCGCTGAATTGTGCGTTTAAATGCTCCGGTAATGTTTCGGATAAATGCACGATAAGCCCGTTTTCTTTTTTGGTATCGAAAATGGTAATGGTTTCGAAATCATTGGAAATAGTTCCTGTATCACCAACCTGGCCACCACCTTCGGCATAAAACGGCGTAAGATTGAATACCAATTGGTAAAACACACGCTGTTTCTGCGAAACCTTGCGGTATTTCACAATTTCCACGTTGGCTTTCAATACATCATAACCTACAAATTCTTCGCTGTAATCGTCTTTCAACTCGACCCAGTCAGCGGTTTCAATCGCTGTAGCGGCCCGAGAACGGTTTTTTTGCTGTTGCAATTCGGCGTTAAACGCATCTTCATCCACCGACAAGTTGTTCTCACGCGCGATCAATGAGGTAAGGTCGAATGGAAATCCGAACGTATCGTACAATTCAAATACATCGGCTCCGCTGAGAATCGTTTTGTTGTTTGCACGAGCGCTGTCCATCAGGTTTTCGATGCGCTTCAAACCTTGCTCCAATGTTCGGAAAAAGCTCAATTCTTCTTCACGAATTACTTGCTCAATAAGGTTTTTCTGTGTGTTTAATTCGTTGAAAGCATCCCCCATTACATTTGCCAGAACGCCTGATAGACCTGCCATAAACGGTTCTTTCAAACCGAGTGTCTGGTAACCATAGCGAACAGCGCGACGCAGAATACGACGAATCACATAACCCGCTCCGGTATTGGAAGGTAACTGTCCGTCGGCAATGGAGAATGCAATTGCACGAATGTGGTCGGCGATCACACGCAACGCAATGTCCGTTGGTTCATCTGCACCGTATTTTTTGCCTGAAACCTGTTCCATATGGTTAATCAGTGCCTGGAACAAATCAATATCGTAATTCGAAGTTTTTCCCTGCATGGTCATCGCCAGGCGTTCCAATCCCATTCCGGTGTCGACATGCGTTGCGGGAAGCGGTTCGAGGCTGCCGTCGGCTTTGCGGTTAAACTGCATGAATACGTTGTTCCAGATTTCCACAACCTGCGGATGATCCTGGTTGACCCATTGTTTCCCGTCCCCTTTTGCGCGCTCCGATTCAATACGGTTGTCTACATGGATTTCGGTACACGGCCCACATGGACCTGTATCACCCATTTCCCAGAAATTATCTTTTTTAGAAGCCATGATAATCCGGTCTTCCGCGATGAAGCGTTTCCAGATATCATACGATTCCTGGTCTTTCGGAACACCATCTTTCGCGTCGCCCTCAAATACGGTTACATATAAACGGTCTTTCGGGATTTTGTAAACTTCCGTCAGCAATTCCCACGCCCACGAAATGGCTTCTTCTTTAAAGTAATCACCAAACGACCAATTTCCAAGCATTTCAAACATGGTGTGGTGATAGGTATCAACACCTACTTCTTCCAAATCGTTGTGTTTTCCTGAAACCCGCAGACATTTTTGGGAATTGGCCACACGCGGATTTTTCGGAACGGCATTGCCCAGGAAAAAATCCTTGAACTGGTTCATACCGGCATTCGTAAACATCAATGTAGGATCATTTTTTACTACCATTGGGGCAGATGGAACGATCTGGTGTTGTTTCGAAGCGAAAAAATCAAAAAAATGCGTGCGTATTTCCTGTACAGTCATGCTAAACGGTTTTGTTTTCACAATTTGAAGTGGCAAAGTTAGTGTATTTGCCGTATTAAAGCGCTTACATTGATGAAGAACCTGTTTTTTTGAAGTAACCTTTTTGGCATTTCTTCGTTTAACGCAGTCATGTCTTTGTATATGAAATCATCTACCCGAAACGCAGTCATGTTATGCGGCCTTGTTGTGCCGGCAGTAGCAGCATTTGTTTATTTGAAACAACCATGGTTGAATGAAGTCCGCAATGGTCGTGCCGGCTTTCCACCTGTAGAACAAACCGAAGATTCATTGATTAGTTTGATTGCCGTTGGCGATATGATGCTTGGAACCAATTATCCGAGTGCCGATTTACTACCTCCCAACGGACAAAATATTCTTGATTCGCTGAAAGATGTTTTGCGCGATGCCGACCTGACATTCGGAAACCTGGAAGGAACAGTATTAAATAGTGGAGGTGATGTAAAATCGTGCAGCGATCCGAGCAAATGTTACGCTTTTCGTCAACCGGAATATATGGTTGATCATCTCAAAGATGCCGGATTTGATATGGTTTCGATTGCCAATAACCACATGGGCGATTTCGGTGAACCGGGTAGAACCAATACACAAAAAGTGCTGAAAGCAAAAGGTATTAAATATGCGGGTTTGGAAACGTGTCCATGGGATACGATCCATGTTAAAGGACTGGTGATCGGGCTTACGGCTTTTGCGCCCAATTCGGGATGTTTGAAACTGAATGAATATGAGCGTGCGAAAAAGATCATTACCGAACTGGATGCGATCTCCGATATCGTTTTGGTTTCGTTCCATGGTGGTGCTGAAGGTCGTTCACGTACCAACGTTACACGCAAAACAGAAGAGTTTGTGGGCGAGAACCGCGGAAATGTGTACGAGTTTGCGCACATGGCCGTAGATGCAGGAGCAGATATGGTGCTCGGACATGGTCCGCATGTAACCCGCGCCATCGATTGTTATAAAGGAAAGTTCATTACTTATTCCATGGGGAATTTTGCGACCTATGCGCGTTTCAGTCTTTCGGGTGTGAGTGGAATCGCTCCTGTTTATAAATTGTATTTCAAGCGCAACGGCGATTTTGTACGCGGTGAAATTGTTTCCATCCGGCAACTGGGAGAAGGTGGCCCGACAATTGATCCGAACAAACAGGTACTGGCAGAAATTCGCCGTTTGTGCAAAATGGATTTCCCTGAAATTCCATGGAATATTACCGACGACGGGAAGTTTGAGATCAAGAAATAAGCACTTTCAATTTACTTGATGCGGAGAATAATAGAATTATATCCGCGTATTTTGCGGTGAATAGTTTTTAATTACGGAGAATAATTGTATATTTGATGTAATTAATGCGGAGAATATGTCGTTTATCTATCAATTACGAGCGTGGCCGGAGTTTGAGATCGATTTTGAACAAATCGGTGAAACACTGGAACGTGTAACGCGCAAGCAAGGCGCGTTGGTGGGTAAATTACGTGCTGCCGGTTTTCCGCTTCAGGAAGAAACGCTTCTGCATGTTTTAACCAGTGACCTTATCAAATCTTCAGAAATAGAAGGCGAATTGCTGGCAACCGACGAAGTACGTTCTTCCATTGCCCGTAAGCTTGGTATGGAAATCGGAGGTTTGATTCCTTCAGACCGCCATGTTGACGGTTTGGTAGAAATGTTGCTGGATGCCACTCAGAAATGCGATGAACCATTGACCAAAGAACGTTTGTTTGGCTGGCATAGCACCCTTTTCCCAACCGGTTATTCCGGTACTATATCCATCAAAACAGGCGAGTGGCGAGATGACAGAGACGGGCCGATGCAGGTTGTCTCCGGCGCATTGGGCCGTGAGCGTGTACATTTCAAAGCACCGGATGCAGCGTATGTGTCCGATGAAATGGAACGTTTTCTACAATGGTTCAATGCGTCTTCTCGTATGGCTCCTGTAATCAAAGCTGCCATTGCACATTTTTGGTTTGTAACCATTCACCCGTTTGATGACGGAAACGGCCGTATTGCCCGTGCCATTGCAGATATGTTATTGACCAGATCGGAAGGAATGAACCAGCGCTATTACAGCATGTCGGCACAAATACGCAAAGAGCGAAATGCCTATTATTCTATACTGGAAAAAAGCCAGCGTGGTGATTTGGATATCACACCCTGGATCGAATGGTTCCTGAATTGTTTGTACGCAGCACTGGAAGACAGTGAAGCAGGGTTGGAAACAACTTTCCAAAAATCAAACTTTTGGGAAATCAATCGTCATGTATCGATGAATGAGCGCCAAACCGCCATGGTCAATCGTTTACTCGATGGTTTTGTGGGGAAACTCACTTCCTCCAAATGGGCAAAAATCTGCAAATGTTCACCGGACACGGCTTTGCGCGACATCAATGACCTGATCGCCAAAGAAGTATTGGTGAAAGATCAGTCCGGCGGGCGAAGTACGGCCTATTTGCTGAAGTAATTTTCAGTAATCTATGTCGTCCGAATCACCATTCTGATCAACACCCATATAGAAATGGTAATGGTCGAATAGAAGAAGAAATTGGTAAATCCGGTTGGATCTCCTTCTTTCAGCATCAGAAGCGTTGAACACACCATCATAAATCCAATAAGCAAAATCACACTGAAACGGTAGATATGGGAACGGATATCTTTGTTGTTCGTGCCTTTATCTCCAAGTGTAATTTTGTGCTGCAATCCGTTGGTTTTAAAATCGGTGACGATCTGCCGGATGTCTTTCGGTAGCGTCGAAACCAGGTACAAATAGTCCTCTGCGGCATTCAGAATGGTTGATTTGATATTGTCCCAACTGAAACGTTCTTTGATCTTTTCCTTCGCAAACGGACGGATCATGTCTACCAATGAAATTTTGGCCCCCAGTAACTCCGCCAGATTCTGAATAGTAACAAGCGTTTTTAGTAACATGTAAACATTCGAAGGAATTTTAATCTCATAACGGATCATCACCCGGAATGTATCATTGAAAAGGGCCGAGATATCGACCTGTCCATATTCCAGGTAGCTGTATTTCTGGATCAATTCATCGATTGCGAACTCCAGGTTTTCCATTTCCCGGAAATTCTGCACTTCCATCAACGCCAGGAGCGCTTTTGCAATTTTGTGTGAATCATGATCGGCAAAACCAATTAAGAAATCAACCAATCCGTTGATTTGTTTTGGCTTCATAGAAGCACACATACCGTGGTCGATCAATACGATCTGGTTGTCGCCACGGATGAAAATATTTCCCGGATGCGGATCTGCATGAAAGAATCCATATCTTAAAATCATGGTCAGTACAACGTTCACACCATTTTCGGCGATCACCTGGGGTGTATAACCTTTTGCCATGAGTGCAATAAAGTTATCAGGATGATCACCTTCAATATACTCCATGGTCAATAAACGCGATGTGCAATAACGGTTGTAAACGGCAGGAATATGACAGCGATCATCATCTTTGAACATATTCTTCAGGCGCATCATGTTGGATACTTCGTTGGTGAAATCAAGTTCTTTCAAAATGATCTCTCCGAAGTCGGAAACGAAATTCACCAGGTTAAAGGTGTTTAATTCAGGATAGCTGCTTTGGAGTTTCTTGGCGAATAATTGAATGAGGACCAGGTCGAGCTTGATTTTTTGCTTAATCGCCGGGCGCTGTACTTTGATGACTACTTCTTCCCCCGTGATTAGCGTACCGCGATACACTTGCCCGATAGAAGCCGATGCAATGTGTTCACGGTTGAACACAGAAAAAATCTGGTTGATATTATCACCCAATTCATTTTCAATAATGTTTATAGCAATGTCATCATCGAAGGGCCGGGCAGCAGTTTGCAGCTTTTTAAGTTCAGATCGCAAACTTTCGGAAGCAAGGTCGGGTCTGTCGGCCAGAATCTGTCCGAATTTGATAAATGTAGGTCCCAAATCTTCAATAATATAGCGCAATCGCTCTGAGCGAGACATACGTCTGGTTCCTTTCGGGTCAAATATTTTTCGTAATGGCCCCGTGGTGAGCCAATTACGGATGTAGTGCCCTACGATAATAAAAATAATCGTTAGTAAGCGTAAAATATTTCTAAGATGTTGATTGAACCGGAAGATCCACATAGTGCGTCAAATGTATATTGGTAAAGATAGACATTAATCATGTTAGCCTTTACATTTAACGGCTTTGCTTCCACGAGGGCAAATAACCGTGTATCCTTTATTATCAGTAATGTTGACACAATAAACAATCGTTTGATTAACAATTTTTATATATTTAGCCCCTCAACTCTAAAAATAACAGAATGGCAGGAAGTCCATGGCGTAAAAAGCCAATTAGTTTGTTTGAAGCCGATATGAAAAAAAGCGAGTTAAAACGCGTTTTGACTCGTTGGGGATTAACTTCATTAGGTATTGGTGCAATTATTGGTGGTGGAATCTTCACCCTTACGGGAATCGCGGCGCATGATCATGCCGGTCCCGCTTTGGCTTTGGCTTTTGTAATAGCAGGTGTAGGATGTTTATTTGCATCGCTTTGTTACGCTGAATTTTCGGCTGTATTGCCCGTGGAAGGTTCTGCCTACGCTTATTCTTACGGAACGGTTGGTGAATTGTTTGCATGGATTATCGGGTGGAACCTGATCCTGGAGTATATGATGGGAGCTACTACGGTTGCGGTTGCCTGGAGCGGGTATTTCGAAAAGCTCCTCCATCAATGCGGAATCCATCCCCCCATATGGCTCATGAATGATCCGGTTACTGCTGCTGAGAAAACACAAGCTGCTATTAAAGCTGCTGAAAAAGCCGGGAACTCACAATTGGTAGCCGATCTGATGGCACAACCTTCTTTTGCGTTTAATTTACCCGCATTCCTTATTACATGGGTTGTTACGGCAATTTTGGTACGTGGAATTAAAGAGGCCGCTAAAACAAATAACCTGATCGTAATCCTGAAAGTGGCTGTTGTACTATTTGTGATCTTTGTTGGTTTCTTCTTCATCGATACAGCAAATTGGTCTCCGTTTATTCCTGAGCAGGTGACAGATGCCAAAGGTGTTTCCCATTTTGGTTGGAGCGGTGTCGTCACTGCAGCAACCATTGTTTTCTTTGCTTACATCGGTTTTGATGCCGTTTCTACACAAGCCGGCGAGGCAATTAATCCGAAAAAAGACGTTCCGTTTGCCATTATTATGTCATTGGTGATCTGTACCGTACTTTATATAGTCGTTTCCCTGGTATTAACAGGAATGGTTCCTTACAACGAATTGGATATGAAAGCTCCGGTAGCATCGGCGTTTGAAGGTGTTGGAATGCCTTGGGCGACGATCCTGATAACGATAGCAGCCGTTGCCGGTTTGATGTCGGTAATGTTGGTAATGATGTTGGGGCAAACACGTATTTTCTTAGGAATGGCGAAAGATGGTTTGTTACCGTTTAAACTGTTTGGAAAAGTTCACCCTAAATTCAAAACACCATTCAGAAGTACGATCCTTGTCGGATTCATTATTTCCGTAGTAGCATCTGTTACACCGATCGATAAAGTTTCCGAGATGTGTAGTATGGGGACGCTTTTGGCTTTTGCTATGATTTGTGTGGCCGTATTGATCCTGCGTTACAAACAACCTGATCTGGAGCGACCTTTCCGTGTGCCTTGGCTTCCTGTAGTATCTGTATTAGGTGTAAGTTTCAATATATTCCTAATGTGTTTTGTACGTCCTGATACGTGGATTGCTTTCCTTTGCTGGTCTGCATTGGGTGTCATTGTTTATTTTGCTTATTCAAGACGCCACAGTAAACTGAACGAATGGGAGTTTGAGCAATCGTTGAAAGGCCATGACGCCATCAACAAAGCTGCAGAGGAATTAGAAAAAGAAGATTAGTAAGAACTTAATATTACAAAGTCCCGTCATTACCGGCGGGACTTTTTTTATACTACTATGGAACAAAACGATACGCATACAGGCTCACCTTTAGACCGATCAGTAAACACGGATGTTACCACAACCGAAGACACTTCCAAAAAACCGCTGGGATTGATGGATGCCACTTTCCTCGTTGCAGGAAGTATGATCGGTTCGGGAATCTTTTTGGTAACCTCCGACATGGCCCGCGATCTGGGAAGTTCGGGCTGGTTGCTCGTAACCTGGTTGTTGACAGGTGTTATCACGCTCTTCGGGGCGCTGAGTTATGGCGAATTGGCAGCGATGTTCCCGAAAGCCGGCGGACAGTTTGTTTACATCAAAGAAGCCTGGGGGAAATTGCCTTCGTTTTTGTACGGATGGACGGTTTTTACGGTCATTCAAACCGGAGTAATTGCCGCGGTCGGCGTCGCTTTTGGTAAATTCCTGGGCGTGTTTTTCCCGATTCTGGTCGAAAAGACGCTGTTTTCCTATGCTTCTGTTAATATCAACGGTGCCAATATTGTAGGTGCTGTGATCATTTTATTACTGACATTGCTGAACACACGCGGAATCCAATACGGAAAAATCGTTCAGGCCATTTTCACCAGTTCCAAACTCATTGCCCTATCTGTTTTGATTGTGGCCGGGATCGCCGTTGGAATCAGCAGCGGGTATTTTGGCGAGAATTTCACCGATATGTGGGATGCCAGCAAAACAACCGTTGTAGACGGAAAAGTCACAGGAATTGTTGATTTATTACCTATTGCGCTAGCCATCGCGATTTCTACTACCATTATCAATTCGCTTTTTTCAAGTGATGCCTGGAACAATGTAACGTTCATTGCAGGCGATATCCGTAATCCGGAACGCAACCTGCCGCGTTCGTTGTTTTTGGGAACCTTCATCGTTACCATCCTATACATTCTCGCCAACGTGGCTTACCTCGGATTGCTTCCGTTGGAAGGCGTTCCTCAGGGCGCAGATGTAGCTTATACAAGAGAATCCGTAGAAGCCGCCGGTATTCAATTTGCGAGTTCAGGCCGTGTGGGAACATCAGCGGCATACATGCTTTTTGGGAACATTGCCAACCTATTAATGGCCGTGTTGATCATGATTTCGACCTTTGGTTGCAATAACGGATTGATCATGGCGGGTTCACGTTTGTTTTACGCTATGTCGAAAGAAGGATTGTTTTTCAAAAAAGCCAATTCATTGAATCGCTTCGGAGTACCCGCTTGGGCCATGTGGATCCAGGGAATCTGGGCAATTCTTCTGTGCTTTTCAGGTTCGTACAACATCCTGATCAAATTCGCGACTTTCGGTTCAATGGTGTTTTACATTGTCACCATCGCCGGACTGTTCAAATTACGGAGAACAATGCCGAATGCACACCGTCCTTATAAAGCGTTCGGTTATCCGTTGGTTCCGTTCCTGTATCTTGTATTTGCAGTGTTGATTTGCGTGAGCCTTACGTTATTTACCTTTTGGGATACAGCAGGAAGCATTGTATTGGTGCTGGTCGGAATTCCGGTTTACTACATTTTCTTTCATAAAAAGCAGCAGGAAGTTTAAATACGAACCGACAAGATGCTGTCAGTGTCATGAAATGGCGGATGCTTTGTGTCAGTCGAATGATTGTTTTCCTGTCATTTCGACAGCAAATTACCGTTTTATTCCAATAATACAGTCCATTCTGTCAGCTGCATGACGTGTTTTTTCCATGGCACAATGATTGACCAAAGAAAGGAAATTTGAAAAACGAAAAAATCACTAACATGGGAAAAATAATAGGAATTGACTTAGGAACCACGAATTCGTGTGTTTCGGTTATGGAAGGTAACGAACCTGTAGTAATCACCAATTCTGAAGGTAAACGTACAACTCCTTCTGTCGTAGCCTTCGTTGAAGGTGGCGAACGTAAAGTAGGAGATCCTGCAAAACGTCAGGCGATTACCAATCCGACAAAGACAATCTACTCCATCAAGCGTTTCATGGGTTCATCATTTGACGAAGTGAAAAAAGAAGCTGAACGAGTACCGTACTCAGTTGTAAAAGGAGATAACAATACACCACGCGTAGACATCGATGGTCGTTTATATACACCACAGGAGATTTCGGCAATGGTGCTTCAGAAAATGAAGAAAACGGCCGAAGATTATTTGGGCCACGAAGTAACTGAAGCTGTTGTAACAGTTCCTGCTTACTTTAATGATGCGCAGCGTCAGGCTACAAAAGAGGCGGGTGAAATTGCAGGTTTGACTGTAAAACGTATCATCAATGAGCCTACGGCAGCAGCTTTGGCTTACGGATTGGATAAAAAAGGAATTGACCAGAAAATCGTTGTATTTGACTTCGGTGGTGGTACGCATGACGTTTCCATCCTTGAATTGGGCGACGGTGTGTTTGAAGTATTGTCTACCGACGGTGATACGCACTTAGGTGGTGATGATGTGGATGATGCGATCATTAACTGGTTGGCCGAAGAGTTTAAATCGGAAGAAGGATTGGATTTGCGTAAAGACCCAATGGCTTTGCAACGTTTGAAAGAAGCTGCTGAAAAAGCGAAGATCGAATTGTCTTCAACTACTTCAACAGAGATTAACTTACCGTACATCATGCCGGTAAACGGGATTCCAAAACACTTGGTTAGAACGTTACAACGTGCGAAATTCGAGCAATTGATTTCTGCTATTGTTGAACGTACGATTGCACCTTGTCGTTCGGCATTGAAAAATGCAGGATTGTCAACAAGCGATATCAACGAAGTAATTTTGGTAGGTGGTTCAACACGTATTCCGATCATTCAGGATGCGGTACAGCGTTTCTTCGGAAAAGCACCTTCAAAAGGAGTAAATCCGGATGAGGTAGTAGCAGTTGGAGCAGCTATCCAAGGTGGTGTATTGACAGGTGAAGTGAAAGACGTTCTTTTGTTAGACGTTATTCCATTGTCATTAGGAATTGAAACAATGGGTGGTGTGTTTACCAAATTGATTGAAGCAAACACAACTATTCCAACCAAAAAATCAGAGACATTCTCAACAGCAGCGGATAACCAACCGGCGGTAGACATTCACGTATTGCAAGGTGAGCGTCCGATGGCCACGGATAACAGAACTCTGGGCCGTTTCCAGTTGACAGATATTCCACCTGCACGTCGTGGTGAACCGCAAATCGAAGTAACATTCGACGTGGATGCCAACGGTATCATGCACATTTCTGCGAAAGATAAAGGAACAGGAAAAGAGCAATCAATCAAAATTGAAGCTTCTTCAGGTTTGAGCGACGAAGAAATCAAACGCATGAAAGCAGACGCGGAAGCAAATGCAGACGCAGATAAAAAACGTCGTGATGAAGTAGAGATGCTTAACAAAGCTGATTCATTGATCTTCCAGACAGAACGTCAGTTGAAAGAGTACGGAGATAAAATTCCGGCCGACAAAAAACAACCGATCGAAGATGCATTGGCAGCTTTGAAAACAGAGTTCGAAGCCAAAAACACAGCTAACCTTGAAGCAGCAATGGAGCGTCTGAACAACGTATTCCAGGCAGCTTCCCAGGAGATGTACAACGCTGCCAACGCTGGTGGTGCTGATGCAGGAGCCGGAGCCGGTGAACAACCGCAAGGAAATTCACAGGATGAAGTGACTGATGTTGATTTCGAAGAAGTTGACGAGAAAAAATAAGTAGTTAATAGATAAAAGAGAATCCCTCTTCGTTTTAGGCGGAGAGGGATTTTTTGTTACTTTCGGTACAATCAACGTTAATAACAAAAACCTTCTATGAAATTCAGTTGGATTCTTTTCGCATCGCTGCTTCTGATAAGCTGCCGGGTTCAATCGGCAGAGACTGATCCTATGGCGGACATTGTGTTGAAAGAAACCTATCCCGAACTCATCGCGCAGGTAAAGAAGAAACAAACCGAGATCAAAGCAGCCTACCAAAAAGCCGATAGCACCAAGCGCGATTCCATTATTGGAGCTGCGCAGGATTATTTGCTAACCACCATCACCACTGACTTTTTTAGTCATTGGTACGGCACCGAATGGGATTTTAACGGAACTACAAGAACACCCGGCGATGGAAAAATCGCCTGCGGTTATTTTATTACGACTGTTTTAACCGATGCCGGATTTAAGATTCCCAGGGTTTATTGGGCCCAGCAGGCTTCGGAATACTACATCAAACGCATGACGACCGATATCAAACGTTACAGCGGTGTTTCGATTGAAAAAGTAATGACTTATTTTCAAGGCCGTGAAGATGGTTTGTATGTTGTCGGTTTGGATAGCCATGTGGGCTTTGTTTACAAACGCGGTAAAAAGCTGCAGTTCGTTCACGCCAGTTATTACAATCCGGAAGAAGGTGTGAAGTCCGAGAATCTGGATAGTAAGAATCCGTTATCGGCATCTGAGTATCGGGTTATTGGGCGCATTCTGGACAAAGAAATGGTGCGGAAATGGATTTTAGAGGAAGAGTGGAGCAAGTGATTCGCTAATTGATTACCTTCAACGAACCAAAAATATTCCTATGCGTATTCATTACCCGATTTTAGTTTCCGTCGTGTTGATCATTGCCTCATGTGGTGAATCAACAGAAAAAACAACTCCTGAAATAGTCATCCCTCAAAAAGAGGAAACGCCTGAAAATGTTGTTACGGAACAGGATACGCCTAATACCAAACCGGGAATGACACCTGCGGAAAGAAAGGAAGCCTCGGAGGATAAAATCATCGCTAAGGTGTGGGCCATTCCCGAAGTCATTGATCTCAATAACTCCATTCGTAAGAAAACGAAAAATAAGCGCGGACTGAGTACCCGGATTTCTTCAGAACCATCAGACGACCAGGAGTATTATGGCGTTACGGTTGCCGAAGACAATGGCGAATCGTACGCGACATATTACGAATTTCACATTTATCCGGATTACAGCATTCGATTCTACGATGTTGTGCAAGATCGTGAACTGACGCTGGAGGAATGGCGGAAGTCAAATAAATGATTTAGGAAAACAAAATAAGTACAAGAATTCCCTTGTTACTATTACCATGGAAATAATTGTGAAAAGAGTATCTGTGTTGATTTACGGGGTTTTGAATTAAGAAAGTGATTCCTACGTTGTTCAATATTGTTTTAACAACAATAGTTAAGAATACAGCAAACAAACGAAAAAATCGTAAGTTTGTAAATGAAAACAGGGGCTAATGATGCCCCTGTCGTTAACTTACAACTCTAATGATGTGTCAAGTTAACTTTCGTCTCTCACAACGAATATTTTTGAAGCCCCGTTCTCACGAATGGGGCTTTTCACTTCTTATACGACTTCGCTCTCGTTATATTCAAAGCCTCTCTTTATAGAGCCATCGGCGTTAAGCCAATCTTTATGCCCCCAAAATATATTTCGCGTACTTGTCCCTACCTTAATAGAGGCAAGTGACTTTTTCTCTTCAGAGGTACTAGAGGATATACGTTGAGAAAGTAGTGAGATATCAGGGTATGGATTCTTACCCTCTGTTTCTACGATCATATTAGCAACTTCTCTAATATGTACGAATCGTTGGCACTTATCTATAAAGTAGAGAAACTTCTTGGCTAAACCTTCGCCAATAGGATAGTTTGAATCGATAGCTTGTCCACCTCCGTAAAATATTTTGGGTTCATTATTGCTAGGGGAATCTACAATCGTTACCGTGTAATCCTTCTTTAAACCCTGTTGGCTTCTCAGGATTGATATATATGCTTCAATCGTATCGAGTTCTTTTTTAAGGGCTTCCCTTCGATTTTCAGCCACTTCCAATGCAATTTCTTCATAACTCTTGTTCATATCGATCAGTTTTTGTACGTTTGACAAATAAAAGGAGTGGAGAGTACGGGTTTCGAACCCGTCCAGTCAAGTTTATAAGGCGCGACCCTACACCAAGTAGACTCCCCTCCATATTTATTTGCATTTTCGAAAGCCCGTTAAGTTTGATCGCTGACGGGCTTTCTTGTACAAAGATACATACTAATCTGATACATTTAGTTTTTTGTATCAAAAAAAAGAGGGTGGACTCTATTGGGATAAGCTTTTTATTGTAAAATAATGGTTTAAACTTTTGTTGATAAGTGTGAGAAACCTAGAGAATTCGACGGACAGAGGTGGAGATAAATGG
Source organism: Candidatus Fluviicola riflensis (assembly GCA_002243285.1). GTDB lineage: Bacteria > Bacteroidota > Bacteroidia > Flavobacteriales_D > Crocinitomicaceae > Fluviicola > Fluviicola riflensis. The sequence continues at coordinate 2,683,993 of CP022585.1, read as the reverse complement.
TTGAAAACTTTTCCTGAATTTTGGGACAAAATTTCAACATGTGGATTACACAACTCGTTTTGCGACTGCAATTTATTATCAAAACGATCATCACCTCCCTCAATCCCCCCTCAAGAAGGGAAGTTGGAGTTTCCGTATCAGTTTTGATCTTACTTACGAATCAACTGCAGGAAGCCGTGTCCTTCTAATAGATCACCATTCAAGCCGGTAACAACATACGTATAAAAGTAAACGCCTTCGTCGGCGAGAGCACCGTTGATTTTTCCATCCCAAACCGGATTCGGGCTTGTTTCGTTAAATACCTGATTTCCCCAACGATTCAAAATCGTCAATTGTACCTTTTCAGCGTTGGTTGTTTTGATGAAATACGTGGCATTGTCCTCATCGCCATCGGGTGTAAAGACGTTGTAAACTTCAACCGTTGGAGTAGGAGGAATCGCATAAACACAGGTGTCGTTTTCAATCGTTGCCAACGGATTGTAATTCAACGCTGTCGGATCCGTACAACCACAAATATTAACGGTAATACTCACCCAGGCTGTGTCGGCGCAATCACCCTGTGATGCGATCATTTGCACGTTTGCTGTACTTCCACCGATATTGGCGGTAGTAAATGTTTGGACCTGACTCGCTAAATCAGTAACAGTAGCGGTTTGTCCATTGTCAAAATTCCATTCATACAAAGTTGCATTCTGACTCGTATTACTAAACACAACAATCAGTGGCTCGCATCCTGAAAGAATGTCAGCCGAAATAGCAGCAACCGGAGGATCTAACGGTGTAACCAACGCGGAATCGTATAAATAACAACCGTCTGATTCGATGGAAAGATAGTACCATCCCAATCCTAAATTGGTCCAGACAGAAGCATTGATTTGGTTTGGATTTGCCACTCCAGGGCCATTCCAGGTGTACATCGCAGGATCGTTGAACGTACCATTTGTCAACACCGAAACGTAACCATTATCCGTTCCACAAGATGTAGGGCCTGCGATTACGGTGTCAATTCCCCAAGGCATTGGTGTAATGGTTGCAACAGCAGAATCGGCTATGTAACATCCGTTTGCAGAAATCGCGTGAACGGTATATGTACCTGCTACTGTTGGCGTATAGGTGGCTCCGATATCACCTGTTTCCCAAATTAACGTTGTACCCGGAACGGTACTTGAAGCCTGGAAAGCCTCACTTTCATTTTCACAGAACAATAAGTCTGAAGCGATTGAAACGGAAAGTGGATCGTACGTTACGTTAATAGTATCGTTTTGAACACACACTTCGCGGAAGGAAATATCATCGATTGCAAAGTCGTTTCCACCAATAGATGTGTTTTGATTGCGGATACACAAATCTGCCGTAGTGGCTGCTCCGGAGTTCCATACTTCGTTAAATTCAAGCCAGTTGCAGGCAGTTGGAGTTGTAGAGAAGATTGGGCCAACCTGTATATTGTTTACGAAAAACTGTAAATCAGATACTGTTGGATCATTCAATGCATTGGCGAACCAAGCCGAAAACAGGTAATTGGTGTTGGGGGTTACGTTGATTGTCTGACACCAAACCGCTGTATTCGGAACACCTGAACCGTTGGCAACAAGCATATTTCCGGGGCCGGAAGGTGTATGGTCGTTGCAGAATGAAAAATTGCTGTGTGTGAGTGAAGGCGAAGTGGCAACAGCGTATTGGCCTTCATTGCTCAACAATCCCCAAACACCACCTGAACCATAAGAATAAGCGCTTGAAAAACCTACATCACCCTGTTCGAAATCACCGTTTGTCACCATGTTTCCGCTCACATTGGTAACTTCAACCCAATAAGTTCCTGGAGCTGAAATGGTCAGTGTGTTTGTAGCCGCACCGGTTGACCATGAATAATTGTCATAACCCGATGGTTGCAGCAAAAGAGTAGTTCCATCACACAAAATAGTGTCATTCCCCAATTCGAGGACAGGGTAAGAGCTACATTGGCCATATCCGATGGAAAATGCAGCGATTACAAATCCGGTTAAAAGTAAAATGTGTTTTTTCATAGCGACAAAGTTACAATATACTAACGTTTAGTAAATCGTATAGTTGCGTGGAACTATCAAATTTAAATGACAATCTTTGAAAGCTAAAACCGTTATTTTCATCACGTTAGTTTCTTTCTGTGTGAAAAACCGCAAAACAAGACTTTTTCCATGGACAAAGCGAATAAAAATGGGTATCTATTCTAAAATGCCTACCTTTGCCACTCTATGAAATTCAACGAATTAGATTTAAACGATAGTGTGCTTGAGGCCATCTATCACATGGGCTTTGAAAATGCGACTCCTATTCAGGAACAAGCGATTCCTCACATTCTTAAAAACACTGATTTACTGGCTTGTGCACAAACAGGTACAGGTAAAACAGCTGCATTTATTCTCCCGATTCTACACAAGCTTACGGGGAAGGAAGATACTTCCATCAACACCCTGATTTTGGTTCCAACGCGTGAGTTGGCAGTGCAGATCGAACAGGAAATCCAGGGACTTTCTTATTTTGTTTCGGTCGGATCGATTGCCATTTATGGTGGTGGTGACGGTCAGAAATGGGAGGATCAAAAATCATCTTTGGTGGGCGGAACGGATATTGTTGTGGCAACTCCGGGTAAATTGCTTTCGCACATGATGCAGGGTTATGTGGATTTTTCACAACTGGAACATTTGGTGCTGGATGAAGCGGATAAAATGCTTGACATGGGTTTTGCCGAAGATATTGAGCGCATCATTTCGTATGTACCAAAAAAACGTCAGACCTTGTTGTTTAGTGCCACAATGCCTAACAAGATTAAAAATCTGGCAAATAAAATTTTGCAGCATCCAATTGAAATAGCTTTATCGATTTCCAAACCGGCTGCCGGCGTATCACAAAATATTTACCTTACGGTTGATGCGAATAAGAATAACCTGCTGAAACACATTTTGGACCAGCGTCCGGATTATACCAGTATCATCATCTTTACATCTCAGAAAAGCAAGATCCACGAGATTGTTTATTTCTTGCGGAAAGCCGGTTATAAAGCAACAGAAGGCGTTTCTTCTAACCTTGAGCAAGAACAGCGCGAAGAAGTGTTGAGAGGCTTTCGTTCGAAGCGAACCCGGATTTTGGTAGCTACTGATGTCATGAGCCGCGGAATCGACATTAAGGAAATCAATATGGTGATCAATTACGATGCACCACGCGACGCGGAAGATTACGTGCACCGGATCGGTAGAACTGCGCGGGCAAACACAAAAGGGGAAGCGTACACACTGATCAATGAAAAAGATTTGCCAAAGCTTGCCCGTATAGAGCGATTGATTGAAGCACAAGTTCCGCGTTTGCCTTATCCCGAATCAATGGGAACAGCTCCGGATTGGACGCTTTCTTCAAAACCTTCAGGAGGTGGGGGCGGAAATCATTCCGGAAACCGCAACAAAAAGAAACCGTTTTTCAAGCGGAATAAACCGTCGCAGGCATAATATTTAAAAATAGATGACATAAAAAATCCCCTAAGTAAGCGCTACTTTAGGGGATTTCTTTTATGTGGATGTATTATTTTTTCACAACCGGAATCATGTTGCTTACTGCTTCGTCGCTGTTTACTTTCACGAAGTAAGTACCAGCTTCCATTCCAGCTAAATTGATTTCAATCGCATTTGCTCCGCTCACCAAATCATAAAGAGTTGTTGAAACATGCGCACCTGACACGCTGTATACGCTAACAGTAGCTTGTTCAGCATTTGTTGCGTTGAAACGAATAGTTGTTGCTCCTGTTGTAGGATTTGGCGCAACGCTCGCTTCCAACAAACTGTTTTCAGTAACATCAGCTGCCATTGCGCAGTCATCGATTACTTCTTCCACTTTTGTGCGCATTGCTGCTAAAGATGCTGCCGGATTTGCTTCTTGTGAATCCCACAAATCCCATTTGATTTTTTTGTCAGAAGGACAAATTACATTGATTGTAGGGAATCCAAGCGGTGCATAAATGCTCAAATTGATTTGCAACGGTGATTCGTTGATGATCGGATAAGGTGTTCCTGTGATCCAATCTCCCTGCGAAGCTCCGTCTGTACCATCTAAATCCTGGGCGTTTGTAGCAGCATCTCCTTCGTAGAACAAGACAACAACTTCGTTTGTACCGGCAGGACCGTATTCAGCATATAAATCTTCCAGGTAATGAGCAGTGTGAAAATTCCAGCAAGGGCCACACCATGTTGCAGAAACGTCTAGTAATACTACTTTACCTGCATTCAGGTAAGTGTACAGGTTGTGTGAATTACCGTTGATATCGGTTGCTGTAAAATCGGGAGCAACAGCTCCGACTTGCGCCATAGACGCACTTGCTGTTAAACAAAGTGCCATTGAAGTAAGGATTCTTTTCATACTCTCTAAGTTTTATAGTTCCTCACAATGATAATGTATTTGAGTATTGGTGCTAAATCAATAAGCGGGTAATTATTGGATGGCTAAAACGATGGAAATGAGTTGTCTATAAATACGGTAGAATTGTGATAGTTTAGAAAATCAGAACGGGGCAGGTCAAATAAGTCCCGTAGGGAAGTAATATGGTAGCAGATTTTCTGCTACCATTTTTTTGCCCCATAGGGGCAAGACATTATAATGTGCGTGTAAATGGTCTCACCACTACGGGGTGAATTTGATCGGTTATATCTTTTTGCTAAGATATTTCGTCCCTACGGGACGGACGTTAAGAAGTGATATGCGTGTTACCATATTATGTCCCTACGGGACACGATGTAACACGATGTAACACGATTTTAGATGTTTAAACCACAAAAAAAACGCCCCAACTTTCATTGGAGCGTTTATGCTGATAGGATGTATAATCTTTTTTATTTTTTCACTGAGTCAACTACTGCTTTGAACGCATCAGGATGGTTCATAGCAAGATCTGCCAACACTTTACGGTTCAATTCGACACCGCTTTTGTTGACAAGACCCATGAATTGAGAATAGCTCATTCCGTGTTGACGAGCTCCAGCGTTGATACGCGTGATCCACAATGAACGGAAGTTTCTTTTCTTTTGCTTACGACCTTCGTAAGCGTAATTTAAACCTTTTTCAATAGCATTTTTTGCTACTGTCCAAACGTTTTTTCTGCGACCAAAGTATCCTTTGGCAAGCTTCATAAAGTTCTTTCTGCGAGCTCTTGAAGCAACGTGATTTACCGATCTTGGCATAATTTTGAGTTTTTTAATAGTAAGTGCTTCACTGTTTCGACATGCGATCAGAAGGCTTTGTTACTCAGTATTGGGTTAAAACATTACCACAGATAATAATTCCTCAAAGGAATTATTTCATGCATAATTGCAATTTGATGTTTGACAAATCAGATTCGTGTACCAAACCTGCGTGAGTCAAATTACGTTTTTGTTTCTTGGTTTTCTTCGTAAGAATGTGGCTTTTAAAAGCGTGTTTTCTCTTGATTTTACCAGAACCAGTGATGGTGAAGCGTTTCTTCGCACTGGATTTTGTTTTCATTTTTGGCATTTCTCTTTACATTAAAAAGTGAACACTCTATCAGCATCTTGAATGTTGGATGTTTAATTTTGAATGTTTAATTAATTCAATATTCAAAATTCAGCATTCAACATTTTTATTTTTTCTTAGGGTTGATCATCACAATCATTCGTTTCCCTTCCAACTTAGGCATTTGTTCCAATGCACCGATGTCGGAAAGCTCCTGCACGAATTTCAATAGCAAGATCTCACCTCTGTCTTTAAACACAATTGTTCTACCACGGAAGAAAACATACGCTTTCACTTTACTTCCTTCTTCCAGGAATTTGCGGGCATGCGCCAGCTTAAACTGGAAATCGTGGTCGTCTGTATTGGGACCAAAACGAATCTCTTTCAAAACAACTTTACTTTGTTTTGCCTTTAATTCTTTTTGTTTACGTTTTTGGTTGTACAAAAACTTACGGTAATCCATGATCTTACATACAGGAGGAACGGCATTCGGAGAAATCTCCACCAAATCCATTTCCTGCTCTTCCGCCAGTTTGATGGCGTCGTAAGTAGACATTACCTGCGGCTCTGCACCTTCAACAACCAAACGGATCTCGCGTGAAGTAATCTTCGCGTTGATCTTGTGCTGATCGTTGTCTTCTTTTCTTACAAAAGGTCTTCTGCTGTCTTTTCTCATTCAGTATTTAAACATTTGTCGACAATTCATTTTCAATCGCTTGTCTTACGATTTGCTCGAAATCACGCACTGTCATTGAACCTTTATCTCCCTCTCCACGCTGTCTCACCGAGACTTGATTGCTTTCGGCTTCTTGTTCACCAACAATCAGCATGAATGGAATTTTCTTCAATTCGGATTCACGGATTTTCTTGCCAATCTTTTCATTACGATCGTCAACGAAGGCGCGAATATCGGAATTATTTAGCAATTCTGAAACATTTTGCGCATAGTCATTGTATTTGTCACTAATCGGCAGGATGGCTACCTGGTCGGTTGTTAACCACAATGGGAAGTCTCCGGCGCAATGCTCCAGCAATACTGCAACGAATCGTTCCATCGAACCGAAGGGTGCGCGGTGAATCATTACAGGACGGTGTTTCTGGTTGTCGCTTCCGGTATATTCCAGTTCGAAACGTTCCGGTAAGTTGTAGTCTACCTGGATTGTTCCAAGCTGCCACTCACGTCCAAGTGCGTCTTGTACCATGAAATCAAGCTTTGGCCCGTAGAACGCAGCTTCACCTAATTCCACGAACGTTGGCAATTCTTTTTCGGCTGCCGCTTCGATAATCGCTTGTTCTGCTTTGGCCCAGTTTTCATCTGTACCAATGTATTTGGCAGGATTATTCGGGTCGCGTAACGATATTTGTGCTTTAAAATTCTTGAAGTCCAACGCTTTGAAGATGTAAATCACCAAATCGATTACTTTCTTGAATTCTTCTTTTACCTGGTCTTCGGTACAGAAAATATGGGCATCATCCTGTGTAAATCCACGAACACGTGTTAAACCATGTAACTCACCACTTTGCTCGTAACGGTAAACAGTTCCGAACTCGGCAAAACGAGCAGGAAGGTCTTTGTACGAACGTGGCTTTGATTTGAAAATCTCGCAGTGATGCGGGCAATTCATCGGTTTCAGCAAAAACTCTTCGTTCGGATCGGGTGTTTTAATTGCCTGGAACGAATCAGCTCCGTACTTTTCGTAGTGGCCGGAAGTGATGTACAATTCCTTGTTTCCGATGTGTGGAGTAATTACCTGGTCGTAACCGTCTTTACGCTGACGTTTCTTCAGGAAATTTTCCAAACGCTCACGCAACGCAGCACCTTTCGGTAACCACATTGGCAAACCTTGTCCAACTTTCTGCGAGAAGGTAAACAATTCAAGTTCTTTCCCCAGTTTGCGGTGATCGCGACGTTTCGCTTCTTCCACTTTTTCAAGGTACTCGGTCAATTCGGCTGCTTTCGGGAAGGTAATTCCGTAAATGCGTGTCAATTGTTTGTTCTTTTCATCACCGCGCCAGTAAGCACCGGCAATAGCTGTCAATTTAATGGCTTTGATGAAACCGGTATCGGGAATGTGAGGCCCGCGACACAAATCGGTGAAATTTCCCTGTGTATAAAATGTAATGGAACCGTCAGGCAAATCCTGAATCAATTCCAATTTGTACGGATCTTCTTTTTCTGTGAAATAGGCCAATGCATCAGCTTTCGAAACTTCTTTCCGGATAAACTGATTTTTCTGCTTGGCCAGTTCTTTCATTTTCTCTTCCACTTTCACCAAATCTTCCTCGCGAATGGTGTAATCCATGAAATCGACATCATAATAGTAACCATTGGCTACCGGCGGACCGATTGCCAGTTTGATTCCCGGATAATGAAACTCCAATGCTTCCGCCATCAGGTGAGCAGACGAGTGCCACATGGTCGATTTGCCTTCGGCATCGTTCCAGGTCAATAATTGAAGGGCACAATCTCCCGGTAACGGACGTGTTGCATCCACTACTTCGTTGTTCACTTTGGCCGCCAATACATTACGGGCCAATCCTTCAGAAATGCTAAGAGCAACATCCAATGCTGTTGCTCCTGCGTTGTATTGTTTAACTGATCCGTCGGGAAGAGTTACGTGTATCATTTGTAAGGTATAAATTCAGTGCAAAAGTAGCCATTTTTAAGGACTCTCGTACTGTTTGACGTTAGAAATTACGCTTTGTGGCCCATCACCAAAACAATTGCTTCTTTGCCGCTTTTTCCGGATCCGATAACGTACTCGATGTGAAGGTTTTTCAAACGTTCTGCTGCGGGTACTTTTTTGCGGTAAATCTTGTTTAGTTCCGTGGTATTGAACACGAAGTTTTTGCCCTGAGTATTTTTGTATTCCTTGACCATTGTACGGTCTTTAACATCCGAAGCGGCATCATACAAACGCAACGTGACAGAGGATTTACATTTTTTGGTGCTTACGGCAAACTGGTATTCGTTTGGAAGGAACATGAATAGTTCAACCGATTTTGTTTGCTTCGATCCACCATTGTAGTAAGTGATTTTCGAACCTTCATAACGCGTTGCTTTGATCAGTTCTTTACACTCTTGTTTCAAGGTGTTGATCTGAGCATCAAAAGCACCGTCGCCTTGCTGATTTACAGCGCTGGTAAGTACTAGAATCCCGGCTAATAAAAAGATTAATTTTTTCATAACAGCTTATTTTTGAGCAGGGGAAACAATTCCGTTGCGAAGTGAAACAATTTTTGAGGACAAGGCATCAAATTCCTCAACGGTTAATTCAGGTGCTTTAAAGTTGACATTTTTACCAGCTTTTTTCACCGATTCGAATCCTTCGTAGGTTGTAAGAACATCCCGAAACATTCCGATTACGGTTTTCAAGCGTGCATCCTGTGAAGGGTGGCTTTCCAATCCTTTAATCGTATTGCGTAGCAATGTCATTTGGTCAACGATGGCAATGCTCATGTTTTTTACGTTTTTACGCGAATCATCAATGCCAAGGTACATTCCTTCTGCCCATGCACCTGCAAACTCAACGGCAGCAAGGTAACGCAAATCGTTGTCCTGCAAATAAGCATCCGATTTATCCTGGATATCGTAGATCAATTCTTCCAAAGCGGATTGATTCCCGAGGTTTTTGTCGAATTTCTCGATCAGTGATTTGTCGGAGAAAACACTTTCCAAACCTACTTTCGTACCCAAACTTTGCACGGCAGACAGGTAATCACGCGCTTCCTGTGTTTTATTGTTGATGGCACAATACGCCAAATCGGTCGAATAAACACCAAGGTTGAGCAGCTGATCGATTTTTTTCGAATACTTGTCTTTGTTTGAAATTGGGTTTGTTTTGCCCGAAACGTACGTTAAACCTGCATTTTTAAAGGCGTGAGCCAGTGAAATCGGTTGTGGCAAAATAAAATCTTCGTCAGCAGAAACGGCTTGGTCATCAACCGTGACTTCAACTTTAGGTTGATCGCTGTTAGTAGCTTCTTCGCCACCGCATGCTGACAGAAACAGCGCTCCGGCAACGATTGGAATAGATAATTGTATCTTCATCGACATTGTATTTCAGTATAGATTCGCGGTAAAGAAACAAAGAAAATTTGTTTTGGAAACACAAGGAATGAACAAATTAGTAAATTGCGGCTTTCATTGAGAGGCTGTTTAAACGGTTTAGATCGTTGTAAAAAAGAATGGATGAACCACTGCCTGAAAACGGTATCGAAATGAACGAATCACTTTTAAAATAGAATCCCGAATATGCTGGATGTCAGAAAGTTTCCGCTGTTTCACGCCGTCTTCCCGTTTTTGATCGGGTTGGTGAGCTGTTATGCTTTCCAATGGTCGGGTGCGATTGCCCTTTCAATTTGTCTGCCGCTTTTGGTCATCACACTTTTGGCTGGATTACAGACAACCCGTTTGCAGAATACCACAATTGCCCGTTTTTCGCTGTTATATGTTGCTTGTTTTCTGCTGGGAATTCTGATTTTCAGTGTGAAGGATTTCAGGTTTCAACAGGACGGTATTCAGCGCTTTGGTTATGGCGAAACGATGCTTACCGGTGAAGTGCTGGAAGTGAAACTGGGAATTGGCGGAAAACAACAAGTGTTATTACAGGTAGAACAAGTGGTGGCCGATGATTCAATTGCTGCTTGTTCTGGGAAAATCGGGGTTATAGTAATGGACGACCGGCAACTGATTCATTGTGGTGATGAAATCATGGTTGGCGGATCGTTGACAAAAATCGAAAACGCCGGAAATCCGGGAGAATTTGACGCGGTTGCCTTTTACGAATCGCGGAAAGTAAGCGCTATGCTGTTTACACCGTCGGAAGGTGTGGTGAAAACCGGCCATCGTAATTCATTGAATACAATCCTGATGAACTGGCGGGCGCATTTGGCAACGTTGATGGAGCAGCAACTCGACGGAACGTTTCTCGGAATTGCCAAAGCATTGATTTTGGGCGATAAGTCCGATTTGGATTCGGAAACGATGAACGCTTTTTCAACAACGGGTTCCATGCACGTATTGGCGGTTTCCGGTTTGCATATCGGTTTGATATTGATGCTGCTTCAGAAGATTTTGCAGTTATTCTCACGCTGGATCACCAAGCGACAAGCCATTGTCATTGCGATTATATTGATCTGGATTTACGGCGGAATTACCGGCGCTTCTCCGGCCGTGATGCGTGCTGTTGTGATGTTTTCCATTTTGTCGGGCGCACAGTTGCTTATGCGGCAAACCCATCCGCTGAATGTATTGGGCTTTTCAGCGATTGTATTGTTGTGCGTTGATCCGTGGATGCTGTTTGATCTCGGGTTCCAACTTTCATATTTAGCCATGTTGGGCATCTTTTTGTTGTATCGGCCTATTGTGGACAGCTGGGTTCCGCAGCAAAAATGGATTCGCCTTGGATGGGAGGGAACCGCGGTCGGATTGGCGGCTACTGTTTTAACAACGCCATTGATCCTGTTGTGGTTTACCAGTTCCCGAATTATTTCGCGCTGGCAAATCTCGGCGTAATGCTCTTGGGTTTTTTGGTATTGATGCTCGGAATGGTATTCCTGTTCACAGTTTGGATTCCCTATTTGGTAAAACTGGTGGCGGTGTTGTTTGCTTTTTCCATTTTCGGATTGGTGTTGTGGGTGAAATGGGTCGATTCGTTACCAGGAGCTGTTTCAGGTGGATTTCACCTCGTTGGTTGGGAAGTCGCGGTAGCTTATGTGATTATCATTGGCTGGATTTTGCATTTACAGCTCAAAAAAGTGAAGCGAATCTGGCTCATTCTCCCTAGCCTGGCGCTGATCGGCTGGTGGATGGGACAACGTTATATGGTCCTTCAATCGGAGGAATGGGTAGTGTTTAACAGTAATCAATTTATTGCTGCGGTGAAACACAACAATACGCTTATCGGTGTGTATGACTGCAAATGGAATGGCAGCTGGAAAACGCCACGCGAGCTGGAAGCGTATGCCCGATTTACGGGATGTGAGATGAAAATCTATCCGTTGGAGCATGATAAAACGCAAGTGAATTTAAACGGAACCAACTGGCAATTCAATAAGGAAAAAGAAGGAGTCATGATTCGCGCTGACGATGCCAACTGGTTTTACCGCACTGATGGCATTCCGGATGTGAAGGAAGACCGGCGGTTAATGACCACGCGCTTGCAGCAATTCAGTAATCCCGATTTGCCAACGAAACCGTTTATACGGAGATTGTAATTGCGCAATCAGAGCCTGAACTTTCAACGCAAAGACGCAGAGTTCGCAAAGAATAGGCGTGTTACTTTTCTCGTTGTGTATATCTTATATTTATTCCCTCTCGTGCATCAACTTCTCGTCCTTTGCCTTGAATAAAATCTTTGTGTGAACTGTTTGATCAAATAATCATTTTAACATTTTTTCAGAAAACCTGCCTGAAATGTCTTCCAATTCTTAAGAAATGCTCAATTTTAGAACGTGAAACTAAACCCGGGCATGCTGGCAATGGTCGTTTTCCTCTGTGGAGGGAGTATTTCCTATGCTCAGCGGTCAGTTTCAGCGCAGCGGATTACAGAACCGATCACGCTCGATGGCGAGTTAAAAGAAGCTTTTTGGAATAGCGTTCCCATCGCCGATTCGTTTGTGATCAATTACCCGACTCCCGGACTTCCTGCCAATTGCCGTACGACGGTTCAGATGGCTTACGACGACCAGGCGGTTTATTTCGGAGTTTTGCTGCACGATGTTACTCCCGACAGCGTTTTATCCATTCTTTCACAACGCGATGATTTTGGAAATGCCGATTGGTTCGGAATCCTGATCGACCCGTATGGAGCAGGGCAGAACGGTTTTGCATTTGCAGTAACCGCTGCCGGTGTGGAACTGGATGCGATCATTAATAAAGACGAACAGGATTTTACGTGGAATGCCGTTTGGAAAAGTAAGGTAGTGCTTACTGCTGACGGCTGGTCGCTCGAAATGCGGATTCCATTATCGCAATTGCGTTTCCCGAAGCAAAGTATTCAAACATGGCGGATCAATTTTCAGCGACAAGTTCGCCGGAGACGTGAAATGTCGTATTGGTCGCCGGTTGATCCAACTGTTTATGGTGAAATCACGCAATCGGGATATGTCACAGGGTTGACCGATTTGTTTTCGCCATTGCGCTTGTCGTTTTCGCCTTACACCACGGCTTATGTCGAGAATTACTACAACGATCAGTCAGGCGACCAGGAATGGCGGTTTCGTCAGCGGTTTGGAATGGACATGAAATACGGACTCAGCGAAGCGTTCACGCTGGATGCGACATTGGTTCCCGATTTCGGTCAAACAGCTTCCGACCGGTTGGTATTGAATCTTTCGCCTTTTGAAGTTCGCTACAATGAAAATCGGCCATTTTTCCTGGAAGGAATGGATTTGTTCGGCATCGGTGATTTGTTCTATACACGCCGCATCGGTAGCAATACATTGTTTGGTAGCTATTTGGTCGATTCCTTACAAACTGAGGGCTATCTCGTGACTTCTGCTTCTGCGCAAGCGCAATTGATCAATGCATCCAAAATTTCGGGACGCACAAAAAAAGGCTTGGGAATTGGAGTCTTCAATGCGGTTGAAAAACGCTCGTATGTGACTTATAAAGATTCCCTGGGAAATGATCGGGAAGTGTTGGCGCATCCGCTGACGAATTACAACATTTTAGTGCTGTCGCAAAACCTGCGCAACAATGGAAATATCTCTTATCTCAACACGAATGTGTACCGCCCTGATCTGAAGCAGTTTGCCAATGCCAATGATCTGCAGACGACTGTGTTGACCAAAAGCAGGAAATATTCCCTTCAGCTGGAAGGTCGAACTTCGGTGATCCAGGATCCGGACGAAACCATTTTCGGGCACAATATTTACACGAATTTCGAGAAGATTTCGGGGCAGTTGAATTTCAGTATCGAATATTATGAAATGAGCAAAACCTTCGATTGCAATGATCTGGGATTTGTGGCGCGCAACAACACACGGGGCACTTCATGGTATTTCAAATGGACGGAATTTCAACCGAAAGGAAAATTTTTACGCCGGTCATTGAACCTCGGTACCGATTTGATTTACCTGCACAATCCGTCGAAATTCAACTATTGGGTCATCAATGGAAATGCCATCGGGACGTTCCGTAATTTTCTCACTGCGGGTATCGAATACGATGTGTTCCCGCTGGGTGAAATCGATCATTTTGAATCGCGTACGTTCGGAAATCCGGTCAATTTTCCGGCCTCGGCCTCAATCGGAGGTTTTTACTCAAGTGACTATTCCAAGCCGTTTGCACTTGATGTGAACCTCTATAACCGTTTGTATACATCCAAAGGATTGAATAACCTCGATGTGACGGTTAGTCCGCGCATTCGTTTTTCGAATAAATTGTTTGTGGTATTGACAACGAGCGTGAGTCGTTACACCAATAATTACGGTTATGTGATCGGCGTTACAGATCCGGCTTACGACAACGAAATCATTTTGGGAACCCGCGACCGCTGGATCGTGAACAATTCCGTTTCAGCAGATTATACCTTTACCAATCGCATGGGGCTTGTGCTCGGGCTGAATCATTACTGGCAGGAAGTTGCCTACACCGAATTCCTGACCCTGCAACCCAATGGCTGGACAACTGTTTCGACTTACACCGGTCTGGATGCCGACGGCAATAACATTCACAATACCAGTTACAATGCCTTTACCATCGACCTCAATTTCAGATGGGTGGTTTATCCGGGAAGTGAAATCCGCTTTGTGTGGAAATATAACATTTATGCTTCCGAAAATGCGCTCGACCTCAGTTATTTCAATACGTTCAAAGACTTGTTCAACCAACCGCAGCTGAATAGTTTTTCGGTAAAGGCGCTGTTCTTTTTGGATGCAGGGAAGTTGAAGAGGAGGAAGAAGTAACTTTCCAACTTTTTTCTTGATAAAGAGTCAGCTACGGCTGACGAAGACGACTTGTCGCTTTGATAAAAGCGTAACAAGGAGGTAAGTTGGCAAAAAATCAAGGCCGTAAGTTCCAATCTTGAGAACTACGGCTTATTAAGCTACCTCACCCCAACTCACAAACGTCTGCCGAGGCAGACTGAGCTCAAACAGGGGTTCGTTTGCGCTTAACGCACCTTGTTCTCTTACGATTTGAACTTAATGCCGTTTTGGAGCTCCGTTCTTAATCACTCCATCAACAAATTTCCCCACGCGGTTTTCACCACCTTCACATCAAATTCAGAAGGCTCCAATTCCTTGGTTACCGGATTTTCTTTCAACGTAAAAGGAGTGCTGACACCAAATGGAGGTTTGTCTGCCGGTGAAACGTTAATGATTTGTCCAGGTTTATAAATATCTAAGGTATTACACAAGTCAAGAATTCGGATAGTATCACCTTTCTCGGTTTCTGCAATGGTCATAGAAGCTGTTGCCAAAACGCCGCATTCAGCAAAAGCAGGCAAATGTTCTATGATCTTCACAGTGATCATTGTTTCCAGTTGAAAGTATCCCCACTTTTTTTCAGAACTGAAATCGTTTGGTTTTTCGAGATCGGATTTTTTGAGGGTTTTTATGGTGTCCTGGCTGAAGACAGATGAGCCGGTTAAAAGGAAACAGGAGAGGAGGATTGATTTTGTCATGGTTTGGGTTTGACTTCTGGATTCAATGATAAGAATTATAGTTGGAACCAAATCGAATAGCGAAACGTGATTTTGGGAAATCATACAAGTCAAGACAGTAAGTCTTTTGGATGTTTTCAGATAATAGGTTCGGAATTATCTAAATCGACGATCTTTTTTCTTTGCTGGCTAATTATCGAATCCGTGAGATTAATAATTTGATATTGTTTTTTTGCGAAGTTTTCAGTCTGTTTGTTTTTAAAATCATTAGATATTTCAGCAAATAATTCTTCAAGTTTGTCTCTTCTTGTATCGTTAGAATCAAACATAAATCTGATCTCGTTCTGCGCTAAATTTAATTCCTTTAACAGTAAGTCTAATTCTTCTACAGTACAATCGCTAATTATCAGAGTATAGTGTTGCTGAAGACTCAACACTTGAGAAATTTGCTTTCTGAAAGTAGAAACCCACTCTTGTCTTTTATCTGCAATATGGATTTTTCTACTTTTTCTGGTAGAAAGAATACTAATAATTCCGAGAACTAGGGCTAAAGTAAAAGTACCTATCCCGACTGCAAGGTTTCCAAAATCTATCAATTTAGAAGAGGGTATTTCCATTTGTGTTTTGTTTCAGTTTTGTTTAGATCTTTTCTATTGCTTACACGAATCAAAAGGCTCAATCCTTGAAAAATCAGATGTTTTAATAGTTTGTCTTCCTATTCAGTGGGTATCTTCTTATTCCGTAGTTACATCATTCAATAATACCAATTATAGTTGAAACAACGTATGCTGTCTCGACCCTACGGGGCGAAATTGATTAGATGATTTGTTTGTTATCAGATCGCGTCCCTACGGGACTATCTGGGTCCTGCTGCAAATCGATCAAATATGCCTCATTCCCCACCACCTTTCCACAAATCCAACAAATGATTACCTTTGCAGTCAAATTTTCTCATCATGGCCTTGAAATGTGGTATTGTAGGTTTGCCCAACGTTGGTAAATCAACCTTGTTTAACTGTTTGTCGAATGCAAAAGCGCAGTCGGCCAACTTCCCGTTCTGTACGATTGAACCGAACGTGGGAACCATTTCAGTGCCTGATCCGCGATTGGAGAAACTGGAAAGTATGGTCAATCCGGAGCGTGTGGTACCTACGACCATGGAAATTGTAGACATCGCTGGTTTGGTGAAAGGCGCTTCGAAAGGTGAAGGATTGGGCAACCAGTTTTTGGCGAATATCCGCGAAACGGATGCCATTTTGCACGTGGTACGTTGCTTTGAAGATGGAAACATCATTCACGTTGACGGCAATGTAAACCCGGTTCGCGACAAAGAAGTCATCGATATCGAATTGCAGCTGAAAGATTTGGAATCCATCGAGAAACGTATCCAGGCGTTGGCGCGCGTGATCAAGTCGGGTGACAAAGACGCGGTGAAGGAAAATGAATTGGCCATTCGTATCAAAGCGGTATTGGAGCAAGGGAAATCGGTTCGTTCAATGGATTTGGACGAGAAAGAAATTGAGATCGTTAAGAAATTTCAACTCATTACCTCAAAACCGGTGATGTATGTGTGCAACGTGGATGAATCGTCTGTGTTGACAGGAA
Organism: Candidatus Fluviicola riflensis; assembly: GCA_002243285.1. Taxonomy (GTDB): domain Bacteria; phylum Bacteroidota; class Bacteroidia; order Flavobacteriales_D; family Crocinitomicaceae; genus Fluviicola; species Fluviicola riflensis. Next base: position 2,667,287 of record CP022585.1, on the reverse strand, counting down.
ACGCACACGTAGAAGCATTGCGCGCGTCGGTGAAAGAAGAAAATGCCGAAGTATTGCTCATCGGGGCAAAGATCGAAGCGGATATTACCGAATTGGAAACATATGACGAGCGCCAGATGTTCCTCGATGAACTTGGTTTGGAAGAACCGGGTGTGAATCGTTTGATTCGTCAGGCATATGCGTTGTTGAATTTACAAACTTATTTCACCGCCGGAGTAAAAGAAGTACGCGCCTGGACGGTTCCTGTTGGAGCTACAGCGCCGCAAGCTGCCGGGGTGATCCATACCGATTTCGAAAAAGGATTTATCCGTGCCGAAGTGATGAAATACAACGATTACACCACTTTGGGTTCTGAAGCTGCGGTAAAAGAAGCCGGGAAGTTCAAGGTCGAAGGCCGCGAATATGTGGTGGAAGACGGTGATATCATGCATTTCCGATTCAACGTATAGTGTGACCCCTTCATCTGCAGTCGCGCGGATGACAGGCTAAAAAGATTCCCACGAATTCGCGAATTTTTGCGCGCCTAACGGACGCGCTTATTATGTGTAAAAACAATACTCCATTCAGTAATACATGAAATACGTAAATGGGCGAGTCCGTTAGGCGAGCTGTAAATCGTGTATTCGTGGGAGACAGTAACATGTCGGTTAGCCGTCACGGGATATGAATGTTAGTGGAAAAAACAACGTTAACAGGTTTTTAACCCCGGATAACATTTTTTGGTGGTTTACATTAGGAATAAACTGTAATTTTCGGCCATGCTGAAGGAAGCAAGAAAAAAAGGGTTTATGATGGTGGCGCTGCTCGCCGTTATCACCTCTATGTTCAAGCTGAGCGTAGTTGAAACGACCGTAATTTCTTCACCTTCCAAATCGCAACACTCGTCCAAAACTTCTTTCAATCACCTGCAAAACAACACTTTTGTGCTGTTGTTTGAATCTGATTCGGAAAAGTTTGGCAACGAAAAATCCGATGATGAGGTAAAAAGCTTTTCTATTTCCGGCTCCTATTTTACCCGGTTCCAGGTTTCCACACTTCGTCTTGAGTTACAGAAACATGAAGAGTGGGCTGAAAAAGCCGTTAAAGGCACCTATCCCCCGATTTACCTCGTGAATGGGAATTTCCGACTGTAGAATGAAATGAAACGGCTTTGGCCTGTGCTGATCGAAACTCCGGATAGATCCAATCTTCTGCGTTCGGCAGTTCACGCCGCCTCCCATTGATTGAAAAATCACAGCAATTGCACCCCGCAATTCAGTTTTCATTTCATTAATCATTCGTTTATGGAGAATCAAACGCCTTCTTTTCAAGAGGACCGCGTTCTTGAGCGTATCAGTCATTATTTGCCCGAGCAGGCACCACTGAAAGATTTCATCCATCACAATACCCTGCACGCGTTCCAGCAACATTCGTTTCACCGCGGATTGTCGGAAGCTTCCACCATTTTCGGCTACAAAGTATACCTCGAAATGGAAGAATACCGCGAAGCGTACCACGCAGGAAAAATAGACAAGGCAAGCCTCGAAAGAGTTCTTGCAGAGCGCATTCCGGAAGATGATCGCGCTTTTTACAAAATCTTGTTGCTCAACGCACCGGTAGAAACCAACAAATCGAAACGCATCGGTGAAGTGCGTGATTACTGGAAATCGGCCTATAAAATGGACCTCGATTCGCGGGTTCATCCGATTTTGTTTCGTGTCATCGGAAGTTACACCGACCAGGGAATTGCCACCTGGAATTTCCCGGTTCACGAATCCGGATTCCTGGCATCATTCCGTTTATTGGAAAAAAACTGTTACACCAGTTTCTTTCAGTCGAAACGGGTAAAAAACATGTTGTTGGACGAAACACTCAAGCTTACAGATTTACTAAAAATCCTTGTCGGTGATGAGCGGTTGTACGAACAATATTTATTCGATCAGCAATTTGCGCATCCGGGATGGTCGGGCATGGTTTCAGTCATTCAGCACCGCCCGGAAACCTTATTGAACCCGGTGAATTTGTCGCTGAAAGACATGATCATTTTAGAGTGTTTACTCGAAATTGATGCCATCGACGATGTTTACGGCGAGAAGTGGGAACCCATGGCGCGGTTCATTGACAAACAACCGAAACCTCTGTTTGATCCCGTGATTACAGGTATGCAAAGCAAATTGCTGCAACTGTGGCATGAAGCATACGAATGGACGTATTACGACCAGGTTTTGCGGGCCGTGAAGCAACACAAAACGGAGGAACGCATGGGGAATCCTTCATTGCAGGCGTTGTTTTGCATCGATGACCGTGAATGTTCGCTGCGCCGTTATTTCGAGCAGGAAGATGAACGCTGCGAAACATTTGCGACTCCCGGTCATTTTAACTTAGAGTTTTATTTTCAGCCGGAAGACGGCCGTTTTGTGACCAAAGTTTGTCCGGCTCCGGCCACGGCAACTGTGCTGATCAAGGAATGCGGATCAGCAGCTAAACTTAAGCGTGACCTGCATTTTTCAAAGCGGAACAATGGCTTTTTGAGCGGAACGGTAATAACAGCAGTTGCTGGTTGGGTTTCAGCCGTTCGTTTGGCGACCAATATTGTGAGTCCGCGGTTGAGTCCGTTAACATCGGCATCGGCTAAGCACATGGACGCGACATCGGTTTTAGCAATAGAAAGTGACGGAACAGTGTTCGAAAATGGTTTACAGCTTGGATTTACATTGGAGCAAATGGCTGATCGCTTGCATGTTTTATTGACCAGCATCGGTTTGGTGAACAACTTTGCGCCGCTGATCTACGCATTCGGGCACGGTTCTACGAGCGTCAACAATACGCACTTTGCAGGATACGATTGCGGTGCTTGTTCCGGTCGGCCAGGATCAGTGAATGCGCGCGTGATCAGCCACATTGGCAATCATCCGAAAGTGCGTGAGATTTTACGTGAACGTGGAATTGACCTTCCGGATGAAACCCGTTTTATTGGCGGATTACACGATACATCGCGTGACGAATTCACGTTCTTTGATGTGGATCAGTTACCGGTATCGTTCCAGGAATTACACCAGGAAAATCTTGTAATGTTTGAAAAAGCGCTTGATCTGAATGCTCAGGAGCGTTCACGCCGGTTTATGTCAATTAATTCGACTGATTCGGCAAACCGCATTCACCACAAGGTAAAACGCCGCACGGTTTCGTTGTTTGAACCGCGTCCGGAATTGAATCACGCCACCAACGCGTTGTGCGTGGTTGGAAGACGTGTGTTCTCGAAAGGATTGTTCCTGGATCGCAGGGCATTTATGAATTCATTTGATTACCAGGTTGATCCGACAGGTAAATTTCTCGAAGGAATACTGGATGCGGTAGCTCCGGTAGCGGGTGGTATCAACCTTGAGTATTATTTTTCGCGTGTTGACAAGCAGCAATTGGGAGCAGGGTCGAAGCTGCCACACAACGTAGTGGGACTGATAGGCGTAGCCAACGGAATAGACGGTGATTTGCGTACGGGACTTCCGTATCAAATGACTGAGGTACACGATCCGGTAAGGTTGATGGTGATTGTGGAACACTTCCCGGAAGTGGTTTTGGATACGATCAAACGCAATCCGGCAACGTTTAACTGGTTTAGCAACGAATGGATTCGTTTGGTGGCTGTTCATCCTGAAACGGAAGAATTGCACTTGTTTAAAAACGACCGGTTCGAAGTGTATGAACCGCTGGAAGCTCCGGTGCCAACAATGGAGAATTATTTGCGGCAACTGCATTCGACAGTAGAAAACGGGAGTCCGGCACTTCTTAAAAAAGCAAGCAAATGGAATACGTAATCTTATCCCTCATCGGGCTGCCGTTGCTGGGATTTCTGATAACGGTATTCCTACCGAAGTCCAACGAAAACACGATTGCGCAGGTAGTGCGTTTGATTACGGGACTGCACCTGATCGTGTCGGTTGTATTTGTCACCTTGTGGCTCGTTCAAGGCGCCGGAAATGTGCATTTGCGCGAAACATCGATCATGAAATCGGCGGAGTATGATTTTTTTATTGATCTCTATGCCGACCGGTTGACGGTTGTTTTCCTGCTTTTCGGATCGATATTAACGTTCCTGGTCGGGATTTTCAGTCGTCGGTACCTGCACCGTGAGTCGGGCTACAAGCGCTTTTTCTCGGTGCTGATGTTCTTCTTTTTCGGCTATTCCACGGTTATTTTCTCGGGGAATTTCGAAACCATGTTCATCGGTTGGGAGGTATTGGGCATCTCTTCATTTCTCCTGATTGCCTTTTACCGAACGCGATACCTGCCGGTGAAAAATGCCGTGAAGGTATTCTCCATCTACCGTATCGGCGACGTCGGATTGATCCTTGCGATGTGGCTTAGTCATCATTTATGGGGGCATAACCTGGCATTTTACGAACTCAACGACGCAAAAGAAGTACACCATCACTTGGTGAATCATTCCGGAGAAGCGATTGGCATTTCGATGTTGATTTTCCTCACGGCTACGGCCAAATCGGCGTTATTCCCGTTTTCATCGTGGCTGCCTCGTGCCATGGAAGGGCCAACACCGTCGAGCGCGATTTTTTACGGCTCGCTTTCTGTACACATTGGTGCGTTTCTGATGATGCGGACGTTCCATTACTGGGAAGACCAAGCAGTTGCGCGGTTTGTAATCGGTGGAGTAGGGTTGCTAACAGCTGTGATGGCCAATTTTACGGCCCGCGTTCAGTCTTCGGTGAAAAGCCAGATCGGTTACGCTTCGATTGCGCAGATCGGGTTGATTTTCGTGGAAATAGCCGCCGGTTGGGAATGGATCGCGTTGATTCACATTTCGGCCAATGCGTTTTACAGAACATACCAATTGCTGATTTCACCTTCGGTGGTAACGTACAAAATCAGGGAACAATTTTACCATTTCGTGCCGCGCGCCAAAACGCTCGAAGATTCATTTCCAAAACGGTTGGAATATACCTTGTATCTCTGGAGTTTACGCGAATGGAACCTCGACAACGCGATGTACCGCTTTTTGTGGAATCCGCTGAAACGTTTTGGGAATTCACTGAAATTCCTTTCCATCCGGCATGTAGCCTGGTTCTTTGTACCTGTTTTCGGTGCTGGCCTGGGGATGTATTATTTCAAAGCCGATTTACCGGTTTCGCTGCAAACGGCGCTTCCTATCGTGTTTGGAGTCATCGGCTTGGTGATGGTGCTGAAAGCTTTTACCGAAAGAAGGAATGTACTCACAAGCTGGATTCTGGTGGTGATGAACCACGTGTGGATCGTGCTCGCCGTTTCGTTCAGCGAAAAACTGTCATTGACGGAACTGGTGTATTATTTCAGCGGAATCATCGTGGCGGCTGTTGTTGGAATCTTGTGTCTGCGCAGGTTGATGCGTTTGGAAGAAAAAGTAACACTCGACAAATTCCATGGCCACGTTTACGAACATCCGAAGATTACAGCCGTGTTTTTGGTGGCTTGTTTAGGATTGGCCGGTTTCCCGATTACGCCCACGTTCATCGGTGAAGATTTATTGTTTTCGCACATCGAAGAACACCAGTTTGCATTGGCAGCATTGGCTTCGCTGAGTTTCATTATTGATGGCATTGCGCTCATCCGCATTTATTCACGTGTGTTTTTAGGTCCACACCACAAAACCTATCACGAAGTTGCCAAGCGCTCTTCCTAAGTAATACTTCTCAAAACGATATTCAATATGAAAAAAGATAAAACCATGCTTCCTGCAACAGGATTCAAAGGGTTAAAAGAGAATTGGAAAGTGGACATCCTTTCCGGATTTTTTGTATTTCTGCTGGCGCTTCCGCTCAGTTTGGGAATTGCCAAAGCAAGTGGTTTTCCTCCGGCGATGGGTGTGCTCACGGCGATGATCGGTGGTTTGTTTACCAGTTTTTTGAACGTTTCCGAACTCACGATTAAAGGTCCGGCCGCTGGATTGATTACCATTTGTGCCGCCGCGGTGCTCGAAATGGGACATGGAGATCCGATACTGGGCTGGCAGGTTACCTGCGGAATCATCGTAATTGCAGCCTTGTTCCAAATCCTGTTCGGTGCGCTGAAATTCGGCTCGTTGAGTGATTTCTTTCCGCATTCGGCCATTCACGGAATGCTGGCAGCCATTGGGTTGATCATCATTGCGAAACAAATTCCGGTATTGCTGGGCGACGACCCAACAGTCATTCACAAAGGCGAAGGACCGTTTGAATTGTTTGCTGACATTCCGCGTTTTGTGATGGAGTCGCACTGGCACATTGCCGTTGTTGGGTTGATCGGATTGGCGATTTTGTTTTTGCTGCCGTTGTTGAAAATCAAGCTCATCAAAAAACTACCGTTGCCTTTGTTTGTATTGTTGTTGACTGTTCCGTTGGCGATTATCTGGAACTTTAAATCCACCGAAGGTGCTTATTCATTGGTAAGCATCGGTGATTTTTGGGGTTCGGTGAAACTCAATTCAAACTTTGATTTCATTACCACATTCGCTTTCTGGAAATATGTTTTCATGTTCCTGTTTGTAAGTAGTTTGGAATCGTTGCTCACCGTAAAAGCAGTTGACAACCTGGATCCGTACAAACGCGCTTCGGACTACAACGGCGATTTGATCGGGCAGGGAACAGGGAATGTTGTTTCGGGCTTGTTGGGTGGTTTGCCTATGATTTCGGAAGTCGTGCGAAGTTCGGCCAACGTTGGTTTCGGCGCCCAAACCAAGTGGTCGAATTTCTTCCATGGTGGGTTTTTGTTAATTGCCATGTTGTTCATGATCTCGTTGATTGAAATGATCCCGAATGCTGCGTTAGCTTCGATGTTGATTTTTGCGGGGTACCGTTTGGCTGCGCCGAAAGAGTTCATTCATACGTATAAGATAGGAATCGAGCAACTGGTGATTTTCCTCACCACGATCTTCTTTACCTTATATGAAGATTTGTTGGTGGGTGTTGCCAGTGGTATCGTTGTGAAATTCATTTTCCACGTTGCTAATGGAGCTTCATTAAAAAGCCTGTTCAAAGCATTTTATCGCATTGAAGAAAAAGACGGAAAACTAATCGCGCATGTGTATCATTCGGCCATTTTCTCGAACCTGCTAGGTTTCAAACGCATGCTCACAAAGATCGAAGAAGGAAAAACGGTCGAAATTGATATGTCGCAGGCAAAACTGGTCGATCACTCGTTCATGGCATTTATCACGCATTTCGAAAACGAATACAATTTCAGAGGCGGTGATTTCTCAATAACAGGATTGGACGCGCACAAGTCGTTCTCCAAACATCCGCTGTCGACCAAAAAACTAAAAGTGGCTAAGTAGATTGGTAAGTACAGTTTATTGGTTGAGTATTCAGGCAACCGTAACAAAGACAGGCAACCCTTGTTCGTTTAGGCGGATGGGGGGTTGGTTTGAATGGGAGGGCTTTACCACATAGGAGGCACAACGCTGAAGCTTCGGCGTAAGTGTTGTGTCTTTGTGTTTAAAAGCGTCGCAACATGTATGTTAATTAACTGTTTATCAATGGTTAAGTCACTATTTCTAACAACCCAAATTCACTTTAATCACCTAAACCATTTTAACAAAAATAATTTTAGACAAGTGTTTTTAAGTAAATAATTGATAATCATAATGATTCATAACTAACAATTTTTTACTTCATTCAAAAAAGGGAATTTTAACAAATCGGATTGTACTAACCTGAAAAAAACATCGTTATATTAGCTTCAAGTTAGTTACTTAATCACGGTTCAACAACCGACTTTTAGATCACCTTTATCTCAGCACATATTTCGTTCGTTGACGTTTCGTCGCGTGGATTGTTGTCTGCATCCGGGAGTTTTAATTTGTTGTGTTGGCCTAACCTTAGATACACTTAAATAAATTTCAATGAAAACACTGAATGAGTCATTTATTAAAACCACCTTCTATAAGAAAAGCGTCTATTTCTTTCTATTCTTAATCATCCTATAAACTATGCCGAACGAAACCAATAATCCAACCAATCGATTCGCAGCTAAATCGCATTTCTTCTCAGAAGTGGCGAACGTTTCACAATCTGTAACCCAAACGTTTGGGCCGGTTTCTGAAGATGTTTTCCGTCTGACATCAAAGTTCACGGCGACAGCAGGTACGAAAGCTTTTGCCATTTGTCCAGGAATAGTTGCTATCCAGCCGCAAACAGGAAGTCCAACCAAAGTAAATTTGATCTTGCGCCCGTACCAACAACCCATTAAAGGCGTAAACATCCGTTATTTCATTTATCGGGGATTGAACAAAAGTGATTTCATTGATCCAAGTGGAAACATCATCCCGATCACCTCAGGTGTTTCTGATTTCATTACAAAGATCAATACCGATTTCTTTGACTTCCATGCAGATGAAGAAGAACCACCGGTATTTGATTCAGCATTCATTGGCTATCAGGAAACTGTGGCTGAGATGACGGCTTCTTTTGAGAACCTCTTCTTTTCCTTAACACAATACGATGAAGAAGGGGAGGAAGTTCCCGAAACGGCATTTGAACTCCCGAAAATTGATCAGGGAAAAACACTTGGCACGTTTGCAACTGGTGAGTGTGGAATAGATGTTGTTTTGAACTACGGAGATTACATCCTCAATGAACCAGACCGTTTTGCCTTCGACTACAATTATGCCCGGGCTGCAGAAGCCCTTATTGACCTGAGCGCAATTACCGATGAAGTAGTGCTGAAACGCAGAAAAGAACAGATCTTCCAATTCATAGACATAGCAGCATTCTACGGCTTCCACTGCATTGCGGAAGGAAAAGTGACCACCGTAGGAGATGTTGAGCACGATCAAAGCACTATTTACAGTAATGTACTCACATCATTTGCAAGTAAAAATACCTACTACCTCTACATTCAATCGGACAGAGAGCGTTCGTATGACTTCTATGGGAATTACCGTATAGATGCAGAGGAGCCGGAAAATCATCTTTATGGTACAGAGGAGAATACCCTCACAGCGCGGGTTTATGGAACAGATGGTTGGCCCCTCATTTTGGAAACCACGGTTCAGGAACATGCAGAAGAACGCAATAAGATCTACCTGCAATTGGTAACAGACAATAACTCCAACGTGGTGCTTTATGGCCAAACAGCCTGTGTAGATAACGCACTGAGAAACCATTTTTCTACCATAGAAGAACTAAAGCAACCCGTTGACGAAGAAGATAATCAACCTATCTTAACCAACACGATCATTCTCTCCAATCCAGCTGTTGAAGATGGTAGTGTAAAAAAACACATTGCCAACTTCGGAATCCTGATCTATCAGGGAGCAACCTACAGCTACATTGCGGGCACAGAACTCAATGAAGAAGAGGAGGAGGTGAATGTTTATGCTCAACCCAATGCTTTTGATGATGTGTTTGGGAATTTGGTAGCAGTGCCGTTGTTGATTACTGAAGAATCCAAAGAATACAAAGTGGTGAACTTTGAACGACTACATTTGTTAAAACACGTTATTCAGGGACAATTACTAGGTGTGACCGCTTTTCAAACCACTCAAACCAAGGACACGATCTTTACAATGGATCCACAGTCTCCCTTGTTTAACAGAGTTGTTTATTCAACTTCAACCATTGCAGTGGCTAATTCCCCGTTGTCCCCTACGAGTAAAATCGCCTCAGATATCCAAACACCAATTAATACTTCAGCTGACCAAAAAACGTTTGAATTACCTCGAAAGACAAAATACGAACTTGGTGTTATGACAGTAGAATCAGGAATGATTACAACAATTAAACTACCAATAACTGATGGTTTCGTTAATCGCGATCTGATCATTGGCATATCGAAGGCAGAAAATGATTCAGTGAATCTTCTTTGTGAAGGTTTGATTAATCCACGTATCGTACTTTCCGACCTATCTACTAATAAAACTTCCTTTGTTTCCTCTGAAGGGATTAACTATTTCAAATACGTTATATGCGTAGTCGGTGAAAATCAGGAAAACGGTAATCTGGTTATCGTTCAACCAGAAGAAAGCGTATTTATCTATTCTTTAGACAAATCCTATTTTTTTTCAAAAACGTACTCGGATAACATGATCCAAATGTTAGATACTGATTTGATAATGAATTACGATCCTTCTTTTTTAATTAACCTAGAAACACTAGAATAATATGAGAGCTGTAATTACCTACGGAGGCAATCTTGTTAGTATTGAAAACTTAGTCCAGCCAGAGTTCGCATTCAATGGTTTCTTATCCACTTTTTGGTATAAGAACAAAGCTGTACGCTATTGTCATATGGATACTGTTCGGGAAAATGTTGCACTTAACGATTACTATTATTGGAATGCATATTCTGATTACATAAAAAATATTATCACAATTGATGAATTGGTTGATAAGCATAAGTTTACTCATTTTGATATTATCAGTACCATTGAACCAAGCACCGAACCAGTCAATATTTTTGTGGAGAAATTGTACTTGTCACCACCTAATTATTCTGAACTTTTTTTTACGCAATTGTTTAAATGGGATCTTATACCGAACGAAGAAATCGTTGGTCGTGATAATCAATTGAACACATTTATCATCATGCCCCAAAGAGCAATTGATAACCCGCGAGATCCAATTCCCGAAACCAATGCAATCCCTGTAGTTCAAAGCTTTTATGACAAGAACAAGTATCTCATCTCAGCTGAAGAGTTTTCAATTAATCCTCTGGAAATAGCCAGAATACTTAATCGAATATGCTGGATAATCCAACGGATTTGTGAAGATATCTTCCCTTTATTTAGCTCCGATAGCGTCTTCAATTCTTACATCACCCGTCAAAAAGAGGAGTGGACAGATGATACAATCATGGAAGAACCAGATTATTATACTCTTAATGCTTATTACGATGGTTTGTATGATTTTTACTACTCTGCGTCGTTGTATCGGGTAAATATTCAGAAGATGAAAGGTAAGGAGAAGCTTCATTTTCTTGCACGGATATTGGGGTCTAAAGCCCTTTCCATAATGCCTCTGGAAGATCGAATGAATGTTTTGAAACAGATGGTCAGTATGCATTTATCCTCAACATTCAAGGTTGAGATTGAAGAACAGATTGTTATTAGAATTGTTCGATCTTTTGGGTTTAATGAAGAGTCGGACAGAAATACCTTCCTAACAAGAATAGTCAACCCTGATTTTAACGGTGATGGTGAAGAAGGAAAAACGATGTATGAGGTACTTTATGAGCGAATGAGTACTGCCTGGGAAATTACCCGATCGACTATCGAGTTAATGAATTGGGCATTTAATGCTACCTGGAAACCTACAGACACCAGAGGTATGTTCGTAAAATCGATTTATGCTTTATGGATAAGAAGTAAATACAATCCGTATGATTTTGATACATTCGAATTGAGAGAAAATAGCTTAGGTTTGAAGAAACTGGTCGATGGGGTGGCTCATTATCAAACCAATGAAATCGATTCTAATGACCCTATCAATTTTTCTACAACTAAACCGGATAGAACGTATTTCTATACGAGTTATCCTGGTTATAAAATCTTACCCGAAACCGAGGATGTAACCGAAAGGTACGTTGACGCTTATTGGGAAGCCGCACCGATAATGCTGAATTATAATTCCAAGAAATCTGCAGGATTCCATATCGATAATTACTCTTTCGAATTTTCGCAGCATCACATTATTGCCAGACTTGCGCATTACGAAGGGGCTCATCGCGTAGGGGGCGCAGAAATTTATGCGCTTTACGGAAAATATGATATTTTACAGCCGGTACATCTCATATCAAGTTCGTTAGATACGGCAGAACCGATGTTGGTTACAGAGGGTGAAGAGATCAATTTTAACGGGTCGAACATAAACTCTTTAGTTCCAGTTTTCTTTTTGAAGTATGTTGATGATTTTGGGGATAGCAAAGATGTTCAACATTTTATGGGAGTTGCTTTTGATGTTATCTCAACCTTCATACCTGTTGCGAATCTGGCAAAACTACGACACATAAGACATCTTACGCGTTTTGGTCAAGCAATGCTTGTAGTTGAAACTGTTCAGATTGTTGCTGGTGTTCTCAATGTTCTTTTGGAATTCGTTGATGAATGCAATGCTGAAGGCACGCTTTGTAAAAAAGTCAGAACAATGCTTTTCTACATCGAATTGTCATCTATGGGGACGGATGGAATAATGATGAATAAAGCAAGGAAATCTGCTAAGGATACTGTCGATGAGGCTATTGAAAACGGTTGGCCCGACGAGTTATTACAGGAGGTACCGGATACCGGAGGATTAACTCCCAAAATGAAGTTGGAGGAGCTTGCTGGTGGCGCTGCTCAATTCTTAAATCGTTATAAGAATAAGATCAAAAGTAATGTTATTGAATATGTGAGTAAGAACAACGAATTTTCACTTAACAATATACATACTGGAAATCCACTTCACTCAGAAGCCCAAATTGATGAGATTCTGAATAATGCCTATGCACGGAATCTTACGGCATCAGAGGCAGAAGATCTACTAGCAGTAAGTTATCGCAAAAAAAAGCAGCTTTCCACTGCAGAAGTTATTGAGCAAACTGACAATTGGGCGTTAGTTATAAAACCGAGAAAATATCCGTACCTATTTGCCAGTCTTGAGGAGTTTCAGCTATTCAAAGCTAAGATCATTGAACTTGCGAATGATTTCGGAATACCAACCCATGATGTAAGAATTCAAGGTTCTTCGCTAAGAAAAGCGACCACTCAAGATGTTGATATTGCATTTTATTTCAAAGAATCTCAAAAAGCAATGATTGAAAATAAAATCAAAAGTCGTATTAAAGAGAAATTCACGGATCCGGATACAGGAGAGATGTCTCCTCACGCAACTAAGAATTACGATAAAGCGATCGCCAAGATTGATATCGATTTAGAGAAAGGAATTATTCGAAGCATTAACTTTGGTAAATTTGAGGGTAAAAGCTTTTCACAGACTTATTATGATAGATTGATTCTTGCAGAAGATCTTGATGCTTCGATAATTATTGCAAATTCTCAAATGGATTTGGGACCATATCTAAAATTTTGAATTATGAGTATTACAGTTAAATACGTAACAAATAGACAAATGGAATTAACAACTGCTCAATTGTCTTTGGTTGAAGAATACCGAAAGAATATCTATGAAGATAGTGTGTTAAAAAGGGTAGAGATATTTAAAAATGGTAGTTTGAGTTTGACCCAGTATTTGGTTGGTTCTTCTGAGATAGATGATGTGTTATTATCAGACCCGAATGCTCAGATTATAACCCATGAAACGTTCAATGGTTATGATCAGGAAACAAGTTTGGTTTACAGAGACGGAGGCTTGATAGGAAAAAGAATTATTGTTTTAGACGAAAATGATAATTGCATTTACATGGCCCCGATAGACCTGATTTCAGATGATCCGGATTACTCATCGGTCGTAAAAACGTTATACGATGAAGAGGGAGAAGATCTGTATGAATTTGATTACAATGAAATTGGTACCTGTGTTCACATTTACAATCTTCAGGAAACACAAGCAGATATTTTTCCAAGTCGTATCGGCGTAGATCCGGATATTGAATTCTCCTGGACCGGAAATGAATATTACCAGTTTGCTTACCCTGTAATTCCGGCTTGATAATTTATGAAAACGTTCGTTATTGGAGATATACATGGTTGCTACAATGAGCTAATAGAGTTACTTCAGCAAATGAACGTTGAAGAGAACGACTTGGTTATTTCTCTGGGAGACATTCTTGATCGTGGCCCGAAGTCGTTTGAGGTTTACAACTTTTTCAGATCAAGGAAAAATGCTCACGTTTTAATGGGAAATCATGAGCGAAAGCATTTGAATGGAATGTTGAACTATGCCCAGGAAATTGTAAAGATCCAGTTTGGAAATGAATATGAATCACTGATTTCATGGATAAAAGCGCTTCCATATCACTATGAATTAGAGGAAGCCTTGATCGTTCATGCTGCTTTTGAACATGACCAAGTGCTTGAAAAACAGCGAGAGGATGTGCTGTGCGGGTCAACTTCAGGTGAAAGGTATCTGGAAAAGAAATATCCGGAAAACACATTTTGGTCTGATTTCTACTCCGGAGAAAAAACGATTGTATACGGGCATCATGTTGTGGGAGATTCTCCAAAATTCCTGAATAATACTTTAGGTATAGATACTGGTTGTTGCCATGGCGGAAAACTGACTGCAGTTGAATTCCCGGGATCTATTATTCATCAGGTTCAGTCCGAAAAAAATTATTGGAAAGAACAACAACTTTTCTGGCAGCTAAAAGTATTGGCTGAAAAACCGTGGACAACAATGACGTTCAGCTCGATTGATAAATTGATATTGAAATTACGGATCTCTGAAAGGGAAGATGTTCATGATTATTTGAACGCTATTGAAGAATGGAAAGACGAATTGGATAATTTACTGTTGTTAATTCTTGAAGCAATGAATAATCTGGTTGCCGAGCTAACGTCCGAAGATCAAGAGAATTTTAATCAAGTTGCCAGTACATACTTCTTCAAAACATTTTTGTTCAAAGCAAAGCTGAATAAATTGACTATGGATGAATTGAAGGAAAAACTTGAAACTCCAATTAAACGAATTGAGTTGGCGGAAGCTCTGAATGTTTCAACAAAACATATTCTTTTACCTACCACTGATCATTAAGTTATTTGATTCATGACCATTTTAATGTAGAATTTATTATTACATATTTAACGATAACCACATGCCAAACACCATCGTAAAACGTTACTATCCCCGTTTATCAGAGGTAGTTACAGTACAAGACTTACCTGAATTTCTCAATTTCCTTGAAAATGGGTTGGAGCAAGTTTTTGACCGAATTCACTACAAGAACCTTCAATATTCGAAGAGTTTCAATGGTGATGCAGCCTTTTACAGCCTAGATCTAGTTACAAGAGATCGCTTGCAATTTCCGCTTCCAGGCGGAATGCAGTTGGTAATGAATCCAGATGTAGATGGTGATGCTGGAATTTCCTCGTTTCCGATCGCAATTGAATACAAATGGGAGATTCTGGCATTTGTAAAAGCTTTCCGCCTTCAGGAATTCTCTTATTCATTAGAAGATTTTTATCAACTGGGTTTGAAGGTATTTCGCCTCACAGATGAGCAGGTAACTGCAAATATCCTTAACTTTTTCGTTGAGCCGCAAGATGCAAACACCTCTGTATATCAGCAGGTACTTATTGATGTTAGTGCTCTTACCAGTGAAGAGTTGGCTTTTCCTGAGGAAGAAGAAGAATCATTCTCTTTGCTGATGGAAATTCTCAAAGAAGCTGAAATTCCAACTAGTATTCCAATGATCTTGTTTGGTATTTACGTACTGAAAAGTGATTTGGATGAGACGAAAAGGAATCTGGATGCATTCTACAAACGTGTTGTCCCTGAAGGGATTGAGGCTTATCTCAAGAAATTGATCACACCAAAACTAAAAGCCGGATTTACGTTGTCTGCCGGACTGGAGTTTCCCAGAAATATGCTGAAACCGGTTTACAATCCGGATGGTAGCAATCCGTTCAATGAAACCGAGCCTGTAGTGGCAGAAAATGCATTTCAGGTTATTCCGGCTGATGAAAACGAAGAACCCAAATTCATGTTGAGTTTTGGTCAGGCGGTATTCAATATAGATACGGAGAAAGGTCTCGGCTATCAAATGGATCTGGTTTTGGATTCCAATGCATACGCACAAATTGCTGATACGGGGTTTATTCTGTACATCGACAATATGAAATTGGACCTTAGTAAGAAGAACAACATCGAAGAAGCCACACTCGACGGCCGTCCTGACGATTTCATTGGAGCTTTTATCAAAGAAGCGTCGATTAGTTTTCCTGCAAAATGGAACCATGATGAGAATAATTCTACCGCGCAGATATTTGCTGAAAACGTATTAATCGGCACCGGCGGTATCTCCGGCACCATCGGCATGCGTGGTTTTGACAACGATCCGTTAACTGAGGATTCCCTCATCAGCGCCAAATTCGGCTCCGATTTCGAAGTTGGCCTCAAAGGCTTCGAACTCGTCTTTCAGCAAAACGCGATCATCAGTTCCGATATCCACGGTTGGTTAAAAATCCCGGGATTCAAAGACGAAACCGGCGAGCAGGCAACGATTGATATTAATATTCACATCGGGCAGGATGGTGAGTTTAATATCGTTGCTACGGCCGATCCGGCGTTTAAGAAAATCGGGATTGACGGCGTGTTCGATTTTCAAATCGATAGCATCTTCTTTGGCCGTGAGCAGGGCAATGACGGACGTTTTTACATCGGAATCGGCGGAGAGCTCGATTTCCAGATAGAAGGTTTTGCCGAGCAATTCCTGCCGGATAAACTGGATATCAAAAAACTCCTTATTTACGACGATGGTTCCTTTGAGTTCGAAGGCGGGAAACTGACATTACCAAAAGCGGTGACGCTTAAGTTTGGTCCTGCGACGTTGTCTATTACTGGAATCCACATGGGCGCTTACGAAAAAGACAACCGTAAGTACAAATTCTTTGGGTTTGATGGTGGTGTAAAAACCACGCCGGGCGGAGTGGAAGCCCATGGCAAAGGATTGAAGTATTATTATTCGGTTGATGGTCTTGATTTCGATTGGTTCATCCGACTGGAAAGCCTCAAAGTCGATATCATCTTGCCAAGCGGTACCGATCCGGAAAAAGCGGCAGTAGTGATTCGCGGATTCCTGTCGATTGCAGAACCAAAGATTCCACCGGGAACAATAGATCCATTGCTCACTATTTTACAAAACAGCCAGGAATACATTGGCGGCGTAAGTGTCAGTTTGCCAAAATTCCGTGGATTGAAAGGAAGTGCTGCGATGCGTCTCAACCCAAAAGTACCGTCGTTTATCGTCGACCTGGAGATTGAGATGTCTAAAGCCATTCCACTGGGAACAACCGGTTTGGGAATCTATGGTTTCCGCGCTTTACTTGGTAAAAAATACGTGGCAACAAAAAATTCCGCGGGAATACCGGAAGACGGCGAATGGTGGCAATACTACAAAGCCAAAATAGATCCTGATTACAAAGAAGGCATCCAGGTTTCGAAATTCGACACCAAAAACGGATTCAGCTTCGGAGCGGGCGTTTCGTTGGCTACCAGTTCCGATTCAGGGAAAATCTTCTCCGCGAAATTGTTCTTCCTCTTGTCGTTACCGGATGTGTTCCTCTTCCAGGGACAAGCACAATTTCTCAAAGAACGGATCAGTCTCGATACCAATCCCGATCCACCATTCTTTGCGATCATTGCCATCACGAAACAGTCTATCGAAGCCGGATTCGGAGTCAATTACAAGTTGCGTGATGAAGGAAAACTGGTAACGGTCGACGGTGTCATCGAACTCGGGTTTTTCTGGGGCGATTCATCGGCTTGGTATGTGAATGTAGGCCGCGAAACTCCTGACGACAGACGTATTCAGGCCCGTTTGTTCGATATTCTGAACATGTATTTCTACCTGATGATGTCGAACAACGGCATTCGTTTGGGGGCCGGAGTGAAATTTGAATGGGCCAAGAAATTCGGTCCGTTGAGCGCTGAACTGAAAGCTTACATCGATACCTTCGGTAAGATCAGTAAACGCCCGAAACAGATTGGTGGCGCCATCAAAATGGGTGGAAAAGTCGGCATCAAAGTCTGTGGCTTCGGATTCAGTGTATCAGGAAGTGCCACATTGGCTGCCGAAGCACCGAATCCGCACATGGTGACCGGTGAATTTGAAGTGTGTGTGACTGTTCTGAAAAAAGAACGCTGTGCCCGTTTTGAATTTACCTGGAGTTTCAACGAAGACCTGGACATCAACCGTATTCCACTTCTTGTCGGAGCAGTTGGTGACGGAAGTGCCCTCGATACTGCGGATATTGCCAAAGTAGCAAGTATGACACATATGGTGACGGGAGAACGTTTCCCGCTGGCCGCTACTCTCGCTGGATCAATTCCGGCACCGGATAGCTGGATTACCGGAAGCAACGACGATTATCGTGTTCCTGTGGATGCTTTCCTGGATATCGAATTCAAGAAAGGAATGAATGTGAGTCCAGGCATTTCAAATAATCTTGCCCGAATCGGGGGACAATCAACTCCGGCTAAATTTGTAGAATTCTCGCCACCGTTGCGTGGGAAATCGGACCGTGTACGCCACGAGTTTTACCTCGAAAACGTAGAGATTTTCTATTGGGATGAAGCGGCTACGCCTTCGGCTGAGTGGCGTCCGTATGATTTTTACGGAGCTTTGTTGCCGTTATATGAGAATGCCGTGAATGAAATTCCCAATGCGATTGACTCAACGTCACTGGCGGTTCTTGAGGACATCAAATGGGGCTACTGGCAGCAGGAACAACCGGGAGTAAACAATAAACTTAGGTTATTGGCAACTACACCACTTTCTTATACATCAGGTACCGGAAGTGCTTATACAATTGAAAATTTCGGAGTCAATGACGAAACCATTTTCTGCGGTGGAGATCAGATTCCGAATACCTGTATCACATTTGGTACAGATGCATTGCACGATACTTATTTGCAGAATACTTTGCGCAGCTACGAAAATGTATTGTTCCGTGTATTGAATTCAGATGGAACGGTGATCAATACAACCTATGAAGGCATTGCCAACGGATTATTTATGGAACCGGGTGCGAAGCTGGAGATTTTCTTCAACGAACCGATGAAGTATACCAGCTTGTTGATCAGCTCACAGGCTCCGGAAACAGTTGTGAAGTATTACCGCCGTACACCTGTTTTACCGGCCGAATATGGTTTAAACAATTATGAATACACGCTCGTAGAAACGATCAATTACACCGGCGCTTATGAAGATGGGATTCCATTTACTCCAAGTGATGAAGGTGGTGTTGATTACATTCAGATCGAACCGATTAATTGCACCGCAACAGGAATTGTTACGAATGCTGTACCGAACCAATCTGTTATCCTGAATGACATTAAAGACTTTCTGGATGAACTGATTCACAACAATCATTTTACGGCTACTTCGGTAGAATTGTTTGATGAGTTTGGTCTTGATTATGAAGAATTCTTTCTGTCCTCTTTGTATACCGGTCAAATACCGCTTGAAGGTGAGCAGGTTCTATTGACGCAAACTCATTTTACACCGGTTTCACTGAGCTTTACCATCACAGATACCTTAGGATATTCCTGCTTGTACACGTTTAATTTATTTGACGGCGTGCTCGAACTGGATTACAGCACCATTACCGGCGTGAAAAGTATCACCATGTATCCGGCAGATGATGCGGTTGGCGCGAATAATAATTTCCTGATCACTTTTGACATAGTTGGTGGCGAAACCGTGCGATTTATCGGTTCTACCTGTCATACTCTTTCTTATTCATACAGTGCTTGCGCAACCGGTTTTTACAAATTGTGTTACCTGAGCCTGGAGAATTATTTGCTCAATGGAACCATTCCCGGGCCGGGAGTTCAGGAAGCTGCCAATGCAACAATGATCGATTCGATCAATAAAACACTGCAGCCGGTCTGGCGTCCGAATACTACTTTCGCCGTGCGGATTACAACAAAAGATCGTTTATACCGCGAGGGAGGCAGCTCCAGCCTGGGATTGTATACCGAAAAAGTAACTTATGGTTTCCGGACTGCCGGACCAATCGGGCATTTCCATCGTTATCCGAAGTTAGTTTCGAGTGCGATCAATTCCGTGCCTCGCACTGATTATAACGCCTTGGATTTGCAGGGAAGAGCCGACGAGTTCCGTTTAACAAACCTGGCAACGTACATCGATTATACCAAATCGTACCCGAATGCTGACAGTCAGCTCATCAACGCGAAACCGTTGTTCTACAACAACGCGAAGCTGCGCTTGTTCTATCTCTACAATCATGTGTACCAATTCTACACAGACTGGGCAGATTATGAGCATACTGCCAGTCCTAAAATTGCAGAATCTTCACTGGAAATTCGTATCCTGAATCCTGCTCCGTCAGTAATTCCAAATGATGATTTGGGGACACATGGTTTTGTGGCTAACAGCATTTCACATGCATCTGCGTTGGGCGAACCACCTTCCCTGATCAATGAGGTAAACAGCGAGATAAGTATTCTCAATAATCTGTTGCTCAACGGTAATCCTTGTGAGGCTTATGTACCAATGGCTCCAATTGATATTTCCTCGGAAAAAAGTATCAATCTGAAACCGTTGAAGCTGTATACTGCACAATTTGTTGCACGCTATAAACCACGTATTGGTACGACACTTGCACCAGAAGCCTTCGAATCGCTGGTGCACAGTTATGTATTCCAGACATCACGTTATGCCAGTTTCGCCGAACAGGTGACCAGTTACATTCTGAAAACGACCCAGGAAGGCATCGAAACCATTATTTTACGTGAAGCGGTTTACACATTGAACATTGATGCTATGGTCGACTTTACGTTGGCTGAAAAAGTAATGACGGCTGATGCTCCGGATGATTTCACGGATGCTGAAGCGCCATTGGTACAGCAGTATGCAGAACGCTTCGACCAGTTGATGAATGGTGTCTTTAGAATCGATGCAAATCGTCTTCAGGCTGCTGTGACCACGGAGTTCAACCTTGTGAGAAACGGCGGAAACCTGATCGGAATCCTGATCCGTAACCCGGAACCGTTTAATGATCCGAAAATTCCGGTGGAAATACTGGAGGATGCAATTACAGTACAAGTATTTAATGGAACTATTTATGTGGACGCTCCTGAATTGTTTACTGCCGTGCATTCAAAAGACCGTTCGCAGGTATTCATCACACCGGCCGATTATTCGTTTGATATGAACCAGACAAGTAAGCTGAGGTTTATTTTCAATTACAAAATCTATAATGGTGTTGCTTATGAAAATGATCCTGCAAGTATCACAGCAGCAAAAATCGACCTTAATAATTATTCAATCTAACTCTAAACACAATGGCATTTGTAAACGCAGACATAGAGGATTCACCTCTTTTTCAGTCAGGATATACTTACTTACAGGCAGTGGGTTCCGATGGAACGGACGAAACGGTCTCGGGACGTCATCTCAAATGGGATTTCTTAAAACTCCTCGGCGACCAGCATTTACCGAAAGGAGATTATACAGGCATCGCACCTTACGTAACTGCAGATGGGTTCAATAAATCAAACGATTATGTGCGGATCCTTCGCCACAAGTTTGAAGGAAAACCTTATCATGTGCAACTTATTACTACCAATGCTCCCGGTGAGGTTGTGCAGTTGGACGGCAAATGGAATTGGATGTATGAATTACCCATCAACGGTGATGCCGCGACTCGTGAAACCAACGTTCGCCTGATTTTCACCGATACGTTGCATTACAATACGTTACTGGCCGATTTCGGAGGAACACTTACTGGTAACTGGAAGGAATTTTTGTCCGCTTATGCAGGAGTAGTTGAGCTTCACGCTGATGATAAACTGGCGTTTTATTACGAATTCGCGGCAGTTAAAGCCAAGGTGGAATTACCATATTCTCTTCGCGTAGAAGCTGTGGGGACACCTGATTCCCTGGATCCGGCCACGAAACAGCTCAATGTGCGTAAACATTTTACAGTGACTTCGGAGAACAAGTTTTTTAGCGAAAACACGAAATATATCCGCTTTGCTACGTCCAATGTTGAAATCACTTCCATTTACCTCATTACTTACAAAGATTTTATTCTGGCAAGTAACGCAAGTGGTGGCCGTGATGGAGCCTGGACCGAGATAGGAAACTCATTTGCTTTAACAATTGATGACACACGAATGAGTGATCGGTTTATGGCAACCGATGTGGATGGTACGGGCGGACATTGGCCGAAATTCAACAACACTACACCATCCGGGGAATTTACCATTAACAAGGAAAATTATACCCAGCGTTGGCGAAGAGACGGATTCAGTTTCAATTCTATTACCGACGATACGAATGATCCGATAAGTCTGCAGCATTTCATTCATACATATCTTATAAGAAGTGTCGGGGATCCCAAAGCGATTCTGGCAATCCCTTCCGACGATCCGGAAGATGTGGCGGTACAGCAGGCAAGTTATTTGGAACTTTTGAAATTGCTTTCCCTGGATTATCATTTGAGCCGCATTTTCGGGCTCGGCCACATTGATAAATCAACCGATTCGTACTCTTACGTTTATTGTATGGAATACGTCACCACAGCTCCACTCGAGGTTCCTTACGATGAAGGAGTATTGCGTACACATTTGTACATGACACTGCCAACCAGCAAAACCGATTACCGCGTACCGAAAGCTCCCGTGTTGGATGATCTGACGTTCGGCGTTGAAATTGACAACGGCACCGGTACGCCGTCATTGCTAACGGATATCAATGGTTATGCACCTCATGAAAACCTGCGTTTTATTAATATCAATCGCGGGAAATACAATCACGAGCTGGCATTCGGGCCATTTTTCTACAGTACTTACGAGTTTGATCTTTCGCTGGAAACGCAGCCGGTTGCTTATGGTTTGGAATACAAGGAACAGAGTGAATCGGGGTACCGCAAGCCGGAAATCAACCACGATACAGAGTATGAAGATGTTACCGGGATTCCTGAAACCGTTCCTATCCTGGAAAACGGTACACCACGATTGTTTACCCATCAGGAAGAAGAGGAAGGAACACACGTTTATGCTGCTTATGCCATTAACTGGTTCTCGCGCATTTCGCCGTTGAGTAATACAAAAGATGCGACAACGACCTTCCCGAAAGTAGCGCGTTTATTACCGCCGTTCAATTATGCAACACAATTGATCCAGGATGAAGATCCTGCCGAAGTGGAAATTGAAGATAAAACACTCATCCTCACAACTCAGCTGGAACAGCATTTACTGGCAGATTTGCCGGATAGCAGTGTAGATAAAACCCTTGTGCGCACCACGTTTGATTGGAATCATGTACACAATCACGCACATCCGACGATTGATTATGCAGAGTTCTTCTTCCGCGAAGATGAACCAATGGTCGTAAAAGGAAAAGTGACTGCCGTTACCATGCTGGATGCCGATACGGCCATAGTCGAAATCGGCTCCTACCAAATAACGAGTGCATTTCCGGCTGAAACTGTTCAACCTGTCATTTCAGCACCAAATTCGGCCAAATTTATCGGTTCATTTTTGAGCACAGGCAGTTCGCATTTTGTAATTGAAGGTTTTGATACCACGGGAACCAATCCGAAATTCAAAGTAAAAGCGCTAAAGCAAAATCAGGCTTCGGCACCAGATCCGGCAAATCAAAATCAATTCTTGTCGCAGGAAACGATCGAACTTCCACAAGTCGGTGATTTGTTTTTCACCATCGAAAACATGTCTGATCCGTCGAATTGGGATTTGAAACACAACACGAAAGTGTACATTGAAAAGAACTACTCCAATGCAAGTATCGGTTTGCGATATTCACCAACCAACGTAGTGAAATACGGCATCAAAAGTTTGGAATTCGTAACCGGGAGCACTGTGATCACGCTGCATGAACCGCTTAAAAGCGAATTGGCAGATGGTACAGTTAAAGCTGAGTATACCGTTCGTCTTGAAATCATTGAACAAAGTGCTTCTCAATTAAAAATCAAAGGTGACTGGACAACCATTTTAGTGACCGGTACTTCCGTTCGTATTTTCGGAAATGAGTTCAATGATGGTGCATATACGCTAACAGGAACTCCAACCTATAACGGCACACTTGACCTGACAACCGTTACCATTACGGGAACACTTCCGAATGCAGAATTGGTTGATGGCGTTTTGGATTTCACAGTCAACAGAGTATTAACGGTAGCCAGTCAGTCGACAAACAAAGTGACCATTGCAGGAGACAGGTTGGCTGAAATCAATGCAGCTAATATCGAATACGTGTTGGAAAACGATGGTACAAGTTCCCGTTTTGTAGTCGGAGGAATCGTTACTGAATTTACGATGGAGCCGTTGCTTGACGATAACGGAAACGGAACTGGATTCATTCAGTTGTTTTCGCCACATACCTTGCTGCCACACACCGATTCACGTGTCAGTTGGAATAAAGGAACAATTCGTTTGGAGGATGTTTCCGGTAAAAAACAGGTGTACCCGGTTTCTTATTTGGGTAATTTAACCTCAACAAGTTTCAATGACCTGGCAGTGGTAATACAGGATCCTGGTTTTGTACCACTTAATCCGGAAGATGTAAGTCCGGCTGATGTGTATACACTCGACTTAAATACTTCACAAACCGGAACTTATCATCCCTCGTATAAAATTTACCTGGAACATGCTGAAGGTTTACATCCGGTAACCGGTGCAGCTATTGTAACGGGTGGCGTACATTTCGACGATGCAGCTATTCTTCCGGTCACCAATGCGCCAACTTCGGGCAACAAACAAACCTTAATGTCGGTGCGTTCGGTTGATGTAAAAAACAACCTGCAATCGTTTTTGGCAACACCAACAGTTTTACTGGCCCAAAAAATCACTGCTCCGCTGGCGCCTGCTCAACCGCAAGGACCACTTTATGCTACGCGGCCTGATTTTTACGGAAAAAGCACTTACACGTTTGATACGCAAATCAATACCGAGGGTGGCAGAGCTCCGTATGCACTGGCATTCTTCCGGGCAAGCAACGATGCTATTCTGGACATACTTTATACCCAGGATACCATCAAAGGGAACCCAGAACTCGAAATCGTAGGGATTAAAGAAGAATGGGCATTGTTGCCTGATAGTTTCGCTAATGATCCGCAATTGTGGGATATTCTCATCAATACGATTGCTGATCCAGATGACGCGAGTGAGTTCAAAGAACTCGTAACATCAAACGGAAGTTTCAGATGGCCGATGCCAAACAATCCTGATTTTTTCATCACATTTGAGACCACGCTTCCCCTCACTGGTCCTGGGGCTTACGTTCCTTCCGGTGGATTGTGTAAACCGTTTAGCTTATTACCGGAAGACGAACAACCGTTTACATTAACCCGGGACAAAAATGTCTACGGTAAAACGCTAAAAGGAGCGGCGATTATTCGGTTGGCAATCCAGCAAGCGTTTATTGCGCTCAATGAGCAGCCACCGGTATTTGCGCATTTGAAAGCTGATATGCCAACTTCGTCTAAACCTTCGGTGTTGCGCGATACGAACGGGAATATTCTCGATCCGCTGACGAACGACATCTATCCAATGGTGCGAACGTTTGAAAAGGAAGGTGAAACCTATGTTCGCTTCACCGATTACAGCCTCGACGGAGCTTCGATCAATCTCTATTTCTATCGCGCGATGGAAATGGACGATAAATTCAAATTGAGTGAACCGAGCGGAACATTAGGACCTGTGAAAATGGTGAATTCTTTTGCTCCCGATCAACCTCAGATTCGTAAAGCAATTACGCAATTACCGAATGTTGAATTGGAACAACCAAGTGCTGTTTTGTTTGAGTTGAATGCCTACGGTAAGAACGAAAAGATCACGAAACTGGAAATCTACCGTTGCATAGACGAGTTGGATTCACTTAGTGTTCGTACCATGAAAAAGGTAAAAACCATTCTATGGGGCGATCCGGTAACGGATGATTTCAGCGATATTGATTTCCCGTTGTATGGTGAATCGCTGTATTACCGTATGGTAGCTATTCGCGAAGTGCGCGATGTACAAAACGTCCTGAACGGCAATGCTACGATCATTGTAGATGTTCCTTCACGTCCTTCGGATGTGGTTCGGACTACGTTGGTCGATCCGGTCAATCCCGAAGCTCCCGATCTGGCCTTCATTTTTGGTGATGTAACCGAAACCGCGTTTGAAGAGGTGCAGATTGTCTGGAGTCCGACCTGTTACAACGGAACTTATTCCCTGCAAAAAATGAACAGCAGTGGTAACTGGAATGAGATCTATAAAATCAAACAAGCTACAGGCGGATTGTCTTATCCGCCGTTGGACGGTTTGGGGATGCCTGATTTCACTGGATTTACCGCTACAGTAACACTTCCGCGGGAAGATGAAGATGAAAATCCGATTTATCACCGTTTTAGAGTGGAAGTAGAGAATGCTTCGGGCTTATTTAATCTAACACACAAGGAATTTATCTGTGACCAGCATTTCCTTTCCGTTGACGGAGAAGACAATTTAGGATTGGAAGACAATTCCGGAGCTATTATAATCTAATCAAACAATTAATCACATTAAAATTTAAATCATCATGGCTAATAAACGTATTTCGGAACTAACATCAGCGAGTGCATTAACACTGACTGACTTGCTTGCACTGGTCAACGACGCTCAAACCAAGAAAGTAACGCTTTCAACACTATTGTCCTTTATCGCCGCGCAGGAGCAATTTGCAACACTCGATTCGGGCGGGAAAATTCCACTAGCTCAAATTCCTGATTCAATAATGGGTTCCCTGCATTATCAGGCCAGCTGGGATGCAGATCTCAATTCACCGGCCATTCCTACAGCTGCGGCAGGCAATCTTGGTTGGTATTATGTGGTCGGAACGGCAGGAAACACTTCTATAAATGGTATTTCTGACTGGCAGGTAGGCGACTGGTTGATCAGTAACGGTGAAGCGTGGCAGAAAATAGATAATACGGATTCAGTGCTTTCGTGGAATAGCCGGGGAGGAGCAGTAATGCCTGAATCAGGAGATTATGATACGGATCAGGTGACTGAAGCCGGAAACAAATATTTCACCGAAGCCCGCGTATTAGCAGCGTTATTGGCAGGTCTTAGTGTACCATCAAGCCCGGTAGCCGCAATTTCTTCTTCTGAGTCTGTATTAACGGCCTTTGGAAAAATACAAGGGCAACTGAATGATCGTGAATTAAAGTCACAAAAAGGAGTTGCAGGTGGCTACCCCGAATTGGACGGATCAGGAAAAGTTCCTACATCACAGCTTCCTGCTTCAGTACTTGGAGCAGCCAGTTACCAGGGTTCATGGAACGGGACAGGTTCTATTCCGGCAACCGGAACTGCAACATCGGGTAATAAAGGGTGGTATTATGTGGTGA
Source organism: Candidatus Fluviicola riflensis (assembly GCA_002243285.1). Taxonomy (GTDB): domain Bacteria; phylum Bacteroidota; class Bacteroidia; order Flavobacteriales_D; family Crocinitomicaceae; genus Fluviicola; species Fluviicola riflensis. The sequence goes on along the minus strand of CP022585.1, from coordinate 2,640,325 downwards.
GCACAAATAACACCACGAATGTTGACGGAATTAGTGAATGGAAAGTAGGTGACTGGATTATCAGTAACGGTACTGCCTGGCAAAAAATTGATAATACGGATGCCATTTCTTCCTGGAACGGACGTACCGGAGTCGTAACTCCGATGTATAACGATTATACAACATCACAAGTGCCGGAGGAGGCAAATCTGTATTTTACAGCTGCCCGAGTATCGTCAGCAATACTGACAGGGTTCAGTGCGCAGAATAACCCAATCCTGGGCTCAGAGTCAGTTGTAGCCGCATTTAGTAAAGCCCAGGGGCAAATTGCCGCACGTGAATTAGCTTCCAATAAGGGAATTGCCAGCGGTTATGCCAGTTTAGATTCGAATACGAGAGTTCCGAAAGCACAACTTCCAAAAGGTCAGGTAAGTTTGGGATTGGATTTTACAAGCAATTCCTTAACGCTTCCTATCAACACAACTACTGAAATCATCTTGTTTTCCAAACAAATAACCTCGGGTACGCTGGCAGCCGGAGATCAATTGAATCTTTCAGCATGGATAGGTGCAACAAATGGGGCCACCAACCAAAAAGTGTTCAATGTTTATTTTCATACATCGAACAGCATTGGTGGGACACTGGTTGCTAGTTATAAAACGACATCTGCGAATAACTCGTTGAGAATGTCCAGAGAGTTCAGTTTGATCTCAAACACTACGATGAAAGCAGGAATTGCAGGAAGTAGCTCCTCCATTGATGGCCAAAACACCTCAGGCCTTGACTCGGCGATCACTATTCCTTCGGTTTCGGCAGGTTTTTGGGTGATTATCACAGGTAAACGGCCGGTTTCAAATACCGAAACTGTAAGATTGGATCGTGTGGCATTGACCGCTTTTTTACAATAATTGGTTGAATACAAAAAGCCCCGGATTTAGTGATAAGTCCGGGAATTTTTATTTCCGAACAACCTTCAGGTTATACACCCAATCATTGCCAAACACAAAGGCATTGTCAACAAAACGAATGATGTATGGATCGTCGTCTATTTCGACCTGGAAAACCGATTGGCCCACCGGTTTCATGCGATAACGGATCAACCGGAAAAGGACGAATACTAACTCCTGTTTTCGGCGGTTATATTTCACTCTTACCGTCCGGTTCATTTCTTTGGAATAATATCTTCCCTGGAATGCCGGTGTTATTTGTGTGAATGCCGGAACAAATGTGTAGATGCGTTTGGTTTGAAAATAGGTTCCTGCATACCAGATAAATTGTTTGGTATTGTCTTTCAAAACGTGAAATACCAGTTCGTTACCGGCAGAATCGGAAAAAAACAAACCGGTTGTCTGGTCGGCAAGCGACTCAATATTTTGCAGGGAATAAGTGCTGTAAAGGGTTTTTCCTGAATTGTAAACCCGGAGATTGTGCGTGGAATCATTTCCGATGACATGACGAATAATGTTATCTCTCGATAAATAAGCACCGTTCATTTCCGCCAGCGACAGACCTTCGAATTGCAGCGGTTCGGGACGAACCTGATCATCGAAACGGATCAGGAGATTCGAAATTTTATCACAGATCTCAAACGGCGAATCGAGCAAACTGTTGGTCACGATCATGATTGTAATTCCCTGCGCGGGAAACCGTCGGTACTGCGTAAGGTATTCTCCCCAGCCGCCCGAATGCTCAATAACACGTTCGCCGCGGTAATTTTTCAGGATCAATCCGCCGCCGTAATGGCAATTGGAACCATCGGACAACGTGAATCCGGTTTCCATTTTGGCGATCATAGCCGAGCGGTTTTTCCCTGTTTCATGATTCACAAACAATTGATTCCATTTTGTCAGGTCTTCCAGCGAGCAAAAAACGCCCGTAGCACCGATCACGTCGCGGTGAGAGCGACTTTTAAATGCCTTGGTTTTGGCTTCGTTGATGAGGTAATTGGTTGTTCCGTCTGATTGTTCACTCAAAATAGCCTCATTCACAAACGCTGTTTTCATCTCCAACGGATCGAAAATTTCCTGTTTCAGGAATTGCGCATAAGACAGTTTGGAAACACGTTCAATAATCGCGGCCAGCATCATGTAACCCGTATTCGAATAACAGAATTGCGTTCCTGGATCGAAGTTAAGTTCTTTGTGTGTCTGCAGAAACTCGACCATTTCCGAATACTGAAGGTTGTGATTGTTAGAAAGATTCAGCAACGAAATCAGATCGGGATAATCGCGCAGCCCGCTTGTATGACCGAGCAACTGTTTTAGTGTGATCTCATGTCCGAAATCCGGTAACTCGGGTAAATACGTGTGAATTTCGTTGGTTGTGAGCAGCAAACCGCGTTCTTCCAGCAAATAAATGGAGTAGGCCGTAAATTGTTTCGTCACCGACCCGATATTCATGATGGAAGTCTGGCCCATCGGGATTTTTTTTCGCGTATTGGCCATCCCGAACTGGGTGGCATAAATGACTTCGTTGTTTTTGAGAATACGTACAGCGAACCCTGGCATTCTTCCCCTGTTGGGCTGATTTAAAAGCGAATCCAATGCCTCCTTTCGAAATTCCTGTGCGTTGGCAGGTGAGCAAACACCAATGATCATACTAAAGAAAAGAAGACACACTATCCATCGCGGCATAGTGTAAAAACGTCCTTTCGGTTGTGATATTGTTGTTGGAATATTGTTCAAGCTATCCGATTCTTAACACACTATCAAAAGTACATTTTTTACTGAAATAGTGATGATTACTAACCTGAACAATAGAAACCAAAGTAAAGAGATTGAGCCTGACTTCTTCGCTCTTTTCCATCTGCACCGGTAAATTTAAGAATGATGAAATACGTAGAATTGGTCCTTAATTCGGTTTTGGTTGTGTTGAGTAAATCTTCCAGGATGAAATGCGGATTTTCTTTCGTTGTAGCAACGATTTCTCCCCAGCGGTCACAAAGAATAAATTCGAACGTTTTTGGTTCTTCTTTCCATGTCAAAAAAGGGTTACCCGTTTCTGTTTGGAATTGAGCTGGAATCACAACAAGAAGACTATCCTGTAAAGTGTCCTGGGCCTGTAGAGGTGTAGCTAACCCAAGACAAAATACAAGATTAATCAGTAGTAGTTTCATATACTGAAAACGGGATTTCTTTTTCAGGGTTGCCATGAATTCATCTGCCCTTGGCAGATATGACTTTTTGTTTCCCACGAATGCACGAATTTTTTGCTCGACTAACGCACTCGCTGACAATTATAACAACTATTACATTTAATAATATCAATTATAAAGCGCGTCCGTTAGGCGCCATAATTCGTGCATTCGTGGGAATTCTATTTAGCACTTCTCATCAGCCGTGGTAAATGAATGAAAACAAAAAAAACCGCCTCATTCAGGGCGGTTTTTAATCAAGGAGATTGAATTTCTCAATATTCATCTTCATTAAACAAGAAGTCGTCTTTTGACGGATAATCAGGCCAGATTTCTTCAATACTTTCGTAAATATCGCCTTCGTCTTCCAAATCCTGTAAATTCTCTACCACTTCCAATGGTGCCCCTGCGCGAATTGCGTAATCGATCAATTCGTCTTTTGATGCAGGCCATGGAGCGTCCTCCAAATATGATGCTAATTCTAGTGTCCAGTACATCTTCTAAAGAGTATTAGTGTTTGTTGCGCAAAAATAATCTTATTTTCAAAAAATCCAAGTCCATTGGCAAGGAAAGAAAAAAATGTTTTTAATTATTTTTCAAAGCACTGATAATCAGTTTGTTTTTGGCCTCCATGGCATCTCTTCAGCACCCAGATCTTTGGTTAGTTTGCGTGAAAGCATGAATAAATAATCACTCAAACGATTCATATAAGCTCCAATCAGCGCATCAACAGGCTCGTTTTCGGCCAAATGTGCAATTAAACGCTCTGCTCTGCGACAAACACAACGGGCAATATGACAGTGAGAAACCGTTGGATGGCCACCCGGAAGTACGAAAAATTTCATCGGTTCCAGTTGCTGGTCCATCGTATCAATTTCGGTTTCTAAAAAAGTCACATCTGCCTCCGAAAGCTTTGGCAGTTCCATTTTTGATTTTACCGGATCTGCTGCCAAATGAGAACCGATGGTAAACAAACGATCCTGGATTTCAAGTAATACAGGAGCAAGTGTTTGATCAGCAATTAAATCGCGCAGCAAACCAATGTAGCTGTTCAATTCATCGACCGTTCCGTACGATTCGATGCGAATATGATGCTTGGGTAAACGCGTTCCACCGATCAATCCGGTAGTGCCACTATCGCCTTTTTTGGTGTAAATTTTCATTTAGTAAAGATAAACGTGAATTATGAATTATCAATGAAGGTCCGAAGTAGATTTCGTTCCTCAATCACTTCGGACCAAATAAACTTAAAAACTCACGAAACTCAAAAAAGTCGGTTCTTCCAAATCTTAGGCCGGATGGAAAAGTGTTCCTTTAGTTGTTGCGGACGGCGCCAAACAAGTCCCATTCTGCCCAAATCAACGGTTACGTGAAAACGTTCGTCAATAACGATGGTTTTCCAGGCTTCCCACATATCATCACTCCAGCGAATGTCGTCGAATATGAACAGCGTTTCTTCATGCGAATGCTGCTGCAGTAACTCGAGGTATTCAAGCGTTGCGGTTCCGTCGTGATGTCCGTCGATAAAAATGAGATCGTATTGAACGAAAACGGGTTGTGTCAGAAATTCTTTGAAAGAAGCATTGATCGTAGTAATACCGTTGAGTTTCCAGTAATCAAACGATTGACAGGCTTTGGAAAGAGTAGTGGGGCAACCTTCAACAGTAATGATGTGCGATTTTGGGAATCCCATTTTCAGTTGAACAGTCCCGATGCCCAATGAAGTTCCCAGTTCCAGGATATGCTCCGGACGATAGCAATGTGCCAGTTGATACAACACATCGCCGTAAATTCCTTTGCTTGAACTATTGCTCAGCAACTGTTGTTTGGTACGGGTTTTGGTCAATTGTTTGGAACCAGCCCCTAAATCGATGACGGAAAACGGTTCGCGATCGCGTCTCAATCCGGCGTACCATTTTTTTCGAAGTATGTTAAAATTTTTCTCAACCTTTGTCGTTAAGCAAGTATCTACTAGTTGAAAAACAAACGGAGAATGAACGCCATGTCGACCTTTTGCCTGACGGAAGAACGACCAATAAGAACGACTGTGTTGCATGGTGCAAAGTAACAAAAACACTACAAAATAGTTGCATTCAATGCCAAATACTACACTTGAGGAACAACAAACCCGTATAGCGCAAGCTCAGCCGGAATTATTATTGCATGCACCTTGTAAATTAGGCGAGGGAATCGTGGTGATTGCCGATGAAGATGCCAAACGTTTAAGAGAATTATTTCACCATTCCGACGAATCGAAAGCGTATTTTATTCCTGCTTCCGGTTCCGGTTCGCGTATGTTTGAATTTTTGTTCGATTTCCTGTCTTCGCCTACCGAAGAAAACCGTGGGCAGGTTGAGCGCTTTTTGAATCACATTGAAGATTTTGCTTTTTTCTACCAGTTTCCGCCCGAAGTGCAGCGCCAGTTGAGCGAACGAACGATGGAAATTGACACGTTTGTGGCTTATATTCTGAACGATAACGGAATGGGATTGGCACATTTACCGAAGGGGTTGATTCCGTTTCACAAGCACGGGCCATTCCTGTTGAATCCTTTTCACGAACATATTTTACAAGGCCTCGCTGTGGCGAATCAAACCTGCAATTTTCATTTTACGATTCGTTCGGCTTTTCAGAAATTGATTAACAAGCGTCTGCAGGATTTGGAAGGAATGACAGGGAAACAGCCAATGATCTCGTTCAGCGAGCAAAATCCGGAAACGGATGCGTTTGCTTTTACAAAAGAAGGAGAACCGGCGTTTTGCGAAAATGGTGAACCTTTACGTCGCCCGGCCGGACACGGAGCCTTGCTCAGTAATCTGAATGCGTTGGAATCAGATGTGATCTTTATCAAAAACATCGATAACGTTCAACACTGGAATCATTCGGAAGAAGCCATCGGAACGCAGCAATTGTTAGGTGGTTTGTTATTGGCTGTTCAGGCTGAAGTCAACGCGATTATTGCGAATCCGTCGTTTGAAGCGATCCGTCAACTCAATGATGCGTTTGAACTTTACCACGAAGATGATTTGAACCTGCCGCTTGACCAAATTGTGGAATTACTAAAACGACCGATCCGTGTTTGCGGGATGGTGCGCAACGAAGGATTGCCCGGTGGCGGACCTTTTTGGGTACATGAAAAAGGTCGTATTTCAAAACAAATTGTCGAAAAAGCACAAATCAATACACGTCCGGATCAATACCGTTTAATGATCCAGTCCACGCATTTTAATCCGGTAATGATGGTTTGCTCCGGTAAGCTTTACGACGGATCAAAAGTTGATTTCATGCAGTACAGTGACCCTGATAATTACTTCATCGTCAACAAAAAATACCGTGGACAAGAAATTCTTTTCACCGAACTTCCCGGATTGTGGAACGGCAGCATGGCACATTGGAACAGCCTTTTTGTGGAAATTCCAAGCACAACCTTCAGCCCGGTAAAAACTATTTTGGATTTGTTGGAAGCCTCACACCAGAGGTAGTAAGGGCAACTCGCGAGTCGCCCTTACTACTCTCTGCGTTCCCCAATCTGCTGACGCCACATCGCGTAATACAACCCTTTTTCGGTAAGTAGTTCTTCGTGTTTTCCGGTTTCAATGATCACACCTTTTTCGAGCACGAAAATCCGGTCGGCATGCATGATAGTCGACAAACGATGCGCGATCAATACCGTAATGTGTTCTTTCTGATTGGTAATCGATTTTATGGTATTCGAAATAGCTTCTTCAGTCAATGAATCGAGCGCAGAAGTTGCTTCGTCAAACACCAAGAGTCGCGGGTTGCGCAAAAGTGCACGGGCAATGGATAAACGTTGTTTTTCACCGCCGCTGAGTTTCATTCCGCCTTCACCGATGATCGTGTCAATTCCTTTTTCACTACGTTCGATGAGGTTATCACAAGCTGCTTTTGACAGCGCCTGATCCAATTCATCGTCGGTAGCATCCGGTTTTACAAACAAGAGATTCTCGCGGATCGTTCCTGCAAACAACTGCGTGTCCTGCGTTACAAAGCCTAATTGTTGTTGCAATTCGTCTTTATCGAGGTTTGTGACGCTGATGTTGTTGTAGTGAATATCGCCGTTGAGCGGAGAATAAAGTCCTACAAGTAATTTTACCAATGTACTTTTTCCTGAGCCGCTTGGACCAACAAACGCAATGGTTTCACCTTTTTCAACCTCAAAGTAGATATTGGTCAAAGCGTCGTATTGCGCTGTTTTATGACGGAACGAGACATTGTCGAAACGTAAACGTTCTATAAAACCCATTGGAGCCGGATTTACCGGTTTTACTTCGAGTGGTGTATTCACAATTTGCTCGAAATTTTCCATCGAAGCCTGCATTTCACGGTAGCTGATGAGTACGGAACCAACTTCCTGTAACGGCCCGAAAATAAAGAACGAGAAAAATTGAAGCGTGATGATTTGTCCCGGAGTCAAGACACTTCCGAACACGAGGTAACACAAAATGAACAAGATAATTTGTCGCGTAAGGTTCACCAATGTTCCCTGGATAAAGGAAATACTGCGGATATCGCGCACTTTTTTGAGTTCCAGCTGCAAAATTTTGCGCGTGGTGTCATTGAGCCGGGTGGTTTCCTGGTTCGTTAACCCAAGACTTTTGATCAGTTCAATATTCCGTAAACTTTCAGTGGTGCTTCCTGCCAGTAATTTGGTTTCACGCACAATAGTGGTTTGTACTTTTTTGATCCGACGCGATAAATAACTGGTGATTAATCCGAGCGCTACGGCTGCAATAATGTACACCGGAATCAACCCGCCAAAAACGGTAGCGGTGTAAATCATTACAAATACCAATCCGACCAGCGAAGCAAAAACAATATTGATGAAACTTAGGATGAATTTCTCGCTGTCGGTCCGTACTTTTTGTAAAACATTCAACGTTTCACCACTTCGTTGATCTTCAAACTCCTGAAACGGAACTTGCAAGGTGTGTTTTAAACCGTCGGTATAAATGTCGGCCCCGATGCGCTGAATTACCAAATTAGTGAAATAATCCTGGAACGCTTTGGCGATACGGCTTACCATAGCCACGCCGATTGAAGCGCCGAGAAGTTTGGCGATTGCCCATAAAAATTCTTCTTGCGAAACTGTCTTTTTGCCACTGACATAACCGTTGAGGTAATCAATGATTTTCCCGAAAATCGTAGGATCCAAAAGTGAAAAAACCTGGTTGATCGTGGCTAAGATAAGCGCCAGAAAAACCAGTGATTTGTAACGTTTGAGGTAGGATAATAATAATTTCATGTGTTGTTTTTTTGAGTAAATGCGTGTAAAACGAAATGTAAAAATGTGTGTGTGGTAACGAATGCGTAATTGCGTTACAAAATTAATAAAAGAATGGAATAGTTACCGTGGGAAGTTTTTAATCGTAGTCATAAATATTGCTTTCGATAAAACCAGATACGCTTAAGTAATTATATCAACATCCAGTAAATCAATACATTTTAAAGCTGATAGGTAGATTAAAATAGCAATTTACCGCTTTTCCTTTCAAACGACCCGGAGTCCAATCCGGCATGGCTTTTACAACACGGTATGCTTCTGCATCCATTGGTAAATTGATTCCCTTTATAACTCTCACACTTGAAACAACTCCTGTTTTACTGATCACAAATTGCAGGTAAATTTTCCCGCTAATATTAAGCTCAATTGCTTGTTGCGGATATCTGATGTTTTCACTAAGATACTTTTTTAGAGCTTCTTGACCACCCGGGAAAGCAGGAATACTGTCTACATAAGTCAAAATACTGTCTTTTGGAATTTGCTCCGCTTCACTCAAATCGGTTGCGGTTTCAGGATCATTTTCAGACTTCTTTTCATGTGTAACCGAACTTTGTGTCTTATAATAGGGGAGCTTTGCTCTGTACGATTTTAATAAAGCTTGTGACGGATCTAAAATGATCGTATGAGATTCGTTCTCATCGTTGGAACAATCAAAAAATTGTGTTTCATATCCCGATCTGGTGAAAGTAAGTTGCGTTCCATTTTTTGCGTTTTTCACCATGTAGATACCAAAGGCAACCGTTGTGGATTCCACTTTATCTTTGTTTGTTGTCACCTCAACAGAATCAACTAATTCAAGCGTAAAACTATCGTAAACATTGAAGATTTTTTGGCCAAAAGCAGAGCCGGAAATTGTTAAAAGGATCAGGAAGAAGAAGCGTTTCATATTGATTTCAGGTACTTGGTAATTGTGGGTAAAGCTAATACAATCGTTGTCGTTTGAGCATGTATTTCGTGAGTACATCCTGCAGTCCGTTTTGGATATCGACAGGCATGAAATCAACGGCATATTGCGCGCATTTCAACTCCACTTCAGCGAAATAAGCTTGAATAGCATCAGTGTAGGCCTTTTTTACTTCCATCGGATGCAATTTCATCTTTTCACCGGTTTCCATGTCCACGAGGTTCACCGGACGGTTTTCCAACGCAAAATCAACTTCGGTTTGCTTGTCAATCACATGGAAAATCACAATTTCGTGTTTGTTATGACGCAAGTGCTGCACTGCCTGCATGAAGGTGTCTAACTGTGACGGATCTTCCAATAAATCGGTAAACAGAACAACCAAACTGCGTTTGTGGCACAATTCGGCAATGTCGTGCAAAGCCTGAATGGCGTTTGTTCCTTTTTTGGATTGGTCGGAATATTCGCGCAGTTCTTTTTCCATTTCATGAACCAGGAAACGGTGGTGCGCAGCCGATGATTTGGCCGGCGTGTGCAAACCGAGCTTCGTGTCAAACAACGAAAGGCCTACAGCATCGCGCTGACGTTTCAACAGTTCGGCAATGGAAGCAGCGCAAAGCATCGAAAATTCGAGTTTTGACAGGTTGTTTTTCCCGCGATACAACATACTTGACGAAGTGTCGACCACCAGTTGACAACGCAGGTTGGTTTCTTCCTCGTATTTTTTGGTGAACAGTTTTTCGCTTCGTGCAAACAGTTTCCAGTCAATGTGACGCGTAGATTCTCCTGTATTGTAAAGCCTGTGTTCGGCAAATTCGACCGAAAAACCATGGAACGGGCTTTTGTGTAATCCGGTAATGAAACCTTCAACAACTTGTTTTGCCAGTAATTCCAGGTTGCCGAATCGGGCCAGGTCTTCTTTACGAATGGATGAAATCATAGGTCTAAATTAAGGAATTTTGAATGTTTAATGTTGAATTTTTAATTGGATTTAGGAAAGAACTAAGTTTTTAGATACTTGTCTGGATTTTCTTTCAAAGAATTATCAATTGGAAAAATATGAATTATCAAGTGATGGTACAATGAAGTAAAACCACTTACAATCTTCATAATTTATAATTCAGCATTCATAATTCGGGAGAATGATATAGGGAATCCGGTGAATCATCAGCCGCAAGTGCAATCTGAAAAACGATTTAGCGTTATAGTGTATAAATTAGTAGCTTTGATACAAATGATGCAACGCTCCCAATATACCAGAAGAATGCTCTTCGTACTTGTTGCGCTTGGTTTTGTGAATACAAGCCTTGCGCAAATCGGTGATGATAAAGTCAATATCACCATGGAGCTGGCGTTACCTTCTGGCAGAGCAAACGGAGCTTATCGTGCCTATCTCAACGGTTTGGTGAATGTGCAGCCGAAAGTGCAGTATAAATTTGCCCGTGATTGGTACGTTGCCGCCGGACCGAAATACAGCTATTACATTATCAGTGAATTTAAAGTTCCCGTGAAAATGAACGGCGGAGCACATACGTATGGCGCATTCATCGAAGCCGGATGGCACAAATGGCAAACAGAACGTCTGGCGCTCGAAATAGGTTGTAAAGGCGGCCTTGCCCAAACTTCTTTCGTGACCGATCTTACCCGTGAAGCTGGAATTCAGCGCGTAACAGCTGCGTTTGTAGAACCGACTATTTCATTGGTACTTGCTTCGGATGAGGCTGTTGCTTATCGCTGGATCATCGGTTATAACATCAGTGGCTACGATTTTAAACCATATCATGTAGGTTTACAAACATTGGGTGGTTTCACCGAAGAAGATCTCAATAAACCCGCTCAATCGCTCATAGTCGGATTCGGGATGTCGTATTATTTCAAGAATAAGCGGTCAGATACGTTTATTGATACTCCTGAGTAAGTAGTAAGGGCGACTCGCGAGTCGCCCTTACTACTTACTCATTTTCAATTATAATTCCGGTTTCCGGAATTTTTTGATTTCCCCCCGTCGTTTTTTCGCGATCAATCGTTTTTCAATCACCGATTTCGGCACCTTGGTTGGTTTTCGTTTTTTATCTACAATCAAATTCTTTTCCAGCAATTCGATCAATTTGTTTGTGGCCACGCGTTTGTTTCCGAGTTGTGTGCGTTCCGACTGTGAAACAATCAGCAGAATTCCTTCTTTGGTCAGTTTCCCGCTTAAACGCTCCAACAACAATGTTTTTTGTTCTTCCCGCAACAATTGCGTGTTCACCAGGTCAAACGCCAGTTCCACCTTCGTTGATACCTTGTTTACATGCTGACCGCCTTTACCACCGCTTCGACTGGTTTTAACCGTGATTTCCGATGAAAGATCGGGAAGAATTGTTTTCATGCTTTAAAATTATGCATTGTCCACGAATAGTGATGATTTGTATCGGCTGGTAAAATAACTATCTCCCGCAGATGTACAGATTTGGCCAGCCTAACGGACTCGCTTAAATGTCAAAAAAAGCTGAGTGCTAAAAATCTGTACATCTGCTGGAGTAAACACACCAATATTTATGTCATTCAATAAAAACACAACGATTCTCTGGATCCTCCTATTTATGGCTGTTTTAGTGTTTCTAAAATCCTCATCCCGAATAGAATTGGCATATTTTAACAAATTTATCTTTCTGTTTTAAACACTTGTTTAAAATGCGTGATTAAATTTGCCTCCAATTAAATTAAAATGAGTCAGGATCTTTCAACAGAATTAAAAATCAAAGAAGCAGCGAAACGCGTGTTTATGGCCAAAGGCTTTGATGGTTGCTCTACAAGAGAGATTGCCAAAGAAGCCGGAATGAATGTTGCGCTGGTAAACTATTATTTCAGATCAAAAGGACAACTCTTTCAACTTATTTTTCGGGCAGCGCTCGAAGACTTCATGCTTTCAATGATCGATGTGTTTAGCACCGATTTGTCCCTGGAGAGCAAAATGCGCATTTTCATAGAACGCGAATATGATTTCTTAACCAAACATCCTGAAATGCCCGGTTTTATTATAGGTGAGATGAGTAGGGCAGATGGCTGCGGCGCAGGAAATATGTATTGGATGAAGGATAAAATAGATGAAACAGGGATTTTTAGAGACATCCAAAAAGCACAGGATGCGGGTGAAATCAGAAAAATGGATCTTTTAAGTATTGCCCTTATTCTGATGTCAAACTGCCATTTCCCTTTTCTTGGAAAACCATTTGTGCAAAACGCCTTACATGTTTCGGATGAACATTATGAGCAGCAATTAGTGCTTCATAAACAGTATGTCACCGAGATGATGATCAATTACTTATTTATCAAAAAATAGCACCCCGCAATGTTTAAACAGCAATTTAAAACGTCGAATAATATGAAAAAGCAACTACTGGGGTTCGTACTCGTGTTAAGTGGATTTTCGGCCACAGCGCAAGAGCTCGATCTGGAAACTTGCCTCAAAATGGCAGACACGGCAAACCTCACGATCAGGAATGCCCGGCTGGACATAGCGTCCAATGAAAAACAGATCGATTCGTACATGTCGGCCCGACTACCGAAAGTCACTTTTGCGGGTGATTACAAGTACAACGCTATCATTCCCGGACAAGTGGTTCCCGCTGCTTTTTTCGGTGGTATCCCCGGCACTTATTCTACGGTGCAATTTGGGGTTCCGATCAACCTGAGCAACACGATTCAGCTGACGCAGATCTTGTACAATCCGCAGGTGAATTACGGTTTAAGAGCATTGGAAATCAACAGTACAATTATCGAAACGCAACACCAATTGGCTGTTCAGGAAATCAGACAACAAGTTGCCGGAACATATTTCAACCTACAGGCACTGTCAAAACAACAAAGTTTTGTAGTTGGAAATATCGCCAGCATGGACAAGCTGATCACGAACATGGAAGCCATGGAACGCGAAGGATTGATCGTTGGGACGGAAGTGGACAAGTTGCGAATTAACCGTTTGAGTTTGGTGAATACCCGTGAAACGTTAGGAGCATCTACCGAACAGCTTGAAAACCTGTTGAAGATCCTGATTGGTCTTGATCCGAATCAACCCATCACACTTGCTTCGGATGCATTAGTTGAAAAAACGATCCTGGTAGACGAATCAGCGATTGCATATCCTGAACTGGATTTGCTGGAAGCACAAAAGCAACTCAACATCGAAGAACGTAAAGGAACCAACATGGCATACCTACCGAGTTTGGCTTTCTATGCGGCTTACAATTATAATTACAACATCATGCCCAAGGATGATTACCGAACAGGAATCGAATCAGCGTTTCTTGGCCTGCAGCTCAACTGGACGTTGTTTGACGGGTTGGAAAAGCACAACAAGCAAAAAGTAAATGCATTTACCGCCCAGAAAATTGCCAATCAGCAGGAATTGACCCAGCAACAACTGGAAATGGTCACCGCCAACGCGAAAAAGCAAATAGAAATTCAGACAGGTTCGTTAGCTATTGCGAAAGAACAATTGGTATTGGCCGAACGGGTTTACAAACAAACCGAAGCGCAATTCAACGAGGGAACAGTAAGCTCCAATGACCTGATCACGGCAGACAACAGCCTGCAACAGGCACAAACAAATGTGGTTGCAGCCTACGTGCAATTGCGCCAGGCAGAATTGGCCTACTTAAAATCAATCGGAAATATTAAATAATACGCTGAAAAACGATTCAGCTGATCGCAAATAGCATTAAATATCATTTAAGATGAACAGAAAAGTAATAATCATTGGAGTTGTAGTTGTTGGACTGATCGGTCTGACCGTCATGAAATTGATGTCGAATAAGAGTAAGGCAGAAGCAAAAATCTATATTCACGACGTGAATGCCGAGGTATTGGTTGAAACAACAACAATGCAGGAACACAAGTTTGAAAGCGGTTTTTCTTACCTGGGAACGTTTGAACCGTATCGTCAAAATACCATCGGATCAGATGCTTCCGGAAAAATTATCCGTTTGTCGGTTGAAGAAGGCGACCGTGTTTCGCAGGGAACAGTGATTGCGAAGATCGATGACGAAATGTTGCAATTACAATTGGAAAACGCAGAAGTTTCCATTGAAGGACAACAAAACGATGATAAACGTTATTCCAACCTTGAAAAAGAGAATGCGGTAGCCGGCGTTCAGGTCGAAAAAACCAAACTGGGCCTGCGTTCTGCTGAAATTCAAAAGAAACAATTACAGAAACAACTGCGCAGTACTACTATCAAAGCGCCGTTTTCAGGTGTGATTACAAAGAAACTGGTCGATCTTGGATCAGTAATCGGACCTGGAACACCTTTGGTAGAAATCACGGATATTTCGTCATTAAAATTAACAGTAAACGTTCCGGAACGCGACATCCTTAAATTCAAGTTGAACCAGGCTGTTTCGGTAAATGCAGATATTTATGGGAATCGATCATTTGACGGTAAAGTCACCAATATCAGTGTTGTAGCCGATAAATCGCACAATTTCAAAGTACAAATCACTTTGAAAAACAGCAAGCAGGAATTAATGGCCGGAATGTATGGTTCAGTTCATTTGTCCAACAGCAACAGCGTTACCCGAATGGCGATTCCCCGTAAAGCCTTGATCGGATCGTCTAAAAATCCACAGGTATATGTGGTGCGCAACGGAATTGCAATCCTTACCGATATCAATGCCGGAACGTCAGATGGCGATTACATTGAAGTCATCAGTGGGATTTCCAAAAACGACAAGATCGTTGTGAAAGGCCAGGTGAATTTAGAAGACAAAACGAAAGTCAAAACAACCAAATAATACTCTAGTCATGACATTGACCGAATTATCGATTAAACGCCCGTCGTTTATTATCGTCATCTTCACCATACTTATAGGTGGAGGACTATTGTGCTACAGTCAGCTCAGTTACGAGTTGTTGCCGGATTTCTCTCCGCCCATTATCACCGTACAAACGGTATATCCTGGTGCGGCTCCTGCTACCGTAGAAAGCCAGATTTCCAAACCAATGGAAGATCAACTGAGCGGATTGGAAGATATTTCCGAAGTAACCTCTTTCTCGCTCGACAATGCGTCGATGGTGATGTTGGAATTTAAGAATTCAGCGGACATTGACGAAGCCATGGAAAATGCGCAGCGCAAAGTGAACCAGATTACCGGAAAATTGCCTGATGGTGCAGAAACGCCAACCCTTTCCAAAATCGAACCGAATGCAGCCCCTGTATTGCAGGTGAGCGCGGTAGCTTCCAATATGGATGATCGCAAATTCATGGAACTTATGGACCAGCAGTTGCTTCCACTCATTAAACAAGTGAAGGGGGTTGGTTCCATAAATGTCCTCGGTGGTGAAAAACGCGAAATCCGTGTGAATGTTGACCAGGAAAAACTGAAGATTTACGGAATGTCGCTTGCGCAGGTCAACCAGGCAATTGCGGCATCAAACGTTGAATTCCCGACCGGGAAAGTCAAAAACCAGGGTGAACAATTGACCGTTCGTTTGGCAGGGAAATTAAAAACGGTTGAAGACCTGAATAACCTGCCATTGGCGGTAAACGAGAACTCAACCGTGCGTTTGTCTGACGTGGCAGATGTGGTGGATGAGGCCGAAGATCAATTGACGATCAGCCGCTTTAATGGTCAGAACGGAATTGGTTTGCGAATCGTTAAACAATCGGATGCCAACGCGGTTGACATGTCGAAAGCGGCGAAAGCAAAATTCAAGGAACTTGAAGAAAAATACAAAGCGGAAGGCTTGAAATTTACCGTAGCGACTGATACGTCAAAACCAACGGTAGAATCGGTTGATGCTGTATTCCATGACCTTGAGCTGGCGGTTTTCCTGGTAGGACTGGTGATGCTGCTTTTCCTGCACAGTATGCGAAATGCAGTAATCGTACTCGTGGCCATTCCGGCGTCGTTGATCTCTACTTTTATTGCCATGTATTTGTTGGGTTATACGCTCAATCTGATGACGTTGCTTGCAATGTCACTTGTAATCGGAATCCTGGTGGACGACTCCATTGTGGTACTCGAAAATATTTACCGGCACCTCGAAATGGGCAAGGGCAGGCGCAAAGCCGCACTCGACGGACGAAATGAAATCGGGTTTACCGCACTTGCCATTACCTTGGTCGATGTCGTGGTATTCTCGCCGGTCGTCTTTGTGGAAGGCGTTATTTCAGACATCCTGCAACAATTCTCAGTCGTCGTCGTGATTTCCACGCTGATGTCACTCTTCGTTTGTTTTACGCTGACACCTTGGTTGGCTTCGCGTTTGGCAAAAGAAACCAAACTGACCAATACCCGGAATCCGTTCCATCTTTTCTTAGCCTGGTTTGAACGCCGCGTGTCCAATTTCACCCAAAACTATGTGAAACTGGTAGGCTGGTCGTTGCGCCACAAGATCATTGCCGGAATCGGAATTTTTGCCTTGTTCTTTGGTGGTATGGCTTCCATGGGCTTGGGAATTGTAGGTGAAGAATTTGTGGCCCAGGGTGACCAGGGTAAATTCATGCTGAAACTCAAATACGAAAAGAGTGCCACGTTTGAAGAAAACAATGCCACGACGCTTCAGATCGAAGAGTTCCTGTTGGCGCAGGATTCTGTTGTGGGAATGGTATTCTCGAATGTAGGCGGGCCAAGTGCCGGTTTGGGAGCAGCTTCATTCGGAAGTGAAAACAAATCGGAGATCACCGTTCAGATGAAGCCGGATATGCAGAAAAAATATCCGACGGAAAAATACATGGAGGAAGTTCGAAAGAAAATCCAGGGCAGACATTCCGGAATTGAAGTAAAAGCGATCAATATCGGGATGGTGGAATCGGAAGAAGCACCCATCGAAATGTTCCTTTCTTCGGAAGATAAGGACGTATTGATGAAAGAAGCACGTCGCATCAAAGCCAAAATCCTCACAATTAAAGGAGCAAAAGATCCGGCAATTTCCACAGATGATGTAACACCTGAAGTACGGGTAGATTTGGACCGTGAGAAAATGGGACAATTGGGCTTGCAGACGGCCGTTGTTGGAATGCAGTTACAAAATGCACTTACCGGAAACGACGATTCCAAATTCGATGAAAGCGGAAACGAGTACAAAATCAAGGTAATGCTTGATAAGTTTGACCGTAAAAACCTGGAAGATATTCAGGCAATGAGTTTCCAGGCGAATGACGGTAAACAAATCCGGTTGAGCGAGTTTGCCGATGTCTATATCGAAAACGGAAACGGATCACTCGAACGTAAAAACAGGATCAGTAATACCACTGTTCGAGCCTATGTAAACGGTACAGCGGCCGGAAACGTAGCTGCGGAAATTGAAGAATACCTCAAAAAAGAACCACTCGACGAAAGTGTGCGTTTATTCTGGGGTGGTGAAATCAAACGCCAGAAAGAATCAATGGGAGCGCTTGGTTCTGCTATGTTGATCGGGGTAATCCTTGTTTACCTGATTTTGGTGGCTTTGTATGACAACTTTATTTATCCGCTGGTGGTAATAGTCTCTATTTTTGTGGCAGTTCCGGGAGCTTTCCTGGCGCTCAATCTGGCGTCGATGAACATTGGGATTTTCACCATGCTTGGTATGATCATGTTGCTGGGATTGGTGGCGAAGAATGCCATTTTGATTGTCGATTTTACCAATCACCTCAAGGCCGAAGGAAAATCGACCTACAACGCCTTGCTGGAATCGGTGCGTGAACGTATGCGTCCGATCCTGATGACCACGATCGCGATGGTGGTCGGAATGGTACCGATTGCAACAGCTGTAGGTTCCGGTTCCGAATGGAAAAACGGATTGGCGTGGGTGCTCATCGGCGGATTGACCAGTTCGATGTTCCTGACCATTATCCTGGTGCCAATGCTGTATTATATTGTTGACCGGATTCAGGCGAAGTTCGGCCGTAAAAAAGGAAAAACAACCGATATCGACGAAATGGAGGAGCTTCCTTCAGTCCCGGAGATATAACCCTATAAGTTTCTGTAAAGACTCTTAAAGTAAATTACAACCAAAAGAAAAACAGGTGTACGGATAGTCGTACACCTGTTTTTGTTATGTGGACTTCCGAAATGAACATTTCGAAAGAGGATGCCATTAGATAATTCGTAATAGCCAGAGTATAAGTAAAATAAGAGCGATTACCAGCAGGATGTGAATCAAGCCGCCCAATCCCCAGCCACCGCTGATTGCTCCAACAAGCCACAGAATAAGAATGATCAGGATGATGATCCCAAAAAGGCTCAAACCGTCACCGTCATGTACCGCCGAACCCGATTGTGCTGATTGATCGTCTGAAACCCTCATTTTCATTTTTTCAGCCAAACGTGTGCTGGAAGACCATTCATACAAAGAAGGTTTCACTTGTCTAACCTGATCGTTCTCAACATTAGCCGGACGAATGTTATCCAATGCGGTTTCTTCCGAATTAACGGCGGATTGATCGTTCGTTGCCAGTTGTGTAATTGTTTCATTCGATTCAGGAACCAGTGCCGTTTGTTCTTCGGGGAAAACTTCCGTTTCTTCACTTGGGTTCTCAATCTTTGTACTGGAAGGTTTGATGTGTTTGTTGTCGCTTCTTTCGGATTGCGCAGTTGGTATTCCGGGATTTTTGTTAATGTAATAACCAGGACCATGTTGACGTTTAATAAGCGTAGCTCCGCAAGAAGGTAGGCAGCAGGCAATAAGTAGCACTGCGACCAGTAGAGTGATTGTGTTTTTCATAAGCTGTAGTTTAGATCATGTAAGTTTCACATGATGCGTATGAAACAAAGATGCCTGTCTTTGATAATTCAGCTGTTACACAATATTCCATAAAGGTTACATAAAGGCTAGATTTTGTGATTTGTGGGTTCGCAATTTATCGCGAACTCACATTCCACACTTAAAGAATCTCTATCTCTTCACAGCCTTCCAGTGAAACCCATTATCCTTTTGTCCTTCATCCTGCCAGCCCTGGTACACAACTACGTTGTTGTTTTCCCAAATGGCATAAAAATAATCACCGCCTCCGGCCCACCAGCCACCGCAGGAAGCTAAAGCATCAGCTGGGATATCATAATCAGCACGGCTTTTAACCGAAATAGGTTCGCAAGCCATCACCGTGTCCAGGATTTCTTTTTTACCATCGATTGTAAGAATTACCTGGTAATGTGATCCGCCGTATTCATCTTCGCTGAGAAATTTACCCGATAGTTTTACAGATTTCGGTGTAACAATTTCTTCTTCGGGAGTAGTTGGTTCGTCAGTTTCTTTCGATGTGGTTGCTTCTTCTTTTGTTCGAGTTTCAGTAGTCTTTTCCGTTTTAGTTTCGGAAGAACAACCCATTGTAAGGAACAAAAGTGAAAGTGTGATCAATCCTTTAGTAGCAGATGAAGTAGTCATAGTTATTGTTTTAGCGTAGTAAGTAAATATAGCGTTGAATTGTATTTTCCAATCCAAGGTAAAGCGCATCCGAAATCAATGCGTGACCAATCGAAACTTCAGCCAGTTCAGGAATGGATTGCTTGAAAAAACGTAGATTCTCCTGGTTCAAATCGTGGCCTGCGTTTAATTCCAGTCCCAGTTCCAGTGCGCGTTTGGCTGCAATGATATAAGGTTCAACGGCTTTTTCTTTTCCGGCGGAAAACTGTTCGGCATACGGACCGGTGTAAAATTCCACGCGATTCACACCTGTTTTGGCAGCATATTCTATGTTTTGCAGGTTCGTATCCACAAAAATAGAAGTCCGAACTCCCCATTTATGAAGCTGATTAACCAATTCTTTCAGCTGCAGTTCGTTTGCTTTGGTATCCCAGCCTGCATTGCTCGTAAGCACATGTGGCGGATCGGGAACAAGCGTGGCCTGCACCGGACGAATGCGTTCGATCATGTCCATATAACGCTGATCGGGATAACCTTCAATATTGAATTCCGTGGTTACGACCTTTGCCAGATCAATCACGTCCTTACCCGTAATATGCCGCTCATCCGGACGTGGATGCACCGTGATTCCTTCTGCTCCAAAACGTTCACAATCCATTGCCATTTGCACCACATTGGGCGTGTTTCCTCCGCGCGCGTTGCGGATCGTTGCAATTTTATTGATGTTTACGCTGAGTTTCGTCATGACAACAGTTCGGGTTTTACAACGGGTTTGTTTTATAGTTACCGCTTTCAAGGTGGAAAATTAATGAAAAACGGCACGATTTTGATGACTAATCAAGTGTATTTTTTTTCGACTTCAAATGAACGTTATTTTGAGAAACAATTTTGGATCGGCGAATAAACAGAGCGCGCTTGAATTCATTAAAAAAACCTGCGAAAAATTCTTGCAGACATCAAATATTTCCCTACTTTGGCGCATATCATGATAGCAAGAGACGTAATTACAGACGAGATACCACCGTTGATTCATACAGATTCAGGTGAAAAGGCTTTGCGTTGGATGGAAGAGTTCAAAGTGTCGCATTTGCCCGTACTAAAAAATGGAAACTTCGTAGGATTGATTTCCGAAACGGAGATTCTTGACAGAAAAGATTTGGACCAATCGTTAGACATTTTGTTTGACCACCTTCCGCGGCCGTATGTGGCTGATACCGTGCATGTATTTGAAGTTTTAGCTAAAATGGCCGAGCATCGTATTTCGGTATTGCCCATTTTAGACCAGCAGGAACAATACCTGGGTTGTACCAGTGTACACCAATTGATGTGCATGATCGCCAACACCGGAAGTATCAAAGAAATCGGTGGAATTGTAGTACTTGAAATGAACCGTATTGATTATTCAATGGCGCAAATTGCGCAGATCGTTGAAGGAAACAATGCGAAGATTTTAAGCTCCTATATTATGTCAACACCCGATTCTACCAAGATTGAAGTAACACTGAAGATCAATCAGATGGAACTGGGGCGTATTATTCGTTCATTTGAACGCTATGATATCGTTGTAAAAGCGACTTATCAACGCAGTTCCGATGAAGACGATATGCAATTCAGATACGATGCATTGATGAACTACCTCAATATGTAACCCATGCGTGTAGCTGTTTACGGAAAAAAAATAACGAAGCAAAATACACCTGTTTTTAAACAATTCCTGGAGTTGATAGCACATTATGGGTGGAAACCTGTTGTGGAAGCCGAACTGCAGGAGCAATTGGAAAAGAAAGCAGGTTTGGCTGCCGGTGCAGACACGTTTTCGTCGAGCAGCGATTTTAAGTCGGGTATTGATATCGCGTTTAGTATTGGCGGTGACGGTACTTTCCTGAGAACCGTTTCATTCATTCGCGATAGCGGCGTTCCTATTTTAGGTATTAACACAGGAAGACTTGGGTTTTTGGCGAATGTTGGGAGTGAATTCCTGGAAGAAGCGCTGGACCTCGTTCTGAAGAAAGAATTTGAATACCAGCAACGTTCGTTGTTGCGTGTTGAAACCGAGCGGCAATTGTTTGGTGATCAAAATGTGGCTTTAAACGAATTGACGGTACACAAAAAAGATACTTCATCCATGATTACCGTGCACGCGTACCTGGACGATAAATACCTCAATTCCTATTGGGCCGACGGTTTGATCGTTTCCACCCCAACAGGTTCTACAGCTTATAGTTTGAGTTGTGGGGGGCCAATTATTACTCCCGGTTGCCAGGTGCACATTCTTACGCCGATTGCACCGCATAATCTCAACGTGCGCCCAATGGTGGTTCCTGACAAAATGCCCGTTCGATTAATGGTTGAAGGTCGCGAACGCAATTACCTGATTAGTTTAGACGGACAGTCTAAAAGTTTGAAGCGCGGTGAAGAAGTTGTGATCCATAAAGCTGATTACATGATAAATGTGATTAAATTTGAGGACAACAATTTCTTAGATACCATTCGCAACAAAATGCTTTGGGGAATTGATAGAAGAAATTAAATAAACGTATGAAATCAAAACGTATTTCGTTGGCTGATATCGCCGAAAGCTTGAGCATTTCCAAGTCAACGGTTTCTTTTGTTCTTAATGGGAAAGGAAAGCAATTTAATATCAGTCCCACCACCCAGCAATTAATATTGGACAAAGCCAAGGAACTCAATTATGTTCCCAACTTTTTTGCCAAAGGATTACGTGAAGGGAAAACACAAACGATCGGATTGGTTTTGGCCGATATTTCGAACCCGTTTTATTCCGAACTGAGCAAAGCGATCCAGGAAAGTCTATATAAAAAAGGATACAGTTTGTTTATCGTAAGTACGAATGACGACGATACAATGGAACTGAAACTCATGCGCGATCTGATCCTGCGTTCGGTTGATGCGTTGATTATTGCTCCTTGCAACGGCATTCCTGAATTAAAACCGGTGTTGGACGAAACACCTATTCCGGTAGTTTGGGTCGACCGTATTGGTGATGAATTTGCCGATTTCGTTGGGATTGACAACGCAAAGGAAGCCGGAAAACTTGTAGGATTGTTTACCGTGAAACCGAAAAAAGTAGGAATCATTCATCCGCAGGCTTCCGGTGTAATGACGGTTCGCTTGCGCATTGATGGCGCGAAAGAGGCGTGTACCCAGCAGGGAATTCCGTTTGAAAAACTATGTATTTCCGATGATCCGAAAGTGGCCGACCAGCAAGTTCAACAGTTGTTAGATCTAGGTGTTGATTCTTTCGTAGCACTGAACAATAAGGTGGCTCTCTCAACCATTACGTCTCTGAAACGATTGAAAGTTTCGATTCCCGGTCAGGCGCGTTTGATCTCGTTTGACGACCGGGAGTCGTTTTCGTATTTCACTCCGGCCATCACCGCATTACGTCAGCCGATTGCGCAAATCGGTGAAGAAACCGTAGCTAGATTGATGGACCGTCTGAAAGAATCAACTGAACAACGTAAGCATTTGATGATGGAATGCAGCTTTATCGCAAGAGGGTCGCATTAAAAATATATTTATAGAAAAGAAAATCCCCGTTCAGCGTGAGCGGGGATTTTTTTGTGAGCAAAGAAGGTAAAGTTTCAAATTTGCCATATGGTAAATTGGCAAATTGGACAATTTGAAAATTTGCCAAAATGCTCGGAGAAAATCGTGAAATTTTCACACTTCTAAAGCGAGGTGGGAATCATTGACTTACACACCGGATCTTAGATTACCACACCTTAAAAACTAGGACAAGAAATCGTTCGGAACGTCTTCATCTGCACCTTCGCATTTTTTGGATATTTCACCGCATACGCAATCTGGAGATTGATCGTTTCTCCCGGTTGAATGGTTACTTCCCATTTCACCTCTCCAGTGGCATCGTCTTTTTTACCATTACCGATTTCATCCACTGAAACAGTAATCTCACTATTGCGCGAAACCGGAATCTGGTCGTAAACATCCACTTTCACGGCTACATTTCGGTTGTTTCGAATCACAATATCATACGCATAATTATCTTTTCTGGTATTACCGGAAACCCGCTGAGTAGACATCTCCGTTTTCAACTTACGGGCAACCTGAAGTTTGGTATCGCGACCGAAAGACAACGACAACGTATCGCTCACGTTGCGGGTATTGATTTCGCTCACACCTACATAATTTCCAGCAAAGTAAACATTTGTCGGGCCAGGAATTAAATCCAGGTCCTGCCATCCTACAATGTTGGCAATAAGGAATGCGCCCTGATCTATTTTCGGCACGCTGACATGTGTAAACGTAGCAGGAATGCTCATTTCTTTGATCTCAACCGTGTATGGGCGCGAATCGGAAGGACAGGAGAACGGATTGGCAATCAGAAATTCTGCGGTCAGTTCCGAAACTTCGATCTGTTTCATTTGAACGGGGTTACTCATCGGATTTCTTCCGGAGGAAATAGCAGTCCATTCCATCGAGTTACGCGCGTAACGCTGATTTGCCACTTCGTCTTTGTCCAGCATGTAATTATCATAAGCTCGCTGATTAGCCAGATTGATTTCGTTTTCGGCCTGAACACGGTAATCGTACTGTGCTTTTTTCGGTTCGTAATAATTCTGCTGTTGAGCTACCTGACTCGAATAATCCAGGTACCATGTTGTCATAGTCGGATGTGCAGCAGAAAGTCTCGGATCGCCGGTAGAAAGCGTCAATTGCACGTCTTTCCATTCGTTTCCGGTGTTGTTGTACACCTGCGCTTTGTATTTAAGCGTAATCGGCTGGCTGAGATCAGTTGCTGATAAATCGTAAGAAGCAGCCCAGCCACAATCGGAAACCTGGTATCTCAAAACAGCATCAGCCGTGTATTGCTCGTTGCAATCTACCAGGATAATTACTTGATTACTGCGCTGATTTTCATTGTAATTCAACTCGGTAAGCTGATAACGTGTATCGGCAATCTGATCATTGATCAGCTGTTGTTCTTTGTTGATTTTTGACAACTGACGATTGATTTCAAGCGTTCGCGTGCGGTAATATTCTGCCGCTTCTTTTAATTGAGCAATGGTAAACGAATTTTCTTTACCACCCAATTCCCTATTCATATTCATAACCGCCAACTCAGCATTGTAAGCGCCAATCATATCCAGGTTTCCCTGGTGGCGATCTTTGAGTTGTTCCAATGAATCCTTTAATACTTTGATTCTCGGGTTGAATTGTTCCGCCGCCAAAAAGTCGATTTCGGTACTAATAGATACAATGCGGTAAACACCCGTAGCCGAAAACTGAATAGAAGCCGGGTCTGCATAAGCGGAAATTCCTGAAAAAATCAGTTTATTCCGGCCTTTGGACATTTTGATCGGCGTTTCATGAGTCATCTCACCGGCAGTGAGAAAAAGCTTCACTTTTTTAATGTCAGACTTAATTGTTTGTTCACTCGTTTTTTGAGCGGAAAGCGCGAACGGAATTAACAGCGCGCCTAGAATCCATCGTTTCATACTTGTTTGTTTAAGGTGCTACAAATTACAGATAATTAGATGATTGGTTCAATCGTAAGGTAAAATACATGGTGTTTTTGGCTCTTGTCTTATGAACCCCTGTGTTTACAATGAGAGATGAGTGTTTCAAAGAGCCAGGATTTAAAATTGATTCATTAGAATATAGTATTAATTTAACACTATGTTTTAAATAAAACAATAAGTTAAAAATAAATCAGTATCTTCGCGCCAAAAAACACACATGAATACATCCTTTCTCTGTGAAGTTGCCCAAACGTTTGGCACTCCGGTTTATGTTTATGACGAAGCAAAAATTGTTGAAAATTACCAACGGTTAAAACGCGCTTTCGGTAAACAGGATGTAAAGTTACATTACGCTTTAAAAGCGCTCAGTAATAGTGCGATTTTGAAAACATTGCGTAATCAGGGAGCCGGATTGGATGCTGTTTCGATTGAAGAAGTATTCCTTGGATTGAGAGCTGGATTTGAAGCACACGAAATCATGTATACACCCAATGGAGTTGCTTTTGAAGAAATTTGCGAAGCGGTTGAACTGGGCGTGATGGTGAATATCGATAACCTGTCGATCCTGGAAAAATTCGGAGCGCGCTACGGAGCCAATGTACCGGTTTGTGTTCGTATCAATCCACATATCATGGCGGGTGGACATGCAAATATTTCGGTTGGTCACATCGATTCCAAATTTGGGATCTCCATTCATCAGTTACGTCACATTACCCGTTTAGTGGCACATTATAACCTCAATATCGTTGGATTGCACATGCATACCGGAAGCGATATCATAGATGCCGATGTATTTATTCAGGGTGCCGAATTGCTTTACCAGGCGGCAGAATCGTTTCCGAATCTTACGTTCATGGATTTCGGAAGTGGATTTAAAGTCGCTTACAAAGAAGGAGATATCGTGACTCCAATAGAACAAATAGGCAAGAAAATCGGTGCTTCGTTTCATGCGTTTTGCAAGGAATACGGTCGTGATCTGGAATTGTGGTTTGAACCGGGCAAATTTTTAGTGAGCGAAAGTGGAACCTTACTTGTTTCGGTGAATGTGGTGAAACAAACGACTTCAACTGTATTTATTGGTGTGAACAGCGGTCAAAATCACCTGATTCGCCCGATGTTCTATAACGCGTATCACCACATTGAAAATTGTTCCAATATCAATGGAGAGGAAAAACTCTATTCCGTGGTGGGCTATATTTGTGAAACCGACACGTTTGGTTATGATCGTTTGATCAGCGAGGTACGCGAGGGTGATGTGCTGGCTATTCGCAATGCGGGCGCTTACGGTTTCAGTATGAGTAACCAGTACAATGCGCGCTTACGTCCGGCGGAAGTATTGGTACGTGATGGAAAAGCTCACTTGATTCGTCGACGCGAGACGTTGGAGGATATTTACAGGAATGAGGTGGAAATCGTGGAAGTGGAACAATTGGTATAAATACGTTCTAAACTTCCGTAATATTGCGGGATTACTGAATTTAATTGGTTTAATGTCAGTGTTTTTGATGTAAAAATAGTGATGATTTAATTCAAAAAAAACTGATTTTTATAATATTCCGAACACCGAATTTCATCTTAGAAACTTCAGTTTTCACATCAATCCCATGGGCGTTCGTGTTCCTTTTTTACCGTCGCATTTACGGCTGGAATTTTTAGTGGTACCGCAAGCGGTAAACAAGATGACAAATGAAGTCATAATGAGGGAAATGGAAATAAGACGTTTCATGACAGGAGATTTCCAGTATAACGTTCATCAACTAGCGTATATTGTCATGCTTTGTCTCTGGATTATTGATTTTCTGCTAATTGGAGGTTGCTTTTCCAAAATGTACTAATATTGTGCAGAGGTGAATGGAATAACCTTCGGCCGAATTTATGCGAGACACAAACGGAATCATCTGTGGAATAATGTTCATTGTGATGGCAATGAGCAATACCGTTGTCGCGCAAAATAACCCCAAAGAAAAAACAGCCGATGCCATCTATGGAAAGGCTCAGGAATATGCTTCGAATGGAAATTATGCTAAATCGTTGGAAGAATACCTGAAAGCTGCCCGGATTTATGAAGCAAAAAAAGACCACAAGAATTTAGCAAAAGTCTACAATTCAATTGGTCTGACGTACTACGAATTAAAAAACGAAACATCAGGCAAAGCGTTTTATAACAAGGCATTGGCCGAGTTGAAAGTGGAACCGGATAGGCGTTTACTTTCTTATGTATATAACAATTTGGGAATGTTGTCGGGAAATCAGGGAAGGGATGATTCGGCAATTTATTACTATTCCGAATCGTTGCAGCTGAAACGAAAGATCCGTGATTCTATCGGAATTTCCAGAACACTAACCAATTTAGGCGTTATTGAATTAAAACGTCGTCGTTTCGAAAGTGCTCTAGGCTACTATTTTCAATCACTGGAGATCAAAGAACAATTGCACGATACGCTTGGAATGGCGACCATTTATTCAAATATTGCAGATGCCTACGGCTGGATGAATAAACTCGATTCCACAGAATTCTATCTACAGAAAGGAATGCAATTTGCCCGACTGAAAAAAGATATTTCCAGTATCAGGCTGTTTTACGTTAATTTTTCGGCACTCTACAATGCCCGGGGCGATTTTAAAAAGGCGTTTGCTTATGCTGATTCAACGATCAAAATTCAGGAAAAGCTATTCACTGATAAAATGACGCGTGAGTTTGTGAAACAGCAAATTATCTACGACACAGAAAAAAAAGAAGAGCAGTTAAAAGCAGAGCGGGCAAAAACAAAATTTTTGAAGGAAAAAGAGAAACGTGAAAGGACCGAAAAAATAATCCTGATCATTTTGTTGGTCATGGCTACTATCGTGGCAATACTACTCTATTATATTATCGGACTTCGCTCAAAACAAATCAAACAAAGCTCACAATTACTGGAAAATGAAAAGCAGTTGAATCTTGTTGTGGCGCAAAAGGCCGAACAGCAACAGCAAATTTTGGAAAAGGAAATTGAACTCAAAACAAAAGAATTATTGGGTAGTTCCACCATGATGCTGCAAAAACAAGAAATCATCCTGGAATTGAAAGATCAATTGACAGCATTGAAAAACACCGACAATTCCATACCGGATGACTGGTTTACGAAACTGAGTCAAACCTATGCTTCAAGCTTGAGCATCGAACAGGAATGGGAGCGATTCAAAACCCATTTTGAGCACATTCACACCTCTTTTTTTGATCGCTTGGTTTCCCTAAGCCACGATTTGAGCGAAACCGATTTACGACATTGTGCCTACATGAAAATCGGGATGACAACCAAAGAAATATCGGCTTTACTCAACATAGAACCTGCAAGTGTCCAAAAATCACGGGTACGATTAAAGAAGAAGCTGGCACTTTCAAGAGAAGAGGACTTGATCGAATTCATAAAAAACATTGTTTGATTCTTATTTTCAGACACCTTGCTCAAATCAACCTCATTTAAAAACCAATAAAGGTGTTAAATAGCCTGGTTTTTAATCTTGTCATAGTTTTGTCATACCTTGAAAATAGTAATCTACAACTCAATAGCTCAATTTTGTTTCGAAAATGAATTCAAAAACAAATGGTTAGATATATACTTCTTTTGGGCCTCTTTTTTTTATGTACAACCTGTGTGGTGGCACAAGGAAACTGGAAACGCGTTCACGGCAACGGTATTACTCCAGCTCCTTCTGCGATGGGAACGTATGCTCCCGGAAATTCTCCATTAGGTCGATATGCTTCTGCATCAATGCAGGATAATGCAGGTACGTTTTGGTTATACAGCGGTAATGGAGCGAATGATCTTTGGCGATTCAACCCGTCTATTGAGCAATGGATGCATGTACACGGAAGCCTTACGGTTGGTCAACCCGCTGTTTATGGTACACAAGGTGTCGCTGCTCCGGTGAATCATCCTGAAAGTGCCACCTTCGGACACCCTTCCTGGGGAGATCTTGCAGGTAATTTATGGATTTACGGTCCGAATGGTTTAAATGATTTATGGAAATTTGATATCGCCACAGGAATGTGGACCTGGATGAAGGGAACAGCATCTCTATCACCCGCCAGCTTTGGAACCCAAGGCGTACCCGCTGCAACGAACAATCCGGGAACTTGTAATGAAACCGATTGTCATTGGACCGATTCGAACGGTAATCTTTGGTTGTATACCGAATTTGACGGAAACCTGTGGAAGTTTGATGTTACTACCAATATGTGGATTTGGATGAAAGGAGGTGGGGCTGCCAATGCGAATCCGGTTTATGGAACAATGAATGTGTTTGCGCCTAACAATACTCCCGGTGGCTTTGTGGCTTGTCCTGCTGTTGGAACGCTTTATACCATGTGGATGACATCAGACGATCATCTTTGGATGCTGGTTAACAGAGACGGCGGAAACATTCAATCGGAAATGTGGGAATACGATCCGCTGACAAACCAGTGGAGGTGCCGAAGAATTGATGTTCATCCTTTTGGACAATCGCAGGTTTTTCCGACGCCATGCGTTGAAAATAATCCGGCTGTTTTTCCGGTAGTGCGAAGTGAAATGAGAGTCGATTGGGTGGATGATTGTAACAACCTTTATTTTTTCGGAGGATCTACGTTTTGTACCAACAGCACCATTTACAACGATATTTGGCGCTATAATCCGTCGAATAACTGCTATACTTACATAAGAGGTGGAACAACTCCTGAAGTGCCCGGAGTTCAGGGTGTTTTTGCACCGGCAAATACGCCTCCTGTTGCGGCCGGTGGACAATCCTGGCAGAATGAAAACGGATTTTACCTGATGGGCGGACAAGGAGCTCTGCAAAATAGCAATGCCGTTTGGTTATACGCCCCTGATTCCGTGCAAGGTAATTTTACGGCAACAGTGAATTGTTTTACAGCCAATTTCACCAATCAAAGCACAACCGGCTGTAATTACATCAAAGAAACACTCTGGGATTTTGGTGATGGAACTACATCATCACTAGACAATCCAACGCATGTTTACGCAATGAATGGTGATTATCAGGTCACAATGATCGTGAAAAACTGTTCGTGGGATGCTGATACGGTCGTTCAAACCGTGACGATTGATTGTGGTTTTTCAATTTCATTGCCATCCGATACCATTTGTGTTGGCGAATGCGCCGAACTGATTGTAAACTCTTCTGAAAATACAGATTCATTGACTTTTGCCTGGGATAATGGAATCGTGATCAACAACGATTCAGTGACGGTGTGTCCGCTGATAACCACAAGCTTCACGGTGATTGCAACCAACCCTGCAGGTGATAGTGATACCGTGACAGCTGTTGTGACAGTCATGAATCCACCACAAGTTGATTTGGGAGTAGATACAGTATTGTGCGGAGGAACATTGCTGCTGAATGCCGGAAATGCGCCTGCGCTGTATCAATGGCAGGATAATTCATCCAATCAGCAATTGCTGGTATCCTCTTCCGGTACATATAGTGTGACGGTTGATAACGGAGGTTGTACCGACTCGGATACGATTCAGGTGATCATTAACGGTCCACTGGTAAATCTTGGACCCGATACAACTGTTTGTATACCGCAATTTATGCTGGATGCCGGAAATCCGGGTGCAACTTATGTTTGGCAGGATGGAAGTGTAAATCAAACGTTTCAGGTATCAGCGATAGGTACTTATTTTGTAACGGTTACTGATGCGAATGGCTGCCAAATCATGGATACAATTCATGTGTTGCCTGGAGCACTGCAAGTTGATTTAGGCCCAGATGTTGTTTTATGTATCGGTGAAGCACAATTACTGAATGCCGGAAATCCCGGAGCTGTTTATAATTGGTCAAACGGAGCGATTACGCAAAGTATAACGGTTCAAGAGGCAGGGAGTTATTTCGTAAATGTTACTCAAGGAGTTTGTGAAGGATCAGACACGGTTAACCTCGTTATTTCTGATCCGTTGGCCGTTTTTTCAGTGAGCGATACCATCGGCTGTGCTCCTTTGGCAGTTACATTTACTGACCTTTCAACTTCTTCAAGTGCCATTAATGGTTGGTCATGGAGTTTTGGCGACGGTACATTTTCCAGTGCACAACATCCGGCTCATAATTACAGTCAAAGCGGAAATTACAATGTGCAACTGTCTATCTCAACAGTTGACGGCTGCGTTTCGGATACCTCAAAGTTGGTTGTCGTCACGGTAATTCCTCAACCGGTAGCATCGTTTTTGTTTTCACCGCAAATACCAGAATTGGAAACGGAAATAGCATTTATTGATCAATCGGTTAATGCCACATCCTGGTCCTGGAATTTTGGTGATGGGGCAGAGGCCTTCATCCAAAATCCAACACATACATACACCTATATTGAAAACTTTGAAGTAACCCTGGTTGTGACCAATGAAATGTGTACGGATACCACCGTAGCCTTTATTGTAATCGAGGAAGGATTGCTTTTTTACGTACCCAATGCGTTTACACCCGATGATGATGAATTCAATCAGGTATTTAAACCGGTTATTACTTCAGGTGTTGATTTGACGAGTTACCACCTGACCATTTATGATCGATGGGGCGAAGTTGTTTTCGAATCATTGAATACGGAAATCGGATGGGATGGAAGTTACGCGCGTTGTGGTTTGGTTCAAGACGGTAGTTACACCTGGAAAATTGAGTTCAACGGAAAACGCAATGGTAAAGCGTATGTATATCACGGACATGTAAATGTATTGAAGTAAGTATGCTTTTACTTATCGGGAAGTAGGCCGCAAGCAATCTTAGCTGAAAGTAAACACAACGGAATTCCTCCTCCCGGATGTACACTTCCACCTGCAAAATACAACCCTTCGATTTTCGAAAAATTCGGATGACGGAAAAAAGCAGCCATGCGCTCATTGGAACTGGCGCCATACAATGCTCCGCCAAAACTTCCGGTTCGTTCT
This sequence comes from Candidatus Fluviicola riflensis, assembly GCA_002243285.1. Taxonomy (GTDB): domain Bacteria; phylum Bacteroidota; class Bacteroidia; order Flavobacteriales_D; family Crocinitomicaceae; genus Fluviicola; species Fluviicola riflensis. The sequence goes on along the minus strand of CP022585.1, from coordinate 2,608,260 downwards.
TCAATGCGTGGCGGATCCAGGTAATCTTCTTCTTCAATCAGTAAAGCAATGTCAATTTGCAGAATGCGAGACAATTTTGTCAGGACAGAATTCCTGATTTGCCCGCGCATAGCTTCCCAATCTTGTCCCTGGTTGTGTGGAACATTCACCATCACAAACCAGTTTTCACAACCGTTTGGAGCGTCAGTCACGACCTTTTTGGAGGAAACATGCAGGTAAACTGTCGGATCGTTTGAAACGGTTTTGTGTTGAAAAATGGCTTCAAACTCGCTCTGATAATCGTCACTGAAGAAGATATTGTGCACATCGAGCTGCGGAAACAGACGCTTGATTCCCCAGTAAAAAATCATTGCTGAACTTGATGGTTCCTGCGCCAGGGTCTTTTTCGGTTGCGGCTGCTGTTTCAGCAAATGGGTGTAGGCCGGTTTAATATCGCTGTTGCAAAGCACCGTTTTCGCCGGATAAAAAGCAGTTGCTGTACGAACTCCGCTAACTTGTTTTGCTTCCACTGTGATTTCCTCAACGCGCTCATTAAAACGGAATTTTATCCCCAATTCTTCTGCCAGTTTTAGCAGCGAAGTAGTGATCGAATGCATTCCTTTTCGCGGGAAAAAGGTGCCAAAACCTAGTTCCAGATGCGGAATAATATTCAGAATTCCGGGCGCGGAATACGGATTGGAACCATTGTAGGTTGCATAACGATCAAACAACTGCACCAATTTCGGATGATTGAGCCGTTGTTCATTGGCCTTGTGCATGGTCGTAAACAAATTCAGCTGTGGAATATGAATCATGCACTTCAGAATGTCTGTCGAAATATAACTGGAGAAACAATGCAACGACCTTTCCATAAAAGCTTTGTGGGAAACATCATACATCAGCTTGCTGCGTTTCAAATGATTTTCCAGCGGTTTCGAATCTACCCGAAGTTTGGTTCTTACTTCTTCGAGTAAGCGCTCCCGATCAGCGAAAAAATGAAGTACAGTTCCATCTTCAAAAAAATAATAACAGGTCGTCTCAAGTTGATCATAACTAAAATAATCTGCCGGATTTTTTCCTGCCAATTCAAATAATTCGTTCACTAGGTGAGGTAATGTAAACAACGACGGTCCGGCGTCGAAATGGTAGTTTCCCAATTCAAGTACAGTCAATTTTCCACCCGGATAGGAGTTGGCTTCAAGTACTGTAACAGCATAACCTTTACACGCCAGGCGAATGGCTCCGGCAATTCCGGCAATCCCCGAACCTACAACAACAGCTTGTTGCTGTTTCTCTTCTATCATACCGCAAAATAACGCATCGAATACTATATTTGTTCAACGCAAAACAAAATAAAATGGGAAAAGCAATCGGTATCGGCGGAATTTTCATGAAATACAAGGATGAAGCAGCCATGAAAACGTGGTTTGAAACAGCATTAGGCCTTACTCCTAATGATTACGGTGTATTGTTTGCTTTTAACGGAGTTGCCGATTCCAAGCGAGGGTTCTTGCAGTTGGGAACGTTTGCTAATACTACAAAGTATTTCGGAAATCCTGCACAGCAATACATGATCAACTTTCGGGTAACCGACTTGGTTGGTTTGGAAGCCCATTTACGCGAATTGGGAACCGTTATTTGCGACTCCATTGAAACCTACGAATACGGTAGTTTTCTACACATTGAAGATCCCGAAGGCAACAGAATTGAGTTGTGGGAGCCGGCCGAAGAGGAATTTGAATCAACGGAAGTGTTCGTGGACATGCGCTGATCGTTTCAGTGTAAAATTTTCGTTCGTGATTTTATTATTGAACGATTTTCCGTACCATGAAATACATGAAATCTTCTTTGTTTGGAATGGCGATCTTTCCGTAGGTTTCAAATCCGAAACGTTCAAACATTCCGCGAGTCTGCTGACTGGAAGTCTGCGCGTAAACCGGTAATTGCATGATTTCGCTCATCTTGAATAATTCATCGCGTAACTGAATCACCTGCGATTGTCCGTTGCGTTGTTCGTCGGTGAGTAAAAGCATAAAGAATAAATGCGGCTCAGTGGGCAAGAGTTGTTGCGTTTTGTTCCGAAATCGGCGCATGGCACCAATACGTTTGAGTGAAAACACAAACAACGAAGGCCACCAATCGGTTCGCCGACGCTGATCGTTTTCGTTGGAAATAGGAACAATAACAGCTAAACCATGACCTTCTTCACTGATCAATACACCATTTTTGCGACGCAAATACCGGGCGCATTGTTTTACAAATAAATTGAATCGCCAGCCGTTGAGGCGTTTTCCGAAAAGCGTATGGATGCGCTGGTTATTGCGAATGGCTTCACCAATCATACTGCAAACACCCGAGCGCTCGATTAATTGTGGTTTCATGTTCTGGGTTTTAGTAACATGAAAATTACCAATGACAAACGCAACAAACGTAGCTCAAAATCTTACTTGAATATTGAGAGTTGCGGAATTCCGTACAGTTGATAACCGATTCTTTTTTCTGAGCCTAAGTTTGTACAAGCAAAAGAGGATGCCGTTAAAGCATCCTCTTTCGAATCATTTCAGGTCAGCCGGAGCCTTCCTTTAATTCTTTTGTTATAACTGAACAACGAATTCTTCGAGAAGAATTTGATTGCTCTCTGTTGTAATTCGCAACATGTATTTACCAGGAGCTAACTCAGTAGCATCAACTGATTTGTTTCCAATTGAAACCGGTGCGCTGATAACTCTTCCAAGCATGTCTACCACTTCGATGTTGTTGATCACACCATCGAAACTTACAAACAACATTCCGTCTGTTGGATTCGGGTAAAGCATAAGTGTTGCAATTCCGGCTTCTCCAATTCCAACAGTTGAATTGATACAAGTTGAAGTATCGGAACATCCGTTTTGCGTAATAACAACCGCGAAGTCACTTCCATAAGTAGGAGTGAAGTTATGGTTGGTTGCTCCCGGAATTGGCTGACCTGTAGTACAGTCAATCCATTGGTATGTTTGACCAAGGTTGTTCACTACAAACGTGATTCCGTCATTGGCCATATGGGTAGTGACATCGATTGGAGTAAGCGTTACATCTTGTGTTTGCGTGGATATATTTCCGCAAGCATCCACATAGGTCCATGTAACAGTTGTTGTTCCAAACGCTGTGATAGGGAAAGCGACATCCGGTGTTCCGTTAATCGCTCCCGCACAGTTGTCTGAAGCAGTTGCTGTTGCAGGTGTAAGATCACAATTACCAGTTAATTCCGGCAATGAAGCAACATCAGCTGTTGGAGCCTCTGTATCCATTACAATGATTGATTGCGTAACATTGATAGAGTTGTTGCACTCATCTGTAACACTGAATGTTCGTGTAATCGTTTCAGGACAAGAAAGTCCGTTTGACTGATCACTAATCCAAGCCACCACTGTTGGTGAACAGTTATCAACTTCACCGGAAACCCAGCTCGGAAGAGGTGCAGGAACAACACTTGTACATTGAGCATTCAACGTAATTGGATTTGCTGCTGCCGGTGGAGTCAAATCATGAATAATGATTGTTTGTGTCACATCCACATTGTTTCCGCTGGCATCTGCAACGTTGTATGTTCTTGTGATGGTTTCAGGACATGTTTGACCGTCAGATACATCATTTACAAACGTTACTGTAGCTCCGCAGTTATCCGCTTCGTCAGTAACATCCGTTACATCAACAATTGCATCTCCAATACATTCTACTTGTAAAGTAGCTGGATTGGATGCAGTAGGAGTAATGGTGTCAGTTACCGTAACGATAGCATCGCAGGTCACAGTTCCACCGTCACCTGTTACAGTTAAAGTAACAGTGTTAGCACCAAGATCGGCACATGTAAATGTTGTTTGAGAAGCACTCAATGCAATTGGTCCACAAGTCACAGTAGAGCCACCGTCAATATCTGCAGCAACAATTGAAACGCTTCCTGCAGGATCAAGATAAACAGTTACATTTTGACAAACTGCCGTTGGAAGTACCGGAGCAGCCTCTGTAATTGTAAATACCTGGCTGGTAGTACAACCGTTTATATCGGTTACGGTACAAGTGTAAGTATCAGGAGAAAGTCCGGATATTGCAGTTGTTCCGTCTCCTGTAGGAGTTCCCGGTGTCCAGTCATATGTATAACCACCGGCACCACCTGTCGCAGTATTTACAGCGGCAGTACCGTCTGAAGCGCCACCGCAGGTAACATCAGTTTCAGAAGCAGCAGTCAATACCAATAAGGAAGGTTCAGTAATTGTGAATACGACCGAAAGTGTACAGCCGTTAACATCAGTCACATCACAAGACCAGGTTCCGGCAGTAAGCCCGGTTACTGAATTTGTTCCGTCACCTGTAGGTGTTCCCGGGGTCCAGTCGTAGCCGTAAGCACCGGTTCCACCAGTTACAACAACTGATGCCGTACCGTTTGATCCGCCAAAGCAGGAAACATTTGTTTGAGGAACAAGCGATGCAGTTAAAGGCATCGGTTCTGTAAGCGCAACTACATTCGAAGTGACGCTGCAACCGTTAGCATCTGTAACAACTACTGAGTAGTTTCCAATAATGAGGCCTGTAATGATAGCTGTTCCATCACCTGTCGGAGTACCTGGCGACCAGTCGTAGCTATAGCCACCTGCTCCACCCGAAGGAACAACAGCAATAACACCATCGGATGCACCGGAACAGCTGATCTGACTTCCGTTGTAATTAGAAGTAACAGAGGCCGTTGCTGCCAACGCAGAAGGTTCTGTGACTGTAAATGCCTGACTGGCAGTACAACCATTAGCATCCGTTACAGTACAAGTATATGTGTCGGCATCAAGTCCTGTGATAGAAATTGTTCCATCACCTGTTGGTGTTCCTGGTGCCCAGTCATACGTGTATCCACCACCGCCACCGGTTGCATCATTTACAGCAGCAGCTCCGGTTGTTCCGCCGAAACAGGCAACATTGGTTTGAGAAGCAGCAGTTAACGAAGGTCCGGCGATAGTTGTGACAGCTACACTTGGTGTAATTGAACAACCATTGATATCGGTTATTATACAGCTATAAATACCCAAAGCAAGTCCTGTAATAGAAGTTGTTCCGTCACCTGTTGGAGTACCTGGTGACCAATCATACGTATAACCACCTGCGCCACCGCTTACACTTGAAACAGTTGCGGTACCATTGTTAACCGTACAACCTGTCTCAGTTGACGAAATAGAAGCTGTAATAGCTGTAGGCGAGGTAACCGTAAAATTTTGCGTTGCAGTACAACCGTTTACATCTGTTACGGTACATGTCCATGTATTGGCATTAAGTCCTGTTACGGAAATTGTTCCGTCACCAGTTGGTGTGCCTGGAGTCCAATCATATGTGTAACCACCTGCACCACCTGTTGGTGTATTGATACTTGCTGCACCGTTACTTCCGCCAAAGCAGGCAATATTGGTTTGTGAAGCGGCAGTAACAGAAATTGCTGGCGGTGCTGTAACGGTAAAGTTTACACTTGCCACACAACTGTTGGCATCTGTTACGGTACATGTGTACGTTTGGGCTGTAAGTCCTGTTACAGAAGTTGATCCGTCACCTGTTGGGTTGCCAGGAGTCCAATCATACGTATAACCACCTGCACCACCTGTTGGTGTATTAATACTCGCCGCACCGTTACTTCCACCAAAGCACGAAACATTGGTTTGTGAACTCGCTGTTACCGATAAAGCCGGTGGTGCTGTAACAGTAAAGTTTACACTTGCCACACAACTGTTGGCATCTGTTACGGTACATGTATACGTTTGAGCTGTAAGTCCTGTTACGGAAGTTGTTCCGTCACCTGTTGGGTTACTTGGTGTCCAGTTATAGGTATAGCCACCTGCACCACCTGTTGGGGTATTGATACTGGCAGCACCGTTACTTCCGCCAAAGCAAGACACATTGGTTTGTGAATTCGGGGTTACAACAAGAGCAGGAGGAGCAGTAACGGTAAAGTTTACACTTGCCACACAACTGTTGGCATCTGTTACGGTACATGTATACGTTTGAGCTGTAAGCCCTGTTACAGCAGTTGAGCCGTCACCTGTCGGGTTACCTGGCGTCCAGTTGTATGTATAACCACCTGCACCACCTGTTGGGGTATTGATACTGGCAGCGCCGTTACTTCCGCCAAAGCAAGACACATTGGTTTGTGAACTTGGGGTTACAACAAGAGCCGGTGGTGCTGTAATGGTAAAGTTTTGGGTTTTTGTACAACCAAGGCCATCACTTACAGTACAAGTGTATGTCTGGGCTGTGAGTCCTGTTACTGAAACTGTTCCGTCACCTGTCGGGTTACCCGGTGTCCAGTTATACGAATAACCACCAAGACCACCAGTTGGTGTATTGATACTTGCCGTACCGTTTGATCCACCAAAGCAGGAAACATTGCTTTGTGTATTCGGAGTGACTACAATAGCCGCAACTTGGGTAATATTAAAGTTTACACTTGCCGTACAACCGATATTGTCGGTTACGGTACACGTCCATGTTCCGGCAGTAAGTCCTGTAACGGAAGTTGTTCCGTCACCTGTTGGGGTTCCCGGTGTCCAGTCATACGTATAAGGCGAAATACCCCCACCTGCAGCATTCACTGTAGCCGCTCCGGTATTTCCACCGAAACAGGCAATGTTTGTTTGAGAATTAGCCGTAAGAGACGGATTGGAAACAGTCAGTGTTGCCTGAGATGAAGTTGTGCTACACGCACCACCACCCGAGGTAGCAAGACATCGGTATAAATAACCGCTCATTATAGCAGTAGCACCGGTAATATTAAGTGTTGCCGTAGTTGCGTTTGAGTAGACACCACCATTGGTGATATTTCCAAATCCGGAACCTGTATTTACCTGCCACTGATAGCCGGTAGCTCCGGTAGCGGCAATGGTAAACGAAGTATTTCCTGTAACACAAACACTTGTACTTGAAGGAGGGGTTGTGATTGTTGGGTTGGTGCAGGCTGGTGCTTCGAAGAGGCGCAATAAATCAACACCAACCTCCTCAAAGGAGGTGCCATTGGCCAGGCATTTAAAACGCAGATCCAAGAGGGTACCTGTTCCGGGAATATTGGCCGTAAATTCTGTAAAAGTACCGGTCAAAGCTGCTCCTTCTCCCTGAGCCAATGAATCACCTGTTGTTTCAAGAGCAAGGGCACCATTACCGTTTGCCACATTCGGAAAGAAACGAACTAGGCTGTTCCATGCACCACCATCAATTCTGTATTCTACCAGCATATAGTCAATAGGAGAACTACCCGGGAAATGATCGAAACCTGTTATATTTCCGTTTGCAAATAATCCACTAAATGAAAGCCCGGTTTTCCCGGAAATATTGATAGATGACCAAGCCACATTTTGGTGATGAGATTGTGTATTCTGGCCGCTAATATTATCAATATCAGCACCACCCCAGAACTTTGATCCGGAAACACCACTAATGGTAGTAGTCCAGCTTGTTTGAGCGGTAGTAACCCGGTCAAAATAACGTTCGAGACTGGCATTAAAAGTGCTTGAGGGTGTTCTGGATCCTGAACTTGGAGATCCTGCATCTTCAAAGTCATCACTCCAGAATTGGGTCTGTGATAAGCCTTTGAAACAAACCAATAATAGTAAGACGACAAGGTAATAGTTTTTACTTTTCATATATAGTTGTGATTATTGAGTACAAGTTTACCGATTTTAAATTAATTTTTCATTTTATAAAGTCAATCTTGATCATAGAAAAAGATTTATGAACCAAGCGTTTAGTTGTTTTTACCATAAAAATAAACGATGTATTATAGTTTTTGATTGGTCTTGATTGCTGATTTTTAATAGCACTATTTTTTGCGATGAATAAGATAAAGGAATCGTTAGTTCATTTTGTTCCAGAGTGCTTTCCGATTTAAGAATAGATAGCCCTGTGACCGTAAGTAATTCAATGGATAGATTTTGTTCCTTTAGGAATAGAATGAGTTTTTGATCCTGATAAGTATATGAATTCAGTAAATCTGATATTGCATCCATATCGCAACGACTTCCACTTATCGGTTCAAGTGTCTTGAAGGTACCGTCCTGATCCACCATTTTGAGGCGATAGTAGGTTAAATCGTTGCGTGATGTTTTTTCCGGAATTACATATTGGTAGTTTTGAGCCTCGGTAGATTCTCCAATTGCAGGAATTATAGCAACCGACTTAAATTGGTTTAAATCCGCAGATGATTCCAGTTCATAATGATCAAATCGACTTTCTGATTCGGAAACCCAGGAAATGACTTCATTTTTATCTTCACATGATGATGTAAATGAGGAAATTGTTACTGGTAACGCGGTCGTGTAAAATAGTCTGAAATTATCTCCACCGACTTCTTCAAAAGTTGTTCCGTTCGCCAGGCATTTGAAACGCAAATCCAGTAAAGTGCCCGTTCCGACAATATTTCCTGAAAATTGTGCAAATGTGCCTCCTAATGCAGTACCTTCTCCTTGTGCAAGTGAATCACCCGTTGTTTCGAGGGCCAATGGACCGTTACCGTTAGGAACGTTAGGAAAAAAGCGAAGAATACTTGTCCAGGCACCACCGTCAATTCTGTATTCTACCAGCATATAGTCAATAGGAGAACTACCCGGAAAGTGATCGAAACCTGTTACATTTCCGATTGCAAACAAACCACTGAACGAAAGTCCGGTTTTACCTGAAATGTTTATGGAAGACCAAGTCACACTTTGGTGGTGAGATTGGGTGTTCTGTCCTGTTATATTATCAATGTCGGAACCCCCAAAAAACTTTGAACCAACAACACCGCTTATAACTGTAGTCCAATTTGTTTGGGCGGTGGTGACACGATCAAAGTAACGTTCGTTGCTGGCGTTAAAAGTGGAGCTTGGAGTTCTGCTTCCGCTGCTTGGTGACCCGGCATCCTCGAAGTCATCACTCCAAAACTGAGTCTGCGAAACCCCAAGATTTGTAAAGGATAATAAGACAAGCGAAAGTAGTTTAATTCTCATAACTTATTCAGTTTTCATTACGCCGATTTTCCATCCGTCAAAGGCTTAATAATGAGTGGTTTTTCAAATTTAGTTTAAATTTATTGAACTACCCAAAACTTCATCCATTTTAAGGCCCAATTGTTTGAGGAAATCAAAACTGTAAAGGCCATCTTCGGTACCTAACTGGCACACTCTTATTTTTTGTTCACCAATACAAGCGATATCTGCCGAACCATCACTAAAAAGTTCAATAATGGTTCCTGGAGTATATTGTCTGGTTTCAGCCAATGGTTCCGGGGACACAGTAATTAAATGAAGCTCATTATCCTTAAAAGAAGTAATGGCCCCATTATTCCATCCGTTACAAGCATTAATCAATGCAATGATCTTTTCAGCAGACATTGTATCCCAATCTATTTTAAGTTCTTTAACATCAGGAAAAGGATAGAATGTAGCCTCGCTTTGATCTTGTACTTCAGAAGGAATGCTGCTGCTGAATTGAAGCATTTCAGCCATATTCGATACCATAATTCCACAACGTTCAGAAAGCTTTAAGGCAAGTGAGGTAAAAGTGTCAGTCTTTGTTATCGGAAGTGTTTCAGCATAAATCACTGAACCGGTGTCATATGATTCCGTCATGAAATGAACAGACATGGCAGTTTCTTTTTCACCTCTTCGAATAACTTCGAAAATGGGCATAGGACCTCTGTAAGAAGGTAACGGCCCTGTATGAAAGTTAATGAATTTAATTGTTTCATTCCGAATCAATCGGGCAGGAATCAAGTAAGGAAAACAAATACAGAAAACAGCATCCGGTTTAATTTCTTCTAACCATTCGATTAAATTCTCAATTTCCGAGCTTCCGTTGATGTTTAAAAACGGCACAGACGATTGCTCACATTCTTGCCGGAGCAAGTTGGAGACATGTGTTTCTTTCGTGCCGATTACAACTCCGGCAAGGTATTTTTCGTATGCCAATGCAGAAAGACCTCGATAAGCAAACGGACCACCGCACATCAAAACTATTCTCGGTTGGTTTTCCATCAGTTGCAGGTATAGCTATTGTACCATCCTGAAATAGCACCGTCAAGATTCAATGCAAATAGCTCATCATATGCTAAAGCGATATCAGTTAATTCTTCCTGAATAACCAGTTTACAGAAGTTGTTTCCGTTATTCACCACTTTTGCTTTATACATTGGTGCCAATGTAGTATTGCTGGCATCGTGAAAACGAATCATTCCTCTTGGAGATTCAAATGTCTTGGACTTTAATGTTTCTGTAGCTGCCCGGCCATTATTTTTGTTTGTTTCCATTGCTTCCAAAGCAAATATGGCCAGTGAAGCAGCTTCCCAACCCAGGAGGCTGAATAAGTTGGGAGTTTTACCCGAATCGGTAAGGACTTCACAAAATTGTTTGTTAGCAGCATTCTCCAATTCACTTGACCAACTGGCGACGCCCTGAACACGCTCTCCGGGGTATTCTGCTTTTTCAAGCATCATTTCCTCGAAACTGAACGGTGCCAAATAAACAGGAGGGCAATTGGTTGAATAAACTTCATTTAAATCGCGAAAAAACCATTCGTTAAAATCACCACTAAAAAGGGATAATAAACACGAATCAGGTTTTTCTGCCCGGAAATCCAGTAAGGGCGTCATTGAGAAGTCCTCTTTAACATACCCTGTTGCATGATTGAAGGCTATAGCTCCGCCATTTTGTTGAAAACCGAAGGTAATAGCAGCTGTATGCAGATATCCGCCATCATAATATCCCGTCACCATTCCACCTTCAGAATACCCATCCTGAACAGCCATTTTTCCACTCAACCAAGCACCAAGTGAATTGTGCAACGAATGGTAAAGAATATTAGGAGTGGTGGGCCATTCCTGGGGAAGGTTGGCACCCGCATCCAATACAATTAATAAACGATTGGCAGCCATAAACAACGGACGTAAAAGCTGGGCAGAACGTTGAGTAAGGTAAGCAAATACTACAGCTATGTTTTCGTCCAAAAGCATCCGTTCCGCGGCCCGGTAAACTGAATTTTTGTCGGCTCCAAAACCAATGTTCTCGGTTATAATTCGTATATCTTCACGCCCGGCTTGAGCTAGTCCGCTACGTAAACCCTCGTGAATGTCAAAACCGATCATATCGTAATAACTTGACCGGGGTAAAAGAACTCCTATTTTTGGCATGGTTTGAAATAGAACAAATAAGGAAACATCTACATTAGATGCTTCCTTAAATGATATGAATTAAATGTTAATTAATTACGACTTGGAAAAATACCGTAGATAGCAATTGAATAGTTCATTACAAGGTACGGGTTCATAATACCAATTGGCATGTTTGAACCTGTGATATCGGTTGTACCGCTCACAACAGCTTCATCAGGTGCCATAAATGCACCAGCAGTTGCCGACTCGGCCCAAACGTTTGTGCCTGAAGTACCAGGATAACCATCCAAAGCAGTACCGCTATCCGCAATTGCGCTATTCGCTTTAAGTGAAACCCGCACGTTATTAACCGTATGAACGTGGGCTGGCATGTTTGAAGTCATTAGGCTAACACTTGGCGAACCCGAAACTTCCCCCATACTGTGTGATGGCAATCCAGGCCCTGTTCCTTGTCCGATTGGCATACGGCCTTGTAAATCCGGCAAAGCGAAAGTCGTTGATCCGTTACCACCATAAGTTGTTCCTAATAAGGAAAACAATGCAGTGTTAGACGCAATGGCTAGAATTTGACCAGCACATAACTGGTAACTTTTTGGGGCAAACTGGAAAGCCAATAATTTTACTTCTCCGATGAATGGTTCTGTAGACATAATCTTTATTTTTTAAAATGTTTTTATTAAAATTAATTTCGACTTGGGAAAATTCCTTCAATAGCAATTGAGTAATTCAACACCAAATAAGGGTTAGTAATACTAACCGGCATGTTTGAACCTGTGATATCGGTACTTCCCGATACAACAGCACCATCAGCTGCCATAGTTGCTCCGGTAGTTGCCGATTCAGCCCAAACATTGGTGCCTGAAGTACCAGGGTAGCCTTCTAAAGGAGTACCACTATCCGCGATTGCGTTATTGACTTTAAGAGCTACCCTCATGGAATTTACCGTATGAATATGCGCAGGTAAATTAGCAGAAGTTAATGTAACTGTAGGCGATCCTGCTTCTTCACCAATGGTGTAGTCAGGCAATCCTGGACCTTGACCCTGACCGATAGGAACACGTCCTTGTAAGTCTGGCAGGTTAAAAGTGGTAGTGCCGTTACCACCGTAAGTAGTTCCGATGAGTGCAAACAAAGCTGTGTATTCCGCAATAGACATAGTCTGCCCCTGGCATAGTGAATAGCCTAAAGGGGGGAATTGGAATCCCAACAATTTTACCTCACCAACAAATGGTTCTGTAGACATAGTTATTAATTGTTTAAAGTTTACAAATAGTGATAAAAATGAATAGCTCTTTGTCTACGGTTCAATAAATCAATTCCGGTGAAAGCACGAATTTCGGTAGTTTCAGTAGAGTAGTTTTTATGAATAGCATCAAAGTGAATAGCATCAATTTTATTTGTTGTTTCCAAATATAGAATTTTTTTCATTCATCAAACTTATTTGATTTAGGAATTAATGGAACAAGTGTTTTTACGTGATTTGTGTTAACAGGTATTTATACCTGAGGTAATAAGAGCGTAACTTCGTACTGTTTTTTTATTGAAAGTACTGTTTGGTTAAAATGAAGAAAGCCTTCCTCGTTTTCGAGGAAGGCTTTTCTAATAATATTAATTGATGAAAATTAGTTAGCCGACATATATTGGGCTACACCTTCAAATGTATCTTTCATTCCTTCTTGTCCTTTTGACCAGTTTGCCGGACAAACTTCACCGTTTTCTTCATGGAATTGCAACGCATCTACCATACGGATGGCTTCGTCAACGTTTCTTCCCAACGGGAAGTGATTTACCACCTGATGCATGACCGTACCTTCCTTGTTGATCAGGAACAATCCGCGGTAAGCGATCATAGGTCCGCTGGCAACCAAACCACCTTCCATATCATATTCGTATTCACCGGCCAAAACACCGAATGCTTCTGAAATGATTTTTGTTGTGTCGGCAACAATCGGGTAGGTGATTCCTTCGATTCCGCCTTTGTTTTTAGGAACTTGTAACCATCCCCAGTGAGACTCGGGCGTGTCGGTTGAACAAGCAACCACTTTTGCTCCGCGTGCTTCAAATTCTCCTAAAGCAGCTTGAAAAGCGTGCAATTCCGATGGACATACGAACGTAAAATCTTTCGGGTAAAAGAAAAACACAACCGGATTTTTCCCGATGTATTGGTCCAATGAGAAATTTTCAACGATTTCCTTACCGTTTATTACTGCTTCTGCAGAGAATGAAGGGGCTTTTTTTCCTACTAATACTGACATGTTTGTTGTTTTATATTGAATAATTGGTATTACTTATTTTGCTACAAATGTAGGCATTCATCGGAATTAGTTGTTTAACCAGGCATTAAACATCCAATTCGTTTTTTCTTTTTCGCGTAATAAATCACTCATCAGCGAGTTGGTGCCTTCGTCGCCCAGTTTATCTGAAAGCGAAAGCAACTCGCGCTCCAGTTGCAGTAATGTTTGCTGTGCATGAAGTAAATAACGCATTCCTTCTTTACCGTCAGAAATGGTTTCATTTTCGGCAATGCTGCTCTCGCGCAGGTAATCTGCAAAGCGGTGAAGCGGTGCTGATCCAAGGGTGAGAATCCGTTCGGCCAAATCGTCAATGATCACTAGTGTACGCGTGTACAATTCTTCGTATTTCAAATGCAATTCAAAAAAATGAGAGCCCTTAATATTCCAGTGCAATGCACGGATATTCTGGTAATGGATCTGGTACGTGGCCAATAATCTGTTGAGTTGTGTGATATATGCTGTTTGAGTTTCCATCGTCGTTGTTTTTTGCGTACAAAGATACGAGTGCTCTGTTATAAATATTATTGATTAATTTTATATTTCGATAAGTAATATTGATATGGTTTCCACTCAGCAACTCGCTTATATCCTGGCATTGGCCGAAACAGGAAGTTTTAGTAAGGCAGCGGCAAATTGTTTTGTCACTCAGCCTACGCTTTCCATGCAAATCAAAAAAGCGGAAGAGCAGTTGGGGTTCGTGATTTTTCAACGTGATGCTTCGCCGTTGGAGTTGACTGATTTCGGGCAGGAACTCATTCCGATTCTTCGTCAGATTCAGGGAGAACTGGAAGCTGTTTCAACACTTACCACACAGTTTGCAGGAACCTATCAGGATCGTTTACGTGTAGGAATTATTCCGACAATTGCCTGTTACATGTTGCAGGATTCTTTCGCCGAATGGCAACAAGTACTACCAACAACCAAGTTGCACATCGAGGAATATCGAACGGAAGAATTATTGGAGGCACTGGAAACGCGTAAAATTGATTTAGCCATTCTTGCCGGGCCGGTAGAAACAACCAAATGGCGAACCATTCCACTTTACAGTGAAGAAATTGTGGCGTATCTCAACGATTGGAATTATGATCGAATTACTGTTAACGAATTACAGGAACTGCACCCGTGGTTGCTGACAAAAGGAAATTGCCTTCGCACCCAGATGATGCATTTCTGTTCGCTGGCCGATCAGCAATCAGACGACTGGAATTACGCCGGAGGAAATCTGGATATGCTCATGCGCATGGTAGATGCCAACACCGGGTATACACTCATTCCCGAAAATTATAAGCGTACGTTTCCGGATAAAACCGGTTCTTTTAAACGGATTGTAAACGAGGCAGGACATTCACCAGGAAGATCAATCATTGCGCTGAGTGCTTACCGTCATTCGAATTGGGGCGCCATGGAAAAAATCATTCGTTCACTGCAATTGCGCTATGCTTCGGCGGTTTCTGCTGAGATGGAGTTGTTGAATTGGAAATAGTAGGGGGCGACTCGCGAGTTGCCCCCTACTATTTCCAATTCTTTATTCGCTTTGTTCTTTCTGTATTCCCAAATAAACCAGCACCGTTGGCACAATCACCGTAATAATGGTAACGATTGTATTCACATTCAGCCGTTTTTCATCCAGTTTGGAATCGGTTGGTTTCGATTCGAAGCGGTAAGCAATATTGGTTGAATCATAATATGCAACCAGGTCCATGTATTTACCCAACGATTTTCGGCCGTTGGTATCTTTCAGCAGGAAAGGAACCGTTTTTCTGTCAGTGGTGCGGTACTTGTAAATGTAGGAATGGTTACCCGTGGAATCGTAGATGTAAATATCGTAAGGTTTGATGCCCAGTTTGGCATTTACCGTTTGCAAACTCATTCCGGGACTGAGTTCCATTACCTTTTCCACGCGTGTGTATTTGGGTCCGGAAACTACGCACGATTGTACAAGCAGGGTAGGTATCAGTATAATCGCCAGAAGTTTGTTTGTTTTTCTCATAATGTAACATCCAGGTATTGATTTCGCATATACGGCGCGAAATCAACGAGGTTACAATTTAATTATGAATTATAAAGTGAAGTAGGCCCACTTGATAATTAATCATTCATAATTGATAATTCTCCTTCAGGATTGGTAATTTTAGATTCTAAAAAACAACAAATGGCGCTTGTGAAATCGTGCAGGGGAATCGAACCTCAATTTGGTGCTGACGTTTGGTTGGCAGAAAACGCAACAGTGGTGGGTGATGTGATCATGGGTGATCGTTGTTCGGTGTGGTTCAACGCTGTCATACGCGGTGATGTAAATTCCATTCGCATGGGAAACCAGGTCAATATCCAGGACGGCGCGGTGATTCATTGCACCTACGAAAAAACCAAAACGGTTTTGGGAAACAATGTTTCGGTTGGACATAATGCGCTGGTCCACGGCTGTACTGTTGAAGACAATGTGCTCATTGGAATGGGCGCCATTGTGATGGATAATTGTTACATCGAAGCAAATTGTATTATTGCGGCAGGGGCTGTATTACTGGAAAATACACGCGTTGAATCCTGGAGTATTTATGCCGGAATTCCCGCCAAAAAAGTAAAAACGCTTTCACCGGAACTATTCGCTGGCGAAGTACAGCGCATCGCCAATAATTATGTGATGTATTCCGGTTGGTTTAAGGAATAGATTCCCGGAATCCTGATCTAAATTCACAAAAAAAAGGGGAGAAGTAACCTTCCCCCCGTACTGCTAACTAACGTGAATTGATTTAGTATTGCGATTATGGTATTGTGTAATAAACGGTTATCGTAGAACCTACTAGTATATTTTGAGCCTGGTTAATGTTTGACAAAACCAACCAGCCTCCTGATCCCGGATAATCTGTACTTAAAATAACGTACGGACTATTAATAATGGTCATTGCGGGTGTTGGATTCGTACCAATGACTTTGCATTCATAGTCAATGATTGTTTCATAAAAAGCCCCAGACATGAGTGACCAATTCGGGAATTCAGTTCCGCTTTTTACAAACGTACGTTTATAGATGGGTTTACCATCAATCCAGTTTTCGCCGGTGGCAACAGCAAACGTTTCATAATCAACCGGAGCATTAATACCGGATAAATCTAGTGTAGCCCCACTGGAGATCGTAAGGTTTGTTCCAGCCAACGAAATGTCCTGGATTTCATTTGCAGGATCAGCATCTGCATCATCCGGATTGGTAATATAACCGTTGTTTGCTACAAACGCATCAACCGCAGTTTCATCCAATTGCGTGTCAATCACCGACAAGTCAATTGTAGAACCATCAGAGATCGTAAGGTTTGTTCCAGCCAACGAAATGTCCTGGATTTCATTTGCAGGATCAGCATCTGCATCATCCGGATTGGTGATATAACCGTTGTTTGCTACAAACGCATCAACTGCAGTTTCATCCAGTTGTGTATCGATAACAGATAAGTCAATTGTAGATCCGTCAGAGATCGTAAGATTGGTTCCGGTCAATGTGATGTCCTGAATTTCATTTGCAGGATCAGCATCTGCATCATCCGGATTAGTGATATAACCGTTGTTTGCTACAAACGCATCAACCGCAGTTTCATCCAGTTGTGTATCGATAACAGATAAGTCAATGGTAGATCCGTCAGAGATCGCAAGATTGGTTCCGGTCAATGTAATGTCCTGAATTTCATTTGCAGGATCAGCATCAGCATCATCTACCTGATCATTCAAAACGTTTTCTGCCGTTTTTGCGTACAAAGCATAAGGAACACTTAGTAATTCACTGGTTCCCATTACTACGTATGAAACACCACCTGCTACGTCAATAGCCGTTTCGATAAAGTAAGGTCCGTTTGACCAATCTATCGTTGCTAAATCATCTGCACTAACACCTGTTCCGATTTCAAGGTTCACCAACCCGTAAGCGTTTGTGGTTGCAGTAAATGTTTCGGTATAAACAGCCGTACCACCGATACTTCCCTGTTGGATCGTCATGCGCATACCAACTGCCTGGTTGTCTAAAATGATATTTGCCGCATCTCTGACAACCGCTTGGTATTTAAAACCTTCGGGTGCCTGAGCAAGTGAGCTTAATGAGATTGTTGTGATGGCAATAAGCGATACTATTAATTTTTTCATTACTAATGCGTTTTAATAAGTTTAATCGTTTTGATGTTTTGTGTTCCATTGTTTAAGATCAGCGAATAGCTTCCCGTAGCCAATTGGCTTACCGGAATAGAAGTTTGTTCTGCAGTAAGATTGCTCTGCAAAACGAGTTTCCCCTCTGCATCATAAAAAGAGCAGATCACATTCTCGAAAGAGTTGGTTCTGATATTCAACTGATCTTGTGTCGGGTTAGGAAAAATGGTTACTTCATAAGCCGGATCATGATCCTCAGTTCCTAAAAAGTTCCAGTTAGTTTGATGAAATCCTTGTGTAAGATCATTACTCCCGTTTGAGGCAGTGTTAATGACCACCTCACCTATTGTAAAATCGATGTTTCCGCTTGCGTTTGAATAAGAATCTCCCTGGGTCGAAACGACTTCCTGGGCATTCGCAGCAATAAGAACAAAGATTGAACAACAAGTCAATACGTGTTTCCTCATTGTACTTTTTTATTAATGTTCGCGGCAACATTAACGAATAGTTCAGTAACGAAAAGAAAAATGTCGTGAGCTGCATTTTTGGCGGCGTGAATGACATGTTAAGGGGGAAAAAATGATCGGATTTGTTGTGCGATTCAACAACTCAGATTTAACAGAAAACGATTCGGTACAAATTGAAACAGGTGCTTAAAGTTGTTCGAATTTCGATTTAAACTCCGCAAGAAAAGAACGGGAAACAGGAATTTCAAATTGCTCTATTTTGAGGCGACTTCCCTTAAAATAAGTAACGTGATTCAAGTTGATAATGTAGGATCGATGAACCCGGCAGAATGTGTGAGGGTTCAATAAATTCGATACCTCACTCAAGGTAGAGCGATGCAAGTGTTTTTTAGCGGCAGTTTGTATTTCCAGGTACTTATCATCGGCTTTGATCCAAAGAATATCCATGAGAGGAATATTGAACCTGCCATCATCGGAATTGAGTGTCAGAAACTGTTGCTGTTTGGTGCGATTTGAAAATGCAATTTCCAGGGTAGTGTAGATGTCTCTTTCATTGAACGGTTTTACGATATAGGCTAAAGGTTTCAATAAAGACGCTTCGGCAACAGTGTTATTATCAGAGAAGGAAGTAACAAAAATGAACGGTATTTTCGAATGTTGATTTAAATGGTGTGCTATTCCGAAGCCCTGGTTGGCACCATGCATTTTAATATCCAACAGCACCATGTCGGGAGGATGCTGATCAATGATCTCAAGAGCTGTTTCTTTGGAAGTAGCCATGCCGGTTACCAGGTATCCAAGATCGGTCAAAATGGCGTTGAGCTGTTCTGCAATAAAAACATCATCCTCCACAATGACTATTTTTCGTTGGCTCATTTTGCGAATGTTATTTTCATCATTAATCCTTCTCTTTTTTCCAGTTCAATTGTTCCTCCCAGCTGATTCCTGATGAGGGAATGGATCATTTTCAGTCCAAATGATTTGATGGACGTAAGATCAATATCATTCGATAATCCAATGCCATTATCGGCATAATGAAGACAGACCTCGTTTTCTGTTTCTTCAAAGGAAAGAACAATCGATTTTAATCGGTTATCCGGCCAGGCATATTTGATACTATTTGTCACGAGCTCGTGAATGACGAATCCAAGTACCTGTGCTTTTTCGACTTTCAATAAAACATGTTTAGCGCCCTCAATCTTAAACACGTCGTCTTTTCCTTCTACCGGGTCGAGCAGCATCTTAAAGATATCAAGAGCATACTCCGTGATTTCAATTTCCTCGAAATTGTTGTTCCGGTACATTTTCTGATGTGCGAGCAGCATGGAATCGATCCGCTTTTGACTGTCTATTAAAGCCGATTTGGCTGATTCATCGGTCGTGCTTCTCGATTTAAGCATCAGTAAAGACGATACTACCTGCATATTATTCTTCACCCGATGGTGAACTTCTTTGAGCAGAATCTCTTTGGTATGAAGCGCTTCCGTTATGATGGTGTTTTTATGCTTTAACTCAAAGGCGCGTTTTCTTCTGATCAGCAAGGAATAGATGGTGAATGCCAAAACAAGTAGCAATACACCAATCCCGATGTAAAAAAGGATGGATTTTGTGCTTTCGCCTTCTTTAAACCGTTCATGTTCCAGGTTCAGTAATTCCACTTCCTTTTGCCTGTTGAGACTGTCTGTAAGATTGATTTGGAGAAATTCAGATTGAATATTAAACTTCAGGACTTCATTTACTTCATCCTGTCCTCTTCGTTGATCTTTATAAGAAATATACTTTTCATAAAATTCAACCGATTTTTCGTATTCTCCGATGTCTTTATACAGTTGAGCCAATAGTTTACACGATTTTTCCTTAATCAACAGGTTTCCTGATTTTTCAGCAAGCTCGAAACTATGAAGCAAGGCTTTATTGCTCAGGGGTTGCAATTTTAATTTGTAATAAATTTCCCCTGCATAGAAATAAGCCTGATCTCTGCCTATATATAACTCACTGGCGTTGAACAAATGAATCGATTCCTCAATTTTAATTCGTGCCTCATTCAAATCACCTTTCGCCATGAAATAACGCGCATACGAAGTCAGAAGTGAAGCCTCATAATCCATTATTTCATTTTTCCGGGAAAGATCAATGGCTTTTTGAAAGTAAATCAATGCACTATCCAAATGAGCCAAATCAAAATGCAGGTTTCCTAATTTCTGCATGGCACTTATCTGACGGTTTACATTGGTTATTTTTTTCGATAAATAAAGAGATATATGATACTCTTCCATTGCTTTATCGAATTCCTTTATCGAACAATTAACATCCCCCAATTTTTCATGGATCGAAGATTTGTATCCTCCGAGAGCGTTCTTTTCGCAAATAGCCAAGGCAACTTTAAAGAGATGGAGGCTTTTTTTGTACTGGCCTTTATTCTCGTAAATTTCTCCGAGATTTATCTTTGCCCTGGCTCTGGGCACGTTTAGATTGTGCTTTTCAGCAATGCTATCGCTCAGCAAATGATATTTCAGCGCTAATTTCACATCACCTTTTTTGACCATCAGGTTACCTAAATCGCCATAGGCTTCAGCTGTCTTATAACTTAGGTTGTGTTGCCTGGCCAGGTTTAATGCCAGCTCAAAGCAACTTTCGGATAAATCCAATTCGCCCAACATCATACAGGCGTAACCTTTAAAATGGAGCGCTGTAATCTGCCGTTCAACATTCTGGTATTTTACTGTCAGGTCGTAATACTCAGAACTAATTTTCAGGCAAAGATTGTAATCCTGGTAGGCTGACAACCAACAACACCTGTTGTATGCTCCCAACCTGCTTTCAACAGGATTTTCAATATTGGTTGCAATCGGATATAAGGAATCAATTGCCTTCTGATTTTTGGGAGAAAGGCCTGAGAAAGCAACCGCATAAAATAAACCGATAAAAAAAATACAAAGTATATATTTCATACCTGGCTGCAAATATAAGTTTATAACTTAACATGGGTGAGGTATAAGGATTCCGCTTCCGGAATCAAGAGAACCGGTCTTTTTAAAAGAAACTAACGTTAGTAGCCACAGATTACCCGAAAGTTGAAAAAGGTAAACCTAAAACTGATTCTTATCAGAAATTTCCTGCACAGTTATGTCTATTTTTGAGCAAATTCAAGGGATGAAAGCAATAGAAAAGATAAAAGACATCGAATTATTGGTAGACACCTTTTACACGGCGATTCTCAAAGACGAACAACTCGCGCCGTTTTTCGCGCACCTCAATTTTGTGGAACATTTACCGAAAATGGTGCATTTCTGGAGTTTTGTCTTGCTGGATGGACCTGGTTATACAACCAATGTTACGGAAAAACACGCTAGCATGAAGCTGAACAAAGTATTGTTTGATCACTGGGTGAAATTGTTCCATGAAACCGTGGATCAGTTATTCGAAGGCGAAAAAGCCGAATTGGCGAAACAGCGCGCAACAGTTCTGGGCTGGACGATGGCGAGTAAGTTTAATTGAGTTTTTTTTAAGTTAATTGAGTGAACTTACAAAACATAAAAACGGCTCAACTGTTCAACTCACGTAACTTCTTAACTTATTTTGGGTTGTAATCATAAAATCCATTTCTAATTTCAGCAATATTTTCATCCTCATACCATGATTCGAATCTGTTTTTTGCTCCTCTGCCTTACTGAATGCCTTGTCAGTGTTTTCGCACAAGACGATTCCCATCCAAGTCTGAGTAAGTCCCTGATCACAGAATGGGCGCTGCAACAACAGCTGGTACTGAATGAACAACCGGGTAAAAAACTTCGGTTGGGAATCACGGACGACCATGGAGACTATGTCGTTTACAGTTATGAGAAATTGAACGATTCAATTTACCGCGAAAAAGTGGTGGAATCAAGTGTGAAAATTTCCAGTAATCAATTGTATCTCAAAAGAGGAAATAGATTAACTGCCTGTTATGTATTTAAAGATCGATATACCGATTGGGATTGGTCAGGTTATGAAGATTCATCGGGATATTTGGTGAAAGATACGATTGTGGTGAACCGTGGAAAATCTACTTCCAAAAGAAATATTGTGCGTTTGGATTCAAATGACAAGATAGCTGAATGGTGGACTTTGCATAACGGAAAGGATAGTGCCAGTTATCAACGTTATTTGAATTTAACAGAGAATTGCAGTGAAAGAGTAGGATATTATCTCACAAAAACAGATTCTATACAGCATACGTACATTAAAGATTCCATCGGAAACGGAGCAGAGTTGTTGTTGAATGAACGCGTTTTTGTTAACTTATGGGAATACCATTCTAAAAGAAAAATCCTGGTCAATGAATGGATTGTGCCTTCCGGTTCAAAACGAACATTTAATTTGATCGATTTTGAAGCAGAACCGAGAATGGTTCACGGTAAACTGGAGAAAGAAGATGAAGTGAAAATACGAATCGATAAAAAGGGATTCATTAAACGAATCACGACGGCCAATGCGTATTATACTGAAATGAACAATATCGTTGGACTTAGCTGGCAGGATGAGTGAGTTTTTAAGTTGATTAAGTTTCATGAGTTTGGAAACTCAAAAAACTACCGTAAAACATTCACGTGTCCGGTCAGTTTTTGTTCACCTTCCCACACCGAACAAGGCATGTATTTCACCACATAGGTATAAACACCAGAAGGAACCAGTTCGCCTTTGTATTTACCGTCCCATTCTTCATACTGGTCGTGAGAAGTAAACAATAATTCGCCCCAGCGGTTGAAAATGCGCATTTCCCATTCTGAAGCATCGAGGTACGATTTGGCGTAGAACGTGTTGTTGTAATCGTTGCCATCCGGGGTAAACGCATTCGGAATGTACACCGTAAACGGCTCAATGATCACTTGCTGATGGCTTGTATCCTTACAGCCAAACTCATTGGTCGCAATCTGCACCGGGTAATGTGTTCCCGAAGTTAGGTACAGATACACAGGATCATCCAGGTCAGAAGTCGGCGATTCTTTAATGGTTTCGTTCGTATCATCGAAATTATACCACACCGAAATAGCGCCCTGCGACTGATCGGTAAAAGAAATCTCCGAATGACAAATATCGGTCGTCGGTGGATTTAACGTGAAAGCAGAAACCGGTAGCGGATGCACATTGATGAGGTCGTTGCGTGTGAGCACAAGCGTTGTAACGCAGCCCTCGAGTGTATGAACCTGCAGCGTCACCGGATATTGTCCCGGTTCGGTATACACGTGCATCGGATTGGCAAGCGTGGAAGTACTACCATCACCGAAATCCCACAAGTAAAATAATGGTGTGTCAGACGTACATGAATCAATAAACTGTGCCGGGAACGGAACGCATTGCAAGCCATTCACCAAGCCAAAATTGATGGTCGGTTCCCGGAAAACAAATACCGTTGAACTTGCGGTTTCACTGCATTGAAGGAAACTTGCGGTAAGTGTCACGTTGAATTGCCCTGCCTGGTTGTAAACCACATTCGAAACATCCAGCGTTGTTGCGGTTGACGGATTGGCATTCGGGCCGAAATTCCAGGAATACGTTGTGATCGAAGGACCGCTTACATCACCCACAAAGTTGAAACTGTTGTTGGTAATACACAGTGAATCATTGTGTGTAAACGCCGCGCTGAGCGGTTCATAAACCGTAAATGATTGCTGGATCGTATCCGAACATCCTGCCGAAACGGAAGAAATCAGCGTAACAATATACGTTCCCGAAGTTGGAAACGTAAACGTCGGTTCAAAATCAGTGCTGACATCCGTGGTAATTCCCACAACGCCAAAATCCCATTCATAGCTCGTCGAACCCTGAGAAGCATTGTCAAAGGTGTGCGTGAGTCCGTTACATTCATAATTCACCGGCAGGTTAAATGCTGCGATAGGTTCTGGTAAAATGAATACGGGGTGTGTAATCGAATCGGAACAAATTCCAAACGTACCAACCAGTTTTACCGGGTGAGAACCACCTACATTAAAATGCACGTCGTTTACATTGGTGCCGGTTGCAGAAGGAATGGAAGCATTCGGACCGAAATCCCACGTAAGGGTTGCATTAGGGCTTCCTGCCAGAATTTGCCCGGCAAAATCAACCGAATTGTCTATGAAACAAAGTGAATCGTCGTGGGTGAAATCAACTTCCAGCGGATTGTTAAAAATAAATGGCATCACGGTTGTATCGCTGCACGGCCATCCCGGATTCACAATCAATGTAATATTATACGTTCCAGGAGCAGGAAAAGTGTAAGTCGGTTCAAACGCAGTGCTGACATCAGTTGTGATGCCCGCAACACCAAAATCCCAGGCGTAACTTTGTCCGCCCCAGCTTTGGTTATCAAACGTAAAAGTCAATCCCTGGCAGTACGAAACAAATCCGGGAGAATTTTCCTGGTCGGTAACAACCGCTTGTAATTCCACAATACAATTCACCACTCGGAACAGAAAGTCGCGGGTAGTGGAAGAGATCTGCACACCGTTGCGGTATTCTTTTACCCGGATTCCGACTACGTACAAACCAAGATTGTTGGCATCTACAAACAATTCTCCGGTTACAGGATCTATTGTTGTTGTAGATCCTGCTCCAAGTGGCACAGCAGCGTTAAAACCTCCTGACCAGCTTACAAAAGGATAATTTGGCGCAGGTGGCGGGGCAGGAGCAGGATTAAAACCGCTTGCTCCGGCGAAAGGTGTCACCAATTCATACGCCAAACTGTCTCCGTCAGGATCGGTAGCGCTATGGTCGAAATTCAAATCTTCGTTGTTACACAATACCAGCGGCGGGTAATTCGCAAATCTCGGACTGCTGTTGATCAACGCATTCGAGTCGGTACCTGTGATAAAAGTCGAAAGTGTTAAACCGGTATCGTCGGGATTGTTGAGGTTGGTCACATTCGGACCGCGGCAACAACGCTGGTAAGCAGCTGTATATCCTCCAGGAGTAGGAGGAAGCGTGATAATGGTTGTGTAAATTGCGCGTTCGGCACAAATTCCCGAAGGTGGTGTAACGCACGGATTATTGAAAACGACCGGCAGATTCGTGCTTCCCGGAAAAGGAACACTGACTTCGGTTACCAATTGATTGCTCGAATTAAAAATCCCTAAACTCAACGGATTGTCATATTCCGCACCGGTCGAAGCGCAGTCACGATACAACGCAATGTGAATCCGGTATTGATTTCCACCCAGGTAGTCATACCAGATTTCGCCGCCAATGATATGCGAAGAGAAAGCATTCACAGGAATGAGCAGGAGGAAAATGGTATACAGGAGTAAACGTTTCACGATAAGTTAGACGAATTATTTATACAAAAGTTGTGATCTTTCTGCGATTATCGTACCAAAAATGTCGATCATTGATTAAACGGTCCTTTTTAATGGATGAAAGAGAGTTAGAATCGGATGTTTATAAATGTTTGATGCTTAATGTTGAATGTTTGATGAGGCTTTTCCTCATGAGTAAGATCTTTCATCCAAACTGAAACAACTTTTCAATTTTATATTTTCAATTCCTTCAAGGTTTCCCAAAATTGAGCTTCTACCTGAATCATAATCCAACATTAAGCATCAAAATCAAACATCTTACTAATCGAATAAGTCAAACTCACGAAAGAAACGACCAAACAATTCAATCGGACAGCGTGTTTAGTGGAATGGAAAAAAAAGCGCAATTTTAGAAGCTGTTAAGAATTTATTGGTTAGGAATACCTGTTCTTATTTTTTGTTCAGATGAGGCGCTTTTTGAAGGGCATACCCAAAGGTATGGATTAGAAAAGCAACGAAATATGAGCGGAAAAGAAAACAAATAAAATGATTGAATGAATTCTTAAGAGCTTCTCACAAGGGTAATTATGAAACAGCTTCTCGTTTTCTGGTTTTTGGCAATTGCAATTCCCCTGGCAGCTCAGCGCGGAGTAGCCAACTATACGCGGGAAAATGGATTGATCTCCAACGAAATAAGTGATGTAGCTTACGACAGCAAAGGTTTTCTTTGGATCGCCACCGACAAGGGTATTGATCGTTTCGATGGTCAGCGGTTCATTCATTTTCAGCACGATCCCGACGATAAAAACACTATTGGCGCCAACCGTATCATGCGTATTTCCTACGATCCGAAAGGCTACGTTTGGGCTGCGACCATGAATGGCGGATTGATTCGTATTTCGACCAAAACCCTGCACGTTCGTAATTACAAGTACCAAAAAGGAAAAAAGAACGGAATTGCCGACAACCGGTCAACCGCCATTTTTATTGATAGTGATCATGAAACCTGGATATGTCCACACTACCGCGGACTCGATTATTACGACTCCAAACGCGATCAGTTTGTCAATTACCGGCCCACCGACCAGTTTCCGAATCTCAATCCGAGATACGCCAACCTGTTTTCGTCGGTTATTGAAGACCGCAACAAAAAAGGATTGTTTTGGTGTGCTTCACTCGACGGACTTTTTTCCTTTAACAAACGCACCAAAAAATGGAAACATTTCCCTGTTAGTAGAAAAACGTTTCTTGAAACGCTTACACCAATTGGTTTTGAAGGCGCGATGCGTTGTTTGGAACAAGACGGTAAAGGAAACCTGTACATCGGAACGTGGGGTGGCGGTTTGTTGTATTTCGATAAAAACCAGGGATTGTACCGCCGCTTTACTTTCCAGGCTGCAGAGCCGCCAAGTGGTTTTCGTAACAATATTTCCGACCTCAAATGGCGGGATACCCGTTACTTATATGTGTGCGCCACGAGCTATGAATTTTTGCTCTTCGACACCAAAACCAAAGAGTTCATTCATTACGATGATTCCGAAAAGTCGATCTTTAAACCTTATCGAATGGCGCGTTTCGGCAAACAAATTGCCATTGCGGGAATCGAAAACGGCATCTTCGTACACAATGAATCGCTTATTTTCGGACGGCATGAGCGTTATCCGTTCGATCTGCAGCAAATTGTTTTTCATCCCACCAAAAACGAATGGCTTGCTACCAATTCAAGTAATAACGGTGAAGCTTATTTCAACCGGAATGGTAAAGGAAAAGCGTATCAGTTGTTTTCAGGGAAGAGCGACAATGAGTTTTCCTTTTCAAGGCCGCATTTCATGGGCAAAAACGGTTATGTGATCGTTGCTTCTGACCGGATTGTGCGTTTTGATCCGGAATCAGGCTTGCGCGAATTGGTGCGTTTTGACCAGTTTAAAGACCAGGTACGCATGCACGCTACAACGCCACTTTCTTCATTCAACGACGGTGATTCTGTGCTGTGGATTGGCTCGAAATACGGCGGAATCCTCCATTATTCCTTTCATACGAATAAATTGACGCTGGTACAGCGCAACAATCAACATCCGTCAAACGGCCCGCTTCACGACTCATGGTTTTTCTGTTTTGCCACTTACGGTTCCACGCTTTATTACGGTTATGAAGAAGGAATCGGTGCCATTGATCTGAAAACAAAAACCTTCTTTAAACCCGATTTTGCCGAAATGCTGCCACGCGATCAAATGCGAAGTATGGTGATTGATAAAAACGGGATTTTGTGGGTTGGCACCATGGCCAATGGCGTATTGGTGGTGGATATTCCATATAAAAAAATTGTGCGTCGTATTACTGCCAGAATGGGTTTGCAAACCGAACGGGTGGATCAGTTACTGTTTGATCAGCACAATCACGTTTGGGTGCTCAACCCGAATTGCGTTGCGATTATTAACCGATCCGATTACCGCATCCAGTCGCTCGAAAACCAAAATGGTATCACAGACGTTTACGGAATTCACCTGCATAAAAACCAATTGTATTTCTTGCAGAACAATGGTTTTGTGGTAAGTAAATCCGGAATGAAGTTACCACACATCAATGTCCCCAAACCTTATATTCAACGTGTAAGAGAACTAAATGATCAACCGTTTACCGGAAACAAAACGATATTCGATTTCGATCAAAACAATCTCGGATTCGAATTCGGGGTACTCGATTATTCCAACAGCATGAACAACTTTGTGAGTTACCGCCTCAAAGGATTGGAGAAAAACTGGCACAGTGGGAACGGAAAAGATGAAGCGACTTATTATAATCTTCCGGGTGCAAAATATGTTTTCCAGGTGAAGATTGTGGAAGACGGACGCTCGCATATTGCTGCTTATTCGTTTGAGATTATTCCGCCGTTCTGGAAACGCTGGTGGTTTATCGCACTCACAATTGCCGCAATTACAATGGGAATCTGGTGGTACATTCGCTTGCGGATCAGGCGGGTAGAAAGCACTGAACGCATGCGCACCGAATTCAATAGTCAGATCAACGAAATGGAGTCGAAAGCCTTGCGGGCTCAGATGAATCCGCATTTTCTTTTTAATAGTCTGAATTCAATTCGTTTGTTTATTCTGAAAAATGAAGTGGAAAGTGCTTCGGATTACATCGCTAAATTTTCCAAATTGCTGCGTATGATCCTGAATCACTCGCGACAGGATATGATCACTGTTTACGACGAAATTCAAACCCTGAAACTGTACCTGGAATTTGAGCGTTTGCGTTTCGATAAGGGATTTGAGTTCGATCTGCAGATCGACGGACAAGCCGTTTTGGATTGCCACCTCCCGCCGATGATCATTCAGCCGTTTGTTGAAAATGCGATCTGGCATGGATTGATGCCTCGTCCCGATGATAAAGGATACATTCACGTTTCGTTCCGGAAAGAAGGCGGACATTTACTCGTAAGCGTTCGTGATAACGGGATCGGGCGGCAAAAAGCGCGGAAGAATAACAGGAAAGCATCATTAAAAGAAGGTTCCGTCGGATTGCAGATCACCAAAGAACGTTTACACACACTTACGCGCAGAACCGGCAGGTTAAATGATTTCGAGATACTGGATTTATACGACGATAATAAGCAACCTATCGGAACTTTGGTTAAATTGAACTTTGAAATAGAGGAAAAATGAAATTAAGAGCAATACTTGTCGACGATGAAAAGCACAGTTTGGAAACGACTTCCATCCTGATTCGCAAATTTTGCACGGATGTTGAAATCATTGCCGAACTCAATCAACCGATCGAAGCGGTAGAAGTGATTAATCGCGAAGAGCCCGATTTGTTGTTTTTGGATATTTCCATGCCGCAAATGAACGGTTTTGAGCTGCTGAATGTGCTCACATACAAAGATGCCGATGTAATTTTTACCACCGCTTATGACGAATATGCGCTGGAAGGATTTAAGCACGGCGCCACGCATTATCTGGTGAAACCAATTGAAGCTTCAGATTTGGTGGAAAGCGTGCAGCGGGTGAAAAAGAAACGAATGGAGAAGAAGCAGCAAACCGCCAGCAGTGTTGGGTTGAAACCGAAAATTCCAATTTCATCACTCAACGGTATTGAACTGATCGAAGTAGAGCAAATCATTCGCTGTGAATCGGATGGAAACTATACGACGATTGTGCTACCGGCCCGCAAAGTAACGGTTTCCAAAACCCTGAAAGAGATCGAAAAACAATTGGTCGACTTTCCGTATTTTTTTCGCCTGCACAACTCACATTTGGTGAACCTGAACCATGTTGCCAAGTACATTCGCGGTGAAGGCGGTTCGGTGATTTTGACTAACAATGAAGAAATCGGCGTTTCACGCAGCAAGAAATTCGAATTGCTCGAGGTGTTGGGGATAAACTAGGGTTTCTCTATTGACTTGCCACGGTATATTTTTTGCCACAGATATCTCAGATTTTCACAGATAAAAATCTGTATAATTTAATCTGTATACTATTCGCTGGCGAATAGTTCGAAATCTGTGAAAATCTGTGCCATCTGTGGTTAAATCATGTTTCACTGTAAATTAATTGGATCGTCATTTGCTCATTGAATATTGGATTTCACATATTCCCTTCGGGTGATAAGTTTAGAAGCATTAACTTTACAAAAAATACCGGTTATGAAAATTTTGTTACTCCTCTTCGCAATAAGTATGTCATCTGCTGCACTCTACGGGCAGAACGGACTTCTGAAAACAATAGGCGGCGCAGCCAAAAGCAAAGTTGAACAACAGGATTTTAATTCAACGCGGACCAACAAGGAAAAACTGGATGATAATGATCGTCCGCGAAGCGCTCCTGCGCCATCTCCAGCATCAGAAGCAGCTCAACCTGAAGTGGATTCGACGCAGGCGCCAATGACCTCCAGCGGCACACCAGCGGCTGGTTACGACCAAAGTTATACCTTTTCGCAAAAGATCACTTACGAAATGCAGGATCTTAGTAAACCGAAAACCGAAAAGCTGAACATGACGCATTTTTACAGTGATAATGCGATTATGTCGGTCACAGGAACAGAAATGAACATCATTTTTGATTTCACGCACGAATCGATGATTATGCTGAATGAGAAAGAAATGACTGCGATGGTGATGTCCAGTTCCATGGCGGTTGGTATGGCCAACAAACAAGCTGAAGAAAGCGGAACGGCTACGATGGTAAAAACCGGGAAGACCAAAAAGATTTTGGGCTACAACTGCGATGAATACCTTATTACAGATGAAAAACATACTTCTAATTGCTGGGTAACTTCAGAAATCGGGATCGACGGTACTAAAGCTGCCAAAGCGATGGGAGTGCCACAAACTGCAGGTGAAAACGGAAAAGGAATCATGATGGAATTTACGAGCTTCGATAAAAAAGGCGTAGCTGAAACGTACATGATAATGACCGAATACAAAGAAGAATCGACTACCAAATCATTGAGCAGTTACAAGATTACTTCTATGTAATTCAACTCATTGGTTCATTATAACGGGAAATCAAACGGATCGGGAAATTGGTACACATAACCCAATTTCAATGATTTTTCCGGACTCACCAGTTTTGATTCTCCCGGAGTATCTTCAAACAACGGAGGTGTGAGTTCCAGTTGATTCGCCATACAGGTATAATATGCCCCGCGCGTTGGATGTTGGGGTGCGCAACCATTGATCGTTTCTCCCCACAATTGGTTTTCAATTACATACTCGATTAATCCAACTGCATCTTGCTGATGAATTAGGTTCACCGGTTGATTAACCGAGTAAAGAATTCCGCTTTTGATCATATTTCGTACCGGATGCCGGTTGGGGCCAATTAGTCCGGCAAAACGTACAATTGTCAAACGATCTTTAAGCAGTTCCCGCAACGTATGTTCAGCTCTGTGAATGCGGTTTGTGCTTTCAGGATTATAAACCAGGTCTTCTTCGAAACATGTTCCACTTTTGACTTCGTAAACGCTGGTGGAACTGGTGAGAATGACCTTGCATCCGGGGGAAATGAGTTTACAAACCGCAATGCAATCGTTCGTGTATTGGTCTACAGAACTCCGGTTAGGTGGAAATGCCAGAATTACTACATCGGTTTCTTTCAGTTCTTCTTTTAGCAATCGATTTGCAGGTGGATAAGCAATCAAGCGGTAAGCCCGTTTAGCCATGAGTGTCACCGATCTGCGGGTTCCTGTTACCGAATGACCTTTTTCGGCCAGCGAACCTGCCAGCGGGCCTCCCAGCCATCCTGTTCCTACAACCACACAATTCATGGGGCGAAAGTAGCAGTTTTGCGTGTTCAATCCTACTTTTGAGACATCACTTTTTCTATGCAAAAAGGCCGCCCGCCTCAGGCAGACGACCTTTCTCTAATTTAAGTGAAAATCAAATCAGAGTACGGTGACCCTTTCTATTGATCGCCCTACCGATGTTTCCAGCGTCAAAACATACATTCCTTTGGGCTGGTTCGATAAATCGATCACCAATTGCTGGAAATCCGATTCTTCCTGTCGGAAAACTTCTTTTCCATCCATACTTTGCACGGTAATTATAGCCGATTTATGCACTTCATCTGTTGACAAGGTAAACGATCCGTTATTCGGATTGGGAGCTATTTTTATTCCGGCAGCGTTTAAGTTAATAGCCGCCGATCTTTCATTTGCTTCATCCGGCGTAAGCGATCCGTCGTTTAAACTCATACCTGACTTTGGAGGAAGAGCAGGTCGAACGGCATTATTGATCCGAATGATCTTCTCATACATGATGGTATTGCCACTGCAGCCGATTCCGTACATACGAATGCGGTAGTATAGGTTTAGAACCATCCCCGACGGATTCACCAGATTTGGGAACATTGCCCGTAAATTCATATAGTAATCAAAGATATTTCCCTGAGAAGGATAATAGACATTCCAATTTGTTACGGTTGCTCCGGTAGGCGTTCCTGTAGAAGTAACGGGAGTGCAATCTACCGTGTACTCAAAGACGTTTTGAGAAGGATTGGCATCAAACGTAATAGGATCGTTGGCGTAAAAATTGGTCGTGATGAATTGTCCGGAGAGTACACCGTTTGTTAAAGGCAATGCATGTGTGTTGAAAGACGGGATAGCATTTGCATTACCCTGATTGATTGTAAAAAGAGCTGAATTACAAGTCATTGTCACACCATTTAAATCAAGCTGAAATGAAATGTAATATTGAGTAGGGTTTGTCCCGATATTCCAATCCCGGAACATAAAACCGGTTGAAAATTGTTGCAAACTTGGGTAATTTCCGGGACTACCCCCTGCGGTAGTGATCAGCGTTCCGTTAGCGTAGTGCAATGTCGCCCCATTGTAGTTATAATTGCCCGGTATGGTAAAACTCAACATACTTGATTCACAACCGCAGATGCTACTGTAATTGGGACATATGTCGGTAGCCGTCACCGTAATTGTGGGACATTGGGCTTTCGCTTGTTGAACACCCGAAAGTGAGAAGAGTGCAAGGAGCACCAATGAAATGTAATTTCTAAACATAGTGATTATTATTAATGAATTTATGGAGCCTGACCGTCAGGCTTTCAGCGAAAGTAATAGAGAAACCAGCTGATTTTTTTGAGTAATTCAGGAATGGTATGAATTTTCTAAGGAACAGGTACGATGAGCTGATTCCGTATCAATAATCCGTATTTTTGCACCCAAAAAAAGGCATGTTCACAAAAGGGTTTGTTCGCTTGAATTGGGTATCGTTGGTACTCATTTATTTGGTAGTCATCGCCGGAAGTTTTGTGCGCATCACCGGTAGCGGAATGGGTTGTCCGGATTGGCCCAAATGTTTCGGAAGCTGGGTACCACCGACAACAGAAAAGCAACTCCCTGAAAATTACCGCGAGATCTACGGCGAAAAGCGTGTGAAAAAAGTAGAGAAATTTGCGCGTTTCCTTTCGGCTATCGGCATGAAGGAAACAGCTGAAAAGATTAAAAAAGATCCCGCTACATACGAAGAATTACCCTTTAACGCCGGAAAAACCTGGACCGAATATGTCAATCGCCTTTTTGGTTTCCTGGCCGGAAATGCCGTTTTAGCGATTTTTATCTGGACCGTTTTCCGGCATCGAAAAAAGCGAAAGTTATTGTTTTTAGCAACACTGAACCTAATCCTGCTCAGTGTTCAGGCATGGTTCGGTTCCATTGTTGTCGCCACCAACCTGGTGCCGTGGACAATTACCGTTCACATGTTTTTAGCGTTGGTGATTATTGCTTTGCAATTGGTCATTATCCGGCAGATAAGTCCGGTGCAGCAACGGCAACTGGTTTTATCGAAAACCATGCGCTGGCTCATTTTGATTGTCTTTTTGATCACCGCTTATCAAATGTTTCTCGGAACGCAAGTGCGCGAATACATCGATGAATTGACCAAACAAGGCTTGGGCCGCGATTCCTGGTCAGACCGTTTGGGAATGACGTTCTTCATTCACCGCAGTTTTTCGTGGGCCGTTCTGGCGATCATGACATTTATGGTGTGGTTGAACTGGAAAACAGCCGGACATAAGAGTGTTTACTGGAGTTACGTGATTCTGGCGGTTGAATTGATTTCCGGTGTTTGCCTCGCTTACGCCGATATGCCGGGATTGGTGCAGGTGTCGCATTTGTTGTTTGCTTCGGTGTTGTTTGCGATTCTGTTCATGCAATTGATGCGCACGCGCAAGTCACCTGTTTTCGCTTGAATACCAACTTTTGAAACGAACTTTCTTGAAAAATAAGCAGAAATGCTATATTTGCACTCCAACAGAAATAAGCAATTATTTCAGGTCCTATAGCTCAGTTGGTTAGAGCAACAGACTCATAATCTGTGGGTCCCTGGTTCGAGCCCAGGTGGGACCACCACGAAAGCAGAAAATGCCATCCTATCAGGTGGCATTTGCGCTTTGTGGTGGCCCGTAGCGATGGAGGTACGACATCTGCTACAAGGGTTCTTTTTGTACTTCATTCTCGCTCTGTTTCTCATTCTATCGGCTCTTTCTTTTTGCAGAGCGAGAAGCAAAATGAGAATGAGAGGAATCTCGGTTCGAGTTTTAGGACTACCTTCTGATTTCTAAAATCCCATAATACATGAGAAGGCTTTAGGTACAACTAAAACAGTTGATATTATTGTGATTTTAACCCTTTATTGGTGGTCAGTAACAAATGGCACTTTTCTTCAGGGCGAGTGTGAGGATTGAGTGTTGGATTTCCCATTCACATCTCAACCTTCCGTCCAGATTCCGGTTCGGTTTTTGTGAATTTTCGAATCAATTCAAAAGAGCAAAATTAGGTTAACAAACATTAAAATAATCAAAGCAACTATTGGTTTCACTAACTTGCTTTTAGAAGATGGAACTGTTTATTTATGAATCAAAAGGCGATGTTATGAAAAGTATAATTAAAATTCTGGTGCCGGCACTGGTTGTTCTTGCACTTTCGTTTGGATGTAACAAAGGTGAGAAAGGTGAAGGCCAGTTGAAGGTCCAAATGACTGACGCACCTGCTGATTTTACGGAAGTAAATGTAAATATTGTTGAAGTTTGGGCACATTATTCCGGAAATGGAAATGCCGGCGGAGAATGGGTACAGTTAAATGCCGTGCCGGGGTATTACGATTTATTGCAATTGCAAAACGGAGTGACGGATGTGATTGCAGATCCAACAACTATTCCGGTGGGAAACATTACGCAGTTGAGATTAATTCTCGGAGATAATAATTATGCGGTCGAAATGATAGATTCTGTCGCTGTTCAACATCCATTGTTGCTCTCCAGCCAGGATCAGACAGGCATTAAGATTAACTTAAACTCTGAAATCCACGCAAACGAAACCATTGTTGTTACCCTGGATTTTGATGCCGGAAGTTCGATAGTTGAACAAGGAACTTTGGAGTACCGATTAAAACCGGTCATCAAAGTGGAGAACGTTTTTTATATTCCGTAGGGAATACTTAATAACAAGAAAGAGTCCGGACAGTTATCGCTCGGGCTCTTTCTTGTTATGTGTATTCAAATTCATTACTCAATCACTATCGTTTCATTCGCATAAAGCTTATTTGCGCTTCTGATCTGCGCGTGATACGCTCCGGCAGATAATTTACCAAGATCGATTGTATGCTGCACGCCGGGTTTGGTCATTTCTGAATAAATCGCTCTTCCGGAAGCATCTGTAATAACAAGCGAAAAGTTGTCGGCAACGGTTGTTTCAAAGGAATAATTCAACTGCCCGCTCGCCGGATTGGGAAAGAAACTCGTTTTCATTTGAAGCAGTTCCGATACTCCCGCAATGTTTTCCTGCATACGTAATTGGTCGATGCAAAGGCTTCCGGTAATGATATTGTTGTTTTCATCATCCCAGAAAAAACCCATTCCCGAAGTAAAACACACCACAATCGAATCAGGCATCACTCCCGGTTGAAGATCTTCTACTGTGATCGTAAATGGCATGTATTCATCTGTCGGTGTAAATTCAATTTCACCTCTTCCGATATCTTCCGAGACGCCAAGTTGCTGATTAAACTTTTTGAGGACCACATAACCTCTGGCCACATCATTCGAATCAGGACTCGGGAATTTAAAATAACCGCTCACCGCTGACGGTTTAACACTAATCGGTGCGCCGGATCCCGTGAAATCGGGCGGAGTGCCCCACCAGTAATTGTAATGCGTCGGACTAAATCCACCATAGATCATCGCACCGATCATAATTCCGCAGGAAAGAATCGGATCAACCTTTGCGGCATACGTTCCGGAATAACTTTCGGTTGTTCGGGAAGCACCTTGCCATTGGTCGGCAGTATAAATCGACTGGCCGTCCCAAAGCGTATCGACAAACGTCCAGTTCTCGAAACCCGGATTCTGAAGTTGCTGCGCTTGTGCTGAGAATCCGGTTCCGAGCAAGGCTAACATAATGGGGAATATTTTTTTCATGTCGATCAATTTTATGAATCAAAGTTACCTCAACCGATTGCGCTGCACCATGTACATACCTGCTATTCAGATGTATAATTATGCTGCACATTTTCCGCTTTTTGTGTATACTTGACGTATCAACCGATTCCAGGATGATACTGGAGACAATGACAGATGATTTGGAGCATATCGGAGGTTACCAGGTCGAATATTACTACAGCAATGCAAGGAACCTGGTTGATCATGGATTTATCGATACGTGGTGCACCTATTATTATGACGTTTTCAGTGACGGAATAAATGTCGGATCACATGAAAAGGTTTCTTTTCTGGTACTTTTTGGTTTTTACGGCGTGTTTTTCGGGTTGACCTTCGCTACTTGTTTAAATCTTATCGTTACGTACTCGAAAGCGAATTACAACAAAACACTGTCGCTTTTCCTGCTTTTTACTGCGGTTGTTACCATTCTTACCTGGTCATTCGGGTTGATTGCCTGGTATCATCATGCCGCATTGCTTATGACCTGGATCTGGCTGGTAGCTTTAATCGCGGTGTTTATCTGGAACAAAAACGGTGACCGTTATGTTGCAAGATTAATGAACAAACGCGCTTCAAAGGAAACGCAGGTTTCAGAGGCTGAATAGCACCATTTCAGGTCCAATTCCAACCTCTTTTTTTGGTAATTCTATATCTTTCTGTCGCTCAATGTTTTTAGTGGACCTTTTATACGTACCTTCACACTTTATTAATAGAAATTTTTTAGCATGAGTAAAGGAACAGTTAAGTTCTTCAATGAAACCAAAGGATTTGGATTCATTACTGAAGAAGGTTCAGGAACAGATCATTTTGTACACATTTCAGGTTTGGTTAGCCAAATTCGTGAAGGTGATACAGTTGAGTTCGAATTGGAAAACGGAAAAAAAGGATTAAACGCAGTTCAGGTAACAGTTATCTGATTCGCGCATATATTCAAAAGCAAAGCTCGTTGGTTTTCCAGCGGGCTTTTTTGTTGTGACTAAATACCCGTGAATTAAGTCTTGTTAAGGATCAAGTTCAAAGTTGAGGAGGATAAATCACTTCGTTATGATTGGAACTTACAGCCTTGATTTTTGCCTACTTACCTCCTTGTTTCGCATTTACCAAAGCGACAAGTCGTCTTCATGAGCAGAGCTCATTCTTTATCAAGAAAAAAGTAGGAGAAAGCGCTTCTTCCGGGCGATCTACCATCATAATAAACCGCCCTTCCGAAACAAATATTATCCCGAAACCGGGATTTATAGCTTTGTTACTTTGTAAAAATCCTTTCGGCGATCACGCAAATTGCGCACACTACCATAGCTGTGCAATTCATCCAGCAGTTTCAAATCCACATCGGCAATTAAAATCATTTCGGTATTGGCAGTGGCTTCACTTTTCACGGCATTCGACGGAAAAGCAAAATCACTTGGCGTAAACACCGCCGATTGCGAATATTGAATATCCATGTTCTCCACCTTCGGCAGGTTGCCTACACTTCCTGTAATGGCTACGTAACACTCGTTCTCAATAGCACGGGCCTGGGCACATAAGCGCACACGGAGATAAGCATTTTGCGTATCCGTAAGATAAGGCACAAATAAAATCTGCATACCTTCTTCAGCCAGTAAACGCGATAATTCCGGGAACTCGACATCGTAGCAAATCAAAATTCCGATTTTACCGGCGTCGGTATCAAAGACCTGCAGGTTGTTACCACCTTTCAATCCCCAGTATTTTTCTTCATCGGGAGTTACGTGCAGTTTTTCGTACCGCTCTACATTCCCGTTTCTGTGACACAGATAACCAACGTTTTTCAGCGTGTCACCATCATATGAAGGCATGCTTCCGGCAATAATATTGACATTGTAATTTACTGCAAGTGAACTGAATTTCTGCGTGATCAAATCGGTGTACTGCGACATTGCCCGAATGGCTTCCGCCTCGTTCATTCCCTCAAATTCCGCCATCAACGGTCCGTTAAAATATTCAGGAAACACCGCGAAATCGGCCTTGTAGCTCGAAATAGCATCTACAAAATACTCGGCTTGCTGAAACAGTTCATCAATGGAATCGTACAATCGCATTTTCCACTGCACCAACCCGATGCGTACACTTCTGCGTACCCGGAATTCCTGTCGGTGATTCGAAACATAATACACATTATCCCATTGCAGAAGCGTAGCATATTCATGACTTTCCGCATCTTCGGGAATGTAATTCTTCAATACCTTTTTTACGTGGAAATCGTTGCTCAGTTGAAACGACAATACAGGATCGAAAATTTCGGATTGTTTTACTTTTTGAATATACTCTTTCGGAGTTAACTCATCTGAGTGTTTGTGGTAATTCGGAATCCTGCCCCCAAATACAATGGCTTTCAGGTTCAGCGTTTCACACAATTCTTTGCGTGCATCATACAAACGGCGTCCGAGGCGCATACCTCTGAAATCGGGATGTATGAACACTTCGATTCCGTAAAGCACGTTCCCATTGGGATTGTGGGTAGAAAACGAATAATTTCCCGTGATTTGATTGTAGGTATGTTCGTCACCGAAATCATCGTATTTCACCCGGATGGAAAGGGCGCACCCGACAACCTGGTCATCGGCCATTACAATGAGTTGGCCTTCCGGGAAAACGGAAAGTAATTTTTTGATTGCCCGTTCACTCCAAACGCTGCCTCCCCAATTGGAATAGGCGGCTTTCATGGTATTGACCAATTGTTCGTAATTAGACTGCTGGAGTTTTTGTACTTCGATTTTTTGATTTGACATGCTTCAATTTTGGAAATCTGTTTGAATAATTGTCTGTTGCCGGCAGAGACGCATTTAAAGAAAGGAAATTTGATAGAGAACCTTGATAAAAAGCAGAATGCCCGTGGTTGGATAGGCACAATCGGCGGCAAGATACGATTTTTTTTGGGATGAATCAGGTAAAACAATTCTATGGTAGAGTTTTGGAACGCAACATTTCTTAATTTTCAACTGGTTTCACAACTCTTTTTTCAAACATTCATGAACTCACTCCTCCGCCCATACGCCCCAACCGACAAAGAATCCTGCCTCACAGCCTTCAAAAGCAACGTTCCGGTTTTCTTCACCGAAGACGAAATCATCGACTTTTCCAATTTCCTGGATTCGCTTCCGAGGCGGTTTGCTGAAAACTCGACACATTATTATGTGATTCTTGTCGATGATCAGATAGTCGGAGCAGGCGGTTTTGGAGACAAAGATAATACCGGTTCGCTTTCACTGGCGTGGGGTTTGGTGCACAATGATCACCACAAAAAAGGTTACGGTGAAGCACTGCTAAAACATCGTTTGGATGAGATTCGACGACTCTATCCTTCCAAAACATTAGTGCTCGATACCACACAACATTCCTATACTTTTTTCGAGAAATACGGTTTTGAAGTCACGAAATTTACCGCTGATTTTTATGAAAAAGGAATGCACCGGTACGATATGATTCTAACCACCAATAGCGGAACTACAGATTGATTTTTAACCACATAGGGCACACTAGACAACATAGTTTTTTACACATTGATCCTTCTATGTGTTCTATGTGGTTAAATTTGTTTGCGTTAACTTATTTGTTAAAACTCACCAACTCACCAACTCACCAAACTCATTTCAGTTCCATACCTTCAGTTTCCGTATACGGCACCTGTTTCCCCATTTTCTTCTGAATGATCTTAAAATGGTGTTCATCCTCGGGCGTCACAAATGCAAACGCTTCTCCGGTAGCATCGGCGCGGCCTGTACGGCCAATCCGGTGTACGTATTCTTTGGGCGAACGTGGTAATTCGTAATTGATCACAAAAGGCAATACGTGAATGTCGATCCCGCGGGAGATGAGATCAGTGGCAACCAGCACGCGTGTACGACCGGCTTTGAAATTGTCCAGGGCTTTGCGGCGTGCTTCCTGGCTTTTCTTACTGTGAATCGCAACAGCATTGATCCCGTTTTTCTGCAATTTGGCGGTTACTGTATCAGCTTTAAACACCGAACTTGTAAACACCAATACCTGTTGCATATCACGTGATTGGATGAGGTGACGCAGCAACGGACCTTTTCGTTCTTCCGACACCCTGAAAGCCGTTTGTTCAATCAGGTCGACCGTTTCTTCTTCCTGCACGATCTTAATCACCACCGGATCGTTCAGCAACAATTGTGTAATCGCAGAAACGTCATCGGTCAACGTAGCCGAAAAGAGCAGGTTTTGTCGTTTTTTGGGTAACAGAGCAATGATGCGTTGCATTTCGTCGTGAAAACCAAGGTTCAGCAATTTATCGGCTTCGTCTAGTACCAGCGTATCACATTTGCCAAGTTGCACAGCGTTGCTGTCGATGAGTTCCAGCAAACGTCCGGGAGTGGCAACCAAAATCGAGGTTCCCATCAGCGCTTTCATTTGCGGATTGATCGAAACACCACCGTAAACCGCCATCGAAGAAATACGTTCGGGCAATCGGTTCGAAAAATGATAAATCACCTGCTGCACCTGCATGGCCAGTTCCCGGGTCGGAACCACGATCAACGCGCGGATATTACGATTACGTTCCTGTTGTTCCTTGCTTAGTTTTGTAAGCAACGGTAATACATAACTCGCTGTTTTTCCTGAACCTGTCGGTGCAATCCCGAACAAATCTTTCCCCATTAACACCGCCGGAATGGCTTGTTCCTGGATCGGGTAGGGACGTTCAAACTTCATATCGGCCAGTGCCTGACGTAAAGCTGCGGATAAACCAAGGGAAGAAAAGGGCATCGTTTTGTTGTTTCAGCGACACATGTGAGTTCACGCGGCGCGGTTGCAAAGGTACGGAACGATAAATGAAAACAATCATGATTAAAAACCGTGAATCACTGCAACACCGTTTCGATTAAATACCTATATTCGTTTGGTTTAAAATTAGCCTGAAACCATATTACAAGCTATTCACGATTAAGAACCCGATAATTCAATACACATGAATGTTTTTGCTGAAAGGAAACCAGGAACCAACGGTCAACTAGCCGGACAACCGGTTTCATCCCAAGCTGAACGCAATGTGTCGTCTGGTAAGACTTTTGAAAAAACGGAACTACAACGACTCGTTGATACCAGTCCTAAAGTGAAGCAATTACAAGCTTATCAAGTCATGGCAGATCAATCTACATCACAGGTAGTGCAGCGGAAAGAGATGAATCATGAACCGGTTATTCAATTGAATAATTACTACTTCTCCCAAAAACAGGAGAAAGGGATGGAGTTTAATGAAGCAAAGTTGGTGAACAATAAACTGACTCCCGGAAACTTTAAGAAAATACTTCCTAAACTGGGAAGTGGAGACATTATTCAAATTCAGGCGCACGGACAATACATCGGTATTGAAAATGATCGTGCTGCCAATAAAATATTGTGGAATCGGGGCGATGTCGGAATTGAAGCTCTTTCAGGGAGTGATTTTGCGAACGACCTTTTAGCGAATGATTTGGGAAAGTCTGGAGAAAGTGTGAACATTGATCTGGTGAGTTGTTTCGGTGCAGGCACATTGCGTGAATGGATGAATCCGGAAATTGGGTTTAAACCAGGAGACACTGTCGTTTATCAAACGGCACTTGCGCTCTTCGGGGCTAAATTATACGGAAGTAAAGTAAAATCATATGTTGGTCAGTCCAAAATGGTGGAACCACTTCAAAATACGATTCATTCAGGGGTTAAAGCCGGAGCAGCGGACAATGACCTGAAAGGACTTAGCGCCGGTTGGTGGATTATGATAACGATCACAGATAAAGGATTTGAATATGAATTCGGAGATGATGCAAAAAAAGCACCGGGCGCCGGATATTGGAAATAACGAGTAACCACGCAGATCAGTTTGGTAACCCGAAAAACAAGAAATTCCTGTACCGTTCTTTCAAATCAACTGTAGGAGAATGTTTGGAAATTGATCGTCCGGAAGAAACCTGTACCGCGTTTTGACCGATTGGTGCTGAGATCAGCAACATCAGTGATAGTTGTATTGTGGAATTCAGGCTTTAGCTTTTTCTTTCCGCAGCAAATAATACATGTTAATGACCACAATTGCGGCATTCGTCACGATCACCGGAACCGAAGGCAACAAACTTCCATAAACGATAAACAACACACAACCAGCGGTATTTACGATACGCAACGTCCGCATGTTTTTCATCAGAAAAGCAATTAGCACGGCCAGTGATGCCGCATATCCGATGTATTCCGTGAATTGTTCCATAGTTTGTTTTGGGCAAAAGTAAGTCGCTGAAACACCGTTTCCTACGAAAAAAAACAGTAAATCGATTTACTAGATAATTGGTATTCTTACTTTTTTCGGGATCTTAAATAATCGAAGCTAGGCCCCCGTCGCTTTGCAAAAGAGTGTGAGGTTCCATGTAGGAATGAACGTAGATTTTTCAATTGTTTGACGAGGAACGAGGAGTTTTGAAAAATCAGTGAATGACCTGCTAATGGAACACACGGTTTGCTGCGACTAGCTTTTTGGTTCGTTTTGGGCAATGCCAAAATGAACATGAAAATCGTTTTCGGCACAAAATATGTAAATGCTCCACTGCAAACCGACATAATTCAATGTGATTCTTATTTTTGCCAAAAAACACCTTGTATGAAATACCTGCTTCTCATTCCACTACTGGCGCTTCTTGTTCAATCGTGCGGAAATACCCGCAATATGAAAGTCGAGGACATCGATTACCTGGTATTGGACTACAATCCCGACGCGCCGAACAATTACGGAACTGTGATTCAGGGTGGTGTATGTGCGCAAATGAATTCGGGTGAATTAAAGTGCTTGAAGAATAATATTGACTTTGAAGGAAGTAACTATGTGAGTTTTGATATGCGCAAACAAGAGATTTCATTGCTCAATATGCCAACAAGTTACAACAATGGGGCTATTCCTGTCATGTTAAAAATGAAAGGCAAAAAAGATATCGAAGTAATCAGTTATGACACCTTACGTATTAATTTCAATGCAGGTATTCGGATCGGATCAAAAAATTATTCAGGAAACACCGGGAGCTCAGGTAAAAACGGTGGACAAAGTGCCTTGTTTCGCGATGGAAAAGACGGAGATAACGGTATGAATGGTGACAACGGCAGAAGCGGTGATTCGTATGATATCCACATCTGGAAAGACTCAAACGCTTACTTTATTCACGTGGTAAACCTCGTTACGGGTTCCACAGGAAAATACAACATCAATGGTATGAAACCTTTTGAAATCAATGCTTCCGGAACAAACGGAGGCAATGGTGGAAAAGGTGGAGACGGAGGCGACGGAAAACCAGGCGAAATTGTCAATAATAAAACCAAGTTCCCTGGTAACGGCGGTAATGGCGGTTGGGGTGGAAATGGTGGTAACGGCGGTGACGGTGGAAACATTCGCTGTGTCTTACATCCGAGTGCTGCCGA
Organism: Candidatus Fluviicola riflensis; assembly: GCA_002243285.1. GTDB lineage: Bacteria > Bacteroidota > Bacteroidia > Flavobacteriales_D > Crocinitomicaceae > Fluviicola > Fluviicola riflensis. Next base: position 2,564,635 of record CP022585.1, on the reverse strand, counting down.
CTTCAGAAATCAACTGAAATTTTTGGTACAACCGGGAATGGGAGGCAACAGTGGAAGTGCCGGAATTGGTGGTAAAGCCGGAAAATCGTTAGCCGGACAATCCCTGGCACGAGCAGGTTACAACGGCCGAAGCGGTCAAAGTGGCTTCAGAGGCCAGGCCGGACAAATCACCATTGTAGAAGAAGCGTTTGATATTCCTACATATCAATAGGTGTGAAATTATAAATTCGGAAATTATGAATTATCAAGCCCTTCATAATTTATGAATTCATAATTAGCTGCTTATCAGATTCTTGTGTTTTAATTTAACTTTTTCTTAATAATTAGGTAAGGTTTTCCTCATTTACGGCATCTAATCAAAAAACTGCGTAAATGAAAAAACTGCTTTTTTCCCTCTCCGCGTGCACAATGGTGAGTTCCCTCAGCCATGCACAAGACTTTTACGACCGTTCTACGGTTCAAACAATCGAAATCTTCTTTGCTGCGTCAAATTGGGATGCGCAACTGGATGCACTTGCTTCCACAACGGAAGATTACCTGCTGGCCGATTCGGTGAGAATCAATGGCGTTACCTACGACAGTGTTGGTGTGAAGTACAAAGGAAATAGTTCCTACAACGCCAACAATAACAAAAATCCACTTCACATTGAACTGGATCATGTGCATGGAAGCTATGATTATCAAGGCTACACCGACATCAAACTGCAAAATGGTTACCAGGATCCGTCAATGATTCGCGAAGTGTTGAGTTACACCATCCTGGAACAGTACATGGATTGTCCGAAAGCCAATTTCGCCAATGTATACATCAATGGTACTTTGCGTGGTCTTTACTCCAGTGCCGAAAGCATCAACGATAAATTCAACGGCGATCATTATTACACCAGCGACGGAAGTTTCTTCAAATGCAATCCGATTGGTGGCGCAGGTCCGGGGGCCAGTGGAAATCCTGATTTGGCTTATATCGATAACGACAGCAGTTCCTATGCTGCAGGTTATGAACTGAAATCAGATTACGGCTGGAACGACCTGGTTTCATTCATTGACACACTCAATAATCATTTCTCTGAAATCGACAAAAACCTCGATATCGACCGTGCTTTGTGGATGCTGGCATTCAATAACGTATTGGTAAACCTCGATAGCTACTCCGGTGCTTTCCGTCAGAATTATTACCTCTACAAAGACCTCAATGATCGTTTTGTACCGACGGTATGGGATTTGAACATGAGTTTCGCCGGTTTTCCCGGTGGCACAGGAAGCGGTTCGTACGTAGCAACGTCACTTGATCCGATGTCGAATTCCGCATCAGCAATTCACCCGTTGATTGTGAAATTACTCGGCAATCCGACTTACAAACGCATGTATATGGCGCATATCCGTACCATCGTGCAGGAAAATTTCGAAGCCTCTGAGTTCCTGACCACAGCGAATGCCTTGCGCACAACGATTGACGCTTCGGTTCAGGCCGATCCTTATAAATTCTATACCTACACACAATTCCAGAATGGTTTATCAACAGCTGTTGCCGGCGGTGGCGGTCCCGGTGGTGGAAGTTCCATTCCAGGAATTCAGGCGTTGATGGACGCCCGCGCGACCTTTTTCGGAACCGAAGTCAATTACGCATATTCCGCTCCGGTAATCACAGCCGTTACAGCAAGTAATCCAACTCCCGCTTACGGAGAAACCATTACCATTACAGCAACTTGTTCCAACGAAACCTCCGTTTATTTGGGCACAAGAGGTGAGCATCCGTTGCGTTTTGACCGCGTACAAATGTTTGATGACGGTGCACACAACGACGGTTCGGCAGGCGATCATGTGTATGGAACGTCCGTTACAGTCGATAATGTATTGCTTGAATACTATGTATACGCCGAAAATGCACAAGCCGGTATTTTTAGTCCGCAGCGTGCCGAACACGAATATTATTCATTGAATGTAACCATGGTTCTTCCGGCGATTGGCGATGTGCTGATCAACGAAATCATGGCCGATAACGGAAACACGGCTTATGATTCCAACGGTGAAAACGACGATTGGATCGAATTGTACAACACCACTTCCAATGCACTTGATTTGTCTGGTTTGTACCTGTCCGACGATGTTGCAAATCTTTCCAAATGGCTCATTCCAACCGGAACATCGATCAATGCAAATGATGTACTGGTGATTTGGACCGATGAAGATTCAGAACAAAGTGGTTTGCACACCAATTTTAAGCTGAGCACAGCCGGCGAAGAAATTTTCCTCAGTGATGGCACTGCCGCTGGGATTTACGACGATGTAGTATTTGGCGTGCAAACAGAAGATATTTCCTACGCACGTTGTCCTGATGGTGGCACATTCGCATTTGTAGATCCCACATTTGATGCCTTGAATAATTGTATACTTTCTGTTAATGAATCAGAACTTCCGCTGGCGATCCGTGTCTATCCGGTTCCAACTTCTGGAAGTGTATTCATTCAATCGGAAGAAGAAGGCGCTCTGGCCATACAGGTAGTTGATTTACAAGGTCGAATCGTATATGAAGCGACCGAAACGGAAGCCACCATTGAAATTCCGTCCACAAACTGGCAATCGGGATGGTACCAGATCAAAGCTGTATCGGCAACAGGTAAACAAACTTCGGTCCCGTTTGTAAAACAATAGGGGGATAGGTTCAAAATTTTCTACTACTCTCCAAAAGGTTCCCGTTGGGCTGTGTATGCAGTTTCGGCTGGGACTTTTTGTTTTGGACGATTTCCATTGCGTGGGAAACATTTATCTACACGTATCTTAGTGTATCTGCGGGAATTCACTGCATTTGGGCAGGTCTTTTCCGATGAATCATATTTGGATTAAAAAACGTATTTTTGAACTTTCGTAAAACAATTCATGGAATACAATACAACGCGTCCGAAGTTACTCTTGCCGGAATATGGCAGAAACGTACAGGAAATGATTGCTCACGCAATGGAAATCGCCGAAAAGGACGAACGCAATAAAGCAGCACGCGCTATTATCGAGGTAATGGGGCAATTGAACCCGCATCTGCGCGATGTAGATGATTTTCGCCATAAACTGTGGACACACTTGTTTGTGATGTCTGATTTTAAACTTGATGTGGATTCTCCGTACGAGATTCCCCAACTGGAGGTGCTTAACAGTAAACCCGATCGCATGATTTATCCGAAAGGAAAAATCCGCTACGGACATTACGGTAAATACACGGAAAGTATCCTGGCAAACGCACATGAAGTGACCGAGCCGGATGAAAAGGAATACCTCAAAACCACGATGGCAAACTTCATGAAAAAGCAATACCTGGCCTACAACAACGATGCTGTAGAAAACCATGTGATTGCCAATCAACTGAAAGATTTGTCGAAAGGTGAATTGGTTCTTGAAAATCCGGATGACCTGATGAATACCAACCTGATCTTGAAATCGTTTGGAATTCAGCCGAATAAACGTCCGAAGAAGAATCAGAAAAACAACAACAATAAGAATAAAAACAACCGCAAAAAGAACTAATCAGATGTCATCGTTTGAAATTCACGGAGGGAAACAATTAAAAGGAGAATTGACACCTCAAGGTGCTAAGAATGAAGCCTTACAAATTTTATGTGCGGTTTTACTCACTCCCGAAAAAGTAACCATTTCCAATATCCCCGACATTGTTGACGTAAACAAACTCATCCAGCTCTTGCAGGTGATGGGCGTGAAGGTCGAAAAAGTGGAGCGCGGAACGTATATTTTTCAGGCGAAAGACATCGATTTGGCTTACCTCGAAACCGAGGATTTCAAAAAGCGTGCAGCCGCATTGCGCGGTTCTATTATGATCGTTGGTCCGTTATTGGCCCGTTTCGGAAAAGGATTTATTCCAAAACCGGGTGGTGACAAAATCGGCCGTCGTCGTTTGGATACGCACTTTGAAGGTTTTGCCTTGCTTGGCGCGAAATTCAACTACGATGCGGGCGAGCATTTTTATTCCATCGAAGCAAAAAAACTGGTCGGAACATATATTCACCTCGATGAAGCATCTGTAACCGGAACAGCCAATATCGTGATGGCAGCTGTGATGGCTGAAGGAAAAACGGTGTTTTACAACGCAGCTTGCGAACCATATTTGCAGCAATTGTGTAAAATGCTCAATTCCATGGGTGCCAAGATTTCCGGGATCGGTTCCAACTTACTCACCATCGAAGGTGTGAAAGAACTGGGCGGATGTTTCCACCGGATTTTGCCTGATATGATTGAAATCGGTAGTTTCATCGGCCTTGCGGCGATGACACAGTCTGAAATTACGATCAAGGATGTGAGCTACGAAAACCTTGGGATCATCCCGAATGTATTTCGTCGTTTGGGAATTCAACTGGAACGCCGCGGTGATGATATCTATATTCCTGCCCAGGAAAGTTACGAGATCGATACGTTCATCGATGGTTCTATTTTAACCATTTACGATGCACCATGGCCCGGATTCACACCCGATTTGTTGTCTATCATTCTGGTGGTTGCCACACAAGCCAAAGGAAGCGTTTTGATTCACCAGAAAATGTTTGAATCTCGCCTGTTCTTTACTGATAAACTGATCGATATGGGCGCGCAGATCATTTTGTGTGATCCGCACCGTGCTACTGTGATCGGATTGGGACGTCAACATCAGTTGAAAGGCATTCAAATGACATCGCCGGATATTCGTGCCGGAGTTTCATTGCTCATTGCGGCTATGTCCGCCACAGGAAAAAGTGTGATTCACAACATCGAGCAAATCGATCGCGGTTACCAGGATATCGATATCCGACTCAATAATTTGGGGGCGGATATTCGCCGGATTTCGTAACTTGTGTTCATAAAGCACACAATCCATGATGATAAAAAGTAGAAAATTCGGAATAATAACCGCTTTGGCATTACTCGCCGGAATCGGCCTTTTATGGTGTACTTCGTTTACAGGTTCATATAAATTAGCACCTGTTGTCGGGAACAAAGCACCTGAAATCGAATTGATCGGGACCAACGGAAAAATGGTGAAACTTTCTTCGTTAAAAGGAAAAGTGGTGCTCATCGATTTTTGGGCTTCATGGTGTGGGCCTTGCAGGAAAGAAAATCCGAATGTGGTAGAAGTCTACAAGAAATATAAAAAGACCAAATTCAAAAACGCCAAAGGATTCGAAGTATTTAGCGTATCGCTTGATCGCAACGAAGCCGATTGGAAAGCCGCTATAAAAGCAGACGGTTTAGTGTGGAAAAGCCATGTTTGGGACAAAGAAAACAAAGCAGGACAAGCCTATGGGGTTCAGTACATTCCAAACGCGTTTCTCATCGACGGTGAAGGAAAACTGGTTGCTTTGGGCGAAGATTGCAAAGGACTGAAGCTACACGTTGCTTTGGATAACCTCAAATAACTTCCTTCTTCCCGCTTCACTATGGCTAACAAACACACTATTTCAGCCAGGATCATTGCTATTATCGGATTGGTCATCGCCATTTTATCATTGCTTGTTTCACTGATTCCATGTATCGGCTATTACGCGCTTGTGCCAAGTGTAATCGCGTTAATTTGCAGTGTCACAGGAGTAATTTATCTCAAAAAAGCAGGAAAAACGGCTTCGGTAGCAGTCGTTGGTATTTTGTTGAGTGCGCTGGCCGTAGCAAGTTCTATTTATCAATACATTGAATTCAAAGCGGTGTTCGATGCCAAAAAACGCCTCGAGAATTCGGTGAATGACCTGGAGCGGCAAGCGAAACAAAAAGTAAAAGAAGTCGTCATCGATTACACCAAAGAAAAAATAGACGATTACTTCAAGGACGACGACACCTTGAAAAAAACGGCCAAAAAAACGGAATAGCAGCTTGTCCGCGCCCCGACATAATTATTTCTGGATCAACCTCTTGTTGTTTATCGCCTTTCTTGGTTTGATCATTTGGTTGTATGTTACTCCCGAAGACGTTTCCTGTGTGTATGCTGAAAAAGGATTAACCTGCCCGACTTGTGGGTTAACGCGTGCATTCAGAGCAATTCTTTCCTTCGATTCGACTGTAGCAATCAATCCGCTGCATCTGAAAATCGTTTTCTTCGTTCTCATTCAGTTCTTCCAGCGATTGATAGCAACTGTGTGGAGTTTTTACAAAACACCTTCCTGGAGATGGATCATGATTGATATTGCGGTGAGTGTGCTGTTGTTTATTTGGGCGTTTTATGAGTTGTTTCCGTTTGTTAATTGAAGACGCACTAATCCATGCTCACCATAAAGACACAATTAAGTGATACATTCCTGCATCCAAGTCGTGATTTTTGAGCAAAATAGTAATATTCCTTCCAGGTAAACAAGTTAGGTATATTACTTACGATGTGGAATCCGTCAAAAAAACGTTGTGATTTCTGGTAAGAAAGCTTCTTATAATAATGCATTTGACTTATTGTCCCAACGCCCTGATTTCAATAGCTTTGTTTCATAAAAATTCAATCATGAAACTACTGGCAACCATTTTTGTTTTTGCTTCAACACTTGCTGTTCATGCTCAGTTGGGTGTATTGCCGTTTACCGGAATGCGTTACACCGAGGCTGGAATTCATGCCGAGGAAATCAACGTTGACCTGGCCGAAGAAACCTGGACCAGTAACCGGTTGCCGATCAATACTGAATTCGAAATTCAACTCGAAGATCCTACCGGTTTTCAGTTGGTAGAGGGATTGTACCATCCGGGAATCGAAGTGCTGATCACGAACCTGAAGGGCGATACAATGGGCTACGCGGAAAATATCTTCGGTGAAAAATCACTCGAAGGATTTTTGGATAGCGAATTGAGTAAATTGTCGCTCACCCTGGCGTTCAATGAGCAATCCAAAGCGGGAGACAGTTGTCTGCTCCGTGCGCGGTTTTTTGATCTGAAAAGCGAACGTTCATTGACCTGCTGGCTCGATTTGGTAATTACTGACAACGAAACACCTTTGGAAACAACCAATTCTACCTTTGGAATGAGCTCTTCGAATGGCTACAAAGGCATGGCTAGCGGTGCTGAAATTTCCTCGATGAGCATGCTGTACGACAATGAAACGCATCACAGGTTGGATATCACCAATTACTTTATCGATCCGATTGTTGGGATTTCTCAAGACGAATGGCTGAAAGGTACATTTACTTTCCAGGTGTATGATACCTTACTGATTCCGAGCGCTGTTCCACGCGATTCATATGATGTCACCTATACTGTTTCTCCGGGCGAAGAACAAACGCAAGGCAAGCTTCAGGTTTCTACCATACTCGCTGTAAACCTGGTGCGCTTGCGTTGGGAAAGTGAGGACAAACGAAAAGTGATTGATGTAATTGCGAAGATGTAATACGTTCTCTGATATTGAAGAATGAAATAGAAGCAATTAATTGAGTTTATATATCTGTTTTTCAGTAGTTTAAATTCAGTAATCCCGCAATATTACGGAACTTTTTATCCGCAATGATTCAGGTCTTTTTTCGTACTTTTATCCCGTGAAAACCCTCGCTGATCTTCAGCTGCATTGGCAGCAAACACTGAACAATTTATATCCCGAGCGGGAAATCAATAACCTGTTTCGTTTTGCCCTGGAAGATTTGTTTGAACTCGGCTATTCCGAGCAAATGATGCAACGAACGGTTGAGCAATCAGACGAATTCTGCACAAAACTTGAAAATGTTTTGCAGCGATTGAAAACCGGCGAACCATTGCAATACATTACCGGATTCACTTATTTCGACAATCTCAAACTCTCGGTTTCGCCTGCAGTATTGATTCCACGTCCCGAAACAGAAGAACTGGTGGCATGGGTTTCTGAAACGCTGGAACCCGGTTTCAATGAAACAATAATCGATTGGTGCACAGGATCAGGTTGTATTGCACTGGCGTTGAAACAACGGTTTCCCGAATCGAAAGTGATTGGTTTTGATTGGTCAGCGGAAGCACTGGAAGTTGCTCAGCGGAATGCGGAAGCATTGAAATTACCGGCAACATTCGAATTGCGGGACGCGCTTGCTGCAGATGATTCCGGCGAAAAAGTAGCTGTAATCATTTCCAATCCGCCATACATTCCACAAGACGAGCAGGAACTCATTCGTTCCAACGTTCGAAATTTCGAGCCTCATATAGCTTTGTTTGTTCCTGACGAAAGTGCTTTGTTGTTTTACGAAGCGATTACACAAAAGGCGATTCGACAATTGAATCCTGGTGGCTGGTTGTTTTTTGAACTCCACGAAGATTTTGCGGAAGAAACTAAACAGATGGTAGAAAATACCGGCGGTTTTTCGATGGTCGAAATCCGTAATGATTTACAGGGAAAAGCTCGGATGTTGCGGGCAAAAAGAGTGAAGATATGAGAGTAATAATCCTTTTTGTAGTCGGAATATTCCTGTCTATGACTTCCTGGTCGCAGCACTCGATTGATTGGAAAGAGTTGTTGGATAATGGCACAACAGCGAAATTGGATTTGTTCCTCGATTCTATTGACCTTGGGGAAAGAGGAAGGACACTTGATTATTACAATCGAACGCTGACACCATCGTTTAATGAGCGAATCATTTACATCGAAGATACTTATGGATATGATTCGATGCGATCTTCCTGGTATTTTGATACGTATCAAATTTCAATTATTCAAAGCGAAGACTCCATTGTTTTTGCCAAAGTAGATACACTTTCTTCAATTTTCGAATCTGAAGTAATTGAAGGTATTCCTGTTTTTCAGTTTGAATCAAACAGGTTGATGAAGAAAGTCAACAAAGAATTCAAACAAACATACCAGGTGGCGTTGAATAGGGATGAATTGTTCAACACCTCCATTCAGTTTGGATTAAAGTGCGGTAGATATTCATTGCCAATACCGACCGGTGAATATGCTAAAATTAGTGACTACGTTGAAAAAAAGCAGATCAATAAACTACGTAATTATCTTACTTCAACTTGTCTGGAAAAACAATTATTCGGTATTCAGGGATTTTATGATTTGAAAACGGATGAGAATTATACAATTAGACAGACCGATCAGGCGCTGATTGATTTTATCCTTTCGAAAAGCGGGGTGGCGATTTATTGCAGTGGATGTGGAATTGTACGAATGGAACTGGTGAAGTTCAAGGAGAAATTCGGATTTTGAAAATCCGCAAATGAATTTTCCAAATTCGAAAATTTTAGAATTTTAATGTTCGCAATATTGCGAACACTAGAATTCGCGAACACTATTTTTGAATCCCCAATAGAAGCGTTCTTTAATGAGATTAGTATTCTATATTGATTACTTAGCGACTGACGAAGGAAGTCTGCTACTGTAAACAAATCCCATTATATTTGTTTTGAAACAAATTTCAACGCATGAATCCGCAGGAAGCTCAACAACGAATCACCTTTTTAACCGACGAACTCAATCACCATAATCACTTGTATTATGTGGAAAGTAATCCGGTAATCTCTGATTTTGAGTTTGATCGCTTGCTGCGCGAGTTACAGGAACTGGAAACGCAATTCCCCGAATTGGCTTCACCGTTGAGTCCAACCAAGCGGGTAGGAGGCGATATCACCAAGAAATTTGCAACTGTCGTGCATCGTTTCCCTATGCTTTCGCTTTCCAATTCGTACTCCGAAGAAGAAATCATCGATTGGGCACAGCGCCTGAAAAAAGCGGTCGAAAGCCCGATAGAATACGTTTGTGAACTCAAATACGATGGTGTGGCAATTGGGATTCGTTATGTGAACGGAAAGTTTGATCGGGCCGTAACACGCGGTGATGGCACGCGAGGTGAAGATATTTCAACCAACGTAAAAACCATTCGCAGTATTCCGCTTACGCTGAAAGGTGATTATCCGGATGATTTTGAGATCAGAGGCGAAATTTTCTTCCCGAAAGCCAACTTCGAAGCCATGAATCGCCGCCGGGAAGAAATTGGTGAACCCGTTTTTGCAAATCCTCGAAACTCAGCTTCCGGAACGCTTAAGTCACAGGATTCGAAAGTGGTGGCCGAACGCGGTTTGGATTGTTTTCTCTATGGTGTTTACGGCGAAAGTTTGCGATTGGAATCACATTTGGAAAGTGTCAATACCGCCAAAGAATGGGGATTCAAAGTTCCGCTGGAAAAAGAAAAGTACATCGCCAAAACCGATAACATCACCGGAATCATGGACTTTATTCACTATTGGGATAAAGCGCGTTACGACCTGCCATTCGATATCGATGGTGTTGTGATCAAAGTCAATGATTATATTCAGCAACAGGACCTCGGTTTCACCGCCAAATCACCGCGTTGGGCCATTGCGTATAAATTCAAAGCCGAGCGGGTAGAAACCGTTTTGCAAACCGTCACTTACCAGGTTGGACGAACCGGCGCAATTACTCCTGTTGCCAATCTGACACCTGTATTGCTGGGCGGAACGGTCGTGAAACGTGCCTCGGTTCACAATGCTGATCAAATTGAAAAGCTCGGACTGCATGAAGGCGATACCGTTTACGTGGAAAAAGGAGGTGAGATCATCCCGAAAATTATTGGCGTAAACCTCGAAAAACGTTCCGAATCCACAAAAGAAGTCGTGTTTATTGACAATTGTCCGGAATGCGGAACATTACTGGTCCGCAGAGAAGGCGAGGCACAGCATTATTGTCCCAACGACCAGGTTTGTCCGCCGCAGGTGAAAGGCCGCATGGAACATTTTATCAGCCGGAAAGCTATGAATATAGATGGTTTAGGCGCTGAAACTATTGATTTATTGTACCAGAAAGGATTGGCACGCACCGTAGCCGATTTGTACGATTTAACCTTTGATCAGGTAGTAAATTTGGATCGAATGGCTGATAGATCGGCGAATAATCTTTTATTGGGAATTGAGGCATCAAAAGCCGTTCCGTTTGAGCGTGTTTTATTTGCACTCGGAATTCGTTTTGTGGGTGAAACCGTTGCTAAAAAACTAGCCGCAGCTTTCAAAAACATTGATGCTATTGCCACTGCTACGTTTGAAGAATTGATAGCCGTTGATGAGATTGGCGACAAAATCGCAGTGGCCGTGCAGCAATATTTTGCCGATGAACGAGCGCAGGAAACAATTGCACGTTTAAAAATAGCCGGTTTGCAATTCGAGATCGAAGAAGCGGAACTTGATTCTACCTCGTTGGAAGGAAAAACTTTCGTGGTTTCTGGTGTTTTCAGCCAGTTTAGTCGCGACGAGATCAAATCTCTGATCGAGAAAAACGGTGGTAAAAATGTCAGTTCCATTTCCGCAAAAACATCCTACGTTCTCGCAGGAGATAATATGGGGCCAGCTAAATTGGAAAAAGCCAGTTCGCTCGGTATTCCGATCATTTCAGAAGCCGATTTTGTGAAGATGCTGGGATAGCCGCAGAATGATGTTAAGGATTTGTTTTGCCACAGATTTCACAGATTTACACAGATAAGATAGTCCCGTAGGGACGCAATATCTTAGATGAAATCATTCATTAAAAACATTCGCCCCGTAGGGGTGAGATATGCTGTTTATACGAAAATCTACGTCATCTGGGGCTGGATTTTTATATTTGTCACCTCCGCCTGCGGATTAGAATTATAAGGAATTGGTAGCAGACTATTTCATAAAAGGATTGATCATCGGGTTTTCCGTCGCAGCGCCCGTAGGGCCGATAGGTGTGCTCACCATCAAACGCACGCTTACCGAAGGACGAACTTCCGGATTTGTAACCGGAATGGGCGCCGCGATGGCTGATACCGTTTATGGAATCATTGCCGGTTGCGGACTCACAGCGATTTCATCGTTCTTACTCACACAAGCATTCTGGATGAAACTCATCGGTGGCTTGTTCCTGCTGTTTCTGGGCGTAAAATCTTTCCTGAGTAAACCTCCAGAAAAATCAGCGACTGTTGTGGGCAAAGGACTTTTCTACAACTTCATTTCCACCTTTTTTCTCACGGTTACCAATCCGTCGACCATTTTATCGTTTCTCGCTATCTTTGCAGGAATGGGATTGGGTTCCGAAAAAACCGATTATTCGCTGTCGATGATCCTGGTTTTGGGTGTTTTCCTCGGCTCGGCTTTGTGGTGGCTGATCCTGAGTTTTACGGTGAGTTTTTTTCGGTCGAAGGTTACAAATACACACTTGTTGTGGATCAACAGGCTCTCAGGAATTTTGATCACTGCATTCGGATTAATGGCAATTTACACATGTTTTAACGAAACAACCTGATATGAACGAACACATTTTTCCTTCAAAATTGCAGCTTCGGATCGATTGGAGCGAACTCGATTATTTCGGGCATGTCAACAACGTTTCGTTTTTCAAATACGTTCAGGCGGCGCGTGTCAATTATTGGGAAACAATTGGAATCAACACGATGCACCGTGAAACAAATGTGGGCCCGATGCTTGCTTCCTGTAAATGCGATTTTAAATTACCGCTTTTCTTTCCCGGGCAGGTAACTGTTCATTCACGGGTTGAATTTATCAAAAATACGAGTTTCGGTATTCATCATCATCTGATCAATGACAAGAACGAACTAGTCGCCGAAGCACACGATGTAATGGTGATGTTCGACTTCGGAAGCAATGAAAAGGTCAATTTTCCGAAAGAAATTCGCGATAGGATTGAGGAATTGGAAGGGAAACGGTTTTGATGAATCAGTTAACTTCCTACAATTCTAAAAGTGGTTTTGATGAACGAGGATTTACCATTTTGCCGGAAATCTATACATCCGAAGAAATTGAGATAATTCAACAGGCAATTGATTATGCAGATAGTTCTTCAGCTATTTTCATGAAAACTACCCATCTTTTTGCGATTCGTCAGTTTTTCAAAGCGGTCCCGAATGCTGTTGATTTGATCATGAACGATAAGCTGAAATCGGTAATCAATGATCTTTTTGGGAAAGATTATTTTGTAGTGAAAAGTATTTATTTTGATAAGCCAGAAACCTCCAATTGGTTTGTGTCCTATCACCAGGATCTGACTATTTCGGTTGATAAGAAAGTCGCATTAGACGGATTCGGTCCCTGGACAGTAAAACAAGATCAATTTGCCGTTCAACCTCCGACAACGATTCTTGAAAATGGATTTACAATACGCATTCACCTCGATGATACCAATGAAGAAAATAGTGCGTTAAAGATTGTTCCCGGATCACATTTGAAAGGAATTTACCGGCCTGAAACCATCGATTGGGAAATTGAAGAAGAAGTCTCTTGTGAAGTTCCTGCCGGAGGTATTATGATCATGAAACCATTATTACTTCATAGTTCTTCCCGCACGCTCAATAGAAAAAGAAGAAGGGTAGTGCATATTGAATTTTCCAACCAGGAATTACCACAAGGGTTGAATTGGTCGGAACGTTTTTAGGTCAAATAACTGTTATTCCTTGAGTCAGTTTGGTATTTTTGTTTATACAAACTCACAAACTCACAAACTCCCATGACCATTCAGGAAAAACTCAGCGAACTCGGATTAACCCTTCCAACAGTTTCAAAACCCGGAGGTAATTATGTTTCCGTCAATATCCGCGGTAATATTGCTTACATCGCTATTCAATTCCCTAAAAATGGTGATGAGTGGCTTTTTAAAGGCAAATTAGGCAGTGAATTGACCACCGAAGACGGATACAAAGCTATGCAGCTTTGCGCACTTAACGTATTGGCTCATATTGACAAATCAATCGGAATGGAACGATTGGTAGGAATCAACCACATGGATGGTTTTTATCAAGCAACCGCTGATTGGGATGATGCGCCTACTATCGTAAACGGTGCATCTGATCTGTTTGTAAACGTCTTGGGCGAAAAAGGGAGACATTCACGGAGTATTTTTGGTGTAGAGCGATTGGCGCGGAACTTCGCTGTGGGAATCACCTGTTCGCTCACGATTATACCAGAAAAAGAATAATTCACAACGTGAGGTTCCCGAATCCCGATAAATAACCGTTTCATTCGCACAATTTCACCAGCTGATTCAGCGAATTCATTAATTTTGCAAACTCAATAGCGTAATACATTTTTCATGAAACAGTTTACAGGAGCGGGTGTAGCATTAGTGACACCTTTTTTGGCAGACATGACGATCGATTTTCCGGCTTTGCGTCGTTTGGTGCGCGAGCAAATCGAAGGCGGAACTGATTTTTTGGTCGTACAAGGTACTACCGGCGAGTCGCCAACCCTTTCTGCTTCTGAAAAGCAGCAGGTGCTGGAAACTGTGATGCTTGAAAATAATGGCAAATTGCCCATCGTTTATGGTGTTGGCGGAAACGATACGCGTTCGGTGTGTGAGGCGTTTTCCAAAATCCCGAAAGGAGTAGACGGTATTTTATCCGTGGCTCCATATTACAACAAACCGATTCAACGCGGTTTTGTGGCGCATTACAAAGAAATTGCCAATGCTACTGATTTGCCCATTATCATGTACAACGTGCCGGGAAGAACCGGTGCAAACATGACCGCTGAAACCACGCTTGAACTGTCGGAAGTCCCGAACCTGGTTGCCATGAAAGAAGCATCGGGCAACATGGAACAAATAATGGAGATCATTCGTTGCAAACCGGCAGATTTTCTATTGCTTTCCGGTGACGATGCCATTACCTTACCGCTCATCGCTGCTGGTGCCGAAGGTGTGATTTCCGTAGTTGCCAACGCATTCCCGAAACAATTCTCTGCAATGGTCCATACCGCTTTGCAAGGCGATTTTGCCGCATCCCGCAAAGAACACTACAACTTGTTGCCGGTTACAAAACTATTCTTTGCCGAAGGAAACCCGGGCGGAGTAAAAATCGCGTTGGAAGAACTTGGTTGGATGCAGCCACACATGCGCTTACCACTTGTACAGGTTTCAGACGGTTTACGCCAGGCGATCATTGCAGAAACGAAGCAATTGTCAACGATTTTAGCGAAGTAGAACAGCTATCGGTTCATATTGTCCGTCCCGTAGGGACGCAATATGGTAGAATCGAAATCATGAAATAGAAATTTACCCCGTAGGGGTAAGACATTGTTTATTTTGTCCCGACCCTACGGGGCGGATATTAATGATATGCATGATGTGCTAAAATATTACGTCCCTATGGGACTGACGATGATTCAGATGTTATATATTCGGAAATGAAGATCATTCATTTGATTTGAAATTAAACGTTTCAAAACATATCAAAATAAAAGAAAAATAGTAGTTTAGCATTCAAATTAAATACACTGCAATGAGAAAATCGTTGGTTCTATTCGCTGGGTTAACCCTTATTCTGTCCGCTTGTGGAGGAGGCGAAGAAAAGAAAACAATTGATGCCGAAGCTACTACTGAGGCAACGAATGAAACACCTTCATTTATTGATTTCAACATTCCTTCGCCATCTGAGCAATTTGCGTTGATTTCCAAAATGGACGGTGTGAAAAACACCAAAGGATTGCACAATCCCGATGCGGCAGACAGCTATAATACATCCGCGCAAAAAGCACTGAATTTCGGTGTATATACTGCGGATGTGGCTTACCTGACAAGCTTCAACGAGACCAATAAATACCTGACGTATTTCGGGAAACTTGAAAAATTGGGAAGTGACATCGGTGTAGCGCAGGTATTTGGAACCGAATTGGGTGAATTGGCCAAAAAATGGGACGGGAATGCCGATTCGTTATTCCGTCTGAGCGATGAAACATACAACAAAACATTTCAGCGTTTGATCGAGATCGACAAAGGAAATGAATTGTCGTTGATGCTTGTAGGTGGCTGGATCGAATCGATGCACCTGATGCTTGGAAGCTCGAAAGGTTATGGTAAAAGCCCTAAACTGGAAAAAGCTATTGTGGGACAGAAAATTGTTGCTGAAAACTTATCCGAATTTTTGGTAAGCTACCAGGACAATAAAGATGTAGCTGCTTACGCCAAAGAAATCGAAAGCATTCTGAAAGTATATGAAGAAATGGATTGTTCATCAAGCGAAACTAAAGTAGAAAACGCTAATGGGAAACTCAATTTTTCGGGTGGTGAAGAATGCAAAATGACCGAAAAATGCTTCAACGACCTCAAAGCCCGTGTAGAAGCTATCCGAACTAAAATCATTTCCAACAAATAATTGATTGATTATGAAAGCACTATTATTGACTTTCCTCGTTGTATGTGTTTCAGCCGCATACGCACAATGTCCGACTGCTGAAAGCATCGTTAAAACAAAATCGAAAACCAAAGATAGTTACGGCGTAAACTCGCAATCGCGTTCTGGTTCCGTTAAATCAGGCGATACATACGAAATGTCGTTTATCGCACAAGACGGAATGGATTATCGACTTTCGTCAAAACTGGCCAATCCTGCTGCAGGAACAATCAGTTTTGAGATCTACGAAATGACTGTAGAAAAGAAAATGGTCGACGGTAAAGTGACTTACAAACGCACAAAACACGTGTTGGCAAATTCCAACGAAGCAGGTTCCGAACCAATTGAGTTCACAACCGACAAATCACGTAAGATTTTCGTGGCTGTTTCCCTTTCGGGTGGTGATCCTAAAAAACCGACATGTGTTGGTGTATTGGTAGAAGATAAAAAAACGACAAAATTAGGGTTCTGAGAACTGAAACCTTTCATGGAAAGCCTCGTATTCGTTACGAGGCTTTTTTCGTGAAAAAGAGCGTAATCAAATTAAAAACTGAGTCTGAACAGGCTCCGGAAAATATGTCAGAAGCACAATCTATTTTATCGGCCATTCAAACAGCCAAACGCATTGTTATTGTAGCACACAAATCACCTGATGGTGATTCAATCGGTAGCTCCATGGCATTATACCATTTACTCAAAAAATGGGGCAAAGATGTGCGTGTGGTCCATCCTGATCCTGCTCCCGAATTCTTACATTGGGTGCCGGAACAGTCAACAATCGTAGCTTTTGATGAACATACCGAAGAAGCGAAAAAACTTCTTGCTGATGCAGAAGTCATTTGCTGCCTCGATTTCAATGAACCAGGCCGGGTAGGGAAGGAAATGCAACCGTTCCTGGAACAAGCTCCGGGAGTGAAAATAATGATCGATCATCACTTGAATCCGTCCGATTTTTGCCAATTCCGTATTTCCGAAACCAGCGCATGCTCAACCGCACAGTTATTGTATGAATGGATGGATGAAGCCGGAATTCTTTCAGATCTGGATGCCACAATCGGCACATGCATCTATTTGGGGATCATGACCGATACGGGATCATTCCGTTTTCCTTCCGTGAACCCGCACACACACCGCGTTTTAGCACATTTGATGGAAGCCGGAGTGGTTCACTACCAAATCCACGAACAAATTTACGATACCAATACCATTGATCGCATTCGCTTGCGCGGTTATGCTTTGTCTGAAAAGCTTGTTTGCCTGGAAGATCTTCCGATTGCGTATATTTCACTTTCTGCTGACGAATTGGAACGGTTCAACTACCGCAAAGGTGACACCGAAGGTTTGGTCAATCAGGTCCTGGGAATCCAGGGAATTCAGATGGCGGCATTGTTTGTTGAAAAAGACGGAGCAGTCAAAATCTCTTTCCGCTCAAAAGGCAGTTACAAAGTCAACGAACTGGCTGCTGCTCATTTTGAAGGCGGCGGGCACGGTTATGCAGCCGGTGGAATTTCATATACTTCCCTGAAAGAAACCACCGAAAAATTTGTAACGAATGTTTATCAATTCATTCCAGTAACATGAAAACAGTGTGTTTCCTTATTGGAGTCATGATCCTGCTTGCCTGTGAATCGGCACCACCGGCTCCTGCACCGAAAAAAGATCCACAATGGACCAAAGAGCAATCTTCGGAAATGAACAAAGAATTGACCGTTGAAGAGGATATCGATATTCGCTTATATGTGGAACAACACGTTGAATACAAAGCTCAGATTACGGGTTCGGGCTTGCGCTATATTCCGCTGGTGACAACCAAAGGCCAGCAAGCCAAGCCGGGCGATGATGCGCATGTAGACTACAGTGTGACTTTATTAGACGGAACTCAATGTTACAAAACTCCTTCGGATGAAGTTGATATTTTTCGTGTAGACAAAAGCAACATCGAAACGGGGATCCAGGAAGGCATTAAGCGCATGCGCGTAGGTGAAAAATCAGTATTGATTATTCCGAGCCATTTGGCGCACGGCCTGATCGGAGACATGGATAAAATACCACCACTCACACCCATAGTTGTTGAAATTGAATTATTGGAACTGAAATGAAAACAATACTTATACTGGCATTGTTGATCGGTTGTGCAGCGTGCAGCACCGAAGGCGTGAAAAAAGATCCGAAACCGAAGAAAAAACACTCCGAAACGGCTCAGAACGGCCCTAAAACTGCCGAGCAATTGCTGGAACCGCACAAAACGATCCAAGCGAAGAAGGAATTCCCTAACGGTTTGAAAATCCAGTGGTTTGAGAAAGGAACAGGTGAACCTGTGAAAGACGGTGAAGTCTACGAAATCAATTACAAAGTAAAATTAACAAACGGCGAAGTGATTGATGGAAATCACCTGCTGAAACGCGATTGGCTGCCATTTTTGGTTGGTTTCAATATGCAATCAAAAGGCTGGGATATGGCCATGACGGAAATGCATGTGGGCGATTTTACAGAAGTTTACCTGCCGGCAAATCTGGCTCGCGGAAGAGAAAAAATCGATGGAGTTGTGCCCCCGAATTCGCCCAATATCATTTTTCTACGCATAGGAAAACGTATCAAACCAACGAAAGAAATTGACGGTACACGTGTTTGGTGCCTGGAAGAAAAGAAAAATGAAGATGTCAAAGTAAGCGAGAAATCAAGCGTTGGTGTTCACTATTTCGTAGGCTCAAAATCGAATCCGCGTTATGATAATTCCTACCAGCGAAATTTACCTTTCCGTTTCCATATGGACGATTTTGGCCTTGTTCCGGGCTTCAGAAAAGCGTTAATTAATGCTAAATTGCACGATAAATTGTGGATCATCGTTCCCGCAGATCAGGCTTACGGCAAAAAAGGCTATCTCGACCTTGTAGACCCCAATGAAAGTATGTTCTACGATTTGTTTGTCACCGAAGTTGATGGTAAAGAATAGGGCTAATAAACAGCTTATCGACATTCCATTCTGCATAACATCAGGCACTTTGAGCAAAGAGAACCGTTTTTTTTGTAGTATATTTGCCTCCGAACCCACAAACCAGTGATTAAAACATCCTGAAATGAAAGCTATTTTCCTCGTTTCCCTCAGCTTATTTTCGCTCAATAGTTTTGCGCAGTCTGTAGTTGACACCATCAAAACGCCGGAAGGCACGATGATCGTTTATTCGAACCGTACATGGAAATACCTTGAAGATGAAAACTTCGACGGTATCATGAACGATAAGCTCCACGACCTCATCGACAGCGATTCAACACTTGGTTTTAGACAAACCTGGGACAATAACGTATGTTATACTTCCGATCGTGGTAATGATTTGACAAAATTGCAGGATACGCTATGGATGTGCCTGGCAGATGAATTACACAGTGATTTCGTAATTCCGGTACCCGGAGTTGTAACATCGCGCTACGGATACAGAAACGGACGTTACCACAATGGTATTGATCTGGACCTTGAAATCGGCGATACAGTTGTGGCTGCGTGGTCTGGCAAAGTTCGTTATGCTAAGTTCAACGATGGCGGATTCGGAAATCTTGTTATTATTCGTCACCACAACGGTTTGGAAACGTTTTACGCTCACCTGAGCAAACATTTGGTAGCTCCTGACCAGGAAGTCAATGCAGGTGATCCGATTGGTTTGGGTGGAAATACTGGCCATTCGTTTGGTGCGCACCTTCATTTTGAAGTTCGTTTCTACGATGCTGCTATGAATCCGGAGCAAGTGATCGATTTCAGTAAAAAAGAGATGAAAGACGAAAACCTGCTGGTTCACAGTAGCTTATTCCGTCCGGGAGCAAAACCAACGGATCAGTATGCTATTCCTGACGAGCATGGTGAATCAATTGCTTCTGTACAACGCAAAACCGAATCTCCGGCAGGACGTAAATACTACAAAGTTCGCCCGGGAGATACACTTTCCGAAATTGCGGTACGTCACAACACGACTGTTTCACGTTTGTGCAGCTTAAACGGTATCCGTCCTACAAAGACATTGCAGGTAGGGCAATCGGTTCGCGTAAAATAGTTCACGGCGAGTTCGTTAATTTTCATTAATAACACGGGTTTACACATTTTTTTCTGATTTCAGCTGGAAAAAGTCGTAAATTACTGCATGTCGTGTAAGTACCGGGTTGTTGTATCTATTGATGGCGGAGGCAAAAAAGGAATCATTCCACTTCGCATCCTGTCGTTCCTTGAGGAGCAACTTAACGCCTATGTTCCTGAAACACATTTATCATCCTGGGTAGACGTTTACGGCGGGACAAGTACCAGCGCAATCATTGCAGGAGCGCTCGCCGTTTCAGGAGTAGGAGGTAGGAAACACAGTCCGACAGAAATAACCGATTTGTATTTACATCGTGGCGAACATTTCTTCGATTCTCCCAAAAGTGCTCATTCCGTTCATCCACTCAACTTTTTGCTGGAACATTTTTACGGTGATCTGACGTTGGGACAAATCCGCAAGCATTTCCTTTTTGTAAGTTATGACCTCGATAAAGACGAACCATTCTTGTTTTCCGATTCGCAGCATCACATCCAACAGATCAGCGTAGCTAAAATGATGCAAGCCTGTTGTGCGATGCCTGGCTTTTTAGAAGCAGTGATGATCGGGAATAAACGATTGGCAGATGGCGCGCTAACAACAAAAAATCCATCAAAGCTGGCATTTCAGTACGCACGCATTTTTTATCCGGACGATCCCATTGTGCTTATCAGCATTGGAACGGGAAAATTGCAGGCCGGCTCATTTGAAGAAATGCAAGCCGAAGAACAGCATGAAACCTTATCCGAATTAGCAAAAAAAGATTCCAAGCTGGTTTATTTCAGATTCAACCCCGAATTGGAGGCCGGCGATTATTCAACAGAACAATTATTGGGATTAACTGACGTTTATATTCAGGAAAATCTTCGTTCCATTGAACGCCTTTTACACCTTATGGAAATCAAGGCCGGACGTTTGTTGTGAAAAATTAAAGATTTTGTGTCAGCAATTATGCTATTTTTGTGGCCTATGAAATTATTGATCGCCTTTACTTTTTTACTGATTCTAGGTGCCTGCAGCAGTTACAACCGGGTGCTGAAGTCAGATGATTACACCGAAAAATTTGTCATGGCCAACACGCTTTATGACAAAGGACAGTTTGACCGATCGGTAGCTTTATACGAACAAGTGTACCAGCGCATGCCAAAATCATCTGAAGGTGAAGTTGCTTATTACCGTTTGGGAAAAGCCTTTTACGCCATTGAAGATTGGTACATGGCCAGTTATTACCTCAGTGCTTTCAGTGCGCGTTTCCCATTTTCACCGAAATGTGAAGAAACCCTTTTCCTGTCGGCTTTATGCGCTGTTCAAAACAGCCCCGAAGCTTCGCTGGACCAAAGTGAAACAGAAGCGGCATTAAATGAACTGCAAAATTTCGTAACACGTTATCCCGGATCTGCCTGGATGGACACCTGTAACCAAGTAATGGATCAACTCAGATTCAAACTGGAAACCAAAGATGTGCTCAGTATTCGGCTTTACGCCAAAACGGAAAATTACCGTGCTGCAACTGTTGCTGCGGAATCGTTTTTAGAAAGTTATCCGATCTCGGGTTACCGCGAAGAAGTTTCTGCTATTTTGTTGCGCAATTCATACCTGTTGACCATTAACAGTGTTACTACTAAATTAGAAGAGCGTATTAAGAAAACCAGGGAAAGATACAACGTTTTTCTTGCAGAGTTTCCGGAATCTACCTATCTTCGCGAATTCGATAATTATTTGGGGAAACTAGACGCTATCGTAGTGCCGAAAACCACCCCTTAAAAATGAGTTAAATCAGAAGAAATGAGTTTCAAAAACACGAATGCTGAACGTTCTACCGTAACACGCGACACTATTGATTTGGAAAAAAACACGGGCAACATCTATGAGTCTATCGTAGTAATGGCGAAACGTTCCAATCAAATCAGCACTTCTATGAAAGAAGAACTGACTACAAAATTGCAGGAGTTTGCTTCTTCAACAGATAACTTGGAAGAAATTTTCGAAAACCGTGAGCAAATTGAAATCTCACGTTACTACGAGAAATTGCCGAAATCGGTAGCAATTGCTATTGAAGAAATGAAGGACGACGCCATTTACGTTCGTAAAATCGAAGAATAAATTCAGATGTCGATGCATGGAAAGCATGTGTTGCTTGGAATTACAGGTGGCATAGCAGCATATAAAATAGCATCGCTTATACGCTTATTGAAAAAACAAGGGGCAGAGGTCAGATGTATGATGACTCCTGCCTCTTCTGATTTTATCACCCCGCTTACCGTTTCCACACTTTCCGAACATCCTGTTGCGATTGACTTTTATGATCCGAAAACCGGCGCATGGACCAATCATGTAGAATGGGCTTTGTGGGCCGATGTGATGTTGTTTGCACCGGTAACAGCCGGTTCGCTCGCCAAAATGGCATACGGATTTTCTGATAATTTCCTGATGGCAACATTTCTCAGTGCAAAATGTCCGGTTTATATTGCTCCGGCTATGGATCTGGATATGTACGCACATCCTACAACTGCCAGGAATCTTGAACGTTTGCAACAAGATGGTGCACATATCATTCCCGCCGAATCAGGAGAATTAGCTTCCGGATTGGTTGGTTATGGAAGAATGGTCGAACCCGAAACGCTTTTCCAGGTGATTGACAATCATTTCAGTTCCGATAAATCGTATGCCGGTAAAAAAATCCTCATCACTGCCGGCCCAACTTACGAGGCCATTGATCCTGTTCGTTTTATCGGAAATCATTCTTCCGGAAAAATGGGATTTGCCCTTGCCGAACAAGCGTTGAAAAAAGGAGCGGAAGTAACACTGATCACCGGGCCAACGCAATGTAAGCTGGAACATCCGAATTTACGGTTGATTCACATTCAATCGGCTGTGGAATTATTGGAAACCGTTCAGCAGGAATGGAATAAACAGGATGTTGGTATTTTTTCAGCGGCTGTGGCAGATTACCGTCCGGCGGAAAAAGCAGAACAGAAAATCAAGAAAAAAGAGGATGAACTGGTGGTCCGGCTCATCAAAAATCCGGATATTTTAGCCTGGGCCGGTGCGCATAAGACCAACACACAGTGTGTGGTAGGATTTGCATTGGAAACCAATAATGGCTTGGAAAACGCACAGGAAAAATTGCAGCGAAAACAACTCGACGCCATTGTATTGAACGAAATGGGCGAACCCGGAGTAGGATTTGGCGGTGATACGAATCGCGTTCAATTGATTACCAAAAGCAATAAAATCACTAGATTTGAGTTACAATCAAAAACTGAAATAGCAGAACAGTTATTGTATGCTTTGAGAGAGATTATACTATGAAACAATTATTAGTCGCAGCCCTGGTGCTCTTATCAACCACAGGGTATAGTCAGGAATTGAATTGCCAGGTGACGATCATCAACGATTCCCGTATGGAAATTACCACGGTTGAAAAGGAGATTTTCGAGCAAATGAAGCAAACCATTTACGAATTGATGAACAATACCAAATGGACCAAAGACAAGTTCACGGTAGAAGAACGCATCAATTGCCAGATTCAGTTGCAGATTAATTCTATTCCAACACCGGGAACCTATGAAGGTTCGCTTCAGATCCAGTCTTCTCGTCCGGTATTCAACGGTTCGTACAATACAACATTGTTCAATTTTCAGGACGATGATATAGCGTTTACCTATGCACGAAACGCCGTGTTGATCTACGCACCGAATCAATTCAGAGATAATCTGACATCGGTTTTGGCATTCTACGCGTATTACATCATCGGTATGGATTACGATTCGTTCTCACTGAAAGGCGGAACACCTTATTTTACGGAAGCACAACAAATTGTTTCTAACGCACAGGCTGCGGGTGGAAAAGGCTGGAAATCGAACGAACAGGGAAAACGCAATCGCTACTGGCTTGTTGACAATATTCAGCAGCAATTGTTTGAACCGTTGCGTGAATGCATGTATGAATACCATCGCAAAGGAATGGACATATTGTTTGAAAACAAAGAAACAGGCCGTAAAAATGTTTACACCGCGCTGAATAAACTGAGCAAGGTTTCATCTACACGTCCGAATTCGGTGAACGTACTCAACTTTGCCCAAGCCAAATTGCGTGAATTAAAAGAACTTTACCAGGATGCCACACCTGCCGAAAAAACAGAAGTGGTAACCGTGCTCAAACGAATTGATCCTGCTAACTCTTCCAAATACGAGGAAATTCTAAACTAATGCTAACTCAACTTTCCATTCGGAATTTTGCGCTGATCGCCAGTGCGGATATTGCTTTTTCGACTGGATTTACCTCTATTACCGGGGAAACCGGTTCGGGGAAATCAATTTTGCTTGGAGCCTTGAATTTGATTCTCGGTGAACGTGCCGATTATTCTGTTATTCGTGATACGGAGAAAAAAACGGTTGTTGAAGCTGTTTTTCAAATTGCAGACATACACAAGGAGTGGTTTTTGTCGCAAGACATCGATTGGGAAACCGAAACGGTGATTCGACGCGAAATTACCGCACAAGGGAAATCACGCGCCTTTATTAATGATACGCCGGTTCAGCTGACGCAATTGAAAGAATTGACCGAACAGTTGATTTATATTCATAGTCAGCACCAAACATTGGAATTAAAGAAACCCGGTTTTCAATTAGCATTATTAGACGGATTTGCTGGAATAGCAGAACCCGTTTTCCGGTTTCAAACAGATTTTAAACGTTTTCGGAAAGAACAGCAACAATTGGAACAATTGCGCCGGCAACTCATCGAACAGCAACAGGAAGCGGATTACATTCGTTTTCAGCTGGAAGAACTGGAGGAACTTGAGCTTGATAAACACGATTATGCCGCTTACGAGTTGGAATTGTCGCGTTTCGGGCAGTTGGATGACCTGAAACTCGCTTACGATGCATTGGCAAACGGTTTAACGCTTGAAAACGGCCCGGTTGATGGTGTGCGCACGATTCGTTTACTGGTCGACAAATGGAAGCATGTAGATCCTGAATTGGAGAATCTGGCCACACGTTTGGCTAGCACGATGATTGAGCTGGACGATATTGCCAGCGAAGCGGCCTCGCAGCTGGAATCGATGGAAATGGACCCGGAGCGCCAGGCAACACTTATCCAGCTTGTAGATCGATATAATCAATTGCTTCGGAAACACCACGTTCAGTCACAGGAAGAATTGACGGCGCTTATGGAGTCGTACCAAAATCGTTTCGAAAGCAACGAGGAACTGGAACAACAAATTGAAACGTTGTCGCAGAAAATCACCCATGATTTAGGCGAACTGACCAAAACAGCACAAGCTTTTCACGAGAAACGGATTGCTTCCGCCAAAAAACTGGAAGTTCATTTATTGGGATTAATGGCCGATCTGAAATTGCCGGATGCGCAGTTGAACTTTGAGGTTACTCCATTGCCGCAGCTTAACGAAAACGGATTAACGGAGGTGCAATTGCTTTTTTCTGCGAACGCCGGTATGTCGCCCAAACCGATTGACAAAACCGCGAGTGGTGGAGAATTATCGCGCTTAATGCTCGCTGTTCAGGCTACAATGAGCGATTTGAAATCGTTACCGACATTGATTCTGGATGAAATCGATACTGGTGTTTCCGGAGAAGTGGCGTTACGAATCGGTAAGTTATTGCGGAAAATGGGCGAGCGTTTACAATTGTTTGCGATTACTCACCTGCCACAGGTCGCAGCCAAAGGCCAGCAGCAATATGAAGTTTCCAAAGCATCCAACGAAAACGGGACTACCACGCGCATTTATCAGCTCAATGATACCGAACGCCTGGATGCAATCGCGCGTCTGATGAGTGGTGATTCGTTGTCTGAAGCCGCAAAAGCGAATGCACAGTTGTTGCTCAACTGATTCGTTAAAACCTTGTTAAATAATACCCATTTCCGTAATTTCACAGCATTCGAAGCGCATTTCGGGTTGGTTTGGCACGAACTTAGTAATGCGTTTCGCAAAAAAAATAAGTTATGAAAATATTTGCTACTCTTTCAATGCTACTGATTGCCATGGCTTCGTTTGCCCAAAACGTTTCGATGACAATTTTCAACAACAACGGCCAGCAATTCTTTGTTGTAATGAATGGAATCCGTCAGAATTCACTTCCGTTGACCAATGTTAAAATCGGTGGAATGACACCGGGTTCGTATGAAATCAAATTGATTTTTGCCGATGGTAAAACGGGGGATATCAACAAAAAAGTCTACTTCGATCAATCAGGCGATTACCTGGCACGTGTGGTTTTCAAAGGAAAAAAACGCAAGTTGCAATACTTCGGAATGTCAAATGAAGGCAATCCGGGTGGCGGAACCAATATTGACTACCGTCCGAACGACCAATCGGGTTATTCCGATCAGACTTCTGTCATGAATGGAACGCAGGGTACGCAAACCAACGGTTCAGGATCAGCACAAACTTCTCAATCGGGAAATGTTACTCAGTCAGGCCAGGGAACGCAAACATCAGGAACAAATCAAGGTGGTGGCTCGATGACAACATCAGGAACAGTCACTGATCCGAATACACAAAACGGGCAAGTTGGAATGGGAACAACTATCGTAGTTACCGATCCGACGATGAGTGGTTCAGGAACACAATCAGGAACGGTTTCGTCGGGAACCACCGTTACAGACCCGAACAATCCGAACGGACAGTTTGGAATGAATGTCAACATCAATATCAATGACCCGATGACGGGTGGAAATGGTTCAGGAACAGGAATATCGACCAGCACCAGCGTTTCCGATCCAACGAATCCAAACGGACAATTCGGCATGAACATGAATGTTTCCGGTATGGATATGGGAACTGGAAACGGAACATCGACTTCATCATCGACTTCCACATCAACTACCAGTTCTTCAACTACGATCATCCAAAACGGCCAGGTAATTGAAGATTCGCACAATTATAACCAAACGACAACTGTTACCGAAAATGGTCAAACAACTACGACCACACAATCTTCCCAATCCGGAAATCCCGGAAACGGATCAACACAGATCAATATGGGGGGCAATGGAATGGACGAAAAGTCAGGTTCTGGTAAAGGCGATGGCAATACGTACAATTATGGTAATAACTATTCATGTACAAGTGTTCTGACAGATGCTGATGGATTTGTGAACCGGTTGAAAGCGGAAACGTTTGATGCAGATAAGCGTGAGATGATTGAAAAAGAATTGGAACAACAATGCGTTTCGGCTGATCAGGCTTACCGGATTATCAAAGAATTGAGTTATGATTCTGATCGTTATGATATGTGCAAATACTTGTATGATCGCATGACCGACCGCATTAACGGGAACCGTTTATTGGAATTGTTGTCATTTGATATGGACAAAGAGGAATTTCAAAAATACATGCAGGCGCATAAATAGAGTTTTTGATGTTGGATGCTTGATTTTTGATGAAGCTTTTGGTGAAGAATAAAGCCCAGGAAACAGTAACAAGTTGTTCATAGGAGGTATGTCAATAGCTAAGAAGTCGAATCATGATCAAGAATCAATCATCGAGCATCCAACATCAAAATAATTCAGAATCAGTCAAATCCGTAAAGATTTGAAAACTCTTGTTTTTTCCATGCGATTTGTTTAAATTTCTGAATAGGTTTCGCGATATTCGCAATCTACTATTAAACATACGACTATGAAAGCACTACTATCGTTTGTATTATTGCTGTTGGTGACAGCGGTATACGCGGGTTCACCGTCAACCAATCCGAATTTTTCAGGCTCTGAAGTGATTAAAATGCGTATTCAGTCTTCTCAGGTAGATTGTGATGGAGTAAGCGGAGGCGCGCTTTGTTACAGTGTTCAGAAAGAATCTTCAATCGGGAAGGATAGCTGGGAAACACTGGAACAATCAATTGAAGGATTCAACTACGAAGCAGGATTTGTATATGACGTAACGGTAAAGATCGAACGCGTTGAAAATCCAGCACCGAACCAATCACCGTTTCGTTATATTTTGATCGACGTTATTTCCAAGCAAGCCGACTAATGACCATTGAATTGTCAGTTGATTTGCCGGTTTCAGCTTCAGCGCTTTATAAAGCATGGCTGAATAGCGAGCAGCATACTGCTATGACAGGTAGTGAAGCGATAGTTTCAGATAAGGAAGGCGATTCATTTTCCGCATGGAACGAATACATTAGTGGCAAAAATCTTGAATTGATCCCTGAAACAAAGATCCGGCAAACGTGGCGAACAACCGATTTTCCTGATGATCAACCCGATTCGGAATTGGCGTTGGAGTTTATTCCAACGGAAACCGGCACGCGAATAAAATTACTACATACCAAATTAACGAATGCCGATTACCATTATAAAGCCGGTTGGGAAGAACATTATTTTGAACCGATGGCTGTCTATTTCGCTTCTTTGAACTTCTGAAACTGATTGCCCTTTGTGAAGATGATTACCCATTTGCACAATTTTAGAATTTGGAGTGCATGAGATCAAGATATGGTTTATAAGAAGAAATTGCGCCTTCGGTCATGTGCTTTTCTTTCCTAACTTTGAAATATGGAACGAAAATGGATTATCACAGGATTGTTATTGCTAATCACGGGAATAACCTTAGGAGCATTCGGGGCGCATGCATTAAAAGACATGATTCACGATCAGGAACGTCTGGCGTCATTTGAAACCGGTGTTCGTTATCAGCTCATTCACGGAGTCGCATTTTTATCCTTGCCTTTCATCGCCAAACACTTTGGGGTGGATACTAAATGGGTGTATCGTTTGCTATTGACAGGAATCCTTTTCTTTTCCATTTCCATTTATTGTTTGACAATGCGCGACGTTTGGTCGTTGGGCGGAGTGGCAAAAGTATTCGGTCCGATCACTCCCATTGGTGGATTATTACTAATTATTGGCTGGACAATCTTACTGTTGAAAGTCATCCGCAAGCACTAAAATAGTATCTTCGTTAAAACGCATTTGTGAAAATAACCATACTTGGTTCGGGCACATCTCAAGGCATTCCGGTGATTGCCTGCGATTGTTATGTATGTGCATCAACTGATGTTCGGGATGATCGCTTGCGTTGTTCTGTGCTGATCGAACACGAAGGCGAAAACTACGTGATCGATGCCGGGCCTGATTTTCGGCAGCAACTCCTGCGCGCGAAAGTGAAATCATTAAGATCTGTCATTTTCACCCATGAACACAAAGATCACATAGCCGGTTTGGATGATGTGCGGGCTTTTAATTTCCTCGAAAACCGCGATATGGAAATTTATTGCACGCTACAGGTCGAAGAAGCCCTTCGACGCGAGTATCATTATGCTTTTGATCACACACGATATCCGGGCGTTCCCGAACTCAATATCAATATCATCAACCTCGATCCTTTTGTCCTGCCCAATGGTTTGGAAGTTATTCCGATTGAAGTGATGCATCATAAAATGCCGGTTCTCGGTTTCCGGTTTGGGAAATTTGCCTACGTAACCGATGCCAAAACCGTTGAGGATTACGAGATCGAAAAGTTGAAAGGAGTAGAAGTATTGATCGTAAACGCACTGCGTAAAGAACCGCACATTTCACATTTTAACCTGGAAGAAGCACTTGCTTTTATCGAAAAGGTAAATCCGAAAGCCGCTTACCTGACACACATTTCTCACATATTTGGCACACATGAGGAAATAGAGCGCGAGTTGCCGGATCATGTGCACGTTGCCTACGACGGGCTGCAATTTGAATTTTAGTGTATAACCGACCGGTTACTGATGCGGAATTGCAGGAGATTATCTCAAATTAAATCCTAAATTTGCCTCAAATCCAATTGAGATGTCAAAATTATTAGAAGGAAAACGTGGAATCATTACCGGAGCTTTGGACCAGAATTCCATTGCCTGGAAAGTGGCTGAAAAAGCGCATGAACACGGAGCTACATTTGTGTTGACAAACGCTCCTATCGCTATGCGGATGGGTGAAATCAATGCGTTGGCTGAAAAAACCAACTCTCAGATTATTCCGGCGGATGCTACCAGCGTTGAAGAGTTAACGAACCTCTTTACACAATCGCAGGAAGTATTGGGCGGGAAAATTGATTTTGTACTGCATTCTATCGGAATGAGCGTGAACATCCGTAAAAACATTCCATATACCGAATCAAACTACGATTATTTCGCTAAAGGAATTGACGTATCGGCTATGTCGCTGCACAAAATGCTGGCGGTAGCTAAGAAATTAGATGCGATCAGCGATTGGGGAAGTGTTGTTGCTTTGACATACATGGCAGCTCAACGCACGTACCCATTCTACACAGATATGGCAGATATTAAAGCAATGTTGGAATCGATTGCACGCAGTTTCGGTTACCACTACGGTTTAGAGAAAAAAGTACGGATCAATACCGTTTCTCAATCACCTACCAAAACGACTGCAGGAACAGGAATCAAAGGTTTCGGCGATTTTTACGATTACGCAGATGCGATTGCTCCGCTAGGAAATGCATCGGCTGAAGATTGTGCGAACTACTGCATTACTTTGTTCTCTGATTTGACACGTATGGTAACGATGCAGAACCTGTTCCACGACGGTGGCTATTCATCTACGGGTGTGAGCAATATCGTGATGGAAAAAATGGGAATTGAATAAAAAAATCAATCAATCATAGGAAAGGAGTCTTCGGATTCCTTTTTTTTTGAATACACGTAGGGGTAAACTCAAACATGGTTGTCCATAACAACAACTATAAAACCAAGTAAATGAAACATCTCCTTTCATTGTGCTTTTTGAGTATTGCGGGAGCGATGCTGGCACAACCTATGAACTACAGAGGTTCTCAGGGCGGAACACTTTCTTTCGGGCAGCGGACCACGTTGAGTGCGTTCAATCACGGAAATGAAGCATCGGCTTTGGGAATCGGTGGACAATTCCGCGTGCGGCTCAGTGAGCGTATCAACACCGAATGGTTTTTTGATTATTTGCCTGCGACCAATGAGTATACCCGAAGATCGGATTATCACATTGGCTGGAGTGTGATGTACTACCCGTTTAATCATGCAAACGAACGTTTTGTGCCGTACGTACTGGCCGGACATTGCTTCGATTACACCAAACAGGTCGAAATCGCCAATACAAGCAATTCTGTTGATCGCTGGAGCAGTGCTGTTCAGGGTGGAATCGGAACGCATGTGAACCTGACCGAACGTCTCGACCTGAGTTTGAGTTCACAGTATATGATTCACCTTGGAACGGATGTCAACAGCCATTTGCACGGTGATGAACTGGAATTTCACAAAGAGAAAGGCGGATCATTCGAAGGCCATTTGTTATTTACATTGAGTTTTAACTACAAATTAGCTGACTTATGGGCGCGCGATTAACAGGATTGCTGGTGTGTATGATGATTGTTATGCATACTTCAGCGCAGCAGGTAGAATTGGGCGAGCGACAAGGGTTGTTGCAGGCCACAGGCTCGCTTTACCCGGGATGGATGCTCAATCACAATGTCCGGAACAATTATGTAGGTGGTCATTTCGCTTATTATTTCGATGATCATTACAGCTTTCGCGGTGAATTTTTGGGTTATGTAGATGCACAAACCGATGAAAAATACATTAAGAAACACTTACAGGTTCAAGCCGGCTTTGGCCGTCATTTTCCGGTGAAACGTTGGGATCCGTTTGTCTACGCTCAAATGGGACTTTCCGGAATTGAATTGCAGGGAAGTACGGAAGCGCATTTACGTCCGAATGTTGGATTCGTTGCAGGGGCGAATTACAACGTTTCGCGTTTCTTCTATTTTTACGCGGAATGTTCGTTTATGCACATGAAAGATCCCGAACGAATCAATAACCTGGATCAATTGCTGGTTACGGCTGGTTTGGGATTTCAGATCTCTACGAAAAAGAAATGATGCTTGATGTTGGATTTTTGATGGAGGAGCTAATTCAACATCAAAAATCCAACATCAAGCATCGACTTATAGTTTTACAACCTTCTGAACACTCGTGCCATTTTCAGTAGTCACTTCAATAAAGTAAGTTCCCGGATTTTTAGGTAAAATAACCGACAACTGCTGTGTAGAAACGGTGCGTTTACTAATGATTTGTCCAAGGGAATTTTTGACCGTCACGGTCACCGAATGATAAAATTCACCCAAATCGGTTTCCACTATTCCCGATGAAGGATTGGGAGAGAACAGAAATGAATGATTGGCTTTTTCTTTAATAGAAGCCACACAGGATTCATAAACACGCACCAGACCGACATTGGAAACATTACCGTCGAATTGTTTCGCACCGCCTGCAATCGTATTTCCATCATCGCTGATCGCGACGGATTCACCGAACAGGTCATTGTCGACAGAACCTTCAATATCCTCACCAATTTTTTGCCATTGGTCACCGCCGAGCCAAGAGTAAGCTGCCATATAGCCTTTATCTGACCATTGCGGACTGTTGGCACTTGACCGGCCACCGACAACAATGATGTCTCCGGCTGCATTGATTGCAACCGATTGGCCCAAAAAACAATTGGATGTTTCCCCGGAAATCTCACCTCGGGAATTCCAGTAATCAATGCCATCATAATGATATATCCGTGCTTTTCCGGCGAGCAGATAATCGTCGTTATTGGCACCAGAAGCAATGATAAGGCTGTGGCCATCGGGTGTCAGGTCAACATCTTGACCAAGTGATTCTTCATCGGCACCTTCAAAGGTTTGGTGCAGCTGCCAATCGTCGTTGTTGAAGGCAAAAACTCTTGCGTAACCGGCGTATGTACCGAAAACAGAACTGAAATAAGCTCCCACAGCAAGCACAGTGCCGTTACCGTTCAGCGAAACGGAATTTCCGAACCAGTCTCCTTCCTGGATACCTGTCAGATCGCTTCCCAATTGTTCCCAATCATCAATCGTGTCGTTCCAATGGTATGTTCTTACCAAACCGATTGTTTCCCAGGTCCCAGCACCTGTACTTCTAAACGGCGCACCAATGGCGATCACCCGACCGTCGTCGCTGATATCAATGAATTGACCAAGTCCTTGGCCGCTTAGGTTGCCGTGTATGGTACTTCCTTTTTGCTGCCATACACTATCGTTCCATTCATACATGCGGACGGCACCGCTGGTTGTAGCGCTGTCACTGTTGTTTCGTGCACCTATTGCAAGAGTATTTCCATCGCTGCTGATGTCTACAGAAGTTCCGAAACGTTCGAATGTTGTCAATCCAATCAAGTCGGTCCCTTTCTGAATCCAGGCATTCCCGTTCCATGCATGAACAACGACACGTCCGGCGAGATTATTGTACTGCGGTGCGCCGGAAGCGACTGTCATTCCGTCACTGCTCATGCAGGTAGACGTTCCGATGTTTTCTAATTCGTCGTTTCCTGCGAGATCGGTTCCTTTTTGCTGCCAGCACTGGGCAGATGTAATGTTTGGTATCAGGCACGAAATCAGGCCCATTGATACGGTAAATAAGTGTAAGTTTTTTTTCATGTGTGTGTTATTTGAGGTTTGTGAATAGCTGTTTCAGCTTGTTCGAAACAAGGAAAAACAGCGTGATTATCTAATAACACGAAGTTATACAATGAGGTTGTTGAGCTATTCACAGTAGAATCAACTCCTTCTACCGGTTATAAGACAACTCGCGCGATGAGATTTAATGGTAGTATCTGTTGATTTTGAATGATTAATTATCAAGGAACTCGGAAAGGAAAATTCAATTTAAAAAAGTTTATCAGTTTCTGTGAATCACTTTGATAATTCATAATTGACCAATTCATAATTCTTTTAACATTCGTTAATCAACATCATTGTCTATTCCGCAGCTGCGTATTCCTTTTTTCGCCAAGTTTGTATCATGAACGAACGAAAGGCGCTTCCTG
The DNA here is from genome assembly GCA_002243285.1 of Candidatus Fluviicola riflensis. GTDB lineage: Bacteria > Bacteroidota > Bacteroidia > Flavobacteriales_D > Crocinitomicaceae > Fluviicola > Fluviicola riflensis. Next base: position 2,530,680 of record CP022585.1, on the reverse strand, counting down.
TTTCCAAACAAATTGCGTATGCAACCGGAATGATGGGTTGGAGCATGATGATCAACCTGATTAGTGTCATTCTGATTTACCTGTATGCGCCCACAAAAGACAGCGGAATTCCAGTGTTTATCACACAAGTCGCCATTTTTGGGATTTTTAATGCGATAGCGCTCATTACAGCCGGCGGACGTTTGGTAGATGCTATTTATGATCCGTTTATTGCCCAGGTAAGTGATCGCAGCGAGCATCCGAGAGGAAGACGAATTCCGATCATGAAACGCGCTATTTTCCCATCGCTGATTTTCTGTTTTTTGGTGTTCTATCCGCTGTTTGATGAAGAAAGCAACTGGAATGTAGTTTGGCTGGCGGTTACATTGGTCGGATTTTATGTTTCTTCCACCACGTATATTATTCCTTACAATGCATTGTTGCCAGAGCTGGCACCGTCTTCGGATGATAAAGTAAAATTGTCTACATGGCAGTCGGTTGGTTATGTTTTCGGAATTGGAATTGCTTCCAATGCGTTTAATGTGACCGATATGTACATGAAACAACTGGGATTAGACCGTGTGGAAGCTTTGCAGTTAACTGTATTGAGTTTTGCGCTACTGGGAACGCTTTTTATGTTTATCCCGATCTGGACGATCAACGAAAAGAAATTGTGCGTAGGCAAACCAAGCGCTATTCCGATGAAAATTGCTTTGCGGCAAACGCTCACCAACCGTAATTTTTTGCTGTTTATCGTTGCCGATTTCTCGTATTTCATCGCGATCACGATCATTACTTCCGGACTCATTTATTTTGTTACCGTATTGCTTCAATTACCCGAAAGTATTGGTAATAAACTGATGATCACAATGGTTCTGGTGTCGTTCCTCTTTTACCCGATTGTGAATTACCTGGCGCGAAAAGTGGGCAAAAAGATCATCGTGTTATTTTCACTCGGGTTTTTATCGTTGATTTTCCTGGGCGTTTATTCGCTGGGAACCTGGGATATCGATCCGGAAGTACAGATTTTTGGGTTGATTGCCTGTGCAGCAATTCCGCTGGCTTCATTGAATATTCTTCCCAATGCTATTTTGGCCGAAATCATTGAAAAAGACAGCCTCGACACAGGCGAAGGCAAAGAGGCAATTTACTTCGCAGTGCGTTATTTCTTCGTGAAAATTGCCCAAACGATTGGAATTGCGTTGTTTGCCATGTTCCTGTTGTATGGAAAAGATGTAGGCAACGATTTCGGGATTCGAATGAGTGGTTTGCTTGGTTTTGGATTGTGCGTACTGGCAACATTGATCTTTACGCGTTTCAGGGAAGAAAAAAGACGTTTATGAAACTACCGGAATGAAAACCATTCCTCATGAAAATAATCAAAACACAAGAACCGATGAAAGATCAGAATTACAATAATTACAAACGCTATTATATTCCACACCACTTTATTTTTTACCCAATCGCGATTGCGTTGATAAGCATTGGAATTTACCAAAGCACAGTTGATGAGTCCTTGCGTTGGGTATGGTTGTTCCTGAGTGTGCTGACTGCTCTTCTTGCCTGGTTTTCGTTTATGACCCGCCAGCATTACGGAATGACAGTGCAAAACAGGATTATTCTGCTTGAAATGCGTTACCGCTATTTTGTGATTACCGGTGAACGGTTTGAATTGATTGAAGAACAATTGTCTAAAGGCCAGATCTTTGCTTTGCGATTTGCTTCAGATGCGGAGTTCCTTCCTCTTATTCAACGAACGCTGAACGAACAATTGAGCAGTGATGCGATTAAACAATCGATCAAACAATGGAAAGCCGATCATCAGCGGGTGTAGCGTTTACTAAAACCAACCTATTGAGCCATCCAAATTTGTAAGTTGAGAACCGATGCAAAACCTATCCAAGCAATGTAAGGCATTAGAAGCAAGGCAGCTGTTTTGGAAAACTCCGAGAATCTGTTAGCAATAAGAATGAGTAAAGTTAACAATACCAGAATGTTGATTACCATCAATATTGGTGAATGAAAACTAAGGAGTAAAAGGCTGCTCCAAAAATTAAGAATCAATTGAATGACAAACAATCGTATTGCACTATTTCGTTTCTTTCGAGAGGAATGATTTTTCCAAATGAGCCAAAGTGCTATTCCCATTAACATGTAAAGAACCATCCAAACGTTGCTTAGCAGATACTCGTTTGGGATCCAGCTTGACTGATCATACCTTTCTAACCATAATCTTATTCCGCTGTTGGAAATAATTGCGCTTGCAACCCCGGTAACTTCACACAGTAAAATGGCAAGCAGTAGTTTTCCGAAGGAGGACATTGTTTTTGTACTAGTCATGACACATGATTTTGTGAAAATCGGAGTCAATTGTTGATGAACTCTAATTTTCAATTTATAAAGAACTCATTCCAGTTGAGTTCGTTTTATTTTGAAATCGGTATAATTAACATCCCAATAAGGAACCAGATACGGTCCTGTCCAGATTGCCGATTAGATTCTCGAAATCCGTTACAACGCTTTCTCCAAATTGCAGTAGCCCATTTGAGGTTACCGAAAAATTGGTGTAGTTAACACTGTTAAAATTGAGGGTGAAGCCGATGTTTGTCAAGGGAGAAACATCATCTGTAAAGGTGCCCAAAAGGTTTGTGAAAAATCCTGTTTCTAAAGGCACTCCGGTTGAAGTACTGTAACCATAGGTGTTTATTTGCCTGTAAGATGATGTTGATAGTACTATCAAACAGCAAGTGCCAAAAATGGTGGCAGAAAAACAGATGCGGTGAAAGAATGATGCGGATTGATTCGTCTTTTTATTGGATACAGTGTAACGAATCGAAGAGCTGTTCTTAACAGCGCTCGGGTAGCATGTTCTCATAGGGTGTTTTTTTAATAGGTAAATAGTGAGTGGCAACGCTTCAACTGTTGGTAAGACAGTTTTTAAAAAATGATGCATGAGAAACGAAGTGTTGTGTGAAATTTCTCAGACAGGATAGAAGGATTAATTCATAGGCAATTTCTTTTTCAATGAGTAATATAGTGTTTATACAAGCAAATCTTTCACAATGAAAAAGATCTTGTATTTGTAAGTTAGATAAAACATTCGAAATAAAAAAATATTTCTTTGTACATATATTGTTGTACTTACGATCTTTCATTTTTTCATCAGGACATTGTCCACAATGTAAACGACTCCATTTGAGGCATCAGCATCGGTTTTGCTAATCACTGAGTCGCCACCTTTTCCGTCGGTTAACACAATCGAATCACCCACGACCCTGAATGTTAATTTTCCGCCCGAAACAGTTTTGAGCTTGGCTTCACCGTTTCCTTTTTTGATCGCATCCCGCAATGCCGTCTCATCGTATTTTCCTTCCACGATATGATAATTGAGCATATCTGTCAGATCTTGTTTGCGTTCAGCAGTTCGCATGCGTTCCAGTTCACCGGGAGGTAACAGCGCAAATGCATCATTGGTTGGTGCAAAAACGGTATATGGACCTTTTCCTCCAAGTGTTTCTGCAAACTCTGTCGTTTTGATCGTTTCATACAATGTTGTATGATTTTGCGAGCTCTGAACAACCTGGTACACGTTTCCTGTCGTTTGAGCTGTTGTGTGAACCGTTAATAATCCGGTAATGCCAAAAAGGGCAATTTTTTGTGTGATTTTCATGATATTGATTTTAAAATTAGGAGTTCAATCTAAAATTTCAGTCAGAATATAACTGAACAGGAAATGTAAGGGCGTGCTCAACTCACTTCTCCAAAAATCCAACCCGCCCTTACATAAACCTGTCATTATCTTAATTGTTTCAATGATTCACTTTTGATGAGTCGCGCATCGATTTCACCGAATTATGATCTGCTCTGAGTAAAGCCAGCTGAGATTTGATCATCGTTTGCTGAATCTGGCTCAAATTAGGAGAATTGTCTTTCAAAACCGTTTCGTAGGTTTCAATTGCAGTATCTTCTCCGTATTCACATGAATCAAGAATGAATTTTCTGTTTTTACCGGTTAATGCTGCTTTTACATCCATCCAGACCCGGAAAAAAGTACCCGAGATTTTGGTCCGGTCTGTTGGAACACCACCGATCCGCCTGATTTCGGAAGAAAGATCTACGACATTTTTCTCACTTGTCTGAGCAAAAAGCGTGAACATTTTTCGCAAATCGCCTTCCTCTGTTTCCTGCAGCGCTGTGTGATAACCTTCTATACGTTCATTGTTGATTTGTACCAACTTGTTAAGTGCATCGATCGTTTGCTCGTTTTCCATTTGTACTTTAAATTAAGAGGTGAAATGTGTGTTTTTCAACCGCTTTTTCCAACTACGAAGGCTAAAAACACGAAGCAAAGATGTACGCTAATTAAACGAAAAGTGTTACCAGATTTTTTACAATTCTTACATGAATCACAGTTCGTTGGCGAAGGCAATAAGCTGATAAGAATGAATGATTTGCAAGCTTTATAACTGAATCCGAATCGGTTTCTTTTGGCCAATGATTAAAAACGCCCACTTTCCGTCAGCCGAAACACGATGAGAAAGCTCTTCCTGAGGCGTTTCGATGATCATTCCTTTTGATGCCAGGTTGACTTCTTTGATCACGGAATTGGTTTTCAGGTCAAACCAGCCGAGATACCACGGGGCCATTCGGTCCATCGCTTTCTGGTAGCGAAACACAAAACGATTGTTAACAACGCCCAATCCAACAGCATTGATAAATGTCAGGTCGGTCAAACGTGTTTCTTCTATGACAGCCGCCGGCGTTAGTTCCTGAGGTATGCTAACTGTCATTGATCCGTCCTGAATGATGGCTTGGGAGGAATCGACTAAAGTCATACTTATCTCATCAGGCCCGTTGTTCGGTGAACTGAAAAACGAACGTTTGATCGGATTGTTTTCGTCGACTGGTTTCAGGTTATAATCCGTATTGCCGACGGTGGCTTCGCAGTGATAATTTCCCGCGTAACCGCTTCCGTTGAGGAATATAGAAAGCTGTTCAGGAACCGACCAGGCTTTGTGATAGGCATCGTAATAGGGAACAGGTGCTGTTTTGGTTGTGCCGAATGTTTCGAGGTTCACAAAGAATTGATCACCGTTTTGATTGGTTGCTTTCAGGTATTCTTCAACCAATGCCAGCTCGATCACATCTTTAAATTCATTGGGGTTTTTGCTGCAGATTCGTTTTTTCAATGCAGTGAAATCAAGAATTTCATGGTTGGGGGAAAGCATATCGACTGCTGTAAATTCAGGCATTTTGAGCCAGATGTAACGATCGCTGTATCCCATGTATTCTGATCGGTAAACCATTCCATCCGGAATAGGAATTTTGATTGCTTTGTTGTATTTATTGGTGTTGAAATCGAAGATATGAATGAGAAAAAAATCGTCCTGCCTGCCTTTGTATCGCTTATATGTTTTATCTACTGCAGTTAAATAGCGATTATTTTGAAAGCTCTGAACATATTTCCAAGTCGGTTCTTTTGCAGATGCCCAGTAAATAAAACCAATTGCCACTCCTGTTGCCAGAAGAGTAGTAATGGCAAGCATCCATTTTCTTTTTGTAGTAAGTGGTTTTTTGAGCAATGGTTTCATAATTAGAATCTTAAAATTTCCATTTTATTTTTCCGGTTCTGGCATCCACCAAACTCACCGGAGTGTATCCGTTTTCCTGGGAATAGATAAAGAACGATTTACCGTCGGTATTCCAGAAAAGTATGTGGTAATTACCAGCGCCTGTGTGATCATAAAGCGTTGCGACTGGTTTCGACCAAAGAAAACGATGCGTTCTCATATTGTAAGCGCCTATTTTTTGAACACCTGTGCTTCCGAGCGCTGATAAATATTCTACAGTTACAATCGAATCGTTGAGGCCCATCATGTTGCCATCCAGGAAAAGTGTACTATCCGATTTTTCCTGTGTCATTCCCTTAATCATTTCATAAAAATCATTTCGGGAAGGATGATGCAGCGTGTGCAAATAACGTTTGTGTGTATTTGCTTCGTCGGAAGGTTCCAGCGCCAATGTCGTAGTGTCATCGACAATATAACCATGAATCCGGCCATTGATCAACGTAGAATTGCCATAATCAGGAAGTTTGTTTTTGAGTTGATATTCAGGTAGGAGGCTCAGATTATCAGCAATTGGCTTTCCTTTTAGCGTAGTTGGATTCAGTAGGTAAATATCTCCTTGTTTTGTAATGGCCCGCAGGTTGAAATAACCATCCGTTTCCAGGCTGGCAATGTTTCCTTTCAACGCCGGAGTAACACTACCGATCCGTTTTTTTAGCATTTCGGGCTCGATGATGGCGTTGTCTTTGTGTAGATCGATTGCCGTGACGCCATCTAGTCTTAAAAAGAAAGCATACTTGTCTGAAACCCCCATGAAATTACCGGAATTTTCATCCACGTAAAACTCAGTTTGATGAACGGTTTTCCCCGTTTTGGTATCTACGGTGTATGTGAGCCAATACCAGAATGTACTCGAAGATTGCTCGGAAGATTCGATGGTTTCGTAGCGATTATAGACAAAGACAGTGTATTCCTTGTTGTTTTTCTCCACATTTCCCACGTAGAATAATCTGCCGCGTTTGGTACCGTCTGCGGCAACATCGTCATCGCAGGATGAACCGGCGAATAATACAAAAAGAAAAAGACCGAACCAGCGTAGTTGTTTCATAAGTAGTGTTGTAGAAACGAAAGTAGCAGAACTAACAGAATAGCAATAAATTGTGGAAAACTATTCGGGAGAAATTAGGTGAGGCTGCTCAAATAGGGACATTCCATAATCAGTCTGAGCCTGACACGGTATTGCGGGACTACGGAATTTTCGCGGATTTATTCTTCAAGATACACCAAAGACTATAACCAAAGAGGAAAATAGTTGTGCCTAAAAGCATCCAGAAACCGATTGCTACATTTTCTTTAATTTGAGTACTTCCACCACCAAAACTGAAGGCAAATCCTAAAACAAGTAAGAAGAAGAGGAAGAATGCACCAGATGAAATCAATACCACTAACGCTTTGGTTCTATTTTCAAAAGGTATATAGTAAGCCAGTAAGCCAGGAATCGCGTAAAGTGGATAAATAAATGGAATTTCATATCCTAAATGGACATCTGTATAATGTCTTTCCAAATAGTACGTTTCAAAAAAGGGAAGGAATAATGTTGAAAAAGCAATGGCGAGTGCGGTAAGCACGATGTATTTTTGTTTCTCCAAAATCTATCTCCCCGTATTATTCGGCCGGGCATATACCAGCTGCATCACATTAATATTACGCATTTCAAACGCCGCTTCGCAATAACAGAGGTAATAATTCCATTTGCGGATGAACGCATCGCTGAAACCCAATTGCTTTGTTTCTTCAAGTTGCGTGTTGAAATTTTCAAACCAGGTTCTGAGTGTACGTGCGTAATGCAATCCCAAATCTTTTAGATCGACCAACGTCAAATCTCCTGTGCGATTGATGGCCTCGTTCATCGCTCCAACCGAGGGCAAAAGTGAGCCGGGGAAAATGTGTTTCTGGATCCAATCCACGCCATCGCGCAATGCTTCAAAACGCGAATCAGGACAGGTAATGACCTGCAACGCCAGAATTCCGTCTTGTTTCAGCAACTTGTGACATTGTTCGAAGTAATTTTCAAAGTAACGCGCGCCAACGGCTTCCAGCATTTCTACCGACACAATTTTATCGTATTGGCCTTTGATCTTGCGGTAATCCTGAATTTCAACGGAGATTTTATCGTTTAATCCAGCGGCTTTTACACGCTCATTAGCCAGTTTTTGCTGTTCCTCCGAAATGGTGATCGTGGTGACTTTACACCCAAAATTCGATGCCATGTAAATCGCGTTTCCGCCCCAGCCGCTTCCAATTTCCAACACATGATCGGTTGGTTTGAGCTGCAATTGTTCGCACAAACGCTGATATTTCGCTTTTTGAGCTTCTTCAAGTGTGAAATTCTCTTCTTTGAAATACGCTGAAGAATACGTCATTGTCGGGTCGAGCCACAGCGCGAAAAAGTCGTTACTTAAATCATAATGCTCCGAAATGTTTTTACGCGATCCGCTCAGGCTGTTATCCCGGCGCGAATGAAACAACCGGTTGTAAAATTTCATCAGATTTAATGCGACCGCTTTTACATTACTCCCCGAAACGGTTGGTGCGTGTTCTACATTCAGAATGAACCATTTAATGACATCGGTAATACTTTCCGTATCCCAATCACCGTCTACATAACCTTCTCCAAAACCGATATCACCATACAGCACGCAGCGTTTAAAAAACGACGGATTGTGAATGGTCACCGCGGCTGATACACCTTCACCATTCCCGATTTTGATGATTTCACCATCGGGTAACGTCAGGTTCATACTACCAAGTGGCATGTTGGTCAATAAATTCAGGATGAGTTTTTCGTAGAGTGGGCGTTTTTTCATGCGATTCAAAAATACAATTAATGTTTAATGTTGGATTTTTAATCGCGCCAAAGGCGGACACAGTGTTGAATGGAAGAGTTGAGTGAAAATTCAAACTCTCTATACCTTGTTAAGTACTTCATAATTCAACATTCATAATTTAGAATTCAACATTATTTCGATTTACGATAAACATCGCGTTGCAGATCTTGGTGAGCGTTTTTTTTATGGTAAGGAATTTTTTTCAGCCACAGAATCAGTGCTTTCCAATGAATCAATGAAATAATCCGGAGTGTGATCAGTGGAAAACGAAACGCGTAGCCGAACAAACGGGCGTTGGTCAGTGCTTTTTTGGTACCGGTCAATGTGCTGATGAAAAAGCGTTTTCCGTCTTTGTAATCGTCAATTCCGATTCCCAGGTTTTCATCAGGTACAGGAAGATTAAAATCGAACTGTGTGTCGTGATCGATGAATGGCGAAACGTAAAAATACTTGGTGGTATTGAGGTGAAATCTGGTTCCGTTGAATTGTTCTTTCCCCAAAAAGTAGGGTTTCATTTCGCGATACGTATTTTGTACCTCAGCGATGCTGCAAACGGGTTGCTGTTGTTGATCAAAGACAAAATAAAACGAAACAGGATTAAAATTGTAGCCCAGCACACTGAAATTGGTCAGCAGCATGATTGGTCCACCATCATACGAAACACCGTTTTGTTCCAGGTAATCAATGATTTGCTCTTTTATTCTTTTAGAGGTGTCAGGCTTTTCGAGTGGCAATTGCAGATGATCTTTATCACGAAACGTAAACACGTTGAACCGGTTCCGGCTGATGAGAAAGTACTTTTTCGGAAGTTCATCCAGGTCGTCGAGATTTACGTAAAACATAAACACGTTGTACCCGAATCGAAGTTTTTTCGGTTCCAAACGGTCGTGCATGACCCGCGCGCGGTAGAGTGACGATTCAGTATTCAACTTTAAGGATGCTTGATGTTGGATTTTTGATGTTGGATGGAAGTACTTGGTAGAAAATCAAGTTTTTCCAAACAAATATAACTCTCAACATCTTCATAATTCAACATTCATAATTAATAATTCAACATCAAAAATCAAGCATCCAAAATCTTCTTACACAAAATAACGGCGCTCGCATACGCATCCTCATGAAATCCATACTTGAAGTAACTGCCGCAGAAATAGATCGGGCCGGTTTCATTCAGCGTTTTTAATTCCGCCTGGGCTTGAATAGCAGGCAAATCAAACAACGGATGCTCGTAGTTGATTTCCTGTATGATCTTCTTCGGATCAACCGAACCTTCTTGCGCGTTGATACTCACAAAATAGTTTTGTTTCTCCGAAACTCCCTGCAACGAATTCATCCAGTAAATAGTTGACGGAACCAGCTGTCCATTTATCTCCTGAATGCGGTAATTCCAACTGCTCCAGGTGAGTTTGGTCTTCGGCATAATGCTTTCGTCAGTGTGAACGGTCGCTTTGTTGTACTGATATTTGAATGGAGAAAGTAAACGTCGGTGTTCAGATGTTGGTTCTTCCAGCATACGTAAAGTCTGATCGCCGTGGGATGCAAAAATCACTTTATCAAACAAATGAACCGAGTCATCCAGACATATAATCTGAACTTTTTCGCCGACTTGTTTCACACCTTTCACACCTTTATTCGTAAGAATCCGGTCCTTGAACGGTGCGATCAACAACTTCTTGTAAGCGTCACTTCCGCCTTCAAGCGTGTACCATTGATGCTGCGTATTTAAACCTAGAAAACCGTGATTCTTGAAAAAACGGATCAGCGTAACCGCCGGAAAATCGAGCATTAGTTCCATCGGAGTCGACCAAACAGCTGAACTCATTGGGATGAGGTATTTCCACAACATATCCTGTCCGAAACCGAATTCCTCGATGTATTGTCCCAGCGAATGGTTCGCATACGCCGGATCGTCCATGATTTCAACGCTCTTTTTATTGAACCGGCTGATTTGCATCAACATTTTGATATACCGCGGACTAAAAATATTCCTGCGCTGAGCGAAAAGCCCGTTTAATCCTGAACCACAATATTCCAATCCAGAAGGCAAATGCTGGACGCTAAACGACATGTCTGTTTTCTTGATTGGAGCGCCGATTTCCTTGAACAATCCACACAAATGCGGATAAGTTTCAAAGTTGAACACCATGAATCCTGTATCCATGAATACATCGGTGCCGTTTTCGTTTACCGCAACCGTGTTGGTGTGTCCGCCGATGTAATCGTTTTGCTCAAAAAGTGTAATGTCGTACTTTTTGTGAAGCCAATGTCCACAACCCATTCCCGCGATTCCGGTTCCGATGATTGCCAGTTTTTCCATAGCAGGTCAGCGTGTTTTGGAAAACAAATAATGGCTTACAATCCATTCTTCACCTTTATTGAAGCCCCACAATTCGGCACACGACATATAGAAAATGCGCCAGAAAACCCACCATTTCACTGCCTGATCTTTTCCATACGTTTCTTCAAACAAGGGCATAATTGCATCTTTGTTGGCGTCCATTCGCTGGAGCCAGGCTTCGGAAGTTTTTTGATAATGTGTTCCGCTTACGTGCCAGTGATTGGAAACTTTGAGGTCGTCGTTGAAATAAAACAGCAAATCGTCGCTCGGCATAATTCCGCCGGTGAAAAAGTACTTGCTCATCCAATCGCTTTCGTCTTTTACTTCAAACTTATAAGTAAATTCCTTGTGAGTGAAGATATGTACGAAGAGTTTCCCGTCGGGCTTGAGTTTTGAAGCCACTTTCCGCATCAGCAACTCGTAATTGCGCATGTGCTCGAACATTTCTACCGAAACCACACGATCAAATGTGTCATCGACATCAAAAACGTTCATATCCATGGTGATCACCGTAAGGTTGGTGATGCCGCGATCTTTCGCTGTTTGATCGATGTATTCTTTTTGCGTGCGTGAATTGGAAACCACGGTAAAAGTACTCGACGGAAATTTTGCCGACATAAACAACGACAATGATCCCCAGCCACAGCCCAGTTCCAGCACGTTTTGATTTGGCTGTAAATCTGCTCGTTCGCAGGTAATTTCCAGCATATCACGCTCCGAAGTTTCAATGTCCGAAACGCCATCTTTCCAGTAACCGGAACTGTATTTCAAATGTGGTCCAAGACAATATTGGTAAAATGTGGTTGGTACTTCGTAATGCTGTTCGTTGGCGTCAGCGGTATTGATAGCGATAGGCGAGGCTTTTAATTCCTCTATAAGTTCCATCAAATGGGCTTGTTGCAAATCGGGAGTTGCCTTTTTTTCTTCATTGAGGCGTTGTTGTAATAAGTTGCGAATGCCTTTTCTGATCAGAAAATCGGGAACTCTGTTGTTTTCCAGTAGCGATGTATACCACATAAAGTTGACTAAATTGGGACTAAACTGTTTTTTTGAACCAGGGAACGAACATGCTTGTTGTCTGTTGATAATGTCGGTAAGCGTCGCCTTTGCTGCGCAATGATTGTTCTTCGGTCATCGGAATGCCGGTAACTTTAAAAATCAGGTAAGCGATCACGAGCGGACAAACGATTGCGATGTAGCCGTAAGGACTTGAAAGTGCGAAAACAAATACCGAAACCCAGATCATACATTGGAAAAAGTAATTCGGGTGACGGGAATAATTCCACAAACCGTCGGTGCAAACCTTTCCTTTGTTTTCCGGATTTCGTTTAAAACGCGCCAGTTGAAAATCAGATAAGCCTTCACCGATGATACACAGCAGCCACATTCCCGCTCCGATGTATTCCAGTACGCTCAGTTTCGGTTCCGGATTCAGCGCAATGATGAAGTAAGGAATCGCCAGGAACACATTTGACAATCCTTGCATCTGAAAGAACATAAAGAACTTGAAATGCAGGTTCGACGCCCATTCTTCACGCAGTTGTTTGTAGCGTCCTTCTTCGACTTTGATGTGTGAACCAACGCGAATGGTGAGATAAGTTCCCAGTCTCAAACTCCAGATTAAAGCGAGTGAACAAACCAGTAATTTCCGGTCGTAAAAACCATCGGCTACCGCGTAAATAATCGCAGCGATGATCGCAAAATTGAACGCCCAGAAAACATCCACAATACTGTTGTTTTTGATCGTGCGGGCGATGCTCCAAACCACGGTCATAAAGGCTGCCAATACAACAACGCACAAAAGAGGAAGGTAAAAATACAAGCTCATAACAGTTGCTTTAATGTTGTTTGATGAGTAAATCTTTCACGGTTTCGCCTTTCTTTAAGCGGAACAGCGCGATCAATACATACAGGCAGGTTGCAATGCTTCCGAGTGTACAGAAAAGCACCAGCCACGTAATTTTCCAGATCCAGTTGGTTTCTTTGTAAAATACCCAGCAAAGCAAAACCAGTACGTTGGTGTAAAAATCCCAAAGCGTCGCACTCATCCATGGAATGGCTGCCAGGAAATCCCATTCTTCAAAGAGATTGCTTTTGAGGGACGTATCGATGACAATGACATTCATGAAAATGAACAAACCGCCAAAGAGAATTTTAAGGAATGTGATCATACTGAATGCTTAAACGATTTTTCGCAAACGAATAATGTGCATCCAATGCATCAGGCGAATCACAGGATACGTTGGATCGAATTCCCACCACTTCTGAGCAAAATTGCTGCTGTTGGGACTTTTATGATGATTGTTCTGCATCAATTCGCCCATGAGTAATAAATCAATCGGGAGCGAATTTTTGCTGTGATCTTCGTTGTTGAAATTGCTGTATCCGTATTTGTGTCCGCACCAGTTCACAATTGCGCCGTGCACAGGCCCCATGAAAAAATGAACAGGTAACAACAGCATCAGCCAGTAAGTAGGAGCGAAGTAGAGGTAAAACAGGAAATAAAGCACGCCAAATGAAATACGCACGATCCAGTTATCGCTGATCGCATCCAGGGTTTTCCACTCGGGATAATTGCCTTGAAAAGCTTTTTCGGGTTGCTTGTTGAATTTGACGTAATCGAGGTAAATGTCTTTGGTATGAATGGTCATTTGCCAGACATCTTTAAAGAAATGGGGCGAATGCGGATCTTTTTCAGTGTCGCTGTACGCGTGATGCATGCGGTGCATAATAGCATAAGCCCGCGGGTTGAGAAAGGAAGATCCTTGGGTGATAAATGTGAGAAAGTAAAAGAACCGATCCCAGAACCGGTTCATAGTGAACATCTTATGCGAAGCGTAGCGGTGCAGAAAAAATGTTTGACAGAAGAGTGATAAAAACCAATGACTTAGAAAAAAAATCAAAATATACATAGCAACGCGTTATCCTTTGTGAATCTACGTATAAAAACCGCTTTTGTATTTCGGGAAAAGTGATTTTCTGGTTTTTTCTGTGCTGGACAACGTAAATGATCGTTTTTGATCGATGGTTGTACTTCATAATCTCACATGATTTCGAGGCTTATTTAAAACCTGCCGCATGAAAGGTTACCAAAAAGAAAACCGTATTTTAGTTGGAAATAACCAACCGATGGCACCTTTTCTTTTGTTTCATAAAGTCCGTTTTTTCATCTTCTGTTTATTTTTAGTAAGCATGAACAGCCTTATGGCGCAAGTGAAAGTTGTAGAACCGGAGATTATTTATGAAGAGTTTATTGGCGAAGAAGATGAAGGAGTTTCTTATAGAGGAAACAGACCGCTCCAACCAAGTATCAGCGGACGTTACTGGACGCACAAACACGAAAAGTATTTCAATAGTTTTGAAGAAATCAAAGCTGATTCGACAAACGTTCTCCGATTGTATATCAGTAGTTCCGATGGTGGTGGAATTCCGGCGGAAATCGGCCGTTTTGTCAATCTCAAAGGATTAGAAATTTACTGTAACGATCCTATAAAACTTCCTTCGGAGATCTGGCAATTGAAACTGCTCGACAATCTGGTCATTCAATGTTACGATAGCGGAATGGTGATTTCCGATTCGATTGGTGATCTTACTTCTCTGAAAAGACTGGAAATCAGAGGTCCGCTTAAGCGATTACCGGTTTCAATTGGCAAGTTGACGAACCTCGAAGAATTGTATGCATACTCAGCCAGTTTTGCTTTCATTCCGGCTGAAATAGGAACGTTAACGAACTTAAGAGTGTTGGCTATCAGTTCGATTGAAGTCACTGAACTTCCTGCTTCGTTTGGAAATTTAACTAACCTGAAAAAATTGCAGATTGGAGCAAAATTAGAACTACTTCCATCGGAAATCGGAAAACTGGTTCAATTGGAAGAGTTGGTTTTGTGGGGAATGAACTTCGAAACACTTCCAACCGAAATCGGTCAATTGAAACAGCTTCGTACATTGGATCTTAATTCTCAACTGAAGACACTTCCGAAAGAATTCGGCGAACTAACACAATTAAGGCGTGTAAGTTTGGATGGAAACCAATTGAAAACTCTTCCTGATGAAATCTGTCAATTGACGTTACTCGAAGAATTGGATTTACGAAGTAATCAACTGGTTGAATTGCCACGTGAAATAGGGAAGATGATTTCATTGAAAAAATTGGACCTCCAGGAAAATAAGCTGACTACATTTCCTGCGAGCATTGGTGATTTGAGCAATATTGAGGAGTTGAATGCACTTTGGAATCCGTTGACATCGATGCCGCCTGAGATTATGAAATTGAATCCGCAAGCTTCAATTGATCTTGAACGAGGAGGATTGGTAAAGATTCCGGATTCTGTTTGGCGATTTATCAATCACAATGGCTGCTACATTTCAAAAGTCCCTGCAACCATTGCGGGCAACAAACTCTCGTATTACCTGAATCAGCCTTCGATCAATAAAACGGCTAAATTGTTTGTGAACGGCAAGCAATCGCTGATGTATGATAGGATGTCGTATGATTTGCTGCAGATGCTGGATACGATTCCGGATAACAACAAAGCGTTTTATGTGTTTGTGATCAACGCCATACTCGAAAGTAAAGTCGTTGACCGGGGAACATATGATTATTATCCTTACAGTGAAATGCAACGAATTTGTGGTTCATTGCTGGTAGAACGGCCGTGTACGTTTTTCAAGGATATTAAACATGGCGCTTATAAATCGTCTTACGGGAAATGGATAAACGCCATTGGTAGTTTGTACAACGATTATGATTACCAGGAAACGTGGCCGAAAATCCAGTCAAAACTCAAAACCTGCGGAAGCGTTTACCTCAAAGAAGCCGAAGAAATCATCGAACCGCTTTTTTATAGTGAGAAATAACCCCAACTTACAAAACTGTCCAACTCATAAACTCAACAACTTTCTGCTCTAGATCTTCCCCGTCATCCCATACGCCACATATCCAACCATTTCTTTTAGCAATCCATGCCAGTCAGCCATCGTAGAAACATCTGGAACGATGAATTCATCGAAGGTATAACTGCGTTTCGGGCCGGTGTAGAGATCAGTGGAATAGGGAGTGCAATATAAACCGGCATTTTCATAACAAGCCAGCGCGCGACGCATGTGCCGGCCGGAAGTAATCAGAATAAATGATTTGTAGTGCGGATAATACTTATCGAGTACTTTTTTTGTCTCCACCGCATTTTGGTGAGTATTGCGTGAAACAGTTTCGGTGATGATATCTTCTTTCGGAATTCCCCAACGCACCAGGATGGCTTTCATTTGTTTGGCTTCGTGCAAACCTTTATTGGTCAGATCGCCGTTGTCGCCGCTGATCAGTATTTTATCAATCTTCCCTGATTTATACAAATCAATGGTTTGCCAGATGCGATCACCGCCGCGACGCAGGCTCAATGTTTTCAGATCGTTATTGTACTCGGCCATTCCGCCCAAAACGATTCCAACATCATAATGTTTGACCTTGTTGATTGGCGTTCCGAAAACTTCCCATTGCCGGCAAACTTCTTTGTAGATAAAGGTATTGCTGAAAAATAACAGGCAGAAAATTGCGGTGACTTTACCGCGTTTCTTCCATCGGGCTGATTTCGAGAAAAAAGTGAGTCCCAAACCGACAATCACCCACGTAAGCGGTGAGAGCAGGAAGAGCAATAGTTTTGAAAGGAGGAAAAACATGTTAATAATGTTGAATGCTTAATGTTGAATTTTGAATGAAGCTAGGCTTCGATTGAGTTATCAATTATAAATTGAAAAATTATCAGGAAAACTGTACCAGAAGAACGGTCTTGATAATTCAACATTAAGCATTCAAAATTCAACATTAAATAAAAAAAGACCGCCAATTTTTGATTGACAGCCTTTGTATATCTAAAAAGTTGGAGCTTCTTAACGAACGAATCTTCTTTTTTCCTTGATACGGGCAGATTTACCTGTACGCTCACGGAAGTAGAAAATACGAGCACGACGAACAGCACCGTGTTTGTTCACTACGATTGCGTCGATAAACGGAGAAGTAATAGGGAAGATACGCTCTACACCTACGTTTCCTGACATTTTACGAACCGTAAATGTTTCCGTTGAACCAGAACCGCGACGTTGCAATACAACACCTTGAAACTGCTGAATACGCTCTTTGTTTCCCTCTTTAATTTTGTAAGACACAGTAACTGTATCTCCGGCACCAAATGCTGGAAACTCTCTTACTTCTACTAATTCTTTTTGAAGCTCTCTTATAAAATCCATGACTCTTAATTTCTATCGCTAACCCATAATTGGGGGTGCAATATTAGCAAATATTTTTCTAATTCAATACGCAAAGATACAACTTTTTTCAGCTTAAAGCAGCAATCCCCGTTCACTTTCGCTTTTTTGACTATTTTCGATTGATAAAACACGAACTGACATGAAGAAAATCAGCATCTTGCTAGCCTTGCTTCCTTTCACAATCTTTGCACAGGAATTAACCGAAGGCACCATGAGTATGTCTAATTGGCTTGGAATCTGGGACAATTCAAAACCCGTCCCCGCTTTCAATATACAGGCTATCGGTTACAACGATTTGCCGCGCGATGTGTTTTACCGCGGAATTATCGTGGAATGCCTGGAATTTGATGACGCCAACGGACATAATATCCTGCTTTTGACTCAAACCGGTATGTTTCCGGTGAGTGAGAAAAACGAAGCCGGGGAATACGAGAAAGTCGGCGATAGAGCCGAGATCAATGCTTATTTGTTTGCGCGTTCCGACGAAAAATCCAATTATAAATCCATCTGGAAAGTTGCCGATTTTCAAGGATGTTATGATTTTGACCTCTATGCCGGGTTTACTAAAAAATCGCTTTCGATAACCGATGTCAATGCTGATGGCATGGCCGAAGTTTCCTTTCAATACACGCTTTCGTGCCGAAGTGATGTTTCACCGGCCGACCGTAAATTGTATTGCTTCAACTCGAATGAAAAATTCATATTCATGGGAATTACAACACTTGAGGGTATGTCTACCGACGAACCGACCATTGAAGCAAAAACCGAAATGCCGTCTTCCGTAAAAGAATTAATGCAACAGAAATGGCTGAAATTCGAAGAGGACGACTTCAAGCAATTTTCTTACCCGTCAAAGTAATAACATGCATATTTTAGGAAGAAAAGACATTGTGACCTTTCCTGAGTTTGAGTTGATCAATGTTCCGGTGAAAATAGATTCGGGCGCATATTCAAGTTCCATGCACTGTCACAGTATTAACCTGGTGGAAATAGATGGAAAACAGATGCTTGAAGTGGTGTTCCTTGATCCGTCTATTGAAGGATATACGGGAAAGAAATTTCAGTTTGATACCTACATCCGAAAGAAGGTGAAAAGCTCCAACGGAATGTCTGAGGAACGTTTTTTTGTAGTTGGAACCGTCAGGCTGTTCAACGAAACGGTGGAAACACTATTTTCGCTCACTGAACGCACCGGTTTGCGCAATCCTATTTTGTTGGGAAGAAGATTGTTGAACAAACGCTTTTTAGTTGATTCGTCCAAAACAAATTGTTCGTTCAAGGCCGAATCTAAACTGTAAATTGATTTATTTAAGAGAATAAGAGTAGTATATGAAAATCGCCATCCTGTCACGCAACACAGATTTGTATTCAACCCGAAGATTGGTTGAAGCAGCCGAAAAGCGTGGCCACGAAGCCCATGTGGTTGACCATCTTCGCTGCAATATCGAGATCGAACAAAAAGGTCCGTCGCTGTATTACGGCTCGGAATATCTTACCGGATTTAATGCGGTGATTCCCCGTATCGGAGCTTCAGTCACATTTTACGGAACGGCAGTGGTGCGCCAGTTCGAAATGATGAATGTGTTTTCGGTCGTGAGTTCGCGCGGTATTGTGCATTCCCGCGACAAACTGCGATGCCTGCAGGTGCTTTCAAAAGAAGGAATCGGTTTACCGAAAACGGTTTTCACCAACTATTCGCGCAATGTAGAACACGTTGTTGAATCGGCCGGTGGTGCACCTGTTGTGTTGAAATTACTGGAAGGAACACAAGGATTGGGCGTTGTATTGGCTGAAAATCAGAATGCCGCACAGTCGGTATTGGAAGCTTTCAACGGTTTGCGCGCCCGCGTAATTGTTCAGGAATTCATTCACGAAGCCAAAGGAGCCGATATTCGTGCTTTTGTGGTAGACGGCGAAGTAGTAGGAGCGATGAAACGCCAGGGAAAAGAAGGAGAATTCCGCTCGAATCTGCATCGTGGTGGTTCCGCTATGCAAATCGAATTGACCGAAGAAGAAAAATCAACTGCCATTCGTTCTGCACAAGCTGTAGGATTGGGAGTTGCGGGTGTCGATATGCTACAATCCGAAAGAGGGCCGCTGGTATTGGAAGTGAATTCTTCTCCAGGTTTGGAAGGCATTGAACGCGCTACAGGCGTAGACATCGCCGGAAAAATTATTCAATACATCGAAAAGAACGTAAACGTGTAAGGCATGGCAAAGCGATTTTTCATTTTAGGCACAGAAATCCTACCCGGAAAAGGTGCGGAACTAAGCATGAATGTTGCAAAATTGCATACCAACACACCAATTCAGGTTCCTGTTATTGTGCAGCGCGCCGAAAAGGATGGACCTGTTTTGTTACTTATGGCCGGTATGCACGGCGATGAGATCAACGGCATGGAAATCATTCGCCGCGTGATCCGCAAGGGTTGGAACAAACCGAGTACCGGAACGATTATTTGTATTCCGGTGTTTAATGTGTTCGGTTATCTGAATGTGAAACGCGAATTGCCCGATGGGCGGGATCTCAACCGAAGTTTCCCAGGAACAAAAAGCGGTTCGCTGGCCAGCCAGTTTGCCTATCAGTTCATGAAAGAAATTGCGCCGAATATCGACCTGGCAATCGACTTTCATACCGGAGCGGCACAGCGCAGCAACATTGCCCAAATCCGTTGTTTGAAAACGGATGAAGTAAGCATGGAACTTGCCAATGTATTTAGTCCGCCGTTTATCGTGCACTCGGCTTATATCAGCAAATCCATTCGTGAAGCGTTAAATAAACGTGGCAAAAAAATTCTGTTGTTTGAAGGCGGAAAAGCCAATTCAATCGACGAGAAAATTGTGGAAGAAGGCTTGGCCGGAATTCAGCGCGTATTGGTTCATTTAGGCATGCGTACTTTTAAAATGGTGGAATTACAAGACCGGAATCCCATTCTCATTACCTCCTCAAAATGGCTGAGAGCTCCGCACTCGGGGGTTTTTCAGGCAATTGTTAAAAATGGCGACGAAGTAGAGGTTGGAACTGTTTTGGGAATTGTCTGCGACCCATACGGTGAAATTGAACGGAAGGTAAAATCAACCATGAAAGGATTTATCATTTGCGTGAATGAAGCTCCGCTGGTGAATAAAGGAGATGCGGTTTTTCATATCGGCGTAGCTACAAATGCTTAATTTTGAATGTTGAATTTTGAATTGGGAGTTTCGTAAGTTAAGGAGTTCTTGAGTTTCATAAGTTTCTCCAAAATCAACTACCTGAAATCCAATTCAACATTAAGCATTCAACATTCAAAATCAACTAACCTTTATGGTTTTCTGGAAGTTCAATCGGATTCTTCGCTACTCTGTCGTGTAGCACAATACTTCCGGTCACAGCTACATTCAGTGACGAATTCCCCGGCAATTTCACCGTAAAATGACATTTGTCGAGCACACTTTGCGGTAAACCCTGATCTTCTGATCCGAGTAAATAAATCGCCCGCTGCGGATGTTGAAAATCGTGGAGCATTGTAGCTTCTTCTGTTAACTCTATTCCAATCAAACGACAATCGTAGGGAATGTTCTCGAATAAATCTTCGATGGTATCATAATGAAAGTAGGGGATACGCGCCCATGTTTTCAATACGTCAGAGGTTTGTTTTTTGTAGCGTTTTCCAACCGTGAAAATATAACTCGCGCCCAAAATATAAGCCGAACGCCAAAGCGTACCGACATTGTGTTCGGTTTTGGCATTGAACACGCCAATAGCGCAATATCCCTGAATGTTGTTGGTTTGCATGGCGCAAAAGTAAACACAAAAAATTATGAATTATGAATTATCAATTATAAAGAACGAGGAGTCCTTCTTTATAATTGATAATTTAACCATTGATAATTCAGTGTCTACATCCCACGAATCAGGAAGTCCGTGCGACGATTTTTTGCTTTGTTCTCTGCATTATCATTCGGAACTTTCGGTTGCGTTTCGCCCAAACCTTTGGCTTCCAAACGATTTTCATCGATTCCCAAAGAAACCAGGTAGTCTTTCACGCCCTTGGCACGACGGTCAGATAAATCAAGGTTTTTCGCGTCGTCGCCGTCGCTGTCGGTATGACCCTGAATCGTGATTTCGATCATCTCGTTGCTTTTCATGTAACGGGCAAATTCGCGCAAAATGAACTTCGATTTATCTTTCAGCTCATCCGAGTTGTAATCGTACAAGATGTCGTTGATTGTGTAAGCCTCACCAACTTTCAGTTCTTTCACCGCAAGGTCGTTGTTTACACGGTCTTCTTTTTTAGCAACTTCTTCTTTGGTAATCAGTTTCGAATCAAACGCAGCACCTTCTTTCTTCACGCTGATCATGATATCCTGCGGCACTTCTGTTTTTACAACAACAGCATATTTACCATCGTCGCCATTTACTTTTACGGTTTCTACTTTATCAGAATTTTCGTAAGCTACTTCGATTGTGGCATCGGTGATCGGTGATCCGTCCGGAGCTTTTAATTCACCTTTTAAGATTGCCACTGCTTTCGGACGGGCTTCTTCGTACAATTCAAAGCCGTAGATATCCCATTTTCCGCCAACCTGCGACGAATAATAAGCCAGTTGGCCGTCAGTAGAAACAAAGATTCCCAATTCGTCTTCAGGAGTATTGATCGGATTTCCGATGTTTTTTGGTTTCGACCAAACACCGTTTTCTTCACGCATGTAGAAAATATCCAAACCACCCATTCCTTTGCGGGAGTCTGAAGTTGTAGAAACAAAATACAAGGTTTCGCTATCCTGGTGCAGGAACGGGCTTTTGTCTTTTCCGTCGGTATTGATCTCATCGAATGGCTCCGCTGCGCCCCACGTTCCGTCAGGATTGCGTTTCACCATAAAAACGTCATTGTCTTTGGTTGTTGCTCTGTTGGCTGTATAAAACAAGATGTTTCCATCGGCTGACATCGAAGGTTGTCCTTCCCATCCGTCAGAAGTATTGATTTTTGGACCGAGATTGACCAGAGGTGTCCATTCATAGCCACTCTTGGCAGTTTCGCTGCGCATAAACGTAGTAGAATACAAGTCACAATTCGTATAAATCTGGCCTTTCACTTCTTCCTTCTTGCAGGCGCACATGATCATTTCCTTGTTATCGACCGACATGGATGCCGCGCCGTAACTGGTAAATGTTCCGTCGTTGAATGGTTTTGGAAATGGTTCGCCACTATCAAATAATTGTGTTTCGCTCTTACGTTTTGAAATTGTAAATTCCTCTTTCATACTACCGCCTGCTGTATAACCAATATCACGACTGATTTTACGCGTAAAGAACATCACTTCGTTATCTGGTGAAATCATCGGGAAATATTCGTCCCACTCGCGCGAAGAAACATTCGGGACCATCTTCGGATTGAACGGAACCGTGGTTGCCATCATTTCCTGCTCGTCTTTCAATTCAGCCAATACTTCTTTTACATCCGCAAGCTGTTTCGCATAATTTTCACCATAACGCGCATTATCCGAATGTTTGTAGGCGAGAAACTTTTCAAACCACTTGGTGGCATCTTCCATTTCCGATTGCGAATAGTTGATGACTCCCAACAAGTAAAACATTTCAGAGTTGTAATCATCGCAGTATTCCATCGCGTTTTTCAGCATCACTTCCGCTTTTGCAAAACTGCGTTCACCTAAATCAGGATTGGGCTGGGTTTTGAAATATTCCATTCCCATATCGTAAGCGTATTGCCCAAATGCAAAATAACAAGCTGCGTTATCAGGCGCGGCATCAATGGCTTTCTGGTAATTATCAGAAGCTTCCTGGGGAGTTTTGGCACTATTACCTGCGTCGATGTATTTCTGTGCTTTTTTGGGTGGCGGCAAGCAAGAAGGATCTTCTTCCTGCGCAAAAGCAGCAGAAGTAAAGATTAATGCACCGGAAACAACAGAAAAAAGGAAGTAGTTTTTCAACATAAGCTTGCGTTCTATAAAAATTCAATTGTGTCAGACAATATTCATGCCTAAAGAACTATATCGTAAAAAAGGGTAAAAAGTTACGCTCCGGAACAAAAAAATGCATGATATTTGATTCATCTGAACAACCAATGATTACTGCATGAAACAAAGTTTACTTTCAACGATCCGTTTACGTCATTTCACCTTGTGTTTTTTGACGTTGTTAATGACTTTTTCACTCATTGCTCAGGAAGAAGAAACACCCGTCTTCAAAGCTGTAAAAGCGAATAACCTGAAAGAAGTAAAGCGTTTGGTTGAATCAGGCGCCGATTTTCAAACAGGCGATATGTGGCATGTTGAACCGGTTGAATTGGCCGTTTCGAACTATTACAAAGACATTGCGCTTTACTTATTGCAAAAGGGAGCGACAGGCCGTAACGGATTTTACGATGCTTGCGAGAAAAATGATCTTTCATGGATCGAAATCCTGCGCGATTATGGTTTCACAGATTCCGAAGCAGTGTTGGCAGCCAGTGAATACGGACACCTGAATGTGGTGAAATTTTTAGTACAGGAAGGCTTTTCTGTCAACGTTTCCCAAAAACGGAAACCGGGATTGTTTCGTAAATATTACATTTCGCCCATTGAGGCAGCTGTGATGAACAACCATGATGAAGTGGCCATTTTCCTTGTGCGAAACGGCGTAAAGATTGATGAAGCGGTCAACTTTGCGTTCACATATAAACGCGATGAACTGATCAAACAATTGTTACCGCTTGGTGCCGATGCAAATGTCGTTTTTATACGTGCAATTAAAGAATCGAACCAATCGATAGCAGCGCTTGCTTTGTCAAGCGGAGCTACAAAATCTGCCGTAGACGAAGACGGAAAAAATGCCTTATTGTTAGCCATTGAAAACGGTGATCAACTCATGATCGATTATGCGATCAGGGAATTAAAACTGGATGTGAATTCGGTTTCAGCCGCCAATGAAAATGCGCTGATGCTGGCGTGCAAATCGCAGAATTTGACACTTGTCACACAACTGCTTGATCAAACTGCAAATCTTGAGTTCGAGAACAATCTCGGAGAAACAGCTTTATTCTATGCCAACAGGAATGACAATCCTGCCTTGTTCGATTTATTTTTACAGCGCAAAGTCAATCTTGATCATGCCGATCATACAGGAAATACAGTATTGTTAAAAGCAGCTTCGTTGAATAAAAGCGAACGGGTGAAATTGCTGATCGACCGTGGTGCGAATTGTGCACAGGTCAACAATGACGGATTGAATGCGCTGTCTTATTTAGTGGAAGTGAACGGTGCAATGGTAGATGTACCGTTAACGGAAATCTTTCTTGGAAAAGGATTGAGTATCAACTCGTGTGGAAAAAGTAAGGAAACGCTTGTTTACAAAGCCACATTGGCTGGTAACCTGCAGTTATTGGAATGGTTGCGCACGAAGGGTGCCGATTTTAATCCGAAAAACAGCAGTGGCCAGCGTCCGAAATGCAAAAACCCGCAAATTATTCGTTATCTCCTTGAAAACGGAGCAGACGTAAATGCAGTTGACGATTGGCATGCCACCTATATGTGTGTGGCACTTGAGTTGCAGGATTTTGAATTGGCGCAATACCTCATTTCCCAGAAAATTGATTTGGAACAAGCCTGTTATTTTGATGAACCGGTGTTGATCAAGGCTATCGAAAAGAAAGATTTACCTTTTGTAAAGTTTTTGGTAGAAAATAAAGCAGATGTAAACGTGATTGGTTATTTTGATCGGAATGCAGCAGAATACGCCATCAAAACCGAATATCAGCCGGTGATCGATTACCTGAAAACGAAAGGCGCCATGACACCCGAAGAGCGGAATGTTGCCGTGATGAAACGCCTCGAAGAAACAAAACAGCTCAACGAGTTTCTAAATGCAAAGAATACCGCGGCTGTATTACAGGTTTTGCGTAAATATCCCGATCTTCCTTTGTCACCGGACGAGCAGAAAAAAATGGCTTCGCTGGCAATCTCAGCTTCGTCGTTGGATTTGCTGCAGATTGCGCTGGAAACCTATCGCTTTGATCTCAATCAGCCGGTTAATTTTCAGAAGCAATCACTGCTTTTCCTGGCTGTTCAGCAATCTAACAAAGATTTCACAATGTTGTTGGTCAACAAAGGCGCTGATGTAAACCTGGAAGACGATTTCGGAAAAAAAGCGGATGATTATGCTACTGACAAAGAGATCAAAAAGTTCCTGAAAGAAAAGATGAAGTAGACCGTGTTTTCTTATTTCTCAAAATCAAGGTTTACAGGTTCTTTACCAGGCATCAGATGCGCACTGCTTTCTCCGGTTGTAGGAACGGTATTGTCCACGATTTCAAACTTAATGTCGTCAAACCAAATTTGACCTGTTCCAACCAGCAAAGCGCCATAGGCAAGATTAGAAGCGTTTACCGGAACATCCAGCACAATTTCGTACCTCTTCCAATCGGTGGTTCCTTTGATCGATCTGTCTTTTTTGCCATCGTGCATATTGTCAAAACCGAGATCACGGTCAGAATCCTTTTGATCGATACGAAACCACAAGCCGGCCCAATCCGAAACACCTTGTGTTTTCACCATTCCTGACATTCGAACACGTTTCCCCCAATAATTATCGGGTAAACAATCCTGCATCAACGTACCAAAACCTTTGATTTTTTTCACTTTCGATTTAATAGTTGCGGCATTTTTACCGTCTTGACCGGCTCCCTGATCAATGCCCATATCGTAACTTTCCGGATCGCTTCCCGCTTCAAACCAACCTGTTGGGCTATCAAATGAAACGAGTGTGAGTGCAATTGCAAGAATGAATGCACCTGTGAGTTGTTTTGTTATTTTCATAGATGTAGTTGTGTTTACAACCAGATAAAAGTACTTTTCTGCTTAAGGTTACACATTTTTTGTTTAGACATGAAGAAGAAAGGTCGTTTAGCGGGTTCAACTTATGAACTTAAAAACTCGCTGAACTGAAAGCCCACGAAACTCATGAAATTCAGATCTTCCGGGCAATCATTATCCCATCCCGGATAGGTAGCAATACATTTTCCACACGTTCATCTTCCTGAACAAGCTTGTTAAAATCCATGAGTAATCGTGTGTCTTTGTCCAGCTTTTCGTAATCGCCGGTCACTTTTCCCGACCAAAGCACGTTGTCTGCCAAAATATATCCGCCTTTTTTTACTTTATCGAATACCAGGTGGTAGTAATTGATGTAATTCTGTTTATCGGCATCAATGAACACAATGTCGAATTGTTCGTCGAGTTGCGGAATCAATTCCATGGCATTGGCAATCCGAAAATCGATTTTTGAGTTGAGTTCGCTTTTTTTAAATTGTTCACGCACAAATGATTCCAGCTGCGCATTGACATCGATTGTAATGAGTTTACCGGTTTCGGTTAATCCTTCCGCCAGACAAAGCGCTGAGTAACCCGTATATGTGCCAATTTCAAGAATGCGTTCCGGATGGATCATGTGTGAAAGCATACTTAATACACGTCCCTGGAAATGCCCGCTCAACATACGTGGTTGCATGATTTTCAGATGCGTCTCACGGTTCAGTTTCGCTAAAAGCTCGTTCTCCGGACTTGTATGTTTGCAAACATAGTCGTCTAATTCCTGCGCAATAAATTCCATGATTAAACTCCGAATTGTTCTAAATGATGAGAAGTGTGTTTATACATTCCCATCGCCCATTGTTCTTCGGTCAATTTACCAAAAAAGGCATGCGATTGTTTGGTGCATTTGGTTGTCCCGCCTTCCTGAAATGAACGCAAATGATTGATTAAATGTTCTTTTTCAACTTCCAGTTCATTTGTATCGGTGTGCACGAAATAAGGATGAGTCGGATTGTTTTTCTTCACCGGCGAATCGTTGTAAAAGTGCTTTTTGAGCAATCCGCCCAATAGATAGCCGATCATCATACGCTTGAGGTGTTTTTGGTCGCGGGCAACCTCCATCGTGGAAGAGCAGTGGGCCAGCATCTGACTAACATTCATTTTTCCCCACTGCGCCTGATGCTCCGGTGTTAATTGTTGAATACGTTCAATGAGCGCTTCAACATGTTCTTTGGAAAATAAACTGTTCATAAATCGGGATTTTTGGGGAAAGATAGTAATAATGGATGTATTTCTTTTTGCTACATATGATATGAAATTTTACATATAAAAGGATAATCAGGTATTCGTATAGTCCCGTAGGGACGTGATATGGTAATAAGCAGATCATACCCTTTTTAATCCATCCCGTAGGGATGGGATATCAACATTTGTATGTCTTACTCCTACGGGGTAAATGCTTAGAGTAGGGCTGTCGTTACCATATTACGTCTCTACGGGACTTAGTGATTTATCTAAGAAAATCTGCGGTACCGTGTCAGCCTCAGGATGATTTGTGTCAAACAAAATCAGTGGCTTCAAATTCTCACCAAAAAAGGATGCCTGCCCGAAAACAAACATCCTTCCTGCTAAACCGTACTTGAACGGATTAATCCATTAAAACGCTACACAGGTTTTGTCCGCGATTGGCGCCACTTGTAACGGCTACTGCGAATATATAGACTCCTGCTTTCCAGGTTTGTCCCGCAGTTGGAATTACTCTTACCAGATACGTTCCCGGCAAGCTTCCGCCAGTTACAGACGAAGTACTTCCAGTTGATCCACCCGGACCAACAATGATCGGAGTTACTGCAAAATTAGCGATGCCTAGACCTGTTACAGGTACTCCGTTAGCATCTGTTACTGAAACTACAATGTAGTTTGTGTTTGTGTTTCCCGGAGCAGCAATTGTGTCTTCGGAAAGGGCGTTTACGATTAAACGTGCCATAATAGTGATTATTTGTGCCTACTCTTGGATCGGATTTTCGGCTTTCTCCGTTCAGTGATAGTGGTAACCGGGCACACGCTGATGCAACATCAACATAATTGAAAAACAGGTGAATCGAATGTTTTCGGGTGATGAAAATCCCCATACAATCTGAATCACGTGCAAATCAGTCGCGCTGATGCAGTAAAATAACCCATGAAAAAAACAGATTTCATGAATAGTGTATTCGGTTATGAAAGCAAAATTAACGGAATTAATGAATGGATAGTTTGATTTTCAAAAGGTTAGAGTGTTTTTCCAAATTGAATGTTTGAATTGTGGCTTTGCACGAATGAATGGTTCCTAACTTGTTCAAACTTTCAGAGTTGTGTTTTTAGCCAATTCCCCAGCTTGCGATACATTTCCACTTTCACTTCGTGTGGCGATAAAACGACATCGTGCAAAAGCCCATCCATCTGAATGGTATTCATCGACTTGCAGTTGAGTAATTTACTGATTCGTTGAATATCATTCACGTTCAGAATGGCATCGCCTTCATACAATACATCACTCCATTTTTTGGGGTAAACAGATTTCATGGAAAAGATCACGATCACAGGAACAGTAATTTCATCGCCGTTCTGAATAGCTAATTGGGCTAAATGAAGCGCCCTGATCAAACCGTAATTGGCCAAGGGAGGAACGTGCGGTTTCCATGTGAGATTATAGTCCCATTGGCCGTGTTCTGAAACATGTAAACTGTGTCCGTACCATTTGGTGAAACCACCTTTTTTCAGCTTGTTGGGTTTCTTTAAGGCGCGTTTTGAAATGAACGGAACTCCGATTTTTCGCTTGAAACCTGATTCATTGAACTCGAAAAACGGGCTATTGAGGAACATTCCATGGAAAAGCGGGCTGTTGGGATGTTGTTGTGCATAATACGTACAAATCAATCCACCGTTGGAATGTCCGTTCAATAATACTGTCGTGTTTCCTTCAGCCTGAATGAGTCGAAGTGCGGTATCCAAATCAGCGAAATATTCCGTCAGATCGCGCGCATTGTTCATTTTCTGATGAGGAAGAATGGAACGTCCGTATTTGCGCAGATCAACGGCATAGAAGTGATAACCGTTTGCATTGTACCAATTAGCGAGCTCGGACTGGAAAAAATAATCGTTGTATCCGTGAACGTAAAGCACCGCTTTTTGAGTAGGAGTTTCTGCCTTTTTGCGGATCAAGGTGCAGGTGACTTTTCCTTCGTAATCGTCGGGTTGATTGATCGTCAATTGCTCAAAACCATTCCCCAGGATATCAGGTTGATAGCTTTGTGACCAGTTGTTGAACAGGATCAGGCAGCAGGTTATAAAAAGCAATTGTTTCATCGCTTATCCTTCTAAATAGTCCCAATCTTTGATGACTTCAAACGACTGAAATCCGGCAATAGTTTGCGGATGCCATAAAGTTGAAGCAGGATCGATTGCCGGGATTTCATCCACCGCTAAATCGTTGCGCAGGAAAACCTGGTTGATTCCCAAATCGCTAGCTGCCACCAACCGATAGCCTTTTTTCTGTGCCAGTTTGTTCATCGCAATCACCGAAGCACCGTGGTAAATCGGATGCTTGCCCGGGTACATATAATTCGGATCGTACGGAACCACAATGTTATTGGTGCCGAATTCGGTATGCGTTTCAATCACTACTACTTTTGGTGAAACGGATTCAATAGCGTCCCACACCCAGTAATCGTTTCCGTCGATGTCGATCGATAACAATTCGATGTCGCCCGAAAGTCCGTTTTTGGAAATGAGTTCGTTGATGTTTTCGCGTTTGATAATTGCCTGAACGTAGGCCGGTTTCGGATGATACGGCGTCGGGATTTTAGAATAGAACTTTCTTCCGCGTTTGATGAGGTTTGGATCGCCTTCAAAAAACAACCCGCTCCACCCGAAATGGACGGCCAG
Organism: Candidatus Fluviicola riflensis; assembly: GCA_002243285.1. GTDB lineage: Bacteria > Bacteroidota > Bacteroidia > Flavobacteriales_D > Crocinitomicaceae > Fluviicola > Fluviicola riflensis. The sequence continues at coordinate 2,500,933 of CP022585.1, read as the reverse complement.
ATTACTGCAATTGCTGTTGATGCCGTCATTGGCGCCAATTTCAATAAACGTTTTGCTTCCTTCACCTATAATGGAGAAAAGGTACAGCAGAATACCATCTTCTTCAAATTGCGAAAACACTTTGAAACCGGTTGTTTTGATATCGGGAAGCTGTTTGTTTTGTTTGCACACCAAATATTGCTGCATCAGCTGACGCTGCTGAATACCAATAGACGGATGCAATTTATCGCGGTGAATACTCTTGACGAAATGGTATTTGATGAAGTTTTTAAGCCAACTCATTTTACGAAGATAAGGAGGAAATTATGAATTATGAATGTTGAATTATGAAGGGAGCTTTCCTAAGGAGTAGCGGAGCCTTTTCAATTTTACATTTTCAATTTTCAATTGAACCGTCTTCATAATTGATAATTCAACATTCATAATTCTTTGTTTACCTTTCCATCAATTCAACATTAGGTACAAAACAGTGTAATGGAAAAGATCCTAAACAAAACCATCCTACAGGAAACGCAGTTGAAGGCGCTTTATAAAAAGTGGCCGGAGATCAAACGTTTTCTGCAAAGTCTGGGCTGTACCAAAAACGATGCTGAAGATGTATTTCAGGAAGCATTGGTGATTTATATCCGCAAATGCGAACAGCCCGATTTTGTATTGACCGTAGAACCTTTTTTCTATGTGCGCAATACCTGCAAACTCTTATGGTACAACCAATCGCGCAAGCAAGGAAAGCAACAAACATATTCGCTGGAAACGGATGTTGCGCAGCTCGACGATGATTGGTTCAAAAAAGAAACGCAAATCAGAACCATCGAACAAGCCTTGACGCAACTCGGGAAACAATGCCAGGAACTCCTGCAGTTGTTTTACGGCTTGGGTTGGAACATGGTAGATATTGCTGCGAAAATAGGATTGCGCAACGACAAAGTTGCCAAGGCACAAAAGTACCGCTGCTTGCAAAAAGCCAAAGAGCTGGTACAAAGCCCAGAGCTGGAACCGAATGTTGAACTTGAACTACAGAAACCATGAATCCCGAAATCACACAACTCATAGAGCGATATCTGCTCAACGAACTGTCGCAGACAGAACGTCAATCATTTGAATTGCAATTAGCTGAAAATCATCAGTTATTGCAGGAACTTATTGTGCATAAACAACTCCACGAAGCTGCCAAACGAGCCGCTCAGCGCAACCTGGTACAACAAACAGCTAAAAGGTATCATTTCCGTAAAAACGTGGTGACATCTTCGATTGTTGTATTGGTTGTAGCAACCGTAACAGCCATCACACTTTGGTCGACCAACCGCAAAAGCGATTCACAGAAAGAACGTGCCGAACAAGAATTAGTAGCCCAACTGGAAGCGGATAAGCACACGCCTTTGGAACACATCGTAGCTGAGTATTTCCACCTGAATCAACAAGATACAGTGGTTCTTTCCAAAACAGGCGTGTTGCTTTCCGTTCCCGAAGGCGCTTTTTTACTGAATGGTAAACCGTATTCCGGCCCGAAAATGATCCAGTGGCAGGAAGCGATCAATGCTGCCGATATCGTAAAAGCCGGTTTATCAACCTTTGCCGGAGAACACTTGCTAGAAACCCAGGGAATGTTCGCGCTCCAGGCTTTTACACCCGACGGCACCAAGCTGAATGTAAACCCAGAAGTCGGCGTATACGTACAGGTTCCGGTAGATGAACTGAAGGAAGGTATGATGTTGTTTGAAGGTAAGAAAATGAACAACGGTATCGTTGACTGGCGAAATCCGCAGCAATTGACCAAACTACCACAGATGGCCGATATGAAAGATCTCGATTTTTATCCGGAAGGTTATGAAGACAAACTGAACAACCTGAAATGGAAAACGGGCAAAAAAGAACGGGATAGTTTGTATTTGAGTTTTGAGGATGAGCCGGAGGATGTTGTAGCGGCAACAGTTTCCAATTCTTTTCGACCGGCGGAGGCTAGAATTAGTTATCCCGAACAAATAGTAGTAGATCCTTTAAGAACAATATCCGATGTCAAATCAGATACGACTGAAAATAGTCTTCAGTTGAGATTGGATAAGCTGAACGATTCATTAGCGCTTATAAACGGTGTTGCAAAAGATTTTAGTAACACTGTATTTGAAACACATTATGGTGTTAATCCGTCTGTTACTCTTATTGGGAATAACCAGTTCTATCTTTTTTTAGAAGTCAGACTTCTGAAAGGGTACCATGTTTTAAGTAATAAAGAACAAGAATTGGTTGGTATTGACTTAAACCGATTCCGCTTAATTGGCGGTTTGGAGGAAATAGATACCCCAAAAACAGTTCTATTAAAAGGTAAGCCTGTATTGGGATTCGAAAAACAAGTGGTCTTCAGGCAAAAAGTGGAAGCATATTTACCACAGACGACTTTCGATTTTAATTTTCTGTATGCGGTTTATGACGATGGAACCGGTGAAGAAGTCCAGTACAGAGGCAGTCTTTCCTTAGTAGGCATGCCATTCGAGCAACTTTCTTCAGCTTATACTTCAGCTTATAACAAAGCAACTATTTCTGATTCCATTTCGGGAATCGAAACCAAAAAACACATTCCGCCATCCGCGGTCATTGCTTTCTGGAAACCCAAATTCAACAACACCATTCTGGCTACCCGCGATTTTGAAAAACGGATGAAAGCCATTCATGCTACCTGCGACAAGGATGTATTGGAAGCGTATACTGATAACCTGAACAAACCCTTGTATAAAATCGATGAGCAAGTCGTAAAGATGGGACATCCTGAATTTAGGGAATTTGCTGCCGAGCGGGTAGGAGGAGTGGAATTGGATAATCCACACATGAACAACCTGCGTCAGTATTACGAAGGTGCTGTTTCGAAAATTCGAAAAGAGCTGAAAAAAGACCGCGATTTTGTTCGCAGGCAGGAAATAGCGTGGGATAACAGAATGCAACGTTTGCGAACAGAAGAATCAGGGCGTACAGCTCGACGACAATCGCAGAACAGTACCGAAGAAGCGCGCTTTAACTACGAAGCAATGGTTCGCCAATTGGGCAGTAAACCACAAATTGGATTCACGATTTTTAGTGATGCGCCTGTATTTAATTGTGACCGCTTTGATCAACCGTTCTACGCGCAGCGAGCCGCCTGGAGAGGCGGTCGACTACGACAACTATCCAATCAGCTTACCAAGCAGAAAACGCTTCCTTCTATGGCGTCGATGTATGTGCCGCCTGCGCTCATAGTACCGGAATATGAACCGTTTTCCGTTTCGGTAAAAAACAACACTGATTACGGAAAAACAATGGTTTACCTGTTTCCGAAGCAAGTAAAGAGTTTTCAGCGTTTAGATGGATCAGGCGGGCAATTCAACGGCCGTTTGAACAAAGGCATGCAATATGATTTATTGGTTATTAGCATCGCTGAAAACGGATTTTATCTCTACGAAGAAACAGGAGTCGATGGCGGTCAAAAAACGATCACTCACCTTGAGCAAGTTTCCGAATTGGAATTTAACCGAAGAGTTGAAGCCATGAATGCCAATCGTTTGGATAAACCCATGGCGGTTTTCGATGAACTGGAATGGCTGACGAAAGAACAGCAAAATTACAAAGTACAGCGTTTGCGTATGGAACGCGAAGCGTTTAGGAATATCATCCGCCCAATTGTATTTCCGTGTTTGAATGATGTTGTGCGGGATGAAATACAAATTTGATGGGGGGAGGCGCGGGACGCATCCCGCGCCAATAACCCCCGCATGAAAATGAAATGTATAATGCGTATGAAGCAAAAATGCCCGTCTGACTGAACAGACGGGCATTTTCCTATTCCTGTACTGCACCAGCTTCCGTAATATATTGAAAATCAAATTTTATGAAGTTTTGTTTCATACCTTTGCAATGTGTATTTGTACGGAATTAATCCACCAGAACGAACCAAGAATCAATAAAACATGATATTATTTACATGAAAAAGTGATGAATGTTAGTTGTTTTTACAACATTTAGCTGGATCTTTACTTGATTTTTACACAAAAAACACTTAAAAAGTAGGAGAAATCCGTAACTTTATTCTATGGAACATTGGACCAACTACTACAATGAAGGTATATCGCTTAAAGAAGCTAAACGATTCGAAGAATCTTTAGTCCAGCATCTCAAAGTGTTAGCGATAGAGCCTGAGTTGAAAATGCCCGAAGCGTGGCACAATGTAGGAGCGGCCTATTTACGTTTGAATCGTTTGAATGAAGCGATACCTTACCTTAGAAAAGCGATAACTTTATACGATCAATTGATTTACCAGCTGCATTATTCTCAATCGGATGAATGGGAAAATTCGGAAGAAAATGAGGCTGGTTTCAAACAATCGGAAAACGCGTGGCTTGATGACGATCCGGTGATTGACCCTGAAGAATTTTACGGTGATGAGCCGGTCGCTTATTACTTATTTTGGAAATCCTGCTGTTTTGCCTTGCTCAATGAAAAAGAACCATTCCTGAAAAACCTTGCACAAAGCATTGCAAAAGACGATTGGTACGCGTTGGAGGCTTCTACGGAAGAAGATATAGTGGCTTTTCATGAGGATCCTGATTTTAGAGATCTCATCGATCCTGTTGTAGTCAGAATTAATTCTCCGGATCATCCATACCTGTACGATATTTTTGATCGCATTGAAAAACGTATTCTGATTGGTTTTGAAGACCCGGAAGAGTTTATCCCTGACATTATATACGAAGTAAACGAGCAACAATGGAAAGCTCCGGTGCCCACTTCCTGGATCAGGAAAACGACGATGCAATTGTACACCAGTCATTTGGCAAAAAGTAAGGAATGGTCAGGTGAAACAGATGTAAAACGATTGGCAGAAGTATTCAATACGCTCTGTAAAGACGGTATTCTGGCGTTACATCGGCCTGGTTATACACGAGAAAATGCCATCGAAGAGGTGTTTTCTGTAATGGAAGACATGGTGCTTTCACCCGAACTGATCAAAGGTTTTTGTTTCTATTGCGGCGAAAACGTGGATAAGCTTATTTATTCCGATTCCACGCTGCACATCGGATTCAATAGTATTCTGATCGACGATTCGGATTTCGCTATCGCCATTGGAACGACAATTGTAGAACGCTTGCGTGAAAAAGGTTTCATGGTAGAATGGGAAGGGACTATGGAATCATGTATTTGTGTACTTCAGTTTCGCTGGAAAAAAGTTTTTATCAGCGATGAAGACCAGCAGTTGTGGGATCATTGGCGGGTTTTTGACCTGTTTTGATAAATGCTTAATGTTGAATTTTGAATGTTTAATTGGGCTTGTCCCTAAACTTGAAATTTAACTTCTTTACCACAACTTTTCATTGTTCCCTCGTTTTGTTTCCTCACTTGAATCTTCATTCAACATTCAGCATTTAAAATTCAACATTAGAAGTACCTTTGCACCATGAAAACGTCACATGCAATTTTACCAAGTATCTTGAAACGCCTGGAAGAGTTGAATTATACTCAGCCGACCCCGATTCAGGAGCACGCATGGAAATATCTCATTCCAAAACACCAGGATTATGTAGGACAAGCGCATACCGGTTCGGGTAAAACAATTGCCTATGGTGTTCCACTCTTGCAGCGTATTGATGCCAAAGACCGTGATGTGCAGGCGGTTGTGCTGGTTCCGACCCGCGAATTGGTGAATCAAACGGCGAAAACGTTATTTAAGCTCAGTAAACATATCGACAAAGTATTTATAGAAGGAATTTTGGGTGGTGAGCAAATCGAAGTGCAACAAGCGCGATTACGCCGGCCAACCCATATTATCGTAGCAACTCCGGGCCGTTTGTGGGAACTCATTCAGCTCAAAGCCGTGAAACTGGACCGCGTAAAAACCATTGTACTCGATGAGGCCGATGAGTTGTACGCCAAAGGTTTTATGAAAGAAGTTGACAAGATTTTGGGCGCGACCAATGATTTTCATAAAAAATGGTTGTTTTCAGCCACGATTCACGGAGAACTCACCGGCTGGATTCGTAAACAACTTTCTACTGATGCTCCGAAAGCCAGCATCGCTACCAAAAAAGTGATGAATCCGAAAATTGAGCATCAATACCTCGAATGCCTGAAGGATGAAAAACCGGCCATGCTGATTGAGTTTTTGTCGTCGCAGGGAAAAGCGCGTGGCATTATTTTCTGCCGCACCAAAGGCGATGTGCAGTTTGTTTCGAAGTTATTGCAGTCCAACGACTACAAAACAGCGGAGATTTTCGGTGAATTGAATATGAAGGAACGCGAAAAAGCCATTCGCATGTTTCACAACCAGGCCTTTCAATACATCGTAGCTACAGATATTGCTGCTCGCGGGATCGACTTTGATAGCCTCAGTTTTGTAGTGCATTACCAGTTGCCTGATGATCCTGATTATTATACGCACCGCAGCGGAAGAACTGCCAGAGCTGGAAAGCGAGGAATTTCACTGAGTTTCGTGGAACCGGTAGAACGAAAAAAACTGCGTTACATTCAGGAATTGCTGGATGTGGATTTTATTCAATTGTAATGATGAAATAACCCGATTATTGATTTAACGGTAAAAATAATGTCGGTTGAATCAACTATCTTTGGCCTACGAACTAAATCATTTATTTATGAAACTAATCTTCCTATCATCTATTCTTGCATTGAGCAGTAATTGGATTTCCGCTCAGAATTACTACGGAATTTCCTTTGAAGGTAACGGGGTACACGAATCGGATTACGGACATGAATTGGTCGTAGATCCTGCCGGTTTATGGCAAATCGGGAGTCCTGATAAAACCATTTTTACAGAGGCGTTTACCTTGCCGAATGCAATTGTCACTGATACTGCGAACCCTTATCCGACAAATGCGAATAGTTCCTTTATCCTCAAACACGTCGCTGATTTGGGATTTGATATGCCGTTTGAGGTTAGTTTTGGTGGGAAGTACCGGGTTGATTCGGATTCGCTTACAGATTACGGAACAATCGAATTTTCACCGGATAACGGAACAACGTGGATCGATTTAATCGACCAGGGGCAATATGATTCATTGATTAATTGGGGATATGCTAACCCGGATGATAATGCGATTCCGGTACTGACAGGCAATTCGAACGGGTGGAAAGAGTTTCAGGTTTATTTGGAGCAGTTAGCAACAGTTCTTCCCATTAACGGAGGCGATACGGTTCTTTTTAAGTTTTCATTTATGAGTGATGCCATCGATAATGCCAGAGATGGATTGATGTTTGATAGTTTGTTTATGTGGGATACGCCTCCGGTAGGTTTGGACGAATACAATTCCGGAAATCAGTTGATGATTTATCCGAATCCTGCAACTTCAACAATTAAACTGAATTATTCTGCGAATGAAAATGCTGAAATGACAGTAAAATTATACAACCATTTGGGCGTCAAAATCGGTGAATTTGCGTTGTCAGAAAACGACAGTGACAGCCTTCCAATCGCGCAATACGCCAATGGATTGTATACTGTGGTGATTTCAGATTCCGAAGGAAACATTCAACAAACCGGTATTTTTGTAAAGCAGGATAACTAAACGGAAAGCCCCCTGAATCACCTGCATTTTCACAAAAAAAAGTGAAGATGGTTTATCGGTTGATTGAACGGACTTAATCAATGCGTGAATGGTTTTGTAAGAGAAAACTTCGGTTCTATCTTTGTTCAAGAGAAATTGAACACACCATTGGATCATCGAACACCTGAAAAAGCATGAAAAAAGTCACCTTATTATTCGCTCTGTTATTTGTTTCGCTTCTTGCAAGCGCACAGGAAACCCGATCGGCTTCTGTAACGTTGCCTGAAGGTAGTTTGATCGCTTTTCCAAATCCGGCAAGTTCATTCGTGACAATTAATCCGGGAACAACCGAAGTCGAATTCTGTCATTTACGCGTGTATAACATGCAGGGTGTTTTGGTGGAAGACCGCGTTATTTCTCCTGCAGAAGGTGCTATCGTGATTGATCTTGAAAAATACGACGATGGTATTTATGTGATTGCCTTGACGGATGACAACGATTATAACCGTCGGTCGGGAAGAATCGTCAAACGTCGCTAATAATAAGTTATAGTCACGTGTGTTCCGGTTTACAGCGTTCGTTAAAAACGCTATCTTTGGCGATTGAACAATACGTATAAAGATGTCGGAAAAATCTCATAAACACATTTCATGTGAACACTGTGGGGTGCGCAGAGAAGGATTATTCAATAATCTTCTGCCCGGCGAGGTTGATGATCTGAACAACCACAAAATATGTAATCTGTTCAAAAAGAACCAATCCATTTTTTTAGAGGGAAGCTTTCCGAGAGGCGTTTATTGCTTAAATCGGGGTAAGGTGAAAGTGTACACCATTGGCGATGAAGGAAAGGAACAAATCATTCACGTTGCCAAGGAAGGTGAAATTCTGGGTTTCAGGGCTATGTTTAGCGGTGATCCATACAAAGTTTCGGCAGCTACACTCGAAGATTCCAGCATTTGTTTTATTGGAAAAGAAGATTTTCTAAACATGATTGATACCAATGCAGCGCTGCGGAATACAATCATGAAGGAATTGTCGAAAGAATTGGGAGACAGAGCCCAATTTATCACCAACCTGTCACAAAAATCAGTACGCGAGCGCCTGGCATTTACGTTGGTTTTACTGCAAAAAGTCTACGGTGAAGAACCAGTTAATATGTCACGCGAAGATTTAGCCAATTTCGTTGGAACCGCCACTGAAACCTTAATCCGCCTGTTGAAAGACTTCAAAGAAGAGGGGTTCATCGAAGTGCATACACGTAAAATAACGATCCTGAACCGCGAAGCGCTTGTTCGCCTTGGCGGAGCAGTGAAATAAACGCTTCGATTTCTTTTCCACTCAATTACAGACCTTGTCTGTTTTATGTAAATGATTCCCACGAATTCACTTCCGCCTCAGGCGGATTGCGTGCCTAACGGACACGCTACTCTTTTACCAAATAAATCATCCAATTCTACAATAAATGCGAGGCCGTTAGGCGAGCCTTAATTCGTGCATTCGTGGGGAAAGTACATCAGCTACCGATCGAACTAAACGATGATGGAGTTCGTCGGAAAAATCTAATCCGTTCCTGTACAAAATACCCAGTAATATTCATAAACGCTGGAAGGATTTTGGATAAATCCGACTCCGACTTTTGTGGCTGAACTGTTGAACATGTTGGCATAATGTCCCGGGCTGAAATACCATTGATCATAAGTCGCTTCGGCCGTTGAATTTCCGGCAGCGATGTTTTCAGTATTGGCGAAAGCGCTGTAAAACAATCCAATGCGCTCAAAGGCTCCCATAGAAGAATTGAGTTTACCGTTGACTTTATTGTGCGAATCGTGCTCGAAATAATCCTCATTCGCCATGTCGGCAGCGTGATATCGGGCAGCAAATACCAGGTTGGAATCCAGTACCAACGGTTTTAACTTTTTCTTCTTGCGTTCATCGTTGATCATTTGAAGGATTTTTGTTTCCTCTTCCTTATTATGCGATTGGATGCGCTCTTTTCCGGTTGGTTTCTTCGAAAAATCAATTTTAGACATAGAGTTATACGCAGCCGATTGATTTCCGGCAGACACAACTGCATTTGGTTGAGTCGGTTCAGCCTTTTTCTCCACAATTACTTCCTTTTCTTCGATGGGTGCCACTTCCTTCGAAAGATCGCCGAATAATTTCATCGATTTATCGGTCAAACGCTTGAATTTACTTGAATTGTGTTGTTCATTCAATTTCGTTAAACATGCTATTATTTTGTCGTGTAAAATTGCTTTTTTAGATTCCCACTGTGCTCTGAGCAAGATTTTGTCACTGGCTTTTTTCTCAAAAGAAGCACCATTCGTTGCAGCATTTCCGAGCGCCAAAGCCTGATCAGCCGTCTTTTTTACCAAACCGGCTTTTCGTTCGTAGTATTGCGATTCAAAAAAATAGGGAGCAGCCAAGCTATTGTCCTTTTTGCGGTATTGTTTAGCCAGCACATAAGCCTTTTCAGGATCTTTTGCGTAACTCTTTTCCAATTTTTGGTACACTTTATCTTCTTTGCCGGCGACAAGTGAAAACGAAACAATGAGCAGGATGAAGTTCATAACGGATGTTTTTGGGTTTGTTATGTATATAACAATAATTACGCCATTTGTTACAATTTAATGTTTTTTAGTTGAACTATTACCACATTGTTTATCCGATAAAACAAAAAACCGAAACAGAGTGTTAACTGCTTCGGTTCTGTAACTCAAACTCTCAGACGAGTTTGCTATTGGTTGTTGCTTATTGGTTAATGATCACCGTGTTGCCTGATGATTGTGGTGATGCGTATGCTGATCTTGCTGGTAACCGCAATGGGTGACGTGGTTGCTACAGTGGCGGCCAAAGTGACGCGGGCCAATTGTTGCCATTAAACTGCCAAAAGTGATTGCTGCTGCTGCAACTCCTGTAATAAATGCTGTTTTTCTTTTCATAGTTTCCGAATAAATAGGGGATAATTACAATTTGATCGCTTAGCAGCAACGACGGTCTTGATTGTGTATGTTGCTTTTGAATTGCTCGTATTCTTCATCACTCATCGAGCGTACTTTGTCTGCAAAAGCCAATCGGTATTCGCCATATCTTCCACCGCGCATTTTACGACCGATCATCAATCGGAAGATTAAAAATGTGATGGCTAATCCGATGATGAAACCCGGGGCGAAAAAGATCATGGTACCCATTAAAGCTCCGATAAAAATAGATTTTAGAATTGTTGTTGCCATTTTTTGAAATGTTCGTTTGTAAACTATTGTTGTTTGTTAGGAAGACGAACGTGGCGTGGTTTTACTTTAAATCGGATGATTTTGTTGGTATTGCGGGATACATCCCGCCTCTACGGAAGATTTTTGAAAACAAAAAACCCATCAACAATCATTGATGGGTTTCGACGCGGTAAATGTCCCGTGCCCCGTATGCAACGTTTAAATTACCGGCATTTTTCTTTCCATTTCTGTTTGAATTCGGCGCGTTCTTCTTCAGACATGTCCATGAATTTTTGTCTGAACTGTTTTTTAGCAAAAGGTGATCCGCGGTGACCGGATTTTCCTTTACCGAATCCGCCGAATAAAATTTTACTCAACACCAGCAATCCCATTGCCTGCCAATAACTAATCGGTGAAACTCCTGAAATTACATCAGGTAGAATAGCATTCCAAAGCCACATTACGACTGCTCCGAGTCCGAAAATCATTGCGACAAACAGCGGTCCGAAGAAGAACCATTTTTTGTTTCCGTTAAAACACTTGTTCATATTCTTAATCGTTTAATTCGTTATATAAATCGTTGAGCCGCGTGCGCAGGTACTTGGTAGCGTAGCCTTTCCGGCTGATGATGGTTTTGAGGTTTTCACCGGTTCTGTCAGCAATTTCCTGCAGTGTAAAATCCTCGAGTTCATTCAGCACAAAGACTTCCCGCTGTTTTTCGGGTAATTCATCCAATGCCATCAATAACTCATTCCAGAAATGATCTTTGTACAGCGCCAATTCGGGATTATTGGAATCGTCGAGCAGCAAAACATCTTTAAAACTGATCGATTCATCTTCGGTTTCGTAAGAATAATCTTCCAGCGCATCGGTTGTTTTTTTGCGGTATTTATCGGTGACTTTGTTGCGGGCAACGCGATGGAGCCATGCGCTCACATTCTCCAGTTCATCAATGGCTGATAAATTGCTGAATTGATACCAAACATCTTGCAGAATATCTTCAGCGTCCTCATTCGATTGCACGCGTCCGCGGATGAATCCGAACAGCTTTTTTCCGAATTGCTGCACTGTATCAGTAATGGAAAATCGCTTTTGTTCTGTCATTGATAAGTAAATTACTTCTTCCATACCAGGGAAGACGAATCACGTTCGGTTTTACTTTATTTCGAATGAAAATTACTCTTTTTTAAACGATATCCTCCAAACAACCTTCTATTTCAGGGAATTGGAATACAAAACCTTCCTGCAGCAATCGTTCGGGAATCACATAACGGCTTTTCAGGATCAATTCCGTTTCGGTTTTAATGAGCCGTGCGCCAAACTCCAGTAACCATTTTGGTTGTGGAATTCCAAAAGGAACACGTAGCTTTTTCCGGAGTGTTGCTGCAAAAACGATGTTTCGAACGGGATTCGGAGATGCAATGTTATACGCGCCGGAAGATGCTTCGTTCAACAATAAATGTTCGATTGCTCTGCAAACATCCAATTCGTGAATCCAGCTGAATTGCTGATTTCCTGGTCCCATTTTTCCGCCCATTCCTAAATAAGCGAGCCGTTTGAATGGCGTCATCACACCACCTTTTTTGCCTAGTACAATAGCAGTCCGAAGTGCAATTTGTCTTACTCCGAAATGGTTGTAGGCATTAAAAGCTGCTTCCCATTGCTGGCAAACGTCAACTGAAAATCCGGTTCCGATTACACCATTTGCTTCCGTATTTGGTCTATCCAATGAATGCGCATAAATAGTAGCACTGGCAGCGTTCATCCACACTTTTGGTTTCACGATGCACGCCTCAATGGCTTTTCCAATAACGTGCGTACTTTCCAAACGGGAAGAATAAATTGCTGCTTTATTGATATCGTTGTAGCGGCAATTCACTGATTTTCCTGCGAGATTGATCACGGCGAATGCTCCTTCCAGTTCATGTTTCCATTCACCCGCTGTTCTTCCATCCCAAACGTAATACGTTACGTCGGGGGTGGAAGGCAGAGAAGTTCGAACCAGTGCGACAATCCGATAGTTGTCTTTCAGGTGCTGCACAAGTGATTGTCCTATAAATCCGTTGGCAGCTGTGATAATGATGGTTGGTCTCATAACGCTATAAGGTTGAAAGCGAATGGAGCTATACCGATTCGAAATAAAATCCAGGAAATGCTTAATCCCTGTGAAAGGTGTAATAATCTAACTCTTCGTTTATGTTCAAAAAACATAAAAGTCACCACCACACCGAAACAAAAAGGTTGTAAAAGATCAATATTGATCCCGAATTGGTGGAGTAAGTGAAGTCCGATGTGGAAAAAGAGGAGTAGGAGGGCGCCCAAACAGGATACGAATGAAATTTGCCCTAAATAATCATATAAACCCTTTTGTTTCAATATGATAAATACGATTGATTGAACAACCAATTGCAGTATAAAGAAGATCAGATCACTGTTTTGGATTCCGGTATAATACTCATTTAAGTGTTGGTTAAAATAAAGGGCAGTAACACTATTGACAACCAATGCACAAAAAGCAATAAAAATCCATCGCCAGAAATAAGAAGTGGTCGGTGTGCAATTACAACTTCCTGAGCAATCGGAAGGAGCAATGACTTTGCGGTTGAAACTAATAAAACTATATAACAGACTGATCAGCCAAAGAATAGGAGGTAACATTCCAACCTTTTGTACCAGCGAAAATTTTGTACCCAATACGGTGAGCAAACTTTCTGCTCCATACTTAACAGAACCTGTTTCGGTATTGATCAATGCAATTTTATTGCGTGCTTCAGTGTGGTTGAAGTGTAGCTTGCGATCATTAACGGCCTCATTATAAGGAATTCGACCATCCTCACTTAAAAATCCGGTTCTGATAAAAAGACCGGTGTACCAGCTGCAAAACGGACAATCTTTGTCGTAAATCAGTCTATTGGATTGAGTTTCCATGGCTTATGATTTTATAGTTTATAGAACTTTCAGTATAAATTGAAAGTTTGCATTCAATAAAAAGCGACTCCGCTGAATCGCTTGCAATTCTATTTCAGCAGATTGAGAATTTTCCCGAAGAAAATATGCTCATCTGCTTTCATCAATGTATTGGAAAGTCCATCCAGGCGATTTACCAGACGCTCAATGTTTTCAATTGTGGCAACAAAGGCAATGGAATCGTAGGATTGCTCTACTTTTTTGAGTTCTGTTAAATGTTGTTGCAATGGTTCAATTTCCCGGCGTTTACGCTCTTTTGTAATGCGTTTGGCGACTTCCCACATATCTTTTTCAGCACGGAAATACTCTTTTCTGTCACCTGGAATAGTTTCCTTATAAATAAGGTTCCAGTTCATCAGTTCACGAAGATTCATGTTGGCGTTTCCTCTTGAAATAGAGAGTTCAGTCATGATGTCTTCGGTGCATTTGGATTGATCACTCACGAGCAAAAGTGCGTGAACCTGGGCCATCGAGCGATTAATTCCCCATTGGGTCCCGAAATTTCCCCAGGTTTGAATAAATTGCTGTTTTGCTTGTTCGAGTGTCATGATTCAAATATATACAATATTTTCAATAATAATTGAAAGTTATGAAAGAAAAAATCACTGAGTTATTGAAATGTTCCTATGTGTTTGATTATAAGTGTTATTGTGTGTTTTTTATGGTAATGAGCCAGAAAAAGAAACTTAGAAATAAATCTCGATTTGGAAAACGAATTTATTTATTGATAACACCCGGTTGTGATTTAATCATTGAAAAATCAATATTGATATATGATTGATAATCAAATGTTTATTAAAGTCGGATTATTATGTAATGTATTCGGATTTTTGTTTGTAGTCCCGTAGGGACGTAATATGATAGAAAAAAGATTGTTATCAGATACATTACCCCGTAGGGGTAAGATATACAGATGTTTATGTCCCATCCCTACTGGATGGAGTGGAAACGGGAGATTACATTGTTACCATATTACGTCCCCACAGGACGGCAGATTATCTGTGAAAATCCGTGAAACGTGTCAGTCTCAGGATGATCTGTGGCAAAAAGCATCGACATTTATAAATCGGAGGATATATTGTATCTATTCAAACACCAATACCTTCGAAGGATTCAACCCCACATTATACGTACGTTCAAAAACACCCGCCGAACTAAAAACATGCAAAAATCCCGTATTACTAAACGCATTGGCATCTGCGCAGTAAATCTTGTCGGTGATAGAAGAATAGCTTACGCCATACAACGTCGTAATTCCCGACATAGAAATATAATTCGGCACGCTTAGTTGCTCAGTCAGCGCATCAAACAAACCAACCTGACTTGTACTCGTAGAATAGTCGTAAAAACTAATCAGCAATTGGTCATTCATACGCGTCATTCCGCCGGCATCAAACGAAAACGTAAATTCTTTTGTATCCGTGACCGGATTGATGCGGTGCATTCGCGAAGGAATATTGCTGTAATTTCCGCGACTGATCACGTAAATATCGCCTTCACTGTCAACACAAACACCACCCGGATTGTTCCCGACTGTAATGCGTTGGATCTCCTGGTTCGTACCAAGGTCAATCACCGAAACAGTGCTGTCAACATTCGGATAATTTAAACCGCCCGAATTCGCGACGTACAATTTTCCGTTGCTCACCGCTAATCCTTCCGGATTGCTCCCAACAGCAATGCGTTGTGTTACCGACATCGAAAGTGTATCGATCACATCCACATAACCGTCGTAGCAACTTACATAAGCTTTCGGACCATAAAAAGTAATAGAACGCGGTTGTTTCGGTGTTCCGTTGTGAATCATACTGATCTGCTCCAGCGAATTTCCGGTAGCGGCGTCCAGAATTTCAACCGTACTGGAAACATTCACAACAACGTAAATTTTTCCGCCGTAGCGCTTCAAATCGTTACCCGTATCGCCCAAGCCACGATTGGTTTTTTCTTCAAAAAACGAATTCCCAACAGAATGATCGTTGGTATTGATCCAACTGAGTGAAGAATTATTGTGATTAAACAATCCTTCGTTGAGCACCAATAATCCGTGCGAAAGCGTACTTGGGGCCGGTGTCTCAGGATCCGGTTTTTTCTTCTTGCAGCCCAAAATAGTTACGGCCAATAAGCTGATGAAAAGGAATCTAAATATCATAACTCAAACGAAAAGCAACATTCGTACCCGGCATCACAAAATACCGGATATAACTGTAATAATTATTAGTGAGATTGTTGATGGCAACACGGGCAGTGATTTGGTGTTCACGCCAAGTACTTCTGTAAAAAAAAGACAAATCCAGTAACACAAAATCTTCCAGCAAATTGGTAGGAATATTCTGGTTCAACGCATAACGTTCGCCCTGGTAAGTAAACAATAAACTGGTTCCCCAATGCTTGATCTCAATATCGAACTCTGCTGTTCCGGCGTGAATTGGAGAATAACTGAGTAAATCACGATAGCTTGAACCGGTCGGATCACTTAGATCGATTGTATACTGAAATGTATATTGCAGTCTAACAGATGTTGAAAAATCTTTTTTTCGGTACTCAATAAACTGACGAATTTCTGTGCCGTAAGCGTCTGATTTTCCAATGTTTTGGATCGACCAGATGAATAAGTTTTTGGTTGGTATGGCAAGAATTTTATCGATTGCGTGCACATAAAACGGTTGGACGACACCTTGGTAAAACCAGTTTGATTCTTCTCCAAAGTTGCGATAATACCCAAACGCAGTGTAAGCCAATTGAGCTTTTTCGGGAACAAGTTTATCGTTTCCTATCTGATTGTAATACAACTCGTTAAACGATGGTTGCCGAACAGTATAACGGTATCCGGCAATGAACGAAAAGCCTTTGTGGCGTATCGACCACTCGAAGGAAGGGAGCAAAACTGTTGTACGTTTTGTTTGCGTTGGACGAATATCATGAATGTCCTGCAAACCCAATTGAGCTGAAAAATTACCTTTCCAAAGCCATTGAAATGATGAAATAAGATCGGTTGAAAAGCGGGTAGGAGGCGTGGTAAATGCTTCCGAAAACAATTGCTCGTAGCGAACTCCGGCGCCTACCAAAAATGAAAGCGAGTCGTTTTGCGAATGATAGCGCCATTGTGTGTTTCCAGTCGATTCATGAGAAATGAAACGACTGTGCAAAAATCCCGCTGCGTTCAGGTAATTCGAATCCACGTAATTGAGTTCTGATTGCTGAAATGAAGCCCCCGAGCTGTAAATGAACCGGTTGCTGCTTCCTGAATGTCGCAACGTAAACAGGTGATTATTTCCCGACAACCGCTGATTGGCCGTTTCATTGTAAAAAACAACTGCTCCTGGCAATCCTTTATCATAATAAGCACCGCTGTAAGAAGCATGCAATTTCTGCATTTTTGAGAAGAAGTAAGAAACTGATGCCGTTCCGAATACATCCACCAAATCGCCGTTTATTCTAGTGCTTTTGGTAGAAGTTTGTCCGTTGAGGTACGAAAACGGGTAATCACCATCAAATCGTCTTCCTTTCATGGAACCAGCCAGTTGAAATTTGGAAATGCGTTTACTCACGAAGCCATGACCATCCAGTTGTCCGAACGATCCGAATTGCGTTCCGATATTGGCGCTAAACGAATCGATTCTCTGAACATGCCGTGTTTCGATAGCAATAATTTGCCCAGCCAGTTTTGAATGAATGGGATAATTCACCGAAAGCGGATTATAACCGGTCAATTCCAGTTTATGGATAAAATCAACCGGAATTTGCCCCAAATCTGCCTGGCCGCTTTGTGTTTGTGAAAGCGCAAAATGATCGGAAACAACACTGATATGTCCCGCTCCCAAACTTCTGAACGTGACGGTTTTCATACCACCCAAACCGCCATAGCTTTTGGTTTGAACACCGGTAAAGAGACTCATTAATTGTCCAAGATCGGTTACCAAACGGCGCTGAATCCGAACTTTCCGGATTTCCTGGCTTATTTTAAGCTCAGAAGACCGGTTATTATTTACTTCTACAGAATCCAATTCCGTCGGGCCGCCCTGACCAAACAAGCAGGGCGACACGACAAGAATTGAAAAAAGGCAATATGTAAAGCGGAACTTCAAATTAGTTCTTCATGAACGTGTTTCTTGAAACACCGTTTTCATTCGTTACTTCAACCAGGTAAGCGCCCGCTGCCCATGAAGCACAATCAATTGTACTGAATCCGTTTGTGATAGCTGTGTGAATAGTGGTTCCGTTAGCCTGACGTACGGTAATTGTTCCTGCAGTACCTTTTACGGTAAATTGCCCGTTGGCAGGATTTGGATAAAGAGTAAATGCAAGGGCCGGATTTTCTTCCACGCCTGCAACATCGTCGTAAATAAGGTTGTCCAGCGCGAAATAACCCGGAGTAAGAATCCCCAATGCGTTTGTATCAGATGATTCCAATTCAAAATCAAGGTAACGAACTTCTCCCAGTGAACTCAAATCGACTGTTTCCCAGGTATCAAGAATGTAATCCTGTGTGCTGTCTGCAAACCGGTAATCGGCCAGGTAAAAAGTAACCGTTCCGATGGAATCATTGTTGACATCATAACCGGTGATCAGCAAGCGGAAGAAATCCTCTCCGTTTGTTCCGTCCGGATTTCCGGCTGCGTTGTTCGGCGATCCGAATTGTTTCCCGAACGAATCACCATTCAGCATTGAAAGAGCGGCATAAGTGGTATTGGTGATATCGATACTGCTCAACACACGTGGCGTCACGAAATCAAGATTTCCACCGTAGTTCACACCGTAATTGGCACTTCCGTCTGCACCGATTCCGGTATATGCGCTAAAATCGTTGGTATAACCGGCAGTTGTAATGTCTGTCGAGTTGGAATAAATAAATCCACCCGACCAGTAACTCCATTGCATGTCATACTCATTGGGAAATGTAATACCGTTTGCCACAAATGATCCCGAACCGTCGGAACCGCTCCAATAAGAGTTGGTATCAAGTGTCAGGTCATCAAAAGTGACTGTTGTTTGTGCAAAAGCACCGGATGCGGCCAAAATGGCCAGAGATAGTAATGTTTTTTTCATTGCTTACGCATTTTAAAAGGTTAAAAAAGCAAATGAAAAATCAGAAATGAGAAACAGAACTGAGGTGCGCGCTACCTCAATTATGAAACCGACTTTAATCTGAAGTCTTCATTCAAACAAGTTTTGGCAGGTATTCTGACTCCCCTCAGTTCTGTTTCGTCTTCCCATCGGTAATGCACCAACAGTGACTTTTTGAAACAGCTTTGGCAAGGGTTACAGCTGCAGATACAGTTTCGGATTCACACCGAATTCCCTATTAATTCCTCACAATCAGTTCGAAAACATCTTGTTTGGAAACCTAAAACCGTGACAAAGATACACAATTTTATTTGTCAGTTAAAAGTACACAAAGAACACCCAAAAGGTATTGAACCACAAAGGAACAACGCTTTCACCGAAGCTTATGCCATAGCTTCAGCATAGGTGCATAGCGAAGGAGCAAAGAAATGGATAAGTTTGACTTGTTAGAAAGATCACAAATGAGATTTAGGTTGATCACCTTTGTGATCTTACAGGTTTATCCTTTAAAAAAACTTTGCTCCTTCGCTGAAGCTTCGGCGTAAGTGTTGTGCCTCCTATGTGGTGAAATTTACGGCTCATATCAGAGTCTCTATGTGTTTCGCCGTGCGCTTCTTTAGAAACTCAAGCTCAGCAAAGCGCTTTAGACACTTTGGTGTTAATAAAATTCAATTGCCGATTGGAAAAAAAGATTATTTTTGCATCGCTTAAACGTACAACAGATGGCAAAAAATAACAGCACCAATAACCTGAAACAACAATTTAAAGACAACAAGCAACTGCGAATGATTACCTATGGTATAGGAGTTCTCGTTGTAGCACTTGTTGGGTATTTGGTGTACAAGCAATTTATCTTCGGGCCTGAAAATGACAAATCGAAAGGCGCTTATGTTAAAGGATTGAACCTTGCCTCTCAGGATTCTACCGATTTAGCTATTGCTGAGTTGGAAAGCGTTGTAAAAAAATACGACGGAACTGTTGGTGGCGAAAACGCTCAATTGATCCTCGGTCGTCAGTATATGACAAAAGGCAATTTCAAAAAAGCGCTTTCTACATTAGAAGGTGTAAAGGTAAGCGATACGTACGCAGCAGTTGGTGTGATCGGTTTGCAGGGTGATTGTTACAGTGAAATGGGCAAATACCAGGATGCAATGGATAAATACATCGAAGCTGCAGAAACCAACGAAAACGAAAAAACAACTCCTGAATACCTGTTCAAAGCCGCTTTGGTTGCAGAACATTTGAAAAATTTCGAGAAAGCGACTGAATTGTACGAACGTATCCGCGATAACTACTCTCAGTTCTCTCAACAAAAAGCAATCGAGAAATTCATTGCACGATCTAAAAACACAAAACTGAAATAAAGTGGCAACAAGTCTCAAAAACTTATCTGCTTACGATAAACATACTATTCCAAACGGTGCCGATTTTAAGATCGGCATTGTTGTTTCTGAATGGAACGACCACATCACCGGCAAATTATTGAAAGGCGCCGTAGATACGTTGTTGGAGAATGGTGTAAGCGAAAATAATATTCTGATTCATCACGTTCCCGGAGCGTTTGAATTACCCTTAGGAGCGCAATGGCTCTTGGAAACGATCAATCCGGATGGCGTGATCACTATCGGTGTGGTGATTCAGGGAGAAACCCGGCATTTTGATTTTGTTTGCGGAGGAGCCACACAAGGAATCATGGATGTAACTTTAAAGTACAACAAACCGCTTTCTTTTTGCCTGCTTACCGACAATACCGAACAGCAATCAATTGATCGCGCGGGTGGAAAGCATGGAAATAAAGGAGTTGAATGCGCTGTGACCTTGCTGAAAATGATCGGGCTGAAACAGTCAATCACGTTCAAAAACAAAATGGGTTATGACGCTGATTAAATCGATTTCAGGTATTCGCGGAACTATTGGCGGTAAACCCGGCGATGCGCTCACACCGATTGACGCAGTACAATTTGCTGCGGCTTACGGTTCATGGCTGAAATTGCGGTTCCCGAATCAACGACTAAAAGTGGTCGTGGGAAGAGACGCCCGTATTTCAGGTGAAATGATTTCCCAATTAGTGACTAATACCCTGATCGGATTGGGAATTGATGTGGTGCAATTGGGTTTATCTACGACGCCAACCGTAGAAATGGCCGTTCCGTATCACAAAGCCAATGGTGGAATCATCCTTACCGCCAGCCACAATCCGAAACAATGGAATGCCCTGAAATTGCTAAACGAAAAAGGTGAATTCATCTCTGGTGCCGAAGGTGAGCATTTACTTGCGATTGCAACCAGCGGCGATTTTGATTTTGCGGAAGTCGATGATTTAGGTCTGCTAACAAACGATACTACGGCGATTGATCGCCACATTGATACTATTCTCGCGTTAGATGACGTAAATATTCCTGCAATCACTGCAGCTGGTTTTTCAATTGTAGTTGATGCTGTCAATTCAACCGGTGGAATAGCTGTTCCGGCGTTGCTGCGTAAATTGGGTGTGACGCAAATAACTGAATTGTACTGCGAACCCACCGGACATTTTCCACACAATCCGGAACCATTACCAGAACATTTGACCGAACTTTCTCAAAAGATCAAAGAAGTTGGTGCCGATTTGGGTATTACCGTCGATCCGGATGTCGATCGTTTGGCGTTGGTAAACGAAGACGGATCGATGTTCGGTGAAGAATACACGCTTGTTGCGGTTTCAGAATACATTCTTTCACGCCGAAAAGGAGCTACTGTTTCCAATCTTTCTTCCACACGTGCGTTGCGCGATATAACCGAAGAAAATGGTTGTGAATACCATGCCTCGGCAGTTGGTGAAGTGAACGTAGTGGAAAAAATGAAAGCAGTAAATGCTGTAATCGGTGGCGAAGGAAACGGTGGAATCATCTATCCTGATTTGCATTACGGCCGTGATTCTTTAGTCGGAATAGCATTGTTTTTGACTCATTTGGCACAGAAAAAGATGTCCATGACCGCTTTGCGCGCTTCGTACCCAAACTACGAAATGGCAAAGAAAAAAATTGAATTAACACCGGGAATTGACGTCGACGGAATTCTTCAAACCATGGCAAAACGTTATGAAAACGAAGAAGTTGATACAACAGACGGTGTGAAAATTTATATCGGCAAAGAATGGGTCCATCTGCGCAAAAGCAATACAGAACCGATCATCCGCGTGTACACCGAAAGCAAAGACGCACAGGCGGCATCAGACCTTGCAGATAAAATCATCAACGAAATTAAATCACTGTAGGCGCGGGGGCAACTTGTCTGCCTCAGGCAGATCCCGCGCCATATTCCATGTTTATTGAATACCATGAAATAAACAGCGAACACATTCGGTGGAAAACACCCTTCCCGCACAATCATTCATCCCCACATTTCATAAACAAAAGAGCAGAGTTACCTCAATAAGGTGACTCCTTTTTGTTCCTTATTTTAACAATTGCTGAACCTATTTCAGATTCATGGGTACTGTGTTAAAATTTTGATCCCATGAAAAAAGTAATCGGTTTAGCAGGTTGTTTGTGTATTGCGCTTAGCACATTCGCCACAGAAAAAGAAACCATCAAATCAAGTATTTCAGAAGTGACGGTATATACACAAGGTGCACAGGTCTACCGAAAAGCGAGTTACACCGTGAAACCCGGAGTCACACAACTGGTCATCGAAGGCATCAGTCCGAACATCGATCCGAAAAGCCTCCAGGTAAAAGCAACCGGAAATGTTGTGCTCATCGATTCTAAATATTCCATGTTCTATCCGCAACCGGTAGTAGTGAAGCTGGAAGGATTACCGTTGAAAATCAGAAAAGACATTCAACTGTTGCAGGATTCGATTTCAAACATGGATTATGAGATCCGCGAAATTCAGGATGAAATTGATGTCTTGACAGCTACCAAGAGCATTTTGGCCAATAACGGAGCCATTAAAGGACAGGGAAAAGTCAACGATTCGATCCAGTTGCTGAAACAAGCTGTGGATTATTACCAGGTAAAAATGAACGAGCTCAATAAAAAGATGTTGGTATTGAATCGTCGTAAATCGGAAAAAGATTTCAAGCGTTCCGGGATGCACACACGGATGCAGGATTTGAAGAATTTCCAGTCTTCCAGCGCGCCTGAACAACCGAAAGGGCCGGTTCACCAAATCATGATCACCGTTTCTGCCAAAGAAGCTGCAACGGGTAAACTAACGGTTTCTTACCTGGTTTCAGGAGCAAGCTGGGTACCGATGTACGATCTTCGAAGCGATATTGCAACGGGCAAAATCAATTTGACATACAAAGCTCACGTGAGCCAAAACACGAGTGAGGACTGGGACGATGTGCGTTTAACGGTTTCTACCAATAATCCTTATCAAAACAAAACACGTCCTGTTCTCCATCCGTGGTACGTTGATTATTACGTGGCAGCTGTTTATTATGATCAACCAAACTATTCATACTCCAATGCACCGATGCCACAGGTATTGTCTAGCGAAGCAAAAGGAGCAATGGGGGCGCAGGAAGATTTGGAGATTGATGCACAGACCTCAAGCGATTTCACCACGATGATCGACCGGGTGCTTTCAGCTGAGTTTAAGATCGATTTACCGTATTCCATCAAAAGCGATGGTGAAGAACACATGGTATTGGTGAAAAATATTGATTTGAGCGCCAATTACAAATACATCAGTGTTCCTAAGCTGGATCCAAGTGCTTACCTGGTAGCGCAAATTGTGAAACTGGATGAATTGCAATTGGTTCCGGCAACAGCCAACATCTTCTTCGATGGAACGTACATTGGTGAAACTTATCTTGATCCCACAACAATGGACGATACCTTATCATTGAGCCTTGGCAAAGATCCGAACATCATCGTGAAACGCACGTTGTTGAAAAAAGAAATGAAGGAGAAAATTGTAGGCAACACCAAAGAACGCATTATGTCGTATGAGTTGGAAATCAAAAACCTCAAATCGACCAATATTGAGTTGATTGTGAAAGATCAGTTGCCGGTAACTCAAAACGCCGACATCATCATTGAGCCAATCGATTTGGATAAAGCAAATTACAATCCTGTCACTGGTATCCTAAACTGGGAATTTGACATGAAACCGAAAGAGAATCGTAAAATTCACTTCAGCTACCGGGTGAAACACAACAAAGACAAAGAGGTTATCCTGCAATAACAGCCGGAGATCAATTGTAAACCCGTCTGCCTTAGGTGGACGGGTTTTTTGTTTATCATACTGTAACGCATGCGTAAGCGCGGGACGCAACCCGTGCTATTGTTGAATAGCATGAAACAATACCCAACAAAAAAGGGCTTCCCATTGGAAAGCCCTTCATATTAAAGAATTGTAAATTCTTAGTTTTTCACGAAGTTACCACGAGCAACTTTACCTGAAACGGTAATTGCTTCGTATAGGTACATTCCTGATTTCAAATCAGCAACGTTAACGTTAGATGTAGCAGAAATAAAAGCTACTTTACCATCCATAGTCATAATACGTACTTCAGCCAACTCTTCAGTTGTAACGATGTTCAATACTTCGTTAGCAGGGTTAGGGAAAACAGAAGCTTCTGTAATTGCTTCGTTGATACCCAAACCACCGTTTGTTACATTGATATCATCCAACACAATGAAGTTCTCATCTGTACAGTTGTGGTGACGGAATACTAACAATACTGTATCCTCACCTGCCGCCATTGAAGAAATGTCGTAGTTGAAAGTATACAATTGCTCACCACCAGCCAATGCTGCAGCGTGAACAGGAGTTGCAGTAGCAAGGTCATTTATACTGTTCAAAACGTAAACAGAAATAAATTCCTGGTAGAAGTTAGAAGCAGTTGGCTCAGGAGAACCTACTTTGAAAGACAATGATACGCTTCCTGTAACAGCTGACATGTCAATGTTTGGAGAAATAAGCATGTTGTCCGGAGTCAAAGGTGTACCATTTGGAGCTGGATCCGGACTCCAAGAAGCTGAAATACCCATGTTCCCTTGAGCAGAAAAAGCAGCAGTTGTACCAATTCCCCAGTTCAATGTATCCGGATCTGTTGGTCCCTGATAAGTTGACCATACTTGTGGTGCTGTCCAGTCCTCAGAAAACAACAACTGAGCATCTACATTTGTTAAAGCCAATACGGCTCCAATAGCGAGTAAAGATTTTTTCATAGTTTTTTATTAAAAAGTTAATTTGACCCAAATGTAAAGACATGGAACGAATGTTCCAAATAAAACTCCAAGAATGTTATGAAGAGTGAACAGTTGATTTCTCAGTGTGGGGTCAAAACAACAGCATTTCAATCTTGTTCCGGTGCAAAATTAAATTACCTTGGCTTTCCAATTGTTTGAGTAATCGTGAGATAACCACTCTGGAAGAGTTTAATTCTTCCGCAATTTCAAAATGAGTCAGATGCAAACTCGTGGTTCCGTTAATTTTAACTTTATCTGATAAATAATTTTTCAAACGCTCATCCAATTGTTTGAATGCCAGACTATCAATCGTATCAAGCATTTCGGTAAGGCGATGATTAAAACTACCAATGATAAACGAGCGCCAGCTTGCAAATTGTACCATCCATTTATCCAGAAAAGCAATGGGAATAATCAAAAACTGTGCATCTTCTTCCACAACTGCTCTGATCGTACTTTTTGAAAGTTTCGGATCAAATGTTAACGACATAGCACAGGTATCGCCGCTTTCTATATAATAGAGCAATAATTCGTTTCCCTGATCGTCTTCCCTGAATACTTTCAGAGAACCGCTCAACAGAAGAGGAATTCCCGGGAATGTCTGCCCGATCTCGATAAGAACCGTTCCCGCTGAAGCTTCCTTCAGAAGCATGTTGGAATGAATAGCCTCAATTAGTTCAGATTCAAATAAGTACCCGAATTTTTCAGTGATGAGATTGAGCGTTTTTGATGGCATCTTTGTCATATCCGAAGAAAAAATTGGCCCAGATTATTTTTGAAAGTGCATAAAAGTAAGGGCCGGCAGCCAAAGATATCAATGAAATCGTTGTGATCTGCAAACCGGTTGAGGCATTCGGGAAAAATAAATTAAATGTTACCCAGCAAGTTACAAACAAAGCCACTCCCAGCGCATATGAAACATACATGGCTCCGTAATAGAACCCAATTTCTTTCTCATACTTCAATCCACACTTGGGGCAATGCTCGTGTGTATCACCGGCTTTTCTTAAATTGTAAGGATTGGCAACAAAAAAATCACCCTCCTGACAACGCGGACAAACCATTTTGCCGATACTGTACATTTTTGTTCCCTTGCCCAACATAGATCTTTATTTTGTGCGAAATTAATTGAAAAACCGGCTCGCTTACGTAACATAAGTTGCATGCAAGTTTTTCCTGTTTTGATGATGTAACATAGGTGACATTATCTTGTCTATTTTTGAAACACCTTTGCATACCGAACTGAACGTGGAACGATTAAGTGAAAGCACATGGAATGGATTAAAAGAAATAAATGGATCATGGTGGGCGCAGGAATAGGCGCTCTGGGAGGTTATGCCTATTACTATTTTGTAGGTTGTGCCAGCGGTACTTGCGCCATTACTTCCAGTCCTGTTAACAGTACCCTGTATGGAACACTTATGGGCGGACTTTTTGTGAACCTCTTTTCAGGAATGGGTAAACCGATAAATAAGAAAAAAGATGAATGATTGGATAAAAAGCGAAGGAAAGGTAATCGTTGATGTGCGTTCACACGCAGAGTTCAACGGTGGACATGTGGTAGGCTCTATTAATATTCCTTTACAGGAAATTGATGAGCATTTGGAAGAGCTGCTTCAAGCGAAAACATTAGTGTTTTGTTGCGCAAGTGGCGGAAGAAGTGGAATGGCAACTCAACTGCTTCAGCAAAATGGTCACACCAATGTTTTTAATGGAGGTAGTTGGTTATCAGTAAATAACAGTATTAATACAGCGAAATAATGGGGATTTTACAACGACTATTTGGCGGAAAACCGTCGATTGATTTTGTTGAAATGACAAAGCGGGGGGCTCAGTTAATTGATGTGCGGACACGCCAGGAATACCAGGGAGGCCATATCAAAGGAAGCATTAATATCCCATTGGATCAATTGGCCGGATCATTAGCAAAAATTAAGAAAGATAAACCCGTAATCACTTGCTGCGCCTCAGGAATGCGAAGTGGCTCTGCGGTAAATGTGTTGAAATCAAACGGATTTCAGGAAGTTTACAACGGAGGGAGTTGGTTCAGATTACAATCAAAATTACACTAATTCAAACCTTAAGTTTAGAAATGAAACAATTCAAATTCAAGCTGATTCCGGTTTTTATACTCTTATTGAGTAGCTGCGGAATGAGTCAGTCAGAAAAAACAGTATTGAAACCTGCCGCATTTCAGGAAAAAATAACAGCCACTGAAAATGCAACGATTGTTGATGTGCGAACAACAGAAGAATTTGCCGGTGGTCATTTGGAAAACGCAACAAACATTGATTGGACTTCCGACGGATTTGATGCAAAAATCAGCAAGCTGGATAAATCCAATCCGTACTTTGTGTACTGCCTTTCCGGTGGAAGAAGTGCCGCTGCAGCCGAGCACATGCGTGAACTCGGATTCAAAGAAGTTTACGAAATGGATGGTGGAATGATGAAATGGCGTTCGGACGGACTACCGGAAGTTATGGGAACGGCCACACCAAAAAACGGGATGACCACCCGGGATTATCAGGAACTCATCAACGATGATAAAATCGTGCTGGTAGATTTTTACGCGGAATGGTGCGGGCCATGCAAAAAAATGAAACCTTCGTTGGAGGAAATTTCGAAAGAAATGCAAGCCACTGTTAAAATAGTCCGCATCGATGTAGACCAGAATCCTGAACTCGCTAAAGAACTGGAAATAGATGCATTACCTACAATCCTTATTTACAAAAACAAAGAGATTAGTTGGAGGAATGTCGGTTACGCAGAAAAAGTAACCTTGGTGGAACACTTAAAATGATCTGGTGTTTCTTTTTTTTTGAAACCTTTTTAAAATATCACCGTTAGAGTAATCAACGGATCAATTATTAACATCTACAGGTTAAGGGAAAAAGGCTTTTGTCAGTTGACAGAGGCCTTTTTCTTTGAGTGTAAGGTCGTTTCTATGGTGTTTACGGTAGTGCGGTGAATTCTTTTTTTTTGTAGATTAGTGGATTCAAAACCAAAAGCTAGATGAAAAAAACTGTACTCCTCTCCGGAATGTTGCTAATGGGCATACTCTCCTTCGCTCAGCAATTCCAATTAATTTCCCACGATGACGATGGTGTTGCCATTGGTCATACACTCAAAGAAATGCCGTATCAGTACGTTGCCATTAATGGACAGCAGCACATCGATTTCGGTAAAACACACCGTGTTATTTCCATGGAAAACGGTATGCCGGCATTGCCGCTTTACCACACATCTGTTCAGCTTCCTGCCAAAGGAAACACCATGTTGGTGGTTGAATACGATGCCGTAACCGAAATTCAAAACGTAGAAGTAGCTCCTTCCAAAGGAAATCTGAAACGCAATGTAGATCCGGCATCTGTGGCCTATACATTTGGTTCTGCTTACCAGCAGAATGCGTTTTATCCGTCAAACATCGCTTCGTTGAATGATCCGTTTGTTTGGCGCGAATCACGTGGACAAACCATTACAATTTCTCCATACCAATACAATCCTGTGACGAAAGTATTGCGTGTGCACGAAAACATCCGCGTGCGTTTGGTTCTTCAGCCGGATGTTGCCGGAATCAACGAAACCAAAGTTTCAAAAACAGACAAGGTTTTAGGGAGCGCTCAGCAACGTTTCTTCATCAATACAGCAAATGATGTTCAAAAATACACTGCTATCGATGAAGAAGGTGAATTGCTCATCATTACTGATGAGTCGTTTTCGGCTGATATTTTGCCTCTGGCCAACTGGAAAAACCAAAAAGGAATCAAAACAACAACTGTGACTACTACTGTTACCGGGACAACCGATACTGATATCAAAGCATACATTCAAAACTTCTACGCTTCCAATCCTGACCTTGTATATGTATTGCTGGTTGGTGATCATGCAGAAGTACCATCCCATACCTATGGTGAAAGCGGCGGTGAAGAGTTGTGGTCTGACTCTTATTACGGTCAATTGGCTGGTGGTGCAAGTGATTATTATCCGGAAGCATTTGTCGGACGTTTTTCCGGTAATTCTGCTCAGATCAAAGTAATGGTTGACAGAACGTTGGAATATGAGAAAAATCCTGCTGCAGGTGACTGGATGGAAAAAGCAATTGGACTTGGTTCAGGTGAAGGTTCAGGATTCGGAGACGACGGTGAAGCAGATTGGCAGCATTTGCGTAATGTTCGCACCCGATTGATGAGCTATGGTTATACGAGCGTTTATGAGTTTTACGACGGTAGCCGTGGTGGTGAGGATGCTAGTGGTGATCCGAATTCTACAATGATTCTTCCTGCGGTGAACGAAGGAGTAGGTTTGTTTAACTACACCGGACATGGCGCTCAAAATACATGCGTTACCGGGAATTTCACTTCTACAAACATCAATGCGGCTACCAATAATGGTAAATATCCGTTAGTGATTTCGGTGGCCTGTAACAACGGAACGTTTACTTCAGGTACTTGTATCTCTGAGACATGGCTGCGCGCAGACAACGCATCTACACCGGCAGGAGCTATCGCAGCTGCAGGTTCTTCTATTCTTATGGCGTGGGCACAGCCAATGCAAACACAGGATGAATTAGCTGAATTGATCGCAGAAGCGTATCCTTCCAATAAAAAAACAACGCTTGGTGGTTTGTTCTACAACAGCCAGGCAAGTATGCTCGAAGAATATCCTGGTGGTTCAGACGGAAGAGAAGTCATGCAAACATGGTTGTTTTTCGGAGATCCGTCAACTCAATTCCGCAACAAACAAACAATGGGTATCACTGTAACTCATGCGGCACAGGTTCCGTTGGCTACAACTTCGTTAGCAGTAAACTGCAATGTTGAAGGAGCTTTGGTTGCTGTTTCACAAGACAATGTGTTGATCGGCCGTGGATTTGTAAGCGGCGGAACAGTAAACATTACATTCCCGGCACTTGTTTCAGATTTACCATTAGCAGTTACAGCTACCAAGCAAAATCACGCCACATATCAAGGGCCAGTGCAGGTTGGTAACGGCCCTGCGGGAATTGAAGAATTGAGCAATACCGTAACAATGTACCCGAACCCTGCAACAACTACTGTAAGTATCGTAAGCAGCGAATCGATGATCGAGTCGGTTGAATTGGTAACAATTACCGGACAGGTAATCGGTACATTCGGCTCCACTAACGGAATCGCTACAATAGATTTATCTGCTGTTGCTGCAGGAAGCTATCTTGCACGTGTGGTTACTGCTAAAGGAATTGCGATCAAGCGATTGGAAGTAGTAAAATAATGAAAAACAAACTCTTTATAGAAAGCCCCGGCGATAACTGCCGGGGCTTTTTTTTGGAAGATTTCTTCAGAAAACCCATGATTGCTTTGACTATTTTTACCACATGAAAGAAACGGTTGATGTGGTAGTGATTGGCGGTGGCGCAGCAGGTTGTTTTGCAGCCATTCAGGCAGGAACCCATTTTCCGGAAGCGCGAATTGTGGTATTGGAACGCGGAATAAAACCACTTGCCAAGGTGAAAATTTCCGGCGGTGGCCGTTGCAATGTTACCAATATTGTTTCTGACCCCACCGAACTTTCAACCAATTACCCGCGGGGAGAACGATTTCTGCGAAAAGCATTCTATTCATTTTCCTCTTCGCACATGATCGCCTGGCTCAATGAACAGGGAATTGAATTGAAAGAATATCCGGATGGTTGCTTGTTTCCTGTTACCAATGATTCGCAAACCATCATCAATTGTTTCCTGAACGAACTGAAAAAACTAAAAATTCCGCTTCGGTTAGAATCGCGAGTTGATGCCGTTCAACAAACTGATTCTGGTTGGGAAGTAACAACTCCAGCCGGAACAATTGCCTGTAAATCGGTGATATTGACTGTTGGCGGACAACCAAAAATCAGTGGCTTTCAGTTGTTAAGTCAACTCGATCTGAAAATTATACCGCCCATTCCGTCCTTGTTTACCTTCAATATGCCCAACGAATCCATTCGCGAATTAATGGGGGTTGTTACCGAGAATGCATCGGTTCGCATTCTGGGCGAAAAATGGTCGACTTCCGGGCCGTTATTAATTACGCACTGGGGAATGAGTGGTCCGGCGGTATTGAAATGTTCTGCTTTCGGGGCTCGTATTTTGGAAGAAAAAGGTTACCGCACAGCAATTTCGGTAAATTGGACAGGTTTTTTGAAACAAGATGAGGTGCGTGCAGCGCTGGTTGAATGGAAATTATCGAACAAAAAAATGCTCAACACACCTTTGTTTCAGATCAAAAGCCGCTTGTGGACTTATTTACTGAGCAAATGCGAATTAAATGAAGACCTGCGCTGGTCGGAACTGGGAAGCCGGCAGGAAAATAAACTCATCGAGGTATTGATCAACGATTTGTACCAAATGGAAGGGAAAACAACCTTTAAAGAAGAGTTTGTAACAGCTGGTGGAATTGATCTGGCCGAAATTGAGGTGAAAACCATGCAATCCAAACGGTATCGTGGCTTGTTTTTTGCCGGAGAAGTGATGGATATCGATGGTGTTACCGGTGGATTTAATTTTCAGGCTGCCTGGACAACCGCTGCAATAGCCGGAAAATCCGTATTATTGAACCAAACGGAAGAGAAATGAATACACTAAATAAATCAATATTCGTGGTACTAGCGATTACATTACTGGGAATGATCAACGCCTGCAACCTGCACAAGGAAAAACCGGAAGTGGTTGATAACGGGTCTGCTCCGTCGGAATCTGAACGTATTGTGGGAACCGTTCGGGCAACGGATGATTGCGGATTTTACATCGAATACATCCAGGGAGATGTGGCGCGAAGCCTTTATCCGATCAACCTTGATGCAAAATTCCAGGTTGACGGCATGCGTTTAAAGTTTGCTTACGAAGACACGAAAGCAAAAGTACCTGAAAACTGCCCGAATTTTCAACCGATCAATGTTTCTGACGTGACTCCGCTTCGTTAAAGGTGAATCATTAAATAGTTGTACAACTCCAGCATCGAAACGATATCCGATTTGAATACCTTTTCATCGGGCGTGTGCACATTGTCTTCTGCAGCGCCGATAAAGCACCAATCGATCGGCAAATCTGATTTTTGAAGCACCGAACCGTCACTTCCACCTGCTGATTCTACTTCCAGTTGAAACATAACACCCGATTCCCGGGCCAAATCAATAATCCTGTTGAGGTAACTTCTGCGTGGTAACATACTGTCCCGCATAGAAATTGCCACTCCGCCACCGTGAACAACACCATGTGTTACCCAGGTAATATCGCTGATCAGTGCTTGTTTCAAATCGTACGTTTCGTATAAATAACGTGCGCAATTTCCAACTGAATTTCCACCATGTTCTTCATAAGTGGAAAATACAATGGCCCCATTTTCAAGTGTTTCGCATAAACGCAGAGCTACCCAAACTCCCAATCGGTTATCCATATACGGCGATTGAATGTATTCTTCCGTTTCACGAAAATTAGGTTTGAATGAAAGCAACGTACCCCGATCAATTTCCCGGTCGGAAACAAATGTTACCTGATTCTCGCCTGATTCTTCTTCAATCAGCATCAATTCTACTTCGCAATCACCTTTTGAATCGCTGCCAACGAGCAACGTTCCGTCAATATGTCTCGGCCCGCCAACACGAATCAGGTTGTTGGAATAACCAACGCTGTAACCGATTGTATCCATGTGAGCATAAACTGCCGTTCGCGGTTTACCAAATACAAGCGTAATTGTATCCTGGAAACCATCGCCGCAAACAACTGACGGCTGAACTTTCCAGTTGGCGCAGTTTCTATGAACGTAATCGAGAATAAAATCCCGCATTCCTGCTTCGTCACTCGCGCAGCCTTGGATGGCCACTAATTCTTCCAATAATGCTTTATGTTCTAATTCCATGTTCAATGAGCTCTACGTTTTTTAAATCCTGTAACTGTGCCAAAGCGTGTTCATTCGAGATCGGGTAGGAGCCTTTCAACCGGCAACTAAGTTCGAATTGTTGCTCCGTAACTTGCAGAGGAATGGCTTTCACAACTGCCATCACAGCTGGCATCTGATCGTATTCAAACAATAATTCCACAATGCAATGGTCTTCTTCTTCAATAATAATAGCTTGTTCTAATGCTTCTTTTGCCGCCGTTCGGTACGCTGTGATCAATCCACCGACTCCAAGGTTTGTTCCACCATAATACCGAACCACGCCGATCAACAGGTTTGTCAGATCAAATGACTGAATTTGTCCGAGTATCGGCGGCCCTGCAGAATTAGAAGGTTCACCGTCGTCACTGGCGCGAAAGAGCTTTTTATCGCTTCCCAACCGAAAGGCGTAACACACGTGAACCGCCTGAAAATGTTCTTTTCGCCAGGCTGCAAGGTGTTTTTTAACTTCCTCCTCTGTTTTACACGGAACGGCGTAAGCCAGGAATTTAGATCCCTTTTCTTTGTAAAAGCCTTCACTTGCTGTGAGAATGGTGCGGTATGTTCCTTTTTTTTCCAATCTGTTTTCTCTACTTTAGCAAAACTAAAGATTGATTATGCATTGGAATCGTTTTGCGGCAATAGTTATCACAGGTCTGCTGTTGACAGTAGCTTGTAACAAAGAAGAAGATCCTGTGATCAATCCGTGTATGAATGGTCAGTTGGATCCGGGAGAAACGGCGATTGATTGCGGCGGAACCTGCGGCGATTGTCCGGATGCAGAATTTCCGTATGCTGGGTTTTCTTATAACGGCATGGCAACGACTGCTTCGACCAAACAATTAACCTATAACAATGGCTGGAATCTGGCTATTTCAGGTGATACAGTTTCCATGCAGCTGAACCTGGGAAATGACGGAAGTGTCGGAACTTACACCATGAGTGCTTCCGGTTCTTTTGCCTCTTATAACGGTCTGAATTATCCAACTTTGGTTGATGGTGTATATTCTATCAGCGGCCACAACCCGGCTACACAGAAACTCAGCGGTTTTTTCCAGGGGAAATTTGTTCGGGTAGCGGGCGATACGTTGTATATCACGAATGGCTTTTTTGAATATTTGCCGTATTGATTTATTTTGAATCAGGATAAAGTCCCGTAGGGACGTAATATGGTAACACCAACTATCCCTTAAGAACTTTTACCCTGTAGGGGTAAGATGGTTTCCACTATGTTTTTTTGTGCAGTCTCACCCCTACGGGGTGATGGATGTTTTTGGATGTTATTTTATAAGATATTTCGTCCCTACGGGACTAGGCTTCGAAACTCGACTAAAATAAAATCCCCGCTCATTGAACGGGGATTTTTTAATTATTGGATCGTTAGTTTTTTCTCGAGGTCTTCGAGGTAAACTCTAAATTGTTTGTCTGTTTCAGATAAGTTCATCACCGTTCTGCAAGCGTGCAATACTGTTGCATGGTCTTTTCCGCCGCAGTGTGCTCCGATGCTTGCCAATGACGACTTGGTCATTTTCTTGGAGAAGTACATGGAAATCTGACGGGCCTGAACCACTTCGCGTTTACGGGTTTTCGATTTCAACATTTCAATCGGTAGATCGAAGTAATCGCACACTACTTTCTGGATGTAATCGATGGACACTTCGCGCGCCGTGTTTTTCACGAACTTGTCAATCATTTGTTTGGCCAAATCCAGTGTAATCGCTTTTTTGTTCAAAGAAGCCTGAGCTAACAAAGAAGTCAAAGCGCCTTCCATTTCACGGATGTTGGTATTGATGCTGTAAGCAAGGTATTCAACCACTTCGCGCGGAAGTTCAATGCCGTTTCCGTACATTTTCTTTTCCATGATCGCGATGCGCGTTTCCAGGTCTGGCGTACTCAAATCAGCTGACAATCCCCATTTGAAGCGCGATAACAAGCGTTGTTCCATTCCCTGCATTTCTACCGGCGGTTTATCAGATGTCAAAATGATCTGTTTACCGTTTTGGTGCAGGTGATTGAAAATGTGGAAGAATACGTCCTGTGTTTTTTCTTTTCCGGAGAAAAACTGGACATCATCTATAATCAACACATCTATCATTTGATAGAAGTGAATAAAATCATTGGTTGTTTGGTTCTTCAATGCATCGATGAACTGGTGCGCGAATTTTTCAGAACCTACATACAATACGGTTTTGTTCGGTGACTGATTTTTAATGCCGATTCCGATTGAGTGCGCTAAGTGGGTTTTACCCAAACCAACGCCACCATAGATCAACAACGGATTAAAAGCAGTTCCGCCCGGCTTGTTAGCTACAGCGTATCCGGCAGAACGAGCCAAACGATTGCAGTCACCTTCCACGAAATTCTCGAAAGAATAAGCAGGATTCAGATTCGAATCAACGTTCACTTTCTTCAAGCCCGGAATGATAAACGGATTCTTGATCGGATTGTCGCTGATGTTGATCGGCATGTTCACCGGAGCATTCTTCAATGCCTTTTTGTTAGAGGCCGGAAGTTTTACGGTGTAAGGGTTCGAGTTACCGGCGCTGTTTTCCATAACAATGCTGTATTCCAAATGACCTTCGGTTCCCAATTCCTTCTTAATTACCTTTTTCAATAAAGTAATGTAGTGTTCTTCTAACCACTCGTAAAAAAAGTGTGAAGGAACCTGAATTGTCAAGACATCATTTTCTATTCGTACTGGAACAATCGGTTCAAACCAAGTTTTGTAGGCTTGCAACGGGATGTTGTCTTTGATGACTTTAAGACAGGAACTCCATATAGCGTCATGGTTGGCACTCATTAGCAAACTTATATATTATTGTTAATAACTATTTAATCAGTATAATAGGCTCGAAATTCACGTGTTAAAAACGTTGAACTTAGACAGGAGCAAATATTTACATAAAAAAGTGAAAAAAAAAGTCCATTAGGGGTTGATTATTTGAAAAGTTTTGCTTTGTCTTTAACCAAAGCTTTAATTGAAATTTAATGAAATGTTCATTATTCAAGTTTCTTCGACTAAAATACGAAAAAAAAAGACAAATTGACTGAATTGCTAGGTAAACATAACAAAATGCTTGTCAGTTTTTACCTGATTTATCGGAAAATTGTTCCGAAATTCGCTCTCCGTGAATGAAGTTTGAAATTGCATGAAAAGTTCTTTTAATCATACCATACGATTGAGGGTTAGATATGGCGAAACCGATCAGATGGGATATTGCTATTATGGCAATTATGCCTCCTATTTTGAAGTGGGAAGGGTAGAAGCGCTCCGATCACTCGGAATGAGTTACCGGTCGCTGGAAGAAAACGGTATTATGTTGCCCGTTAGTCATTTTGAAGTTGATTATCTCAGTCCTGCGTTGTACGACGATGAATTAACGGTAAAAACGTCGATTGTTTTATTAAAAGGAGCGCGTTTGTTTTTCGAATATACCATTCACAATGAAGCTGAAAAGCTGGTAGCAACCGCAAAAACAACGTTAGTGTTTGTTTCCAAAACCAACATGAAGCCAATCACTCCGCCAAAAGAGTTTATTGATTTAATAAGTAACTATCATGATGGAGAATGATTTTTTTGGGTTGCGTGTTCCCGCACTTGAGGAAAGAGAGCGTTGGGTGACGCGTCGGGAAGGTGAATTCAGGATCGGGCAGCAAACACTCTTCCGCACCGAAGATCCCGAATTATGGAAGCAGCGCAAGTATCATATCCTGGGAATTAAGGAAGATATCGGTCCGCGTGCAAATGGCGGATTTGGTGGCTCGGAGAAAGCATTCGATGTGTTTATAGGACGTTTTCTGGCGGTACAGAGCAATCGGTTTCTTACCGGAGAAGAATTGGTGGTGCATGGAGTGATTGAACCATTGGCAGTTGAACATGAACTTTCATTGAAAGAACTGGTGTCCGAATTGGACGAACTGGTCATTCGCTGGTCGAAAGAAGTTGCCCGCGCGGGTGGAATTCCAATTGTAATCGGCGGCGGACACAACAATGCGTTCGGACTGATTAAAGGTGTACATGAAGGAAGCGGAGAACAACTTTCTGTCGTGAATCTCGATCCGCATGCCGATACACGTGACCTGGAAGGCCGTCATTCGGGAAATCCGTTTAGCTATGCGTGGGGCGAAGGGTTGCTCACCAGTTACTCTGTTATGGGATTACATCAATCGTATAACAACGAAAGTGTGCTCAAACGCCTTGAACTAATGAAAGCCACCATAAGTTTCTTTGAAGATTGGATCGATGATCCGGAACGTTTTTATACAGATATTCCAGCATTGTTCCGACAGCACAAAGATTGGTTTACCGGTATCGAACTTGATATGGATAGTATTGCCGGAATGCCATCGAGCGCATTTACACCAAGCGGTGTTACACTGGAACAGGCACGTTATTATGTGCGTTCCATGGCGCGGGTTGATCGGGTTGCTTACATTCATTTTCCGGAAGCAGCACCCGTTTCTGAGCGCGATGAGCAGTTAGTGGGCAAATCATTGAGTTATCTGGTGACAGACTTTATTAAATGTCATAACTCGGTTCGGGAAAAATAACTATCTTACTAACGATGTTATCACGCGCTTCAGTAAAACCAATCATCTACGGAATAAGATATTTCTTTCCGTTAGTGTTGTTGTTTCGCCATTTGAAGCACAATCTGATCGGTTTACTGTATTGGGTTTTCTTTTTTGCAATCGTTACCGATAATTTAGGTCGCGCATTCGGAATTCCGTTCTTGTTTCTATCGCCCGAATACCAAGGGGATGTGAATTTCTGGTCATTTGTCTTACTCGGGTTTTCATTTGGTGGATTCACAATGGCATTCAATTCATACAGTTATATACGATTGGGGCCGCACTTTCCTTTTCTGGCAACGGTACACAAGCCATTTTTGAAGTTTTGTCTCAACAATGCTGTCCTTCCGATCATTTTTAATGTGACCTACATCCTGCGAATGATCGAATTCCAGGGAGTGGAAGAATTTGCAAGCACCGAAACAATTACCGGCTACGTTTTTGCCTACTTGCTTGGCTTTATGTTCTTTGTGGGAATCGCGTTGGCTTATTTTTTTCCGGCAAACAAAAATTTCTTCGATTTACTGGGACGCAACCGAACGGGAACTGTGAAGCCGACCCGCTGGTCGCGTTTGAGCCAGGGAAAAACGTTGCGTTATGCTGCCGAAGGAAAACATCCGTTATATTGGTACGTGGGGAAAGGTTTCCGCATCCAGCAATGCCGTTCAACCCGTCATTACAGTCCTGTGTTGCTACAACAGGTTTTTGCCCAGAATCGTATTTCAACCACCATTTTTGAAGTAACCACCGTGTTGACGTTTGTGGTGCTGGGATTAATCGGCGGTTCTTCTGTTTTTGACGTGCCGGCAGCCATGAGTATTGTAATGTTGCTCACAATTATCCTGATGTTGTTCAGTGCGCTGGTTTCCTGGCTCAGGAACTGGACTTACGTTCTGCTGATCGGCTTATTACTTTCCATGAATTTCCTTTCGCATCATTGGGGGGTGTTCCAGTTTGAAAACCAGGCTTATGGCTTGAATTACACCGAAGAAGGCCGAACAAATTACAATACGTCTACGATCAGGAGTTTTTGCGAAGATGATGTGACAGCGCGTCAAGATTCGTTAAGTTACATCCGTTTGCTCAACAATTGGAAAGCGCAGACCGGCGAAGAAAAACCGGTACTGTTTATTTTGAATACTTCCGGGGGCGGATCGCGCAGTGCATCCTGGATGTTTGAAGTAATGCGTTACTGCGATTCTCTTTCAGGTGGAAGTTTTACACGCCACACGGCATTGATTACCGGGGCTTCCGGTGGAATGGTCGGCGCTGCTTATTACCGCGCATTAAAGCTAAAGGAAAAGAATGGTGATAAGATGGATATGAACAATCCGGCGCATTTTAATGCCATTTCAGAAGATTTGCTCAATAAACTGTCGTTTGCGGCTTCTACTAATGATATTTTCTTTCGTTACCAGTCGCGGTTAAAAACCGGCCACGCTTATAACTACGACCGAGGTATGGCGTTCGAGGAAGATTTGAACGAAAATACCGGCTCGGTGATGGATGAATCGCTAGGCTATTTCCGTAAACCGGAACAAAAAGGGATTATTCCGGTAATGATTTTCTCGCCAACAATTGTGAACGATGGCCGCCGATTGCTGATTTCTTCGCAGAAGTTGAGTTTCATGACTACGAATAAAAGTAATCCACAAGGCACGATTCGCTCCTACGAAAACGTTGATATTCACCAGTTATTGAAAAGAAATAATGTCGATCAAATGCGTTTTACCAGCGTGTTGCGTATGAATGCAACGTTTCCATTTGTATTACCAATGGTCACACTTCCAACCACGCCAACCGTTCAGATCATGGATGCAGGAACGCGTGATAATTTCGGTGTAAAAACGATGATGCAATGGATCGATGCGATGGATGAATGGATCCGGCAAAATACTTCGGGAGTGGTCGTGATTCAGATTCGGGACACTAGGAAATTGCTTGCCGGCGACGAAATTCGTCAGATTGCCTTTTTGGATAAATTTTCCCTTCCGTTTTCAAACGTGTATGGTAATTTCCCGCGAACACAGGATTTTGACCAGGAAGAACTTTTGAAAATGTCAGCGTTTGACCGTTCATTTCCCATGCGTATTGTTTCGATCAACCTGCGTGAAGGATTTAAAGATCGCATTTCACTTTCTTGGCATTTAACGAGTAAGGAAAAATTCAAGATCAAAAAAGCCGTGCTGAGCAAAGAAAACCAGCGGAATATTGCGGTAATCCATGAAAAATTAAGAGAAAGCAAAGAAACGCAGGATCAGCGGAGTGTCACTCAGATACTTGATTATCGGCGTCGTTAATCATGATCCCATTTCCGGGTTGATCTGCCTTTGGTAATGGTTACTTTCCAACCTTGTTTCTTTGCAGATCGGATGAGCCGTTTACGCAATTTCCGCGGGTAGAAAAAGCGTCGCACCATTTTTCGTTTACTAATTTTGGGATACGTTTCCGTAAATGATAATAAATGGTAACAAGCCGCTGCGCAGCGCATTCCGAAGAACGCATAAGGATATGGTGGCTTCTCAACGAAATAATCGGCGATGCTGTCCAGAACCTTGAATTCAGCTGCAGTAATCGGGATTTTCACCGCCATTTGTTTCACGGAATCACTTCCAAACGTGTTGTAAAAACCCTGAATCGTCGAAACAACATAACTTCCGGTATCCGAGTTTTTTTGCCAGGCACCAACCGCTCCGCCAGGATTAAAATGCACCACTTTACCCGGTGAAACTTCCAGGCCGACATGTCCGCCTAGTTTTCCGCCAAACCATTTTCCTTCAGTTTTGGCAATCGGTTTCGAGCCGTAGATCACATGGACGGTTGCAAACAATGAATCCTGTGCGACGACCCAATAACAGTTAAAGACAACGAAGAGAAAAGGAATCAGGCGCTTCATTCGATCAGGATGTTTAAATTAGCATTGAATTTAAAAATTCTGAGCGAAATGCAACAAAAACCGGTCCAACATTATCGTTACAATGCCGATGTATTAACTGTTACAAAGGAAGATGTCGGTTATTTTCTGACGCATTTTCAGCCGGAAAACGAACCCGGATTAATGCATTGGCTCAACTTTCATTCGATGGAAGACAAAGAAGCCATTACACGATTCTGCGAAAAGTTGTCCATAGACAAGCTGATTCAGGAAGATCTGTTCAAAGGCACCAAGCGCCCGCGATTGGAAGAGTACGAAGGTTATATTTTCTTTTCTATCACTTCTGCCTTGCCTTCCAGGGAGAATGATTTCGAACTCAGAAAAGAGCGGATTAGTTTTATTCTCGGTAAAAATTACCTGGTTTCGTTCCAGGAACGGGTTTCTGATCATTTTCCGGAAGTGCGTGAGCGTTTGGAAATGAAAAGAGGTAAGATTCGTGTACAAGGCCCTGATTTTTTGTTGTTTCGAATGCTGGAAGCGATTACCGATAACTACACCGAGGTGGTTGAAGAGATCTCCTCAATTATTGTTACACTTGAATCCCTGGTCATACGGTTGCCGAGAAGTGAAGTCTTACGCCGCATCGAATGGCAGAAACGAAAACTCGGTGAATTGCGGAAAATTATTCACCCCATTCGTGAACTGGTAGGGCAAATTGACCGGGCCGAAAATCATTTTTTTTCAGAAGAAAACGACCATTATTTTCTCGATCTGAAAGACAATTGCATTGTATTGATTGAAGAAATCGAAGAGCAAAAACAAATTCTTGACGGACTCACCAACCTGTATTATGCTACACAAGGTCAGAAAATGAACGAAATCATGAAGGTGCTTACCGTAATCAGCGCCGTTTTTATTCCACTCACATTTATTGTGGGGGTTTACGGAATGAATTTCAAGTACATGCCCGAACTGAACTGGCGCTACGGTTACTTTTATGCGATAGGATTTATGTTCATTTTGGCTTCTTCGCTCATTTTCGTGTTCTACAAACGCGGCTGGCTTCGCCGGAATAAGTAAAAATGAGTTTATTAAAAATCGTGCGGTCGCCTTTAATTTGGTTCATTGTTTTGCTGACAGGCTACTCAGCTTATAAACTGGTGAAAGACGACAAGGTGATGGAAGTGATCCGATCAGACGGTCGCGGATATTATGCCTATTTACCGGCGTTGCTGATTTACAACGATCCTACATTTGATGAACCGAAAAAAGCCGAACAACGTTATCATGCTAACGATATAGATCAGCTTTATTTGTTCAAAGACAAAAACGGACATGTTTACGATAAATATTTTCCGGGAACCGCGTTGCTGCAATTGCCGTTCTTTTTATTGGCTTGCTTCCTTTCGTGGATCAGCGGCGGCCCTGTTGATGGCTATTCCGAGATCTTTCACTGGTGTTATTTTCTGGGAAGTTTAGTCTATACCTGGTTAGGAATTTACCTGTTCCGGAAATGTGTTCTGTACTTTTTTCCGAATGAAAACCGCCGGATTGATTGGTTGATTCCACTCCTGTACGTTGCAACGCCATTGATGTATTATTCATTTTCAACTCCTTCGTTTACACATCATTATTCATTTTTCCTGTTTGGATTATTTGCGTACGTGATGATCCGGCTAAAAGAAGCAATTACCCTGAAACGAATGATCTTTTTGGGGCTCACTTTGGGTTTGATTTTATTGGTGAGGCCGACCAATATCACCGTTGTTTTACTCATCCCGTTTTTGCTGGGAACGAAAGTCGAATTGCTGGCATGGCTCAAAAAGCTCTTTACAAATCACCGATTGATGCTTTTTGGATCAATTGTTTCTTGTTTGGCGATTGTTTCATTGCTGCTATTCTCCTGGAAATGGCAAACTGGCAATTGGATTGTGTGGTCCTACAGCGGTGAAGGATTCAACTTTTTTCATCCGCCAATACTCACGTGTTTATTGAGTTTCCGAACCGGATTATTTGTGCATGTGCCGGTTTTATTGCTTTCCGTTGTGGGAATAGTTCTGTGGTTCCGCAAAAACCGGTTTCAGGCAACATGGCTCAGTGTTTATTGGATTGTTAATTGCTGGCTGATTTTTTCGTGGTGGTGCTGGGATTATGAATCGCCATTTGGGAACCGCCCGTTTACAGAGCATCTTTTCTTTTTACTTCTGCCACTTTTTCTGGTGGTTGAACGGAAAAAACTGCTGACTTTCATTTTTGTAGGAATCTGTGCATTCATCGGTGGAATTCGTTTTTGGGAAATGTCAACCGGTTTCATGGTGAATCAGCGGTTTACCAGAGAAAATTACTTCGCCAGTTTGCAGTTTTGGAAATCAGACAATATCGGCCGCTGGAATTTCACCGGATCATGTGTTCC
Source organism: Candidatus Fluviicola riflensis (assembly GCA_002243285.1). GTDB lineage: Bacteria > Bacteroidota > Bacteroidia > Flavobacteriales_D > Crocinitomicaceae > Fluviicola > Fluviicola riflensis. The sequence continues at coordinate 2,458,236 of CP022585.1, read as the reverse complement.
ATTCGGAGACAAGAGCGCCGAAATAGTGTTGTTGGATGAATCTTCCGAAAGAAACGTACTTGCAACCGATGAATTTTTGTTTACGGTAGATCATTCACTTCCTGCTGATCGTACCAACGAGCGTTATTACCTGCGGGTGCAACTGGATAAACAGATCGGTGAAAAACGATTTGAAGGCGTTTACCTGGTGATTGACGCCAGTTCTTCCAAAACGAAAAAGCGCTACTACAAAAGCATCGATTTGTTCAATGACCGTGAAGAAGGCCGCCATGGTTGGGTGAAGTTGGATTTCGAATCACAAATCCATGATTATTTACAGGAATACGAGACCGTTCGGGTTTATATCTGGAACCAGGGGAAACAACAATTTCGACTGCGGAATGTGAAAATGGTGTTAGAGGAATACAAATAACAATATGGTTATTTGTAGGTTCGCGATAAATCGCGAACTGTTTTAATAATTTCAGTAATCCCGCAATATTACGGAAATGTATTTATTTCGTTTAAAATCAATGGTTTATTTTGTTTTAATCTGTTGGAATTCGGGATATTCCGAACATCCGAATTCCCGAATTTCATCACCCGATCAATTAACCTCACATCGTTCATAACTCGTTCTGCACCTTCAACTTTCAGGGCCGAATCAGTGTTATATTTGCTACTTGCACTATCAGTGGAATTATGGCGGAAAATCAATATACGGAAGAGAACATCCGGTCGCTTGACTGGAAAGAACATATTCGCTTGCGTCCGGGAATGTACATCGGTAAATTAGGCGATGGCTCGGCGGCCGACGATGGGATTTATATCCTGGTAAAAGAGGTGATGGATAATTGTATCGACGAATTTGTCATGGGGAACGGCCGCAAGATAGATGTGAAAGTGAAAGACGGAAAAGTCATGGTACGTGATTACGGCCGTGGCATTCCGTTGGGGAAAGTAGTGGAAGTGGTGTCGAAAATGAACACCGGCGGTAAGTACGATTCCAAAGCATTTAAGAAATCAGTCGGATTGAATGGAGTAGGAACCAAAGCGGTGAACGCGTTGAGTGATTACTTTATGGTTTATTCGGTACGCGAGGGCGAAAAAAAACAAGCTTCTTTCTCAAAAGGTAACCTGGTTGACGATTTACCGATTGAGAAAACCGATGAAATCAACGGAACATATGTTGAATTCACTCCCGACGAATCGATCTTTAAAAAATACAGTTACAGAACGCCATACCTCATTAAAATGTTCTGGAATTACTGCTACCTCAACCGCGGGTTAAGCATTTATTTCAACGGCGAAAAATTCCAGTCGAAAGACGGTTTGAAAGATTTGCTCGAAGACAACATGGACGGTGATCCGCTATATCCGATCATTCACCTCGAAGGTGAAGATATTGAAGTGGCGTTTACCCACGGAAAAACGTACGGCGAAGATTATTATTCCTTCGTCAACGGACAGCATACAACACAAGGCGGAACGCATCAAAGTGCTTTTCGGGAATCGATTGCCAAAGTCATTCGCGATTTCTACAACAAAAATTACGATGCTGCCGATATTCGTCAGTCGATCGTGGCCGCCATTGCTGTAAAAGTGATGGAGCCGGTTTTTGAATCGCAAACCAAAACGAAATTAGGATCGCAGGAAATCGAGCCGGGGGGGAAATCGATGCGCTCGTTTATCAATGATTTCCTGAAAGAAAGTTTAGATAATTACCTGCACCGCAATCCGGATGTAGCCGAAACGCTTGAGAAGAAAATTAAGCAGTCGGAACGCGAACGGAAGGAGCTCTCCGGAATTCGTAAGCTGGCACGTGACCGCTCTAAAAAAGCGAGTCTTCACAATAAGAAATTGCGCGATTGCCGTACGCATCTGACCGACTTGAAAGACGAAAAACGCGAAATGACCACGTTGTTCATTACCGAGGGAGATTCAGCGAGTGGTTCCATTACAAAATCGCGCGACGTGAATACACAGGCTGTATTTTCCCTGCGAGGTAAGCCGCTCAACTGCTACGGACTCACCAAAAAAGTAGTGTATGAAAACGAGGAATTCAACCTCATCCAGGCTGCGCTCGATATCGAGGAAGACATGGACAACCTGCGTTACAACAACATTGTGATCGCTACCGATGCCGATGTCGATGGAATGCACATTCGTTTGCTGTTGCTGACTTTCTTTTTGCAGTTTTTCCCCGATCTGGTGAAACGCAATCACGTGTATGTATTGCAAACACCCCTATTCCGGGTGCGAAATAAAAAGAAAACCATCTACTGTTATTCGGAACAGGAACGCAGGGATGCGATTGCCGAATTAGGTAAGAATCCGGAGATTACACGATTTAAAGGATTGGGTGAAATTTCTCCGGATGAATTTCAGCATTTCATCGGTGAAGACATTCGTTTGGAGCCGGTGTTGCTGACCAAAGATGCTTCTATCGAAACCATTCTGTCGTATTTCATGGGGAAAAACACTCCCGAGCGACAGGATTTCATCATTGATAATTTACGGGTAGAAAAAGATCCGGACGATATGACCATTCCGGACGAAGAAGAACCTATTGAAAAAGCTTCTTAAACTATGGCAGAAGACGAAAATATTCCGCTGGATAACGATAGCGAAGACCAGTACGATGACAATGGAAATGACGAAAACGGATACGATGAAAAACATCCGTTTGAAAAGAAAAACGTCGACGATAATATCATTCCGCTCAGCGGATTATACGAAAACTGGTTCCTCGATTATGCTTCTTATGTAATCCTGGAACGTGCGGTTCCTTCGTTGTATGACGGTTTCAAACCCGTGCAGCGACGCATCATGCACTCCATGAAGGAACTCGATGACGGACGCTACAACAAAGTTGCCAACGTCATCGGAAATACCATGAAATATCACCCGCACGGTGATGCATCTATCGGTGATGCGTTGGTAGCGCTGGGCCAGAAAGACTTATTGATCGATTGCCAGGGAAACTGGGGAAATACACTTACCGGCGACGGCGCTGCAGCCCCACGTTACATCGAAGCACGTTTATCAAAATTTGCCAGCCATGTAGTTTTTAACCCGAAAACCACCAATTGGTTATTGAGTTATGATGGCCGAAACAAGGAACCGGATAATTTGCCGGTTAAATTCCCAATTCTTTTAGCGCAAGGTGCAGAAGGAATTGCCGTGGGGATGGCTTGTAAAATTTTGCCTCACAATTTTATTGAACTTATCGATCAGTCGATCAATCATTTACGTGGAAAGAAGGTAGAGATCTATCCCGATTTCATGAATGGTGGAATGGCTGATTTCTCCAATTATAACGACGGATTGCGCGGTGGAAAAGTACGCGTTCGTGCCAAGATCAAAAAGTTCGATAACAAGACCTTGATGATCAACGAGATTCCGTTTGGCTGTACGACTACATCGTTGATCGAATCGGTATTGAAAGCCAACGAGAAGGGTAAGATCAAGATTCGTAAAATTGAGGATAATACCGCAGCTGAAGCGGAAATCGTTATTCACTTGGCGCCTGGAGTGTCGCCGGATAAAACCATAGATGCACTCTATGCCTTTACCGATTGCGAGGTTTCGATCTCGCCCAATGCTTCGGTAATTGATGGAGATACACCGCGATTTATGGGTGTTACTGAAATTCTCAGAACCAACACCGATAATACGCTGCAATTGCTCAAACGCGAGTTGGAAATCCGACTCACCGAATTGCAACAACAATGGCATTTCGCGACGCTTGAAAAGATTTTCATCCGCGAGGAGATGTACATCGACTTTAAGCATTACTCAGACAGAGAAACGCTTTACGGCTACTTATACAAACGTTTTGAGCCGTTTAAAAAGAGTTTCATTCGCGAGATCGTAGACGAAGATTTAGCGAAACTGACGCAAATTCCAATGATTCGCATCACGCGTTTTGACTCCGATAAAGCCGACGAATTGATCGCGAAGCTGGAAGCTGAAATGGAAGAAGTTCGCGCTAATCTTGCCAATCTGGTAGAATACGCGATTGAATACTTCAAGGATTTGAAAAAACGTTTCGGTGCCGGAAAAGAGCGAAAAACCGAAATCAAAATTTTCGACACAATCGCGGCGAGTAAAGTAATAATCGCCAATCGCAAATTGTACGTGGACACCGAAGAAGGATTTATTGGCTGGGGCTTGAAAAAGACCGAAGCTGTGAATGATTGCTCCGAAATAGACGACATTATTGTGTTTTTCAATACCGGTAAATTTATGATTACCAAGGTGTCTGAGAAAAAATTTGTCGGAAAAGGAATCGTGCACGCTGATGTTTGGAAAAAAGGTGATAAACGCACTATTTATCATGTTATGTACCAGGATGGAGTTGGCGGTGCAACTATGATGAAACGTTTCTTCGTGAATTCGGTGACCCGTGATACGGAATACGATCTTACACGTGGCGTGAAAGGCTCGAAACTGTTGTATTTCTCTGTTCACCCGAATGGCGAACGCGAGGTTGTTACAATTCACTTACGGCCACGTCCGCACCTGAAACGCTTGCGTTTTGATATTGATTTAGGTGATTTACTGATCAAAGCCAGAAGCGCTGCCGGGAATCGCGTTACCAAAGAAATTGTGCAGAAAATCACCCAGAAAGAAGTCGGTGGTTCTACACTTGCCGCCCGTAAGATTTGGTTCGACACAGTAGTCGGGCGTTTGAATGACGAAGGCCGCGGAAAATTCCTCGGATCGTTTAAAGGCGAAGATCGTTTGTTGACGCTTTATAAAAACGGTGAATACCGCTTGTCGACCTTTGATTTATCGAATCATTTTGACGAAGACATGGTGCACATCGAAAAATGGGTGCCCGATAGGCCAATTTCGGCAGTGTATTTTGATGCCGAGCGAGAATTGCATTTTGTGAAACGTTTCTGTTGCGAAATCACTTCAGATAAACGTGTGAGCTACATTTCCGAATCGGAAGGTTCTTACCTCGATGTGGTGTCTACGGCATTCCGCCCGAAGATCAAAATCGTGTACAATAAGTTGCTGAAAGAAACCAAAAATTTGCCCGATAACGAAGTTGAAGTCGCGGATTTCATCGAAGTAAAAGGGATGAAAGCGCAAGGAAATCAACTCACCAAATTGAGAATAAAGGAGGTCCTACTGACACATCCGATCGAAGGTGATATTCCATGGCCGGAAGATGAAACGCTTGATTTGGAGTTGGATACGGATTCTGATGATGTGGATGCAACTGATGGTGAAGCACCTACAATTGAGTGGGATTTGTCCAAGCCGGATGAGGATGACGAAGATGTTCAGCCAACATTATTTTAGTTTATACTTTTTGGTATTATACCTTTTGGTATAATACTATTTGGTATAACGATATTGGATTCGTACATTTGTGGAAATGAATGTTATGAATCAGGATGTGTTTTCACCATTTATATTCGGTAATACAGTAAGCACCAAATCGTTTACCAACAGAGAAGAAGAAGCGTTGAAGCTTAGTCGCAACTTGTTGGGAGGCATCAATACGATTATTATTTCTCCTCGCCGCTGGGGCAAATCTTCACTGGTCGAAAAAGTAGTACTAGACATCCAAAAGACCGAAAAACTCCACAAAACGGTGGTGATCGACTTATTCACCATCAGTAACGAGACCGAATTTTTCGAAGTATTTACCCGCGAAATCATCAAAGCTACTTCTACTAAATGGCAGGATTGGATGGACGATGTAAAGCAATTTTTACATCATTTGGTGCCGTCTGTGCAAATAGGCGTGAAGCCTAATATTGATTTGACCATCAAGTACGACTGGGAAAAAATCGTGCAGCACACGGATGAGCTTTTAGATTTACCGGAACGAATTGCCAAAGCCAAAGGAATTAACCTGATCATTTGTTTGGATGAATTTCAAAATCTAACTTCTTTTCCTGAATTTGAGCGTTTCGAAAAGAAAATGCGCGCGATTTGGCAGCGGCAAAAGCAAGTTACTTATTGTTTGTATGGCAGTAAACGACACATGCTTTCTGATATTTTTAACAACAAATCCAAACCATTTTACCGGTTTGGTGACTTGTTCCTGCTTCCAAAGATCAAAGAAGAAAAGTGGGTTTCGTTTATCCAGCAAAGTTTTCGCGAAACCGGTAAAAAGATAGAACCTGTAATTGCCCGCATTATTCCGATGATCATGCGCAACCACTCATGGTATGTACAGCAATTGTCGCACTATGTGTGGAACACAACCGACAAAATAGCCCGCTTTGACCAATTTGCTCATGCGCTCGATGAACTTATTTATGCCAATCAACCGCTGTACCAACGCGAAATAGAAGGATTAAGCAATACCCAGGTCAACCTGCTAAAAGCGGTTACCATGCAGGAAAAACAATTGACTTCCACGCGGGTGATGCAGCGTTACAACATTGGTACGCCAAGAAATGTATCCAAAAACAAGGAAATTCTCGCCGGAAACGACATGATTCACAAAGGTGAAGACGGTATTTACGAGTTTTTAGATCCGGCTTTTGAATTATGGTTCAGAAAACAATACTTCAAAATACCGTGGATTATCAGCGAAGAAACGCTCAAAGATTACGATCACAGTGTTATCGAAAAGCTAAAATCGTAATCAAAAAGTGATTTCACGAAACCACCGGAGCCGGATGATCAGTTTGTCCCAGGTGTTTCATGTGACGGAAATGTGATGCTAACGCAGCATTCATCGTTGGGTAATAGCGATATTCCACACCATAATCAGCACATATTTTGGCTACAATTTGCTGAATGGCCGGATAATGAACATGTGAAATACGTGGAAATAAATGGTGTTCAACCTGGAAGTTCAAGCCACCTAGGAACCAGCTTACCACTTTATTGCGCGGAGCAAAATCACTGGTTGTTGCAATTTGATGTACCGCCCATTCTGAATCAATCACAGTAGATTCACCATGATGATGCTCAAATTCAACGTTTTCTACAACATGTGCCAATTGGAACACGAATGACATAACGGATCCGAGCATTGCGTGCATCAAAATAAAACCTACAATGGCTGGCCAAACGCCCCAAACCATAATCGGAAGGACAATGTAAAGGCCCATGTAAATCACTTTTGTGGTCCAGAACATCAAGTGATCGATCAGTTTCATTTTTCCGACCTCAACAGCGTAGCCGTGTCCCATAAAATAATGCTGGAAATCTTTTAACAAGACCCAGAAAATGGTGCTGATCGCATATAAGAAAGTAAGATAAATGTGCTGAAAGCGGTGCGCTTTGAAACGAGGCTGTGTTTCGCTCATGCGCAAAAGCGGTGATTTGGCAATATCATCATCCACACCGTCGATATTGGTATAAGTATGGTGAATTACATTGTGTTTCTGGCGCCACATGAAAGCATCGCTGCCCAGGGCGTTCATCGAAAGTCCGAAAAAGTAATTGATGCGTTTGTCATCACTGAAAGCTTCGTGACAGGCATCGTGCATGATATTAAAACCAACAAGCGCCTGGATAAATCCGAGGAATAATGCCAGAACGGCACCCAACCACATAGGAATTGGCAATAACATGATTGTCAGGTAACAGGCAATATAAGTGGTGATAAGAATAGTTGCTTTCCAATACAAATGTGCGTTACCGGAAGAATCCAATTTATTGTCGCTAAAATACTGCTCAACAGACTTGCGCAGGGTCGCAAAAAAATCGCTGTTAGGACGGGAAAAATGTATAGTTGCCACAGGCTTTGTTTTGATTAACAAAGTTAAGGAATTGAAACGGAAATCGACCCTCAGGAAGACTTTCGTTTTTTAATTTCTTTCTTTATCTTTGCATTATCTATCGGATGATTTCTCTCCGACACCTGAACGAGGAAAGGATGGTTGCTCTCCGCGACGAGCAAAAAGATTCAAAAAAACGTTTTTAATTATGGAAACAATGGAAAAATTGTCGTCGCAGGAATTGATACAACTAGAGGATCGTTTTGGAGCGCACAACTATCATCCGCTACCGGTAGTACTTTCACGCGGAAAAGGAGTTCACGTCTGGGACGTGGAAGGAAAACGATATTATGACTTTTTATCGGCTTATTCGGCTGTAAATCAAGGGCATTGTCATCCGAAAATTGTGGATGCATTAATCGGACAGGCGCAAACGCTTACGTTAACATCACGTGCTTTTTACAATGATACACTGGGTGTTTATGAACAGTTTATCACAGAATATTTCGGTTTTGATAAAGTGCTTCCGATGAATACAGGAGCCGAAGCGGTTGAAACTGCAATCAAACTCGCTCGTAAATGGGGGTACGAAAAACGCGGAATTGCAGAGAATCAGGCACAGATTGTAGTGTGTGATGGGAACTTCCACGGAAGAACGACCACCATTATTTCGTTTTCAAACGATCCGGATGCGAATAAAAATTTTGGTCCGTTTACACCTGGATTTATCCGCATTCCATACAACGATACCAACGCACTCGAAGCGGCATTAAAACAACCGAATGTAGTTGGATTCTTGGTAGAACCGATTCAGGGCGAAGCAGGTGTTTTTGTTCCTGATGCCGGTTATTTGTCAACTTCCAAAACAATGTGTGAAGCAGCAAACGTTTTGTTCATTGCTGATGAGGTTCAAACCGGAATTGCCAGAACAGGTAAATTATTAGCAGTGGACCACGAAAACGTGAAACCTGATATTTTGATTCTCGGTAAAGCGGTTTCAGGCGGAGTTTATCCGGTTTCTGCCGTATTGGCAAACGATGACATCATGATGGTGATCAAGCCGGGGCAGCACGGATCTACTTTCGGTGGAAATCCGCTTGCTGCGAAAGTGGCGATTGCCGCACTGGAAGTAGTACGCGACGAAGAATTAGCAGACAATGCCGAGCGTTTGGGTGTTATTTTCCGTGCCGAAATGAACCGCATTATCGCATCAACCGATCTTGTAGTGAGTGTGCGTGGAAAAGGATTGTTGAATGCCATTATTATCAATGATACGCCGGAAAGTAAAACTGCCTGGAACCTGTGTGTACAGATGAAAGACAATGGCTTGCTGGCAAAACCGACACATGGCAACATCATTCGTTTTGCGCCGCCATTAGTGATGACGGAAGAGCAATTAATGGAATGTGTAGCAATTATCGAAAAAACAATTCACGAGTACACAGCTTAATCAGTTTATAAAATTGATATAAAATCAAATCCCGTTTCCAGTCTAAAGCTGATAACGGGATTTTTAATTTATACCGGCGAAAATATTGTTGTTTTTCTTTTTGAAAACTGGTATTTTGTTAAATAATTCAGCTATCTTCCTTATCTCAATCAGGAACAGCTGAAATGAGATAGTTTTTTTAAAACACGACTATTTGGAAAATCAGGACAACGCACAAATTCATTTGCTGAAGGAAGAGATTCAACGGCTCCAATTGGAAAATGAACGTTTACGAGAAAAAGTAAGTGCCGGGAAAGTGCGTAAAACAGTGCAGGTTCCGGATGTATTTGAAGCTATTTTTGAAACGGCGGAAAAGAACGTGAGCGCTTATTTTGAGTCCATTTCCATAGAACCGGAGCAAGGCGAAATCATTATTAATAACGAACGATATGTCTTGTTTAAAAGCTCGTCGTTGTCGTATGAATTTTTCGATATTATCAAAGAATTGTATAGCAACCGTCCGGAAGATGAAGCAATCAGGATCGGTAATAACTTCCTGTTCGATATCGCACATGTACTGGGAAAGAAAGATGCTTTGTCGTTTCACGAGCGCATGAAACTGGTTGATCCGGTTGAAAAGCTAGCAGCCGGCCCCGTGCATTTTGCTTATACTGGCTGGGCAAATGTGGAACTTTTGCCTGAGTGTAATCCATCGCCTGATGAAAATTATTTCCTAAAGTTTTATCATCATAATTCCTTCGAGGCGCAATCGTGGAAAAAAGCCGGGCGTAAATCCGATATTCCGGTTTGTACCATGAGTTGTGGCTATTCTTCGGGTTGGTGTGAAGAAAGTTTCGGTCTTCCATTAACAACCGTTGAGCTTGAATGCGAAGCTGCCGGAGCTGAGCATTGTACATTTATTATGGCATCGCCTGAAAAAATCAAGGAATACCTTACGGCTAATCAGAAAGGAAAAACAACCGAACAATTTGATGTCCCGGTTTTCTTCGAAAAAAAATACGCTGAAGATCGGCTAAGAGCTTCTCTCGAACAGAAGGAAACGCTTTTGCAGGAAGTGCATCACCGGGTGAAAAACAACCTGCAAATCGTTTCAAGTTTATTGAATTTGCAGTTGGATAGCATTTCCGACAAGTCGATTAAAAAGGAAATCCGTTCAGGAATCATGCGGATCAACACCATGGCGCGCATTCAGGAAATGATTTATAGCGATGTCAATCTGTCGATGCTACAGGTTGATTACTTCTTCAGACATCTCTTTCTGTCTTTGGTTCAGGCGCATAATATCGAGTTTTTACCTATCGCAATAGAAATTTCCATTGAGGCATATGAAGCACAGCTTTCGCCAGATGTGGCTATTTCGATTGGATTGATTCTGAATGAAATCATTGGAAATTCATTTGAAAAACTGGAGCAAACCAAGGGGACTTTCAAATTGACACTTACGGAAGACGAAGAATTCTATCAATTATCTGTTGTTGGTTTGGTGAAAAACAACAACTGGGACTCACCTGAAAATGCGTTTGCTTTGTCATTAATCGACCTCCTGTGTCAACAAGCAGATTCGAAACTGACAATCGGTAATGACGACGGCTATTCGTCCTATTTAATTACCACCAAAAAAACACCCGATAAAAAATCCTAAACGACTGAATCAACAGCTGTTTTTATATCTTTGACACTCTTAAAAAAACGAGTATTGGCAACAAAAATCAAATTTGGCACGGATGGCTGGAGAGCTATCATCGCGGAAGAGTTTACAGTAGAAAATGTAGCTCGCGTAGCTTATGCAACCGCAAAATGGCTCAAAGAATCGGGATTGAATCAGCGAATTGCCGTTGGGCACGATTGCCGGTTTGCAGGTGAATTATTTGCTGATACCGTAACAAAAGTGCTTCTTCACGAAGGAATTGAAGTGAAATTGTCTCGCGGTTTTGTCTCTACACCAATGATTTCGTTAGCTGCGAATCACCTTTCATGTGGCTTAGGAATTATTCTTACAGCCAGTCACAATCCGCCGTCATACAACGGATTTAAGTTAAAAGCACATTATGGCGGACCGCTGACTCCGGAAAAAGTACAGGAAATCGAAGATATTATTCCTGAAGCTGTGCCGTTTGATTACGCTTCGGTGGAATTGGATCCGTTTCTCGCGAAAGGACAATTGGAAATTGTGGATTTTGAAACGCGTTATGTAAAGCACGTTGAACAGCATTTCGACCTCGAGGCCATTCGCAAGTCTGATTTAAATTTGGTATACGATGCCATGTACGGAGCAGGCCAAAATGTGATTCGTCGTATTTTGCCGAACGTGCAATTATTGCATTGCGAGCACAATCCGTCATTTTACGGACAAGCTCCCGAACCAATCCAGAAAAACCTGCAACCGCTTGAAACATACATCAAGCAACAAGGAAATATTCATTGTGCCCTGGCGACTGATGGCGATGCCGACCGAATCGGTTTGTATAACGGAAAAGGTGAATTCATCGACTCGCACCACATTATTTTGTTGCTGATGCATTACCTGGTGAAGTATAAAAACCAAACAGGTAAAGTGGTTACGGCATTTAGTACGACACCGCGCGTTGGCCAGATGGCAAAACATTACAACCTGGAATCGGAAGTCGTGAAAATCGGTTTTAAATACATTGCCGGAATCATGGTGGAAGAAGATGTATTGATTGGTGGTGAAGAATCGGGCGGAATCGCAGTAAAAGGACATATTCCCGAGCGCGATGGTATCTGGATGGGTTTGATCGTCTGGGAATTTATGGCTAAATCAGGCAGGACGCTGGACGAATTGATTGCAGAAGTTTATGAAATTGTCGGCGCTTTTAAGTTTGAGCGCAACGATTTACATTTGACCGAAACCCTGAAAAACGAAGTGGTTGCCAATTGCAACGCTAATAAATACACTGCCTTCGGAAAATATAACGTTCGTGAAGTAGGAACAATCGACGGCTGGAAATTTATCTTCGACGATAATCGCTGGTTGATGATCCGCGCTTCAGGAACCGAACCAGTGCTCAGAACGTATGCCGAAGCTCCGACTTTGGAAGAAGTACGCGAGATTTTGAAGATCACCGAAGACATGATTCGTAATTAAACTACTTATGGCGCACGTTCAGACAGGAGGCAAAAAGAGCCGGTTAACGCTCTATATTTTCATCGGCTTATTTCTTGGGATAGGAGTTGGCGTATTGTTGAATAAAAACTACGTTAACTACGAAAATAAGGAGTTGCAGAAGATCGATGACAAGATTCAGGCCAATACTGTTTTGATCAGTCATGTGAAATTGCAGAAAAAAGAGGCAGATAGAGAACCTCCGATCCAGGCAGAATTATCTGCAAAATCAGCTATTGACACCAATAGACTTGTTGCCGAAAACACCAAACTTGCTGATAAAAAGGTAAAACTCAACGAATCAAGGGACACCAAGCTACAGTATTTCACGGCGTTAAGCGAAAATATTTTCCTGCGATTAATTAAAATGATCGTGGCGCTGCTTGTGTTTTCAACATTGGTAGTTGGCGTAGCGCGTTTGGGTGATATCAAAGCTGTCGGTCGAATTGGAGGAAAGACCTTATTGTGGTTCCTCAGTGCTTCGTTTGTGAGTTTATTGTTGGGAATGATTTTGGTGAACCTGTTCAAACCAGGTTTGATGATGGATTTACCGCTTCCCGATGCAGGAACATCGACCGGGGTGGAGAAAGTTGCACTTTCGTTCAAGGAATTTTTAAATCACGTGTTTCCGAAAAGCCCGATTGAGGCCATGGCACACAACGAGATTTTACAAATTGTGGTTTTCTCATTGTTCTTTGGGGTAGCTTGTGCTGCAATCGGAAAAAAGGTAGAACCGTTGGTGAATGCACTTGAAATGCTGGCAGACATCATTTTGAAAATCACCGGATATGTCATGAATTTCGCTCCGTTTGCTGTATTTGGTGCGATGGCAGCCATTATTGCGAAACAAGGATTAGAAGTATTAAATACCTACGTGATTTTCATCGCTGAATTTTACGGTGGTTTGTTATTGCTGTGGGGAATTTTATTCCTTGCCGGGTTCATCGTTATTAAAAAACGCATTTTCGGATTATTCAGACGTATCAAAGATCCGGTATTAATTGCCTTCAGTACATCGAGTTCAGAAGCCGCTTTCCCAAGGACTATGCAAGAGTTGGAAGATTTCGGCTGCGATAAAAAGATTGTGAGTTTTGTATTGCCACTGGGTTATTCGTTTAACCTCGACGGAAGTATGATGTATATGACGTTTGCTTCGTTGTTCATAGCCCAGAGTTATGGCATGGATTTGAGTATGGGGACACAGATGACTATGTTGTTGGTGTTGATGCTTACCAGTAAAGGAATTGCGGGTGTGCCACGTGCTTCATTGGTGGTGATTGCCGGTACATTGGCTTCATTCGGTATTCCGGAAGCAGGTTTGGCTTTGCTTTTGGGAATTGATCCGTTATTAGATATGGGACGCAGCGCGACAAATGTCATTGGAAACAGTGTGGCCACCGCCGTTGTGTCGAAATGGGAAAACCAGCTTAAAACCGATTAAATGGGCTCAGTTTACGGCCATATATTTCGGTTGTCTTCGTTCGGTGAATCGCACGGAGCGGGGATAGGTGGCGTTATTGATGGCGTTCCCGCCGGATTTACACTCGATTTGGAAGCCATTCAACATGAATTGGACCGCCGTAAACCCGGACAATCGGCCATTGTGACTCAACGCAAGGAAGCCGACGAAGTCGAATTTTTCTCAGGCATTTTTGAAGGAAAAACAACCGGAACTCCTATCGGGTTTTTGGTGCGCAATACAAATCAAAAACCGCAGGATTACGATGAGTTGAATACCGCTTTTCGTCCGTCACATGCCGATTTTACTTACCAGCAAAAATATGGAATCCGTGATCCTAGAGGTGGTGGACGTTCCAGCGCACGTGAAACCATTGCACGTGTGGTTGCCGGAGCGATTGCCAAACAACTCCTTGCAATAATTAATATTCGTATCGATGCTTTTGTTGACCAGGTTGGTTCCATCCGTTGGGAAGGAACGTGGTCGGCCGATTTGGCGAAAGTACGTGAAAGCAATGCAGTTCGGGTTCCCGACCTGGAAACAGCTGAACAAATGGAAAACCTGATTCGCGAAGTACGCAAAGACGGTGATACCATTGGCGGTTGTGTACGTTGCGTCATTACCGGAACACCAGCAGGTTTGGGCGAACCGGTTTTCGATAAATTACACGCCGAATTAGGTAAAGCAATGCTTTCGATCAACGCGGTAAAAGGTTTTACCATCGGTTCAGGATTTGACGGCATTGAAATGCGGGGCTCGCAACACAATGATGCGTTTACCGCCGGCGGATCAACATTGACCAACCATTCGGGGGGAATTCAAGGCGGTATTTCAAACGGAATGCCCATTGATTTCAGGGTGGCATTTAAACCGGTTGCGACCATTATGACCGAACAGCAAACCATTGATACCAACCTTGAAGAAACAACTTTAACCGGCAAAGGAAGACACGATCCGTGTGTGGTTCCAAGAGCCGTTCCGATTGTGGAAGCGATGGCGGCTATGGTGATCCTGGATTTTTACTTACGACAAAAAGCTACTTTGTAATGCATGTATTGGGAATCATTCGAAAACTGCTAAATACAAAATGGTTTTTCATTGTTTTTATGATCACCGTAGCGGTTACGTTCGGTACCAAATCCGACCGATATTTCGGCTGGACAAATGAGGAAGCCAAAAAAGGCGAACCGATTCTGTCTGATGGTTCCGGCTATTATTGTTACCTGCCTCAATGGTTCATTTACAAAACTTCCAACTTTGAGTTTTTACCGAAAATCGAGAAAACCTATCAAAATTCCCGGTTTGCCAATAACCTTTACTTTACCAAGGGAAAGGCTACCAATAAATATTACACAGGAACGGCTTTCTCGATGATCCCGTTTTTTACGGTAGCACATATTTATGCGAAAAGCACCGATTATCCTGCCGATGGTTACAGCAAGCCATACCAGTTTATGGCCAATTTCGCGTCCGTTTTTTACCTGCTGTTCGGCTGTTTGGGCATTTATTTTCTGCTGAGACGTTTTCACATAGATCGGTTCTTTATAATAGTGGTATTGTCTATGCTGGTTTTCGGAACCGACGCCAGTTATTTCACGTACGTACTCACACCGTTTTCGCACGTGTTTTCGTTTGCCATTGTAGCCTGGATGCTCTTATTCGCCAAGAAATGGGCAGATGAACACACAGCGAAGCACTTTATTTTGTTTTGTCTGTTCCTGGGCTGGGCAGTCATGATTCGTCCGACCAATGTGCTGGTACTGGCGTTTGTACCGTTCATGTTTACAAGTACGCAGCTATTTTTCGGGCGGTTAAAGCTACTTTTTACCAAACATTGGAAACATCTGTTACCCGGAGTAGTGGTTTTTATGCTCTTTCTTGGTTTTCAATTGTGGAATACTTACGATCAAGTCGGGAAATTAGCACTGAATACGTACACCAAGGAAACCTTTGAATTTTGGAGTAATCCGAAGATCTGGGATGTGCTATTCAGCTGGCGTAAAGGGTTTTTTATTTTCGCCCCGGTATTGTTGCTGTTGCTTCCAGGATGGTACATATTGTATCGCCACCAACGAAATTTGTTCTGGGGAAGTATTGTGTTTTTTGCCATTTTCACCTATGTAACCGCGTCGTGGTGGTGCTGGTGGTATGGCGGCGGTTTGGGCATGCGTCCATACATTGATGTATTGCCCGTTCTGGCGATTCCGCTGGCGTTTTTATTGCAGCAATCCAAGTGGTATATAAACTCGTTTACATTGGCATTTATTCTTCTTACAACATGGATGTACCAGGTGTATGAATACCAGATGAAAAACAATATTCTTCATTATGACGACATGAATTACGAGCAGTTTGCCCGCGTGTTTATGAAAGAAGATTTGCGCTACGGCTGGTGTTTGCATTTGCCATATGAAACGTTGCCCAAGGAAGGGTTTATCACTTTAAAACAACAAACGTTTTTGATGTTTAACAAACCAATGCCGCAGGATCGTTATTTTAAGCTGTCGGGTGATGATTACAACGACAATCCGCAATTGATGATTTACAGCGATTCTACCTATAAATCCAATCATTTTGGCGCGAGTGTTACCGGGGAAGTGTATTTGTATTCCGGTGAAACAAATCCTACGATTGAAGCGGAATATTTCAAAGACGGTGTCATGTTCCGGAAAGGCCAGTTTTTCATCGGGCAGTTCATACCCGAAACAGAAGAGCTTTCTCCGGTTGAAATACAGATTTATCCCGGTCTGACTTACGCTGAGTTCGATTCGGTGAGAATTCAGTTTTTTGAAGGGAATACGTTTACGGGAGTGAAGTCGTTGAAGATTAAGGAATTGATTTTTAGATAATTTACTGATTTTCAAGTTATTAAAATCAGTAATCCCGCAATATTACGGAAGTTTTATTCCCAAAATCCAAATGCGAATAATCGTTAAAATCACTCATATTCGTTGAGAAAAACGGCTGTTCCCTCAATTGCCGTCACTACCTTTAAAGCATGGAGCGCAAGAAAATAGTCATCATCGGTGGAGGTTTTGCGGGATTGAATGTCGCCCGTAAACTGGCAAAAGCCAATTGTGACATTCTGTTGGTGGACAAACAGAATCACCACATGTTTCAACCACTTTTTTACCAGGTGGCTAGTGCGCGGCTGGAACCTTCGAGTATTTCATTTCCATTTCGGGCGTTGTTCCGTAGATCAAAAAACATCGGTTTCAGGTACGCGACCATGACCGCTGTTAGGCCGGAGCACAATGAAATCGAAACCTCGATGGGAACGATTCCCTATGACGTACTGATAATCGCTACCGGATGTCGCACCAATTTTTTCGGAAATGAAAGTATTGAGCAGCATACGATGGCCATGAAATCAACCCAGCAAACAATTCATATCCGTAACACGATTCTTTCCAAATTCGAGAAAATCATTTTTGTGGATGATGAAGAGAAGGAAGAGTTGATGAATCTAGTGATTGTTGGAGCTGGACCAACCGGCGTGGAATTATCGGGTGCTTTCGCTGAAATGCAACGGAACGTATTACCGCGGGATTACCCGCAGTTTGATTTTTCGAAGCTGAAGATCATTTTGTTGGAAGGAAGTCCTAACACGCTCAACTCAATGGGAGAAG
This sequence comes from Candidatus Fluviicola riflensis, assembly GCA_002243285.1. GTDB lineage: Bacteria > Bacteroidota > Bacteroidia > Flavobacteriales_D > Crocinitomicaceae > Fluviicola > Fluviicola riflensis. The sequence goes on along the minus strand of CP022585.1, from coordinate 2,440,895 downwards.
CAGCCAGAAAATGGTCGAGAATTTACCTGGAGCGAATGGGAGTGGATGTCCGTACATCAACGGTGGTTAAAAACTATGATGGCCATGACCTGACGTTGGTAAACGGAGAAGTTATTCCGACCCAAACAGTGATCTGGGCGGCAGGTGTTACCGGAAATATCATTCCGGGAATTGACGAAAAGGTTGTGTTTAAAGCACGCTATAAAGTGAATCGTTTTTCGGAGATCGAGCATCATCCGAACATTTACGCCATTGGTGATATTGCCTACATGGAAACTCCGAAATATCCCCAGGGACATCCACAGCTGGCCAATGTTGCCATCAACCAGGGGAAAAATCTGGCAAGGAATCTCAAGCGAAAATGGGCAAGCAGACAGCAAGTACTTTTTGAATACAAAGACAAAGGCTCCATGGCGACCATCGGGAAACACAAAGCTGTAGTCGAATTGCCGCGTTTTCACTTCCAGGGCTATTTTGCATGGTTAATTTGGATGGTACTTCACCTGATGCTCATTTTGAGCGTGCGCAATAAAATTGTAGTGTTTTACAACTGGGCGTGGCATTATATCACCGGCGACAGCTCGCTTAGATTGATCTTACGTGATGAGCGTGACCGGGAAGTGAGAAGGCGGAATGATTGACAAGCTTACTTTTCCAGCAACATCGGAAAATTATCCATGTTGATGTTCCTGATTTTTCCGTTACAACTTTTGGCAATTTTCACAAACAGTGCATTCCCTCTTTTTTCATCTCTACCTATTCTGATTTGAAAATTACAGGCTTCACTTTTTTCATCGCTGTATTCATCCACAAAATACAGTTCTCCTTCATCATCCTGAATGGATTCCGAACCCAAAAAGAACCCGGATGACAAATCAGCTGTTCCTTTCTGGTTATGACTGGTATTGCCGAATTCGACCATTTCGAGCACGTAACTCACAGTGGTGTAGTTGATTCGTTTGACCCGAAGTGCAATAGCCAGTTCATCTTTTCGCCCGGTAAACTGAATTTCGTCACCGATTTTCACACTTTCAGGAAAAAGTACGGTGTCTTGATCATTGATGATAAACAAGGAATCGCGCAGGTTGAATTTCCGAAACCCGGTACTTTTTCGCAAGCCTTCCAAAAATGCTTTGGAATAATCAGCTTCGTTTTTTACCACCACAACAGCTTTCTTATCCGGGTTTTTAACAGGATTTGCACTGTTTTGCTGGTGAATTTCCGTTTGAGGCTTCCCTGGATTCATGGTTGTTTCCTGAGATGATTTAGGTTGCTCATTGCCGCAACTGCTCACAATCACCGCTGTAAGAAAAATCAAAATAATGTATTGCGGTCTCATGGAATTGCGATTTTGTTTAAACGGAAAACAAAGCTACTGTTTTACAACGCAAGTTGGTTGATGATCGACCTTGAAATTCAACGAATTGGCAATAAAACACAACTTATTTGCTTCGTGATGAAGTTCATTTGCTTTCTCTACCATCGAAGATTCGGTAACGGTGACAGCAGGGAAGAGCGTTACGAACAAGAACCGGCCACCGCCATCCGGTGTTTCTTCCATCAATCCTGTAGCGCGATCAGAATAATCAACAACGATCACGCCGGCTTCCGAACATAAATGCAGGTACCCCAACATGTGGCAGGACGCTATGGATGCAAGCAATAAATCTTCGGGATTGTATTTGGCTTTGTCACCGCGAAATGCAGGATCGGACGAACCCGAAATATCCGGTTTTCCTTCAGCCGAAATAGTGTAATCACGTTCGTAATTGCGGTATCCGGTAGTTCCGTGTCCTTTATTGCCGGTCCATCGAATGGCCGTATGATAGGTGTGCTGTTTTTCCATTGTTAATGTGTTGTAATTGTTGTTTTAGCTTCTGTAAGCCAGTGTTTCCGGTACTTGTTTTAGAGTTCTAACGTTTTAAACACTTACAATTTTAGAATTTTCTCTTGAAAAAGTGCTTCATGCAAATTCCCTTTCCATAATTTCCCATGTCCGGGATAAAGCGTTATTTCACCAATTTCCCTTAGTTTTTCTAAAGATTGTTTTGCCAGGAGCGGATCTGGATTGATGCTGTTGTGCAATAATTGTGGTTCGCCTTCACTACCTGTAAATACATTTTTGGTAACGAGCGCATCACCGCTAAACAACAATCCGGCTTCGGTGAAATAGAAACAACTTTCGCCCAATGTGTGGCCCGGTGTATGAATAACAATCGGTTTTCCTGGAACGGGTAATTCTTCGTCGTCAGTAAAACTGATCACCTCTTTTAATGCTATTGTGGCAACCGTTTTTCCACGGAAAAGCGCATGAAACATGGATTTCAGCACGGGCAAGCGCCAACAGTTTTTCACGAACCATAAGGGTGGAAAGTGATTTATTTTCTTCGCCGATGATAAGTCCGCTTCATGAAGATAAACCGGAACTTGAAACCGCTGCCGTATCGCTTCTGCACAACCGATATGATCATTGTGAGAATGGGTGAGTAATATGGCTTTCAGTTCTTTCGGATCGATTTGGTAATTCTCCAATGCCTGTTCCAATTGCGAAAGGTATCCCGGAAATCCGGTGTCGATGACCACAACACCTTCCGAACTTCGTAAAAGGTACCAATTGACGTAAGCTGAACCAAGCGTGATGACTTCCATAGTTTAGTTTTTCAAATGCAGTCAGAAACTTAAAAAACTTAGTAACTCAACAACTTAGTGAACTGAGTTTATAAGCTGGGTTTATCAGCATTTCAACGTTTTCTTCTTTTTTCCGAGTTTTCCTTTGCTTTCCACTTTACCGATATAATCCACGACCCCCGGAACTTTGCACGAAGTCCCGTTCATATCAACAGTTACAACACCGATTCTTTCGCCGGCAGCTTTGGCCTCGTTGGTCAATGCCGGAACATACGATCCGACCGCGATCAGAAAACTGTTCATGGCGTATCGTTCACGATTTCTTGCAGTGTGAATTGTTTTTTCAATCCGGGCAATCAGCGCACGGTAAGCCTCCAGGTCCAATTCATCATCCGGCTTTAATGCGGTTAAGCCACCCAACGTATTCCAACCGGCTGTCGCAATGTGTTCCTGGTCAGCATTGATCCATTCCATGCCCAGTTCGAAACCAAAATTGCTCGCTGCACATACCCATGGGACTGTGTATTCACTTATATTGGAGGAAACGGCTCTTTCGATCCAGGTTTGCAAATCAGCTTTGGTCATACGACTATCATCGGCGATCAATCCTGCGAGATACATAGCATCCGCATTTCCGGTATTAAATAACCCAAGGGCGAGTTCGTGATTCTTCTTGACTCTTTTTTCAATCACTTTCAGGTCCTGGATCTTCACCCCAAAAAACGGTTCTTTCACACCGTGTTTCAGCAAAATATTTTTGATGGATTGACTGCCGTAAGCAGCCAGCTCTGTCATTACTTCATCTACAGTCATGTGCAATAGGTTTTGATAGAGCTAAGATGTGGATTTCTTTCGAATCCCAAAGGTCACTTTGCTGCTTTTTTAAGCGCGTCGAGGTAGATTTTACGAATACTGTTTTTTTCTTCGCGGTTACAAATTGCTTCCACTGCAGGAATAAGTTCGTGGTTGTGTGGTGTTTTAAGTTTGATGATTTCACCCAAAGCATAAGCAGCGCTCCAGCGCACAACCGTTCCTTCGTGTTCAGAATTGTCCAACAGGTTTCTGATGGATTCATCCAGTTGGTCGGGAAATAAAGCTGCTGTGTTGCCAATTACTTTCGCACTTTCCCATTTCACCCGGGGGGCTTTCGCGGTGAGCGTAGTGGTGACAAACACAAAAGCATCAGTCGTCATAAGCGTTGGTTGTTGTTTCGTTGCAAATTCCAACGCCTCAATGCACGTGGCCTTATCAGGATCTTTCCGGTTTTTGGCAAATTCGATCAGATCATTGGTTTTCAGTGCAGCGTTGAGTAACCATGTACTGAGCGTTTCTGTTTTCTCTTTCGATTTGGTGAGTTTGTCTTTCAGCAGTTCTTCCAGGTTCATAGACATTCGTTTTACCTGACGAAGATAGCCTATATCGTCTCCATTCGAGACAATGCAGATCTAAATTAATTGATCGAATAAATGTTTTCCTGCGCATCAATGTCTTGAAAAATGGTGTCTTACAAATGCGTGTTCCTGATTCGTAGTCATTTTGTCTGCTTGAACCACATCAATTTTGATGTTGGAATAAAGATGGTTTGCGCGAAGCAGGTTGGCCAATTCAGATTTGGCGTTTGACGGACCAAACAATAAAACCTCCTCATGATTTTTGATGATATCTTCCAGTTTTTTATAGTATTCTGCCTGTAAATGCTGCTCTTTGTTGTGCATTAATTTTTCGCCTTTTGCCAAGCTTTTTTCTTTTTCCTGGCTAGTGAATTCCGATTCTATGTAAACGGTTTTGATGGCTGTTGTAAATTCCATGACATGTGCCTTTGAATAATCCATCCAAATACCTACACTTTTTGCTGTGTCCATCTTTTTTGGTTTAATTATGAAGGATAAAGATGAGTTTTGAATCAGCCTAACGTGTTACATTATGGTTAAAAAACTTTACATAATTCCTTCTTTGAAAGATTAGAGGAGAATCAGGGATTATTCCGGGCAATACGAAAACCCAGATCATCGATTTTAAACGAAGTCGGGTGACTGCGCCGGCGATTAGTAGCCAAACAACCGCGTTCTTCGTCGTACCAGCCGCCGCCTCTCAAGATGCGGTAAGAACCGTAAACGGTTTCGTCGTAAATATCCGAACACCATTCCCAAACATTACCCAGCATATCGTACAATCCCCATGCATTGGGCTCTTTTGTTCCTACCTCATGTGTCGTTTTTTCGGAATTGCCTTTGTACCACGCAATGGCATCCAGTTCACCGTAGCGAATTCCAGTAGTTCCCGCTTTGCACGCATATTCCCATTCGGCTTCGGTAGGAAGCCTGTATCCGTTGGCTTCAGCATCGAAAGTAACGTCTTCATCGCTGAATGAATAACACAATTCCAACCCTTCTTTGGCCGAAAGCGCATTACAAAAAGTAACAGCTTCTTTCCAACTTACGGTTTCCACAGGCAGATTTTTACCGGTAAAAGCGCCAGGTGTTTCGTTCATGATTTCGAAATAGAACGCTTGTGTTACAGGGAATTTAGCCAGTAAAAAAGCATTCAGATCAACTGTCCATTGCTGTTTGGTGCGATCGTCTCTCAGACCTATACTTCCGGCAGGAATTGCGACCATCAACTTAGATAGATCAGTTTGTGTTGTCATTCTGTGTTGTTTTTGCATCCAACTCCGAAAAAAGAGAATCGTGCAATAAATCGCTTACTACAGCCAGTTCGTATTCGGTTTTGATTTTAACACAGCAGGACCGCATAGTCGTGCGCAATTTATCTGCGTTGGCGGGCAAACGACTCCCTGATTGTTCCCATTGCTCAAGGCTTGGCCATTGTGCGTATCCAATAAACAGGATGTCGGAAGCCCGGTGCAAACATGATCCGTAACTACCTTCGTATTGGTAAATGAGTTTGGTCAATTCAGTCCACGCATGAATGAATTCTGTGGATTTTCCTTCATGGAGAATGAATGAATATATAACGGTGAATTTTTTTGCTGTCATGATGATTGTCTTATCGCTGCCAAGAAGTTTTTGAATTAACTGGCATTTTTACCGGCCCAGATTTAAAAGTAAAAAAAAATGAAGCATGATAAAAAGTTTGATTTACACCCAACTCGGTTTTCTTATCGAATTGTTTATTTTTAGTGAACATTTTTAGTGCTTTCATGAAAAAACTATCCGACTTCCTCTCTAAATTAAAAGACGAAAAAGACCAATTTGAAATCCGGAGAACACCTTGCCGTTTTGGTTTTGCACTGTTTGATTCTATTCATTATGTTGCTGAAAACGAGTGGAACGCGATTGTACCTGAAAGTAAAGGACTGATGCGTTTTCCGTATTTAACAGCTATGGAAAACTCGTCGAACGAAGATGAACGATTTAAGTATGCGTTGATTTATGACGGTCAGAAAGTGGTGGCAGCTGCCGTTTTTACAATTGTGATCGCATCCGGAAAAGATTACGGGAGCAGGGAAGAGGCCCGGTCAAAATTCAGTAAGATCAAAGGAACACTTAAAGAAAAGACAAAACTAAAAATGCTGATTTGCGGACATACACATATCAGTGGTGACCACGGATTTATTTATTCGCAGGAAATTACACCGGAGGATGCGTATCACGCGCTGGCTGACGTGACCTATCAAATCCGGAATTCGGAAAAATTGAAAGGTTCCGTTCATTTGCAACTCATCAAGGATTTTTACGAAGACCAGTCTATTGCTTCGGAACATTTGAAGGTGTTTAATTACCGGAAATTCAAGTTGGACCCGAATATGTTCCTGCCCATTCGCCTGGAATGGAAAACGTTTGAAGATTATCAGAATGCATTGAAATCGAAGTATCGCACCCGCATGCGAAACATGTACAAACAGGGAGAAGCGCTGGAACGACGAATTTTATCAACGGAAGAAATCGAAGCTAGTTTTGATGAAATTCAACAACTGTATTCCAATGTGGCAAACAAAGCCAAAATGAAACTCAATCACTATAACACCAGCTATTTTGTGGAATTGAAACGCCAGATGAAGGATGATTTTGTGCTTGCCGGCTATTTTCTGAACGGGAAAATGGTAGGATTCAGGACCAATCTTTTGTGGGGAGAAAACTGCGAAGCGCATGCTGTTGGAGTGGATTATGAGTTTAACACAGAGTACAACGTTTATCAGCAATTATTGGCGGACACTGTGAAACTGGCGATTGAACTGCAAAAGAAGAACGTGATTTTTGGCCGTACGGCGATGGAAATGAAAAGCAATCTTGGGGCAGTTCCGGTGGATATGTATTGCTACGTGCGTCATGCGGAAGTAATGACCAACAAGCTGATCAAACCGGCTTTTTATTATATTAAAACATCGGAATGGACACAACGAAACCCGTTTAAGGATTGAAAACAAGTTATTATTTCACCCGTTCAATACCATTCAAAAGCCCGTTATGGATCAGTTTTCCATATCCATCGTCAGGCAGAAATGAAATAAATGAAAGTCCCTGCCGGTAATTTTCATGTGCTTCTCCAAAATCACCAAGATCTTCGTGGCATTTCCCCACGTTGAGGAAAAGTGAGGGATAAACACCTTTCATGGAATCGTCAGTTAGATTTAATGCGACATCCAAAGCGATTTGATCCCAGGCTAATTTACCGGAAACGTTTTCCTGGTGTCGGGCCACGTAATGTGCCGAGGTGAATTTTTCAAAATCGTTTGATGCTTCATTCCACGCTCGTTGAAACAATTCAAAAGCTTCCATTGGTTTGCCTTCACCTTCCAGTTCCATTCCTTTGGCGCACAATTTTACGATGTTGTTTTCCGGATCAAATTGCATGCTCATTGACTTCAAAAATTCCGAAAATGTTGTGATCCGCGTCCATAAAATAGCCCTGCCAGCAACGTCCCGGAATGGCGAATTTAGGTAAAGCAACTTTGCCGCCGTTTTCAAGGATCAGGTTGCTCGTTGCATCAAAATCCTCAACCTGGATAGAACACGTAAAAGCGTTTACGGCGCTTCCCAATACGGGTGATTGCCCTTGTCGTTTTAACAATCCGCCATTAATACCGTTTGTTTCGATACGGTAATACTCGATCGGAACGAATTCTTCTTTGATAAATTTCCAGCCGAAAACAGCCGAATAAAACGCGATTTCCCGTTCGGGTTGAGCAGAATGGATTTCAAAATAGCCTACAGTATTCATGATAATTTAGCCTTAACAGTCTCTAATAATACGAAATTCAGCTTTTTGACATTTCCCCGGCCTTCATTTTATACAAATCGCCTTTTGCGTTTTCGCCTTTCAGGTAATAGACATCACTGATGTTTTTGTAAAACTTCGCCAGGTCTTTGTGTTTTTCACCGACTTGTTTGATCTTGTTTGTCAGCGCTTTTTCAAAGTAAACGAGTGCTTTTTTATAATCCTTGATTTCCCGGTAAGCATTCCCTAGATTTGCATACGACTGAATCACTTCAACGCCCGTTTTACCAAACAGTTTCTCACGGATCTTCAGCGCTTTTGAGTGATTTTCGACCGCTTTTTCGTAGTTTTTACTGTTGAAATAAACGTTCCCGATGTTTCCGTAACTGGTTGCCACATCGGAATGGTTCTTACCGAATTTCAATAATCTGATAGCGAGGGCTTTGTCATGATACTTCAACGATAAAGGATAGTTTTCTTCAGCGCTGTAAATGACACCCAAACCCAGATAAGTTGCGGCGATCACAGGATTGTTGGTATCCAGCGAGGAAAGCCCGGCTGAAAGTGCTTCGTTCAGATAAACTTTGGCTTTTTCGTAATTATCCTGTCGCGTAAGAAGCGCTCCGATTTGATTATAAGAACTCACGAATTGCTCTACATAATTGAGTTGTTGAAACTCAGCACCTGCTTTTTCATAATAGACAATTGCGCTATCGGGAATGGCATTTTTCCTGAAATCATCCGCCAATCGAACGTATTCAGTGGCCATAGAATCGCTTTGTGCGTTTGCCGTTCCTGTCAGAAAGATGGTAAATAAGCTGCACGAAATTATGTTTTTACAAGTTGCCATACGATTGATTTGGAATGAGTTGAATTTGAGATTCTATCACCAAAAATAGACAAGTTCCCTTTAAATCAGGTTGTCAGATTTGCTTTATCAGCTCGTTCAACGTAACCGGATCAAAACTCATCTTCAATGATTTCTTTATTGGTCATCACTCCTGCCAACGTTCCCATGGCTACAGAATTGGCTACTGATCGCATAAACGTGGTATTGTCGCCACATGCAAAGACTCCACGAATAGTTGTTTTTTGGAATGGATCAACGGAAATGTGGCCTTGCTCTGTGAGTTCACAGCCCAATTGTTCAGGAATGGCGCAATGCTGTTCGAATTCCGGACGTGCATAAATTGCCGTAATGGGCGTTTTGGAACCGTCTTTGAAAACAATGTTTCTCAGGTATCCGTTGTTGTGTTCAAAATGATCAATCACTGATTCATTGATCATAATTCCATGTTCTGACAGTTTTTGGGTTTGGTTTGGTGCGAATTCTGCTATTCCATTGGTAAAAACCGTCAGGTCTTTGGTCCAGTTACTGATCAGTCTGCTCACTTCATAAGCAACGTCTCCGTTGGTAAGAATTCCGGTTTTTTCGTTGCTGTATTCATAACCGTGGCAATAGGGACAATGGATCACTGAAACTCCCCAGCAGTCTGAAAAACCTTCTATTTCAGGCATCACATCTTTGATTCCTGTAGCGAAGATCAATTTTTTAGCCGAGAAAGTGCTGCCCGATTGAGTCGCGATTTCAAAGCCATTTGTTGTTTGTAAACCACTCACGGCAAGATCGTTGCGAAAGGTGACGGTTTTATATTTCTCAACCTGTTCTTTTGCCAGCGACGCGATTGCCGCCGGTGTTTGTCCGTCTTGTGTAAGGAAATTGTGCGAATGCGGGGTTTGTTTGTTGCACGGATTTCCACCGTCAATGATGAGTACTTTTCTGAGAGCTCTTCCCAGGGACATTCCGGCTGCAAGTCCTGAATAACTTCCACCGATAATGATTACGTCGAAATGAGGATTGTTTGTCATGTGAATTGATGTTGATGCGGTAAATGGAAATGGCAGGATCGCAGCTGCCAGTAAAATACTGCTTTGTTGAACAAATGTACGTCTTGAGGAGTTGAATGAGTTGGGATTGGATTTCATGCTAAGTTATGAAAGTTTGATGTGACTTTAGTAGAAAAATATCTTCATATGAAGACCAATTCATACTTTTCAGTGAATCACAACTTATCGGTTTTCGGAGAAAACAACCCGAGGATGAAATTCACAAAAGGAACTCCGGCAAAGATGATCCATGGAACCAGGCAAAGTGTTAAAATGAGTGTCCGAACGGCTAAAGGAAGCGCAGATAGCTGTTCTCCGAAGAAATATAGGAATAAGGTGATGGAAGGGTAGATGACAATCCAGATTTTCAGAGCGGCGATTAATTTCATTTTTGTTTTCATAAAGATTACTATTTGGTATGAGTTTTTACAAGCACAAAAGTACTTTCGAACCGTGGGAACGTGATAGGACAAAAATGAAATTAAACAGGACTTATTTGAAGTTGCTCCGAAATGCTTCGGGCGAATAGCCAGTATGTTTTTTAAAGAACCGGATAAAATAGGAAACATCTTCATATCCAAGATGATACGCGACATGATTGACTTGGTCAGACGTTGCCAGCAGGGTTCTTTTTGCCTCCAGGATAATCCGTTCATTGATCAATTCAGAGCAGGTTTTATCCAGCGTCGATTTCGTGATGGCATTGAGCTGATACATGGAAAGATGCATCATCCCGGCATAATGAGAGACCTGTTTGTGAGTGGTAATGTGGTGATCAAGAAGTTCCAAAAATTCTTCCAGACGCTCTTCTGCATAAGCATTTACGGGGGTAATAGCATTGTTGCGCTGCTGGTGGTGCCGGACCAGTTCAATAAGGAAAATACCTAGATTCGCTTTGATCACATCCTGGTAACCTTCTTCTTTGTCTGAATATTCTCTGAAAATGGCGCTTAAGGTGGAAATCAGTTTTTGAAACCGTGCTTCATCGAGCTGACACAGGTTTTTGTTGCTGGCTTTGCGCAGAAGTTCTCTTGACGGAGCATCACCGGGATAATAAAAATCGGGTTTAAACTGCAACAAATAACCGTTGCTTCCAGCTTTCAGCGTGAGTTGATGAACGTGTCCGGGACGCATGAAAAACACTGAGTTATCGCAAATTTCGTAAGTCGTAAAATCGATTTCATGATTGCCGGTTCCTTTTGTCAGCGCCAGAATATAGAAGAAATCATGGCGATGAAGTTCCTGCACCATGTTTTTTCCGGCAAGCAATTCTTCCACATTCCGGATACTGAAACTTCCGGATAAACCGGGTTCTTTTAGTGAATTGATCTGCCTTACCTGAATGTTTTTCATGGAATTATGCTCTCACAAGCGAAAGTACAATTCATTTGTAATTGAACCGCAATACTGTCGGTTTTTTGTCCTGTGCTTCATTGGTCACCAGCATGTCGCCGTTTTCAAGAAACGTGATTCCCTCGGTTTTATTGAACTTTACAGGATTTAGTACTTCCAGGTGTTCGATGTTACCTCCCACATCGAAAATGAATAACAAATGATCGGCAGCCGAAAGCAGGTACAGCTTTTTTGTTATCGGGTGAATGCAAATGGCAGAAGTCGCGAATTTAAGCACGGGTTCAGCAACTGCTTCTTCACCATGTTTTTTTGTTCGTGTTGGTAGCTTGATGTTGTTCTTTTGAGCGAATTGTTTGATTTCCTGTAAATTAAAGTCAAATACCGGTTCAGAAATCAGTGTTTTGGTGTTGAGATCGAAGCCATAAATCATCCGTTTATCTTTGTATTCGGGGCCTTTTCCAATTTTTCCTTTGGAAGCGATCAACAAGCGGTGATGATCAGCATCGTAGCATAGCCCTTCATTGTTGCGAGCGGGAACTCCTGTTGCGTAAGACGTCAATTTGAAATCGGGCGATTCGTAATCAGAAATCTCATACAGCATTCCGTCGCTTCGCAGCACATAAAGCGTTTTATCAATGCGGGTAATTCCTTCATAATCTCCGTCGATGTTAAACGAATACTGTTTTTTGATTTGGTTCTTCAGAAAGTCATAGATGAAAACTATTCCATTCTCGTCCTGCACACAGGCAAAAGTAGCAGAGTCAATGCAGACGACGCCTGAAACTTCACGCAAGGTATCGGGAAGAACCAACGAAAAATCAGGTGAATTGAGATCATAACCCGGTGTTTTTTGATGATTTTCGAATGTTGCGCTCTCCAAAAAAGCCAGAATGCCCAATACCGTGAGTGCTGATAAAAAACGCAGTTTCATGTCCGTTTGATTGGAGATGTCACCAAAGGTTTAATTTATTGAAAGCTTTTGAGTGAATTTATCAAGCAAACCTTCATGCCTACATTGGGGCGTCTTGGGATTCAGGTTGTTTCTGTTGTTCTTTTTTCGCTTCTTCTTCCTTGAATCGGTCTTTTACGGTTTTCACCAAATCATCAAAATTGTAGACCAGTGTTTTGGCTGTTATGGCAACCATTGTTCCCTGCACTTTCATGTTGTTGCGAACATAGCGTCCTTTTTTTCCTTTTACACGGTCCAGAATTGCTCTTGGATCTCTAACGTATACGAGCAGGACCTTGGTATTCAATGCAAATGATTCTACTTTGACGGTTGTCATTTCATCCCATCTGATCAACCCAAGTTCGGTAGAAGCGGTGTTATCGATGATTCCCTCGTCGGTAATAATGAACCCGACCGGGATCATGATTTTTTTGACGTTATAAAAGATAGAGAAAACGAAAATCGACATTACTGCAGCCGTAATTCCAATCATTAACAGTGGATGCATCACCTGTTGGCTGTAGGCCACAAATGCCATGAGATAAATACCATAGAGAATGAGTATCGCACTGGTTATAATTGCGAGTTTCATTCGGGTTTTGTTGAGCGGGATTTCAATTCTGTTCATAATAGGTCATTTTTCGGGGTTAAATTATCAATAATATGGTTTAAAAAGTCACTTCGCTTTGATTTTTGAAATGGTTTGGCCGATTGCTTTCGTAGGTTTGTCCATGTCTTTGATGGCAAAAGCAATGGCTTCCCTGATCAACGCTGTTACTTCCGGATTCCGGTAATCACCAGGTGATTTGATGTCAATGTGACGGATCAAATTACCCGTTCCGGTCAATAAACCATGCGGATCTTGCAATAAAGCGCCTTTGTTGAAACCCAGGTTCACATGATTGGTATAAATGGGCAACATGCAAAAAGCATCCGAGAGTTTATCGGAAATACAAAAAACCGAAGTGAGCGCATGCGTATGATACACGAGTTCGTTGCACTCGGGTGCCAATTCCAACAGATAGTTTCGCGCATCGCAAAACAGATCGGTCACTTCCTGCGATTTTAAATCGAGTGCAAATTGAAAATCAGGATGTATCGGTCGTGTCATATTTTGTTGAATTGCAGAGCTTTATTAGTTGCTAAAGCAGACTAATATACTAAAAAAATCACGGTTTGTCCCTTCCGATAAAACGTTCTTTTCCCAACAGAAAGCCGATTGCTTTTTCGATGTTACGGTTGATGCTTTCTTCGGTTTTCAGGAACGATAAATACTTCACTATTTCCTGTCTGCGAGACAGAGGGAGATTTTCGAATATTTCGCGGGCGTCTTTATTTTCGTCAAGCGCTTTACGGAATTTTGGATGCATAGGTACGATTCGTTCCTCCGGATCAAAGCGAACTCCAAACTCAGCGGTGTCGCCCACATCTTTGCCGGCCGCTTTTCGCATGGGCATGTTCAGGTACAACCGCCAGTGTCCGCTGTATTTCACCAATGTTTGTGGAAATTCATGTCCGTCGATGGTCATTTTGACAGGAATTTTTCCTTTCTCTTTGCCGGCTTGGAGAAAAACTGCTTTTAACACATCTTCAGGCAGGAATACAAACGGATTGATCCCGATGATATTGATTGTTGCTGAGAAGTGTGCTGTTTCAGGGATGTTCATGCTGTATATTAATAATTTGCCACCATATCCGCAAGGATAAGAAAAACAGCTGAGATAAGCGCTTTTAAGTATTTTTATTCCGGTGGTTATTCCGGTGTCTATATTGTTTATTTACAGCGCTTTATGCTGTTTTATTTTGGTTTTATTCCGGTGGTTATTCCGGTGGTTGTTCCGGAGTGTTTTTATGGCGTATTTCACCTGTGAATCATATAACTTTTCCCCTCAATTATGTAACTGATTCTAATGATTCAACCGCTATGTTTACAAGTGGTAACATGCCAAACTTAATGTACAAACACCATGGATACAATAGCCAAAGGAAGCAATTTGATTGCTGAAATAGACAACTTCAATTTGTTTTACGATGATTTTGGAGAAGGAGATACGCCGATTGTTTTTTTACACGGCTTTCCTTTCAGCAAGGCAATGTGGCAGGGGCAGATCAATTTTTTAAAGTCGAGACATCGCGTGATTGCGATTGATATCCGTGGGTTCGGACGATCAAAGAACGAGGAAACAACCCTGAGCATTGATTTATTCGGTGATGATCTGGTCATGTTTATGGACAAATTAGCCATTGAAAAAGCCATTATTTGTGGATTGTCAATGGGTGGTTATATCGCATTGGATGTACTCAAAAAATTTCCGCATCGGTTTGAAGCAGTGATTTTGTGTGATACGCAATGTATAGCCGATACGAAAGAAGGAAAAGAGAAACGTTACCAAACGATTGAAGAAATCACTGCAAACGGTTCCAGGGAATTCAACGAAGAATTCATCAAAAGTGTGTTTCATGAAGATACCCTGAATACAAAACCGGAGTTGGTTGAATCGCTGCGCAATGTGGTGTTCTCCAATTCCGATAAAATCATTACAAACGGTTTAACAGCTCTTGCCGGACGTGAAGAAACGTGTTCAATGCTGAGCGGAGTAACCATTCCGACATTGATAATCTGTGGCCGGGAAGACAAAGTGACGCCACTTGAGCAATCAGAAATCATGCATGCATCCATTAAAGGATCAGTTCTTCGTGTGATCGATAAGGCAGGACATGTCTCCAACCTGGAGCAACCTGAAGAATTCAACAAATACCTGCTTGATTTTGTAACGGTCCTGGAAGAAGCGAAGGTGACGGAGTGATTGTGATCTCAGTAAATTATCAGGCCTCCGTGAACTGATTTTACCGGTGTTTAATCCAGTAATTTCTACTGTAAACCCCCGGATTTGCATGATCGCCAGGCTGAAAATCAAATGAAACATAGCGAATACCATTTAATTCCGTAAATGAATAAGTGGTTGAAATCATAAATTCGTCGGCGCCGAGAGTTCCCATTTGCTGCGTCAATACATCGCTTTTTGGAATGGAAAGATAGATAGTGTCTTTTGAAGTTCGCAGATGCGTTACCTGTACATTCGGCCAGGTTTTATTAACGATTGCCACAATCTTTTTGGCACTCAGGGTATCTTTGTTAACTGATCGCAATTTAACAGGGGTGGAACGCCCGCTAATAGAGTCGTATTGATATTCCCAAAGTGCATATTTACGAACATACGTGCGCGGATTTTCAAATGTGTTATTATCGGATTGATTTGAATCGGGGGGTGTTTTAATATCAGGCTCTTTAGCAGAATTGTTACAGGCCAGTACAATGAACACCAGTCCAATGAACAACAATGTTGATTTCATAAGATGAAGATATTGATTAATTCCATTGGATTCTATTTTAAATCAGTAGTCCCAACAATCCGGTACCCGGGTATTGTTCCAATGATCCTTGAATCATAGGCTTTATACTCAACACCGGTTATTGTATCCTGGAAAATCATTTTTCGTTTGTCGACCATCACAAAGTAGTTGTCTTCTTCAATTTTCATCTTTTCAAAATCGTCATTCGATCGGATGGAATCGGCTAAAAACGGTTCTTTCAGTATTTTTCCATTGATGTAAACGACGCCTTTCTTCAGTTCGACTTCCTCGCCCGGAAGGCCAATTACCCTGCTTACATGTTGGTTACTCGAATAAAAATCGGCAGTGTCGAAATACGCGTCTTCAAAAGAGAATTCAATCACTTCAAAGCGTTTCGGGACTTTATTTTTGTAATCGATTTCGTACTTTTTCATGTAATGATTCAGTGGTTCCATGGTATAAGAATCCAGCTTTTCGGTCTCAAAATCTTCTTTAATCTCTGATAAACCATTGATGAAATCACAACCGGAAAAAACCTGCAGAAGTATTATCAGATATACTATTTTCATTTCAACCGGTTTTTAATGATCAACTCCATCAGGTTCTCCGGTTTTTCTAACGCTTCAAACCCGAATTTCTTGTACAGGCCATGGGCATCGGCAGTGGCAAGCCGCCAAACCTTGATGTTCTTCAAAGCTTCACATTCCATGATGAATTTCATCAACGCGACAGAATAACCTTTATCACGGTGGTTTTCATCAATAAATACATCCATGATGTAGGCGAATTGCGCATAATCAGTGACCACCCGCGCGTAACCGATTTGTTTGTCTGAAAGGTAAACACCGAAATTCAACGAGTTGTCAATACACATCTGCATGGCGTCAATTGTTCGATCCTTTCCCCAATAGGAGTTTGAAATGAATCCGTGAATGAAGTGGAGATCCAGGCGGTTCTTGTCGGTATTTATTTCGAGGCCGTTCATTGTATGCTTTGCCCGAAGGTCAACAAATTATAATCCGGATCGAGCAGCGAAAACTCCTTTTGTCCCCAGGGTTTCAACTGCAACGCCCCGTTCGGATGAATGGCGACTTTTCTATCCAGCATAGATTGATATAATTCGTCGATCACTTCAGTGCGAATATATATCTGTCCGTAATTTTCTTTTGGGTCCAGTTCCTTAAACAGAAAAAAATGAAGCTGGATATTGTCTTTTTGGACCATCAGGTAATCTTCAAAACCGGTATTGCCAAATTCTTCAAACCCCAATTGATTCAGGTAATAATCGCGGGTAATCGCTTTATTGCGCATCGGAAGCTTTGGATGAACGGAGGTGAGCATGATGTGTTTTGTTTTAATCGATGTTAAATGTAGAAATAGCTTGGCTATTCAGCAAATTCCGATTAATTAAACGCAAAAGTGAAGTAGACTAACACGGAAAGTTAAGATTGCACTTTCGGTGTTTTGGATTCAGG
Source organism: Candidatus Fluviicola riflensis (assembly GCA_002243285.1). Taxonomy (GTDB): domain Bacteria; phylum Bacteroidota; class Bacteroidia; order Flavobacteriales_D; family Crocinitomicaceae; genus Fluviicola; species Fluviicola riflensis. Next base: position 2,424,071 of record CP022585.1, on the reverse strand, counting down.
AGTTGTGTTTGCATGAGCTTCCTTGTTTTTCATAAGGTTCATGCCGTACGTATAATTCGTAGAAAGAATGACATCGTTGCAGTCAAAGTGTTTGATGCTTCCGTCTTTTACATTGGCAACCACCCAGCAGGTGTTCTGGTGCATGCCGTAATCAATGATAAAGATTGCCTGTCCCGTCCCAAGCGGTGTTTCGACTAAAATTGAGGGGTTTAACTGGAGTATCATTTTGGTAGATATTGTTGAAATAAAAGAAACAAATAAATCCTCTGTAAACGCAGAGGATTTATTTGCTTGATTTTTACAATCTTCCTTTGTTAGAATCTTGTTTGTCAGTTGTTCTGCTGTCGTCGTCACGAGTGCTTTTTTGAGATGTTCCTGTTGTGCCTGTATCTGTGTCACGACGCTGATTTGTACTGTCGGAAGTTTTATTGTACGGCCCTTCGCTTTTACGTTGGGTGTCGATGGCCTGATCTGTATCTTCCCAATTTCCGGTCGGGTCATTGGCTGTGATTTCACGATTTTTGTTTTCTCGTTTATCAGGTTCGCCTACTTCATGCTCTCTTTCGGGCGTATTGGGCATGTGGGCTCCGGGAGTGGGGTTGTTACGATTTTGATTGCCTCGCTCTTCAAACCCAGGATTGTTAGTCGTAGAAGGATTGTTGTGTTTTGGATTGTTTACATCCTGATTTTGGTTACCCGGATTGTTGGAAGTAGGGTTGTTACGGTCCGGATTGTTGGGATCCTGGCTTCTGCCAGTGTTTCCAGTGTTACCGGAGCCACCAGATTGGCCCATATTGCCGGATTGACCAGTTTGACCGGTATTGCCCGGATTGTTTTCTTTTGACGTGCCTCCAGTTTGTGGATTGCGATTGTCATTTTGATTTTTGTCCATCTTATTATGAATTTAAATTTGCAACGGAATTGTTACTCCTGTAAAAATGGCGCTCTTTTGCGGGGAGATTGTTACACGATTTTCAATAATGGTTACAAAATTCTTATATAAAAAAAGCTATTCTCAGCTCCCACAGATGCACAGATTTTGCTCGGCTAACGCACTCGCTCAGCATTTATATCATAGAATAGACTATACCGAACTCACGTTAAATAAAGAACCAACCAGCGCTGCCGTTAGGAGTGCGAAAATCTGAGCATCTGTCGTAATAAATTGTTTATCGGCTTTAGACTGATCGGGATGAAATCAAATGAAATTCAGGACAAGATTAAATGCTTTGCATTCCTACTTCATGCAAAAAAAAGGGGGGTACTCTCCGCCATTTAAATGTTGAGATCATAAAACCGGTTTGTTTTTTGTGTTGTTGGAATCAGGCCACAATCTTCAGCAGCTCTTTTTCCAATCTGTCAAAATTCTCTTCGTTCTTTGGTCCGGCAAACCGCCTGATTTTTTCACATTCTTCTTCGGTATCGAAGATCATCCGAAACGAAATCTCCGTTGTTGCATCATCAAGCTTCGTAAACCCAATTTCCATCTCAAACAATGGTTTCGAAACTCTTTTCCAGGCAACCAGCTTTAATGGTTCCACAATTTGAAACACAGATGAGTTTTCATAATGGCCAATTTCAGGGCCGTGCATGGTCAAAACCCACTTTCCGCCGGGCTGCAGGTCAAATTCATGAATGGTATTGGTGAAACCTTCAGGTCCCCACCATTCTTTCAAATGCAATGGATTTGCAAACGCCTGGTAGACGCTTTCTACCGGAAAGTTTAAAATGCGTGAACTGAAAATTCCGCGATCAGAGTTTGAATTCATACCAACGAATATAACCAATATTCACACAATTATTTTTACGGAACACGTGTTACGCAGCGTTTCCTTCCAGAGGCTTGATATTATTGATTTCTTTCCCTTTCTGATTTTTCTCTTCTTCCAGATCATAATCATCCTGAAGTCCTAACCAAAATTTGGCAGTGGTTCCGAAAAATTTGGAAAATCGTAAAGCAGTATCAGCTGTAATTCTGCGATTACCTTTTACTATTTCGGAAATACGTGTTTGAGGAAGAAAGGTTTCCTTGGCCAAACGGTAGGCCGAAATTTCCAATGGGATCAAGAATTCCTCTATGAGTATTTCTCCCGGATGAATATTTTTGAGCTTTTCCATGATTGTACATTTAATGGTAATCCACTATATTAATTTCGTAAGCATCATTATTGATCCATTTAAAAATGATTCTCCATTGATTGTTAACGCGAATGCTGTAATAATCTTGAAGATCTCCTCTCAATTTCTCCAGTCTGTTTGCGGGTGGAATTCTGAGATCATTTATGTCCTGAGCGTTATTGATCATTCTCAGTTTCCGACGCGCAACATCCTGAATTTCGTTGGGCAATTTTTTTGACCGAATTCCGATCCAAATTTTTTCAGATTCTTTATCGTCAAAGGTCTTTATCATTAGTATTGGATTACGATACTAACGTTAAAAGTAAGTATTTATTTTTTGTCATGCAAGTTTGACTTTTCCCGCCAATTAAATTACTCCGGTTATGCACTCTCATCAAACATGATTTCGTCTGAACTGCCTATTTTATATAAAGGTTCTTCAATGGGCAATGTAAAATAGAAAGATGAACCCACACCTTCAACACTTTCAACCCATATTTCACCGCCATTTTTTTCCAGAAAGCCTTTCACCAGTAATAATCCGATTCCGGCGCCTTTATCCTTTTTTCTTGTTTCTGAAAGCGTTTTCATTTGAGGGGTAAACAGTTTTCCCATTATTTCTTTTGACATTCCAATCCCGGTGTCCCTTACCTGAACGATGATTTTGTTGTCTTTACTTTTTGCAGAAACAGTTATTTCGCCTCCTTTTTCGGTGTGTTTAATCGCATTTGAAACAATATTTTGAATGATGGAGATCAGCATTTTGCTATCTGCAAATACAGAAGTGTTCTCTTCAACTTCGTGATGAAGATTGATCGTGTTTAGTAAAGCCGTTTCGTTTAAGGTTGTAAAGACTTTATCAATGTATTCGGTTAATTTTAGTTGCGTCGGCGAAAATACATCTGACGCATATTTTATCCGGGCCCATTCTACCAAATAGTCTAACATATCCAGTTCATCGGTTGATGACTTGTACAGTAAGTCGAGCATTTCCTGAACATCATCCGGCTTCATTTTCTGAAAATGTTCTTTCAAATATTTTGCCGTTCCGATAATGGCCGACAGCGGGCTTCTTAAATCGTGCGAAAGTATTGCCAAAACACTCTCTTTATGTGTATTCAGGTCTTCCAGTTCCCGGACATACTTTTTTATGGCATCTTCCGATTGTTTCCTCTCCGTCAAATCCCGAAGGATTTTTACATACCCCAGCATTTCTCCATCCAGGCCCACGAGTGGAAAAACCAATCCATAAGCATAAAACACACTTTTGTCTTTCGCAATGTGCCACCTGTTATCTGTTGCACGACCTTCTTTTAAGGCTGTTTCGATTTCTTTTTTCGGCACATCACTTTTTAAATCTTCTTCAGTAAAGATGATATCGAACGGTTCTCCAATAACCTCTTCCGTTTCGTACCCAAATATTTTAGTTGAGCCTGAACTCCAGCTATTAATATTAAATTCTTTATCCAATGTGAAAATGGAATAATCCTGTAAACTGTCGATTATCTGGCTATAAAACTCAGCAGTTGGTATGTACTTGTTTTTGAGGGTCTTCGGATCATCTTGTTTGTCTTCCATCAGAGTTTTTTTAGCCGTTATTTTGAATAGTTGTACCTACCGCCAATGCTTGTAAAGGTTCGGTGCTTGATGGAGAAATGGACGCTAAGCACAAAGCTGTTTACCGGGGTTTAACCCGACACGAAGTATGGAACTTTAAAGATGCAAAAAATTGTCCAGCGAAACACGCCGGCTTGCCTGATATATGGGATTAACCAAATTCCAAAACGGTTATCAGCTAACTCCCGGTTTAAATTTAAAGTAAGTCGTATCACCATCGAGTGATTTCACAAAAACCAGAAATTCGCTCATTTTTTTAATGTCGCTGTAAATGGTGTCGGAATATCCATCATTGGTTTTGGCAAAATAGCGAAGGTCATTAAAGAATCCGTCGTTTGAATCAACGATTTGTTCTTCCAGATTTTCAATGGCATTCAGTGCGTTTTCCAGTGATATAACAGTTTCATGAACACGGTCGATATTATGAATCAGTTTCTCGTTCGAAGTTTGAATAATGGCCAATTGTTTTGCTTTATCAGATTCGGTAGCGCAATAGGACAAATGTTCTGCTTCAGCGGTCTTATCCCAATAAAAAGTCATGTCATACAGCGGTTCTACGTTTATCCCGGTAATCTGACCGATTTGATCCAGTTCTGCCATTTCAAACACCAAATCTCTTCGCAACATTAAATCGCAGAACATGTTGCTCAATTCCCACTTTACAAACAATTGCAAATCGTCTTTGATTAATTCTTCATCGTTCATTTCGGCCGAATTAAATGCACAAATGGCTATTTTCGATGGCTCTGCTTTTTGTGAGTTGTCAATGTATTCCGCCAATTTAAGTAAAGGCAATAATTCCGGTATCGTATCAGCATCAGGAGGCATGTTGTAGAAGTAATAATTACGAACTTTTGTTGCGCAGTCATATTCTCCAAGGATGTTGTCAACCAGCATGAGTCCGCCATACGCCACTTGATTTTGATTTTCTTCGGTAATGCCAGCTACGTATATAACAATGTCAAGGCTACCGTCTGTCACGACTGGCGAAAACCTCATGTTGCAGAGGGTTAATTCCAGGTTTTGAACCGTTAAAACCAGTTGTTTTACTTTTTCAGCCGGCATGCGTTGTCTGAAAGCACAAATCTTCCAACCGTTGATTGGAGGAGCTTTGTCAACGATTTGTTGCACCAGGGGAAACAGGTCGATGATACCGTCTGCTGAAACTGTCATTGTTAGATAGCCTTCTTTTAGTGGTTCTAGCTCAATGACAAGGCCGTCTTCTATTTTCTTTGATTTAACTAAAAGCTCGTTTAAATACTTGTTTGGGTTGTTCTGAAAGTTGTGAAACGTTTTTTCATTTTCAGCGAACCATTTCCAAAAATCATCAATGGGATCTCCCTTTTTAAATAATCCAAACATGTTATTGTCATTTAGTTTTCCCAAACAGTGAAGTCATCCGAAATCAACTACCTCTTTTGACGATTCCTTGTTAGCGTAATTCTATTTCACCGCAACCCCGTAACAGATATATTTCCAGCTCGCCGGACAAATTCTGTTTAAAATCAGTTGATCAATGGCCGAAAGGAAATTTCGTTGCCGTTCCGTTCTTCCGAATGTGCCGAGAACGCCGGTTGCTTTTATCTCAACGGATGAAAAATCTTTCAGAAACCCGTTCATTTCTTTCAGCGACAAATACCTCCAATGTTCACCCCAGTTCACAAAACGTTTTCTGAGGAATTGATGAAACGGAGAAGCCACCAAATTTTCTGCAAACAACAATTTTCCGCCGGGTTTCAATGCTTTATGAATTTCTTTGAAGACCTGTTGTTTAATTTCGTTGTCATCTTTTTTGCCAATTCCACCAATAATTGATTTAAAGACAATGATGTCAAACTGATTTTCATACGGAATAGCCGTAGCGTCAATATCCTGGTACGTTAAAAGAGAAGACAGATTGTATTTCAGGTGAAGTGGTTCGGCTGTATCTTTCACATCTTTCAGGTCAGAACAAACAGTTTGCTTGCCTTTCAACGCGAGCCATAAGGAAAGTCCGCCTTGTCGTCCGCCCAACTCAAGCCCATTCTGAATGTTGTCCCAATCAATATTGCTGTTCCAGTAGGTAAGCGCTTTTGACCAGGCTTTAACGTCCCATTGTATGATGTCTTTCGTTAGGTTTTCTGTCATTACCTGATCTGTCATTGTTGCTGCTAACCGTTTGCGATCCGGTGATGGAAAGTCTTTTCAGTAACCGATTCTTTGATTTCAGAATCGAATCCAAATATACATAAAAAGCTTCAGACGATGCAATTCACCTTGTGTGGAGGAACTGTTGAGGGAGGTTGCTAATCCTATCCTTTTCAACGTGGACACAAAAAATCCCTAATCCAACACGAAAGTAATGATGTTGAATTAGGGGAAAATATTGTTTTCCTGCTGAACTCACGTTATTTAGTCTTTCCCACCAAAGGTATAGCCAATTGATATGTTGAAAATAAAAGGTGTGTTACCCATTCCTATATTGGCCGCTTTTTGAGTTTCCTTGTTACTTGTTAATTTGTTGTCATAGGTAAATTTGTCTTTGCTTAAAGTAGAGCCGATGTTGGGCCAGAAACGTAGACTTGTAGCTGTTGTAATCCCTTGTAATCCTTTATACTTGCTGTTTCGGAAAGGAAAATAACGGTAGTAGATACCTATTCCTAGTGTAAAGGTTTTGTAGTCTTCGATTCTAACAGAAGGTGTTTGCTCATCATCTCTGTAATACACTTCCCAGCTGTGAAGCTTTGGCTCAAATCGAATATCCAGAAAAGAATTAATACGATATCCAATGCCAAAACCAGTCGAGTAGGGTAAGTATAAAACTACATTTTGGATTTTATATTCGCCCCCTGATGGTGGGTGCAGATTAAACCCATGTGAATAATCAAAAATCATTCTTTTTGTTGTGTAATTTAGTTCTACATTCCAGCCGTTTAACGCAATGGGTTGGATTAAGCCAGCAACTATTGATAATTTATTGCTGTATAGTAATTCGGGTTTAACTTCTGCCTGAGCGCTTATTTTCAATGATATTATCACTATAAGAGTGCTTAAAACGATCTTTTTCATATCTCCTTAATTTTAAAAACAAATGCCTAGAACTATATTTCCGTGTAAAAAGTTGTCGGGTTTACCACCACGCGGACCTATGTGAGCAACGATATTTCCGATTCCGCCAAATTGTGGGATTAAATAGATGCTGCTCTTTTTGTTGGTGATTACGTTAAATCGATAGCCCACATTAGCTTCCCAAAACCAGGTAGGAGTTTCATAGTCTTTATTATCGATGAGATTTTTTGTTCCCCAGGCATAACCCATGTTCGACTTTGCTTCCAGATGCAAACCTTTCCAAAAGTATTGTCTATACCCAACGGCGAGCATGTATTCGTTGATTTTTTCCACCACATCATGCTTTACGTTCGGACGAATATATGCCCCAATTATGAGATCGCCTTTCAATTTGCTATCAGTTGGCGTGATGGTTATTGTAGCTTGAATTCGAATGATGTGTACCGTTGGATAAAATGGCTGAAAGAGTTCTGTTTCGATACCCCATTTTTTTGGACCGGAAGTATTGATTTGGGCAATGGTACTGGTTCCAAATAGCAGGAAACCGCCAAAGAGAAGTAAAAAGATGTTTTTCATTTTGTACTGTTTTGTTTTTCAAGTACAAAATTGGAAAGTCCTCTCCCTTTAAAACGTTGACCTAGGTTAAGAAAATTATTTCACTGAAATTTTCTTTCTGATCCGGCTCAGTGATTCGGGTTGAATACCAAGATATGAAGCAATGTAATGCTGTGGTATTCGTTCAAAGACTTTGGGCCTTTCTTTGATTAGCATAAGATACCGCTCTTCTGCCGAATGATTCTCCAGCATTTCATTACGATGACGAACACCCAGGAATGCGTTTTCCGCCATTTGTCTCCCTAATCTTTCGAATTTAGGAATTTCATTGTACACTTCTTTCAGATCTTTTGAAGACAGTAAAAGCAACTCTGTTTTTTCCAGGGCCTCTATATTTTGTTTGGTTGGCTTACCGGATAAAAAACTTTCAAAATCCGTGTACCATGCATTTTCAAAGAAAAACTGTGCTGTATTTTCTTTGCCCTCTATAATATAGTAATAACGTAAACATCCTTTGTTTATGAAATAAGTATAGTTACATACTTTTCCTTCTTGCAAAATCACTTCTTTTTTATTGTAGTGTCTTACTTCCAGTTTATTCACGAAATATTCCTGTTCGCTTTTATCTAGTGAAGTGTATCGGGCGATACTATCAATGATTTGTTTAAACATATTAGAATATAAGAATCGATAGGGTTACTTAACTGCTTACAACTCGGCATCCAAGTGGATTTTTAGCACTGATTTTGATTTAAAGAACCGAATCCAAATATACGAGAAAGTGTCATGAGAAGCAATTGGACCTGATTTAGAAGCTGCCCAATGATTTGAAAGTACACTGATTAATCTGTAAAGAACTTATCCTCAGAGCACCAACAATGCACTATTTTCGGTACTTTTGATGAAAATTTGAAACATGATCCAACGCATTCAAACCATTTTTTACCTGGTTGCTCTTTTGATAGTTGCCCTTCCGTTGTTGGGAATGGAAATCTTCTCCTTTTCCAATGAAGATGTAACGTACCACTTTACCTTATTCGGGAATACACGTGAATTATTTGCCACAAACCCATTGGTGCTGGATATGATCCAATTACCGCTTTTCTGGGGAAATGTGATCCTGATCGTTTTGTTATTGTTCACCATCATTCTCTACAAAAACCTGCGTTTACAGCTGCGTTTGGGGCGTTTTGTACTGATGTTTTACCTCGTTTTTATCATCGGATTGTTTGTGGCCATTTACTTCAACTATACCTTGCTGAAAATCACAGATGTTAACGTAAATATCGGTTCAGTACTTTACCTGATGATTGCCGGAATTCCATTCGTGTGGCTCGGGAATCGCGGTGTGAACAAAGACCGAAAATTATTGAATTCGATGGACCGTTTGCGTTAAGCGATCAGTCATTTCATTTTTAAAATATCAAGCATACCGGGCGTTTTGTGAGATTTTCCTCACAAAATTCCGCTCACGTTTAACTATAGTATGAATTACCTTTCAGTTGAAAATCTCACCAAATCGTTTGGTGATCGCATCTTATTTCAAGACCTTAATTTCGGAATCGACCTTGGGCAAAAAGTAGCCATTGTTGCCAAAAACGGAAGCGGAAAAACGACGTTGCTGCGTTGTCTCATGGACATGGAACATTACGATACCGGCCGCATTGTGTACCGAAACGACATCCGGATTGCGTTCATGGAACAAAGTGAAAACCTCGACGACAATCACACGATCCTTGAAGCTGTTTTTGCTCATGATTTGCCGGAAATTCAAATTGTAAAGAAATACAACCTTGCGCTGAAAAGCGGCGACGAAGATGCTGTAAATGACTGTTTCCAAGAACTCACAGACCTGAATGCATGGGATGTGGAAGTGCGCGTGAACCAGATTCTGAGCGTACTGAAACTCGATAATACCGACCTGAAAATCGGGAGTCTTTCCGGTGGACAGAAAAAACGTGTGGCACTTGCCAAAGTGTTGGTAGCCGAAGCCGATTTCCTGTTGCTCGATGAGCCTACCAATCACCTCGACCTCGACATGATCGAATGGCTGGAAGAATACCTTTCCAAGTCTAAATCAACGATTTTGATGGTAACACACGACCGTTATTTCCTTGAAGTGGTGTGTGATACGATCCTTGAAATGGACGACAAAACGATTTACCGCTACAAGGGAAATTTCTCGTATTACCTTGAGAAAAAAGCCGAACGCCAGGAACAACTGGAATCGACGATTGAAAAAGCACGCAATACTTTCCGCAAAGAGTTAGATTGGGTACGTCGCCAGCCGAAAGCCCGCAGTACGAAGCAAAAAGCGCGTTTGGATTCGTTCCAGGATGTCAAAAAAGCGGCCAGTCAGCGAATCGACGACAGCGAAATGGAAATTCCGGTGAAAATGGAGCGTTTGGGGACCAAAATTCTCGAGCTTCACAAAATCGGGAAATCCTACGGCGATAAAAAGATCATCGATAATTTCTCCTATAATTTTAACCGTCGCGAACGTTTGGGAATCGTTGGAAACAACGGCACCGGAAAATCGACATTCCTGAACATGATCCAGGAGCGTGAACCGCTCGATGCCGGAAAAGTAGTGGTAGGTGAAACAGTGGTATTCGGCTATTACAGCCAGGAATTGATCCAGGTCGACGAAAGCAAAAAAGTCATTGATGTCATCCGCGATATTGCCGAGTTTATTCCTTTGGAAAAAGGGCGACAGCTTTCGGCAGCGCAGTTTTTAGAGCGTTTTCTGTTCAACCGCGATATGCACTACAATTACGTGTACAAACTCAGTGGAGGCGAAAAACGTCGTTTGAAGCTGATGACGGTGCTTATGTCCAATCCCAATTTCCTGATTTTGGATGAGCCGACCAACGACCTCGATATTTTTGTAATGAGCGTATTGGAAGACTACCTGCGCACGTTTGAAGGTTGTTTGATCGTTGTGTCGCACGACCGTTATTTCATGGATAAAATGGTCGACCACGTGTTTGTATTCGAAGGACAAGGCGCAATCAAAGACATTATCGGAAATTATACAGAATACCGTAAACAACTGGCTCAGGACAACAAACGCGACAAAAAACCGTCGGATGAAAAGATCGAAGCGGTGAAAGTGACGCAAATGTCCGACAGTGCTCCGGCCACCGAAAAGAAAAAACTTTCCTTCAAGGAAAAACAGGAATTCGAACAACTGGAAAAAGAACTGGAAACCCTCGAAGCTCAAAAAGAAACGTTTACAAACGTGCTTTCAAATCCGGAATCGAGCAACCAGGATATTATGGAAGCTGGCATCAAATTGGGTGAAATTGTCGCGAAAATTGATACGGCAACTGAAAGGTGGATGGAACTGGCGGAATTTGTTTAGGGAATTGAAAATTGAAAATGTAAAATTGAAAAGGGGGCTTCGCCAGGAAGAATTAATAATCGAAAAAATAATTTTGACTAAATTAATTAAGTCCTTTTTTCTTTTCAATTTTACATTTTAAATTCTTTTCAGGAGTCAATATAACAGGTTTCCAAATGTTGAACTTTTTAGGTAAAGCCTAATCAAAAATCAAGCATCCAACATCAAGCATTAATCATTATAAATCCTCACCTGTTTAATATATAATTCTCGTGTAACAGCGCTGAACTTAAACTCAAGATCCAACCCAAACGTATCGTATTGTTCGTTGATTTTCGGCGTATGTGCATGTTTCCAGTAGTAACGTTTGATGCGTTCCAATTCGGTTTGTAATAATTCCAGTTCGCCGTCAGAAAGCACCAGTTTTCCATCATTGAGATTAGATGTCGTAATCACTTCCGTTGTACGTTTGAACGCCGATAATTCGTTTGCCGGATACAGGACCAACTGATCACAAATGATTCCTGCCGGCGGCGTCACCACGCTTACATCGCCTTTTTGAACATTCACAATAAAGCCGGTATAACTGTCGCGGTAAATGTTTTTGGTAATCGCCACGCCGTTTGCCGCTTCATCCGGGAAGGAACGATGCACCAAAACGCCCATGGCCACATCTTCATCTGCGATCCCGAAATAATTCCGTTCGATATACGCTTCATATGACCATAAGCTGGCCCAAACCGTTTGTAAACCTTCGGAAATGGTTTTGTTGCAATCGTCTAAATCCACTGTTTTGGAAGCGTACAAGCCGGCTCCGGAAAAACCGGCGGCATCTTCTGCGTTGGTAGACGAACGGAAACGGAACGTTCTGAAACCCGAAACATCTAACCGATTTTCGAGCTGATGTAACAGCGCCGTATCGATCTTCGTTTTTGTAAAACACTTCCGAATCGCTTTGAGCTGCAATTGTAGAGAATCCGGGTCGAGTGAAGGATGTTCGATCAGTTTACGGATCAATTCATCTGCTCCCGAGCGTTTTGCATGCTCATTGTACCAATAAAACGGAATGGCAAAACCGGCTTCCGGAACTTTGTAATTCCCCGATTGACTGACCGTATAAAGCAACCCGAAATTCGCTGCTTTATTTCCGACCGTCTCTGCCAGTTTTGGGTTTAAATCGGCCGCCGCAATCAATGATGTCGTTTCAAGGTCTTTTTTCAGGTGAACTTTCTTCACAGTTGGCGTTGACAATGAAACTTCCACCTTTTTGATGTGAAACGTATCCGATAAAATAGTCAGTTCGATCCATTGATTGTTAAGCGAACGCAAGGTCGAATCGTTATACAGCCGCGTGTAAACACCAATCGGAATATGGCGGTTTTTAGCTAAGATCACCAAATGGCTCAGCGGCGTTTGAAAAGCAGTGAGCATCAATCCGCGAACAGTCGGCAAATATTCCGGCGTAGCCTGTGTGAATACAATATCTGTTGCCAGCAAAGGCGTTTTCAGTGAATCCAGATACGGTTCAAAACGCAAACGGCCTTTCACTGTTCCTTCGCTGATTGCCTGGTAATCGATAGCGGCGTAAATATCGCTTGGTGTGGCGGTTTTGATGCGTTTATCGAGTTCTGGCTGCAGCGCAATCAATCGTTCGGTGTTCATCAAAAAAACAAGCTTGTCGCTGAAATACGAACCCGCTTTTACAGCTTCGAACAACTCAATGATCCGGTTCACAGGCATTTGATCGAATACCGAAATATCAAGGTAATACAACCCGCTGGCTTCGTTGCAATTAATATTGGCCAGCAGGTAATCGCGTTTGGAAGAAGCACCGTAATTCTCTTCGTTGAACACAAACAGATCGTGTGGATAATACAATTGCCGGGTCACAAAATCGTAGTGATACTTAAAGTTTTTCGAACTAATGAAGTACAGTTTGTTGGATTTTGTATCGATGATCAGTTTAACCGAAGCAATGTTGCCGTATTTGGAGGAAAGTGGTTGGCCGGCGAGTTCCAGGAACTGTTTTTTGTCGGAAAGTGTATGCACCGCACGTTGTGACCAGCTTATCAGCACGATAATACAACAGCAGAAAGACAAAAACAAACGCAATTTCATAGGTACTACTACACTTTGGTTGACAATTGGTTTAATCACATTTCACAATTCAAGTTAAAAATAGTCAAAGCCCTGACTTGAATAGAAGAATCGTTTATATTCGATGAAAAAAGTGAGATGAAGCAACCAACTAAAATTCCCGTCTGGCGAACATTCCTCAATTGGATTATTGCCGTATTGATCGGAAGCTTTATCTGGCCATTGCTGGCTTTGCCGTTTACAGGCGGGCCTGATGATTTGGAAGAAGCAGGTGCACTTATGCTTATTTCTGCTGCGATCAGCGGTATGACTTCATTTCCAACCATTTTGCTGATGACACTCGCGAATTGGATTCTCAATAAACAGCAACTCGAACGCAAAGCCTATCAACTGATTCACTTTGCAATTCATTTGTTTTTAGCAATGCTTACGTTCTTTGTGTTGTACGTTTTTGCCGACCATTTATCGAAAACAGAGGCGTTTCAGTTTTTGTTGATCGCATTTTCGTATACACTGGCCGGAGTTTGTACATGGGCAGTAACTTTTGCTATTTATCGCCGGAAAGCACAGGCTCCATCTCCATATTCGGATGATATTCTGGATGAAACCATTTAAGAAGCAGAATGAAGCAGCAACTTTTCATCCCCATCCGGATCACACTTTTTAATTGGATCATTACCATTTTGGCCGGGAGTTTTATCTATTCGCTGCTGGATGCTTATTTCACCAAAAGCGGCGATAGTTTTCTTCAAATCGTCCGGTTTGCGGGAGCGGCAACGGTTTTTAGCGGAATTTATTCGTTGCCTGCGTTGGTGGTATTGATCCTGGTAAACTGGCGACTCAACAAACGCCCCGTTTCGCCACGAAAATACCAGGTATTGCATACAATTGTGCAGCTGATCCTTGTTGCCGGTTCTTTTTTATGGCTGATTTTGGGTAATAACAGCGTTACGTATGTCGATTTAATCTATTTACTTCCGCTTTTTGTGACCTATACCGGCGTCACGCTAATCGTTTGGGCTATAACGTTTTCCATCTACCGGCCAAAGGATTAAACAAAATCAGCACCAGATTCCGCTGAATAATGTGTTACTTTTAGCTGAAACGACGTTGTCCTACCAATGAAACCAACAACAATTGCACTATTTTTTGCCGGCATATTTTTGCTACTGAGTTATTCCATGCGAAAAAAAGCACCCGATTCACTCTTGAAAATCCCGGCTCAATCACTCAACCTGTTACAATTGGTGGGTGACACGTTGACAGGTAAAGAACAAGATATAGCGGCATTTGAAATCAGCAAACAAGTAACATTCCGGGAATACAAACAGTATTTGGCTGCTGTAAAGAAAGATTCATCCGAAAGCTATTATCGCACTCAATTACCTGATTCATCCATTGCCAAACGCCCCGATTGGGAAAAGTACATTTCAGATGAAACCTACGATGATTATCCGGTATTGGGAATTTCCTGGGAAAATGCGATGAATTATTGCAAGTGGAAAACACTGAAAGAGAACAAAAACAATAAAGAAATCCTGTTTATCTATCGCTTGCCCAAATGTTCGGAATGGCTCGCAGCAAAATATTACCTCGAAACAAACGAATTGGAAAGCGATTTCAGTAAAAACTATTCCGACTGGTTGCTCAGCACCAAAGATGAATCATTTTGGGATATCGGAAACAACTCATGGCGACAATGGCCGTATGATTACACCTATTTCCACAAAACAAATGATCCGCCAGTGATGAAGCGCAAATTAGTGATCGGTGATTCTTATCGCTATCGATTGGAAAATCAAGCCAATTCTTTTTTTAGTTATTACGCCACCAAAGGTTATCGTCAGGTAGCTTTCAGAATGGTAAAAGAAAATGTTCCGCCACGGGAAGAACGAAACCTTTCATATTCCGGGGCTTCACTTAACACGTTGTACTATTGGAAACTGATAACCGATTACAAACCCAAAGGATTTTTAGAATGAGATTTTTATCCGTATTGTTTTGCGCAATTTGCGCCATCGCTAAAGCTTCAGCGGCATGCGATCAGAGCGCTTTGTCTCAAAAAGACACCCTGATCTACGAAGACGGTGGCATTCGTTGTGTAGCTGAAATGCAGAATAAACGACTGAATGGAACGTATCTTTCGTATTATCGGAACGGTCAAAAGAAAGCGTCGGGTGAATTTGTACACAATTGCAGAACTGGTGTTTGGACAGTTTGGGACTCGACAGGCAGAATGCGGGTTACGCGTGTTTATACCAACCTGTTTGAGTTTGACCAAACCTTTCCGGTTGCTTCAACAGATCCACCTGTTGAATTGCTCAATAAATCGATTTATGAATTGGCTTACAACGAAAAAGGATTCATTGATTATTTCACTGTTCAGGAACGAATGGTTTTGTGGTCAAAACGCGTTTGGCGCATGATCACACCGGAAGAAAACCCGAAGTTATTTGAAGAAGACGCCTTTTACCAGATTCTTACTAAAAATATTCAATCGGAAAAGTTGAAATGTTATTCCGCTGAAAATGAGTTGTTCGCATCACAATTAATCATATCCGATAATCCGGATAATTACAAAGTTATTTCCTACAAACTGAAAGAAGACAACTTTTTCGACAACGAACGCTTGCTTTCCGAATCACGCATTTTAGGCATTTGCCCGGTGGCAATTGATCTGAAAACCAAAGACACAGTTGATTTATACTGGATTTATTTCCCGCATTTGAGAAGTTGTTTGGCTGCCGAAATAACTCCTTATCAATCTATTGATGCTTCTGACGATATCCGGACATTCGACGATTTGTTCTTTTTTCGCGATTTCTATGGCGAGATCTACAAAGAAAGTAATATAAGCGACAAGCCGATTTCTGCTTACGCATCTTCAGATGAGGAGAGAGCAAAGGAAATCCAGCGGATTGAAATTTCCATGATCGAAATAGAACATGACTTCTGGATGAGTTTTGCAAGGTGAGAATCCTTTTAGTTGCCTTTTATCAACTATCAAGGAAGCCGCTTTATAATTGATAATTCTGTACTTAATAATTTATGAAAACAGATTCCCATGCCATTTCGGGTTGAAAACTCAAATTTAAGTTGCGGCTAAAAATACAAGAACCGAAACAACACGGAAATCTGTTATGGGATTGCTCCCACTTACTTCGCTATTGAAGATTTTTGTTTTGCATCTGCACAATCCAGTTAAAGCTTGAGAATCCGTTCAGTATACACGTCATTCCCCACTTTCACATGGATCAAATAAGCACCGTTTGCCACCGTAATTTCGGATAAGTTCACTGGCAACTCATAGAAACCTGCGTTCAGCATACGTTCTTCCAGTACAAGCAATTCTCTGCCCGATAAATCGGTTACCGAAATGCTTACCGGCGCATTTTTCTGCAAGGCAACATGCACATTCACCACATCTTTAAACGGATTGGGCGAAATGCCAACCGTACCGGCTTCCAGCACACCTGTTTCCAAACCGGCAATGCCCGAATAGTTATAGATATTGTTGAGATACGTGCGCACACTGTCTTTGTTGTCTTCGGTTAGCGCACCTTCGTATACGATCATCGATGCGGCATCACCGTACATTCCGACATCGCCTTGGGTTTTGAAATTGGAAAACAGGTATCCCAAGCGGAAGTTGGTTCCGTTTACATGCACCACATTTGTTACATCCACACCGTTAATCACACACGTTACCGTGTCGTCGACAGAACGGTGAATTTCAATCAGTTGCCATTCGTTCAAATCAATAGAATTGGCGGGTGAAATCTGAACTACCGGCGAAGGTCCGTTCATGTGAAACTGCAACGAGTTGTTCGATACTTTGTGCTGTAGGTTGGAATGTGCCTGTCCGAAATAGTACCAATTGCCGGTAGCGGTTTGGTCGATCGGTTTACACAGCAGGAAAATGGAAAACGCATTGTCGAGGGTCATGATATCGGAAACCTGATTCTCGATGGTTTTGTCTTGGTAAAACACGCCGTAAGGTGCGCCGCCTCTCACACAGGGCTGACCGTTGATACAATCGGGAACGTAACACGGTTTTTCGTGGTCGTCTTGCCCGAAGTTGCGTCCGTGTGTGTATTCCGGCGGATTAAAACCGTTGGTGGGAACAAAGTCCGAACGATCGATCCAACGACGCACGCATCCATCCGGACAAGTGGTGATATCACAGTATTGCTCGTCTATCGGAGCTTGTTCGGTGTCGGGGTGGTTGAAACAAAAGCTGTCGGCGCAATGGGCTACATGCAGGTTGGTATCAATGTCGATACTTTGCACAAAGAATACCAAAGTGTCCAGATCTTCGGGCATAAACTGCGCCCGGAGTGTGGTCGTTGTCATCGCGCAAAAAGCGAGTAGAAGAGAAGAGAAATAACGCATAGAAGTAATAGTTGAGGATTAACGAACATAAAATACCTGTGAAATGTGTTGTGTTTGCTCATTGCCGACTCTTAAGAAATACTGCCCTTTGGCATATTTTTCCAGCGGAAGCTCGAAGTTGTTACTTCCTTCTTCCAACACAAGCATGCCGTGTTCCACAATTCTTCCGGTAGCGTCGGTTACGGTCAATTCAAAAGCGGTTTCTGTGGCGGAATAGATGATAAAATTGATTTCCTCCGTTCCCGGATTCGGGAAAGCGCTCAGGATGGAAATGCCTTCGAAATTCACGCTTTTCAATTCCGAATAGGTAAATGTTCCGTCAATATCCACTTCCTTTAATCGGTAATAAGAAGTTCCCGACAATGCATTCTCATCGATCAATTCATAGTGAATCGGATTGAGACTTGTTCCGGCGGCATCTACCGTACCGATTGCTTCAAATTGCACACCGTCAATAGTGCGTTCCACCACAAAATAATCGGAATTCAATTCGCTTGCCGTAATCCAATCGGCCAATACGTTTCGTTCTTCCAAAGCCGTGGCATTAAAAGCAATCAATTCAACAGGTAATGGAGCACAGTTGAGGTAAGCATCGGTTTCGGGTCCGAATGTTGCGTAACCCATAGGCGTTGTCTGATTGTCGAATTCGGTTTTGATCCAATCAGCAGATCGCGGTTCGTTTGAAATGCGCACTTCATCCAGAAAACCTTTTAAAAAGCGAGTGGCATTCAGGTCCGATCGTCCTCCCAGGAAAATATTCCCCGGTGGTGTATAGGGGTCGCTTCCTTGAAAAGATAGCGT
Organism: Candidatus Fluviicola riflensis; assembly: GCA_002243285.1. GTDB lineage: Bacteria > Bacteroidota > Bacteroidia > Flavobacteriales_D > Crocinitomicaceae > Fluviicola > Fluviicola riflensis. The sequence goes on along the minus strand of CP022585.1, from coordinate 2,406,100 downwards.
GGCGATTTCCGTACCGTCGACATATACCCAGTCACCGCCCGGAGCGTTTCCTACAACAAAGGTGTAGTAATGCCAGTTACCATCTGCGAAACCCGGAGAACTGTCTAATCCTTCGGTACTGATGGCATCGTTTTGGTCCATGAATATGGTTTTCAACACATCGATATCACCGACTACGGGCACAGACGATTCGGCAAAATAAACGTTGAGCGAATGCTGAAGTCCGTAGTTATTGTGACTGTACATGTATTGGTAAGAAGTTCCCGAATTATCATCGATGCGAAACCAGAATGAAACCGTAAAACCCAACGGAGCGCTTGAATAATCGAATCCGGGTACGACCACGTAATCATTGGTTCCGTCAAACGAAAGGGCTTCGTCTATTATTCCGGCAACCGAATTGGCGATGGTCATGCCACCGTTGGCCGTTCCGTTGTTTGAATTGCTGCTGGCATCGCTCATTTGCGGAGCGCCGGCACCGGGATTGTTTTGCATGTGTTGCACCATTTGGTAAGCTGCCGACCAAGTGTCTACCGATTCGGTTGGCGAAGTAACGGAACTATTGCCATAATACAGGTGAAACACCGTGTTTGTAGTAGCGTAAAGAACAGGGAAACGTACCCAAACCAATAATTCACCCGTGGTGGGAACATAGCGTTCTATCTGGTGATAAAGCGGCTGACTGCAATCATCGAGCGTGAAAAGAATGTCGTTCCCGATAGCGCTGTAAACATGTCCACCGTTTGCAGTTGTTCTCAGATCGGGATCTATCAGGTGCAGCAGTACCGGAAAATCGGAGTGGTCGGTTAGTCCGGAAACATTGACTTCATCAATTGTACCCACTTTAGACCAGGCATACCCGAAAGGTTGTGCCGCTATTTTTTGCGGAGTAAAGAAGAGGAAGAATAAGACAAAAAATAATGATTGAGATAGGTTGTTGTGCAATTTAAGGGTAGTGTTTTTCATGTTATAGCGCATAAAACCGGGTGATTTCCGGTTGTTTTATGGTCCCAAATTGAGGAGTATTTGCACAAAAATCAATGCTGTTTTTTGTAGTTGAATATTGTTACCGTTGAACAGCATGTTTGTACCGATAAACCACTTGTTTAGTTGATCGAATACGCTTCAGTGTTTGTTTGATGTTGTTCGGTCCCAAAATACATGTTCGTACTTTGCGATTATAGATATTTGCTATCGGGATTCAGACAGCGAATAATTTTTCTGTATTTGTGTGAATGGATAAAAACGCACTTATTTTTTATTTCAGACAACTATTCGCTTTAGGCCATGGTTATTGGTCTATACGTTTTACAATGAATCGATTTATTTCCGCGATTAGCTTCGTTTTTTTATTTACTTATGTATCTGGACAGCAGTTGCTTCCTTATGAGTCATTAACCCATTTTGATGTCGAAAAGTATTCGAAACAGTACGAACGCGCCTTCGATGCCTCGGGTATTATTACTCAGAAAAAAGAATATCACGCCCTCACAATAGGTGTTTACGGGATCATGAATTACGATGCTTTTAAGGCTACAGGCGATTCGATCTATTACAAGCGTGTTATCAATCAGTACAAGTATTTTCAGGATACCTCAAAACTGGTGTTTTTCAATGATCAAAGTATCGGATTGCCTTATCGTTTTGCATTTAAGGGTTTAAAAGCACCATGGTATTCCGGTATGACACAAGGAGTTGCGGCTTCTTTTTTGTTTCGTTACTACGATCTTACAAAAGATAAAGAAGCATTGGAATTGAGTAAACAGCTGATTCGCTTTATGCTGAAACCTGAAAGTGAAGGAGGAACGATTGGCCGTACAAAAGAAGGTGCTATGTGGATAGAAGAATACCCGAACCTGGCGTCTTCCAAGTCGGTTTTGAATGGTTTTATTAACGGTTTGGTTGGTTTGAAGGAATACTGCATGTTTTTCCCGGATGATGCGAAGGCAATTGCGATTCACGACAGTTGTTATGTGGCAATGTTCCAAAGTCTGGACAAATACAATACGGCCAGCTGGACAAGTTATAACCGCAACGGAGGCGGAATTTCCAATTCTTACATGCGTTATGAGATCGAAGAATTTGACCATCTCTATTCGATTTATGGTGATGAACGTTTCCGCGATCAAATGAGAATCTGGGCCAAATTTGCTGTTGGAAAATACGATGCAGAGCTTCATTTTTTGATTCGAACGAAATACGATTTCGCATACCTGCTTCCTCATAATACGACGGTAAACGGCTGTGTTTATGATCAAAAAGATTTGTTTTCAAAATCGATGTCCCGATGCGACATAGTTAATTCCAACAGAAAAAAACGGAATTACAAGCTAAAGAATTCAAGCTATTACTGCGAAATAAAATTTCCGGATAAATTGGCGCAGTTCACTCATCCCAAAATAGATGCCTTTCACAAAGGAAAAAAAGTGGCCCTTACAACCGAAACCAAAGAAGGGAGTTTTGTTGCTTATTCTTCAACTCCATTTGATGAAATTAAAGTGAATTTCAAGCGGAAACAACCAACAGATTCAACAGCTGCGGTGGTTTCGGTTTATGATTACAAGGACTCTGATGTTCCCCAATTTGTTTGTTATAACATTGTGAAAAAGGAATACCTGACCAAGGGCGAAAAAGTTACTTTTTCAGGTGAACTAATGAATGCCACCCACGCGAAAGTCTATTACCGGTCAGCGAAGGCCGAATCTATGCTCAAGGATAAAAAGTATTCTGTAGAACAATCGTTTGATTTCGAAACAGGTTCTTTTGTGGTTCCTGAGACCGAATTCTATGAGTTCTTTGTGAGTTACGACATCACTCATCCGTTTTCCCAGATCAGCAATTTAAAAATCAATCATCAGTAATTTTGCTTTCGCATAGCCGATTTTAAAGCTACTTTTGGCAAAAATGCAGTTATGAAAAAGGCCTTATTGCTATTCTTCGTTTGTACGATTTCTCTTTGCTGGTCTCAATTGGAAGATGCTGAACTCGATTCCCTGAAAAAACAGTGGACCATCGAATTAAAGCAACAAATCGTTGAATTGGGGATAGGGGAAGAAGACCACGAAGGTTGGTCCGGTTTTTCCGATTCTATTTACAGCATGTATGCAAAAGACACCTTTTTACTGAACAATACCTGGACGTTTCAGGCAGATGCCGATCAAACAACATTCGGAATGGCCCGCGCGGCTTATGATTGCGAAACCGGATATGATCTGTTATTGAATAAGTACTACGGATTGCTGATGAATAAACTGGATAAAGATGACCAAACGTTGCTCAAAACATCACAGCGCAATTGGATCAAATTTCGTGATTCGGAACGTATGCTGAGTCAAAAGTTAACAGATCCACGCTATTCAGGTGGAGGAACGATTCAGCAGTTGATTTACAGTAGCTGGACGGTGGAACTGACGCGAAAGCGGGTAGAAGAACTGGTTGATTATTTAATGCGAATCTGGAATGAAGAAGGTGAATGAAGATTATATAGCGAAAAACAAAGAAGCGTGGAACCAAAAAACAACCGTTCACATCGATTCGGATTTTTATGACATGCCTGCGTTTTTGCGCGGAGAAACAACCCTCAAGCCACTTGAATTGAGCCTGCTGGGTGATGTTTCGGGGAAACGGATTTTGCATTTACAATGTCATTTCGGCCAAGATACGCTTTCGCTGGCACGAATGGGTGCAACTACTGTTGGTGTCGACTTATCAAATGCCGCCGTAGAAAAAGCAACAGCACTGGCTGGAGAATTAAACCTCGATGCCCGGTTTATTTGCTGCGATCTGTACAGTTTAAAAGAACATCTCACAGAGCAGTTTGATATCGTTTTCACAAGTTACGGAACCATTGGTTGGTTGCCCGATCTTGACAAATGGGCCGATATCGTACAACATTTTCTGAAGCCGGAAGGCAAATTCATTATGGTTGATTTTCATCCGGTTGTTTGGATGTTCGACGATCATTTCAAGGAAGTTGCCTACAATTATTTCAACACAGAAACCATTGTGGAACAAGTGCAGGGAAGTTATGCTGATCGCGAAGCCGACATCGCTTATGAAACTGTTTCATGGAACCATCCAACCTCCGAAACGCTTCAAAGTTTACTGGATGCCGGCTTGCGGTTAACAAACTACCACGAATGGGATTATTCACCATATACCTGTTTTCAGGAATTGCAGGAAGATGCACCCGGTGTTTACAGAGTGAAACATTTGGGGAATAAAATCCCGATGGTGTACGGAATTGTGTGCGTGAAATGAACGATTGGGCCGTTTTTTTCAGGAGCAAATTGCCCATTTGGCAAATTGGACATTTGTCCAATCTGGAAATTGGAAAATTTGCAACATTCCTCGTCATTTTTACCTAAATTTCCTCTATGAAATTGCTGATAACAACTTGCTTAATATTCATTACACTCGGTTATTCCCGGGCACAGGAAATTTATGGTAGCGAAGATGTTTTGCATGATCTGTTTCAAACGCATAAATCCGTGGGGTGGGATCTGGGAATGGATTATTCTTCTGAGCCATCGTATCGGATCGGTTATGCCATGACGCATGAAGAACGCAGTTGTGTGGTAGGAGCAGTGCGGACAGGTTTGGCAGTAGGACTTTCAATAAATCCGGAACTCAACACAAACGGGATTTATGTCAATGACTGGATGGCGATGGGGCCGCTTAATCTTGGTTTGAAGTTGAGTTACGAAAAAAGTGATCGTTTTCAATGGATGACCATTCAACCACAAATCGGATTGGGATTACAGCGTTTCCGGTTGTTTTATGGATATAATGGGATTATTTTCTTCTCAGGAAGCACCAATACTCCACGACATGTTTTGGGAATAGGGTATACTTTTAGTTTTACGGAAATTACCAAATAACGTGGTATCGCCCGATGATCATATTATGCGGAATATCCCGATAATGATCCCGGAAACAAATTTGTTCATCATTTCATTTTACCCCTATTTGCACCTGTTGAAACGGATGCCTGACAAAATCGATTCGTAAACTGATTTAATAATCAGTTAGTTGCTAAAAATGTAACGGTATTCTGGCAAAAAAAGCTGTGCTCATTGAGTGAAAGAGTCCTTTTTTAAGCGAATCGAATTGAAAAATTAGTAGTAGTTTTAGGTGCTAAACTTCTAAATCCATGAAAAAATTTCTGTTGCTTTTGGCTCTTTCGAGTGCTTCGTTTGCCAACACTCAACAATTAGTCGAATTAGGTGCAAACCCTATTTCCAGTGATGGTTACCATGCTGAATACACAAAAATCCGTTGTAATAATCTGGGGACTCCTTTTACTGCTTATATCAAACAGGGAAAGTTATTTGTTGACAGATTTGTAGCGAATGTGTGGGAACATACAGAAGGAGCTTCCGGAGCAATCGATAGTTTGGTTAAGTGCCTTGATTTTGATTACAATCCGGTCAACAACCAGTTTTACCTGCTTTATACCAAATCGGATGGCGTTTATTTTAAAACATACACCAATACATGGTCGGCGACAAGTTATTATCCTGTAGTGATTTCTGGCGGAGCTGCTACTTCGTGCATGATGGCGGTTGACCACACGAATAACATTCCGTACACGATCTTCAGGGAAGGCAATGATGCTATACTTTGGAAAAAATATGATTTTTCGACCGATAGTTTTGATTCGATTCCTGCGCCGGTTGGTTTTTCGGATTACCAAACAACAATGATTAGCACGGATATAGAGGTGAATCAAGCTACCGGCGATTTGTTTGCTGCATTTCAGTCGACAGGTCTTCAGGCTATGATCACAAAATACAACGGGAATACCTGGAGTGATTTGGATAATGCAGTAACAATAGACCAGATCTCTCGCTTGAAATTGGGATTCAAATATGGCGCAACCAATGAACTGATTCTTGGTATGAATTATAACAACGGAAACGGTTATTATATGCAAGTGAAAAAGTATAATACCACAAGTGGATTGGGAAGCACTATCCAGACACCTGTCAATTACGGATATGATTACGCATCAATGCTTTATGGTTTGGCAGTGAGTCCCGTGAATAATTACATTTCCTACGCGTTTAACAAGTTTAGCTTTCCAGTCGCACCATTGCTTCGTTACAACACCGGCTCAAATTCATGGACGTCATTCAACCACAATTTAGACGATCACACGTTTTATGATGTGTATTATAATCAGACAGGTGATTTGTTTCTTGCAACAACTTCCGACAGTCAAAATACGTTACATATTTATAAAATGGATTATTTTTCACTGGATGTGAATGAGCACGAAGAAACAACTTTAGCAACTTATCCGAATCCGGTAAACGAAAGTTTTGAATTTGATGCGAAAGAAAACGGAAAAGCGATTATTTATACTACCGAAGGACAAGTGGTACGATCGGCTACAATTACCGCAGGAAACCATACCTTTATCGTAAACGATTTACCAGCTGCATGTTATGTTGTACTGTTTACAGGTGATTCAGGAATAATGACACGTACAAAAATCATTAAATTGTAAAAACAATAAAACAATAATGAGTATTCCACTTCAGCGCGCCGATTTACTCGAGCCCGTTTTCTTTGAAGACCGCCATGATGTTAGCGAAGACGAGCGTTATCAAAATACGGTGTTGCGGCCAGTATTGAAGTTTCAGAATGCCAGCTTGTGTTTGGTAACCGTTGAGGCTATGCGGTCGCTCAATCCCGGATTTATCGATTTACCCGAACGGAAACAACGTCAGTTTATCACCACTGCGCTTACTTCCAACCTGGCATTGCGCAATCAGTTGCTAGGCATTGTGTTGGGCATGCTCGATGAAATCCAACTGATCATTTTTCTTTCCAATAAAAAGGAATATTCCAAACGTGTTCAGGCCATGATCCTGCAACGGGTGATGGAAGGATATAAGAAGTTTTTGTGAATCCGACTTGTTGCTACTGCGGGCTTTTCTCCCACAGAATACACAGATTTTAGCGCTCCTAACGGCAGCGCTGATTCATTACTTTTATAATGTATTCATTGTTATGCGAGGGTGTTAGCCGAGCTCGAATCCGTGCATTTGTGGGAAAAGAAAAAGCATCAGCCGCAGGCGGATGAGTGGTTGTAAAACCAAAATGGCACAAATTTCCTTTACATCTGTGGAAATCTGCGCCACTCTGGCAAGTAAAGTATCATCTGAGGAATCGCTTACAAAACAATCTCCTCGTCAATCGAAATCGGTTTACGGAATACGATCTTTCCGTCAAAAATATCCATCACAATTGTGTTCTCCGTGTCAATAGTTCCTGCGAGCAAAGCTTTCGACAATTCATTAAGTACTTGTTTTTGAATAACACGTTTCACAGGCCGTGCCCCGAAATTCGGATCAAAACCAACTTCCACAATATGCGCTTTGGCTTCTTCGGTCATGTTCATGCGAATTCCGCGCTCCTGCAGCATTTCCGACAACTGATTCAGCTGCAATTGTACAATCGCCTTTATATAGCGTTTGTTGAGCGGTGTAAACACAATCGTTTCATCAATACGGTTCAAAAACTCAGGCCTGATGGTCGCTTTCAGCAATTCCATCACTTTGAATTTGGCTTTTTCCATCGCTTCATCCATACCGTCCTCTTTCACGCCTTCAAATGTTTCCTGGATCAGGTGCGATCCTAAGTTGGAAGTCATAATGATGATCGTGTTTTTGAAATTCACCGTACGGCCTTTATTATCGGTCAAACGACCATCATCTAACACCTGGAGCAAAACATTGAATACATCCGGATGCGCTTTTTCAATTTCATCGAGCAAAATGATCGAGTAGGGTTTTCTACGAACCGCTTCGGTCAACTGCCCACCTTCATCATAACCGACATATCCCGGAGGCGCTCCAACCAAACGGCTCACACTATGTTTTTCCTGGTATTCCGACATATCTATTCGCGTCATCGCGTGTTCGTCATTGAACAAATAATCGGCAAGGGCTTTTGCTAATTCGGTTTTACCAACACCAGTCGGTCCCAGAAATATAAACGATCCGATGGGCTTACGCATATCCTGCAAACCTGCCCGGCTGCGGCGAACGGCATCAGAAAGTGCACTGATCGCTTCTTCCTGGCCTACGACACGTTTGCCAAGTTCTTCTTCCAGTTTCAGTAATTTCGCTTTCTCACTCTCGATCATTTTAGAAACCGGAATTCCTGTCCATTTGGAAACAACATCCGCAATTTCTGCGGCATCGACTTCCTCCTTGATCATTTTACTGTTAACCTGCATCGTTGCCAGATCACTTTTCAGTTCCTCCAGTTTAGCTTCAGCTTCTTTGATCCGGCCATAACGGATTTCGGCAACTTTACCGTAATCGCCCATTCGTTCTGCCTGATCGGCTTCCAGTTTGAATTGCTCAATAGCTTCCTTGGTTTTTTGCAAGGCGTCGATCACATCTTTTTCAGCCTGCCAGCGCGCTTTGAACGCATCACGTTGTTCAACTAAAGTGGAGAGTTCTTTCCCCAAATGTTCCAGTTTCGCCTTATCGTTTTCGCGTTTAATGGCCTCGCGTTCAATTTCCAGTTGCATGATTTTACGCTCCAATTCGTCCAGTTCTTCAGGTTTCGAATTGATTTCCATCCGCAATTTCGATGCAGCTTCATCGATGAGGTCAATGGCTTTATCCGGTAAATGACGTTCTGTGATGTAGCGTTGCGACAATTCAACCGCTGCAATGATCGCGGCATCTTTGATCAGTACTTTGTGGTGATTCTCGTATTTTTCTTTGATTCCACGCAAAATGGAGATCGCATCTTCCGTATCCGGTTCATCTACCAACACGGGCTGGAAACGACGCACGAGCGCTTTATCTTTCTCAAAGTATTTTTGATATTCATTCAGCGTAGTCGCGCCCACAGCCCGCAGTTCGCCACGTGCAAGCGCCGGTTTCAAAATATTGGCTGCGTCCATTGCACCTTCACCACCGCCACCGGCTCCAACCAAAGTATGGATTTCGTCAATGAAAAGGATGATCTCACCTTCGGCGCTGGTTACTTCTTTCACCACTGCTTTGAGTCGTTCCTCAAATTCACCTTTATACTTGGCCCCGGCGATCAATGCGCCCATATCAAGGGAGTAAACGATTTTCGATTTCAGGTTCTCGGGTACGTCACCGTCAATGATCCGGTGTGCAATTCCCTCGGCAATGGCTGTTTTACCAACACCGGGTTCACCGATCAGGATCGGATTGTTTTTGGTTCTTCGCGTAAGAATTTGAAGAACACGACGGATTTCGTCATCGCGACCGATCACAGGGTCCAATTTCCCTGACTTGGCCAGTTCATTGAGGTTTTTAGCGTATTTCTCCAATGATTTATACGTTCCTTCCTGGTTATCTGAAGTAACCTTTGCTCCGTTTCTCAGATTCATTATTGTTGAGATTACTTGTTTTTTAGTGATTTTGCTGTCCCTGAGTAATTGTCCGGTTTGGTCGTTGCTTTCCAGCAAAGCCACAAACAGCATTTCAACCGAAACGTATTCGTCGCCCTGTTGTTTTGCCAATACGATTGATTGCTGTAAGGTTTGCTGTGCTTTGGACGAAAGGTAAATATCACCTCCCGAGACTTTAGAAAAGGTAGAAAGGATCCGGTCGAGGGCTTGTTCGAGCATTTCCTGGTCTACGCCGTTTTGTTTCAATATGAAAGGAACAACATCCGAGTCTTTCAAAAAAATCCCCTTCAGTAAATGCGGATTTTCCACCGCTTGATTACCTGCAAGAAGCGCGGTTTCTTGTGCAGCCTGGATGATTTCCTGCGTCTTTATGGTAAATTGATTATTATCCATGACGTTTTATTTTGTTTGTAAATTCGGGTTTCAATCGTCAAATCCTAAACCAAACCCGAAAAAGTCAGATTTAGTGACAAAAAGTCAGGGCAGTATTAATTAATGTGAAAAAAAGTCACTATTAGTGTTAAACCCTTTTCACCGAGTATAGAATTCCGTACCTTTAGTAGCGTAACCTTTCCACTCAAATCAATATGTTACCGATTATAACAGCTGTTTAAAGCAGGAAATTGTTTTATTCAACTGGGATGAAACCCGGACGAGATCCGGAAGGAAAAAGAAAAGGTCGTTTAATTTTAAGAGGAATCATTATGAAGCTGTATATCAAATACATGGCTAGTTTGCGTTGCAAACTGGTGGTAAAAGAGGTACTCAACAAGTTGGGGCTGCATTCTGTGGTGGTTGAATTGGGAACAGTTGAGATTATGGAAGAACTGACGCAGGAACAATGGCTTGAGCTTAAAAACGAGTTGGCTGCTGTCGGTTTGGAATTACTGGACGATAAGCGTACTATTCTTATTGAGCGCATTAAAGCTGTGGTTATTGAATTGGTTCATTACACCGACGAATTGCCGCACATTAATTACTCTGATTATATAAGTGCGAAGTTGAATTATGATTACACGTATCTGGCAAATGTTTTTTCAGAGGTAAAGGGTACAACAATTCAACAATACATCATTAATCTCAAAATTGAACGGGTGAAAGAATTGTTGCTTTACGATGAATTGAATCTGACTCAAATAGCTGATTTGCTGAATTACAGCAGTGTGGCCCATTTGTCAAATCAGTTCAAAAAAATCACCGGACTGTCACCCTCATTTTACAAACAACTCAAAGAAAGAAGGTTTGTTAATCTTGAAGACCTGTGATTTATGTAATTTTTTTAAAGCAGGTTACAATGCTTTAGGAGGAAAGTTTCAGGAAATTTACACTATAGTATTGGTTTAGTATTATACATACGAGGATGAAAATTTGAACAGGATTTTCAAAAGAAATGGCAGTAGCAGTGGGTTACAGTCGATAGGTAAAGGTTGTTTTAATAAACAAAGTAGTTAAAACTTTATTTATAAAAACAAATCTTTGAAAAGCATTCATCAAGTCAAATTGATGGATGCTTTTTTTGTTTCGAAAATTTCTTAATTAATTGTAAATGTGTGATTTATATAAGGTTGTCGCATTTCGTTGTAACGGTGTTTTTGAATGGGTACGCAATCTTTGTTAAAGACAAGTTTGAAGCAATATTTAGTTCCTTCAGGTAAGTCCGGAATAATGCTCACATAAAACAAAACATCATGAAAAAGACAATCACCGTATTGACGCTTAGCGCCTTGATTTCAATGGCCTTTTTAATGTCTTGCACAAGTTCTTCTGAAGAATTGGAAAAAGCAGAGGAAGGTGTAACTGAGGCCAACGAAAAGTTGGACGAAGCGAATGAAACTTATTTGAGAGAGGTCGAAGAATACAAGCAAGAAACCAGAGCAAAAATTGCTGATAATGAGCAAACGATTGCAGATTTTCTTGTGTTGTCTGAGGAAGAAAAGAAAGAAAATCAGGCTGCGTATAGAAAAGGGGTGGAAAAGTTAAGAGCTGAAAACGAAGTTTTGAAAATGAAACTGGAAAACTTTGGAGCCAGAAGTAAAGCTGAGTGGCGGGAATTTAAAAAGGAATTCAACGAAGAAATGCTTGAATTGAGCCACAGATTGAATGAGTTCCGGATTAAAAAAAGAGTGGAATAGTAAAGAGAATCAGAATCCAGGAAATTAGTAAACCAGTTCCCTGGCTCAGAGACCTGGTTCACTCAAAAAGATAACAGTAAAAATCACACACCATGAAAACGATTTGTCAAAGTTTACTGCTAGCTGCACTTGTTAGCCCGTTTACCGCGATTTCACAAGTTGAGATCATATCGCCTGATGTACGGGGAACCATCCTTTTCGGGATCAAAGGCGGAACCAATTATTCCAACGTTTACGATTCTGAAGGTGAACAATTCGACGCCGATGCCAAATTTGGTTTTGTTGGTGGTGGTTTCGTTTCGCTGCCAATCGGAAAATTAATAGGCATTCAACCCGAAGTCCTCTATTCTCAAAAAGGATTTCAGGGAAGCGGTATTTTGCTCGGTGAACAATATGTCATCGACCGGACAACCAATTATATTGATGTTCCGGTGTTTTTTCTCGTAAAACCTGCGCCTATTTTTACCATCATGGCCGGACCACAGTTCTCCTACCTGGTAAGCCAAAAAGATGTACTAAGTGATGGAGAAAACAGTGTGGAGCAGGAACAGGAATTCGAAAATGACAATATCCGCAAATACACCATGTGTTTTGTCGGTGGAGTAGATATTAACGTTAGACACTTCGTAATCGGTGGTCGTGGCGGATGGGACTTATTCAACAATAATGGAGACGGAACATCCACCACACCTCGTTATAAAAATGTTTGGATTCAAGCAACACTCGCTTACCGTTTTTATTGATAGAGTTGAGACGGTAAAAGATGTTCCCAAACAGAACAGTGAGACAAATCGCCTTTGGTTGTCTCACTGTTTTTTTTGTTTAAATAACGTGAGTTCTTATCCCGAACTCACGTTAAAAAGATAACGTAGCCTAACCCGAAATCCTCACCGTTACCACAATCTTTCTAAAAACGCGTCATTAATGCCAAATACATGTGATTTATGTAATCATATCTTATTTGATTGCAACGATGTATGCAGGTATCAAGGTCACCTTTGCACCAGGCATTGAAGCAACCAGTTGGTTTTACTTCAATCAACAAACTCAATTATCACTTAAAAACAAACAGATGAAAAAAGCAGTAGCAGTATGGTCACTTAGCGCATTGTTTTCAATGGCTTTTTTGACGGCTTGCAGCAGTTCTTCCGAAAAATTGGACGAAGCGAAAGAAGATGTAACCGAAGCCAACGATAAACTGGAGGAAGCACAAGAAGCCTACTTGAGCGATATAGTAGAATACAAGAAAGAGACAGCAGCTAAAATTGCAGTCAACGAACAATTGATTGCCGACTTAGAGAAAGCAAACTCAGCCCAACACAAGGGAAAGGTCGCTGAATTAAAAGCCGAAAATGAGCTCATGAAAATCAAAATGGACAATTACAAGGCACAAGGTGATGGTCAATGGCAGGAATTTAAGGAAGAATTCAACAATGATATGATCGAACTTGGTCAGGAATTGAAAGAAATGATGAACAGTAAATAACACATTATAATTAGTTGGGGAGCGACAATAAAGTTTTTCCCTTTAACAATCACAAAATACACCATGAAAACGATACAGAAAATAGTATTGATTGCCTTAATGGCCAGCCCGTTTATGGCTACAGCACAAGATGATACCGATATCCGTGAAAGATTCACATTTGGATTGAAAGTAGGAACTAACTATTCCAATGTATACGATTCCGAAGGTGAAGAATTCGATGCCGATGCCAAATTTGGCTTTGTTGGTGGAGCTTTTGTAGCTATTCCGATTGGAAAACTAATCGGTATCCAGCCCGAAATTCTCTACTCACAAAAGGGATTTCAAGCCAGCGGAAGAATCCTTGACGGGTATTACGAAGTGGAGCGAACTACTAACTATATTGATGTTCCGGTGTTTTTTGTAATAAAACCAATGGAGTTTGTTAGCATTATGGCCGGACCTCAGTTCTCCTACCTGATAAGTCAAAAAGATGTGTTCAGCAACGGTGTTACCAGCATTGAGCAAGAACAGGAATTTGAAAACGATGACATTCGCAAGAATACATTGTGTTTTGTCGGAGGCATAGATCTTACCATGAAGCACTTTGTAGTAGGTGGCCGTGGCGGATGGGATTTATTCCACAACAATGGCGACGGAACATCCACCACGCCCCGTTATAAAAACGTTTGGATTCAGGCAACAGTCGCTTACCGCTTTTATTGATAGAGTTTAGGCAGTAAGAAATTGTTCAACGAACAAAACAATGAGATGGCCGTTACTGGTTGTCTCATTTGTTTTTTGGTTTAAAATGTAGTTCAACCCAACCAAAAATCAGGCAAATAATCCTTATCTTCGCGCCATGAGTAAGTTTAAGGAAGCCTATAAAAAGTATTTCCCTTATTTCGTAGACGTGTGGCAATACATCGCAATTGTGGTCATTTTCATTATTGCAGCGTTGTTTATTCTTTAGAATATCTGCGGGTTCAGAGGGAAACCTTCTTACACCATCCAATCCCAATTCTTCAGCCCAATAATTTCCAACTCCACGCCCATCTGCGGGTTCAGTGAGCAAGCTTTCAGCTCCCACGCAACCCCACTTGACCAACAATCGTTTTCTTCGTAATTTGTGGCCATGATTAAACGCATCCTTTTCCTCTCTCTAGGTCTGTTCATCGGATCAACTGCATTCTCGCAATTAAACATGTCACTCGTAGGCCATGTTGATTATATGGCACTTCACAGCGTAGAACTCAACGATTGCTGGGGTTATGTCGACGAAACCGGAATCGAATACGCGCTTGTGGGAACCTCACAGGGAACCTCAATTGTCAGCCTGGCCAATCCTGCCAACCCGGTTGAAGTTTTCTGGGAACCAGGCACGGAATCTATCTGGCGCGATTTACAGGTTTACGGCGATTATGCGTACGTTACCACAGAAGCCGACGACGGTTTACTGATCATTGATATGAGTCCTTTGCCGGCATCAAACGTGTTACCGACAACCAATTATTTCGGGCCTATTGGCCAAACATGGTCCAGTGCTCATGATGTTTTTATTGATACCACTGGAGGTTGGGCTTACATCTGTGGTGCCAATCGCGGAAATGGTGGAATGATCATCCTGGATATTCATACCGATCCCATGAACCCGATTGAAGTTGGAGTATTTGATACCTGGTATTGCCACGATGCATTTGCACAAGGAAACATGCTTTATGGAGCACACATCGGTGAAGGATTCCTGTCGACGATTGAAATCACCGACCATGCCAATCCTGTATTGATCGGAACGCAAATCACACCGAATAGTTTTACGCACAACGTTTGGGTAACCTCTGATGACCAATATGCCGTTACAACCGACGAAATTGCAGGTTCCTACCTGACTTTATACGACGTTTCAAATCCGGATGACATACACGAAGTTGACCGCATTCGCAGCAGTCCCGGACTCAATATCATACCGCACAATGCCTTTATTTTAGACGATTCACTCATCGTTTCATCCTATTACACTGACGGAATCACGATTCATGATATGAGTCGTCCGCATAACCTGGTTGAAATCGCCAATTATGACACCCATCCGCTTGAAACCGGAACATTCAACGGAAGCTGGGGCGCTTATCCGTTTTTACCTTCGGGCTTGCAACTGGCATCCGACATCAGCGAAGGCTTGTTTATTTTGCAGCCGACTTTTGTGAAACCCGCTTATTACGAGGGTTTGGTACGCGATGCTTCGGATTTAAATCCACTGACCGATGTTTCCGTAACCATCAACAACAATCCGCAAACCGATCTTTCAAACGCTCAGGGCGAATTTGCAGTTGGAACAATGACCAACGGAACACAAAGCGTTGATTTCTATAAAGTAGCCTATTATCCGCAAACGCAACCGGTGAATTTCGCCAATGGAATTTTAATCATGGATACCATTGATTTAGTGCCAATTCCGCCGTTTTCGTTAATGGTGATCGTACAGGATGAAAACGGAGATCCGATCATTGATGCCGACGTTCGTATTGAAGTGCCGCAAATGACCCAGGAAGGGCAGACAAATGGTTTTGGAGAAAGTGATTTCCAGCTTTATTATCCGGGAAATTCCACTGTTACTGCCGGTAAATGGGGCTACAACACCAATTGTGATGAATACGTACTCGACGCATCAACAGGAACGCTTGTCATAACATTAGTCGAGGGATATTACGACGATTTTTCATTCGATTTTGGCTGGACAGCCACTGCAACAGGCGCAACAACGGGCTTGTGGGAGCGTGGAATTCCAATCACAGCAGCCGATACCGCCGCACCACCATTTGATTCCTATTACGATTGTGGAAGATATGCTTATGTCACAGGGAATGCAGATAACACCGTTAGTTCCGATTTCGATGATGTGGATAATGGCCGTGTAACCTTATATTCCCCGGTGTTTGATTTGTCGGGCATTCCCGATCCCTACCTGTATTATGAAGCCTGGTTCTTTTGTCAATACGGCCCGGCACAGATCGATGATACCCTGGAAATTTTCCTTTCAAACGGAATCACCCAGGTGAAATTAGAGGAATATCCACCGACTGGATTTGAGATTAACTGGTTACCGGCAAGTTTCCATATTTCCGATTTCATTCAGCCAACTGCAGATATGCAACTGATTGTTACCGTAGCAGACGATGCGCCGGATATCAACGTCACCGAAGCAGGTATCGATGTGTTTTTCATCACTGATCAGGACATTTTAGGCTTGGATACACCCGAAAAGCAGTTGATAAATGTATTCCCGAATCCGGCACAGGATAAACTGTCCGTAATCAGTGTTTCGGATGAAACCTATATGCTTGTGACGCCAGCAGGAACTGTTGTCCGCATTGGGAAACTCAATAACGGTTCAACTGAAATACCATTAGCAGGTTTAGATGCCGGAATTTATTTCCTGCAATCATCTGGTCAAACAATTCGTTTTGTTAAATTATGATTGGTTATCAAACCCAACCTGTTAATGACTGTTTCATTCCACACGTCGCAATGCCGATAGAATCGTTATTTTTGTTACAAAATTGAAATCATTGGAGCAGCAACCGGAAATATCCATCGTAGTACCGTTATTCAACGAAGCCGAATCGCTTCCTGAATTGCATGATTGGATCGTTCGTGTTTTGAACGGACAACAATTGTCATACGAGATCGTGTTTGTTGACGATGGAAGTAAAGACGGATCGTGGGAAGTCATCGAATCCCTGCAGGCAAAAGATCCGAACGTGCGCGGAATCAAATTTCAACGCAACTACGGAAAATCGGCCGCTTTGCAAAAAGGATTCGAAGCTGTTAAGGGCTGCGTGGTAGTCACCATGGATGCCGATTTACAGGATTCTCCGGAAGAATTACCGGAACTCTACCGTATGATCATTGAAGAAGATTTTGATGTGGTTTCGGGTTGGAAAAAGAAACGCTACGATCCTATTACCAAAACCATTCCAACCAAATTATACAATTGGGCAGCACGCAGATTAACAGGTATTTACCTGCACGATTTTAATTGCGGACTCAAAGCTTACAAGCGGGTAGTGGTAAAAAGCATTGAACTTTACGGCGATATGCACCGTTATATTCCTGCGTTGGCCAAATACGCCGGATTTCCGAAAATCGGAGAAAAAGTGGTCATTCACCAATCACGAAAATACGGCACCACAAAATTTGGTTTGAACCGTTTCCTCAATGGTCCGCTCGATTTGATGTCGGTGGTTTTTATGGGGAAATTCGGGAAGAAACCGATGCACTTTTTCGGTGCGATGGGAACCTTGTTGTTCATCATTGGCTTTGGCTTCGCATTTTATCTCGGAATCAGCAAATTATTCTTCAATACACACGGACGTTTGATTGCTTCGCGCACCGAATTCTATATTTCACTGGCCGCAATGATCATGGGAGTCCAGTTTTTCCTGGCAGGTTTCCTGGCTGAACTGGTAGGAAGAAATTCTTCCACAAGAAATGTCTACCTCGTAGAGAAAGAAATCTGAAAGCCTGAAAGTTGTGATGAATTGGAATATTGATCAATCGTGGACCCTTTTTCTCGATCGCGACGGCGTTATCAACAAACGGCTCATGGGTGATTACGTGAAATCGGTGGCCGAGTTTGAATTGCTTGACGGAGTTGCCGAAGCGTTATGCGTTGCAGCACAGACTTTTGGACGAATTGTAGTGGTCACCAACCAGCAGGGAATCGGCAAAGGAATCATGACAGAGCGTAACCTTTTTGACATTCACACTTATGCAACTGAATTGATTAATGAGGCAGGCGGCCGGATTGATCGTTATTATTTTGCGCCTGAATTAGCCGGGAGCGGAGAAGGTTTTCGCAAACCCGAAGCGGGAATGGGGCTACAGGCAAAGCAGGATTTTCCGGAAATCGATTTTAAAAAATCGGTGATGATCGGCGATTCTGACTCAGATATTCAATTCGGTAAAAATCTTGGCATGAAAACTGTTTTTGTGTCACAGAATATGGAAAACCATGAATCGGCAGACATAACCGTTTCGTCGCTTTATGAAGGAATAAAACAATTGGTATGATGAAGTTTTTCGGATTAATAGCAGTACTTTTTTTCACAGCTACAGCAATGGCCCAGGCAGTCAATAAAACAGACGCTCAGGGCAAAAAACAAGGTCCATGGCAGAAATCGTATCCTAAGTCAACTGCTTTTGAGTACAAAGGACAGTTCAAAGACGATAAACCTGTCGGAACGTTTACCTATTATTATCCGTCGACCAAAGTGAAGGCGGTGATTAAACACGACGAAAAAACTGGAAGATCAGCCGCATTGATGTACCATGAATCGGGTGTTTTATTTGCCCGCGGAATCTATAAAAACCAACTCAAAGACAGCGTTTGGGATTATTTCGGGCCTTCCGGAAGGTTGAGTAAAAAAGAAACCTATCTCAAAGATCAGCTTCACGGTAAAACAACCGTTTATTATGTGTCGGAAGATCCTGAAGACAAGCGCCAATTACCTGCAAAAGTTACCAATTACGTAAATGGCGTGCTGGAAGGCGAAGTGATCGAATATTTCGAAAGCGGCACCATCAAAAGTAAAGGAACGTATGTAAAAGGCGCCAAAGAAGGACTTTTCACCATCAATCATCCCGACGGGAAAAAGATGATTCTTGAGCGCTACAAAAAAGGTGAACGCCACGGCTGGTGCGCAACGTATGACAATACCGGAAAAGAAACCGGAAAAAAATACTTCTATTACGGCCGCGAATTAGAAGGAAAGGAACTGGAAGAAAAAATGCGCCAGATGAAAGCGTTGGGAATTAGTCCGAATGGCTAGTTTTTTCAGTCAGCACCACTCTTTGTTCATTTGCCGGAACGGGAAACAACTAAAATTGTATTTTTAGCAAAAACTACATCAATGGATTTGCGATTACAGCATTTTTTTGTGTTGACCATCATTCTTTCGGCCGCTTTAATAGGCTGTAAAAAAGACAATGAGCCGCCTAATTTTCACTATGAATTGTATCCGATAGACAAGGGCCATTACATCACGTATTCGGTTCGTGAAATCAACATTGATGACGCTATCGGGCTAAATGAAACGCTTAATTATTACGTAAAAGCCAAAATTGGCGATACCATTACCGATAATGAAGGCCGTATTGCTCGTCGTTACGAACGTTATTTCAGGGATAGTTTAAATCATCCGTGGAATTTACAGGATATCTGGACAACCATTGTATATGGTGGAAGAGCTGAATTGGTCGAGGAAAATCAACGCACGATCAAACTGGTATTCGCTCCTGATAAATACAAGGAATGGAATTGCAACGCTTACAACTCATTAGATGCGCTGGATTGTTACTACGATGAAATCTATGAACCGGCTTCAATCAACGGATTTTCATTCGGATCAACAGTCACCGTAGAGCAGGAAGATTTCCATAGTCTGGTTGATTACCGTCGTAAATACGAACAATACGCAGAAGGAGTAGGGATGTACTACAAACATTACAAACACTTCCGGATCGCCAATGCCGACACTTTAAATGTGGTGAAAGGGAAAGAGCTGATTATGCGATTGATTGACTACGGAACAGAATAATTATAAATTGAAAATGTAAAATTGAAAAGGAGAGACTTCCTTCCTTTTCAATTTTCAATTTTACATTTTCAATTCGCTAAACCTGCTACTATGAATTTACGATCGAAGCTTTTTTTCGGGATCACCTTCATCGCCATTGTTTCTTTGCATGGCTGTAAAAAGAACGATCCTGTAGATATGCATTACGATTATTTTCCGATGGAACAGGGAAGATATATTACGTATTCCGTTCGTGAAATCAACATTGATGACGCCCTCGGATTGAACGAAACGCTTTATTATTACATAAAAACCAAAATCGGAGATACGATTACAGACAATGAAGGTCGCGTTGCCCGTCGTTATGAACGTTATTTCAGAGATAGTTTAAACCAGCCCTGGGTTTTACAGGATATCTGGAGTTGTATAATTACTTCCGGCAAAGCTGAGTTGGTGGAAGAGAATCAACGTACGATTAAATTGGTGTTCGCGCCAACTAAGTACAAGGAATGGAATTGTAACGCGTACAATATGCTCAAAAAATTGGATTGTTACTACAGCGAAATTCATGAACCGGCCTCGATCAACGGATTCTCATTCGAATCTACTGTGACGGTTGATTTGCAAGACCAGGAAGATTTTGTTGATCATCGTCGCCAGTACGAGAGTTATGCCAAAGGAATAGGAATGTACCATAAATATTACAAAGATTTTCATTTTTCCAACCTGGATACCACTAACGTAGTAAAAGGGAAAGAGTTGATTATGCGATTGATTGACTACGGAACAGAGTAATGAATTGTAAAATTGAAAATGTAAAATTGAAAAGGTGATTCAAGAAAAGTATTCAATGAGAAATCACAATCAATTTAGGTCAGACCTTCTTTTCAATTTTCAATTTTACATTTTCAATTGATAAATCCCATTATTTTTGCTCCAAACAAATTTCTATGTCCGATATTGGATTTGAAAATGTACGTCAGGATTGTGTCTTTTTCAGAGGAAGTATTCCGTGTGCTCCGAATAAACAGACAGGTGTCGTGTGTACGTGCGATGTTTACAGACCGGTATCAAAACGCATTCTGATCATCAAACTGGGCGCGTTGGGTGATGTCATTCGTACCACTCCGCTCGTTGTTAAATTCAGGGAAGAATTCCCCGATTGTCACATTACCTGGCTCACGCAATCACCAGAAGTATTACCAAAAGACAGCATTAATGTCATTTTAAAACCCGATGCTTTTTCGCTGTTACTCATTCAGCATTCGGAATTTGATATTGCAATCAATCTTGATAAAGAACCTGAAGCCTGTTTGTTGCTGAAAGCTGTTTCTGCACCGGAGAAATTCGGATACATCTCCAACAACGGCCAATTGGCTCCGGCAACACCGGCAGCGACACATAAATTAATGACCGGTTTTTTCGACAGCCTTTCGCAGGAAAACACCAAAAGTTATCCCGAGGAAATTTTTGAAATCTGTCACCGAACGTTTGAAAACGAATCCTACCTCATTCATAAAAACGAAACGTTGGCCAAAATCTGGAAAGAACGTTTACAGGAATTGGCAGTCGGAAAAGTAATTGTAGGATTAAACACCGGTTGCGGTCCGCGCTGGAACACACGTCTTTGGCCCGTTGATAGCTGGCAGGAATTAGCTGCAACTCTTAAAGCAAAAGGTTATTTCCCGGTATTTCTTGGTGGAAGCCTCGAGGACGAGAAAAATAAAACAATGTCGGAGCAAACCGGGACTTATTATCCGGGACATTTTTCACTGGAAGAATTTATTGCTCTTACAGACGGCTGCGATGTGATTTTAACGCAGGTTTCCATGATGATGCACATTGCCACAGCCTTGCAAAAGAAAATGGTGCTGATGAATAATATTTTCAACAAACACGAATTTGAATTATACGGACGCGGAGAAATCATCGAACCGTCAACCAATTGCGAATGCTATTACGGAAACACCTGCAAACGCAGCCAATCGTGTATGCATGATTTATCTGCTGCCGAAGTTGCTGCCGCAATTGACCGTGTAGTTACGTTGATTTAAGCGGACTTAAAACTATGAAAATCACTTTTTTATCAACGCTTTATCCTTACAGGGGCGGCATTGCCCAGTTCAATGCCAATCTGTACCGTGAGCTTGAAAAGCAGGAGCATACGTTGCAGGCGGTTACATTTACACGCCAATACCCGGACTTTTTGTTCCCGGGCGAAACGCAGCTGGTAACGGAAAAAGACGTGGCAGATCCCATTCCAACCAAGCGCTGGCTCGATTCCATTAATCCGTTTACGTATTGGTCCACAGCCCGTAAAATCAACCAATTCGAACCTGACTTATTCATCACGAAATACTGGATGACATTCTTCGGGCCGTCGCTGGGAACTGTTGCAAAAAAAATGCGGCGTTCAACTACCCGAATCAGTATTTTGGATAACGTCATTCCTCACGAACACCGCTTTTTCGACAAACCCTTTAACCGTTATTTCTTAAAGCACAATGATGGTTTTGTGGTGATGTCGGATAGTGTATTGAAAGATTTGCTCTCGCTGAAACCCGATGCAAAATACTTGCGAATCGATCATCCGTTGTACGATCATTTCGGTGAACGTTTAGACCGGGAAGATGCCTGCAAAAAACTGGGAATCGATCCTTCGAAAAAGATCATTCTTTTCTTTGGTTTTATTCGTGATTACAAAGGATTAGACATTTTGCTGGATGCTACTGCTTCATTAACAGATGATTATTGTGTGGTGGTCGCAGGCGAAGTGTACGGCTCATTTGAAAAGTACGAGCAGCAAATTAAAAAACTGGGCGTTCAGGACAAAGTAAAACTGTTCAATCACTACATCGGTGATCAGGAAGTACCACTTTATTTTTCTGCGGCTGATGTGTGCGTGCTTCCATACAAATCGGCAACTCAAAGTGGAATCACATCCATTGCCATGCATTTCAATTTGCCCATTATCGCTACAGATACAGGTGGTTTAAAGGAATTGGTGCAGCACGAAAAAACCGGTTTGATTGTCGATCAACCTGACGCTGCATTACTTACCCAGGCGATCCTGCGTTATTTTACCGAAGGATTAAAAGAACCATTCGCGCAGCAGCTGGAAGTGGAAAAGACGAAGCACTCGTGGGCTAATTTTGCGACTAAACTGGTCGAATTTTCGAAAGAAATCAGCCGAAAGTGACCGTATAACCAATTGGTTTTATGTCGCTTTAAAGAGTTATCAACTATTTATTTTCAAAAGCTTTCACCGCTAAGTTGACATTGACAACTGTAAATTCTATATTTGCGGGCTTAATAAATAAGAAATGCGTAATAAAGGATTTTTCTGGTTTCTGACGATTGTGTTAACTGCCGTGTGTATTTATCAACTTTCGTTTACCCTGGTTGCAAGTAATGTTGAGAAAGACGCTGCTAAAGAAGCTGCCGCTCTTGCTGAAGATTTAAAAAAGGAAACGTTCGCCATGGACTCTACTGAGGCAACGCTTCCAAACAATACACGAGTAGATTTCACTAAACCGGAATCGTTTGAATTGGCGAAAGCTGCATTCCTGAATCAGGTGTTGGCTGAACGTGCAGAAGAAGAAGTGTATCCTATTTTAGGTTCCAACTTCCAATCGGTGAAGAAACGTAGTTTGGCTTTCGGTCTTGACCTTGTGGGTGGGATGAGTGTAACGTTGGAAATTTCCATTCCTGAATTGGTAAAAAGTTATGCACGTAACCAATTCGATATGGGTTTCAAGAAACCATACGATAAAGCTTACGCGATCCATACAACAAAAGGTGGCGACTTCATTTCATTGTTTATCACTGAATACGAGCGCATGTATCCGAGCCGTAAATTGGTTCAGGAATTGAATACGTCGGAAATCGAAGAGTTGAAATCGACTTCTTCCAATGCTGAAGTAGAAGAGTTCTTCCGTGATAAAGTGGCCAGCTCCATGGATGGTGTTGAGCAAATCATGACAAAACGTATCAACCAGTTTGGTGTTGCGCAACCGAATATTCAGCGCGATGCACGTATGAACCGTTTGTTCATCGAATTACCGGGTGTACAGGATGAGAAAACCGTAGCTGATAAATTACAATCAACAGCAAACCTTCAATTCTTCGAAACATACAACTTAGAAGAAATTCAGGGTCCGTTAACGCAAGCTAATGTAATGTCCCGTCAGGCGGAGATTAAACTTCCTGAAGAAGACACAACTACTGTTACGAAAGATTCGACAGAATTGGCTCGTTTGGATTCCATCAAAAAAGCAGAAGCTGCAAGCAAACCAATTGCTGCCGCTAATCCGAACCAAAAAGCATTGTTTGACCTGTTGACGCCTGCTATGTTTGCAAGCATCGGAACGGCGACAGCTGAAAACCGTAACCAGGTTGACCGTATTTTGAATCGTGGAGACATCAAAGCATTGTTCCCACCGGATTTGAAATTCATGTGGTCTGCAGAAATGGAAGAATCAGGGAAAAGCAAGAAAATGGCGTATACGCTTTACGCTTGTAAGATTCCTGAAGACGGAAAAGCAATGGTAGGTGGAACGGATATCGCTGAGGCATTTGTTTCGCGTAACCAGGACAAGCAGGAAACTACGGTTAACTTGCGTATGACTCCGGAAGGTACCGGAAAATGGTCGGAAATGACTGCTAAAAATGCACCTCAGAACCGTAGCATTGCTATCACAATGGATAACATCGTGTTCAGTGCACCGCGCGTAATCAATCCGATCAACGACGGAAACACTGAAATTACAGGTGGTTTCACGATTGAAAAAGCACAGGATTTGGTTGGGTTGTTGAACGGAGGAGCACTTCCTGCACCATGTATCATTAAAGATCAAACCAAAGTAGGACCTACAATTGGAGCGGAAAACTCAAAAGCAGGTTTGGTGTCGTTTGCACTGGCTTTCTTAGCGGTATTCGCTTACATGTACTTCTACTATGGTAAAGCCGGTTTGGTTGCAAACGTTGCTTTGTTCGTAAACGTTATTTTGATCTTTGGTGCGCTTGCATCATTTGGAGCTGTATTGACATTGGCAGGTATTGCCGGTATCGTATTGACGATTGGTACGGCGGTCGATGCCAACATCCTCATCTTTGAAAGGATCAGGGAGGAGCAGGCGAGAGGACTCGATTTGGCAAGTTCAACTTCAGTAGGTTTCTCAAAAGCATTGCCTTCAATCATCGATGCCAACGTAACTCACTTATTGGTTGCGATCATCCTGAAAGTATTCGGAACAGGTGAGATCGAATCATTTGCTACAACATTGATCATCGGTATCTTTACGTCATTGTTCTCTTCAATTGTGATTTCAAAATTGATCATTACTTCTTCTATCGAAAAAGGAAAAGAAGTAACATTCAATACCAAATTCTCGAAAGGGTTGTTCCAGAACTTCAAATTTGACTGGGTTGGAAAACGTAAATACTTCTACATGTTCTCCATTGCCATCACTATTCTTGGTGTTGTTGCATTGATGACTCGTGGTTTGAAACAAAGTGTTGAATTTACCGGTGGACGTTCATATGTGGCTAAGTTTGAAAACAAAGCTGATATCGAATACATGCGTGCTAAATTATCTACTGTGTTTGTTGATGAAAACAAAGAGGTGTCTTCCATTGACCTTAAGACAAAATCAAACGACTACAACGTTGAGATCACGACCAACTACTTGTTGGCAGTTGATACGGCAACGGCACAGGTTACTGATAAGTTGAGAGAAGGATTGGATAAATGCAAAGATAAAATGGGTGAGTATGAAATCACCGAATCACGTAGTATCTCGGCCTCCGTTTCCAATGAATTGTGGAAATCATCAGCTATCGCCATTGTATTGGCCCTGATAGCAATCTTTACCTACATTTTAATCCGATTCGGACAATGGCAGTACTCATTGGGTGCAATTGTCAGTTTGGCGCACGATGCCATGGTGGTGTTGTCGGTATTTGCCTTGCTGCATGGTTTCTTACCGTTTAGTTTGGATGTAAACCAAGCGTTTATCGCTGCCATTCTAACGGTCATCGGATATTCCATGAATGATACTGTGATCGTGTATGACCGTATTCGTGAGAACCTGAACCTGAATAAGGATACAGATGACCATGGTGCGATCATCAACAAATCGCTGAATACTACGTTGAGTCGTACATTCAATACATCGATGATCCTATTCGTTGTATTGTTGGTGATGTTCATCTTTGGTGGGCCGGCAATTAAAGGATTCCTGTTCGCCTTGTTGGTAGGGGTTGTAATCGGTACATACTCTTCATTGTGTGTAGCGACTCCAATCTTACTTGATTTCAGCAAGCGATTTAAGGTTAAGAAAAAATAATCATTCCGATTAACTATATTAACGTCTCATTGGCTCCGGTTGATGAGACGTTTTTATTGAAAAGAACTTGCATGGTAGCACCAACTCTTATTCTATTTTGCGGAGCGTTAACAGTTGCATTCTTTTTTGCCCGAAAAATGAGAGGTAAGAAAAGAAGAGAATCAGGCGATGTCTTAACTTATGAACGCTTGTGCGAAGAGGTGAAACGAAAATCGTATTATTATCATCAGTTGAGTGAACCTGAAAAAGCACTTTATTTAGAGCGAACATGGTTATTTTTCCGGGGAAAAGAATTCCTGGCAAGAGGTTTTGATGAAGTCAGTTTTCACATGAAAACCGTAATAGCATCTTATGCAGCACAAATCACCTTTGGGTTTGATAATATCCGTTTAGAGCATTTTAAGACTATTGTGATCTATCCTAGTCCTTATCAGTCGACGGTTACGCGTCAGTGGCATAAAGGAGAAACGCACAGAGAAGGCGCCATAGTCTTTTCGTGGAAAGATCTGAAAGAAGGCCATGAATCAAAAAACGGTGTAAATCTCGCATTACACGAATTGGCCCATGCACTGCGCCTGGAAAATAGTATTGAAAACAACGAGTACCGCTTTTTGAGCGAGACACACTTGCAGCGTTTTGATGAATTGGCCGTTTATGAACGATCCCGGATAAAACACGGAACACATAACTTATTACGAGATTATGCGGCTACGAACAACCAGGAATTTTTTGCTGTGTGTATCGAGAACTTCTTTGAACGTCCGAGATTATTCAAAGAAGAAGCTCCGGAGATGTATCAATTACTGGTTCACGTGCTGCAGCAGGATTTATTGCGGAATCCGGTGAGGTTGAGGTTGTGATGTTAATCTATTGATAATCAATAAGATAGTAATATTACAATATTAATCACTTTTTTGTTATTCATTTTACCACGTCTTAGCGTCTGTTCGCTCAATACAAATCACCGTTCACAACTTCAGCGCACTTTCTTTTCCAACTTCTTAAAACAGAACGTATCATTCTATTAAAGACGCAGTTAATAATTGATCGCATGATTGTAGTAGTTGGAATAGTAGTGGTGGCGGTAATCGGAAACATCGTTTGGGGCAAGCAAGGATAGTCTATCGTGATTTCCTTGCTTTCTTTTCACGCTTTTTCCTTGCCTTTTTTTCTGCCTTTTTCTTTTGTTCGTTCACAATTTCCATTTTACCGGAAGCAAAAATCACGACTGGAATTCGTTTCATTTCACCAGCATCGAGAAAACCGCTCAGTTTTATTTTGAATGGTACACGATCGTTATCACTCCATATTTTCCGAATCGTTTGCATTGGATGATTCATCGTGAAATCCAACGGAAATTTCAGAATTAAAGATGATCGCGGCCTGATAAATAAATCTTTAGGGTAATAGCCTTTTGTAGTCAGGTCGTTACCAATCACGAGTTCATATTGCAGATCATGAATATCAAGCGACAGATTCTTTCCATCGTTTGTAATCTCCAGAAACAAATCTACCTGAACATCTTTTTTAATTAACCTCAGCTCTTTTCTTTCCGTTTTGATGATCCGCAGCTTAGGCGGAACCGGAACCTGGATTCTTTTACCCTTGGCTAGCTTGAGCCTGAACCCTGAATAGACAATTGTGGCATGGATGGCAACTCCGGTTGAATCCTGACTCTGCAAACTGTCAATTTTCTCTCGGGTGTGACTGATCGGAATTTTAACCGAAAAACTCACCGTATCCACATCTCCGCTTTCCTGGTGCACACCAACGTACTGGTTGGTAGACACTAATTTAGTACCACCCAGCGTTAAATCACAAACAATACTATCTATGTGCATCGGGTAAGGAGCTCTGTTGACCACAACACCATGCACCTCAATGTAAGCAGTATCATTGTGGATATTTGCTTCTATCAGCGTGATTTCGGTCATTTCTGGGAGAAGCAGGTTTAGCATTTTTTGCTTCTTGATGAAGATGTATGCACCAACACCAAAAATACCTAACAGAAGTGTCAATAAAACGAACCTGAATCGAATCCTGAGTATCATTTTTTCTTCCTTTCACTTTTGCGTTTAGCGCGCTTTTCTTTTCTGGCTTCTTTTTTTTCCGGATCGCCGCCAAATACTTTTTCGAGGAATGTTTTATTCTTACTGTCTTGTAATTTATTGATATTGATTGAATTATCCAGCGAAGGACGAAGCGCTTTCAGGAATGCATTGCGCAGTACATAACTAATCGCATACCATTTGTTCAAATTCACATTGTCGAAGCTTCCGCTAATAGGAATTTTCGTGGCAAGATGTTCTTTTCGCTGATTCTGAACAACTTCTGCGGTGGTACCAACCACGGTTTCCCATAATATTTGGGGTACATCACCTTCCTGCTTGTTCCATTGCACTACATCCAGATTTTTCAGAAATGGTTTTGCATACCCGCCGAATTTCCCTTCTTTTGCCGCAAATTCGCCGTACAAGCTAAATGTACCTTTCTTCACATCAAAATTGCCGTATTCGCGAAGCATATCGTTTAGCAATGCAAGATTCAGACCTTTCAATTCGGTATTCATATCAAAAGTGGGTACGTTTGCCAGCCCATCAAACTTCATGTTTAGAGAGAATATTCCCTGATAAGCTTCACCGGTGGCTTTTAACGTGGCCGGAAGCAGTTCTTTACTGTCGGTGACATTCGTGAGATTGGTTGCTGTCACATTGATATTCTTCATAGCAACATCAAGCTTGGGGCTCGCCTCCAGGTCATGATAGTGAATTTCACCATTGTGAATATCGAAACGGTTGATAGTTACCGGCATCAAATCATCTACCAATTGTGCGAAATCAGCCGTATCCGCTCTCACATCTTCGCCTGTATGCCTTTCCTTCACAAAATTGATTACAGGACTCTCAACAGCAATCTCACCCACAATTGCTCCGTCAAAAACTGAACTCCATTCAATAGAGAGATCAATGGAGGGAGATTTAAAGAACGGAATCGTGTCTGTTTTTGAGCCTTTATTCACCTTTTTTACAATGCGAATGTCTTTGATTTCATACGCCCCGCGATACAGATGAATATCAATATCGTTGACATGCCCGTAATATTCTTCGAGATTTGCGAGTTTTTTATTGACGTAATTCAAAACGATATACGGCAAAATGAGTCTGAAAATGATGAGCGCTCCAATTATAGAGAACCAGATGATCCGGCGCTTTCTTTTTCGTTTTTGCTTTTCCTCCGGTGTACGTGTTTTCCGACGTTCTTTCCGGCTTAGAGTAGTTTGTTCGTTTTCCATCTTATCCACGTTGAAATTGCTGGTTTTACAACCGGCAACAGCAGTGGGAAAAAATACATACGTAAAACTATGGAGGGAAGGTAGATAAAAGTTTTTAACCGGAAAAGTTAATTTTCCTAAATAGGACCTGAAAAAGGGGAATGGATTTTTATTGGATCACTTTGCGTTGAACCTCTGAGTTTTTGCGCAGGTAGTATCGCAAAATGGTGCGTGCGTCTCTGTCTTCGGGACGCAGATCAATGAATTTCGACCAAGACTTAGGATGGTTTTTTAGCATGTAAAACGGTACAAAACCGAATCCTTTGTACGAACCGTTTTCAATCCAGATAATGGATTTTTCCCGTTTATCGCGGCCAGGTTCTACGAGGTAAAAGTGCTCCTGATCGAAAGTCAATGATTGCTCGATGGTTGTTACGCGTTCGTTGTAATCAACTGTGATTTCTACTTTGGTACAAGCACCGTGACATTTCTTTACTTTGTAACCAAAGCAGCTTCCGGTTGTTTTTTCTAGTCCACACAGTTTTAAACACAACTGATGCTGATCGGCCAGGTGATAAATGTAATCGTTGGCTTCTTTTTTTGTGGTAAAAGTGGTCAGCGGCAAGCCGGAATTTTTATTCAACCGGTCAACGTACAATTGTTTGTAACCGCCTTCATCTTCAAAAACAAACAAACCATACGAAAAATTATTGCGTCGTAATGATCTGTTGTAAAGCGGCTTGTGGACTTTGATCAGTTCCGATTCATACAACAGGGCGATCAATTCGGAACCGGTCAGCTCGAATTCGATTCGCACAATTTCCTGCATCATAGTAGCACCTTTGAGCGTTTTATTGTTACGCAGGTGCTGATCAATACGTTTGCGGATGTGTTTGCTTTTTCCGATGTAAATAAGTTGATTTACGTCGTTGTAAAACTTGTAAACACCTGGTTTATTTGGAATTTCTTCCAGGATTTCCAGGTCGAGGTTCGGGTGAAGCACTTTCGGGTTCACGTCTTCCTGGATAAATGTTTGTAATCCTTTTTTATCTTTCTCGATGAGCATGGTAAACAACTCGGCTGTTGCGAGCGCATCTCCGCCTGCCCGGTGTCGGCCATTTACTTCAATTCCCAACGCACGGGCCAGTTTTCCCAAACTGTACGAATCATGTCCCGGGATCACGTAACGAGACGCGCGCACGGTACACAAATGCGGTTTACGGTAATCGTAGCCCAACAGCTTAAATTCATGACGGATAATGCCGTAATCGAAGCCAACGTTGTGGGCCACAAAAACGCAGTCTTCGGTAAATTCAATGATGTGTTTGGCAATTTCAAAAAAACGTGGCTGACCTTCCACCATTTTGTCATTGATGCCCGTAAGGCGCGCAATAAACTCGGGAATGGGCATTTCAGGATCGACCAATTGAACGTATGAATCGGTGACTTGCGTACCATCGTGTTTGTAGATAGCGATCTCAGTGATCTTGGAAGATTTGGTGCTTCCTCCTGTTGTTTCGATATCGACTATGGCAAATTGCATGAGTGTCAAATTTAAGGAAAATAAAAGCAGCCTGTTCGTGATTTTGGCAATAGTTCGACCAAGTTTCAAACTCCGTCGATGAAACCGATCCGATTGTTGAGAAAGGTTCGGTGCTTTTACCTACCTTTGCCTAAATTAAAGCAGATTATGGCAAGTAAACGCACCATTAAAAAGCAGTTAAACGGGATGATTTTCGACGTGGTAGACGAATGTTTCTCTGTACAATTGTATAAAACTTCTGAAACGGAAGTCACTAATAAATTAATTGACGAAGCGTTGGATTACCGCGATCAGGTGTTAGCGCAAATTCACCAGGCAAAGACCAAAAAAGATTATCCGGTGATCCATGAGCAGTTGGAAGACAAAGCGATTTATTTCGTTGAGAAACTGAACGCTCTACAATAGAATTTTGAATGTTGAATTTTGGATGTTGAATTATCGAGGAGATCCCTCATTCATAATTCAACATTCAACATTCATAATTTTTTAGCCATCCACAAATCACACGCAAAATGCCCGGATTCTCCGTAAGGTTTTTCCAGGTATTCAAATCCCAAACGCTCGTACAAGCCAACGGCAATGTGTAATTCGGGAAGCGTTTCCAGGTAAATTTCCGTGTAGCCTTTTTCGGCAGCGATTTCAAAACAACGTTCCATCAATGCTTTTCCAACGCCTTTTCCGCGGGTGGAAGGAGCGAGGTAGAGTTTCACCAGTTCGGTGCAGCCTGCGGGTAAACCTTTGGTTGGATAAATGCCACAGCCTCCAACAATTTCTCCGTTCAGCAACGCTGTAAAATAAGCAGATTGCGGCGTTTGAAAAAGTTCGAATAATTGATCGGTCGTCGGATCGGTATAAACAGTTCCGGGTTTTGCAGCGTCGAATTCTTCGAGCACCGAACGAATCACCTGCGCAAGTGCAGCATTGTCTTCGGGTTGAATCGGACGGATTTCCAGTTCGTTGTTCATTGGTTCGGAATTAAGCTCGAAAGAAGCGTTTTAAGCGCAGGAACGGTTGTTCGAAATAGCGGAAGCTTAACAACGCTGTGACGTATGTAGAAACGAACACCAGAGCAACATACAAGATCCAATAACTGATATCGCCTGTGAACTGATGTTCTTGGAAGAAATGCGCCCAATACCAGATGTAAATACAGTGGAAAAGGTAAAAACCGTAGGTGAGTTTTCCAGCTTCAAAAAATCCGGGAATGCGGTCGATCTTGTAAAACGAACGGGTTGCGTAAACTTGTTCGAGGATAATGAACGCAAAAACGATTTCGGGAATCAATCGCGCGAAGGCTTCCGATTTTCCGGGAAGTAATTTTCCCTCGGTTAACAGCAAGGCACCGCCAACGAGGTAAGCCAGCAAAATGCTCCATCGCGGAAGCTTTTCGAACCAGGAACTGAGTTTTCTATAATACACCAGCCAGGCGATCAATCCACCGAAAGCAAGATCCGAAATCACTGAAAACGTGTGAAAATAGAGCGTTCGTTCATCGTTCAGGTGAAACATTCTGAAAACAATCGTTCCAACAATAACCGAAACAAAGAACCACAAAAAAGTGTGTTTATTCCGGAAACGAAACAACGCGATCAGGATTCCCCACGAAAGGTAAAATTGCTCTTCCACACTAATAGTCCACGTTGCGGTGAGGAAATTGATATTGTCTTTCCACCCAATAATTATTTCATCAATATTGGAAGCGAAAACCAGGTAACGCCACAATTCATGCACGGTTTCTACTCCATAAGGTGTGTGTGGGAAAATAAAAAATCCAAAAAGGGTCACCACAAAATAAAGCGGCCAAACGCGCAGAATCCGCCGCATGAAGTAATGCCCCAGATTTATCCGACCGTTGCGGGAGTTTTCGCTCAACAGCAAATACGTAATCAGAAAACCGCTTAAAACGAAGAACAATGCAACGCCCAAATGCCCTTTATTCAATACCATTCCGATAGCTTTGAACCATTGGGTTTCGTAGAAATCGCCCCAAATCTCGCGATGAAGCGTAAAGCAATGGAACAACATTACAGCTAACGCACCCACAAACCTTAATCCGTTGAGATTGGGGAAGAATGGAGAAGACGTTGTTTGTTTTTCCATGTTCGGACTATCCTAATTGTGCACCAACAAAGAATAAAGTGAGAATGATCACAACGATAAAGATCAACAACATGTTACGCGCATGACCCCGAGTCGCTGCATTGTAGCGGGGAACACGGTGACCGTCATGTGTTGTTTTTTTACTGTTCAAAATAAGGAGCGCCAACATTAATCCTAACAATCCGCCGAACACGCAAAATATGTAGCCACATACTACGATAAGTGTGTTTTCTTTCTCCGGAGCATCCAGTTCATCCGTGATTTCCTGTCGTTCCTCTGCAATCTTTTCTTCCGAAAAAGGAACACCTCGTTCCGTAAGGAGTTTTTTAGCAAGCATGACATCCAGTGAATTCCATTCAAATGATCGGACTAAAATTTCTCTTAATTCTTTATCCGAAAACTGGAACAAATAATAATCGTCAGGAAGTTCTTTCATGATTTTCTCGTCCATGCGTCCGCACAATTCCAACGCGTTTTGCAGATCAACCGGAGCAACATTGATGCGGTAATAACGCCGCGATTCATCGTTGGCAAACGTGGCATCAAACCTTGGTTTCGAATCTTCCACTGAAAATGGAATTTCTGCTTTCTCAAACAGATCAACGTAATCGCCTAAAAGTTCGCGATCCTGAAATTCTTTTACGGTTATCAATTCGGCTTCCGGCATACTGTAGAATTAGGTTACAATACTAGTGCAATTTCACCACAAAGGAGCAAAGTTTTTTTTTGAGAATACAGGCGTGTTAAGTTCACAAAGATCTTCTACCTGAATCCCTTTGTGGTCTTTGTAACAAGTCAAGTTTGTCTCTTCGCTTTGTGCCTTTGTGTTGAAATTTCCTGGTCAACTTCGTGCTGAATAATTCTGGCTAAAGTCCCCGTCAATGATTAAATTTGCACCCAAATAAACAAACATGGCTTTCGATATAGCAATCATTGGTGGAGGAATCATAGGAGCGGCAACGTTTTACAAGTTACAAACGCGTTATCCCGACAAATCGATTGTGCTGATTGAGAAAGAAGGAAAGCTGGCCGATCATCAAACTGGAAATAATTCAGGAGTAATTCACTCGGGATTGTACTACAAACCGGGATCGCTGAAAGCCAAGAACTGTGTGGCAGGTCGTCATGAATTGGTCGCTTTTGCCAAAGAACACGGCATTGATCATGATGTTTGTGGTAAAGTAGTGGTTGCCGTCGACAAATCCGAGTTGGGGAATATGGACAAGATTTTCCAGAACGGAGTTGCCAATAGCACAGAAGGAATTGAAATGATCGATTCCAAACGGCTGAAAGAAATAGAACCTTTTGTAGAAGGAATCGGTGGGATTTACGTCCCATGTACCGGAATTATCGATTTCCGCGGAGCGACCGAAAAAATGGCTGAAATTGCCCTTTCCATGCAACCGAAAAGCGCTCTGATGCTCAATCATGAGGTGATCGGGATTGAGCGCTCGGATGAAAAAACAATCGTTGCAACCAGCAAAGGAAATATCGAAGCGAAATACCTGATCTTTTGCGGAGGATTACAAGCTGATCGTTTGGCACGTAAAGACGGTGTGAAACTGAAAGAACAAGTTGTTGGTTTCCGTGGTGATTATTACGAATTAACTGAACAAGCGAAACACAAGGTAAAAAACCTGATTTACCCGGTTCCGAATCCTGATTTCCCATTTCTTGGCGTGCATTTTACGCGTATGACCAACGGCGAAATCGAGTGCGGCCCGAATGCGGTGTTCACATTTAAACGCGAAGGTTACGGAAAAACCGATTTCTCGATGCGCGATACCTGGGATGCCTTGACGTATGGCGGGACATGGAAGTTGTTTTTCAACAACATGAAATTCGGTTTGGACGAATACAGACGTGCGTTCTCAAAGAAATTATTCCTCAAAACGTTGCAACGAATGGTTCCGTCACTGACGATGGATGATATTCATCCGGGTCGAGCAGGAGTAAGGGCTTTGTTGCTGGCCGCTGATGGCGATACCCGCGACGATTTCCGTTTCGAGTTTCATGCCAATTCTATTCACGTGCTAAACGCGCCTTCACCGGCTGCTACGGCTTCACTGGCGATTGGCGGACAAATTGCGGATGAGGCGGAGAAACATTTTGGGTTTAAGTAAAAATCAATTCATCACTTTTTAAACTTTATTTTTAGTTAATTCCGTAATATTGCGGGATTACTGAAGTTAATTTATTGATTTTTAATTCTTTAATTGGGGTTTTTCGTGAAAAATATTTCTTATCTCTAATTTTCATCGCGGCATTTTTTTCGATTAATCTCCTTAGCTAATAAACTTTTGTTCACCTTTTTCCGTTTAATCAGATGTAACAGTTACTTATGCGTCAACTTCTTTTGTTTGGGTTTCTTTTTTTGGCGGTTGCATCCACTGCACAAGTACAGTATTCCGACTTCTTTCTGGTACAACAAGATAACGTCGTCTTGATTCGCTGGACGGTGAATAGCGGCTCGCTTTGCAATGGTACGGCGGTTTACAGGTCAATTGATGGAGCAGATGATGTCTTAGTAGGAGAAATTCCCGGAATTTGCGGAAGCGAAAATGAAGACAAGGAATACAGTTTGATTGATGCATCTCCGGGATTCAATACAACCAATAGTTATTACATCCGCTTCGGCTTTTCGGAATATTCCGAAGAAAAAGAGATTTACGTCAAATACCTCGATCCCGGGCGTTTGTATCTTGGTCCCAATCCATCTGAAACAATGGTGTCGTTGGAATGGAATGATCAGTTTCACGACGAATATTCCATCCGGGTGGTTGATGATCTTGGAATGACTGTTTTTGAGCAATCCGCAATTACAGGAAGCACTTTTAATCTGGATTTAAAATCATTGTCTGCCGGATTCTACACCGTTTTACTGATCAATTCGAAAGGCGAAAAAACGGCTGAAAAAATCATTAAACTTTAGTAGGCTGACTCGCATATTGACTTATTTTTGGGGTAACAATTCCAGCAAAGCATGAAAATTCTGATTTCCCCGGCAAAATCGATCAACGAGCAATGTGATTTCCCGCAAGTTGAGTTTACAACACCGCAATTTGCGAAGGAAGCGACTTCGCTGTCGAAAAAACTCAAGAAACTCAAGCCAAAGCAGCTGATCGATCTCATGCATGTTTCGGCAGATATCGCCAAACTGAACGTCAACCGTTTTAAGAATTGGTATTTATCGGAAACACCAACGGAAGAAGTACGTCCGGCAGGATTTCTGTTTACCGGTGAAGTGTACCGCGGGTTGGATATTTCTACACTTTCAGAAACCGAATTGACCGTTGCCCAGAATCGCTTGCGCATGCTTTCCGGAATGTACGGTTTATTGCGTCCGCTTGATTTGATATATCCGTATCGTTTGGAAATGGGAACCAATTTTCAGGTGAATGACAAAGCGAAAAACCTTTACGCGTTTTGGGGACAGAAACTCACCAAACAGTTGCAAAAGGAAACCGAAAAAGGCGAATGGATCGTAAACCTGGCATCGAATGAATACGCGAAAGCGGTGAATTGGAAAGAATTAAAACGTCCGTTTGTAACACCGAATTTCAAGGAATTTAAGAACGGTGAATACAAAATGGTGATGGTTTATGCCAAACAAGCTCGCGGTGCTATGGCGCGTTACCTGATCCAAAACGAGTTGAAAGACATCGAAGACCTGAAAGGATATGATGTGGATGGGTATCGGTTTGATCCGAATCAGTCTACGGAAACGGAATGGGTTTTTGTGCGATAAACGCAGACAAAAAGAATGTTTTTTTCACGTATTTACTTGAATTTCAGCGCAAAGACGTAGAGTTCGCAAAGGATTAACGTGTTGTTTTGCTCGTTGAGGAAACTTCCAGTAATCCAATTTATTTAGATGTCTAATGTCTCAACTTTGCGCCTTTGCGTGAGCAATTAAAATCGTTTCGTTACCCCAATCGAACCACCAAACCAAGCGTTGCGGAAGGTGTTCGGCGTACTTTCATCCGTTTGTCCGAAAACATAGAATTGCACCATTGGTTTTGCTACCAGAGCCCAGTCGCGGCGCAAGCGGAATTTTACTTCGGCTGCTGCAAAGCCCGATACCAAATGAAGATGTGCTGTGCCGGTTGTTTTAGTATAAGCAGGAGATAAGTCTGCTGAAATGGAAACTCCATCCTGATAGGTATATTCCTCGGTTTTACGAAAAGCATAATCATATCTAAAACCGGCCATTGGCGTAATGTTAAAACGTCCTCCAATCCAAAAATCACGGCCAATGGAGAGTGGAACGCCAAATGACATATAACTGATCTTTCCGCTTTTGTAATTACTTGTCTCCGGAATGTTTCCACTTTGCAATAACCCGAAGTGAACACCGGTTCCGAGCGACCAACGGCGATAAACCTGCTTGCTGATAGTGAGATCAACATTCCAGGAATAGCGGGTTTCCACCGGTGGATTGACAGTCATAGATTGCGGTGTATTACTTTCCTTGCCTTCGATCAACGGATTTGATTGCGAAATTGCCATTGACCTACCGACAAACAATCCGACTTGCCATTTCGTGACTTTTATGCTTAATAACAGTTTTTGTGCTTCCATCGGTCGAACGGTATCGTTTACGCTGGAGAGTATGGTTGAATCGTCGGGTAAATCCAATGAATCGGCTGGTTCATTTTTAGTGGTATCCAAAACGGCCAATTGAATCGGGTTCCAAGGGAAATATCCAGGGTAACTATCACTCATATAATGATACGGATATTGATCAACATTAAACGAGAAAGGAAACATAGACGGATCCCAGATAAAAACGAAAGGCACCTTTGCTGTAATCGAATCGGTAGCGGTAGCCAATGTTCCGCTTTTGGACGAATGATTTTGGTCAGAAGTGTTTTCGGCATGAACAGGAAATGAACGTCCGCCGGTTAGTTTATCAATTCCGGAAGTTTGATTCCAGTTCCAGACTGTAAAACCAACCACCAGCGCGGCTGCCAATCCGGTGCTCCACCACCAAATGGCAAAGCGGCGTTTTTTCCTGTCGTCGAGTTTATCGGCAATGGCATTCCACAATCCATCGGTTGGCTTTGCGCCAAATTCGTTAAACGTGTCTTTCAAACTTCCTTTCTGATCGTTATTTTGCATAACTCAATCGTATTTGTTCCTGTGATGATTCCTCATCTATCAATGTTCTCAGCATCAATCGCGCCCTGCTGTATTGCGATTTCGATGTTCCTTCGGAAATACCGAGCAGTTCGCCGATTTCCGGGTGCGTGTATCCTTCAACGGCATACAGGTTAAACACCGCTCTGTAACCGGGCGGCAGTTGCTGAATCTTTTTCACTAATTCCTCTGCATTTAATTGCTCGATAATTCCGTCGTCGGTGGCCGGATGTATATCTTTTAAATCAAGTGCCGTTACCAGTTGTTGTTTCACGGACTTGCGTTTGCGGTAACTTTCCAGCGCGGTATTCACGGTAATTCTCCTGATCCAGGCGCCCAATGGCCCGGTTCCGTTGAATTGGTCCAACCGCCCGAAGATCCGGATAAAAGCATCCTGCAGAATATCCTCAGCTTCGGCTTCATCCTGTGCATACCGCAAACAAATTCCCTTCATCATATAAACAAACCGGCCAAACAATTCCTTCTGTGCCTGCCGGATTTGATTCCTGCAGGCAGCAACTAATTCAGTATCAGAACAGTTCTTGTATTCCAATCGTTTGTTGTTTTACCAATTCGTTAAACGTTTACCGCAAATGAATGCCTTTTCCGGCGATTCAGCCGGTTTGTAACATCTTATTAACGTATAACGATACCTAAACGTGCCTCAATGCGATGAATATTCGCGTTTTGCATTGCTGGGTAAGGTGCGAATAGGTGCAGTTGTGTATAAACATTCGTTGATTCCGTCATCACGTAGCGGTAACCCACAGATGTGGAAATGCCAAAATGTTTGGTGAAATAATGTGTAATTCCGGCTTGCAGGCCTGCGGTAAAACCCCTGGCGTTGTTGTATTGGTTCAGTCCGGCCATGTAACCGCCCATCAATCCCACAAAAGGTTTGGTTTCGCGCTTCCCGAAATTGTAACGTGTTTCCACGAAGATCGGAGCAAAACGCGTGTAGTTGTAGTTTTCGTACGCCAACCCGACTCCAACATCCAATCCGCGGCTAAAAGCATATCCGTTACTGATTTGTGCCGACCCGGAAGACATTTCCCCCATGAGCAAACCGACTGATCCGCGACCGTAGTAATTGCCTTTGACTTTTGGAGCAATTTCTTCTGTCTGACTCCAGGCGCTAAAACCCAATAAAAGCAGCGTTGTTATTAGAATGATTTGTTTCATTTGATGTTGTTTCCCGTTCTGATGAATCTCGTTTAGGAAGCGTTGCATTTGGGAGAATTGAAAATTGAAAATGTAAAATTGAAAAGGCGGTTCAGAAAGAATTTAAGTCTTCTTTTCAATTTTCAATTTTACATTTTCAATTAAATGTTTGGAAAAACGAAAATCTTTCCGCAATCTTTGCAACGTCATTCTAAAGCGTAGAAGACATTGTTTATACAGAAGAGGCGAGAGACGGACTCCGTGACCCTCTGGCAACCAACTAAAAGTTAGAATGAGAAAATCTCATTTTGATTGGAAAACCGGTGCCAATTTCCGATTCCTGCGCTGTTGCAGGAAGAATATAATAAATGTGCTATGAAACAAGTATTATTTTTCTGTTCATCGGTCGGGCTCAATCAGAGCTCAAGTGTTATTCGTGCGTCTATTTCGCATCGAATGTGTTGTTGCTGTTGATTCAACGCAGTGTCCGCTTTTGGTGCGACCAACAATTCACACAGTTTCCATTGAACAATTTTCCGTATGTCACTCTTATTTTTCGCTTCCAACAGAAGCAACCTTCCTGTAGAACGTCAGCTCCAGCTCGATTTTGAGTTAGAACTTGAATCGGGAGAACGTCTGCACAATCCCCAAATTGCGTTTCAAACCTGGGGAAAGCTCAACGAAGACCGCCCCAACGTGGTGTGGGTTTGCCATGCGCTTACCGGTAATCATCGTATCCAAGAATGGTGGGAAGGTTTGTTCGGTATTGACAAATGCTTCGATCCGAACGACTATTTTATCGTGAGCGTGAATGTAATCGGTTCGTGCTACGGCAGTACAGGTCCGCTTTCGTTCAAGAATCCAATCGAACGCTATTACCGCGATTTTCCGCTGGTGACGGTGCGCGATATGGTCAAAGCACTCGATTTGGTACGCATCTTTTTGGAAATCGACAAAATACAGGTGCTGATCGGTGCGTCGCTTGGCGGACAACAAGTGTTGGAATGGGCCGTGCAGCAACCACAGTTGTTTCAATCCATCATTCCCATTGCGACCAATGTACAGCATTCACCGTTCGGAATTGCATTCAACGAAGCACAACGTTTGGCGATCCAGGCTGATCCGAGTTTTCTGCGCAACGAATATTCCGGCGGAAGAGACGGATTGATTGCCGCCAGAAGTATCGGAATGCTGAGTTACCGCTCGTATGAAGGTTACGGCATCACACAAGCCGAAGCAACTGATAATAAAAGCGACGATTTCAAAGCGGCCTCTTACCAGCGTTATCAAGGCGAAAAACTGGCCAATCGTTTCAATGCCTATAGTTACTGGACGTTGAGCAAAGCCATGGATTCGCACAATCTGGCGCGCCACAGGAAACCGGCAGCTGAGTTACTTTCCGAATTAACCATTCCAGCGTTGGTCGTGGGCATCGATTCCGATTTATTATTCCCCATTTCTGAACAGCAATACATCGCACGATGTTTACCCAATTCGCAGCTGGCGACGCTTTCATCGCGTTTCGGACACGACGGTTTTTTGGTGGAATACGATCAGTTAACTGCCGCCATCGAACCGTTTTTGACAAATATTTTTTCAACTCAAACCATTCAACACGAATTAATTAACAATTAAACAAGATGAGCAAACAACTAACAATAGGATTATTCGGTTTCGGATGTGTCGGAACCGGTTTATACGAAGTATTGAACCAAACATCGTTGCTACAGGCGCGCATCAAGCACATTGTGGTAAAAGACGCGACCAAAAAACGCCAGATCGATGCGTCGCATTTCAGTTATGATGCCGAAGTGATTTTGAACGATAGCGAGGTCAATGTAGTAGTGGAATTGATCAACGACAGCGATGCAGCTTATGTGATTGTAAAGCGCGCGCTTGAATCAGGAAAACATGTAGTTTCGGCCAATAAAAAACTGATCGCTTTGCACTTGGAAGAATTGATTGCACTTGCAAAAGCGAATAACGTTTCCTTTTTGTACGAAGCGGCAGTTGGCGGTTCCATTCCGATTATCCGCAACCTCGAAGAGTATTACAACAATGATTCGCTTTCGTCGATCAATGGCATTGTTAACGGAACCACGAATTACATTCTCACGAAAACCGGCGAAGGTCAATCGTTTGATGATGCCTTGAAAACTGCCCAGGAACTGGGTTTTGCAGAACTCGACCCAACTTCTGACGTTGATGGCTTCGACGCGAAGTATAAACTGGTTTTGCTGCTGAAACACGCTTTCGGTTATACTGCCAAAACTGAAGAGGTGTGGAATTACGGGATTCGTCAGCTCAAAGCGTGGGATGCGACTTACGCCCGTGAGAAAGGTTATAAAATCAAATTGTTGGCATTCGGAACACGCGTTGATGACCAGGTTGTCGGATTTGTTGCGCCGCATTTGATTCCCGCCAATCACTTTGCCTTTAATGTGGAAAACGAATTCAACGCAGTGGTGGTGGAAGCCTTGTTTTCGGATCGCCAGTTGTTCTTAGGAAAAGGAGCGGGGAGTTACCCGACCGCGAGTGCTGTATTGTCTGATATTTCGGCCTTGCAATTTGATTACGCTTACGAATACCGAAAAACAAACGTGCAGGAAAACCTTCATTTGACTACCGATTTCCGTTTGCGCGTCTATATTTCCGGAACTACGAAAGAGCAGCTGAATCGCGTAAAGTTTGAAGAAATTCAGGAAATCTACCACGGTTCCACGCATCATTTCCACATCGGCTGGGTTCATTTTAATGACTTACAGCAATTTGACTGGAACAACGAACCTGATTTATTCCTGGCGGTTTTACCTGAAGGGTTGGAATTGGGGGCTGGTGCTTACGCTGAGGAAGTGGAGTTGGAAGCGCATGCTAATTAGTTTTTTGAAGAAGTAGAGTCCATTTCCCTCCTTGAGGAGGGAAGAACAAGCACTGCTTGTGATGAATTGGAGGTGGCATTGAAATGTGAAATTGCCACCCTCCTCAATCCTTCCGCCTTAGGCGGAGAGGAAGCAGATTTTCCTCAGAAGGGAGAAGATTTAGACGAATAACTTAGCATCATGAAATTAAACTTACACCTCGAAGAACAACCCTTCGTACTGAACCTCACCAACGAAGATGGTTTGGTGACAACCATCGACGCTTCACCTGAAATAGGGGGCAAGAACAAAGGCATGCGGCCGATGCAATTACTGGCGGGTTCGCTGGCAAGTTGTATGTCGATTGATATTCTGCTGATCCTGAAAAAACAGCGGGTTGAGGTCAGGAAGTACGAAGTTGAAATCGACGCGAAGCGGGCAGAAGGCGTTCCTTCTCCGTTTGAAACGATTGATTTGATTTTTAGCGTTGATGCCGGCGTTCCGTTACAAAAACTCGAAAACGCCGTGAAACTGAGTCATGAAAAATACTGTTCTGTTTCGGCGAGTATCCATCCGTCGATCCAGGTGAACACTTATACAAAACACATTGAATGAGCACTTACAGAAATGAAACATTAGCGATTCGTAGTCAGTCGGAGCGCACACAGCAGCGCGAACACAGTGTACCTTTGTACCTCACGAGCAGCTTTACCTTCGAAAATGCCGAACACATGCGAGCTGCCTTTTCCGATGAGGTCGACGCCAATATTTATTCGCGTTATTCCAATCCGAATGTCGATGAGTTACTGGAGAAAATTGCTCAACTTGAGGGCGGAGAAGCGGCTTGGGCTACAGCTACCGGAATGGCGGCTGTTTTCACGACTTTTGCGGCATTGCTCGGTTCGGGAGATCACATTGTTTCCTCACGTTCGGTGTTTGGTTCTACGCACAATCTTTTCGTGAATATTTTCCCGAAATGGGGAATTACGACGACTTATGTTGACGCGGATGATTACGAAGCATACGCCAACGCGATTACGCCTGCAACGAAAATCTTGTATTTGGAAACGCCTTCCAATCCGGGATTGGATATCATTGATTTGGAAAAGATTGGCGCCATTTGCAAGGAGAAAAATGTGCTGTTTGTAGTTGATAATTGTTTCGCGACACCGGTTTTACAACAGCCCATTCGTTTTGGTGCCGATATCGTGATCCATTCTGCGACTAAGTATATTGATGGTCAGGGTCGCGTGTTGGGTGGATTGATCGTTTCCACACAGGAATTGATTGACAAAATTCAGGCATTTGCCAGGCATTCCGGTCCGGCTATGAGTCCGTTTAATGCATGGATATTGTCGAAATCATTGGAAACATTGCACTTGCGTGTGGAAAAACACTGTCAGCAGGCATTGGAGATTGCGAAACGATTGGAAAATCATCCGGCTGTCGATTGGGTAAAATACCCGTTTCTTGACAGTCATCCGCAGGTCGAAATTGCCCGAAAACAAATGTCGGCCGGTGGCGGAATTGTTTCCTTTCAGATCAAAGGAGGTTTGGAAGCTGGACGGGCTTTTCTGGATAAACTCAGCTTGTTTTCCTTAACTCCGAATCTTGGTGACAGCCGCAGCATTGCTACGCATCCGGCTTCAACAACGCATTCAAAACTAAAACCAGAAGAGCGTGCAGAAGTAGGCATTTCCGACGGATTGGTGCGTTTGAGCATTGGTTTGGAACACATCGAAGATATTTGGGAAGACCTTGAACTGGCGTTCAAATAGTTATTAGTAGTTTCCTGTTTTACGGATGAACTTTGTTTTTTGGGAATCCTTCTAATCACTAAAAACTAACTACTAAAAAAGAGTACCTTTGGGGCAAATTTTTCACGACATGTCACAAGATATTAACGCAGTAAGCTATTGCATCGGATTGAGCGTAGCTGATAGTTTGGCACAGCAGGAATTGGATGCCATCAATCCACAAGTAATGGCTGAGGCGATTGCCGATGTTTTCCAGGGAAAAGAATTGAAATTCTCGGCCGACGAAGCAAATCAGATCATTCAAAATTATATCCAGGAA
This sequence comes from Candidatus Fluviicola riflensis, assembly GCA_002243285.1. Taxonomy (GTDB): domain Bacteria; phylum Bacteroidota; class Bacteroidia; order Flavobacteriales_D; family Crocinitomicaceae; genus Fluviicola; species Fluviicola riflensis. The sequence continues at coordinate 2,362,021 of CP022585.1, read as the reverse complement.
ATTACCGCTTCCAAGTTTGAAGAGCACAAAGCAGAAGGCGAAGCATTCTTAGCTGAAAATGCGAAGAAAGCAGGTGTTACCACTACGGCTTCCGGTTTACAATACGAAGTAATCGAAGAAGGAACTGGCGTAAAACCAAGTGCTTCCGATACAGTAAAAGTTCATTATCACGGTACGTTGATCGACGGAACCGTTTTCGATAGTTCCATTTCACGTGGTTTACCGGCAACTTTCGGTGTGCACCAGGTGATCAAGGGCTGGACAGAAGCGTTGCAACTGATGCCTGTTGGTTCAAAATACCGTTTGTATATTCCGCAGGATCTGGCTTACGGAGCGCATCCGCATCCGGGTGGAGCAATCAAACCGTTCATGGCGCTTATCTTTGATGTAGAATTGATCGCAATTGAAAACTAAGATGAGAATACTGATCACATTATCCCTGATTGGGTTATTGGTGTCGTCTTGCGGAGATGATGCAGCAACAGCGGATACCGTTGAGCTAAAAACAAACAAAGACAAAATTTCCTACGTAGTGGGGGCAGATCATGCCAAGCAATTGCTGCAGGACAAAAATTTCACCAACTATGATATGGAAAAGATCATGGAAGGTTTTGAAATCGGTTTGAAAGACGAAACGGCGTTCGGGCCTGAATGCAATCAGACCATCCAAAGCATGTTCGGTTACCAGGGAATGGAATTTGATCCGGCATTTAAAACCGAAGGTTCATTGTGTATCGGAAAAGCGCTTGGTTCTTACTTTTTGAGCGGTTGGAAACAAGAAGGTTTCATCAAGAAGTTTGACCTCAAAATGGTGAAATACGGTTTTGAAAGTGCTTTGAATAGCAACGATACACTTGTAGATCAGTTGGAACGTGACCAAATGATGGAAAAATTGCTGGGTGATCTGAACCAGAAAATCATGGCCAATGCTCAGAAAACAGAGCAAACGTTTTTTAATAAAGTAAGTAAGATCAAAAACACGAAAGAAATCGGAAACGGCATTTACCTCGAAACGATCAAGGAAGGAACTGGTGGAAGTCCGGCAATCGGTGACGATGTGCAGGCACGTTACATTCTGATTTCTCCGAAAGGTGATACATTGGAATCATCACTGGCAGGTGAAAAAGCCGGCCAGCCGATTCCTGCATTCAGTCTTAACGGTGTAATCCAGGGTTGGTCAATTGCTTTTCCGAAACTGAAAAAAGGAGGGAAGTATCGTTTGTACGTTCCACAAGGATTGGCTTATGGCGCAAATCCACCACAAGGTTCGCCGATCGAACGTTTTTCTCCACTGATTTTCTACGTGGAATTAGTGAATTATGGAAAACCGGGAACATTGGTAAAACCGGCACCTCAGATGCAAATGGGCATGTAATTTTATAACAGAGATAAATTGAGAAAGGACTGCGATTGTGGTCCTTTTCTTTTTAACTACATTTCCCCCGAGCCACATGTAGAAACATTGAGCTTTAAGTTGTTCAGTCCTGATGTTTCTCTTCGTAGTGAAATTATCCGTTTATCAAACCACCTGTGTGCACAAACATGATCGTTTTTCCGTTAAACTCTTCTGATTCCAAGGCTTTTATCAACGCATAAAACGCCTTTCCGGTATAAACGCGATCAAGCTGTAAATCAAGTTCTTGTTTACAAAACTCAATAAACTGATTTAATTCAATTGTTGTTTTTGCGTAGCCTCCGAAATGTGCATCTGAATGCACAACTACTCTTTGCAGGTATTCGTTCACCAATTCCTTGTCAATGAGAAACTGGTAAAGCAAAGGCCGCATTTCATCCAGTGAATCAAATCCTTTGAGTACCGGAACCACATGAATCGTTGTCTTATCATTGCTTCCCAATAAAAGTCCGCAACTGGTAGTTGTTGTTCCCTGCGCCACGAAAACATGATCTATGGGTTCGTTGATTTCCGTCCAGATTTCCTGACAGCCAATCAATCCGTGGTAAGTGGCGCCGCCTTCGGGGACAAACAAATAATCCGGATGCTGCTGTTTCCAGATTTCCTGTCGTTCTTTTTCGTAGCGTTCACTGTATTCTTCGCGGGAAATAAACAGCAATTCCATTCCCATTTCCGTGCAGCGTTGAAGATTTTCGTTGCTGTCAGCACTCAATTCTTCACCGCGCACCAAAGCTTTCGATTTCAATCCGAATGCTTCACAGGCATAAGCAGTGGCCAGTAAATGGTTGGAATAAGCACCACCCAGCGTCAAAATTCCGACCCGTTGTTGATGCAGCGCCAGTTCGATAATGTACTTGAGTTTGCGCCATTTATTCCCCGAAACATACGGATCGATCAAATCGTCGCGTTTCACCAGAACCCTTATGGAACGTTTTTCCCAATCGGGGAACTGCAACTCTTGTAAAATAGATCGTTTCGTTTGAAACCGGGACAAAGACATGATTTGTTTGCTTAATTTTGCCGCATGAACGATGATCGTCCACTTCCCAAAAATAACGGTTTAGATCCGGAAGATTTCTATTACAATGAAATGGGTTTCCTTGTTTTTACGGAGAAATACCATTTGAAACGTGGTCATTGCTGTAAAAGTGGCTGCAAGCATTGTCCGTATGGGTATGATAAACGCACGGATTCTTTTAGGAAATAAGTCTCCGATTTTTAGGTGTATCCAATTCCCTCCTAAAATGATACCCCAACTAAGACAATCATCCCACATATTCCTTCAACAACTGCACCGCTGCAACCTCCAGATCATCAGCCTTCCCAGGATGTGGGCGCGAAGTTTGGATCATGGAACTGCGGATAGCCGTAAGCCAGCGAAACCGGGACGGTAAATCTTCCTTTGCAATTGGCCCGGCGTTATGTTCACCCCTGCTGATCCGTTCAAACGCATCGAGATTTTCGCGCAGCTGATTGCAATCGATTTCACCCGAAAAGAGTTTCAATCGTTCTTCGTCGATATCGACCAATACTTTGATGAAGTTCGCTTTCTTCGAAAACAAGATAATCCCGATGTTGATGAATTCCTCCCGCTCAACTTTCGGCACCAGGCGAATTACCGCGTACTCATACAGTTTTTTTTCGGGCATCTTGCGCTTCGTTTAGAAAGTTAGCCGAATGGGCCAACCGGATGGATAAAAACTGATGGTATACTCCTCTGATTTCGTCTTCCGACAACTCGTTTCCTTCCCATTGCAGCCATTCGGAAGGAATCTGATCTACCAATTGTCGGAATAATTCGTCGGTTAAAATGGAGGTAAACTGAGTATTTACTTCATCCAGTTGTGTGGCACGATCCAGTAAAACATGGTCTTTCACATAGCTGAATGGACTTTTGGCGTTTTGTTCCCAATTGTCCCAAGAATGATGAAAATAAAACGAAGCGCCGTGATCGATCAGCCACAATTCCTTGTTCCAGATCAACATATTGGTATTGCGAAACGTGCGGTCGATGTTCGTAAGAAACGCATCCAGCCACACAATTTTCGAAGCCAGAAGCGAATCAATAGTCGTAACCACCGGATCAAACGTAATGGCTCCCGACAAAAAGTGCAAACCGAGGTTCAAACCATGGCTACCGCGCAGTAAATCCTGGATTTCTTCATCAGCCTCAGATCTGCCAAAATCTTCGTCGAGCGTAATAAATACCAATTCAGGAAGTTTCAATCCCAACACGCGCGCCAGCTGGCCACCCAGGAATTCGGAAATCAATGCTTTGGTACCATGACCTGCGCCTTTAAATTTTAAGACATACTTAAAATCATCATCTGCTTCCACCAAAGCCGGTAACGAGCCACCTTCGCGCAAAGGTGCAATGTAACGTGTCACAGCTACCGTGCGGAGTGTTTCTAGCTTCATGATTTGACTTGTTTTTTGAGAGCAGGTTCGATTTCTTCTCTACGGATGCCGTTTTCAGGAACTTTCCCCTGGAATTCGACCAATACCGACTTGATGTAACGGATATCCGCATCGGCATCGCCGGTTGGAGTAAAAAGCGAATGGAACCCGCCCATCTTGCGCTTGTAATCGATGTACGCTATGTAAATTGGCACATTGGCATTCTGAGCAATATAGTAAAATCCTTTTTTCCAGTGCGGACTGTACTTTCTGGTGCCTTCCGGTGTAAAAACCAGGTAACAGGTTTCGTGTTCACGGAAGTATTTTACGGCTTGTTCGGTAATGTTGTTGTTTTTCTTACGATCAACCGGAATACCGCCCATCGCTTTGAGCAGCCAGCCCATCGGGGGTTTGAACAATTCCTTTTTAATGAGAAATTTCGCGTTGACTTTGTATTGAGCAAAAGCCATCTTTCCAATGATAAAATCCCAGTTAGAAGTGTGCGGGCCCATTACGATTACGGCTTGCTTCACATTTCGCGGAGCAGACGTATCAATTTTCCATCCGAACAGCTTCAATAACCAGAAACAGATTTTTCCCATAAAAACAAAGGTACAATTTCAGGAAAGAATTACTTTTATGAAATGCAACTGAAATTTCGAATACTTCATTTTTTCCTGGTCCTGCTCTTCGGCGTACTTGGAATTATCGGCCTTGTTCTTTTTGAAGTGTTTGGAACCGAAACGCCACCCGAATCAATTCTTGTCCCAAAAGCTGCTAATTGGGTAGTCCGGTTGGATGCGAGCCAGTTAGCGAAAGACGAAACCTATACGCTTCTGTTCGAAACAAAAGACGATTCGTTTTTCAAAGAACTGAAAAACATAACCGATAATCGCCTGGAAAAGCGACGCGAATACGGGAGTTTAGCCATCGATTTCAGTCAACCCGTTTTGGCATTCGGTGTAAAGGAAAACAACACGAATTACGTTGGATTTTTGGTGAAAGTACTGGATGAAGAATTGTTTCAGAAAAACATTCCTAAATACCTGAATTCCAGTCAATCATTTGCCGTAAAAAACAATACGGGATTGATCCTTTCACAGCTGCCAAAAACATCGCTTTCAAACAAGGAACTGAAAGCTATCGCAGAAAAATTCCTGAACAACAGCAATACCGAATCAACAAAAACCAAAGGCAGCAAAGCATTTATGTCTGTCGACTTGCCTGCGAAGAAGAATAAAAAGCCAGCTCACTTTGACTTACAGCATGAACCACATCAACTATCGTTTAGCGGCCATTTTACAGCGGAAAAGAACCTGAAGCCAGCCAATTACTCCTTGAAATCCAATGCATTACTGATCTCCACTTCGATTATTCCGAAAGGACTTTCAGATTCATTGAACAAACTATTACCTATCGGAAATTATCAATTTCCGGAATTACGGGCCGTAACGATTGATTATCAGGGTGTCATAGTGGAAAAAGTGAAAGGTGGAATGCTCATCTTACCGAAGATAAACGCGATTTTTGAAACAGAGACGCCAGTTTTGATGAAGGAATTGTTTGATTCCATTCCGGAAGATCTGAAATACGACGATCATACGATCCAATTGGGCTATATGAAGTATGAAGTTGTTCAGTTGGATGATCACACCATCTTTATCGGGATAGATCCGTCAAGTGTGATCCGTCAAAAACAAACGGATTTGGTAACGATAAAGGGTTCGTTCAAACCTTTATTGGTGATCGAAGGAAATCGGCTGATTACAGCATTTATGGATGTAATTCCGGGAGTTGGAGCGGCCAAAAAATTCACGAATGCTGCAAAAGACATTCATTTCACCGCTTCTCAAAAAGGAACCAATGTTTCGCTTAAAGGCACAATTAATTTCAAAGACGACGCTTATGCTTTACACGAGTTGGTGAAATTGCTGGTAGCTTTAGGTGCGGTCCAATAAATCGATGAAATAATCCGGGGCACCCAGTAGTCGTGTTCCGTACCAGGAAAAATATTCGCCGTCGACCAATTCAATTTTTGCTTTCGGGAAAAGTACCTGCAATTCTTCAATGTGGTTTTCTTTGAATGGATAAGGCTCCGAACTCAATAAAATCAAATCCGGATTGAGAGACGTAGTATCAATTTCAGGATAACGCGTTTCCGAAATGCAATTTATCCAACCACAACGTTTCAGGCAATCGTCGATAAATGTTCCTTTACCAGCCGCCATATACGGTTTTCGCCAAATCAGGTAAAGAACGCGGGTTAATTTATTGCTTTTCTCAACTTGATCTAACTGATTGAATTTCTGTTGAATGGAGTCGATTACCTCAAGTGCCTTTTTTCCTTTTTCAACCAACGAACCAACATGCCGGATCATATTCAACGCTGTTTCGAGATCGTGAATATCGCTCATCCAAACGGGAAGGTGTTGTTCCAGCTCTTCAATATCCGACTGTAGGTTTTCTTCTTTATTGCCGATTACCAAATCGGGTTTCAGGGCAATGACTTTGTCGATCTTCACCGTTTTGGTTCCGCCGATTTGTCCCACTCGCTCTTTCATTCCTGCGGGGTGAACACAGAATTTGGTAACGCCGACCAGGAGATCTTCCACTCCCAGATCGACGAGTAGTTCAGTTTGTGACGGCACCAGCGAAACGATTCGACGTACGGGAAATGGTATGGAAACCGTTCGTCCCATTTGGTCAGTTGTTGTGATGCTGTCCATAAACGAAAATCAGGACAATGATGAAATAATATCCTGGCGCGTTAAAATATGCTTGTTACCGTTGGAGCGTTCAACCAAAACAGCAGGAACATCGTTATTGATCAGTTTGGCAACATCCTCAATTTTGGTGGTTGACTGCACAACCGGGAAAGGCGCCTGCATTACTTTGGAAATTGGCGTATCACGCAACGTAGGATTGTCAACCAGCAATTGGTAAACCTGGTTGTCACTAAGCGATCCTACAAACTGTCCGTCTTTCAGTACCGGAATCTGCGAAATATTGAATTTGCGCATTTTCATGATGGCATGCGAAACCAATTCTTCCGAATACAAAGTAACCAAAGGCTGGTCGGCATGCCGAGCAATTAAATCTTCGGCAGTTCTCAGGTTCTCGTCCAGGAATCCGCGCTCACGCATCCAATCGTCGTTGAAGATTTTCCCAACATAACGGCTTCCATGATCGTGGAATAACACTACAACCACATCGTCGGCTGTCAGTTTGTCTTTCAGTTGCAACAATCCACCGATAGCTGCACCGGCCGAATTCCCTACAAAGATTCCTTCTTCGCGTGCCAGTCTGCGGGTATAAACAGCCGCATCTTTATCGGTTACTTTTTCAAAAAGGTCGATCACGTCGAAGTCAACATTCGCCGGCAAAATATCTTCACCAATCCCTTCCGTGATGTACGGATAGATTTCATTCTCGTCGAAAACACCTGTTTCCTTGTATTTTTTGAACACCGATCCGTAGGTGTCGATTCCCCATATTTTGATGTTCGGATTTTTCTCTTTCAGGTATTTGCCAACTCCGGAAATGGTTCCACCAGTTCCAACTCCCACAACAAAGTGCGTGACTTTTCCGTCGGTTTGTTCCCAGATTTCAGGACCGGTTTGTTCGTAATGCGCTATTCGGTTCGACAAGTTATCGTACTGATTTACGTACCACGAATTCGGAATTTCTTTCGCCAAACGTTTGGAAACCGAGTAATAAGAACGCGGATCTGTCGGTTCAACAGCGGTCGGACAAACAACCACTTCAGCGCCAACAGCACGCAAAATATCCATTTTCTCTTTCGACTGCTTGTCGTTGAGAACACAAATCAATTTATAACCTTTAATGATCGCGACCAAGGCAAGGCCCATTCCCGTATTTCCTGAAGTTCCTTCAATGATTGTTCCTCCTGGTTTTAACAAACCTGAAGCTTCAGCATCTTCGATCATTTTCACGGCCATCCGGTCTTTTACCGAGTTTCCGGGATTGGTTGTTTCCACTTTGGCAAGCACGGTCGCTTTGACATCAGCGGTCAGTTTATTCAATTTCACCAACGGCGTATTCCCGATGGTTTCCAATATATTGTTGTAGATTTTCATCAATTGATTTTTTGCAAATATACTGTTTCTCTTCCCACGAAATAAATCCGAAGCCGGAAATAGGATGATTTGTCTCAGCTAGCCAAGACGTTATATTTCCCACGAATGCACGAATTATAGCTCGGCTAACGCACTCGCCAACAATTAGAACAGACATTGTAGTAACATTGTCAAACATAAGCGTGTCCGTTAGGACGCAAAAATTAGTGCATTCGTGGGGAACCTCTTACCATTTTTAATGGATGGAATTTGAACCAAAATCAATTATATTTGGTCGGAAATAAAAATGGCAAAGGATTTGTATTGCTGTTATTTATACTAAAAAACACTACGATGAAACTACTTCTGAAAACTTCTCCTTTTGCATTATTGTTATTGATTTATTCCTGTTCCGGAATCCGCGGTATGAACGTGGAAGTGATGCGTGCAGCTGAAATTACGGTGGATCCGGAGATCAAAAATATTGCGATTGTTAACCGGTCCATTCCAACTTCAAAACCAACATTGGAAAGTACGTTGACCGTTGAAATGCCTGCACAGGACAAAGATTTGTCGGAAGAATGTTTGCGTGGAATGGTTGAAACGCTCAATACCAGTGCACGTTTCAAAACAACGCGTGTAGAAGGCACGATGAATGCGCCCGATGAACGAAGTATTGCATTCGGAGCGCAACTTCCGTGGACGATGGTCGACAGTATCTGCGCTGCGCATTCGGTGGATGCGCTGATCGTTTTGGAATATTTTGACACGGACTTTTCTGTTCTAAATCCGAGTGCTACTGCGGCGGCGGCTGTCGGTAGCGTATTAAATGGCAGTGGCGGACAAGTCGAAGCACGCGGAACAGCCAAAGCACATGCCGGATTCAGAATTTACTACCCGAAAACAAAGAGCATTCTGTATGAAGACCGCTTCGATTATGAGAAAATCTGGAAGCAGCAATCAACAAACCCGATTGATGCGGTAGCCAAGCTGATCAAGAAAAATCAGGCGTTGATTGAAGTCAGTTATGAAACCGGCAGCGAATTTTCGATGAACGTGGTGCCACTTTATTATTGGGAACACCGCGATATGTACAAAGGAAAAAAAGGTGCGATGGAACGTGGGGAACGTCAGGCATTGTCGAGAGACTGGGAAGGCGCCATTAAAACCTGGACGGAAGTATACGAAACCTCCGCAAAAAGTAAAATCCGTGCAAAAGCGGCATTCAACACAGCGTTGGGTTACGAGGTTCAGGGTGATTTGGCAAAAGCCAAAGAATGGGTCCAAAAAGCGTATATCGAAGACGGAAAAGATGCGGCCTTGCGTTATTCGAATATCCTGGAAGAACGAATTCGTGAACAGGCAGCGTTGAAGGTGCAAACCTCAGAATGATTTTGAATGATGAATTTTTAATGTTGAATTGAATATCGGGTAAAATGTGTAATTCAACATTAAGCATTCACAATTAAACATTCCGAAGGCAAGTTTTCAACAACATTCCCTATTCCCGAAAGATTGGCTATTTTTGCATCATGTCTGAATTTGTTGTTTCTGCCCGAAAATACAGACCACAAACCTTTGATACGGTTGTGGGGCAAAAATCCATTACTACTACGCTCAAAAGCGCCATCAAGAACGACCATTTAGCTCAGGCTTTTTTGTTCTGCGGTTCGCGTGGAGTAGGGAAAACAACAACGGCACGAATTCTTGCCAAAACGATCAATTGTTTCAATAAAACCGAACAGGTTGAAGCCTGCGATCAGTGCGATAGCTGTACATCGTTTAATTCCGGAGCTTCGCTGAACGTTTATGAATTGGATGCGGCTTCGAATAACTCGGTTGACGATATCCGCGGTTTGATCGATCAGGTGCGCATTGCGCCACAATTGGGAAGCCACAAGGTGTATATCATCGATGAGGTGCACATGTTGTCGACAGCTGCTTTTAATGCGTTCTTGAAAACATTGGAAGAACCGCCGGCACACGCCATTTTCATTTTGGCAACTACCGAAAAACACAAGATTATTCCTACGATTTTGTCACGCTGCCAGATCTTTGATTTCCAGCGGATCAAGGTCAAAGATATTGCCGATCATTTAGCAAATGTAGCAACCAAAGAAGCTATCAGTGCCGATCCGGACGCTCTGCACTTAATTGCTCAAAAAGCAGATGGTGCGTTGCGCGATGCTCTTTCTATTTTTGATCAGATCGTCAGTTTCGCGGGTTCAACAGTTACCCACAAATCGGTGATCGACAACCTTAACATTCTTGATCACGATTATTATTTCAAGGTAGTGGAAAACGCCTTGAATGAAGATATTCCCGCCAACTTGTTGTTATTCAATGATGTGATGGAAAAAGGATTTGACGGACACCACTTCATTGTAGGACTAGCGGATCATTTCCGTAACCTGTTGGTGTGTAAGGATCCGCGGACGGTAAACCTGCTCGAAGTAGGCGAAGTCACCGAAAAAGGATTTTTGGACCAGTCAAAAAAGGTAGACGCAAACCTGGCCGTAAGAGCTTTGGGAGTGCTGAGCAAAACCGATGTCGACTACAAATCCAGCAAGAACCAGCGATTACTCGTAGAAATGGCTCTCATGCAATTGTGTTCGATTAAAAGTGAGCTCGAAAAAAAAAATCCCTAACTGATCCTGTACTGATCATCCCGTATGGTGGACAGTCACTTCGCAATGAACCAAGTAAACCAGTAAACAAGCCCTCCGTTCCTACCGAACGCCCGGTTTTCAACCTCAAACAAGAAGCAAAAACACTCGCTGCTCCTACCGGAAAATTGCAAACAACGCATCTTTCCATCAATCAGATGATTGAGCAGCAAAAAGAAAAAGCAGGTGTTGCTGCCAGTGATTTGCCTCGAAATCCATTTGAACGTGATGATTTGATCCGTTTGTGGAAAACATTAGCGCATTCCGAAAAACTGAATGGAAACGATCAGGTGTTTCACATCATGGTGAAGCGTGATCTTCAGGCCATTGATGCTGTGCGTTACCAGTTGGAAGTTGACAGTGCGATGCAGGTGACACGAATGGAAAACGCCATTGGAGCAATCCTGGCACATTTGAGACAAGAATTGCAAAACTACGATCTCGAAATCAACCTGGAAGTAACCACGGATTTGCAGGAAGAAACAAAATTTCTGACTGGAAATGACCGTTTTGAAAAAATGGCAAAGAAAAATTCCAACCTTTTCGACTTCAAGAACCGTTTTAGTTTAGATATCGATTATTAATGATGATGAAAAACCTTTCTATAATTCTTTTTCCGATGCTTTTGAGTGTGCTTTTTGTGCAATGCAGCGGAGAAAATCAGGCTGAGCCAGCGCAGGAAAAAGCAATAAAACCAACCAAAAACGAACCTTTTGACAAACGCTATAAAAGCGAAATTGAATCAAAACTGAAAATTGGGGACAAAGAAAAATACAGTTACCACGTTTACAAAGCATTCATCAATGCCGACAGTATCGAAGATGCAATCATTACAGTGAACCGGATGCAGTTTGCCGAAGATGAAGCCATCAAATCAGGGAAAGTGACCAAAGCCGTTGAAATGGGGTATGTGGGCACGTACAATTATTTCTTTTATTACGATGGCGCCATCGATCAGATTTCGGAACCGATTACCGTACCGTCAAGCCCGGGACGTGAATTGGATATTTCATTTGCTTCCATTACCTCTCCTGACAAACAAGACATTATCATCGATTACCGCATTCGCAACTCGGGCTGGCGCAGTTATTTCACCTCAACAAACGAAGGCCATTTGTCGTTGATGTTTCAATGGAAATGGTTTGACCATGTAGGAGAAGCTGTACCCGAAGCTCTGAATCATGTGTTGGAGCCAAGCCCTGAAGGACAATCGCAGGATATAGCCATTTATCAAAGCACAATCGATGACTACAATCCTGAAGTGGGAGATGTGTATGCTTACATGCCGAAAATCACTAAAAAAGGTGCTTTGATGTATCGTTTCTTCTACGATCCTGCGGTTTCAAAATACCGGATCTATAGCCCGCAAATGCTGAATGATCTGGGATTGACTGCTGTTGGGCCGTTGAAGCGATAAGCTTCTCTAATTTCCCCAATAGAAATCTCTAAGGACGAAATACGGGTAATAAAAAACCTCCGAATAATTCCGGAGGCTTCGCTATATCAAAATGATCTGATCAATTATCTGTTGACAAATACATGTCCGACATACTCATACTTTTCGTCGGTAAATTTGTCTTTCGCGCTCAACGTCCACGTGTACAATCCTGAAGGTACAATTTCTCCGTTATAGGTTCCATCCCAGGTTGCTTTCGCATCATGGTTTTCCCACATGGTTTCGCCCCAACGGTTATAAACGCGCAGGTCTAAACTGTACAGGTCAACTCCATCGATGAAGATTTGCCATGTCTGGTTAAACTCATCGCCATCAGGTGTAAACGTATTCGGAATATACAGGGTAATAATCGGCGATACTTCAATGGTTTTGGTAATACTATCATAGCAACCGGCAACCGAAGAAACAACCAATGTAACCTCATAATTTCCGGAGATACCATTCGGTAAACTTGTTTGTACATCTTCAGTAGTTGCGCTGGCCGGCACTCCTTGCTCAATTGTCCATTCATATGTTGTTGCGTTTACAGAAGCATTGATCAAGGAAACATCTGTATTGGTTGCTAACACCTGTCCCGGACTCCAGTAAAAATCAGCGATCGGCTGATCAACAACTGTCAAATAATCGGCAACTGTAGTTGTTCCTACACATCCTTCCGGAGAAGTAACGGTTAATGTCACATCGTATATACCATCAGGTAAAACAGGTGATAGCGTGGTAGCGCTTCCATAAGAGTTGATTCCGTTATTGAAGATCCATGAATAGGTATCTACATCGGCCGGATTGGTCGTGTTGGTCATTGTAAACACTGCTGGCGCACATTGAATAAGCGGTGTCGCTGAAAACGATGGAACCGGATTTGAATAAATCGGGATCACCGTATCAATAACTCCCGTACAACCTAAACTGGTGGTCAAGGTAACCGATACCGGATAATTTCCGCCATTAGCGAATGTTACTGATGGATTGGAAGCAGAAGAGGTAGCAGGACTTCCTGAACCAAGATTCCAGTTATAGCTTGAAATTGTCTGCCCGGGAGCAGGAGAGAAGCCCAGTACAATTGCATTATCTTCACATGAAGTAGCAAACGTAATATTTCCTGAAGGCTGAGGATTGATAACCACAGTTGTTGTTAAGTTAAACACCTGATCAACACCCAGCGTATCTGTAACCACACAGGTATAAGTACCAGCTTCTGCTGATGTGAAGTTTGGAATGGTCACGTTTTGGTCTGTGGAAGAAAATCCGTTTGGACCTGACCAGCTGTAAGTAGCATCTGTTGTTGAATTGTCTACTTCCAGCTCCAGTGTTTCACCCTGACATAAAGGTCCGTTGTTACTGATCGTAGGTGGTGTTACAACCGGTGTGCTTGAAATATATAACATTCCAATTGGATCGGCAACACCAGCATTATCAGTCATAAGGGTAAACTCAGCTCCTACAACGGTTAAACCAGCCCCATAGGTGAAACTGGCAAAATCCATAAGAGCAACCCGACGATCATAATTCCAGCCAGGATTCAAGTTGGCGGCTCCGCAATCATACAGGTTAAATGCATCATTGTCTACAGTAGGTGTCATGTCTGCCAATAAGCTATTGGAATACGATCCATCGGATAAGCGTAACCGAACCATCCAGCTTTCTTCTGTATGTAAACTCACGCATAAAATCTCATCTCCGGCACCGTCAGGATAACCCAAACCGCTCGCCCATGTTCCTTCGAAAACAGATCCTAATGAAATTTCGTATGAGCCGTCAGTAAAGTCCATATCACCAAGAATGGCCAATGTTGCCGGTGAACAAGGACCGGTAATGTTTGTGAGACGTGTTGTTCCGGTATAAGGACCAACAACCTGTGCGAGCATTCTGCCGGAGAAAAGGAGGGTTGCGAGGATTAAAAAATACGAAGTACGCATAAGGATGAAGATGTATATAGCTATTACTATGACGCGAAAGTAGCCAAATGGATGCCTGACAAGATCATCTTTGGAAGAAAAAATCGTGAAGAAATATTTTTTTCTCTTGATGTTTTGTTAATCCTTTAAAAAAAAACGCACGATTCAAACTTGCTCTAATGATAAAACTGCACAAAACCTTGTTTTACAATCTCTTCATCGTTTTGTGTTTTCAGGAACTCCCGGATTGTTGTAAAACAATGAGATGAGTTAACGCGTTTTTAAGTTTAGTTTTCTAGTTAAATAACAGGCGAAACTGAAAAACTTACGAAACATAATATCGATCTTTGCCGGAATAAAATCAAATGATCACAACAGAAACAATACCGGTTGAACGCTCCATGCGTTATTCGCTTCGGCCAGCTTTGGTGGACACAAAAACACTTGTGTATGTATTGCATGGTTACGGCCAGTTGGCTCGATATTTCCTTCGAAAACTGGAAGCTGTTCTCCCGGATTCTGTTACGTTTGTTGCTCCTGAAGGCATGCATCGGTTTTATTTGCAGGGCAATTCCGGACGAGTGGGAGCATCCTGGATGACAAAAGAAGCACGTGAGTCAGATATTCTGGAAAACACGCTTGCGTTGGATCGCCTTCACCAACAATTAATGACGGATTTTCAGCCGGAAAAAATACTGGTGATCGGTTTTTCGCAAGGCGGAGCGACAGCAACCCGGTGGATCGCCAACGGAGCTATCCGGCCAGATGGTTTTGTTTCATGGGCCAGCGTTTTTCCACCCGACATTACTTCAATTACCGGTGAAGAATTAAACAACGATATGAAAAAATGGTTCGTGCTGGGCACTGAAGATCCGTATTTTGACGTTAACAGTGCAGAATCCGCTTGTAGTGAATATCGCGAAAAACAGTTTGAGGTACTTCGCTTTGACGGACAGCATGATTTAAACGAAACACTTATTGAACAACTAATACTAAGCGTATGAAAACCTTGTTTTACACCCTGTTTGTTGTATTACTGAGCTTTCCTGCTTTTTCCCAGGATGAAGAAGAAGAGTATGTGGAAGAGGAAGAAACGGAAGAAGAAATTCCTGCGTCTAGCCGTGAACTTGGTGCCGATCTGAATTTTAGCGCTTCTAATTTTGGGGGAACCGGTGGTTTGGGATTAAAACTGGGCTTCATTATAAAGGAACAATTTATTGGCGGGCCAAGTATTCGTTTTCAGCAATCATGGAGCAATGGGCTCGGATTGAACGGTGCTCAGGGTGTCAAATCATCCTTTGCGGTTTACGGTGCCGGCGGTTTCATTCATGCGCGTTTGCTCAATTACTTTTTTGTGGGAGCCGAAGTAGAACTGCTTTCAACACCTTTTCAAAACGGTTACCTGATGGCCCAACGCATTTGGGTACCAACAGCATTGGTCGGCGGCGGATTTTCACGTGCTTTTTCTCCGAATTTCCGGCTAAACGCAGGAATAATGTACGATGTGATTAACCATGTGAACAGTCCTTTTCGTCAGGGATACTTCATGAAACGCGCCAATGGAACGTATATTCCGGTGATGTACCGTATTGCGTTTTTCTTTCCGATTTAAGCGGAATGGAACATTACGAACAAACAAGTTCAGCCTGACGAAACACAAAATTGGCAGTTAATCCTTTGCGTTGAGTAATTGAACATCGCAACGACGCGTTTAAAGTCCAAACTTTAAGACCGATACTTCTTCCGGTAATCAATCGGTGTCATTCCCGTAATCCGTTTGAATACTTCCCTGAACGCCTGGATATCCGAATAACCAACATCTGTCATCAGTTCGTTGATCGATTTGCGTCCGATTTCCAATTGTTTCTTCGTGGCTTCCACTTTCATTCGTTGAATGTATTCAGCTACGGTGTTTCGGGTAGCTTTTTTGAATCGTCGTTCAAAAGTTCGGCGCGTCAAATTGAATTGTTCAGCCAATTGATCAACCGTAATTTTCTTCCAATAATGTTGTTCGATGTATTGCTGTGCCTTTAATACAGGTTCGTCGTCATGGTCTTTCAATCCCTGGAAAATGATAAATGCCGATTGATTGGTTTTATCCAGATCGATCACAAAATACTTCGCCGCGCGAATGGCAGTTTCGCGATTGGTGAACTTTTCGACCAGGTAGATCAGTAAATTCCAATAAGAATTGCTTCCGCCGCTGGAATACAATCCATCCTGATCGGTGACTATTTTTTCATCCACCAGTTTTACTCCCGGAAAAAAGTACCGGAATTCGTTGGAATACGCCCAGTGCGTGGTACATTCCTTACCATTCAAAATTCCGGAATAAGCTACCATGAAAGCTCCGGTGCACAGGCTGGCAACCTCTGATCCGTTTTTATACTGATCGGCAATCCACGGAGCACATTCTTTATTCACAAACGTGGAATTGTTCACGTAGCCCGAAAAAGACGGAACGATGATCAGATCGGTTTGTCGAACATCTCCGGCAATCGCGTCAGGACGAATTGTAACCAATCCTTTTTCCAGCACAACTTCACTGGTGAGTCCAACCAATTGCACATCGAAACACGGTTCTTTGCCCGATTCCGCCAGCAACTCGTTCACTTTGCGAAACACAGCTGCCGAATCAGAGATCGAGGACAACACCGCATGTTTTAACACCATTATTGAAATCCGAATCATGACACAAATGTAGAAATAGATTTTGTCGCATTTACCCACCTAACAATGTCGTATTCACCCATTCTATCAACCATAAATTCGCTTTAGCTTTGTCGAAACCAAATACAATACACGATGTTAAAGACAAACTCTTACTTTAATTTCCAGGGAAATACCGGCGAAGTCATGGATTTTTACAAATCGGTTTTCGGTGGTGAATTCACAAGTTACCAACAGTTTAGAGGAATGCCGGGCTGCGAAAAAATGCCGCCGGAAGATCTGGATAAATTCATGCACATCTGCCTAACGCTGCCAAACGGAACTGAATTTATGGCAACCGATGTGCTCGATTCCATGGAACATAAAGTGGTTTTTGGGAATTTTCATTATGTGTGTATTCATACCGAAAGCGAAGCAGAAACGGATCAGTTGTTTAATCGTTTGTCGGAAGGTGGTGTGATTGAAATGCCTGTAAACAAAACGTTTTGGGGTGCCTATTGTGGTATGTGCGCCGACAAGTTCGGGGTTCAATGGATGATTACGTTTTCGTACGCTAAATAACTCAGGTTATTAAGTTTATAAGTTAGCTGAGAACCCAGCCAAACTATAAACTCAAAAACTGTCAAACTCAAAAACTCACTAAACTATTAAACTCATGAAAACTCAGAAAATCCTATTTTGGACATCAACCATTCTCATCGCATTATTTGAAGGCGTCATGCCGGCGTTGACCTCACAAACCGAACTGGCAAAAGAAGGAATCAGACACCTCGGTTATCCCGAATATTTTGGAAACGCATTGGTCGTGTTTAAAGTTCTCGGTGTTTTGGTGCTGTTGATTCCAAAGATTCCTGCGCGAATCAAAGAATGGGCTTATGCCGGTTTTGCGTTTGATTTTATTTTCGCAACGATCAGTCACGGTGCAGTAGATGGCATCAGCGGACAAACGTTTTTTCCATTAATCGTGTTGGCAGTGCTGATGGTTTCGTACGTCTATTACCATAAGTTGAATGATGCTCCGGTGAAATAGTTTTTTAAGTTTCTAAGTTTATTAAGTTTGGAACTTAATAAACTTAGAAACTTAAAATTCATATAAATCACATCCCTGTTTGCATTTGCGGTGCTGGTTTTACAATGTTCCCGGTTTTTCGTAATTCACTAATTCCACGTAGAAAACTAAAAAACGCTTCCTGGAATCGTCAGATGAACAAAACACACTGCAATTTGAACTGTTTTTCTTTTTTCCGTGATATTCAAAAAGTTAGTTGGCCGATTCGTTTGGTTTTTCCGTTTTGACCGTATATTTGTTAACACATTCAACAAAAATTCTACTTACTATGAAAAAACGCTTACTTCCGTTTTGTTTACTTGCTTTAACGGCCAATGCTCAGCAAACCATCCATTCCGTTTCAAACGGCGCGGCGACTAATCCATTTATCTGGGATTGCACCTGCTTTCCTTCAACCGATGATATTATCTACATAGATCATCAGGTAACGATGGACATTGACTGGGCGATTACTTCGGGTGGAAAAATCGAAGTCTCAGCCGGAGCTTCATTGGTTCAGGATCTGGATCGTCAGCTATTGGTAGATGGTAACGGTTCTCAATTGGTTGTAACCGGTACGGCCGGATTTACGGATATTGCGTTTACGAATGGTTCCAGCGGATCAAATACAGGGCAATTTGCCGTAGACCGCGGTTTGTACTTCGGAGCAGGAACAAGCTTTAATAATATAAGTACCATCAGCGGCATCGATAGCTTACTCACTGAAGGAACATTTACCAATTCAGGAAGTTTTTACGTTGGTAATTTCCTGAATACCGGAACATTCACCAATACCGGGCACATCGCTTCCGATTCGATGGGAAATACCGGAACTTTCAACGCAAATGACGGCTACCTGACCATCGCTACTTTTGGAAGCACAGGAACATTTACGATGGCCAACAATGGTTTCATGGATGTATCAGGGAATTGGTACAATGCAGGCGATTTCACCATTGGCAGTGGGTTGAGCTTATATATTGGTGGAGATGCTTACACCGGTGATACATTAGGCGGAACAGCATTGCTTACCAATAACGGCTCAATGGCTGTAACTGGCGATTTTGCCAGTTCGGATGATGTAAACGGAAGCGGTGACATCTGTGTCGGAAACGATTCATATAACGTCGGGGCAATTACCGGAACACTTGATTTTTGCGATGCAACAGGAAATGATTTTGATCTCAACTTAGGAACCATTGCCGGAACGGTTACGTATTGTACTTCGGGCTGTAGTTTGGGAGTTGAGGAAGGAACAGAAGCTCCGGTTTCCGTTTATCCGAATCCTGCAAGCACAATGCTTTACATCAAAGGAAGTGCTGGATTTGAAACAGCCCGTTTTTATACAACGGCCGGGAGTTTGGTGAATGAAGCAACGGTTTCAGGCAACGCCATCGATCTTTCAGGAATGGCAAAAGGTTTGTACCTGGTTGAATTGACAGAACCTCAAATTGAGCCGGTTGTAGTAAGATTGGTGGTAGAATAATTAGATGTTTAAAATAATTCAAGGCTTCCGGATTTGTTTCCGGAAGCCTTTTTTGTGGATTGAAATAATTGCATTGGGAATCAGGATAAGTCCCATAGGGACGATTTGGAATAGGTGAATTCGTGATCTCACTGTAATCCAAAAAACAAAAGTCCACAACAAAAAAAGGCCTCACTGTTAAGTGAGACCTTTCCTATAGTATTAACTACAATTATTATTCTGCAAAAGTCTTCGGATCAATTTTTCCGTTCACTTCCAGTTTCGAGATTTTTCCTGACAATCCCATTTCACCCATCATCAGGTTCAAGGAGTGCGGGAATAAAAGTCCGCTTACATCTTTGTAATCACTGAATGAGATCGCTTGTTCGGATGTTTCACCATCCTGCGTTTGGATGCTCACTGATTTTGCTTTTAAAAATGTTTTCGTGTTGAAATAATCGAATTGCTGTTTGTCACCATCGTTGGTAACCAATACATAGAAATCAGTTCCGTTTTGGTTCTCAATTCCTTTCAATTCGTAGGTCATTCCGGATGTTTTGTAGTTCATTTCAGGAAACAAACCGATTGATTTTTTCTTAGCAGCCAATGCTTCAGGGCTCAAAGGTTTTTTGCCTTCCTGCATATTGGTGCTTCCGCCGTTTGTGCCATCGAAATACTGACGTTGCAAAACCATTCCCTGCATTTCCAGCATGTTGGCATCGCTGTTAGGTGCCTGGAAAACTTCGGTCATCTTCATCGTTCCCGGGAACAGAGAAGAACTCAATTCCATTTCTTTGGTTACCGATTTGATCTTTTTCATCTTTTTGGCAGCCGCTTTCATGGAAGTAGTTTGTGTTACAGCGAAAATGTATTTCTCCAACAACTGGTCGGCTGAAATATCTGCTGTCTTCATTTCCACAACCGGATTTCCGAATGCGTCCATTTTCTCGATCACACCATCGGCATCAAATTGCTTGATTTTATCCAATACCGATTCGTTTCCTACTACAACAATGTTGTAACCGCTCGCAAGGTATTGTTGTGCCATCAGCAAAACAGTTTCCTTATCAATTGCGTCCAAACGCTTCAGGTAGTTTTTGTAGTAATCAGCAGCGAGGTTATTGCGAATAATGTTCAACGCAAAACGCGCGATTGTTTGCGGACTTTCCAATGAACGGGCAAATCCACCGGCCATACTTGCTTTTGTCAACGCCAATTCCTCGTCGGTAACATAACCTTCCTGAATACGTGCAAATTCATACAAAATCTGAACAATAGCACTGTCTGTTACTTCGTTACGGAAACTTCCCGATGCGCTCAGCCAGCTACCGTCGCGTGTGATTTGCAAGTCTGAGCGACAACCATACGTATATGCTTTGTCTTCACGCAGGTTCTGCATCAAACGGCTTCCGAAACTTCCACCACCAAGAATTTCGCTCAAAACAGTCAACGGCAATTGATTTTTATCACCTGTTTTCACATCAACAGGCAATGAGATTGAGATCACCGACTGAACTGCTCCCGGTTTGTTAACGAAAATAACACGGTTTCCTTTGGTAGGTTTTCCACCACCCAAGTCTACTTTGTACAAACCCTGGCCTTTCCATGATCCGAAATATTTTTCAGCCAATGCTTTTGCCTGTTCTTTCGTGATGTCGCCAACAATTACCAAATAAGCACCTTGCGGGGTGAAAATTTGTTTGAAGTTGTTCAATACATCTTCGCGCGTAATGGCCGCCAAAGAGGCTTCATTCATTACATCACCGTAAGGGTGTCCGGCAAAATTAGCGCGCTTTTCAGCGTTTGCTGCCATTTCATCCGGACTTGCCTTTGCAGATAACAATCCTGATTCAGCTTGTTTTTTGATGCGCTCGAATTCACTTTCAGGGAACGTTGTATTGAGTACAACATCCTGCATAATTCCCAATGCTTTGTCCAAATGCTTTGTCAAACAAGACAGGTAAAGTGAATTACCGTCAGCGTTGAGTGTGGCTCCCATATAATCGACCTCGGCATCCAATACGTCTTTTGTACGGTTGCTGGTTCCCGAAAGTACCAATTGGCCCATAATGGAATTAACACCTGATTTCGGTCCTTCGGCGATAGGCGATGAACCCATTACCAGGTCAAACGAAACGCGCGGTAATTTATGATTTTCGGAAAGTACTACTGTAATGCCATTGCTGGTTTTGAATACTTCCGAATCGTTGATATTAATGATTGGAGCCTGCGCCGGATTTGGACGAACAGAACGATCAAGCTGACCGTAAACTCCTGTAAATGCTACTAAAGCAACAAGTGTGATGATTTGTTTCATGACGTTCTATTAATTTGCTTTTGGTAAGTAATACAAAATGATGCGGTTGTTTGGCGTCAGGTATTTCTTAGCCACTCGCTGAATGTCTTCACGCGTTACGCTCATGTAGCGCTGCATTTGCTCGTTTGTCAAAGCAGTGCTTCCGAAGTACATGTAGTTTTGAGCTAAATTCTCGGCAATACCGGCAACAGATGAGTTAGATGTTACGATCTGGTTCTCAAACTGGTTGCGAATCTTCTCAAATTCTTCCACGCTGATCAATTCATTTTGAATGGCTTTGATCTCATCGTCCAGTGAAGTTTCCAGGTCTTTCAATTCGGTTCCTGCCGCAGCAATAGCTGCAACGATGCCCAATCCCGGATCTTCCATATTGAAAGCGAATGAGAACGCAGCAACCGCCTGTTCTTTCTTCTCAACGATGTTTTTATTCATACGGGAGCTCGTGCTTCCTGAAACCACTGCATTCAGCATTTCCAAGGCTGCAAAATCCTTGTCGGATTCTTTCGGGAATTTGTAACCCATAAAAATACCCGGCAATTGGATGTTATCGTAAATCGTATCGCGAACAATACCATTGATTGGTTCCATAACCGGTTTCGGACGTGGAACAACAACCGCCATTGCGCTGTATTTTGTGATCAACGCTTTTGCTTTCGCATCTTTCGGATTCAAAAAGTCAGTTGCGCTGAAAGCTGTTTTTTCGACACCGTATTTGTCTGAAAAATCAGTAGCAGAAAGATTTTCAAAATCACGGTACAAGTTGATTGCTTCACCTTTCGGGATCGTACTGAAGTATTTGTCGATCCATTTTTTGGTTTCTGCGATATTGATGTCACCTGCAATTGACAATACGGCGTTTGAAGGCACGTAGAATGTGCGGTAGAAATTCACGTAATCGATTTCCTGCGCAGCATTCAGGTGTTCCATACTTCCGATCGGAACCCAGTTGTACGGATGCGATTGGTATGCACGCACAAACATGTTTTCCATAAACGTTCCGTAAGGCTGATTGTCAACACGCTGACGTTTTTCTTCTTTTACAACTTCGCGTTGTGTTTCAACACCTGTCTGGTCAACTTTTGCATGCAATAAACGCTCGCTTTCCAGCCACAAGCCCAATTCCAATTGATTGGAAGGAAGCAATTCGTAGTAATACGTGCGGTCCTGAGACGTATTGGCATTTAGCATACCACCGTTTTTCTCGACCAATTCACTGTATTCACCACGCTTGATATTGGTGGAACCTTCAAACAACAAATGCTCAAAAAAGTGAGCAAAGCCCGTTCTTGACGGATTTTCATTTTTCGATCCAACGTGATACATTACCGAAACGGCCACAATTGGAGTTGCGTGTTCTTCGTGAAGAATCACGTGCATTCCGTTTGGAAGGTCATATTCTACGTACTCCACTTTTTTCTGTGCAGTAAGCGGTAAAATACTTCCCACTACGAAAGCGGTTAAAAGTCTTTTTTTCATGCTGATTGTTTCAAATCTAGTTTGCGCGAATTTACAAACTATTTATATCTGATGCTTGTCCGGTTTTACTTTCGGGTGAAAAGAATGACAAGAGGGCGGAGGAGAGGTTAAAGCTGAATAAGAACTTGTTCTCACCACAAATACACAAAGGAAAAGGACAAATTTGACGTGCTAAAAGAACACAAAGAGATTCCTGTAGAACGCCTTTGTGAACTTAACCTGTCTATTTCGTCAAAAAAACTTTGCTCCTTCGCTATGCGCCTATGCTGAAGCTATGGCGTAAGCATAAGCTTCGGCGAAAGCGTTGTGGCTTTGTTGTGAAATTTCAGATGGAATGTAAAACTATCTTTAAACAAATTCCATCAAAATTTGAACGTATATTTGTTATACCTGTACAGGTGAAAAATAAGTAATCATGCAACGATTGATTTTTGTGTTTATCCTTGGTTTTGCAGCAACATCGTTTGGGCAGAATAACGTGCCTGCTGAGAACACCAATAGTGAGCCGACAAATAGTGGTACCGTAAACAATGGTGTGACCAACAATAGCGGCTATCAGTTTAACACAATAAATAATGCCAATTCGGAAAACGGTAATTTCAATGCCCTTCCTGACAGCGTACGAACGTATAAATACGAATCGCCTGCTAAGGAAGAAGAAGAATTGAAGCAAAAGGAAAGCACCGTTAAAACAAAAAAAGTTACTGAAACCCAGCCAAGAACATTATTTAGCATTGGAACACCTGCAAAGGCAACGGCACCGAAAACAGCCAGCGAAGATTTGAATTTAGAAATGGACCTGAAAGAAGAAGAGAAAGCTGATTCTCCTGTGATCCAACAGCAAGTGCAGATGCAGGAACGGTTTGAGGATAACCAATACCGTTCAAATAGTCAATACAGTCGTCGTTCGGCTTCACCGGAAGAACAATGGAATATGGATGCCAGTGTTGGGTATTACAATGCTGTGCTTCCCAATACATTCGAATCGCACTTTTATACGTACCTGGCTGGACATTACAATACCGATCTTTATCCCGAATTGCAGGCAGCGGCAGCGTTGCAACCCGAGAATACGGAAGTAAAAAAACAACAGGCTGCGTACCATATTATCACGAATGAGTCTGATCTGGCATTGCCTGTAATTAAAGAACTCATCGATGCAAAAGTGGTTTCACAAGGCCAGCTGACGTATGCCAACGATTTGCTCTTGTCGGGGGAAGAAGCTACCATCCTGATAATGCACGGTTTCGAGGACATGTTCGCAGTATATTATATGCAGCAAAACAATGCGGTGCGCGAAGATGTGCAGTTATTGTCACTGGATTTTATGCAAAGCGAAACGTACCGCGCCGGTTGGGCCGCGAAGAACCTGGTATTGCCTGCTTCAACAGTAATTGATACGGCTTACCTGGCTGAATTATGTCAACTTAACTCTGATAAATCGCTGCAATTATCAATGACGATTCCAAAGGACTATTTTGTTCCGATGAAGAATAATTTGTATCCGATTGGTTTGACGTTCAGGTATTCTGTGACTCCGATTGATAATTATTCGGTGAATTACAGCCTGTGGAAAGAAACCCTGAAATTTAAGCTGATCAACGAGGCTTCAAACGATAGCGGCGACAAATGGTGTCCGAATTACTTACCGATGTTGGTTTCACTGCGTAAACAACTTGTATTGCAGGGAAATACTACCGAGGAAGAAGCTGTGAACAAAGCGATCCTGAAAATCGGGGAGAAGACAAACAACCCTGATAAAGTGAAAAAGTACATCGATAAATGAAAATGTACAAAAAGGAATATCAGTCTATGTCCGACGAACAGTTGGTAATCGCCATGGCAGGCGGTGATCAGCGCGCGTTTGACAGTTTGTATGGACGATATTCCAATGCGCTGGTTTCGTATTTCATGCGCATGTTGTGGCGAGACCGCGAAAAGGCTGAAGATTTTGTACACGATTTATTTACAAAACTCATTCACCGCCCCGAATTGTTTGATCCTTCGCGTTCATTTAAAACATGGGTGTATTCAGTTGCTAATAACATGTGCAAGAACGAGTACAAAAAACAAGAGATTAGAAAAAATACGAGCAACGGGCTGGATAGCAGTTATCCGGTAATGGACAGTTCCAAAAACACAATGAACGAAGTGCATCATAGTTTATTTAAAGAGGCATTTAACGAACAAATTTTGGAATTGGACGTAAAACACAGAGAAGTATTTGAATTGCGGCATTTTGATGGCTTGTCCATGAAGGAAATAGCCGACATTTTAGAGATAAATGAGGGAACAGTAAAATCGCGGTTGTTTTATGCAACAAAGTACCTGGCAGAAGCGCTCAAAGCTTACCATCCGGCACAAACGACATAACAAACGCAGATTAGTAACGATATAGAACACTAGAAAAAATGGAAACATCAGTTGAACAACTCATCAAAGACAAAACCTTCGACTCGTTGACGAGCGAGGAGCTTGTTGTGGTGCAAGAGTTGTGTGAATCCGAAGAAGAATTTCAGACCATGAAACAGTTTTTCCAGGAATTGGAAGGCATTTCAGGTGTACAGCAAACGGTGGTCAATCAGGAAATCAAAGCCAGTTTGGACAACGTTTTCGGAGCCAAGCATCCAGGCATTCGAGCCAATTGGACAGCTCCGGAAACTGTTGCTGCGGCAGAACCGCGCATTATTCCGATGTACCAGCGTACATGGTTCCGTGTAGCTTGTATTTTGGTGCTTATTGTTGGAACCGTTCCGTTTTGGAATCTGGTACAAACCGATGACAAAACATTGCCTCAGTTGAAAACAGCCAAAGCGGAGCAACCTGCGCTGGAAAAATTTACAGCAAATGAAACTAAAGGAAAAGAAGCGTCTACAGAAGTTATTCAACCAAAAGTAACAACTACAACAACAGCTGCTGTTTTGGTAGCTTCTGTAAATGATGAAATTGAAACGACAGACTTTAAAGCAGAAATGGCCGGAGCACCTGCTGATGATTTTCGTGAAGATGCAATCGTAAGTGAACCTTCTTTTGCAGCAGTGGCATTTTCAGCTCCGGCTGCTGCTTCAGTGAGCTTTACAAACCCGGGACTTCAAGCCGATTTACACCCGTTTGATGGAATCACTACCCGCGCAAATGCGCTTTCATTGGCCGAAGAGCCGGAAGATTTGCTGGATTTACTGGTGCCGGCTTTTTGATTGAAATAGATTCTTATAAAAGAAGTGGGCTCGATTTCTCCGTCTAAGCTGGAGAGGCGGTTTTACCTTTTACCTTTAGAGTAAAAAGAAACGATTTTGAGTTCTCTTTAAAAGTGGAATTTCAAGATTTTTCACTCCTGAATCTGCAATTGCCGCAGCTTCGTTTTCAACTCCGCAATCCTGTTTTGTTTACCGCGCTCGCGAATGTTTTTTGAAGTGGAGGTGTAGAAGCGATGATTGTTTTGTAAGTACGTTAGCTGGAAACTTAGCCATTCTTCTTCGCTCATCGTGGTCCCGAAAACGGCAATTTCTTCGCGCAATTTTTCTGCAACCATATAATAATCGGCTCTTCCGAGGTAATCATGATCGGCATCACACATGATTTGTTCCAATAATGTGACCGGTTCATTGCCGCTGCTGGTTGCCAGGATCATAGCCCTGATGGCCGCAATTTGTTCGGAATCGTAACCATATTTCGGTAACGATTGTTCCATCATTCGAACACCGTGCAATTCATTGCGATGATACGTAAAAATGAATCCGCTGTCGTGGTAAAGTACCGCCGTTCGCAGCATCATGATTTCTTCTTCGTTCAAGCCTTCCAAACGTGCCAGTCGCAGCGCAGATTTCTCTACATTTAGAGTATGCGACAAATCGTGGTAGATCATCTCCTCTGGCAACGTCGACTTTAACCGGTTGATGATGTCGTTACGCATGTGCTCAAAATCCACCGAAGTGATATAGCAACGTTTCCGCAATTCCACGTTGGCTAGTTTTCCGTCGCCATACAAACTGTGATCTTTTTTCAAGCCGTCGAGCTTATAAAGGCTCATTGTCCCGCCGCGTTTTTTAATCGGAACTTCACCGATAAACGTGCTTTCAAACAAGTTGTCGCATTCGTCGATTACTTCCTGCGAGATGGTTATGGCATCTACGTCGCAGAGTTGTTGCGCACGAGCAGCAATGTTTACAGTATCGCCCCAAACGTCGAAGCTGTAGCGTGCTGAACCAATGATTCCGGCAACGAGCGGACCGGTGTGAATTCCAATCCGGATTTCCCAGAAATCACGTTTCAATGCACGGGCAACTTCCTTTTCATTCCGGATAAAATCACGCATTTCCAGCGCAGCCAGACACGCTCTGAGAACTGGTTCTTCGTTCGATTCGGTCACTCCGGCCAAGGCCATATAAGCATCACCGATTGTTTTGATCTTTTCTAATTTATACCGTTCGGTGATTTCATCGAACCGGGTGAAATAATGTTCGAGCCGTTTTACCAGTTTTAGCGGTTTGATGGATTTTGATTTCATGGAAAAGTCTACAAAATCAGTAAACAACACCACACCTTTATCAACCCTTCTTGGCGAGAATTTTCCGTGATTGTTCAGATCTTCCAAAACAGTTCGCGGTAAAATATTCCCCAGCAACTGAGCAATTCGCTGATCTTTGTAATAGAGCGATTTATACACTTCGATTTTCGCCTGGATAAGGTGTGGATTGAAGGGTTTACTGATAAAATCGACCGCACCGCTGTTGAGTCCGCGCAACACTTTTGATCCGGAACGTGCATTTTCAGTGATCACAATCGAATAATGTGTGTGTTGTTGGTGCATTTCCAACAACTGCTGAAATTCATCCATCGATGAAAAGAAGGCGCTATCTATATTGATGAGAATGATCCCAACCTCCTTGCGATCAAGGATATGATGGGCTTCTTCAATGGAATCGCATTCGAGCAGAATATTGCCACCACCGCCCAAAATTTCGCGTAAGGCCAATTGGTCCGTTTCATTATCATCAATAATCAGAATATTAATCAGCCGCTCCATGAATGGGGTTTTAAGGGATGAAAATAAACAATTGTTGAATCATTTACAATGAATGGAAATTTATACTTGATTTTTTATGAAACAGCGAAAAAAGCGACAAAATCAGACAATCTTTTTCATGGAAAATGACTATTTTTAATATGCTAAGTATCAAAGTATGGGTGCTGTGGTGAGTAAGAAGTGTATCGGCTAGCCGATAGGGAGTTTTGTAAAGGTTTAAACCAATCTTTTTTCACAGATGACAGATCGAAGTTACATTCAGAATTTGCGGGTTCCAAGCAAGGAGCAGCCGCTTAAAATCCTTATGAGTGCTTGTCTCACGGGAATAACCTGCGGGTTTGACGGATCAGCTAACGGAGAGTATCCGAGTGCGTTGAAACTACTCAATTACAATAATGTAAAAATCGTGAAGTTTTGTCCGGAAGAATTTTCCTTCGGTACACCACGCGAAATGTGTGACATTCATGGCGGAACCGGAATCGACGTCCTGGAAGGAAGGGCTCGCGTACTCACCGAATCAGGTATCGACTGGACAGAGGGAATGATCCATGCTTCTGAGAAAATGCTTGAACTGGCTCAACGCGAAGAAATCGAACTGGCGGTAATGATGGATATCAGCGCTGCTTGCGGTAGTCAGGTGATTTATGACGGAAATCGTTTTGGTGAAAACAAGGTCTACCAGATCGGAGCAGGAGTTAGTGGTGCGCAATTGATGAGAAACGGATTTAAAGTAATCAGTCAGCGCGATTTTGCTTCGTTGGAATTATTGTATGCAAAGCTGGATGAGAATCATGTGGTGAATGAGGATGCGCTGGATCATCATGAAATTGGATGGTATAAGGAGTATTTTGGTTAGGCCAGGATGTTTGATGTTTGGTTAGACTTCAGTGATGAAAGAACGATTTTTAAAACTAATGTTGTTTCCGAATCCACGTTAGTTTATTTTCCGTTTTTAATTCCTTTCAGGGGTGATTTAGATTCAATATCCAAGTAGTGTTTTTTTATACCCTGAAACGTTTTTTTTGTGATTATATTAAATAATAACAGTCAATAAGTTGGCTATATCAAATCAATTTCTATTTTTGTTCTGTAGCATTCTCAGAACGCACACCACTAATTAAACATTATTCACTATGAACAAAAAATACCAATCAAGATTTTATTTTTAGAAAAACCGGTAGCAGACAACCGTCTTTGTTTTTGAACAAATAGTTTGTCAGCTGGAATTTTTAATTATAGTTATCCGGTTTTTTCAGGCACATCACATTCATTGAATACTATTTTGGTCATTATTGATCATTTTAACACCACTATTATATGTTTGACGAAGTATTCGTTCTTATCAAAAATAAACTCAACAGCTTTTTCAATAGTTACATTGAAAATAATGGTGGTGGAAATGGTTTCCAGGAATACGTCGCTTTTCTGGAGGGCGAGAAAATTGATCCGCTGGTGATTCAGGTAAATAAAGTGACCCCCATTCTTGTAAACATCGAAGAAGAAAAAGTATTGCGGATGAATGATCGTTACGAAGGTTCGCTTCGCAACGGTAAGCGCACCGATATCAATCCTTCCATTCGGGTAAACATGCTTATTTTGTTCGTTTCCAAATTCAGTAATTATGAACAATCTCTCAAATTTTTATCGCTGATCATCAAGTGTTTTCAAAACACTCCGGTATTTAATCATGAAAACACGCCAACACTCAATCCTGAAATAGAACGCTTGCGCATGGAACTCATAACGTTGCCCATCAATCAGCAAAATGAACTATGGAATGCCCTGCGTACCAATTACCATCCTTCAGTAGTATACAAAGTAAATCTCCTGGTATTCCACGACGACTTGTCTGAACAGGATTACTACGAAGTAGAAGAAATAATAGTCAAACCACCGATTCACCTGAATACAGAAAACAATGGCAATAACAGTAACCTTTAATACAAACAATTTAATTTAAAACTTATGGCGACTTACAGAACTCCGGATGTGTACATCGAAGAGACCTCCACGCTGCCACCTTCCGTGGCGGAGGTGTCAACGGCAATTCCGGCCTTTTTGGGCTACACTGAACTGGTGACAAATCCTGACGGTGAAGACTTAATCTTTGTTCCCACACGGATCAATACCCTGTTGGATTACATTGCAATTTTCGGAAAACAGAATCAATTGACATTTACGGCAACAGCCAATGAAGCCAACGAATTGATGTCGGTTGAAA
The DNA here is from genome assembly GCA_002243285.1 of Candidatus Fluviicola riflensis. GTDB lineage: Bacteria > Bacteroidota > Bacteroidia > Flavobacteriales_D > Crocinitomicaceae > Fluviicola > Fluviicola riflensis. The sequence continues at coordinate 2,331,894 of CP022585.1, read as the reverse complement.
AAGACAGCGCCGATCAGCAGCACAGATTGTTCTATGCACTCGATCATTATTTCAAAAACGGCGGCGGCACCTGCTATGTCGTAAGTTTGGGCGCCTATAAGGCAAAAGCAAAAGCTGATTTTTCAAAAGGACTGGAAGCGCTTGAAAAAGAAGACGAGCCTACGTTAATCGTTCTGTCGGAAGCAACTACATTGCCAAGCCTGGATTATCACAACTTGTGTCAGGATGCATTGAACCAATGTGAGAAACTGAAAGATCGTTTTTGCATTTTCGATGTGTTGAATGACAAAGACGGCGTGAGCAATTTCCGCAGTATCGTCAACAATAACCTTAAATACGGTGCAGCTTATTATCCATTCCTGCAAACCTCTATCGTTTATCAGTACGATGAAAAACTGGTAACGGTAAATGGTCAGTCGGCTGCAACACCTACTACAAAATCATTTATCTACCAGAATGATGTTCTCAAAGTAGAATTTACCGGGCCGGTAGATGCAACACCTACCGTAGAAGTTGTAAAAGGCACTACGGCGGGAGTTACATTCGCAAAGGATACGAGTAATAAGCTTACAATTAACCTTTCAAGTGCTACTGCTGATAACACAGGAACAGGAATTGGCGACGCATGGACAGCATGGGGCGATGCCGCTGCTTCAGGATTTAAAGTAACGGTATTGGAAGGCACAAAAAAACAAGCGGTTTTGGCCGTAACGTCTTTAACAGCTGTTACTCCGGTTGCGGGAAGCTCTCCTGCTAAAACATTGACAGCTATCCGCGATACGAACACTTCGCTTTACAATTCGATTAAAGCAGAATTGGCAAAAATGCGCATTGTATTGCCTTCTTCACCTGCTGTAGCTGGCGTTTATGCTACTGTTGACCGCACAAGAGGCGTTTGGAAAGCACCCGCAAATGTTGCCCTTAACAGTGTCGTAAATCCAATGATCAAAATTTCGGCATTGGAGCAGGAAACATTGAATATCGACCCGGACAGCGGAAAATCGATCAACGCGATCCGCACATTCGTTGGTAAAGGTTCATTGATCTGGGGAGCACGTACATTGGCGGGGAACGACAATGAGTGGCGTTATATTCCTGTTCGTCGTTTGTTTAACATGGTTGAAGAATCGAGCAAAAAAGCTTCTGCTTTTGCAGTGTTCGAGCCAAATGATCCATCTACCTGGTTGAAAGTAAAAGGAATGCTGGACAGCTACCTGTATGGTTTATGGCAGCAAGGTGCATTGGCTGGTTCCAAGCCCGAAGCAGCTTATTTTGTGCATGTGGGACTTGGTAAAACAATGACACAGCAGGATATCCTGGAAGGACGTATGATCATCGAGATCGGAATCGCAGCTGTGCGTCCGGCAGAATTCATTATCCTGCGCTTCTCGCACAAACTTCAGGAAGCTTAATTAACTCATTTTTTAAACGATAAACAACTAGCATTATGGCAATTGCAAAAGACCAGATAAAAACGGATTATCCGTTGCCGGTATATAATTACAGAGTCGATATTGGCTCGGAAACTGTTGCTTTTTCAGAGATTTCCGGTTTGGAAATCGCTTTGGAAGCAATCACCTACAAAGAAAGTCAGGTAGCTTCAGGCATCGCCGGACCAAACAGAATGTACATGCCTGGAAATCCGAAACCCTTGACCATTACAATGAAAAAAGGATTAGTGGTTGCGAAAAGTATTCCTGTCTTGTACAACTGGATTCAAAGCACAGAATTGAATCGTGTTGAGAAGAAAGACATCACTGTTCATTTATGTGATGAAAAAGGTGAATCTGTAGTACGCTGGAAAATCATCGATGCGTTTCCTACCAAATTGTCAGCTCCAAGTTTTAATGCTAACACCAACGAGGTAGCTATTGAAACCATGGAATTAATGGCAACGCGTATGGAAATGAGCGAAGGGTAATACCTCCGGGATAATAGGGCAGGACGCGTTTACGATTCACGGAAACGCGTCCTGCGCATACCCGCTTTGCCCAATCGGATAGAATTCACGCTAACAGATGAGCACGTATGGCACTTGACAAAGAACAACTCGCAACCACGTATCCGCTTCCGGTATACAACTACAAAGTTACCGTGGGCAGTGATGTGATGGCTTTTTCGGAAGTTTCCGGGTTGAATATGGAATACGATAAAGTGATCTACAAAGACGGATTTTCGTACCTCAACGGAATGAATATCATTCGTGCGCAACCCAAAGAGGTTTCCATCATATTCAAAAGAGGAATCGTGTCGAAACACAAGGAATTGTACAGTTGGATGGAGGACAAGGCCAAGAAAGACCTGTTTGTCGATTTGTGCGATCCGCAGGGAATTGCCCTTGTGCGCTGGAAAGTACGAAAAGCATTTCCGCTGAAACTGGAAGCGCCCTCCTTCAATGCCGGTAGCAACGATGTGGCAATCGAACAATTGCAGATAGTTGCCCAGGATTTAACAATAGAATACTACTAGAATTATGTCATTGACCAATATATTGAACATGGATCCGCCATTGGTACACCGTTTCGGGGTATTCTTTTTCGCGGGTGGTATTATCCCCAATCCAATTGATATCCGGTTTCAGAAAGTATCAGGTTTGGGTGCGGAAATAACCCTCGACACCATTCAGGAAGGGGGCGAAAACCTGTACACACACCGGATTCCGAAAAGAGCCAGTTACAACAACCTGGTTTTGGAGCGTGGACTAATTGTAGGTTCACCGTTGAATATTGAATTCAATGTGGCGTTTTCACTCTACAAATTTGCGCCGTCAAACGTATTGGTAACCCTCTTTAATGAAGACAGCATTCCGATGGCCGGTTGGTTTTTCACAAAAGCCTATCCGGTAAAATGGTCTACTTCAGATTTGGACGCTTCAGCTAATAGTGTTGCTATTGACAGGCTGGAACTGGCATATACGCGTTTTCAGGCAATCAAATTGTAAGGTGATGGCAGTAGAAATAAGAGAACTGATCGTGAAAGCGGTAATTACCAAAGGCGCCAAAAAGGCCTCCAATTCAGGATCACCGCTAAACCATGACAAAGTGGTTCAGGAATGCGTGGATCAGGTATTAAAAATTATTCAACGAACCAATAAACGCTGATTGTGGGATTACTGAATTTATTTAAACTGGAAAAACTCAAGATTCAGGTCTACGACAAGAGAGAACGTACAGGTTCTCCTCTTACCGGCCAAACATTCGAGGTGATGTTTAACCCCGAATCGTATTCTCAATCCTTTGAAAATGTTTTCCAGGAAACACAGGCAATAAATACCAGTGGGGCCGAAGCAAAATATGCCATGAGCAAACCGGCTGATCTGACACTGAAACTCATTATTGACGGTACCGGAGTTTCTACTTACGGCATCACCAATGTGTTGGGTGGCAAGATGGACGTGCAAAAGAAAGTGGATGAATTTCTGCAAAAAACATCCTACATGGATGGCAAGACCCACGAACCCAAATTCCTGATCATATCCTGGGGAAAACTGAATTTTTCGTGCCGTCTGAAAAGTGTAACGATCAATTATACGCTTTTTGATAACAGTGGAATTCCTCTTCGTGCCGAACTCAACACCGTTTTTATAAACGACATCGAAACCAAAAAACGACTCAAAAAAGAAAATAAAAGTTCACCCGATCTCACACACTGGCGCGTTGTACAGTCACACGATACATTGCCGCTTATGTGCGAAGAAATTTATGGTTCACCTCATTACTACATTCAGGTGGCCAAAGCCAATAAACTCAATAAATTCCGAAACCTGGTTCCAGGTCAGGAATTGTTTTTCCCACCAATTACAAGTTAAATTATGGGAGTCGTAACAGTAAGCATATTGCAGAATGGCAAGTTGATCAAACCGGAGTTTGAGCTCCTGTCTATTGATGTTTTGCGCGAATGCAATCGTATTCCTGTTGCTGAATTGGTGTATGCCGACGGAAAGCCAGAGAAAAAGGAATTTCCGCTCAGCGACAGTAACTTTTTCCAGGCGGGCAAAGAAATTGAGATCAAGCTTCGCTACGAAGGAGTTACCGAAAAGGAAAAAACGGTATTCAAAGGAGTTGTTCTCGGCCAGGCGCTGCGTATGAGTTCAGAAGCATGTTTGTTGCAGGTTGAACTGAGCGACACGGCTGTAAGAATGACCGCTGCGCGCAAAAGCACTATTTTCGAAGAAATGAAAGACGCGGACGTAATCGGTAAATTGATTACAACCGCCGGCCTCAAAAAAGGAGTGGTTGATCCAACTAAAGTTACCCACAAGCGATTGGTACAATACCATGCTTCCGATTGGGATTTTTTACTCTGCCGCGCCGAAGCCAACGGATTACTTGTGGCTTCTGCTGATGGAACCATTTCGGTAAAAGCTCCGGACCTTAGCGCAGGTTCCAAAAAGACTTTCAAATTCGGGATCGATGAAATCTATCATTTTGATATCGAATCAGATACACGTCACCAACGTAGTGCGATTAAAAGTGCTGCTTACGATATAAAAACACAAAAACTCAGTGACCCGGTTTCTGCCAAGGCATTTAAACTCGACCAATCGGGATTGAATAACTCAATGGTAAACAAACCAATGGGCAACGCCGAAGAAATGTTGATTGGCGGAGCAGCATTGAACGCGGGTGAAGCACAGGCCTGGGCAGATGCAACAATGGTCAAAACCCGGCTTTCCATTCTCAAAGGAAGCATGCGGATTCCCGGAACAGCAGATTTGCTGGTGGGTGATGTTATTGAGCTGGAAGGCATGTCGAAACTATTTTCCGGCAAAACGATCATTACGGGCATTCGTCACCAGGTCAATACCACAGAAGGATGGGCTACCGAAATCCAATTCGGGATTTCAGCCGAACGGTTCAGCAATTTGTACCCCGTAAATGAAACACCGGCCGCCGGTTTATTACCCGGGGTTAACGGTTTGCAGATAGGAATCGTGGAGAAATTTGAAGAAGATCCCGACAAAGAATTCCGGGTAAAAGTGCGCATTCCTTCCATTGAAAGTAAAACCAATGCCGTTTGGGCACGCTTGGGATCAATGGACGCGGGAAAAGAACACGGCGCTTTCTTTTTTCCGGAAACAGGCGATGAGGTGATCCTTGGTTTTTTCAATGACGATCCACGACAACCGGTCATTTTAGGATCGCTTTACAGTTCGGTGAATGCACCCACGATCAAACCTGCCGATAAAAATCCACTCAAAGGGTTCAATAGTAAAAAAGGGTTAAAAATCACCTTCGACGACGAGAAGAAAATCATGACGTTGCTTACGCCGGGCAAACAAAGTATTGTGATCGACGATGACCAGAAAACGATTACACTAACAGATGCCAACAAAAATAAAATCCTGTTGAGCAAAGACGGTGTAACAATAGACAGTGGCAAAGATTTCATCTTGAATGCAAGTAAAGGAGACGTGAAAATAACTGCCGGTAAAAAAGTGGAAATTTCAGCAAAACAAGTAGAAGTAATTTAGAAAGAACAGTTTAAATCCAGGAAACCATGAATGAATTGAAATTACAATTAACAGTAGCAGAAGTCAATAAAGTTATTGAAGCACTGGGACATCTGCCTTATTTACAAGTGTATGAATTGATCTCCAAATTGCACGCGCAGGCACAGGAACAATTGAGCTCAAGCCCGCAATCAAACGGTTCTGTGATGATCGATCATCCGGATGCCGAAGTGGTGCAAACGGAGAACTAGTGAACAGAACAAAACACTAACGGAACGGTTATGGACAAAAAAGATGCGTTTTTAGGAAAAGGCTGGGGTTTTCCGCCGGCGTTTTTTGCCAATGGTGCAGAAGTTGAAATGGTTTCAGACGAAGAAGATATTCTGCAAAGTCTGAACATCCTGCTTTCAACCGCGCTTGGTGAACGCTCGTTGTTTTCGGCCTACGGAAGCGACCTGAACCGGTATATGTTCGAAGAAGCGGACCAGGGAATGATCAATGGTATTCAAAACATGATCGAAGACGCCATTCTCAACAACGAATCACGTATTGAGGTGACAACGATCGATGTTTCGATAAGTGAATCCACTGACGGTTTGGTCATGATTTCAATTGAATACCTGATCAGGACAACCAACACGCGTTACAACCTGGTCTATCCGTTTTACCTGCAGGAAGCATCTATTTAATATCATAAAGTTAAAGGCGGATATGAGCGATTTTATTATTCAGGAAAACGACCAGGTGATTTTCATACCGGCATTCGGAGCGGCGGTAGTGGTGGTGCAACCCGGAATAATGAAAGCAACCGGAAAAACGACCTTGGGAGGCAAGAAAATTTGCGTGGTAGGCGACGAATCACAACTCTCCGTTCCCGGATGTACTTATATGACTCCACAATATGTTGTACCAGGTGTGGGAACGCTGAAAATTGAAAAACTGGCGGGCAACCAGCAGTCGAAAAAAACCAAAAGCGGCGGCAAAAAAATCATTCTGAAAGGCATGATGCTCAAAGCCAAATTCGAGGTGCAAACTCCTGCTCAGGATCCCACTCCGGTAGCAACCGGTGGTTCGCCCATTCCGGATGGAACACCGAGTTATTCAGGACAAGGTAGTTTTGTCACAACCAATATCAAGTTTAAAGTCAGTTAACAAAATCTATAAAGAGGCAACAGCATGATTAGTGGTATAAAACCGAAAGAACTACTGTTCAGAGACGGCACAAGTCAGTCTCAGCGGTTGAATAATGCATTGGACCCTGATGCAATTCTGGTGGATGAGCGGCAACTTGCCGACTTTATCCGCTTTGCCCAGGAATTTGCCGGAAAACTGCAGTTTTTTAACCAGGAAAATGAATTGGCTGGTACCTGGGAAGGTTTTCTGATCGATGATTACACCGGCTATAGCAGGCTGGATAATAAAGATGAAAAAAAGGAGCTACGCGAAAAATGGCTCAAAGAGCTCATAATATATGCTGAAAACCCGGAAAAATTTGCCGACAACCAGGAAATGATCCGGAAATTTGCCCGGCCGCATCTGGCGCTTTTTGTAACGTTTTTAAAATTATTAGGCACCGTTCAGCAACAAATGAATGGTATGAGCAAACGTCACCTGGATTATTTTTACCGCCAGGTGCTAGGATTAGCTGAACGGAAACCCGTGCCTGATGTGGTGAATGTGATCATCAACCTTGCCGACGACGTACAGGATTATGAACTCAAAAAAGGAACATTACTCTCGGCCGGGCGTGATAGCATGGGCCAGGAACTGATCTATAGTATTGATGAAGATACAATGATCAACCGGTCTCAGGTAGAAGAGATTAGAAATGTTTATACCGATCAGAAAGTAACCGGACTGCGTGAAATTCGCGAAGCAAATGGAACTGAACCCGATGCCGGTTTAATGGCTGTGATGCAAATGGCGCTTGGTCAACCCGAACCGATGGATCCGTTGCCACTCTATAAAAACAAGGCAGCAAACCTGGCGCAGCTCGTAACCGATCTTGGTAAAAATGACAGCGCTGCGATTACGTATATTCAGGAACAATTAATGCTGAAAACGGAAGATTTCAGTTTGATTATGTCACTTGATAATGAATCGGATGACGAAAACTGGACGGATGCTTATGCGCTGCTTGAAAAAGCGTATCAGGATAAAGTTACCGCGAACCGCCAGCAATTACTGAAACTCGTTCATGAAGCCGACGCTGGGAAAGGTTTCCTCAATATGTTTAAATACGCGTTAGGTTCTCCGAATCCAAATGATGATTTACCATTCTACGAAAACGAAGCGGTGGACACCAACAGACTCGTATTGATCTATGATGAGCTGACAGGTAAAGATGCAGGCAAAAGCGCCGATGCACTTGCTTATGTAAATGCGTCGTTGTTCATGTCGAAACCGCATTACGAGAAAATTCTGGAAACCTATATCATCAGCCAGAATAAACCCGTAGACTGGAAGCTTGTTTATTCACTCCTTGAAATGGCTCAAAGTGACAAACAGAATTTCTTACCTGGTTTACCTCAGCAAACGGATTATCTGAATATTTACGCCATAAAAGATGCCCGTCAAACGGCATTTACGGCGCCCGGTGAAGAAGGAGAAAGCAGCGTGAGGTTTAAAACGTTTGGTAAGCAGGTTCCATTTGTTCCGAACGACCAGGTTTCGCCCGCATTTATTGGTTTGGCAGTTGCTTCTCCGCAACTTTTACTGGAAGAAGGACTCCGTACGATTACTATGGGAGTTGTCTTCGACAATCCTTCGGAAGGAACAACGCTCAAAAAATTACAAAAACTGGTTGCTCCGTTTGCTTTTTATCTAAGCGGTTCGAAAGAATGGATTAAAGCGGTGCCAACAAGTATGACATTCAGTGAGCAGCCAATTTCGCAGGGACAACCGAAACCTTCCATTCGTCTGGATGTAACACTGGAACTTTCTGCAAATGACAAACCGGTTACAGCACCGGTTGAGCCTGCGATACAGCCATTTATTTCGTCAGGATTGCCACTTTTATGTGTGTTGCTGAATAATCAGGAAGTTCCTGAAAACACAACTATTCCTTACGGTTTATTGAAAGATTTGACCGTGCGAAGCATATCTGTTGATATAACTGTCAGCGAAATCAAAAAACTCAATTTACAAAACGACCTTTCATCGCTCAGTTATAAAAAACCGTTTGAACCATTCGGCACTGAGCCGGCCATTGGTGATAGTTTGTACATGACACATCCGGAATTGTGTACCAAGCAACTGGATACGCTTTCGCTGAACTTCGAATGGATGAATCCGCCGTCCAGTTTATTAACCTATTATTCGGCTTATAAAACACTTGCAGCACTTTCACCGGTATTGACAACCGAAACGGAACTCATCAATACCAATGAAGATTTTACGGTAAAATTGAGTCTTTTTGATAGGCAGGCAGGAATTGTTTTGAAGGATCTTTCGTTGTTTGATACCACGGACGCGAAAACGCCGAATACAGTAGATGTTGACCTGAAAACGTTATTGCCAACCAAAGCTCCGGGTTTTGTTTATGAGCAACTCACTCCTGATGAAGAACCACCGAACGAGATTCAAGATGCAGATCGCTACTGGCGCATGGAACTGAATACACCGGGTTTCCAGGAAGTATATTATTCACAATTGCTGACACGTCAGGCGCTTCTGGCCTCAACGGATCCCAACAAGGCATTGATAGTAAATCCGCCGTATGTACCGAAATTAAAATCATTGACCGCTGGTTATACCGCCTCTTTTGCGATTGATTTATCAGAAACCATAAACAACAGCACCGATAATCGCTTGTATCACTTACACCCGTTCGGTTACAAAGAATTGCCCGTAAAAGCCGAAACAAGCGCAATGAATTTACTCTTGCCGGATTATTCCAGGGAAGGAGAATTGTACCTGGGCATTTCCGGTTTAAACGTACCGCAGAGCATTTCCGTACTGTTCCAAATGGCAGAAGGGAGCGCTGATCCGGATATCGAACAACCTGATATTACCTGGGAATACCTTATCAATAATCAATGGAAAGTCCTTCCGCAGGGTAGTTTTAGTAAAGATACAACCAACGGACTGATTGATACCGGACTTATGGCCATCAACATTCCTGCGGATGCCACAACAGGCGATACGTTTTTGGGAACAACGCAAACATGGATTCGCGCAAGTGTAAAAAACAATTGTATGGCCATTGCCGATACGGTAAGCATCCGTACGCAGTCGACTCAGGCAGTTTTCGTAGACAATAACAACGCCGAAGAACATTTATTAACACTGCTGGCACCGGATAGTATCAAAGCACCGGTTGATCCGGTTCCCGAAATCAAGAACATTCAGCAACCGTATACGTCGTCAAAAGGCAAGCCGGCAGAGCAGGATATTTATTTTTATAACCGCGTCAGCGAGCGTTTACGGCATAAAAACAGGGCAGTAACCATGTGGGATTACGAGCGTTTGGTGCTTGACCGTTTTCCTGAAATTCACAAAGTTAAATGTGTTCCGGGAGAATTCCTCATCGGGAGTGAAAGCTATGGGAATGTCGACATTATTGTAATCCCTGATATTCTAGGGAAATTGCCATTCAATCCATTTCAGCCGAAAGTGCCTTCCGATTCTATCTGGCACATTCAGCGCTATATAGACAATCGTAAACCGGCGTATGCCAATGTGAAAGTGAAAAACGCTTCGTTTTTGCAGGTCAAAGCACGATTCGCCGTGAAGTTCAAAGACACCAGCAACATGGGCTATTTCACACATGAGCTCAACGAATCATTGAAACGCTACCTGTCGCCATGGGCTTATGACGAAGGTGCCGACATTGTACTTGGTGGAAAGATTTATGCCAATATGATCGTCAATTTCCTCGCTGAACAACCTTATGTAGATTATGTGGCCGGATTGAAATTATTTCAAAGCGACGATGGCGTCAACTTCACCGAATCGAAATTTTTAAACAAAGGAGAAAACGTTGTTCAGGCAGACAAACCGGATGTGATCCTTGTTTCGGCACAGCAACACGAGATAGATATCGTGAGTGAAAATGGTTATGAAGCCAAAGATTTCACCGGAATCGATTACATGAAAATAGAATTGGATTTTACTGTATCCGACTAAATCAAGATATAGTTACAGGTATAAAGCAAGATTTTAATAATTGGAGTATGAATATTGATAAGAAAGACCGCACACAGTTAAAGAATTATTTCAGGTCAAACGCAGCGCCAACAGAGCAAAACTTCAAAGATTTTATTGATGCAAATTTGAATCAAAAGGAAGATGGTATTACCAAAATTCCTGACGGTCCGATTGCAGTTCAGGCAGCTACTCAGTCTGAAGAATTACTTCATTTTTACAAAGATTTTAAGGATGTAAGTCCGGCATGGACAATGAGTCAAAAATCGGGTACACGAACCGGTTTTTCTATCTCCGGTGCGGGTTCGAGCAAATTGTTTATTGATGCAGCGAATGGGAATATCGGCGTGAATTTGGCTACACCTCCAATGGCCAAGTTGCATTTGTATGAAGAAACAGGAAGTGCGGCAACACCCAATTCGGGATCATTGTTGTTGGAACACGGAAATGCAGGCGGCCAAAGCTCGATTGTTTTCAAGAGTAAATCAGGTGCAGGAACCGACTATGGTTACCTTTCGTTTATTGATAATATTCCAGACGGTTCCGGCAAAGTAAGTTTGTTGACTCTTGGTTCCGTTGGTGATGCAGGAGATCATATTGCATTGATGCCCGGTGGAAATGATGGTTTTGTAGGAATTGGAACTCAAAAACCAGCAGGACGACTTCACATTTACGAGCAAAGAGGGACGAAAGCGTCCGCTACTACAGGATCGATTTTGTTGGAACATGCTGATATTGGTGGTCAAAGCTCTATTGTATTCAAAAGCAAAAACAACCCGGGCTCCGATTATGCTTACATCGCTTTTCAGGATGATTCGACGCTTGGTGGAGCCGGAGAAGCTAATATTCTCACCATCAGTACGCAAAATGACGTCAACGACCACATTGCACTCATGCCAAGTGGAAATGTAGGAATTGGAAGAATGCAACCATTGATGACCCTGGATGTTCGTGCCGGTTCTACGATCGGAACAGCAGATGCTCCGGCCGATCAGCAAGCTGTTGATAATCGTGGGAGAAAAGTGCGCTTCGGTGCTATGGCTAATGAGTTTGTGGGAATGGATGTAGTGGTAAAAGAAGGAACTGCCGGTTCCGGAAATTCAGCCGATCTTTTATTCAGTACCTGGGAAAGCGCTACAAGCGGTTCACGTGAAGTTGCCCGTATCAACGGAAGAGGAAACATGGGATTGGGCACAAATGCTCCTGCAGGAAAATTGCACTTGTACGAAGCTACCGGTACAAAACCAACGGCAACGGCGGGGACAATCGTACTTGAACATGGTGATACCGGCGGACAAAGTTCTATCGTTTTTAAAAGTAAAAACAATCCGGGTTCTGACTATGCTTACATCGCTTTTCAGGATGACGCAACAATTGGAGGGGCCGGAGAAGCAAATATTTTAACGATCAGCACGCGAAACGATTCCAACGACCATATTTCCCTAATGCCAAGTGGAAATGTTGGAATCGGTACGCAAAAACCGGGCTCAAAACTACAAATTGCGGCATCAGGCGGCACTAATCCTTTTGTAAACGGATTATGCGTGTATAACGAAATGGCAAGTGCCAACCAGGATTCGATTATTACAACACGCGTAAATGGTTCATCTGCAGGAAATCCGTTTATCGCTTTTGATGTAAACTCCGTCTCAGGATGGGCAGTGGGAATCGATAACAAAGAGGGACAATCATTGAAATTTTCTGCCGCGGCAGATAGTCTGACGAGTTCTACCAAAATGACCTTGCTGCGTAACGGGAACCTTGGGCTGGGCGTTACTCCGGCCGGAAAACTACACTTGTTTGAGACTGCAGGGACAAAAGCCTCTCCGAGTGCAGGTACCATTTTGCTGGAACACGGTGATACAGGCGGCCAGAGTTCCATCGTTTTCAAAAGTAGAGTCAATGCAGGTAGCGATTATGGTTATATTACGTTCCAGGATGATGCAACGCTTGGTGGTACTGGTGAAGCGGCCATTTTGACGATCGGCATCCAAAATGACGGAAATGACCACATTGCATTAATGCCTTCGGGAAATGTGGGAATCGGAACGACCAGTCCGCAGGCACCGCTGCATGTTGTCGGGTATAAACAATCGGCTAAAACAAGTGGGAACGGTGCTGAAGGACATAAAAATGGATGGGATAACGGCTGGGATAGTGACCGGTATGCCAACTTATCCATTTTCTGTGAATATGGCGTTGGAACCAGAACATCTTTTTTCTGCCACGAGAACTTCTCCATGTCCGATGCACGTATCAAGGAAGTAGTCGGCCGAAGTAATGCACAGGAAGATTTGGTGCGATTAAGACAAATTCAGGTAACAGATTACCGACACATTGATCGCAATACTTACGGAGGAAAAACGCACAAAAAAGTTATCGCGCAGGAAGTGGAAGCTGTTTATCCTGAAGCAGTAGGGAAGAGAACGGAAATCATCCCGAATATATACGCGCAAGCGCTTTCTTCGGTATATGATGAAGCAAACAAACAATTGACGGTGACACTTTCCAAAGTTCATGAGTTGGTAACCGGAGACTCGGTTGACCTGATTCACGAAGACAACCAACGCGAAACATATTGTGTGGAAGTAATTTCTGAAACAGAATTTAAAGTGAAAGTCGCAGCCGACCCGGGAAATGTATTTGTATATGGAAAACAAGTCGACGATTTCCGTTTTGTGGATTATGACAGCCTTTTCATGCTGGGTGTAAGTGCTATTCAGGCATTGAGTACCGAAATGGACGAAATAAAACAACAACTGAAAGACCTTCAGTATTCATTCGCCGGTAAAGCGATTCAGGCAAATTAATTAACGATCATTTATTCGTCATACCATGCAAAACGATAGAAAAGACAGAACGCAGCTCAAAGGCTATTTTAAGTCGAACGCCGCACCGACGGAACAAAATTTCAAAGATTTCATTGATGCAGGTCTCAACCAAAAGGAAGACGGTATTGCGAAAATAGTTGATGGCCCGATCGCTCTGGAATCAGCCGGTACGAAACAAGAATTGTTGCATTTTTACGCAAAATTTTCAGACAATGACCCTGTTTGGATCCTTGGGCAGAAAGCCGGAGACCGCCCTGGTTTTTCGTTGTTTACAAACACCCAGAAAACGATTCCTAAATTATTCGTCGATACTGCTAACGGAAATATAGGTGTCGGGACAGGATTGCCTGTCGGGAAAGTACACGTTTTTGAAGATACAGGAACAGCTCCCACACCAACTGCCGGAACGGTGATTTTGGAACATGGCGATGCCGGTGGACAAAGTTCCATTATTTTCAAAAGTAAAATAAATGCCGGAAGCGATTTCGGTTTTATCTCATTCAAAGACGATGCCGGTGCTTCGGGTGAATCTTGTTTACTTACCATTGGTGTTCAAAATGATGCGCAAGATCATATTGCACTTATGCCGAGTGGAAATCTTGGGATTGGACGAACATTACCGAAGACGTTTGTCGATGTAAAAGCTGGGGCTGTGATTGGTACTGGCGATGCTCCGGCAGATCAGCACAATGCAGCCAACAAAGGAACAAAAGTGCGCTTTGGGGCATTGGTCAATGAGTATGTCGGAATGGACATCATCGTAAAAGATGGCACCAATAATTGCGGAAATGCGGCGGATATTACATTCAATACATGGGAATGTAATACGTCCGTTTCGCGTGAAGTAATGCGTGTAAACGGTAGAGGAAATGTCGGGATCGGTACCGATTCACCAATTTCGAAATTGCACATTGCAGCTACTGGAAATGCCAATCCGGCCGGAAACGGTTTACTGGTAGCAAACGATACGGCAACTGCCGGCCAGGATGCTATTATCGCCGCGCGTGTCAATGGAACAAGCGGCGGCAATCCGTTTATTGCATTGGATATTAACGGTTCACCAAATGGATGGAGCATAGGTGTTGACAATAAAGACAATCAATCGCTCAAATTTTCGGCAAATGCTTCGAACCTGGTTGCCGATCCGAAAATGACCCTTCAACGCAACGGAAATTTAGGATTGGGAGTGGTTATTCCGGCCGGAAAGTTACACTTGTACGAAGCTACCGGAACAAAACCTTCTCCAACAGCTGGTACAATCGTACTCGAACATGGCGATGCAGGTGGTCAAAGTTCCATTGTTTTCAAAAGTAAAAACAATCCTGGTTCCGATTACGCTTACATCGCTTTTCAGGACGATGCGACACTCGGCGGCGCAGGTGAAACCAATATTTTAACTATTAGCACGCAGAATGACGCTAACGATCACATTGCACTACTGCCAAGTGGAAACGTTGGTATCGGGACATCAGCTCCAACTGCGAAATTACACGTAAAAGCCAGTGGTGGTGGTAATCCCGGTGCAAACGGATTAATTGTTTTTAACGAATCGGCTGATACAGGACAAGATGCCATCATGACAGCCCGCGTTAACGGACAAACTTCTGGCAATCCTTTCATCACGCTGGATGTGGCTGGTGTGACCGGTTGGAGTGTCGGGATCGACAACAAAGACAGCCAATCGCTCAAATTTTCCAATAGCCTGAATAATCTGGCCGCCGAAACCCGTGTAACCATTCAGCGCAGCGGAAATGTAGGTTTAGGTACCAATCTTCCCAACGGGCGTTTGCACATATATGAAGCCACCGGAACGGCTGTAACTGCCAATAACGGAAGTTTGATCCTGGAACACGGAAATTCCGGTGGACAAAGCTCTATTTTGTTTAAGAGCAAAGTCAACGCAGGTAGTGATTACGGTTACATTTCCTACATCGATAGCAGTAGTGCTTCTGGCGAAACCAGTTTGCTCACAATCGGTACACAAAACGATGCCGATGATCACATTGCTTTAATGCCGAGCGGAAATGTTGGGATCGGTACGCAAACACCATCGGCAAAACTGGAAGTAAACGGAAAGATTCGTATTACAGACGGGTCGCAGGCCGCTGGCAGAGTATTGACTTCCGATGCAAACGGTTATGCTGTCTGGAAACCTGCTGAGGTACGTCGCGATTTCAGACCGTACGGAAAACCAAGTTATTTGTGGGATGGAGTTGACGGAGTAAACGACAAGGGGGCTGATCCACAATCACAATTAAGCATTCGTGGAACTGCCAATTTCTCTAAACACGGCAACTTTGCCAGATGGGGTAACAAATGCATGTTCTCATTGGGCAATCTCACCATGGAAGGAATGGCAAACGATGGCGCTCCCGGGAACGGAATTTACCTGACATTGCCGGCAACAGCAGGCGTGCACAATTCCCTGATATTGTCTACCATTGATATTGATCGTTGGAGTGTTTTTTCAGTTTGGCTGTGTGATGCTGCAGGAGGTAATCCCGTAAAATTGATGCGATCTTCCAACAATGCTGCGATAGGTGGTGGCGCGCAGGCTTCCTCTTATGTGATCGGACCACGGAATAACGTGAAAGAAACGCGTGAGCATGCCTGGATGACATTTCCGGTAACTGCTCAGCAAGTAAACAGTTATATCAGTGGTGGTAATCTGAAGTTTATAATTGCCTCATCTCAAAACAATGGTGAAGGAGGATTACTTTACCTCTCCGGATTTGCACTCGCCCCTAATCCGTATGGTTTTGTACAGCATCCTGCAGTAACTGTACATTGGGGCATTAATTCTGCTGTTGGTACCAATGTTATCTGGAATGATTGGTTCAACAATGAAGGGTTGGTGAGGATTGAACCAAATACCACCGGTAATGTTTATGTGAAAGTTGTGGATCCAGATCAGGATTTATTGGTAACGTTTTATGAACACAACAATGGTTGGTTTGGCGGTACTCTACTGATTAATGTTGGTGGTGATACGAATGTTTTTGGCCTTTCACCGGGCTTAAACGGTATCGGACCTAAACTGTATGAAAGTAAAAACTTCATGCGCCCCGAGTGTATCCTTATTCCGAAAGAAATTGTGAAAGCACAGCTTGTCAAAACAGCAGCGGGTGTTTCGAATATGCTGCAACTGAGATGCAGAAACGGAGGGGGGGCACCTTTCTATTTCAGAGGTGTCGATACCGAGATCTTTTTTTGAAACACTAAATAATACTTCTTTTTAACATGGAAAACACGAAAAAAGATCGCACACAACTGAAAAGCTATTTCAGATCAAATGCCGCGCCGACAGAACAAAATTTCAAAGATTTTATCGATGCGGGGCTGAATCAAAAAGAAGATGGAATCGCGAAGATTCAGGATGGTCCGCTGGCTATTGAATCGGTTGGAAACTCCCAGGAGTTGTTACACTTTTATGCGAAGTTTTCCGACGTAAAACCAGCCTGGAAATTAAGCCAGAAAATAGGTGATCGTCCCGGGTTTTTATTATTGAACGGAAACGATCTTCCACGATTGTTCATCGATTCCGAATCAGGAAAAACAGGAATTGGCACCAAAATACCGACTGGCCGTTTACAGGTTTATGAAGAAACAGGAAGTGCTGCGGCACCTGACACCGGAACGTTCGTTTTGGAACACGGAGATGACAAGGGACAAAGTTCTATTGTTTTCAAAACAAAAACCAACCGGCCGACTGACATCGGCTATATTTCCTGGCAGGAAGACCTTTCCAATGCACCAGGCATGAATGTATTGACAATCGCTACAAAGGGCGATCCGCAAAATCACATAGCAATTATGTCGAGCGGCAATGTGGGGATCGGAAACGCAATTCCGCAAGCCAAACTAGATGTAGCCGGTACTGTACGTTTGAAAACAGGAGATCAGGGTACAGGAAAAGTATTGACTTCGAATATCTATGGTGACGCCAGTTGGACAGAACCGCAGGTGCGGAGAGATTACCGGCCTTACGGAACTCCGAGCTATATATGGGACGGAAGTTTAACAACGGCAGAAAATGGTGCAGATCCACAGGCGCAATTAAGTGTTAGGGGAGCTGCAGGAATTTCCAAATACAATAATTTCATTCCGTGGTTTTTCAAAAGTATGTTCTCGCTGAACAATCTTTCGGCTGAATCTGTAACAGCGGATGCACCTCCTGTTAATGGTGCTTACCTCACATTACCCGCAACTCCGGGAGTTCACAACGCGTTGCTGTTGTCTACTATTGATCGTGATCGATGGTCAGTAGTGACTGTCTGGTTGTGTGATTCCAACGGCAATAATTGTGTAAAACTGATGCGGTCTTCCAACAATGCAAACGGAAGCCCGACCGGTTTATCAAATGATGGCACAACTCCCACTGGTAACATGTCATCTTACCTGGTAGGCCCGCGCAATGCCTCTAAGGAAACCAATGAACATGCCTGGATGACATTTCCGATAACCATGGATCAGGTAACAAACTACAGCACCAATGGTAATCTGAAATTCATCATTACTTCCGGGTATAATTACTGTACGAATGAACCGAATGTGCTTTATTTATCGGGATTTTCGCTCGTCCCGAACCCTTATGGTTTTACACAACATCCGGGACTTGTATTGCATTGGGGACTGAACGGAAATACATACAACGATCTCAAGTGGCACAGCATCTGGAACAATGAGGGACTGGTAAAAGTTGATGCGAACACGACCAGCTGTATTTATGTAAAAGTAGTGGATCCAACTCAGGATTTACTGGTCACCTTTTATGAGCACAACGCAGGCTGGCATGGTGGGAATTTACTGATTAACGTAGGAAATCACCCGCAGGTTTTTTCCCCTTCAGAAGCATTTATCGGGATTGGGAAAACGTTGTACTCAGGGCGTATGTACTCCCGGCCACAATCGATCCTGATTCCCAAAGAGATTTTAAAAGATCGTATCGTTAAAAGTACTTCAGGCGTTCCGTCGATGGTACTGCTCGTACTAAGAAACTCAGGTGGTTTACCATATCACTTCCGGGGTGTGGACACCGAAATATTTTATTGATTTTTTACTACGGTAAACAACAGACTTAAATGGAAACGCTAAATACATCTCAAACCATTTCAAATGCTCCGCTCGAAGAGAAGGGAATGGATTTTCAATGGCTGCGCGATGAAGGGATCAAACACCTGCAACGGCTTTCTGGTGCTATCTGGACGGATTACAACCTGCATGATCCTGGAGTAACAATCCTGGACCAGTTGTGTTATGCGCTCACCGATCTGAGTTACCGCATCGATTATGATATCGACGATTTACTCACGGGAAAAGATGGAAATACGTTTGAAAGTTTATACAGTCCGGCCCAAATTCTTACTACGAACCCCGTTACACTGCTCGACATCCGAAAAATCATCATTGATGTACCTGATGTGAAAAACGCATGGGTGGAATTGGCGATGGATACCGATCCGATCATTTATTTGAATCCGACCGATAAGTCATTGCGGTTAACCAATCCTGACGAAACCAATGTTGTGCTTCCGATCAAGGGATTGTACAAAGTGTTCATCGAGAAAAAAAATGTGGGTGGCGATGTGCAGCCTTCCGTTCGTAAGCGCTTAATGGCTTGCCGGAATGTGGGTGAAGATTTTGCCGAAATCACGGTACTCGATTCTCAAATGATCTACCTCAGCGGGAATATTGAAATCGGTGAAGTGGAAGACGTCAATGCGTTTGCTGCCGATTTATTCCTACGGATTTCGCGGTTTATTTCGCCCGTTATTTCGTTTTATACGCTTGATGAAATGCTCCAAAAAGGACTGCAAATCGATGAAATTGTAGATGGACCGCTTTTACAGCACGGCTTTATCGACGATGAGGAATTGTTGAAATACGACCGGAAAACCGAATTGCATACCTCTGATATTATCCGCGAATTAATGGATGTACAAGGCGTGAGCGCGGTGAATAATATTGAGCTGATTACCAGCGCCACTTCCGAGAAATGGCGGTTAATCCTGGATACGCAGAAAACACCAAAGCTCGATGTTACCAAAAGCATGGACTTGCTTAAATTCGTGAAAAACGGACTCACGATTACCCTCGACAAAGAAAGTATTGAAAATCAGTATGAAACCTTGCTGAGTGCCGATGAGCAACCAATTCTTGATATCTCCGAACGTGATATTGTGCTTCCAAAAGGCGATTACCGCAATCCGGGAAATTACCATTCCATTCAGCATCATTTTCCGAAAGCTTACGGAATAGGTGAATTGGGGTTGCCCGAATCTGCTACCATAGAGCAACAGGCCAAAACACGTCAATTGAAAGCGTACTTGCTTTTCTTTGATCAGCTGATTGCAAACTATCACCAGCAATTGGAACAGGTAAAAGAATTGTTTTCCTTTCAATCGGAAGATGCAACCACTTATTTCAGGCAGTCGGTGAAAGGCTTGGTTCCGAATGCAGACGATTTGTTAGCAGCTAATTATGAAGAATGGTTAGCTGACAATTCCAGTCAACTGGAAACCGATCAGATCCGTAAAAACAAGTTTCTGAACCATTTACTGGCACGTTTTAACGAAAGCTTTACCGATTACTCCCTGTTTTTGTTTGATTACTCCAATAAATCCAGCAAAAACATGGCACCGCTCGAACAATCAATGCGGGATAAAATGCAGTTTTTACGCAATTATCCTGCGATTAGTTCTGACAGGTTCAAGGCGGTTGATTATACCGAATCGTTTGCTGATCCGGTGAATCGCTCCGGATTGGAAAAACGCATTGCAGCCAAATTGGGAATTCCGGCTCCTGATGGAACACTATTATCCGAACAGGAAAACCGGGAAGGTTTTTATTTGTTGGAACATATTCTCCTTCGGCCGATCATGGAAGATTACATGGCTTACGCCGATTTTTTGGTTTCGCGCAACATCACTGCTTTCGAAAAAGTGGATGATACGTATGTAAAATGCACATCGAAAGCTCATGGACTCCAAAGCGGAGAACAAGTTACCATCAACGGAACCGGAACCTTAACCGATCCGGGATACGACGGAGATTACATCGCAGAACAAGTTTTACCGGATTCATTCCTGATCAAGAGTCCTTTTTTACCGGACCTGAGCACCGAAAGCTTCATTCAGGAACATGTACCAACCTGGATTCGCACAACGGTAGATACTACCTTTTTGTTGTTGACCAGGCCGATTGAAGAATTCGCTGCCGTAAATGGCGATCCAGCATTAACACGCTGCAAAGTAACCGGTCACGGTTTGGCAGACCAGGAATTGATAGAAATTAATGGCACTGTGGGTTACAACGGGAAATTTGTGGTAACCGTGGATGAAGAACAACCGGATTATTTCTCCATCGAAAAACCGTTTTCAGCAGACGAGCCGGGCAAAGGAAGATGGATTAGTTCGAGTCAGAAAAAAGACCCGTATTCCCTGCAGCTGACCTATGTTTTCCCAAACTGGCAAGACCGTTTCAAATCAGAAGAAAAGGACGATAATAATTTCCGGGAATTTATCGAGCGTGTTGTACGTGAAGAAACGCCTGTTCACCTCACTGTTTATGTGCGTTGGTTGAACAAAGAAGAAATGGCTGTTTTTGAAACAACTTATTACCAATTTTTAGAACAACTCCGTAATACCTGATAAACATGGAAGATACTCATCGATTTCAGTTGCGCATAGCCAGAGATAGTCTGATGGACCAGGTTTTGTTTCCGTTGTGTTCCAATTATCCGTTGCCCGATTTGCCCATTACACCTCAAAATAAGGTCGTGATGTACGAAAACAAAGGCAAATTGACAATTGACCCGACGCAGTCAAACGTTGACTACACGCTGTATGACGAGACCGGCGCGAAAATGGCCAGTTCTCAGAAACGGGTTGATCAGCAGGTTATTATCGATACCAAAATCCTTTCAAGGGAAGATTATACATTCAGTGTGACGGCTGTAAAAACCCAAACACTACTTCAAAAACAGTTGCTAAAAACAGTAACCATCAAAGTTACGGTCGATGAAGATATTCCGCTCACACTTATTCCTGAAACACCGGAATACAACCAACCGGTTACCGTGTTTTTACAGGAGACACAAAGCAACAACTATTACCAGGTTTTCGATACCAAAGGAAATGCTTTGAGCGAAAACATGTATTCAAAAGACGGCGGAGATTTGAGTATTCCAACGCTGCCGTTTACTGAAGATACTGTGTTAAACGTCAAAGTAGTCAACAAGAAAACCGATGAAGGCGGTACATTGGTTACAAAACCAACCGTTAAGGTTTTCCCGGATACAGCCGTCCCCGTTACGCTCAATGCGGTAGTTGAAGGTACCAATTACAATGCAGTTGCTGAATTGCTTCTGAACGCGACACAAGCTTCTACCGATTATCAATTGATTTTTAAAGACATCGACGATGATTCAGTCGATAAATCAGTCTTGCTAAATACCGCAATCGGTAAATCGGGCAAAGGAAAAGCCGACGCAACACCGTTGAGTCTCAAGACAACCAAACTGACCGAAGATTTGACCGTCGGGATTCTGGCAACCAAACGCGATTCGGGACTTCAACGCGAATTGACAGCTGTGATCACCATTCCGGTGCGGCCTGATCCGTCAAGAGGACTTGTTGTTACCGATCCGATCAGCGCTGCCGGAGATACCGGGACCATTGAAGTATTACCACCGCAGCGTGGAGTTTATTACCAACTCCGCAATAACGCTAACAATGCCGAAGTGGGGTGGAGACGTTATTACCACAAAAACTACGGAATTGGAAGGGCGCGTATCGGGGTTGAATTTGCCGTTGATACCGCTCCGGATGATACCGTTTTCCTGGCCACTGGACCGGTTAGTGAGGAAACAACATTTAATGTGTATGCCGTAAAAGCTACGACTCAACTAGCAGTGCAGTTAACAAAAGTGATTACACTAAAAATAGGCTGAGTTGAGCGGGCAGCAACATATCATCCGGCAACAAGTGTTGGAATTGGAATTTGCTGATGAATCGGAAACCGAAGCTATTCAGCAGGAAATAGTTGCTTTGTTCAACAAGACAGTGCTGCCCATGTATGATCGTTTTTTCAGTGCTTACAGCAATCCGGATGAAATTGATCGGATTGATCGGCTGGAACTCGATTTGGGAGAAATTTCCCTTGCCGATTTGGAAATTGAGTTAATCAATAAAATTGCCGATGCGTTGGATGAACAACTGGAGCGATTGTGCGGAACTCCCGTTTTTGATGATCCCGATGAATTGGCGATGCAGTTGGGCATAAGTAATTCAGGTAATCAATCCGATTCAGCGGAAGTAAAACTCAACGAATTAACAGCTTTTTTCGAAAAGAATCAGCCCGATGAAACCATAAGAAATACGACGGCAAACCGCGTATCTGAAGAAGATTCGGAAGCTGAAAAACGGCGTGAAGAATTGATCCGTTTCTTCGAACAGCAAAATCAAACGGATGATGAGTACATTCAGAATTCTGATGAAGAGGATGAATGGGAAGAGGACGAGTTGGAAACAATAGAACCGACTCATATAGAAATCAACTATGTTCGGCCGGACGAACTGAATCAGGATTTAATTGAACCGTTGCCGGAAAGTATTAATGATGAACAGGAAGAAGCACTCTTGCGATTACATGAATCAGATAAACAGGTTAGTGAATCGATTCTTCGGTCAAATAGCAATATCCTACATTACTTTTTGCAAACAGGCTTGTTTCCGTGGTGGGCGAAAAACAGTTCCAAATCACAGCTGGAGCAGGCGATAGTTACATTAATACATCATCATCCCGAAACACTGAAAGCAGATTTGCAAACCTGGCTCACACATAAAGCCACGCGGAAAAGGCTTGTCACTGTATTTTCTGATCATTACTTATTGAAATTATTGGAATTGTTGTTGCCGCAAAGTCAATCATCCGATGTTGATTCGGTCAGACAATTAGTGGACATTCTTACAGCGAAGCTATTTTCATCCGAAAGCAGTCGCCTGGTATTTTGGGAAGCACTGTTCCAGGACGTTCGTTTTCTCGAGCAGGGAATGATCATTGTCCCGGAAACATTGATTCATGCTGTTTTCAGTCAAACCGAAACATTGGAATCTTCAATCGTCAAATCTGTTGTTCGCAGCAGGTTACTCGTTACAATTGACAGGTTATTTCGACTCAGTAAAACTCATCCTGACTGGATGCAGTTGGAACAGTTAACCGTCCGTTTCGATAATCATCACGAAGCAGATGCCTGGTTTTCTTCATTTTTATCTGAAGGAAGCTCAACGAAACAGACGGAACAGGAAGGTTTTCCTGATGCTGGCAGTATCGCTGAAAATCCTGAATTTGTAGCGGAAGCTATTGCAAAGGAAGTGCCACCAAAT
This sequence comes from Candidatus Fluviicola riflensis, assembly GCA_002243285.1. Taxonomy (GTDB): domain Bacteria; phylum Bacteroidota; class Bacteroidia; order Flavobacteriales_D; family Crocinitomicaceae; genus Fluviicola; species Fluviicola riflensis. Next base: position 2,308,081 of record CP022585.1, on the reverse strand, counting down.
GAAAAAAAAGACACCGATTCCCTGATCTCATTGCTGCTAAAACTACAGGAAACGTATGCTTCTAAACCGGCAACGAATGATAATTTGGTCGTTGAACCGGAGCATATCCCACCGATTCAGCTTGTGATCGATCCGTTTAGCGAATCAGAAAAATTATACGTGCGGAACGCTGGAATGGTATTGCTTTGGCCGTTTCTGGAACGTTATTTTGAAAAAAACGGTTTGCTCACAGAATCAAAATTCATCAACAAACATACGCAGGAACAGGCTTGCTGGTTGTTACAGCAATTGGTCATGGGGCCTCAGCACGAACTGTTCGAACCACATATTCCACTCAATAAAGTGATGGTTGGTTTGCAGCCCGAAGCCCCCGTTCATGCACCTGAATTGATCACCAACGAACAACAATTGCTCATGAATGAACTCTTGAGTGCAGTCATCGAACATGTACCCGCATGGAAAAATTTGTCGGTTGAGAATCTACGCAAGGCCTACCTCCAACGCGAAGGAGCGCTTTCTGCCCGCGACGGACAATGGTTGTTGCAGGTAAAGCGCGAAACGTATGATATTTTATTAGACAAATTGCCATGGCCGATTCAGTTGATTCGTTTGCCGTGGCTCGAACACTTATTAGTTGTAGAATGGTAACACGCACAAAGAATATGGAAGTGAAGGAAGAGTTGGCTGTTATTAATTCGCCACTAACTGAAAATGGTGCCTGCCTGGCGCGTGAAATGGAATGGCTAACGCAGATAATCGATCTTCGTTTGCGCGATCACCTGGGGCAGGAGCCGGTGGGAGACATTCTAGCGATCATTCCTCCACCTGATTTATCGGAATCAGAATCGTTTTACGCACAGACAATACGTGATCGGGCAATCACTATACCAGAACGCTTAATTGTTTTATTGGCATTGACGCCGCATATTAAGCCCGAATTACTGGATGTATTCACCATCCGGAACAGCGTTTCCGATAAACGTTTCACAGAATTCGGAGGAACAACCGACAACACAATTGCATTTATTCCAACCGGCGAAACAGCTTTATTTTTGCTCAGCGGAACCTCTTTGGAAGATCGTTTTTCGTTTTACCCGTTGCTCACAAATGAAGGAAGCCTTATTGCTAAAAAAATAGCGCGTGTGGAACCTGCCGGCCGTTTGGAACCCGTTATGAGCGGAAAGTTGTCAATCGACCGCGATTTGTTACATTATTTTCTCACCGGGAAGCAACAACAACCTGAATTCAACGACGATTTTCCGGCGAAGATCATTCACACCAAACTTGACTGGGAAGATGTGGTTTTGCGCAATGAAACCCGCGAAAGTTTATCGGAAATCAGTGACTGGATCGAACACGGAAATACATTGCTGCAAAGCGGAGGTTTAGGTAAACGGTTGAAACCGGGCTACAAATCGTTGTTTTATGGCCCGCCGGGGACTGGAAAAACACTCACCGCAGCCTTGATCGGAAAAAGTACCGGACACGATGTTTACAAGATCGATTTATCCATGATGGTATCAAAATTCATTGGCGAAACCGAAAAAAATCTTTCCAAGGTGTTCGACCTGGCCGACAGCAAACAATGGATCTTGTTTTTTGACGAAGCAGATGCTCTTTTCGGAAAACGTACTGAAGTAAGCAGTTCACATGATCGCTTTGCCAATCAAGAAGTTGCTTATTTGCTGCAACGCATTGAGGATCACAACGGAATTGTCATCTTGGCATCCAATCTCAAAGACAACATCGATCAGGCATTTACGCGTCGTTTTCAATCCGTCATTCATTTTGCGATGCCAGGCCCTGAAGAACGTTTGGCGTTGTGGCAGCAGGCGTTTGCAGAAGATGTACCACTCGATCCGGCTGTCGATTTACGCTTAATTGCCGAAAAATACGAGATAGCAGGAGGTGTGATCATGAATGTAATTCGTTACGCTACGCTGAAAGCGATTAAAAAAGGAGACAATGTAGTTTCTCAATCGGAACTCGAAATCGGAATAAGAAGAGAATTACAGAAAGAAGGCATTTTATTTATTTGACACTTAAAATGAACGCGCCATGCAGACTTACCAGGAAAAAGAATGGCAATATGAATCGTCGAAACAGCAGATAGATTCGCACCGTGGACACAATAACAATAAGCATTTCCCGGATCGGAATCCGCATGTAAATCAATTGCAGGACTACAGCGATTGGGCAAATTCCAGTCAAAAAGTAACACAGTTGAAAGCCATGCAGCAATTGGCTGATACTGCGCCCGTTCAGCGTTTTGCCAACAATACGGGGTTGCCTGATAATCTGAAATCGGGCATTGAAAACCTTTCGGGCTATTCTATGAATGACGTGAAAGTGCATTACAATTCTGATAAACCAACGCAATTGAACGCACATGCTTACGCACAAGGTTCGGAAATTCACCTGGCTCCCGGACAGGAAAAACACCTCGCGCATGAAGCCTGGCACGTTGTTCAGCAGAAACAAGGGCGCGTTCAGGCGACCAAACAACTCAAGGGAAAAGTCGCGATCAACGACGATACGAGTCTGGAGCGTGAAGCCGATGTAATGGGTGCGAAAGCGCTTAATTCATCCGCGGGAGCAACGAACACGTCCGAAAACAATTCTTCGCCGTCAACAGGGGTACAACAACAAAAGGAAATTCTTCCGGGAAACGCAGGAATTGTTCAGCGTACCGTTCACAGTCAGGCAGGACAGGTTATCATCAATGATCGAAGTGTTCCGCCGCTTTCTCAAAATGCCAGGGCCCGACTGGATAGTGCTATGGCTATTTTGGTTGCAATGCTTGATCATGATCAAAACATTGATATACACAGGCTTATTATTTCGATTGAGCAGGAAGGTGGCCCTACTGATGGAGGTGGAATCAGTACTATTGTAGGGGATAATCCTGCACAAACGACCACTGTACAGAATCCACCACCTTTTCATCCGTCGATTCAGGTGACGATTCAACGGGCATTTGCCCAAAAAGCGACTGAAGGAGAGCTCCTTGGGATGCTGGCACATGAAATAGGTGTGCACAATATTCCATCTGAATTTAGAGGAGTTCAGGACCAGAATGTGAATGTATTCGCGCCTATCATTACTCCCCGCAAACAAAATCTGGGCAATACACCAAGTGGCGGCTATGAATTTGATAACTGGGCGCCACAAGTAAACGGAGTCACACCTTATCGGGATGGGAACCGACAACACGATCATGTGATGGTGTCGGACATATTGCGTACTCCTTATGTAGTTGGCGGACAAAATCTGCCCACCCGGGCCAATATATATTTCGAAACAGTGTTGGCAATCGGTGATGAAGTTTGGAACGGGCCGGGTACTAATCAGGAAAAACGTGCCAAGTGCGAAGACCTGATACATCTGTACCTGGTAGATATTGCTCGGATAGTTGCTTCTGACGATGGCCGAATGGAACCGGAAAAACATTTCGTGGCCCTTAGTGATGTTTATGGTGAAGTGTTCACACAGGTTGTGCTTCCTCAACGTGGAAATCATCCATGGATCCCACAAAACAGACCAAAAGAAAATTGGGTTTCGCTATCTATATCATTGGGTGCTTTTATTGCGAAAGTGAAACTGGAAAAGAAAATTAACGGGTAACTGAAATGATGGGAATACGCACAGACAGAATTGCGAAGACGGATTCACCGCAAATAGCTGCGAGTTCTCAGAAACAAACCTCGACAACCGAAATAAATGGCGGAAGCATTGACGGACCTGCTGTTGAAAAACATCAGCAGTTAAAAACTTATGCCGATAAAAGCCAACGTATAACCCAACTGAAAGCTTACCAAACCATGGCTGACAATGCTGTTTTCCAGCGTCAGGCCAATGCCACCGGATTGCCCGACAACCTGAAATCAGGAATTGAAAACCTTTCGGGTTATTCGATGGATGATGTGAAAGTACATTACAATTCGGCCCAACCTGCGCAATTGAACGCGCACGCTTATGCACAGGGAACAAATATTCACTTGGCAGCCGGACAGGAAAAACACCTTCCGCATGAAGCCTGGCACGTTGTGCAGCAAAAGCAGGGGAGAGTAAAACCGACCATGCAACTGAAAGGCAAAGTTGCGATCAATGACGATGCTGGATTGGAAAAAGAAGCGGATGAAATGGGTGCGATGGCTTTGCAGATGAAAACGAAAGAATACGATTCACCGACTGGTCTAATACAGCGTGTATTATCTGAAAACACCCCAGTTCAGCGGTATGCGCTTGTTGCCGGACCATCTTTTCAGGGGAGGGTAGGAAACCTGAATTTTGATACTGCCATCGCTCTGGATGTAATTAATTTGCGTGCCTGGGTTGAAGAAGCTGCAGTGCACAACTTTCCCGCGCTGTGGAGAGTTGCCGAGCTAGTATTGTTAAACGCTGATTCGATAGAACAAGATGATCCCACCTTGGTTGATTTTATACTTCAACGAGCCGAGCGGGCTAAAGCAGAGATAGAGGTTGAAGGTGCAGAAATGATTTATTCCGATAATAATTTCGCGAATCTAAGGCCAGTCGATACGGTTGTCATGCGGGCAATTAATACGGGTGACATGTATCACATCCGCGCCGTTTTGGGTACCAATCCGAGATTCAGATTACTCATCTGGGGAGTGAACCCTGTTTCAAGATCACAGGCAAGAATGGTCGCTTCACTAATCAATGACCGTGATAAGGTTTTTGCAACCGACAAACAAAATCCCCCTGCAGGGTTCAATCAAACAGAAACGTGGGCTACTGCTGAAATAGAGCGTTATCTGACGGCTTCTATATTCCAGAATATCGAAGAAATACTGGCAGATTATAGGCTCACAGCACGTTTGGAACACATCCTGAATGAGGGAAGACACGACAATTTTTATGATGTGGATCTTATGCCCGTTAATTCTGTAAAAATAGCGCTGGGGCAACTTAGAGGCAATAATCCTGCTGGTTTTGCGAGGGCGGAAACGATTCTCCGGCAGTTCAGGCAGGAAAAATTGGCGCAAAATTTTGCGCCTTATACGGATGAAGAAGCCGGTGAATTTTTGACTGATCTGGAAACTCGTGGAAATATGAATATGCACGATCGCTATATATTGGTCAACTTCAGGGCAACGGGGCATAGCAACAGGCCGGGTGCCAATGCTCCGGCTTTGGATACAGGAACAATAGGAGTGAGACAGATTATTTCGTTGATTGGAGGCGTTTTCGGAGACAACGTGATTCCTGTACCGATGGGTGAAGAACCGGCTGAAATGGCTAACGGTCCTAATTTATTGAATTACTGGACCTGGCCTTCAATGCAGGGGTCCCGTTTGAAACAGGCATCGATTCTGCGGTTTTTAAATACCAATTTCAATATAGTCGGTGCTGTAGGAATGCGAAGTGGTGTGATCGACCAAATGGTTTTTGCAGGTATAAAAGTACTTTCACTCGATATCGGACCAAACAAGGGATTGGCTGACGGACAATTACCCGACCTGGCAACTTCCAAAGGATGGGACAGAGGTTTAAAACTTGAAAATGGTTATCGTGAAAGATACGGACGCGCGTTCATTGATCATGGAAGAACGGACGAAGAAACACGCAATGTACCGGGGTGGGAAGGGGAGTTTCACGACGACGATGTCGCAACGATTACCACTGCAGTCAATTTTTACTTTAACAATGGCGGGGCAGCAGCAAACAATTTCAGAGATGCCTCTCATCCTTTCAATACCAACAGGGTTGGTCAATCATTTACTCAGTTAAGAGATCACCTGATAGCACATGATGTCACCGCTTATGATCTGATCAACCACGTTGGGCCTTACCTGCGGCATCTTGATATGCACAAGAATAGTATGCCAGCGCGCAATGCGGCCATTGTTGATGCGAATCGTGTTCTGGAAGATAAAGTTGCCGAACTTGAAGCAGGGAAGCCGAAACCGATTTTATGGATGCGGCAGCATTTAAGAAATGCACTGATTAACCAGGAGGTAGGAAATCCTCATTACAATGCACAGCTTATTTGGGTTCACCAGGAATTTGCCGGACTTGACCAGGGTGCATCAGCACTTGCACATCGTAATTTACACCGGGATTATTCGGTGACTTTCAATTTCGATGAGTTGTGGACCTTACTTGATACCATCGTTAACCCTTAATAATTAATTCGGGTATGGCAGTAAACGCAGATAGAACAGGTAAGTCGGTTGACTTAAGAGTTCAATTCCCGTTTTTTCTTATTATCAGTAACCATGGCAAGTATTTACGCGAAAAAGTATCTAAAACAGAATAATCGCTCATTCATGAATTATGGGAATACAAGCAGATAAAACTACCCAACCACATTCACTTAAAACCACAACGGATTCCCGAATACAAACCGCTGTTAATGAAACAGGTATTTCAGCAATTGGCCCCGCTTCTGCTAACCATCAGTCATTGAAAGACATGGCTAATCACAGTCAACGTGTAACCCAGCTGCAAGCTTACCAAACCATGGCCAATCAGGCCGTAGTTCAGCGCCAGGCAAATACAACAGGTTTACCTGACAACCTGAAATCGGGCATTGAAAACCTTTCGGGCTATTCTATGAATGATGTGAAAGTGCATTACAATTCTGATAAACCAACGCAATTGAACGCACACGCTTACGCACAAGGTTCGGCAATTCACCTGGCAGCCGGGCAGGAAAAACACCTTCCGCATGAGGCCTGGCATGTTGTTCAGCAAAAACAGGGTAGAGTGCAGCCAACCAGACAACTCAAAGGTAAAGTGGCTATCAATGACGATGCGGGCTTGGAAAAAGAAGCGGACGTTATGGGAGCGAAAGCATTGAATTCAGGTATGAAAATTTGGGACGGGGGATTGATTAATCTTAGTGGAAATGGTTTGGTTACACAACGGGCGATTGACAATGCCAAATACGATGAAGACAGTAAACACCTTGATACAGTAAAAGGATTTTTTCTGGTGTTCGACAGAGCTGTTGCCAATGCATTTGATTTTGTAACCTCCGTACCAAGTCTTGGAGCATATGCCGGTTTGAATGGTTACATGAGGCTTTGGGTGGAAAAATGGAACGAATACCTTAAAAACGGAACACCTAAACTCCTTGCAGCAACTTTCGGATATGTTATTGAAACACTGGTGTCAGATAGGAGGTCTGAGTTTTTTCCGGGTGATACGCCAGGTTATAAGATACTTACTCAGGTGACTGTTGGCAGTACCAGGCCGGACTTGGTACTGGCGGAAAAATCAGGAACACACGTGGCTTGGCTTGACATTACGGCAGCCAACAGCGTTGATCATATTTTCAATAAAGACGGTTGGGATGATAAAGTATCCATGTATGCCGAATCATCCTATCCTTCATTAGATCCCGGATATTTGTCATTGATGAAACAAAATAAAGACAATAAAGGAAAATTGAACAATGAAGAAATTCAAAAGAGATTAATAGAAGCCAGAAAAGCTTACGGATTACAAAAAGAAGTATGGGAAGAGTTGGGTTTACATTACACAAAGAAAAACTTATCCGGGAATTTTAAGTTTTCCAGAATGTCGGCTAATTTAAATCCCGGATTATTGCAAAATTTTATTCGGGATACATTAATGACGGATTTCAATGTTGGAGCATTGGAAATGAAAATGGTACCTAGTATTTTGCTGGCGATGGGTGTCGGACCGGGTGCATGGGGGTTCAATACTGGTTTTTCTGGTAGCGTAAAAGCCGGTGAAGCTTGGCTGATTGATAACCCCTTACCGAATAAGGAAGTAAAAGAAGTGGTGATGATAGAGATCGATTAATGAGGCTGGTGTGACTTTATTTCAGATTGAATTCAGCTATTTTTCCTACCTTCGCCCCGCGTTTCAGCTAATTGAAATGCATGATTAAAAACAACGCTATGAGTTTCGAAAAAGAATTGATCGCCCGCAGTGGAAATGTATGTGAGTTGAGTGGAAACACTGACAATTTGGTTGCTTATCTGGTTGCTCCGGCTGCTGGGACAAACGCCGACGAATACATCTATATTCAGCAAGGTTTGAAGGATCAATTAGACGGTACAACCGAAACCATTCCCAACGATTGGCGTTGTTTGAACGACAGCATGTGGAGCGAAGTTCCGGCTGTGAAAGTAATTGCCTACCGCATGCTCAACAACCTCAAAGCCGAAGGCTGGCCCGCCGATTTGATCGAAACGATGTACCTCGAAGACGAAACCCTGGCCTGGGCAAAATCAGGAATGGTAGACGAAGATGCCATCAAACATATCGACTCTAACGGTTTGGTGATCAACTCAGGTGATACCGTAGTACTAATCAAAGATTTGGACGTAAAAGGTACCAGCATGGTGGCCAAGCGCGGGACCTCAGTGCGTAATGTACGTTTGGTACACGACAATCCGGAATTGATCGAAGGAAAAGTAAACGGACAAAGTATCTATATTCTGACGCAGTTTGTGAAGAAATAGCTTCGCAATTTTGAATGTTTAATTTTTAATGGAGTTTCCAATAAGTGAACGCTTGGGAAACGATATTAGAAGCAGAATTATTCCTGAGAAGGAGGAATCTAATTAAACATTCAAAATCAAGCACCAAACATTCAAAAATTGTTAGTAAATTGTGGTTTGTTACCTGAAATACAGGTTACGGATTATAACCAATAACTATTCACATGAAAAAGAATTTGATTCTTGGGGCATTAGCCCTGTTATTCCTGTTTACAGGATTTAACCTCAACGCACAAAAACTAGAAGATTTTGAAGACTGTGCCGACAAAACGTTTACGGAATGTATTCCATTTCCAAGTATATACAGTGAAGCGGCAGCAATAGGTAAAGAAGTGGCTGCGCGAAAAACAATTCCCAGCAGTCTTGGAGTAAATTTGCTTGTTTCTCAGCACGAAAACCTCATGGATGAGCTGGGCAAACTCAATGAGAAATTGAAGCTGGAACAAAAAAATCAGGCAGATTGGAAAAAAGCGCATCCTACAGGACCCAATGCGTACGATAAACCAGTAGCGGATGCCGAGAAAAAAATTGCAGAACAAGACAAAAAAATAAAAACCCATTACGCAAAGCTGGAAGAAGGCAAAGAAGCCTATAGACGCTTGTATGAAGCACGAGCAGCGTTGAGAGAAGAATTTGATAAAGTAAAAGTGAAGCTCGATTACGCCAAAGGCCATCCAAAAGAGTATATAGAGGAAAGTAGCTATAAATCAAGCGATAAGGCAGCGAGTGATAAGAAACTGGCTGAGTTGACCAAAGAACTAAACGGATATATTGATAAGATTAAAAATCACATTGTCAGCCAGGAAGCCGGACATCGAAGAGAAGAAGATGCTGCTAAAAAAGGGATGGATACATTGGATGATTTGCTGCGTTAAAAGAAAAAAGATGGATTCACTCACGGAATACCAAGGTTTGAACTTTAAACCGAAGTATTCCGTGCTTGAATCTTCTTCATAATTTCTCAATTCATAATTCCACTAGGTTTCCGAAAACAGATCTTCACCTAACTTCCAATTCAAAATTCAGCATTCAGCATCCAAAATTTCATAAGGATGTTATTCTTTTCCTAATTTTTCAAATTCAACGCCTTGTTTCAGACAGATACGTTATTTTTAATCAAACTTTTTGATTCAACTTATGAGTACTGAAACCGCAACTCTCAGCAAAAGAAAACAACAAGTCATTTGGGGTTTACGCATTTTACTTTCGTTTTTGTTCCTTCTATCGGCAGCGGCCAAATTGTTTCCATCACCGTATTTCGCAATGACTACCTTCGAAATCAAGCAGTTATTGCCAATGGGTTTCAGTGAAACTACAGCAGCTTACTTTTCAAGAACACTGATTGGCTGTGAGTTTGCGCTCGGATTTTTGTTACTGCAACCTCATTTTTTGAAGCGTCTCATAATTCCGGTTTCATTTCTCATGTTACTCGTTTTTGTGATCGAGCTAACCTATGAAATCAGTACTTCCGGTAATAGTGGCAATTGTGGTTGTTTTGGAACATTATTACCAATGACGCCGCTCGAGGCAATCATCAAAAACATTATTGCCATGGGAATGCTCGGTTATTTGTACAAAGTAATGCAGGATAATCCCGCCAAAAAGAACTTTTCTTTCGTGCTTTCCATTACATTGGCAAGTGTGTTGGCGGTGTTTATGTTAGGACCAATCCGACCTTCTCAAACTTCTTCAAAACCGGCTGGTGGTATTATCGAAGTTGTAGAAGAACCTGATACCACTGCTGTAACAACGAATACGGGTGATACAGGAACAGCAACCGACCCAAAATCGACCGATCCCGGAAAATCTGATCCTGGTAAAGATCCGAAAGTCGGAACCACTGATCCTGATGTAGTGAAAGTGGATGAACCGGCACAGAAAAAATCGGGTTTCAAAACACTTTATCCGGACATTGATAATGGCAAAAAAATCCTTTGTTTCTTCGCTCCGGGTTGCGAACATTGTAAAGAAACCGCTAAAGAATTAACTCAGATGAAAAGTCAGATAGCTGGTTTCCCGGATATTCGCATCGCCTTTATGGATGAAGAAGCCGAATTGATTCCTGCTTTCTTTGAGTTTGCCGGCGCTAAATACACCTATACGGTTTTGGATATTGCTACTTTCTGGAAAACAGTTGGAAGCCGCGATACACCTGGTGTTTTTTATATCTGGAACGGGAATATTGTGAAAGTCTACGACGGTATCGATGCGAATGCGTTTAAAGCAAAAGAATTTAAAGCATTGGTACAGAAACCCTGGAGCGAGGTGAAATAAGCCTTTAAATCGACCATTTCAGATGAAAAAATTCGGGAAAATCTTAAAAATTGCCGGAGGTATGTTCGCATTCTTTGCGATAGCCGGTAAAATTGCTGATCATTTCGGTTATGTATTGAAAATAAGCGGAGCGGATTTACCGCCCGTTGACTGGGCAATGGCCGGAATTTTATTGGTCTTGGGAGCTGTTTTCTTTGCCATTGGTTTTTTCCTTGATCGAAAACCGGAAGCAGAAGCAGAGCCAGTTCGACTGGATATGACCGATCTCAGATTTATTGAAAAAGCGATTAAAAAAACACGAAACAGAAGCCTGTGGATTGGTGTTTTTATAGCTGCTTTCGGTGCATTTATGCTGGTTTTACCGTCACTTGATACAGAAAGTACAACAGGCGCTGCTATTGGTTTGGGAATTTTCGGTGGTATCTGTATCCTGATTGGTGGTTTTATGTTGTACCAGTATTTAAAACTGCGCAATATCAGGGAATCGGAAGTGTACAAAAAGATCATGATCGAACCACAAACAATTACCCGTTTTCAAACCGTAGTTGTGCAAAGTCAGGCTGGGAAATCGTTCAATGCAACCAACGTAACACTGTTTGTAGGTACAAAACGATTGACAACATTGGGTGTTTCCGATACTGATCTGGAATTACTCAAACAATACCTCCTGAAACACAATAAAGACATTTTCTTTGGGTAAATTTCATGAATAAAAAAGACCTGTCAACTTTGTATTAACAGGCCTCATTATTGGACGTTATTTTGATTATGCAGGATTGATCGTATAGCTATTATCCTGATTCAAAACAACTTTCATGTTCGTAACACCGTTCGGAAACGAGATGCGTGCAGCATTTACAACATTCTGAGAAAGTACCTGACCATTTTCATAATTTCCAAAAGCAACCCAGTATTCCACGTCGGCTGAAAACTGGTAATTCATACCCGGTCTTGCCTGTCCAATCACTGTTGCAGCATCAGACATTCCTATTCCTGCAGAAAATTGCGGTTGCATAGGAATGGAGTTACTAGTTACTATAGTTAATTTTCCTGGTTGTCCGCCTTGACCAATAGAGAATTGACAGTTCCCTCCGTTGGCCTCTAATGTAGCTGCATTATTTCGTTCGTTCGGATCTGCACTTAGTATCGAATCTGTATTAAATCGCAACCCCGGTTTCAACTGTCCTGTATTCGCTGCAACAAAGCAGAAATCGCGCGACCAGTCAAATATGGCCTTTGAACCTGGTGATAATCGTTGTGATTTCCAAACCACCGAAAGACCTTGAAACCAGTCTTGGTCAGGAACTTTTTGAAACAGAATCATCGTGGTACTCTGCGTTGAATTGTTGGTAACATTTACCTGGAAACGTGCCCCCATAATAGTATTGATTTTTTAGTTTTCAAGCAGGACAAACAGTGCCTACGCTACAAAAATGAAGGTTATTTCCCGTGTAATGTAGGATAGAAACACCTGAATCTTAGCCATGGTAGATTTACCTGTTATCACTATTCGATGTGTGTGTCAAAACAAGCTGGTTTGTCCGCTTTCATCCGGAATAACAAACAAATCCGTCCGCAATTTAGAACTAGATCTCTTAGGGAGAAAGCGTTCACGTGCTACTTTGAACTGTCGTTCGATGTTAAGGGAATAAGCGCCTTCGCCTTTCATCCGTACTCCAAATCGACTATCATTTACTTTTCCTCCGTGAAGCGCTTCCAGTTGGTGGATCACTTTTTCTGCCCTGTCGGGGTAGTGGTGCTGCAGCCAGTTTTTAAATATTTCGCCGTTCGGGCCATTTAATCGTACCACCTGGTAATGCACATTTTGCGCGCCACGCTCACTTACGGCTTTTACCAACGAAAACAATTCGTGATCATTGATAGCAGGAATGATAGGAGCTAACATCGCCGTAACCGGAATTCCCTGTGCCGACAAACGCTCAATCGTGCTTAACTTTCGGGTACAGGAAGCTGTTCTTGGTTCCAATCTTCGGCGCAGATCTTCGTTGAGCGAAGTCATACTAATAAGCACATGAACAAGGTTCAGTTTCGATAATTCGGTTAGTACATCCAAATCGCGTTCAACCAGCGAATTTTTGGTGATAATCGAAACCGGATGCCGGTATTTCAAAAAAATCTCCAGTAATTTCCGGGTGATGCCGTAAGTACGTTCACATGGCTGGTAACAATCTGTATTACCGGATAAACTCACCGGTTTAACTTCCCATTTTTTCTTGCGTAGTGTTTCTTCCAATAGCTCAGGCGCGTTTTTTTTGACCAGTATTGTCCGCTCAAAATCGGTTCCGGCACTATAGCCCCAATATTCATGTGTCGGCCGTGCATAGCAATACGTACAACCATGCTCACAGCCCTGGTATGGATTCAGTGAATAATACATCCCAACATCCGGACTGTCTAGTTTGTTGACGATTGTCTTCGGAAACACCTCAATAAAGGTGGTTTTCAGGTTAGTTAATTCACCATCTTCATCAGCATGAAATTCAAAAAAAGCATCTCCTTCCTGCGTTTTCTGAAAACGATTATCAGGATTGATATGCGCACCTCTTCCGGTAAGAAAACCTTCTTGTTTTTTAGACATAGTGTGTTGATTTGACGAAAAAATATTCAGGGATAACTCCAATCTAATCTGTTTTCAAATGTACAAAATAACTAAATAATAATCAATAAATGATTAATAATTAATCATTTTAAAATGATTTGAAGAGACTATTTTAGATTAGTCCCGTAGGGACGTAATATGGTAACGAATGTATAACTGTATGACTTTTACCCCGTTGGGGTAAGACGAACCGGTGTTGATATCCCGTCCCGCTGGGACGGATAGATGAGAGGTATTAGTTGATTACGATATTACGTCCCTACGGGACTGAAAGGTTAAATTTGTTTTTTAGGTTCTTTATAGTGGATTGAGTACGAAAATTAAAATTGATTCAAAACAGGTGTTTTTACGTATTCCACGAATATTTTTTTTCGTTATTTTTGATTCGGTTGACAACAAAGTCGGCCGGATTAAACCCACTATTATGCTATTGAAAAAAGGCTCCAAAGGAGAAGACGTCAAAAAAGTTCAGAGTTTCCTTAAACTAACCGCCGATGGAATTTTCGGTTCAAACACAGAAGCTTCGGTAAAAACATGGCAGGCTGCCAACGGCTTAACAGCAGATGGAATGGTTGGAGATAAAACCTGGTCTAAAATGGGATTGGGAACACCATCGGGCAATTCAACTTCATCATCTTCGGGAAGTAAAGGCGCCAGTGGTTTCGACGAAACTTACAAAGATGTGGTAATTGAAGGAAGCACATTTCCCGGAAAACCGTATAGTTCATCGGTGAAGATCACATTGAATTCCGAGATTACCCAGGAATATATTCCCGCATTTTCACAGGCAATTCCAAACGCCGCGAAAGGTTTGCGTTTGTTGCTCACGATCATGGCGTATCACGAAGGATTCAAAAAGGGATCGCGCTCTTACAAAACCAATAACCCGGGTAATATCGGAAACACAGATTCCGGTGCCAATCAATCTATTGCTTCTTTGAAAGACGGTATTTTGTTGCAGAAAAATTACGTCGACAATATTGTTAACGGCAAGAGTAAAGCATTTCCGATGAACCAGCCAGTAAATATCAAACCCTATTATTCACAGGAAATCGCAAAGAATTCGGCTAATTATGGAATGTCGCCGTGGTTGCCGGGCTATAAATTCACCTTTACTGGCCAGTTGGACCAATTTGTGAAAATATATTCTACAGGTGCCCGTGGAGGTAATTCATATGTCAACACGATTGTTTCCTACTTTACAGCCAACGGTTTACCGATTAAACCTGAAAGTAAAATCCAGGATATTATCAAAATGGGATAAAAACATACGGGCGGATTATTGCCGCCCGTTTGTTCATTTTTTTGTGACTTCCGGCACTTTTCCTGCCCGACGTACATTCACCAGTTTCACCAGCATATCAAACCAAAACGGCGCACCGAAACTCAATGAAAGCCCAGAAATAACAATTCCGATAAGATATTGCAGCCAGTTTCCTCCACCTCCGGTAGCGTTCCGGCCCTCAATGTACCGTACAATTCCGGGAGGATGATTGGCTATAATTGTCCGCACACCGGGAGTCTTTTTTGAACGAAACCACGAAAGTGGAGCGCTGTTCTTACTCCATCCGATTGGGACATTCAATTGCGACAATAAATTCATAACACTGTCTAATTGTTGCACAGTAGTGCGGCTCACAGAATCTTTCACAATAAACCGGTGTGTAGCCAACGAATCGTTCAAGCGAATCAAACCGTCGAGATCGTTGTATTTTAAAGGACTTTTCGCAGACGCAATCATACTTTTTGAATTTTCAGTCGTTGTAACAGCGGATAAGAGGTTATAATTCACATCCGCTACTTCCTGTGACTTGGCAGCAAGGTTATTTAAGCTGTCCTTCTTGTAAGCATCTACTGTTTGATCGGCTTGGGCTACAATTTTGTTCTTCAGATTATCATCCAGACTGAGCACCTTAAGAAGGTGAATACTGTCTACATTCAACGCAATGGCAACTAAAAAACCGACATATAAAAGTTTCTTGCGCTGATTCAGTTTATACCCACCCGATACACGTTCCATATAGTCATTGTACCAATTTTCGAGTTGTGCTTTCAGTTGTGCATAATCCTGCCCCGATTTGTCAATGAAAGATTGAAGCAATTCTTTAAACTCGCCGGGTTCCATGGCAGCAACACCTTCTTCAAAGCGCACCATCATTTGTTTTACCGGTTTTTGGTTTTCATCAACACCTTTGGCCGCCTTGTCTTTTTGTGACTGTTGTGCGATGATATCAATAAATGCTTCAGAAAACATACCCGACGAAATGTAAGCAGGCAAACGGTTACGTAAACTTTGCAAACCATTGATCATAATGTGATTGTAGAATTTTTCACCCATTTCTACATCAGCTTTATCCCCAAGCAGATTGTAAATGCTGTTTTTCAGGTGCTTAGCCCGTTCTTTGGTTAGGTAATTGAGCCATTCCACAATAATAGAAACAAGGATGCTCAGTACGGCATAAATAAATACCAGTGAAATGAGGATGAGTAAAATGTTGTTGTCAGCGAAGTTCATGAGACTGTAGTTTAAGTTCATTAAAACTTCCGAAAACCTGTCTCGAAGTGAGCGTGAATAGTTTTGGAAAGCTTACGAAGTAAAAATACAAATTCGCTGCAATTACGACATCACCGTTTTCGGTGAAACAGAAACCTGAAAACCATGAAACCGGGTATTACGGTTCCAATCAGAAACAGAATAAGATCAAATAAACTTAATTCCCGGTGCCTGTAGTGCCTTCGGTAGCCGGAGTTGCTGCTTCCACAGCTGGGACTTCCTTTTTCACTTCGAGAATGGAAACGTCACCTTTTCCGTTACGTACTTGTGTAAACAACCAATCATACATTT
Source organism: Candidatus Fluviicola riflensis (assembly GCA_002243285.1). Taxonomy (GTDB): domain Bacteria; phylum Bacteroidota; class Bacteroidia; order Flavobacteriales_D; family Crocinitomicaceae; genus Fluviicola; species Fluviicola riflensis. The sequence goes on along the minus strand of CP022585.1, from coordinate 2,291,841 downwards.
CGTCACCACGGAAAACTTTTTCCAAATCACCGTGATCCGCACCTTTAACTTCGGTCCAGACAAGATTCTTGCCATCATTACAAGCGCGAATGGCTTTCACCATATCCAATGATTGTTTCAACGGAACGGCTTCATCTCTGTTTCCATGCTGAATCCACATCGGAATAGAAGCCAGGTTACAAGCGTCTTTCGGATTTCCTCCACCACAAAGGGCTACACCTGCAGTCATTTTGTCAGCGTGTTTTCCGGCGAAATGCATGGTTCCATATCCGCCTAAACTCATTCCGCAAACGTAGACGCGGTTGGTGTCGGTTTTGTATTCTGCCTGAATGTATTCCAATACTTCCAGTACTTTATCAGGATCCCATGAACCGGATGCAACTTGCGGAGCAACAACAATAGCTGGTATTTTTCTGCCGTTTTCAATCTCGTGGATCACTCCATAACGTTTCACACGGGCCAGATCAGTTCCCGAAAGGCTTTTCCCATGCAGGAAAATCAGAACCGGAGGATTATCTTTCAAAATACTGTCGGCCGGAAGGTTGAGCCAAAAGTTGTAAGTTGTTTTTCCTTTAACCGCGCTCAGTTGGGCTGTCGCCGTGAAACCGATGCAAAGCAATAATCCGATAAATAATCCTTTCATACTTTATTTTTTCGTTCTCGATAAAAGGAGGGAAGGTTGTGCAAATGAGGGGTAAAGATAATATAGTTTCTTGAGTTTGTAAGTTTTGTGAGTTTACTAAGTTACAAACTGAAAAGCTCAAAGAACTTACAAACTCAAGAAACTTGCTATATAACTAAAAAGAGCCGCTCCGGTTACAGAACAGCTCTTTTAATAAGTATGGAGAAACTACTATTTTGCCTCGTCCAAACGTCTTTTGTACTCCAACGCTTTTTCATTGTTCTTAAGCGCACGGTGGATCTGCGATAAACAAGTCAATACCGCTTTGTCATCCGGAATCGCAGCAATATATGCTTCCAACGGAACTGCCGCTTGTCGGTAAAACTCGTCACTTTGCGCGATCATTTTATCGAAATTAGGATCGTTTAATTTCAACGCGTTGGCTTCCGTTCTCAGTTTTGTTCCCTGTGATTGCAGGTGAGCACCCAATTGGTATTGTGCATCCCAGTATTTAGGATCGATGGCAACTGCTTTGCGCAAGCTTTCTGTTGCTTTTGCATCCTCACCGGCTTCCATGTAGAATGTACCGATTACATAATGCAATTCTTTGTCGTTCGGCGCTTTCTCAATCGCTTTTTCTAAGAATGCAGTCGCTTCGGTAGTTTTACCTGACTGAATTAAGGCACTTGCAATGGTTTTGTAAATCTCAGGAACTTTGTAACCGTAGTCAGCACATTTGGTGTAGTATTTCACCGCATTGTCCCAATCTTTGTCGTTCTCAGCACAAATCCCGGCAAAGTAAATCGCCGTTGTATCGATTTTGTTGATTGCAGTAGACAATTGCGCCTGGAAATCGTAAGCAGCCATTGCCTCTTTGTACTGTTTTGCATTGTACATCGCAATTGCTCCCATATCGATCAAACCTTTCTTTTGCTCAATCGATTCTTCGATGTCTGCATCAAATTTATTGGAAATCGTGTACGATTTGTTCCAGGAAGCAATCGCTTCATCCATCGATTGCTCTGTAATTTCAGGAAACGAAGTGCTGTCCATTCCTTTCAGCAATACGGCAAAGAAATAAATTTCCCCTTTCAGGTAAAGTGTTTTCGGACTTTCTTTGGTATCAGGGTGAACAGCAGCTTCATCGATAAACGCTTTCGCTTTCGTCAGAGAACTTTTTGCCTTTTCCATGTCTTGTTGCATGAAAGCACCCTGGAAGTTGTTTTTGTATTCAACTGCTGCAGAGGTCTCAACTGCTTTTTGAGCAAAAGAGAAACCGGTAGTAAGCGCCAACGCAGCTAAAAGAAACCAATTTTTGCTATTTTTCATCTTGTTCGTTTTCTAGTTTATTTATTTTGTTGCAGCACATAATTCAACTACTGTGCCAGTTTTTCTGTAAGGATACAAAAACGCATCAAAATCCATATTATTCGTTAACTATTCTTCTGAATTTTCTTCAGCTGGTGCTGCATCCGTTTCACCCTCCGGATTTTCATCTGTAGTAGGCGCAATTGGATTTCCGTCTTCGTCGAGCATTTCATCTTCCTCATCGCTACGCGGAACACGAGCCACGGCTGCAATTTCGGCGTTTCCTTTCAGGTTGATCAAACGAACACCCTGAGCGGCTCTACCCATTACACGCAATTGGTCGATGTGCATACGAATGGCAATTCCCGCTTTAGTGATAATCATCAAATCGTCTTCATCAGCTACGGTTTTAATTGCCATCAACGGCCCGGTTTTATCCGTTACATTGATGGTTTTTACACCTTTTCCTCCACGATTCGTGATTCGGTAAACAGGCTCACCATCTTCCGGATCATTTAAGTAAGAACGTTTTCCGTATCCTTTTTCAGAAACAACCAAAATAGTTTCTGCGTTGTCTTTCACACAGATCATTCCAACTACCTCATCTGCATCTGATTGAAGTGTCACCGCACGTACTCCCGAAGCATTTCTTCCCATCGGACGCACTTTTCCTTCGTTGAAACGAATCGCTCTACCAGCCTTGGTTGCCAATACCATTTCGTTGGTACCGTCGGTCAAACGCGCTTCTAACAACTCGTCATTTTCACGGATCGTGATCGCGTTGATACCATTGGCACGCGGACGTGAATAAGCTTCCAGCGACGTTTTCTTAATGATACCTTGTTTGGTACACATCACGATGAAGTTGTTTTCGACGTATTCTTTATCGGTCAAATCCATCACTTTCACATATGCCTTGATCTTATCGTCCTGTTCGATGTTGAGCAGATTTTGGATTGCACGTCCTTTGGCAGTTTTGTTTCCTTCCGGAATTTCAAAAATCCGCATCCAGAAGCAACGTCCTTTTTCGGTAAAGATCAACAGGTAATTGTGATTGGTAGCAACAAACAAGTGCTCCAGGAAGTCTTTGTCACGCGTGGTAGAACCTTTCGATCCCATTCCGCCGCGACTTTGAACTTTGTATTCGTTTAAGCTTGTACGTTTAATATAACCGGCGTGTGAAATGGTAATTACCACCTCATCATCCGGGATCAAATCTTCAATCTTCATTTCTGAAGCCGAGTATTCGATACGTGAACGACGTGCATCACCGTATTTATCGCGAATGTAGATCAATTCGTCTTTGATGATCTGCATACGTCGTTCCTCACGATCAAGGATATCTTTCAAATCGGTGATCAATGCCATTAAGTCAGCATATTCAGCACGTAACTTGTCTTGTTCAAGTCCGGTTAACTGACGCAAACGCATTTCAACAATGGCACGCGATTGCAAATCGGAAAGTCCGAAGCGTGTCATTAATTTTTCACGTGCTTCTTCCGGACTTTGAGATCCGCGGATAATCGCAATTACTTCATCGATGTTGTCGGAAGCAATCACCAATCCTTCTAAGATATGTGCACGCTCTTCTGCTTTACGTAAGTCGAATTTTGTTCTGCGTACAACCACTTCATGACGGAAAGCCACGAAATAACCGATCATTTCTTTGAGGTTCAACTGACGCGGACGTCCGTCAACCAAACAAATGTTATTGATCGAGAATGAATTCTGAAGCGAAGTGTACTTGTACAATTTGTTCAAAACCACATTCGGAATCGCATCACGTTTTAATTCGTAAACGATTCGCATACCGTTTCTATCCGATTCGTCGCGGATGTCTGAAATACCTTCGATTTTCTTGTCATTGACCAACTCAGCGGTTTTCTTGATCATATCCGCTTTGTTGACCTGGTAAGGAATCTCGGTCACAATGATTTGTTCACGACCACCAACTTCTTCGATTTCCGCCTTGGCACGTATAACGATTCTGCCACGGCCTGTCAACAACGCTTCACGCGCTCCGTCTACACCATATATAATACCGCCGGTTGGGAAGTCAGGTGCTTTCACGAATTGCAGCAACGCTTCGGGTTCAATGTCTTTATCGTCGATATACGCAATGATACCATCAACTACCTCTGTAAGGTTGTGAGGTGCCATATTTGTTGCCATACCTACCGCAATACCGCTTGAACCGTTTATAAGCAAATTCGGTATTTTGGAAGGAAGCACGGAAGGTTCTTCCAAAGAGTCATCGAAATTCGGTTGAAAATCAACGGTGTCTTTTTCCAGGTCATCGAGCATTTCTTCGGCGATCTTACGCAAACGGGCTTCCGTATAACGCATTGCTGCCGGACTATCACCGTCAACCGATCCGAAGTTTCCCTGTCCGTCTACCAATGGGTAGCGAAGCGACCACTCCTGAGCCATACGAACCATTGTGTCATACACGGAACTGTCACCATGCGGGTGATACTTCCCTAAAACCTCACCAACGATACGAGCGGACTTTTTATGCGGACGATTAGAGTAAACACCCAAATCCTGCATACCGTATAATACACGGCGGTGAACAGGTTTGAATCCGTCACGCACATCAGGAAGTGCACGTGATACAATTACCGACATCGAATAATCGATGTACGCCGATTTCATTTCATCTTCGATGTTAATCTGGATTATTCTTTCTCCATCTGCCATCTTGTCATTGTTTTAAATTAAGCACGAAAATTGTGTGCAAAAAGCAAGGCTCGAAATTAGCTTTTTATATCCTACGAAAAAGATGGTAGGAATGGTTTTTACTAACAAAAAGTGGTGTAAAAATGCTGTTTCGATGTACTTATTAACATTTCAAGCGTTTATATATTTGTAGGGTGCGGAAAGTGGCTCTGCGTAACAAGGTAAAAGCAATTCAATCGTTCACTATAACTCAACAAAGTTGGAATTAGTGTATTTTTGAAGAGCAGAACAACAACAGAATATGGAAGCAAAATTTTCTCCGCGTGTAAAAGATGTGTTGAGTTTCAGTCGGGAAGAGGCGTTGCGGTTAGGCAATGATTTTATCGGTGTGGAGCATTTCTTATTGGGAATCCTGCGTGAAGGCGAAGGAAATGCCGTAAAGATCCTCACGGGCTTTAATCTCGATTTGGCACAGCTTAAAAAAGAATTGGAAAAACAACTCCTCGAAACCGCTAAATCTTCGGTGGTAACAGGCGCCAATATTCCCTTGGTGAAACAAGCGGAACGATTGTTGAAGATAACTTACTTAGAGGCGAAATTATTCAAAAGTCCTGTTATCGGTACGGAACATTTGTTACTTTCGATGCTCAAAGACGAAGATTCCGTGGTTTGCAGGACTTTAAGCAAGTACGGTGTGAATTATAATACGGTAAAAGACGAATTAGACGATATGCTAGACGAAAACAACATACCAAGAGCAGAGCTGCCGGGGTCGGCAGACGACGAAGATCAAACGTTCGGAGCAGGTCAGCGAAAAGCAGCCGATCCGAAATCAAAAACACCGGTACTCGATAATTTTGGTCGTGATTTGACTAAAATGGCCGAATCCGGAAAATTGGATCCTATCGTAGGCCGTGAACGTGAAATCGAGCGCGTAAGCCAGATTTTATCACGTCGCAAGAAAAATAATCCCATTCTTATCGGTGAACCCGGAGTTGGAAAAAGTGCGATTGCCGAAGGATTGGCATTGCGCATTGTACAACGAAAAGTATCACGCGTTTTATTCAATAAACGAATTGTTTCATTGGATTTGGCTTCATTGGTTGCGGGTACAAAATACCGCGGTCAGTTTGAAGAGCGTATGAAAGCTGTCATGGCCGAAATCGAAAAGAATCCGGACATCATTTTGTTCATCGACGAAATCCACACCATTATAGGTGCGGGTGGTGCGAGCGGATCATTGGATGCTTCCAATATGTTCAAACCGGCTTTGGCGCGTGGCGAAATGCAGGCAATCGGTGCTACAACACTGGATGAATACCGCCAGTATATCGAGAAAGATGGTGCGTTGGAACGTCGCTTCCAGAAAGTACTCATCGAGCCGACTACAATGGAAGAAACGATCCAGATCCTGAACAATATCAAAGAGCGTTACGAAGATCACCACATGGTGACTTACACTGACGAAGCATTGGCTGCCTGTGTACGTTTAACAGAGCGTTACATCACGGATCGTCACTTGCCGGATAAGGCGATTGATGCGTTGGATGAAGTAGGTTCGCGCGTGCATTTGACCAACATTCATGTTCCGCAGGAAATCATCGACATCGAAGGTGAAATTGAAGCTTTGAAGGAACAGAAAAACGAAGTCATCAAAACACAGCAATACGAGAAAGCGGCTGAACTACGCGACTCTGAACGCAAGTTGCAGGATCGTTTGGAAGAAGCCAAAAAGAAATGGGAAGATGATTCCAAAGCACAACGTGTAACCGTTACGGAAGAACACGTAGCTGAAGTCGTTTCGATGATGTGTGGTATTCCGGTAACGCGTGTTGCTCAAACCGAAATGGGCCGTTTGGCTACTATGGGCGAGGAATTACGCGGAAAAGTAATCGGGCAGGATGATGCGGTGGAAAAAGTGGTGAAAGCCATTCAGCGTAACCGTGCCGGCTTAAAAGATCCGAATAAACCAATCGGTTCATTTTTCTTCCTCGGGCCAACCGGGGTGGGTAAAACCCAATTGGCGAAAGTCCTTGCGAAATACTTGTTCGATACAGAAGACGCGCTGATCCGCATCGATATGTCGGAATACATGGAAAAATTCTCGATCTCCCGTTTGGTGGGAGCGCCTCCGGGATATGTTGGTTACGAAGAAGGTGGTCAACTGACAGAAAAAGTGCGTCGTAAACCATATTCCATCGTTTTGCTGGATGAGGTGGAGAAAGCGCATCCGGATGTATTTAACCTCTTGCTTCAGGCATTGGATGACGGACACATGACAGATGGCTTGGGCCGTAAGATCGACTTTAAAAACACGATCCTGATCATGACTTCCAATATCGGAGCTCGTCAGCTGCAGGATTTTGGAACAGGTGTAGGTTTTGGTACCCAGGCGCGTGTAGATTCACGTGAAGAAGATACCAAAGTGATTATCCAGAATGCATTGCGCAAAGCGTTTGCTCCGGAGTTCCTGAACCGTATCGACGATATGATCATTTTCCACTCATTGACACGTGAGAACATCCACAAAATCATTGATTTGGAGTTGGTGAAACTATTTGATCGCATCAAACAATTAGGATATTCTGCCACAATGTCAGAAAAAGCGAAAGATTTTATCGTAGACAAAGGTTACGACGAGAAATTCGGAGCACGCCCGTTGAAACGTGCGATCCAGAAATACATCGAAGATCCGTTGGCCGAAGAAATTATCAAAGCCAATTTGCAAAGCGGTGATTCGATTCAAATCGATATCGATGATACGAATCTGGCGTTGAAGATGCTGATCGAAAAAGGCAATACAAAGCCAGCCAAGAAATAAATTAGTCACATTTCAATACGAAAGGCTTCTCTTTGGAGGAGCCTTTCATGATTTATCATGAAAAGAATCAGCTGCTTTTTTGCCGTTTTCCTGTCGGTTTCTCTTCACGCAAGTGTTGATATGACACGGGTAAACCCGGAGTTGTTCATTCATCAACCGCAAACGGATTTGTCGCTTGTTACTGAAAACGATGCTGTGCTCAAAGAAAAATGGGTTCGTTCATTGTTTGATCGTGATATCCTGAATCATGAAGGAACACGGGCATTTTCATTAACCGCCGATTTCAATGCGTATTATTCCGTTTTCAAAGAGCGGTTTCGTTTAATCGACCTCAACCATGATGACACGCCAGAGCTTGTTTTTGAAGGATTTGTAAGCAAAGACGATGAAAAAGAGCATGTAGAGATTTTTCGTTCCGCCAATGGCGAATTGACTCGGATTTATGACGAGATCGGTCACATTTTAGCGTATAAAATCCATCCGAACACACAAGAGATTTTGTTGTACCATCACCAATATCCGTGCTGCTTGAATGCGTCGCACAACCTCAATCGTTTACGCTTGGTTGACGGGAAACTACAAGCGGTGAAACGGTATTTTGTGTGCAGAGGAGTTGGTGACATGAAGGGAACTTTTTTTCCGAAGAAAAGCAGTTTTTCCAATCAATTGAAAGAAACAAAAAAAGGAGTGCAATTACGTTGGTCAGGTTCCGTCATTTCTAAAAACGCCTGGAGCAGACGTGTACAATCAAACGTTATTGCTCCGTATAAAAAAGGATCACTTTACAAAGTAATCGCCCAGGAAAACGGTTGGTTGTATGTACGTATGCAAACTCCGCCGGATATCACAGATAATAAAGTAATCAATCCCAATAACCTACAGGAAACGGCGGTTTATGGTTGGTTGGAAAAGCGGAAATTATAGGATTTTCGATGCTGAAAATCCCCTGAATGTTTGCCATATACTTTTTGCCACAGATGTCAGATGTTCGTAGATAATGAATGCAAGCATTCAGTCTGACAATAGACATCCTAACCGTTCGCTTTTATTAGCACAATGTCCCGTAGGGACAAAATATTGTAGAACAAACGTTTAATCCATTCGTTTTACCCCGGTAGGGGTAAGACATTGTATTATTTGTGGTTGTCCAACCCCTACGGGGTTGTGTTTTTCATGGGGGAGTTGTTACCATATTGCGTCCCTACGGGACGGCAATTAGCGCGCTCGCCACGACGAATGAAGTGGGATTTTTTTAATCATTTTCATCAGCGAAGCTGATGAAGCTATTTCAGTGTGGATGAAATTCGGTAGAAAAGATCAAGCGGACAATGTTCCTTATCTAAACATGTTTTTGAGCAATTCGCGCATCACCATTGCCCGGCTCAATCCTTCCTCTTATTGCGATTTAATTGTTGTCGGTTTGTAACCAGTCATTTACCAGGCATTCGTGTTCTGAGAAGAACTGCTCTATGGCATTGTCGGCTTCCGATTGTTCGCCCGGAATGCGTTTTTCAATATGCTGGAATGTACGTTGAATCGTATCCAAAATACTTGAATTCATTAAAATCATTGAGGTTGATGTATCGAATTTGTAACCGTGAAATACATCTATAATGCGTTGTCTGTCCAAAGCTTCGCGTGGCAATAACTTATCCTTTTTCGAAAGCTCGTTAAAAAAAGGAAGCAATTTGGCGCTCAATTCAATGAAATGTCGCAACACAACTGTAGCATCGTTGACCTGCTGGATAGCTCCGCTTCGCATAATGCTTCGTTTGATAAGTCTTTTTTCCATGACCAAATAGTTTTGAACCTACTCTAAAGACGCCTCCCAACTTCAATAGGTTGTAATGTAATCCCTGTGCTTTAGCAAACTGACTTTCTTGTTGAGTGAAAGGGCGATTTAAGCGATTAGCAGGTAATTTAATATGTGAACCATTCTTCCGTTAAGTCATACTGATCAGTGATTAAGCTGCGGTGAAGTATGATGGCTGAATAATAAGTGAAATTAAGGAGTCCGCTGATGAGGCCGATTTGAACAAGTACCGGATCAATTCCAGCTTTTACATCCGATTCACCTTCATCTGATTTTTTTCCGGCAGAGCTGCTGATAACTGTTGCCAGAATTGACATACCGCCAATGTAGCCGATTACTCTGAACGCGTCGTCCAGCTTCTCCTGCATTTTCGACGGAGGATTTCTGTTCTTTTCAAAAAATCGCTCGGGATGTTTTGCTGTGTAATAAGATATTCCACTAACTGAATCAAGTGAAAACCGGTAAATGGAATCTTTTTCTGTTCCGTCAACAAAATAAGCATGGAACACAATAACACAATTGTCTGATTGTAGTACTTCTCCACGATAATAAATACTGTCAACTGTAAGTCTGAAAACACGGTCAAGCGACAAATCGGCTGTTTTGTTTTTGAACTGATGGGTGAGCTGAATGGATGTTTGTTTCGTCGTTTGATTAGCTGAGATAGTTCTCGAATCTGTTTTCAGATACTTGAAAAACAGTTGGTTTTCATTGTATTGACTAATCGTGTAGCTTTTGGTGAAATAGTTGTTTTCCGTAAAGAAATGAAATTGAAACACTGAATCGATCACCGAAAAACTTCTGTTCATTTCTTCCCCGATAAATCCCCAATAACCAAAGGAGATTTCAAGACAGTTTTTGGGAATAATAGAATCGGGTATTTTCGAAAGAACAAATGAATTACTGTCGATTTCAGCATAACACCATTTTCCTAATAAATTGATTTGTTCGGTCCCGAAACGGATGATCGGTTCGCTTGGTTCGTCAGGTTGAATTTTCTGCAGAATCTGATCTTCATCGTTAGCCAGATTCGTGCTGTCAATTTGTGCGAAAAGCACACAGGGAACCAAAAGGATAAGTAGGAGGATGACTGGTTTCATGGTTGTAAAAACGATTGGTATTACACATTATTGCACAAAGAATTGTAGTCCGCAAGCAGAATCGAATCGTTATATTTGCACCAAAATTCACTACATGGAAATTCTCAACGGTAAACAAACAGCGGAAATCATCAAAAAAGAGCTGGCGGTTCTTGTGAAAGATCGAAAAGCCGAAGGCCGCAAAATTCCTCATTTGGCGGCGATTTTGGTTGGGAACGACGGTGGATCTGTGAGTTATGTAAACTCTAAAGTGAAAGCCTGCGAGGAAATCGGGTTTGAAAGCACATTGATTCGCTACGATGATTCGGTTTCGGAAGAAGTGTTGCTGAATAAAGTAAAAGCACTCAATGAAGATAAAAGCATCGACGGTTTTATTGTTCAATTACCACTTCCTGAGCATATTGACGAAATGAAAGTAACCCTGGCGATCGATCCGAAGAAAGATGTCGACGGTTTTCACCCGATCAATGTGGGAAATATGATGCTGAACCTTCCCGGGTTTGTACCTGCAACTCCGGCCGGAATTGTAGAATTACTGCGACGTTACAACATTGAAACTTCGGGTAAAAACTGCGTGGTTGTCGGGCGAAGTAATATTGTGGGAACACCGTTGAGTTTGTTACTTGGCCGCAATACCGATATGGGTAATTGCACGGTGACATTGGTACATTCACGTTCCGAAAATATCCGCGAAATCTGTAACCAGGCGGATATTTTGGTAGCTGCTGTCGGAAATCCGGGGTTCATTACGGCTGATATGGTAAAAGAGGGCGCTGTGGTTGTTGACGTTGGAACTACGCGTGTAATTGATCCGTCGCGTGAACGTGGCTGGCGTTTGGCTGGTGATGTGGCTTTTGACGAGGTGGCTCCGAAATGTTCTTATATCACGCCAGTTCCCGGTGGAGTAGGCCCAATGACCATTGCGTCGCTGATGATAAATACCTTAAAAGCAATGGAGCTTAAAGGAAAATAACCTATATTTGACTAACAAAATTTACCACAAAATATGAAAACAATACATCTTTTTGCTTCAGCGCTCATAATGACCATTTTACTAGCTTCATGTGGCGTTTCGCGTGACGGTTTTGGTGGTTCTTCCATTCAAAAACGTAAGTATACAAAAGGTTTTTACCACAATAAAAACCATGGTTTCAAATCATCTGATGATAAAACAACAAATGACTTAACTCTTCAAGAAGAAGGAACGGATCAAGTTGCTGTTTTGCAATTGGAAAAAAAGCCAGTTCAAACTACTGTTCTTCAACAGGATAAAACGATCAGAAACGATCAGGGACAACCGCAGCAGCCACAACGTTCCGACGAGAAAACAACACCGAAGAAAAAGGTTGCTTCTTCCACTAAAAAGGAAACGAAACCTGCACAGGTACGTCAGCGTAAACAACGCGAGCATGAATACTACGTTCCGTTAAGAGAAAAAGCGACAATCGCCCAAAATATGGCGGCAAAAGGTTCTTCTGAAAGCGGAGCAATGCTGGTGCTTTTGGTTATTTTGGCCATTATTATTCCACCGCTTGCAGTTGCACTTTACGAAGGAATTACAACACGTTTCTGGATTGATTTGATTTTAGCAATCGTTGGTTTCGGAATCGGTTTTGCATTCTTTGGCGGGGGTATCGCCTGGTTGTGCGGATTGGCAGCTGTAATTTATGCGTTGTTAATCGTTCTGGGAGTAATCTAAGAAAATAGAAAATCTTGAAAAAATTAAAGGAGTCTGTGATCAGGCTCCTTTTTTGTGTGTGGTAATTTGTGTTCCTACATAATCATAACCGTTCCAGCGGCGTCTTTACACCATCAACCAGCGAATAACAAGCCAGTTTATCTTTAAACACCGACGATTTGAAAATGGAACTATTGAGCAGCATTCGCACACATTCCTGAATTCCTTCGGCAATGGAAGGATGCGGGTGGACCAACTCGGCAATCACATGGATCGGCATATTCAGTTTGATGAGTAACCCGATTGCCTGAATCGCGGTAGAAGCATGTTCACCAACGGCACGCATTCCCAAAATCTTCATTTCGGAATCGTTTGTGACAATGATCTTAAAGAAACCTTGTGTTTTTCGCATTGCAATAGCGCGTGCAATCACCGAATAATCGATCTTCACGATTTTCACCGGAATATTGTTTTTCAGGCAGTATTGCTCATTGAATCCAACAGCGGCCACTTCCGGCTGCAGGAACATGATCGTACAAATGTTGTCGTAATTCAATCGCTCGTCAACACTTCCGTAAGCAAGTTCAACCGCATGCCGCGCTTCAATTTCGCCCATATTTACCAAAGCAATTCTTCCCGAGACATCGCCTACTGCATAAATATGCGGTACATTTGTAACCGTATCATCGTCACCGATATGTACACCACGTTTCGACATCAAAACACCCGCGGCTTCAAGGTTCAGCTGTTCCACATTCGGAATTCGACCTATCGATAACAGCGCTTTTTCAACCTGGATGGTTTCCCGTTTTCCATCGGGGTAAGACAATTCGTATTCAACATGATCACCACGGTTTTCCAGGCGTTCCAATTGTGCATTGTGGTGAATTGTTACTCCTTTTTTCTCTAGATTTTCGCTTACAATAGTCGAAATGTCTGCATCTTCAAAAGGAAGGATCCTGTCTTGCCGATCAATAATGTATACTTTGGTTTTTCCGAAATTGGAAAAAATAGTAGCGTATTCACAACCGATGACACCCGCACCTACAATCACAAGACTTTTGGGATAATCAGACAAATGTTCGATGCCGTCGCTGGTGAAAATGGTTCGTTCGTCCACCTCAACATCCTTCATCTTACGAGGCCTGCTGCCGGTTGCTACAATGATCTTGTCGCCATAAACGATCCGTTTTTCACCATCATGTAAAATTTCAATTTCATGATCGCTGATGAAACGCCCTATCCCACGATGATACGTGAGCAGCTTGTTCATCGTTTCGGTTTGTAGCAACTTTAAATGACAGGAATACTGAAATTTACGTTCGAAAACAGCCTCATCAACGGTAGAACTGATATCATTCCAATTGAGGTAAAATTTCTCGCGGCCTTTTCCAAGAATGGTATCATTCACACTGGCTACTTTCTGCGAAATTTCCCAAAGTGTTTTTGAAGACAGGGCTCCGTTATACACTCCGGCTCCGCCAACTCGTTCCCGTTCAATTAAACAAACGCGTTTCCCATAATCAATTGCCCGCATGGCAGCTGCATATCCCGCAGGACCTCCTCCAATGACCACAAGGTCAAAACGTTCATCTGTCATATTCAACGAATATAATAAGTTCGTGCTAATTGCGTGCCAACATCTACTAATTTTGCAGAATGAAATATGCACATCTTTTGCAACAGGCCCTGGCTGATAAAGAAGTATACAAAAAGGTCGCTCTGCGATTGAAGAAAGTCAATCCCCGAACATTGGACACAATGTTTCATCAGGAGCACGTACAGGTTTTCAAAAAGATCGATTGCCTCACGTGTGCGAACTGTTGCAAAACCACGAGTCCTATTTTCAGAGACATTGATATTCGGAGACTGGCAAAGCGTTTGCGGCTTTCCGAATCGGCATTTATTACTCAATATCTGAGAATGGATTCGGACGGTGATTATGTATTAACCGTAGCGCCTTGTCCTTTTTTAGGAAACGATAATTATTGCAGTGTTTATGAAGATCGTCCGCTTGCTTGTAGAGAATACCCGCATACTGATCGCAAAAACATGTATCAAATCTTAGATCTCACACGAAAAAATATGGAAGTTTGTCCAGCGGTAAGCCAAATTATGCAAACTATTTCCAAAAAAACAAGCTGATTTTTACAACCATTTCGTAAATTTCACGTCAAAGATGGACTCTAAGATTGCGCAAATGTTAAAAAACACTACTCTTACCTTATTGCTACTGAGCGTTTTTAGTATGCCAATCCTTGCCCAGCGAGGTAAAAACGGTACTTACACTGTTACCGGAGCCAATACTCAAATCAATGCTTACACCAACGTTACGGCGAATGCCGCTGTAAACGCTACGTCAATAACCGTTGCCAGTAATACGCTTACAAGTGGCGTTCTTGCTACAGCACTTGCTCCAGGCGATCTGATTATGATTATTCAAATGCAAGGTGCTACCATGGATGTGGATGTAACACCAACAGCAAGTTGGGGAGGGAGTTATACTGTTCCCAATGGTCATCAGGGTGATTGGGGTTCTTTTCAAAGCTTGTGGGGAAATGTGACAGCATATAACAATGCTGGCCGATATGAATTGGTGGAGGTACGTTCAATTGCCGGCGGAACGACCATTAATTTAATGTGTGGTTTGCAATATGCCTACACAGCTTCCGGGCACGTTCAGGTGGTGAGAGTGCCACGTTTTGTGGATTTGACAGTAAATACAGCTTGTTCAATTGTTCCGGCTACCTGGAACGGTACAATCGGCGGAGTAGTAGCTTTGGAAGTAAATGGAAATTTAACACTTACGGGGACAGGGATGATTTCTGCATCTGCTTATGGATTCCGCGGAGGTGTGTGTGATATATTAACAATGGGTTCACCACCAAGTGCGGCGGCCAATAAAGGATATTGTGCATCTAATGACGCAAGAGAAGGTGGCGAAAAAGGAGAAGGAATAGGTGGTTTTTATACTGAATATGATGCGCTCTATTCAAGGTATTGTAAATCGGCTCCGGCAAACGGCGGTGGCGGTGGCGGAAACCATAATTCCGGTGGCGGTGGTGGTGCCAATATCGGAACGGGTGCTTACACAGGGAACGGAATCCCCGTTTCTGGGTACAATGCCATTTGGAATCTGGAAGCAGCAGGCTTTGCTACTTCTACCAGTTCCGGTGGAGGTCGAGGTGGATATTCTTACTCCACAAGCAATCAAAATGAATCAGCTATAGGCCCAAACAACACCGCTTGGGCCGGTGATTATAGAAGAAACGAAGGCGGATTTGGCGGTTTTCCATTGACTTACTCAAGTTCACGCATCTTCATGGGTGGTGGCGGTGGCGCCGGTGATGCAAATAGTAATCCTACTCAGGGTGGTGCCGGTGGTACCGGTGGTGGAATTGTCTTTATGACCGTTTACGGGACCATCTCGGGAACAGGAAGCATTGTAAGTAATGGCGGTAACGGACAAAATTCAAATCCAGCCAATCAGGTGCCAGGAGCTGGGCAAAAATTCGGAAATGATGGAGCAGGTGGTGCCGGAGGCGGCGGTGCGATTGCCATTTCCAACGGAACTGCTATTCCTGCAGGGATTACACTTTCTGCCAATGGAGGTAATGGTGGAAATCATGCACTTTCACTTGGGGCTTTTACGGCAAGCGAAGGTGACGGTCCAGGTGGTGGTGGAGCGGGTGGTCATATCGCTTTTACTTCAGGAACGCCAACCCAATCTGTTGCCGGGGGTACTAACGGAACTACTAATTCGGCACAAATCAATTTGTTTCCTCCCAACGGCGCTACAATGGGAGCTTCCGGAATGTCAGGATTAACTCAGACTTTCTTCAATATTACATCACCCAACGTAACCATTTGCCCGAATACGTCAACAATACTTACAGCTTCTGTTACAGGAACCGCACCGGGAACATTAACCTGGTATTCAACGCAATTCGGGAGTACGGTGATAGGTACCGGAGCAAATTATACAACACCGGTATTATCTTCAACCACAACTTATTATGTAGGAGTTTGTCCGGGAACATTTCGTGTGCCGGTAGTTGTTACAGTAGGTGGCGCACCGACTATTTCAGGTGTTCTCACAATTCCTGTTGGCGGTACAACTAACCTGACCGGTTCAGCAACGGCACATGCCACAACTCCATGGACATCAGGTACTCCGGCTGTAGGAACAATTACTTCAGGAGGAGTGGTAACCGGTGTTTCTGTTGGAACGACTACGATTACATATATGAATTCAAGTGGTTGTATTGTCACAGCTATCGTGAATGTAGTTTCACCATTACCGGTTGAACTAATGTATTTTACGGCCACGTTGAATGAATTGCAAAAGGTTGATTTGTTGTGGGCTACACAAACCGAAATTGATAATGATTATTTCAGTGTTCAGCGAAGTACTGATTTATTCACCTGGGAAGAAATTGCTATTGTTCAAGGTGCTGAAACTTCCCAGATCTTGCATGAATACAGAACCTTGGATGCTGAGCCGTTTACTGGTACCAATTATTACCGACTCAAACAGATAGACATTGATGGCGCGTTTAAAGTCTCCGATATTCAGTCGGTTATCATCGCAGGTAATGAAAATGCGATTGGTTATCCGAATCCGGCAACTGATTGTTTCCATATTATCGGGCACCAGATTGGAAATCAGCAGGTTGTTTTGACCAATCATTTGGGGCAACAAATACTATGTGAAACAACCGTCATTTCTGAAGATCATTTGTTGATCGATACCCGAACGCTTGCAACAGGTATTTACTATGTTCAAGTGCTGAAGGAAGGTCAAGGTCAGGTGCTGAAAGTTACAGTCAGCAATCATTAATAGAAGATTGTCTTGTACATAATTCTAACGATTTTACGCGTTTTTTTGTGTGAAATTGATCAAAAGCCACTGAACCGTCGGTCATATTTCACAGGAAATGTGTTCGAAAAAACCAACCTTTTCGTATTTTGTGCGTCAAAGTTTCGAACTAGTATAGAACCATGTCAAAAAACAGTGCTCTCCTCCTTTTGTTTTTTTGCTGTTTCGCTCTTCATTTATCGGCTCAACGGGCCAAGAATGGAAGCTATACAGTAACTGCTGCCAACACGCAAATTAACGCATATACTGGCGTAACTGCTAACGCCGCTGCCGGTGCTACAAGTATTACAGTTGCCAGCAATACACTTGCGAGTGGTGTTCTTGGTACTCCGCTTGCTCCGGGTGATTTAATCATGATTATTCAAATGCAAGGCGCTACCATGGATGTGGATGTGACACCTACAGCAAGTTGGGGAGGGAATTACACCGTTCCCAATGGGCATCAGGGTGACTGGGGGTCTTTTCAGGATTTATGGGGAAATGTTACTAACTATAACAATGCCGGTAAATACGAATTGATTGAAGTGAGATCTGTTTCCGGTGGAACAACAATCAACTTGATGTGTGGCTTACAAAATGCCTATACCGCTTCCGGACATGTACAGGTTGTGCGTGTACCGCGTTTCGCAAATTTAACGGTAAATACTGCAACCACAGTGATTCCTGCTATGTGGGACGGAACAATTGGTGGTGTTGTAGCACTTGAAATTGATGGAAATTTAACACTTACAGGAACAGGAAAAATCATGGCTTCGGGTTATGGTTTCCGTGGTGGTGTGTGTGATTTGCAAACAGCAGGTTCACCACCAAGTGCGGCCGCCAATGTTGGCTACTGTGCCTCTAATTTAGCAATTGAAGGTGCCGAAAAAGGTGAAGGAATCGGTGGTTTTTATACAGAATACGACGCATTATATTCCCGCTATTGTAAATCAGCGCCCGCGAATGGTGGTGGTGGTGGCGGAAATCACAATTCCGGTGGCGGTGGCGGTTCAAATGTTGGAACCGGAGCCTATACAGGTAAAGGAAATCCAGTTGGCTATACAGCTATCTGGAATCTGGAATCTGCCGGATTCGGAACGTCAACCAGTTCCGGAGGGGGACGAGGCGGTTATTCTTATTCAACAAGCAATCAAAATGAATCAGCGATTGGCCCCAATAATACAGCATGGTCCGGAGACTACAGAAGAAGTGAAGGCGGTTTAGGTGGCCATCCGTTAACCTATTCAAACACACGTTTGTTTATGGGCGGTGGCGGTGGCGCCGGTGATGCTAATACCAACCCGACTCAGGGCGGAAATGGCGGTCGGGGTGGCGGAATTGTTTTCATGACCGTTTACGGAACTATTACAGGAACCGGAACGATAGAAAGCAATGGTGCTGCCGGTCAGAATGCAAATGCTGCCGGTCAGACAGCAACAGCGTTTTCTACTCAAAAATTTGGAAATGATGCTGCCGGTGGTGCCGGTGGCGGTGGTGCAATTGCCATTTCAAACGGAACTGCTATTCCTGCATCTGTTACACTTTCTGCCAATGGTGGAACCGGTGGTAACCAGGTCATTTCATTCGGAAGTTTAGCTTCTCCAACAATGGAGGCTGATGGTCCTGGTGGAGGTGGAGCCGGTGGTCAGATTTCTTTTACAGCAGGTACGCCGGTTCAAACAGTAACAGGCGGTGCCAACGGCACAACCAATTCTTCGCATGTAAACCTGTTTCCACCCAATGGTGCTACTGCAGGTGCTCCCGGAATCGCAAGCTTGCCACAGACATTTTTTAATATTACCTCTCCTAACGTTAATATCTGTACCAATACCTCCACAACGCTTACGGCGACGGTTATCGGTACATTACCAGGTACTTTGACATGGTATTCCACGCAATTCGGTAATACGGTAGTAGGATCGGGAGCAAATTTCACTACACCTGTATTGTCAACTACTACAACTTATTATGTGGGAGTCTGCCCTGGAACATTTCGCATTCCGGTTGTTGTAACAGTTGGAGCACCTACTATTTCAGGAGTTCCGGTTATTACAGATGCCAGTTGTTCCGGTTCCGGCTCCATCACGGGTTTAACGACTTCTGGTGGTGCAGGAACCAATATCATTACCTGGAACGGAGTTGTGACACCGGATATGAATTTAACCAATGCCGCTGCCGGAAATTATACGGTTATCGTCACAGATATAGCAGGTTGTACGGCAACAGCTGGCCCATTCACCATCGGAACAACTTCAGGACCTACAATCAACACAGCTGGTTTGGTGGTTACAAACGCCGATTGTTTGGGAAATAATGGTTCTATCACAGGAATTACTGCTTCCGGAACCGGATTGACTTACGCATGGACAAATACAGCGCAAACAACCTTAGATATTACAGGCTTATCAGCCGGGAATTATACACTTACCGTAACAGATAACGTGGGATGTACAGTAACGTCTGGTCCATATACGATTACTCAAACTACCGGACCAACATTGGATGCAACAGCAATTGCAATCACAACGGCTACTTGTGGTAATGCAAACGGAGATATTACCGGAATTACCGCAACAGGTGCAGGATTGACTTACTCATGGAGTGGAACCGCTACTCCCGGAACTGATCTTATTGACGTCACATCTGGAAATTATACCCTGACAATCACAGATAATATTGGTTGTACGGCAAGCGCAGGTCCGTTCAACGTACCGGATGCAGCGGGCCCCACAATCGATGCTGCTAATATGGCAATCGTTGATGAACATTGCGGAAGCGGCGATGGAAGTATCTCAGGAATTGTTATCAACGGTGGAACACCAACCATTAGTTATTCATGGAATGGCGGAGCTTATACTACACTTGATATTTCAAATCTTTCGGCTGGAAACTACTCACTAACGGTTACTGATTTTAACGGCTGTACAGCCAGTGTGGGACCTTATGTGATTCAAAATCTTGCCGGTCCATCGATTGATGCTACAGGTATTGTTATTACAGCCGAATCCTGTACCGGAAATGATGGAAGCATTACAGGAATCACAGCTTCAGGAAGTGGTTTGACATACGATTGGAGCGGTTCTGCAACACCAACCATCGATTTGACCAATGCAGCTGCAGGAAATTATACATTGACCGTTACAGATGCATTCGGCTGTACGGCTAACTCAGGCCCGTACACAATTACAGGAGCCACTGTAATGACGCTGGATGCAACGAATATTGTGATTACCCCAAGTGATTGCGACACAGACAACGGATCGATCACAGGTTTGGTGGTTTCCGGTGGCGTTAATCCAGTGATTAGCTGGTCGAATAGTATGGCGACTGCTGATATCAATGGATTAGCCCCTGATTTATATACAATCACGATTACAGATGCACAAAACTGCGTTATTACAGAAGATTATACGGTCGGTTTACAACCAAGTCCGGTTATTGACTTGATTGATCCGGTAAACGAGACTTGCAACCAATCCAATGCGTCGATCACTATTACTGCATCGGGTGGAACGGGAGTATTTGATTATTCGATTGATGGTGGAATGAACTTCGTAACAACCAACGCGTTTACCAACCTTGGAGCTGGGTCATACGATATTGTGGTGACAGATGAAAGTGGTTGCGAAGCTACCGGATCGATTGTTATTACCGATTCTCCGGTTCCGGTTATTAATTCCATTACAACGGTTGATCCTTCCTGCGGAAACACGGACGGTTCACTTACAGTAAACGCATCAGGTGGTTCAGGAACGCTGCTGTACAGTGCAGACGGCGGTAATACATTTGTGAATACCAACCAATTCGTTAATCTCGGAGCAGGTTTGTATATTGTTGTTGTTCAGGATAACCTTGGTTGTGAGGTTCAGCAAAACGCGACATTGACCAATCAGAGTGGAACCGTTGTAGATGCGGGTGCTGATTTGGTTGTTTGTGAAGGCGAATCGGTAACCTTGAATGCAACGAATGCTCAGATTTATGCCTGGGACAATGGTGTTATGAATGGCGTTCCGTTTATTCCGGCGGCAACTGTAACTTATACCGTTACAGGAACCGACGCATTTGGTTGTACAAGCACAGACCAGGTGACAGTTACCGTAAATACAGGATTAACTGTTTCGGTTGTGCCAAGTGTTACCTCGGGCTGCGGGCCATTAACGGTGACTTTCGAGAATACAACACCAAACAGCGGCGATTGCATTTGGCAATTTTCCAACGGAACAACACTTTCCGGAGCAGGAGATCAAACAGTTACGTTTAACCAAAGCGGTTGTATCGATTTAACGTTGAGTGTGGTAGCAGTAAATGGTTGCGAAGGAACACAGACTTTTACTGACATCATTTGTGTGGACCCGGCGCCGGTTGCTTCGTTTACACCTTCTCCGGGTATAATGACTACAAGCGATACATATTCCACAATGTTTAATTCCTCAGTGAATGCGACACAATATTCATGGGATTTCGGTGACGGAAGTGCGGGTTCTACTCAAACTTCACCAACGCATCAATTCCCTGATACAGAAGCTGGAAATTATACGGTTACCTTAACGGCAACCAGTGCAAACGGATGTACGGATATTGCTCAGGCCATTGTCACGATCAATGAAGAACTGATTTATTATGTTCCGAATTCATTTACACCGAACGACGATGGAATCAACGATTTTTTCCTGCCGATTTTTACTTCGGGCTTCGAAGCGGATGATTATAATCTGACCATTTTTAACCGCTGGGGAGAAATTGTGTTTGACGAAACCGATCATTTGATTGGATGGGACGGCACATATGCCGGAAATGAAGTTCAAAACGGCGTTTATACGTATCGAATCGAATTTAAGTATGCTGCGAATGACGGACGTGAAATGGTGACAGGCCATGTGACGTTGGAAAGGTAACGGTCCCGTAATGAACAAATTTCCAGATCAGATCTCCCGAATAATCATTCCAGGATGCAAACCGTAACAAAGATATTGCCATTTGCACAATCTGATATTTCAGAATAAAATGTTATTGTACTTTTATAGAGTTACATGATATCATGCAGATCAGTATAGCTAATAACGAGACACGGCAGTTGTTGAATCACCGAATAGAGCAGTTGAATATGGATGGATTTAAGTCCGTTCTGCTGGCGCATTTCGGTGATTTGAATCAGGATTTGATCAACAGTTTGACTATAAACGTTGAGGAAATGATGATTTCTGCCGGTGATCGAAAGCCACTTATAAAGCGCGTTTTTTCCATTCTGATCGAAGGTTTGCAAAATATTCTTATTCATGGTGAATCATTGGATGGCGGACAGCCTGCACTATTGATCGTAGCTTCCAACGACACAAAATACCGTGTTGTTTTGGGAAACCTGATTTTGGCAGGAGATCGCGAAAAACTGATTTCCTACCTCGATAAATTGAACGGAATGAATGACGAAGAAGTAAAGTCGTTCTATCTCGAGGTATTGAATAACGGGTTGATTTCTACAAAAGGCGGCGCCGGATTAGGGTTTATCACCATGCGCATGAAATCAAAAGACCGTTTGCTATATACGTTTGATACCTGCGATGACGGGCAGTTGTTTTTCTCTATTTCGACTGATTTAGATAGAACAGCATAACAATCCTTGAATTATAAATGATGAAATTATCAATTATCAAGTGAGTTCTTTATAATTGATAATATTTTTTGAGAATACAAAGAGATTTAGTTAGTACTTCATGGGATTTTAACACGCCCTGTTTTGTAATTTTTAGCAAAATAGTAATATTCCTTTCAGGGAAACAAGTTAGGTATATTACTTACGATGTAAAATCTTTCAAAAAAACTTTGTGCCTTTGTGATGCTTAGCAAGTCTCACTGACTACCTTTACCACATGTCAGTTTCTGTTGCGTACGCGCCCAATTATGTTCATCCTGTTCCTGCCGGACATCGTTTCCCGATGGAGAAATACCAGTTGCTTTACGAACAATTACGCCTGGAAGGATTTATTCCTGAAAATCAGTTTTTTGCTCCGGGTAAAATTGAGCTGGAATTAGTAACGCGTGTGCACAGTCCTGTTTATTTAGAGAAGTTGTTAAAACTTCAATGCAGTCCGCGCGAGCAGCGTGTATCAGGCTTTGAGCATTCGGATACGTTGATAGAACGCGAACTCACGATCATGGAAGGAACGCGAATGTGCGCTGAACTTGCTATGGAAACAAGAGGAGTTGCCCTCAATATTGCCGGTGGAACACATCACGCATATTCAGAAAGAGGCGAAGGTTTTTGTTTATTGAACGACCAGGCGATTGCTGCACAATGGTTATTGGATCAGGGATTGGTTTCGCGCATTTTGATCGTTGATCTTGACGTTCACCAGGGAAATGGAACAGCGCAAATTTTCGATAACAATCCCAATGTGTTTACATTCAGTATGCATGGCGACAATAATTATCCGTTGTACAAAGAAAAATCAGATCTCGATGTTGGCCTTGATGATGGTATTCTTGACATTGAATACCTCTACCTGCTGAAATCTTCAATGGAACAAATCCTGAAAGATTTTACACCGGAAATTATCTTTTTTCAAAGTGGTGTAGATATCATCAATTCCGACAAATTAGGACGATTAGGTGTCACATTAAACGGTTGCCGTAAACGCGATGAATTTGTCTTCGAAACAGCAAAATCAATGAATATTCCGGTTGTTTGTACGATGGGTGGCGGTTATAGCAAAGAAATCAAGCACATTATTGAAGCGCATGCGAATACGTTCAAGATGGCGGTCAAAATTTTTGGATAAATAATTTTGAATGTTTAATTTTTAATGTTGAATGGAGAGCCATGTAAAATTGCATAATACAGGTTCTTAAATTAAAGGTAATTCTGCTCGGTTTCCAAATTTCCAAAGACTTAGGAAGTCTAATTCAACATTCAGCATTCAAAATTAAGAATTAAATAAGCTTATCTTCCATCGCAAACTCTACCTACTGCCATAATTCCTGATTTCACCCAACAGTTTCTAATGATTCTTTCCTTCCTGAATTCAATGAGAAGCCAAAATTTTTTAGTGAACGAAAAATCACCGGATTCCGTTAACCATCTGATTGTGTAGGGATTTATTTTTACAAAGAGCGAAAAGTGAGTTCAAAATTTTCTTATCTTACATCTCGCTGAATAAGAATTTTAAAACCTAATTACAATGAGAACTTTAGACTTTGGCAAGGACCAACCACATCAATTTAACGGGAAATCATTTTATACGCTGGGAGCACTGAAAGCCGGTGAAATGAATACTTCCCAGTTACAAACACTCAACAGTAAATTGAGCAGAGGAATCAAAAGTGATATTCCCTCAACTTGGGGAACAATCGGTTGGGCGGATAATAATACCGATATGAAATTCAAGGGAAGTATCGATTTTTCTGAGAATGGAAACCTTGATTCCGAAGGAAAAACACTTTCCGTAATAGGTGAGATCTACGCTATTAATCCGTTCCTAAACAACAAGGATATCAAAGTGACGGAGCGTTTTATCAATTTTAATAACCTGAAATTGGGCGGACTTATTGATTTCGACCGGCCAAATGAACTGCCCGATCTGCGATTGACCGTTTTTTTGAAACCAGATGAAGGCGCCTTGATGTTTATGCAGTTTTCTGATTCGGATGATCACAATGATCCGGATGCAGAGGTGATTTTCGTGATGCCGGAAGAAACCAGTGAAAAAGACAGGAAAACGTTCTTAATTCCGTTGTACAATGCCAAAGAAAGAAGCACGACGCTGGATATTATCGGTAAAACAAAGGCGTTGTCGTTTATGGTGAAAGTGCTGACTTACAAACTAGGTACTGGGACTCCTGAAGAATTGATTGAACAGGCAAAGAAAGAATTACTTGCTACAATGCCTGGCAAAAACCACGATAGATACCAGGACGATGTCGGTGATTATATTTTTGGAAGAGATAAATACTCGATCAAGAAATATACAAAAGCGGTCAATACTGTCGCTAATACAGGTGGCTATTTTACGGATATTGATCAGTTGCCAATTGATTATTCGAAGAACACGTTGTTACTCATTCACGGCACTTTTGCCAACACAAAAGGAACTTTTGGTAAATTGTATTTGGATGTTGAGGATCAGGGTTGTTTGCTCAACGACTTGCTTGATAATGGCGTATTCGAACAAATTATTGCATTTGATCATCCTACGGTATCAGAAAATGCGCAGGATAACCTGGAGTGGTTCCTGAATAAAATAGGTGATAATAAGTTCGCTAAACCAATAAGTATTCTGAGCGCTAGTAGGGGAGCATTGGTTGCGAAACGGTTTTCCGCTCACGGACACAACCATATCATGCCTGTGAAAAAAGTAATGATGTTTTCCGGCGCAAATGGCGTTGGATGGTTCAATACCGGTGCAAAAATTGCTACGTTGTTAAGTATCTGGAAAAAAGTGACTCCCGGCGTTGGAGGTAAAATCATTTTAGCATTTTTCCAGTTTTCAGCCGATTTTTTCCTGAAACAAAAGGCCTGTGTTGAAATGAAACCCGGAACAGCTGAGTTAACCGATTTGTTAGCGCTAAACCCGCAACCTGATTGTATGTTCTTTAATGTGATTTCTGATTGGGATAAAGAACTGGCGAATGATAAGAAACATAAAGTTTTTTCCATCGCGCTCGATTTTACGATCCGGGGCAGTCTGGGCCAGGAACATGATTGGGTAGTAGGGCTGGAAAGTCAGAAACTCTATTTTTCACATTCCAATTATCGTTCAAAACCACCAGTTCAAATCAAAGGCGTGCATTGCCGGTATTTCGATAAAACGTACGCGAAGCCTGTTACTCATCCGATAATTAAAGGCTTTTTTGCTGAGTGATACATTGTTAAATAACGCGTGGAGAAGAAAACTCCACGCTTTTTTTGTCCAATTTTCCCACAATTCAAAATTTGATATTACCTTTGCGTAGAATTATTCTAAATAGCGATGAAGCAAGCCATACTTCAACCGACAGACCTGCCACAGGTATTTCAATTATCATGCGCCAATTGCTCGTGTGATAAAAAGAAAGATTGCTGTAAGAAATACAAGAAAAAAGGCGTACACTGCCGCAAGTGTCCTAAGCTTTAATGCGTTTTTGAGTTAGTAAGTTCCTGAGTTTGATAATTAAGTTTAATAGGTTTGGAGATTGTTGAACTTACTAAACTCATCAAAGTGGAAAACTTACTAAACTAAAAAACTTCGGTACTTTTATCTCATGAAATTACCGGTAATCCTATTGTTATGCTGTAGCTCTGTGTTTTCACTCAAGGCGCAGGATTCAACGATTTACCGGGTCGGAATACAGACCATTTACCATCCATACGATCTTTTTTCAGGTTTCCAGGCGGAACGCGAAAAAGGCGCGCATCAGCATCAAATTGGCCTTTCGGTTGGCGTTGTTACTACTTTTTTTCAACAGCGATTATACCCGCAAATCTATTATCAATACGGTTTTCATTTGGTGAAAAAACGCTGGCTGCAAACCGGACCGTTAATGCGGATTTCTGCGGCAACGCTTCACTTTAACAAACAATCATCACATGGTTGGTTGTACCAGGAAGAAGCTTTTCTCGGCGCTTATGTCGGAACGGGAAACAGAAGCCGGTTCGGATTGTCGGCCGGAATTGGCCCCGCGGTGGAACAAAATTGGTCGTCGTCAAGAGAAAAGTTTGTACATTCCATCTCATGGAATACCTTCGTTGAAATTTCGTGGTCGTATGCGTTATAACATCCTTTTCATAGTTCTGTTATCGGTGCTTTCCTGCAAGAAAAAGCAGCAGTTTGAAGATGTGAAACTTATTGGACATGCAGGTTCAGGGCTTGATTCAGGAACGTCGCCTTATCACGATAATTCGCAGGAAGCAATTGATTACGCGGTTAATATGGAAGGAATCGATGGCGTTGAAATTGATCTTCAATGTTCGGCCTCCGGATCAATCTGGCTCTTTCACAATACAATGCTTAACAACGCAACGAAAGGCGAAGGCTGCGTCAATTCTGTAACCGATGATTACCTCAATGGATTGGCTTATAGCGGATTGGGAAATGAATCACTGCTGAAACTGGCTGATCTAGATTTTCCGTTCACGACCAGAACCTGTTTTTTAGACGTGCGTCATTACAATTCCTGTACAGGACAGATTTTGGATCAGCAAACGGTGATCAACGCCATTGACGCTGCTATAACGCCGTTTTCAATGGCAGAAGTTTCTGTGATCACCAATAATCCGAATTGGGTGCATGCTTTCTACCTCAAAGGCTGGAATGTTTACTTTGAAATCGGTACGGCGAACAGTTATCTGAACTCTGGCCAGCTATCTGAAACGGTAGGTTTGTGCATCCGTAATTCGGAAATTGACCGGTCGGAAGTGGAATCGGTGCAGCAAGCTGGCAAAGAAGTTATTATTTTTGAAGTCAGATCGCCCAAGGGAATTCGTTCAGGATTGAAAAAACACCCCGATTACCTGATAACAGACAACCTGAAAGCGGCAATTATTGAAAAGTACCCATGAGCAAGAACAAAAAAGAACGCATCAATATCGTTTATTCAACGAACCCCAATTTTAGCTACGATCAGGAAGAAGAATCGGACCAGGAAACACTCAGTGCTCATTTGCAAACGTTATATGTTTCCCTCGATAAAAAACAACGTGGCGGCAAGGAAGTGACGCTGGTAGAAGGTTTTATCGGAACAGATGATGACCTTAAAGAACTGGGAAAACTCCTCAAAAGCAAATGCGGCGTAGGCGGAACGGCCAAAGACGGTGAAATCATCGTGCAAGGCAATTTCCGTGACAAAGTGATGGAGTTATTGCAGAAAGAAGGCTACAAAGTGAAGCGAAAAGGAGGGTAAACCGGCTTTCGTTCTCTTTAGTTCACCATCAATTTTTGTGAGGTCGAATGCCCTGTTCGAATGAAATACAATCCGGCTGCCAATGGTGGAATCGTCATTTCTACCGTTGACTGTTCAATCGGAAATCTCATAATAACGTTACCGGAAACATCGGTTAATTCAATATACTTGTTTTCGGCTGGTATATTTTCCAGTTGAACGGTTAATAACTCTCCCGACGATACAGGATTTGGGGACAATTCAACGGATGGTGCCGTTATTTCTTTGGTAGCGAGATAACAATCGAGATTTAATGTCACGGGAAGCGATTCCAGGTTAGGAGTGTAATTCACTAATTCTCCCTGGTCTTCGATATAAAATGGTGGATTATCAATTACCTGTTCCGGGGTAATAAAGACATCCTGACTAGAATAGTTGGTTTGTTCAAACGGGTTACAGTCAGGGCTGTTAAGGTCAAAATTCATGTTGAACAGGGCTTTGTTAATTTCAATAAGATTTGGTGAGTATTCATAAAAATGAATGCCATTCGATAGATCGAAAGCATAATTTCGATTCATCGGGCTCAATGATTCTGAAAATATTCCGGTGGTAAAGTCGTAGGAAAAATAAGATCTAATGCCGGCTCCCACTAAGGTGTTTGAGTCGGCTTGTTGTAGTTCTATAAGGCCATAAGCAGCTGTCATATCAGCAGCAATTACTTTATAACTTTCAATAGTCCCATTCGTATCTAAAACAGCAATAAAGTAGCCTAGATCGCCCAGTCCGCTAATAGCAAATTTGCCATTACTGAGCTCAATAGCAGCTTTCGGACGGCTGTAAGTTTCAATAGACCAATATTTTGACCATGCAGTGGAAAAATCGGCATTAAGTTTTATCAGTGTCGGATTATTCTCGTTTGTTAGCGTGCCAAGATAACCACCGTCTGATGTTTCTATAAAAGAGAACCCCGGATTATTAAAAGCGGCGCCGAAGATATTATTAATTTTCTTCGAAAAAATCAAATTACCGTTTTCTGTGAATTTGGCAGCATATAGGTATTCGTTAATAGAATAGGTGACCAAAATTTCATTTTGATCAGTAATTTGTAAAGCGTTCTTATAATATGTAAAGATTCCGGTCCCAAAATCAAAATTCACTTTTTTGCTCCAAACAAGATTTCCGGTAGCAGAATCAAGACGCATCAATTCATAACACATTGAGTCGGTGTTTAGCTGAGATTCATGAACACTCACAATTACATCGTGTGAACCATTTAATTGTTCAGCACTCGCGTGAGCTATATTGAGAATTGTGTCTGATTTGATCTTTTTGGACCAAAGCACTTCTTGGTTATTAAAAGCAGTAATCCAGGAATAGAATTCCAATGCCTGAGGATCTACAAATGTTCCCGATGCCACATAATAATTAACAGAAGCACAAAGAGCATCTTTAGATGATATCTGAACGGTGTTCTGGTCATAGACGAGTTTTCCTGCGATTGATTGTCCAAAAGACGAAATGCTACAAAACAGGATCAATAAAGTAAGAAGTATTTTCATGGTTCAGGAATTACAAGGTTTGATTTATAGAACGTAGTAACTATTCAAATGGTTGGAAATAATATAGTTAATATAATAATTGTTGAATTTTCTGCTGAAACGCAGGCTGGTTTGCAATTCCGTTATGATCACAATTTTCCAGCGGAATAAAACAATCGTCCTTTTTGAGCAATCCCGCCAGCTTTTTGGATGAATAAAACGGAATGGCTTTATCCTCTTTTCCATGGAAAATACTGATAGGACAGTTAACCTGTTGAATGTAACGAAACGTTTCAAAGGGGTAAGCGAGTACAAACGACGGAATATAAGGATGGCGCTCTGCCGCTAGTTCTTTCACCGAATAATAAGGCGCTTGTAAAACCAGTTGTTTCGGGTGGTTTTCAGAAGCCAATATCGTAGCAGGGCCCGTTCCCAGCGAATAACCGATGATCACGATTTCTTTTTCTTTGTACTTTTTTTTAAGGTGTTTGTAAACAAGCCGCACATCATCCACTAACTGATCCTGATTGGTATTGCTCCCTGAGCTTTTTCCGAATCCGCGGTAATCGAAACTGCAGAAATCGTAACCCAAATTGGCGTAAAATGCTGCAGGACCTTCCATGTCTTCTATGTTTCCGGCATTGCCATGCAGGTAGAAAACCAAGCGGGTATGCGTACTGTCGCCTGAAAACAACAAGCAGTTGAGCGATTCACCGTCAGCTGTCCTCAGGTTAAATTCCCTGGAAGGTGTTTCGAATGAAAAAATATGTGTTTTGGAAAGTTTTTCGGGATGAAAAAGCAATTTTTCCTGGTTGAAATAAACCAATAAACAACCTGAAATATAGAAGAGGAGAATGATCAATGCAAAACGAACAAAAAATCGTCGAAAGCGTGAAAATTTAGTTGGTGCCTGTTGGGTAGGACTCACATTATCGCGATTAAAAAAATAGTGCTATGATCAAAAATACGATGAAATTAAATAAACTGGTTCCACATGAAAAACTCAAAAACAACCAAAATGTCAACCAATAACAAACCCTATGAAAAAGCCTTTATCGTGTGGAACCAGTAAACTTAATTTATGTAGAAACTTAAACAAAAGCACTTTAGCGCTTGCTTTTATCTATGAATCAAATATAGAAGAATTGTTACAAAGTTTAACTATAAAACATTGATTGGAATCAACCGTTGATTGATCGGTAGGAATATAATGGTAAAAGGATTTAGTTCATTCATTTCTCAACTAGTGATGCTCAGTAGCTTTCCGGCGATTCCGGTGGTTTTACTCATCGAATTTTCATTCGGTATGTGGTCGGTCTATTTTATTTTTTTAACTTTGTTGCAATGGAAAAGCAAGTCATTTTAGACGACCAACATGTTCAGTTAACGATGAACAGACTTGCCTATCAACTCATTGAAAATCATTCGGACTTTTCTTCAACGGTACTTGTCGGCCTACAACCACGCGGGATTCATGTGCTGCAACGGTTAAAAACCATTTTGGAAGAAATCACACAGCATTCAATTACTTGTGGCCAGTTGGATATTACGTTTTACCGCGATGATTTTCGCCGCAGGGAAAAACCATTGATTCCAAGTGCCACCAACATCGATTTCAGTATCGAAAACAAGAAAGTGGTACTGATCGACGATGTATTGTATACCGGAAGAACGATCCGATCTGGCTTGGATGCCTTGCTGGCGTTCGGACGGCCAACCTGCGTAGAATTGCTGGTACTGATTGATCGCCGTTTTCAGCGTGATCTTCCAATACAAGCCGATTATGTTGGCAAAGCCGTTGATACCCTGAATTCTGAACGAGTTTCCGTAGAATGGAAAGAAAGCGAAGGAGCAGATAAAGTTATGTTGTTTACACCCGAAGTGAATGGAACAGTTAAGCGTTGAGCATTTGACCGGTATTCGTGACCTGACGCGTCAGGATATTGAATTGATCTTTCAAACGGCCGATAGTTTCAAAGAAGTCATTAACCGTCCGATCAAAAAAGTTCCTTCTTTGCGCGATATCACTATTGCGAATTTGTTTTTTGAAAATTCCACCCGAACACGTTTGTCTTTTGAACTGGCTGAAAAACGCCTTTCGGCTGATGTGGTGAACTTTTCGGCTGCTTCTTCCTCCGTGAAAAAGGGCGAAACACTTATTGATACGGTCAACAATATTCTCTCCATGAAAGTGGATATGGTGGTTATGCGCCATCCGAATCCGGGAGCAGCCTTGTTTCTGTCGCAACGTACCAACACACGTGTCATCAACGCCGGCGACGGCACGCACGAGCATCCGACACAAGGTTTACTTGATGCGTTTTCCATCCGCGAACGACTCGGAACGGTTGAAGGAAAAAAAGTTGCCATCATCGGAGATATTTTACACTCACGTGTAGCCCTTTCAAATATTTACACACTTCAGAAATTGGGAGCGGAAGTCATGGTTTGCGGACCTACAACACTCATCCCGAAATACATTGATCAGCTGGGTGTAAAAGTAGAACACAACCTGCAGCGCGCGCTTGAATGGTGCGATGTGGCCAACATGCTGCGCATTCAGCTTGAACGACAGGATATTCAGTATTTCCCAAGTTTGCGCGAATATTCCATGCAATTCGGATTGACAAAAGAAATCCTCGATAATCTCGACAAAGAAATTGTGGTGATGCATCCCGGACCAATCAACCGTGGAGTGGAAATCACCAGCGACGTGGCCGATTCAAAACAATCCATCATTTTACAGCAGGTAGAAAACGGAGTAGCTGTGCGCATGGCAGTTATTTATTTGTTAGCCGGAAAAATCGGGCGTTAAAAATCAGGGGTTAAATTATTTTGTTACATTTGAAAAACGACGAACAAAATGAATTTCGAAATCATCCAGGAAACAAACTACGCTATCGTCAAATCAGGAGTTGAGAAACTTGATGCCGGTAATGCCCCCGATCTGAAAGCCGAATTTGTTGTTTTGAATAAAAAAGGAATCAACAATATTATCCTGGATCTTTCCAAAACACGTTACTGTGATTCTTCCGGTTTATCGGCTATTTTGATGGCCAACCGCTTGTGTAAAGATACCAATGGCTCTTTCGCTATGTGCGGTTTGCAGGAAGCTGTTTCGAAAATGATCCGCATTTCTCAACTAGATAAAATCCTTAAAATTACTGCCG
Organism: Candidatus Fluviicola riflensis; assembly: GCA_002243285.1. Taxonomy (GTDB): domain Bacteria; phylum Bacteroidota; class Bacteroidia; order Flavobacteriales_D; family Crocinitomicaceae; genus Fluviicola; species Fluviicola riflensis. The sequence goes on along the minus strand of CP022585.1, from coordinate 2,259,403 downwards.
ATGTCGACGCGGCGATTGGCGAAATGACCGTTTAAGATCATGCGGTTTGAAGTAACCATTCTTGGCTCGGGAGCTGCTCTTCCAACGTCACTTAGAAATCCAAGTGCCCAATACGTTTGGTGCAATGAACGGCACATTCTGATCGATTGCGGTGAAGGAACACAGAATCAATTGCGCCGTCACGGAATCAGCCTTCAGAAAATCACCCATATTTTAATTTCCCATCTGCACGGCGATCATTTCTTCGGATTGGTGGGCTTGCTGAGTTCAATGCATTTATTGGGACGCAACCAGGGAATTACTGTTTATGGCCCCGCAGGATTGGAACAGATTATTCGCATGCAGCTGGAAGTTGGTGGATCCGTTATCGGTTTTGGGATCGATTTTGTGGTACTCGACGGAAAAACACCACAACTGCTTTTCGAGGATAACCGCATTGAAATTCATACATTTCCGTTGAAACACCGCATTCCAACCAATGGTTTCCGGATCAACGAAAAACCCTTTGCCCGTCAGCTCGACGGCGAAAAATACAAATTGGAGAAACACTCATTAATGCACATTCCAGCACTCAAACGCGGCGAAGATGTGACATTAGAAGACGGAAGAGTTCTAAAATCCTCGGAATATACTTTTCCACCGCGAAAACACCGCAGTTATGCTTATTGCTCCGATACAATCTACCAGGAAGCAATCGTGCCGTTTATACAAGGCGTTGATATGCTGTACCACGAAGCGACCTTTTTAGAGGACATGACTGATAGGGCTAAAGCTACTTTTCATTCAACAGCAGCTCAGGCCGCAAGAATCGCTCAACTGGCAAACGCCGGACTATTATTGCTTGGTCATTTGAGCGCCCGTTATGACGACGGGAATGCACACGCGGCTGAAGCCAGGTTGGTGTTTGAAAATACGATGGTGGTCGAAGACGGAATGGTGATCGTTTTGTAATCCCATTATTCAAACAAGCATTTGCCGGAAAGTTAAATTCACCCTTGGACGTTTTACCCGCGTTGTTGGTGGTAAGCGATGCAGCCAGTGCGTTTGTGTTTCATCCTTCATTTCCAGTAAACTTCCATGTTCCAGCACAAGTGATACAATTTGCTGATCTTTTTTGTGTTTGAAAGCAAATTTTCGTTCAGCGCCAAAACTCAATGAAGCAATACTTCCGTGCCGGTTTAGCATTTTCTCATCATCACTGTGCCAGGCCATTCCTTCAGAACCGTCGTGATACAGATTCAATAAACAGGAATTGTAAGTTGCTCCGGTTGTGGCTTCCGCCAGCTGTTTTAATTCCATGAGTTCCTGAGTCCACGGCAATGCGGTTTTGGTTGTATTGGAATACGTATAGCTGTACGAATCATTGCCATACCAGGCTACTTTGCGTTTGGTGATAATGTGTTTGCCAAAAATAACCGCTTCATCGTTTTTCCATTCAATTGTATTGAGTAAACGCTCCAGGTAATGATCAGCCTGTTGAATACTCATCAATATTCCATAATAAAACACTGTTCCATCTTTTGGAAGTTTGTTTTCAACCGTGCCATTACTAAAAAGATTCATGACGCAAAAATACATAGTACAGCTCACGAACCCAACCCGAAAATTGCTGATTGGTTTGAATGGAATAAATAGCCGTTGAATTTTATTCTAAAAAAACACACTTTTAATTATTTGATTTTTAACGAGTTGAAATAAAATTTATTTTTAAAGCAACTTATGCGGTCTATTCGCAGTCAATAAGTTGGTGATGCAGCAGAGTAGTATACTCGTCTCATCATCAACAAAGACTTTAAAACCCAATAATGAAACACGACCTACTAGTGTTGCTACTGCAGTTTTTTGACTGCTTGCCGGTTGTTGCGCAAACTTCCGGAAAAGCGAACAAAAAACACAGCAAATACAATCTGCCTGTAATGGAGGTTCGATCTTCTTCGAATCAAAGTTGTAACGGAATCAAAAATCGTATGCTATCCGGTTGGAAGAAAAAAACCTCATTTGAGGCAACGAACGGCGTTGGTTTCAATATAGAAAATACCGGTATCGATACGGTTAATTCTTTTATATCAGAAGATGTTCAATTTAAATCAACTATTTCTAATTACTGACGGCATCGTTTTAGCTTATATAAATACACAGATCTTAGGTTGGTCCTCATTTAATTTCATAAGCAATCATTAAATGTGACCTAGAGCACCTCCGCTGAAAAGTGGGGGTGTTTTTTTTGAATTTTTTCACCACAAAGACACAAAGTTTTCTTGAAGGATAGGCGTGTTAAGGGCACAAAGTGATCTATGTGGCTCCGCTTTTATGTTCTTTTAGCACACCAAATTTGCGCCTTCGCTGAAGCTTGTGCCATCGCTAAAGCTATTGGCGACACGCGATCGGCGTAAGCGTTGTGGTAAATTTTTTTAATCCAGATCATTGATTAACTCAGGGACCTGATCCGGTTTTACGCTCAGGCTTTCAGCAAACGTCGGTGATAATTGATTTGTCCCAAATGGTAATTCAAATGGCCGTTCAAATGAATCAGAAAGTATGTAGTTGTCATGCGATAACCCAACGGTTCCAGCGGATAATCTTCATTCAATTGCTCATCACTGAGTCCTTCAAGTGTTTTTATCACAACCGATTTTACATCTTCAATAGCTTTCAACAGCTGAGCTACCGGAACATCTTTTGTACTAAACTCCAAATCTCGTTCACGGATATATCCTGTTTTTCCAAGCGTTGCCCCAATAAAATGGTTCAGATTTCCGCACAAATGCAACGCTAAATTCCCTGCTGTATTGTGAATGGTCATCGGTGGTAGAATCCACAACGCCTGTTCACTTGTATACAATTGAATTTCATTGTACAGGCGTTGAATATCGCGTTCGAAGAGTGTGATGAGGGATTGTTTCATGGGGGGAAATTTTAAAAGAAAAGTACAAAATGTGTGTGAAACAATGTTCGTTTAATCGAAAAAATACAAGCAGTGAACGAAGGCACTAATAATTCACATGACGTTCTTTTTTCTCGTCGTAAATATCAGCTACAGTCACCAGAATCCCTGTTTCTTCTACACCACCGAAATCAGGGTTTACAGCCGTTCCGAATGTTTTCATGGTAGGAGAGAGGTTCATGTAAATATTCACCAGTGGTGGCACGTTTTCGCCACGAGCGCGCACATAGCTGTTCAATACTTTGAAACCGTCTTTGAAATCCAAACCGCGTAATTGTTCTTCAACCATTGCTTTGTCATAATCAGGCATCAGCGGATGGAACGGTTTCATCAATTGCTCGTTGTCCGGAAAATAATGGTGCATAAAATGCAACAGGAAATCGCGGCTTTCGCGGTTGTACGACGGATACATGGTCACTTTTCCGAAGAAATACTGAATATCAGTATAGGTTCTTGCCAAAGCACCCAAACCATCCCAGATATTGTCAAGCGCATACAAACCTTTACGTGGGTTGTGACTTGGCTGGTAATTCGGTTGTACCCAGCTTCGGCCCAATTCACAGGTAACCGGAAGGTATTCTTTTACGAAACGCTCTGTAAAATCGAAGTAATGGCTTGTAGAAAGGTGAATTTCACCTGTTTCATCGATCGCATTTTTACAGAGAATAAACCGGTAACCGCCAATGATTTCTTCATCTTCTGGCGACCAAACAATCAATTGTTCGTAGCAAATTTCGTCGGTATCAAACTCATCCAGATCCAATGCTAATCCGGTTCCGCCACCGGCTTCACGAAACGTAATTTCACGCAAACGGCCGATTTCCCGAATCACGCTTGGAGCGTTGTGTGCGTTAACTATATAGATTTCATTATCGCCTTTCCGGGTGGTCCGGATACGTCCGTTAGCGTTTAGCTCGGCTCTGATAAGGGTTTTGTCTATTGGAGATATGATTGTTTCCTGGTGCATGTTATTTATTTCCTAGCTTGTAAACTTCCTGCCGAAACCACTCGGCCCACTCTGTGTCACTTTTTTGTTTATCCAAAGTGGCTGCATCTACCGGCTTGCCGACCGTTACTTTTACATGCTGTCCTTTTTGACGAAACAATTCATCTGCAAGATACAACATTTCTATGTTTGCTTTGATGCCTAAAAACGAGCGTAAATTGGAAAGCCCGTAAAAAAAGTTGGATAAACGCCCGTCGATGTGAATCGGGATAATTACCTGGTTATGCGCGCGTGATTGACGAATAAATGTCTTTTTCCATTCCAGGTCGCGAATAAGCCCTTTTTTCTTGCGACTCACCAACCCAGCTGGAAAAATACACACGCATTGGTCGGAAGCAAAAAGCTCATTGACCTGCGCCAAACTTCTGGAACTGGTTTTACCGTGTTTGTTGATTCCCACAAAAATACCGCTCAGCGGCTGCAGATTCATCAGCAGGTCATTCACGATAAATTTCATATCAGTCCGGTGATTACGCAATGCATCTACCAAAACCATCGCGTCCATTCCACCAAGCGGATGATTCATTACCAATACACATTTTCCTTCCTTGGGAATGTTTTCAATTCCTTCAATGGAAAATTGCACGCCAATATGTTTCAGTACGCCATCACAAAAATCCTGGTTGACCAACGTGGGATTATCTCTTAAAAATGCATTGATTTCCTGCTGATGCAAAATCCGTTCAAGGTAACGGATAATAAAACCCGGTAACCACTTCAGCAAACGCGGGTTTTTACTGGCAATCAGCCTACGGACATTGATGAAATCTTCGTTACTCATGCGTTCGCGAAGTTAAAAAAATGGACGACGTATTCAATGCCACAACTAAATTTTGAAACGCCCTTTTAACTTTTTTTCGGGCAACTATCCGATAAAGTGCGCATATTTACTAAAATTCTACCTGTTTATGAAAGCACTTTTACCTGTACTTTTTCTCCTGTTGGCGATGTCTGCCAAAGCCCAAACATTCCAATCTCCCGAAAGTGTCGAATGGGACGAAGCCAATCAACGCTGGTTAATCGCCAATACCGATGATGGTAAAATATTGCAACAAACCGTCGGACAATCACCAGCTGATTTTGCTTCGGGTTGTACGCAAGGACCTTATGGAATTGAGATTTTGGACGATGTAGTGTATGCCAACGATGGCGGGCGAATTCGTGGTTTTTCACTGGCGACTGGAACAGAAGTGTTCAATCTCAACTTGGGTGCAACGTTCTTAAACGGACTTACCACCGATGGCGATTCTGTTTTATATGCAACCGATTTTTCAGGCGATAAGATTTACCGGATTAATCCCACAACAAGTGCATTTTATCTGTTAACGAGCAGTTTGCCTGCTGCACCAAACGGGATCATTTATGATGCTGCAAATGAGCGTTGTTTGTTTGTGAACTGGGGATCAAATGCCAAGATCAAAGCAATCAGTATTTTACCTCCGTATACCGTAACTGATGTAATGTCAACAACTTTGGGAAATTGTGACGGAATCAGCCGTGATCAGTACGGGTATTATTACGTGACTTCATGGAGCAACAATCGTTTGAATCGCGTGAGTCCTGATTTTAGCGGAACACCAACGGCATTATCTACCGTGCTTTCCTATCCGGCGGATATTGATATCAAACTGGATGTCATTGACACTGCCGGAGTTCCGAACACCAATTCGAATACCGTGGTTTACATTCCGTTGGCGAGTTCTGCGGGTATTGACAACGAACAACTTCCAGAATCATCACTTCATTTTTTCTACAATGCAGGTTCCGAAACAGGAATTGTAGATGTTGTGTTACCAATGCACGAAGAAATTACCATTACGGTTCATGATTTGAGCGGAAAAGTAGTGTTCAGTGAATTAAAAACACCTGAATTTGCGGGGAAAAACTACTTCGAATTACCGTTAGGCCAGTTGACGAAAGGAACGTATGTGTTAACGGTTCAGCAGCAAAACTGGTCGGCGAGTAAGAAATGGATTTGCCAGTAAGGGCGTCTCACGAGTCGCCCTTACTGGCAAATCAACGTATCAAAATGCGGGGAGTATCCGGCCCAAACGCCCTGAGCGCCGCCGATAATGTTGGTTGGAATCATAGTTGGTGAAGCAAACGGATTACCGGTAGTTTGTAATTGCAGGTATTTTTTCTCGAGGAATTCAAATGCATCCGAATCGATTTTGGAGAGTTTAATCACGACAGTGTCGCCGATTCCGTAATACCATTTTTGATCGTCAGGAATATCTTCCTCATGATTCAACGGATTCTCAAAAGCGAAATCGAAGGTCTTTCCGTCGATGAATTCATCGTCCCAAACAGGAGCATAAGTAGTTTTGTAGGCATTGTCTTTCGGGTCACCATCTTCGCCAATATCCAGGCGTTTTACTTCCCACATATAAGCATCGTATTGTCCTGGAGGATCTGAAAGTTGCGCCCACGAAAAACCAAATCCTGCCGGAGCATCTTCATCCTGCTGCCAGTAAACACTGTTGAGCGCCGTTGGTTGAAGAATTTGAGTGCTCGACGTATACGTTTTCCCTTCGTATTCTACCGTTAGCGAATACGTTTTACCGACCTGTCCCCAAATCGCAGTATTGAATGTTGTGTAAGCGCAAATGTGATAATTGGCCAACTCATCTACCGGAATGCCAAACAGCGCAGCAGCCATTTCTTCGGTTCCGGGAGGTAAATTGTCGGAGCAAATTTCATCCAAGACGACAGTAGTATTGCCATCACTTACCGTAACTACCGCACCTGAAACAAAACCGTTGAGGTAAGCATTCAGATCGGTCGGAGCGTAAATATCTTTGGTTTTGGACAGAATCACCAACGGTGGCTGATCGGTTTCAATGCGCCCATCAATCACCAATTGCTCTTCATATCCCGGAATATCGATCTTCACTTCCTTGGTACAGGAAGCAACCGCTAAAACCACACACGCGAAAAAAAGAATCCGTTTCATAACTTAAAATTCAAAGTTCCAGGTCACACTCGGTATAATCGGAAACAGCGAAACCTGCTTCACCGAGATCTTAAAATCACCGCTCAGCAAGTCTCCATCGTTGTCAATATACAAGAAATAAGGATTGGCCCGGTTGTAAATATTGTAAACCGAAATATTGACGTTTTGGCGGAAACGTTTTTTGACTTCGGTTGATTTTCCTGTGATTTTGTCAGTAACCGTTTTTGTTGGACTATCATACCACGTAGCCGAAAGGTCCAAACGGTGATAAGGTGCCATTCGGGTAGAATTTCGTTCGCCGTAATTGAATAACAAATCCTGGTTTTGCGTATACCAGCTCGTAGGAAGTGTGAGTGTATTTCCTGTTGCGAAAATAAACGACATTCCAAACGTCCAGTGCGGGTTGAGTTCGTATGTTCCCACAACTGTCAGATCATGTCGGCGATCATATTTTGCCGGAAACGGATCAGCTTGTAAATCGGGGAAATAACGTTCGGTTTTTGCCCAGGTATAACCGATCCAGCCTGTAAGTTTCCCGAAAACGCGTTTGATGAAAAATTCAGCGCCGTAGCTCCAGCCTTTACCGAAAGTGAGCAGATTGTCCGTATTGTCACTCACATTATCACCCGGCAAAGCGCCTTGTTTGTATTCAATCAGGTTGTTCATGTGTTTGTAATACACCTCAACCGATGTTTCCCAGCGGCCTTCGCTAAAATCACGGAAATAACCCAAACTGGCCTGCCATCCTTTTTGCGGTTTAGCGATGTCAGTACTCGGATACCAGATATCGGTCGGAAGCGAAACAGCACTTAAACTTGTCAAATGGACATACTGATTGTTGTACATATAACCGAACTTGATGGAACTTTTGTCTTTCATCAAAATGCGTCCGGTAACACGAGGCTCTAAACCGTGGTAAAACTGGATTACTTCGTTTTTCGAATACTGGATCGTGCTGTCTGAAGCGCTTCCGATTTCCTTGATAAATCGCGTAAATGGCCCGGTAAACTGGTACATACTGTAACGTAAACCCACATTCACACGGATGTATTCGTTGATATCAAATTCATCCAGCGCATACAAAGCCGATTCGTGGCTGTAAAGTTTTTGCGCCAATCCGGTGTCGAAAACCGTTTCACCCTGTTTGGCCGAAACACTCACCGGTGTAAAAGTGTGATACACATAATCAACACCCCATTTGATGCGATGCCGTGTGCTGGGGAAATACGAAAAATCCACTTTCCCGCCCATGTCGCGGATTCCTGATTTCAATTCAAATAAAAAATCGTTTTGTGCCGAACCGAAACTGAACAGATAATCAGTCATCGTTGCCGAAACATTCATAAACAATTTGCTGCTGAACAGGTGATTCCAGCGCAACGAAACAATTCCGTTCCCCCATGGCATATTTACCGTAAAATCGTCTTCCGTGTTTCCGAATTTGAATTTATCCTTGCCGTAATAAGCACTGAGATAAATCTTGTCTTTATCGCCAAATTTGTAGTTCAGTTTCGCGTTTAAATCGTAGAAAAAATAACTGGTTCCGGCAAAAGGGCTCGAATCTTTGATAAATGCTTTCATCAGCACATCGAGGTAAGTTCTGCGGGCCGAAACAATGAACGAACCCCGGTCTTTTTTCAACGGGCCTTCCAGTGTTAAACGCGAAGAAATCAGCCCCAAACCACCCGTTACTTTGAATTGTTTGTTGTTTCCTTCCTTCATGTTGACTTCCAGTACAGAAGAAAGCCGTCCACCGAAATTAGCAGGCATTCCACCTTTGATAAGGTTCACGTTTTTAATAGCGTCTGAATTGAACACCGAGAAGAATCCGAATAGGTGAGAGGCGTTGTAAACCAAGGCTTCATCAAGTAAGACCAAATTCTGGTCCGGGCCACCACCACGTACATAAAATCCTTGTCCACCCTCACTCACCGAAGAAACACCCGGCAACAACTGAATGATCTTCAACGGATCCACTTCTCCCAAAAACGCAGGAAGTTTTTTGATCTGGTCCATGTCCAGTTCAATTTGCCCGATTTTGGTTGAATTCGTGTTTTCACCGCGTTTAGCGTTGATTTCTATTGTCTCTATTTGCGTGATTTTATCACTGAGATTGACCTCAAGTGATTGATCTGCCGTGAGATTGATCGTCATGGTGTCATTTTCCAGATCACCCCAACGGAAAACCACTTCATGTGTTCCCAACGGAAGTGTCAGCGAAAAAAAACCGTAAGTGTTGGTAGCAGTTCCCAGTTTTAAAGCTAGAACATAGGCGTTCGCGCCAATCAATGGTTCGCCGTTAGAGGCGTCATAAATATGTCCGCTTAAGGTGGCGTTTTCCTGACCGAATACCGTACTGAAACAACTCAACAAGAGTAAAACGACGAATGATCGCATGGATAATTTTTTGCGACACGAAAATACGAATAAATTAGATCAGAGATCGATGTTCAGCACAAAAGAGCAATAACAATTTAGCCACAGATGTCGCAGATTTTTACAGATATAGAACTAAAGTTCATCACTCATGTATTGATGATTAGTCTCGGCTAGCCGAGACGTTGTTTTCCCACGAATTCACGATTTTTTTGCGCACCTAACGGATGCGCTGAATACATCCGAGTGTATATTGTGAGCGAGTCTCCGCCGAAGGCGGAAGCTAAATTCGTGAATTCGTGGGAATCATTTAAATTCTAATCCAAGGGTTTATCTGTGAAAATCTGTGCCATCCGTGGCAAATAAATGGATTCACTTCCTGTTTTTCTGTGGATTACTCCTTGACGATCTTCGTTACCAGTTTTCCAAAGTCGCTGTTCACAGTGACAAAGTAAATTCCATCTTTCGCAGCAGATAAGTCAATACTGGTTTTATCTCCGGTAATTCTGGTAGAATAAACAGTTTCGCCCAACATATTACTTATAGTTATTAACTGATCAAATAAAACAGCTTGTTGATCATACAAGGCGAACATTCCTTTAGAAGGATTGGGATAAACAGTAATCAAATCAGCAGTTGTAAGCTGGTCAAGCCCAACTGTCGTAATGGCTTCACAGTCTGAAGTGTCAGAACATCCGTTTTGTGTCACAACAACCGCATACGATCCGTTGGCAGAAGGCGTAAACGATGCGGAAGTCGCTCCTGCAACAGGTTGACTGGTCATACAATTGATCCATTGGTATGTAGCATTTGTAGCCGCAGACGTAAGGGTAATTCCGTTTACTGAAACGGCGAGATCTACTGCTGATACTGTAATGCTTTGTGTGATTGTATCACTTCCATTGGCATTTGTAGCAATTAAAGTGGCCGTGTAAGCTCCTGGCGCTGTGTAGCAAATTCCCGTTGGATTTTGAACCGTTGAACTGTTTGGTGAAGTTGCAGGAAATTCCCATTCCCAGGATGTGGGCGAGTTTGTTGAAAGATCAGTAAAGTCAATACAATCACCTACACAAATCGTATTATCAGAAATGGAAAAACCAGCTGTTGGCGCTACTCCGGGTGCCGCGCAGCAATTGCCACCGTCAGATATATTTTGTGTAACTCCTGCCCAGCAGCCATATTGTGTTTCGTGCGTATAGACTGTCCCGGAAAATAGACTTTCGAAATAGGCATAGACTTGTGCAGCTGTATTACAACCACCCTGATTCCCGCTGCCACATGAATACGCGCAATCGATCGAACTGTAACCGTTAGGATCACTATAAGTTGCCGGTGGTAAAAACTCGATATTAGGCGTTACACCACCTGGGTGCCCTGCAAAAACAGTGGTTGCGATGCTTGGACTGCAATTATTATTCGGGGAATTATTGTAGCCGGCGTATTCAATTGCGGTAATGTTACCAACAAATGTTCCTGTAAAATTCACCTCAACAGCTTCATAAGACACGATCCCGATTTTAAGATTCGGAATGTTCACATCTATATTGATATTGAGTGTTCCGCCGTCGTAATTCGAGAAAACAACGATGTTTCCGTTCGGATTACAAATTTGTGCGTTTACGTAAAATCCGCAAAGGGATACAATAGACAGTAGTAGTATTCTCATAAGTTCGGGTATTAAGTGTTTATAATGAGAATAAATATAAGCAAATGTTTTGTAGGGAAAAGGTCTCCCACAGAATACAGATTTTTGCTCGGCTAACGCCCTCGCTCATTTTAGAATTTAATAATCTATCCAATATGCGCTGCCGTTGGGAGCGCTAAAAACTGCGCATCTGTGGTGAAAATAACACCTCGCTTAACTGGGGGAATCGGTGTGTCTATGGAGGAAAAATGTTATTTTCGCGGCTGTTTACAAAGCACAGCAGATCATGAAAATTTCCTATAACTGGTTACAGCAATTTTTACCGAACGCCATCGAACCCGAAACATTGGGGGAAATCCTTACGGATACCGGCCTTGAAGTAGAAGGATTGGAAACGCTGGAGGCCGTAAAAGGTGGTTTGGAAGGTGTGATTGTTGCCGAAGTTTTGACTTGCGAAAAACACCCGAATGCAGATAAACTGAAAGTTACAACCGTAAACACCGGAAAAGAAGTAGTTCAGGTAGTTTGCGGAGCACCAAACGTCGCCGCCGGACAAAAAGTTATTCTCGCAACCGTAGGTTCTACGCTTTACCCGTCGCCGGATCAGCCGTTGAAAATTAAAGTTTCCAAAATTCGCGATGTAGAATCGTTCGGAATGCTTTGCGCCGAAGATGAATTGGGGTTGGGTGAAAGCCACGACGGAATCCTTGTTTTACCCGCAAATGCTGTAGTTGGAACTCCGGCTGCCGTGTTTCTGGAATTGGAAAACGATGTTCAAATTGAAATAGGATTGACCCCCAATCGCTCAGATGCGATGGGACATATTGGAGTTGCCCGCGATATCCTGGCACATGCTGCCGTTCACAAAGGTGCAACCGATCGATTGATACTTCCACAGGTAAAAACAATTACCAAAACAGCCGACCTTTCAATTGTTGTTGGCGTGGAGGACACAGAAAGATGTCCGCGCTATATGGCTGTTACACTGAAAGGTGTTGCTGTGAAACCGTCTCCGGCATGGTTGCAGAAACGTTTGCGCGCTGTCGGTTTATCGCCGATCAACAACGTGGTGGATGTCACGAATTTCGTGATGCGCGAGTTGGGAACGCCGTTACATGCATTTGATGCGGCGAAAGTCGGGTCGAAACTCGTGGTAAGAACCGCTGCTGAAGGTGAAAAAATGGTTACACTTGACGGCGTTGAGCGCACCTTGAACAGCGAAGACTTATTGATTACCAACGGAACAACTCCGTTATGCATAGCCGGTGTTTTCGGTGGACTGGATTCAGGAATTCAGGACCAGACTACTGACGTTTTACTCGAGGCCGCTTATTTTCAGCCGGTTTCTGTACGTAAAACAGCCAAGCGCCACACACTTTCTACCGATGCCAGTTTCCGTTTCGAACGCGGAGTGGATGTCGACTTGGTTCCATATGCTTTGGCAAGAGCCGTTGAATTGATCAGGGAAGTTGCCGGTGGTGAAGTTGGAATGGAGGTTGTGGATTTGTATCCGAACCCGATTCAACCCCGAAAAGTAAGCCTGCGTTTTGCCCGCTGCAAACAGGTTCTGGGGCATGAAATTCCTGTTGCGGCCATTAAAACGATTTTGACTGCACTTGATTTTACCATCAATTCGGAAACGCCGGAAGCATTGGAATTAACCGTTCCGAATTACCGTACCGATGTAGATCGTGAGATCGACGTGATTGAAGAATTGCTCCGCATTTATGGGTTCAACCAGGTTCCTTTCCCTGAGAAATTGAACACATCGCTCGTTTTGACCGAAAAACCCGATTTGGAGCGTTTGACGACCAATTTGTCGGAAGTGTTGACCGGACTTGGATTTTCCGAAATGATGAATAATTCGTTGACAACGCCGACTTATACCGAGAAATTCGGAAAAGAACAATTGTCGCCTGAAAATAACGTGACGATGCTGAATCCGCTGAGCCAGGATTTGGCAGTCATGCGTCAGAGCTTGGTGTTTCAGGCGCTGGAAACGGTCGCACATAACCAGAATCGTCAGCAAGCCGATGTACGGTTGTTTGAATTCGGGAAAGTATATCAGCAAAAAAATGGTGAATACTTCGAAAACAAACGATTGACATTGGTCATTTCCGGACGAAAAACGGACGAATCATGGGCATCCGGAAACGATAAAGTTTCTTTGTTTACACTCAAAGGAGCTGTAAACGCGTTGCTTCAACGACTTGGACTGGATTCTCTCGCGAATGAAGAAGGTCAGACCGATCACGATTTGTTTACTGACGGATTGACTTTACGGGTTTTGAAAAACAGCATCGGTTCGCTCGGCTGGGTGAATCCCTCTGTTCGCAAGCATTTTGGCGTGAAACAAGACGTTTTTGTTGCCGATTTGGATTGGGACGCGATACTGAATTCATTGAAACTAACGAAAGTTCAATACAAGGAATTACCCAAAACCTTTGAAGTACGCCGCGATTATTCATTGTTGCTTGATCAGGCCGTAAGCTTTGCGTCTATTGAACAACTGGCGCGGAAAGCAGATAAGAAAATCCTGCAGAAAGTGAATCTGTTTGATGTGTACGAAGGCAAAAATCTTCCTGAAGGCAAAAAATCCTACGCGGTTTCGTTTACGTTCCAGGATCAGGAACAAACATTGAAAGATGAACAAGTCGACCGCATCATGGAGGCCATTCGTGTTTCATTGGAAACCGAACTAGGCGCCGAACTTCGCAAATAATGAAGCGTTTCGTAGTTGCCGGAATCGGCACGGATGTGGGAAAAACTATTGCAAGTGCAGTACTCACCGAAGCGTTGCAGTCAACGTATTGGAAACCTGTTCAGGCAGGAAATTTAGACAATTCAGACCGTATGACGGTGCAGCAGCTTGCTGGCCCTGATTGTTATGTACTCGAAGAACGGTTCCTATTAAAAACTCCGGCATCGCCACATTTGGCTGCCGAACTGGATGGCGAAACGATTTCATTAAACGATCTGAAACTTCCTCATTTACACGATCATGAAAGTTTGGTGGTCGAAACGGCTGGCGGAATCATGGTTCCGCTCAATGAAGATGGTTTATTATTCGCCGATCTGATTGCAGAATGGAAACTGCCGGTGATGTTAGTTACACGTCATTACCTCGGAAGCATCAATCATACGCTATTGTCACTTTCTGAATTGAAAAATCGTGGAATTACTATTGCCGGATTGATCATTAACGGCGAACGGCACGAACCGTCGGAACGCATTTACCGCAAGCTTTATCCTGAATTAGAGTTCTTTTTTCTTCCGGAATTGAAAGAACTGAATCAATACATCATTTCGAAATTAGGACAGCAATGGAGAGAGCAACTTGGTTAAACCGCGATAAACAAGTCGTTTGGCATCCGTTTACGCAAATGCTTACAGCCGACGAACCGTTACTGATTGAACGAGCGGAAGGAACATTGCTTTTTGATGCTGACGGAAGTTCTTATATCGATGCCAATTCATCGTGGTGGGTCAATGTTCACGGACATGGTCATCCGCTGATTTTAAAAGCAATCACAGAACAATTTTCCAAAGTCGATCACGTCATTTTTGCCGGAGCAACGCACAAACAGGCTATTCGTTTGGCGGAGCGTGTGGTGAACATTCTACCGAAGCATTTTTCAAAAGTGTTTTTCTCGGATGATGGTTCCACGGCTGTTGAAGTCGCACTGAAAATGGTGTTTCAATTCTGGCACAACAAGCAGCAACCTAAAAAACGCATGATTGCTTTGGAGGGCGCATACCATGGTGATACATTTGGCGCCATGGCCATCGGACAGCGCGGTTATTTCAACGATCCGTTCGAGCATTTTTTTTTCGATGTCGATTTTTTGCCCTTTCCGGATAAAACACGCGAAGACGAAGCGTTAAAAAAAGCACAGGAATTATTTGAAACAGGAGAAATAGCCGGAATCATTGTTGAACCAATTATCCAGGGTTCCGCCGGAATGAGAGTTTATTCTGCTGAATGGCTGGACCAGCTCATTGCATTGGCGCATCGCTATGGTGCGTTGGTGATCTTCGATGAGGTGATGACAGGCTGGGGCAGAACCGGACGCTTGTTCGCGATGGACCATTGCGTAAATAAACCTGATCTGGTGTGTCTTTCAAAAGGATTGACCGGTGGAACGCTGCCTTTGGGATTGACGGTTGCCACCGAAGAAATTTATGAAGCATTTTTGCATCCCGAGAAAACGAAAGCCTTGCTTCACGGACATTCTTATACAGGAAATCCGTTGGTATGCGCTGCGGCGAACGCTAGCTTAGACATTTTTGAACAAGATGAGACCTGGACAAATATCCAGCGGATTGAGAAAGCTCACCAGGGCTTTTTAAGCGAATTGAAACAATTTCCCAATGCTATAAACGCTGCTATTCTTGGAACCATTTTACGTTTTGAAATCGAAACAGGGGAAGGGAATACTTATTTTTCTGATGTCCGCGATAAAGCATACCGGTATTTCCTTGAAAACGGCTGTCTGGTCCGTCCGCTGGGGAATGTGGTTTTCGTGAATCCGCCATATTGTATTACGGATGCGGAATTATTAAAAGTATATGATACACTTGTTGGCTTTCTGAGAATGACCTAGATTATTATTCACCAAACAAGAAAGTGCAGATTTTGTCTGTATAATAATTTCTATTTTTACTCTATATCCAGTTTCCGCGAATGTTAGCCAAGAAATCATTGACGTTTTTATTTATAGTGCTTTTTCATTCAACATGGTTGTTCTGTGAAACGGGAGATGTAAGCTATGCAAAAGCGGTTGCACTTTACCGAGAAGAGTTGATTCAGCAACGTGGTAATCAATTACTCACTTCAAAAGCACTTGTTTACAAATGGGAAAAGGATGATTTTCAGAAACCGGCAGAGTGGGAAGCATTCATGGATTACTGTTTAAAAGAAGTGAAAACCCAATCGGAAGCTGAGTATTATGCACTGTGCTTTGATGTGGGTGAAAATTTGTCACTCCATGGTTTTTTCCAGGATGCGTTTCCGTATTTGTATCGGGTTGAAGAATTTCTTCAGGGAAAACCTCCCGGAGATGTGCCCTATTATTACGAGTTTCAACATCGAATGGGGTTGGTTTATTACAACTTCAAGCGGTTTTACCTGGCTAAAAAATACTTTCGTATTCTAATGAAGGATGAGAAAGCTCCGATTAATTTGAAAATCAACGCTTATAATTCCATTGGTTTGATACACAAACATGCCAATCGACTTGATTCTTCACAGGTATATTTTGAAAAGGGCTTGTCGTTGGCAAGAAAAAACAACCGTGAGGATTGGGTCGGGATCATATCCGGTAATTTGGGCGATTGTTATTATAAACGCCATAAAATAGACGAGGCTTGGCCACTGATTGAGATCGATTACAAAAACAGCTTTAAGAGTAAGCAGTGGGAAAGCGCCATGATGGCACTGATTGCTTTGGCCAGAATTGACATCGATAAACAACGATTGGAGGCTGCACAAAAAAAGCTCGGAATGGCTGATGACCTGATGGATCACTATTATCATAATATAAATGTGAAACAAAATTACTGGGAAACAATGGCTTTGCTGGAGCAGAAAGTTGGGGATTATCGGGCTGCTTTTGCAGCTCAGCAACGTTATTTGGATTGCCTCGATACGTTTAATGAACAAGAAGAATTGATCAATTTTCACAATACCGAGTTTCAGATTGAATTTCAGAAAAAACAAGCCCAAATCAAGCTCCTGGCATCCAAGAAGAAACGGGCAGAACAAATTTTGGCGCTTTCGATAAGTATTGTTTGTTGCATTATCCTCGGATTGATTATTGTAGTTCGTCAGATTATACTAAAAAGAAGGAAAGAGCGGGAAATACTAACACTGCAAAAATTGCGCGCTGAAGACGAATTGAAAAATGTAGACAGTCAAATGAGATTGGTACTGTCTAATCTGGGTGAGAAAAATGATCTGATTGATCAACTTCAGCAAGAAATAGAACAATTTAATTCATCTGTTCCAGCACTGGAACCGTCAGTTGATCAAATCCAATTGTTAGATAAACTCCAGTCATTTAAGTTATTGACTAGTGATGATTGGGATGTGTTCCGGAAATTGTTTGAAAAACTGCATCCAGGATTTTTTGATCGGTTCGAACACTTGTCGGTGGATATTACCAAAGCAGACTTGCGGCTGGCGGCGTTGATCCGTTTGAAATCATCCACGAATGAAATGGCGAAAATCCTTGGGATATCTCTTGAATCTGTTCAGCGGACCCATTTGCGCTTACGTAAAAAATTGATGCTCGAACAAGCCATTGACCTGGAACGATTAATCCGTTCGTTGTAAAAGAATAATTCGTCGATCTTTTCAGATGGTTATGATGATATTGTTTTCTTGAATCCCTTTGTTAACAGAGACTTAGTTGTTTGTCGGGTTTTTGTCGGGATACTTATAGAGTAGTTAGCGGTTTCTGGTTGTTCATTTGTAGGAACAATTAATACTGCTCTTTAATGAAAAACCAATGGTTAATTCTTGTTTTTAGTTTTTTTCTGTTAAACTCATCCTTCTCACAGGTCAGCTCCAATACTTTTACGCAATCGGCTGGAGCCTATACGGCCATTACAGGTGGAACTGTTTTGTGGAGTACAACATTTGATGACGATGTTTCCGGAGCAATTACTATTCCTTCCTTTTCATTTAATTGCACAGCTTATACACAGATTTATGTTTCAGCAAACGGGTACATCAGTTTTGGTTCTGCTCCGAGCGGAACTAATTATACACCAATCTCAGGAACGGAAACATCCGGAATAGTTGCAGCCTTTGGCGGAGATTTACAAAATGCCAGTGCAGGCACACGAGAAATCAGATACCGGGATATAACGGCTTCGAATGAATTTGTGATTCAATGGCGCGATGTATGTCGTTTCGGTATCTCAGGAGAACGCATCAGTTTTCAAATACGTTTGAATTACGCAACAAATGTGATACGGATCGTTTATGGCGGAACTATTACGGCCAACGCAGCAACCGCTCCAACCATGCAAATAGGCCTTAGGGGACTAGCGAATACCGATTTTAATAATAGGACAACAACAACAAATTGGTCTGCAACAACTGCAGGTGGAACAAATGCAGCTACATGTCAGTTTTCAGGAACGATTAAGCCTGCAGTTGGGCAGACCTATACTTTTACGCCATCTTCAATGAGCTATGTTTCGTGCACAGCGACTCAATCATCCACTGCCGTTGTTCAAAAATGTGTAACCGGTCAGGATATTCTGCGTGTTGAAGTAGTGACAAGCGGATGTACAACTCCTTTAACCATGACCCAGATTCAGTTGAATATGAATGGTTCTACGATCCCGGGAACCAACACAAACGATGTTTCGCTGATTCATATTTATTATACAGGTAATTCATCCACATTTTCTGCCACCGGGCCGTTCGATGGTGCAGGAACCACTGTAGCATCCGGCACAATTACGGTAAATGGCAGCCAAACGCTTACCTCTGGCACAAACTATTTTTGGATTGCTTATGACATGAACAATGCATCCGCTACCATTGGAAATGTTGTAGATGCGCAGTGTTTAAATCTTACAGTAGGTTCGGTGAGAACTCCTGCGGCTACCAATCCTGCAGGAACCAGAACGATTGCAGCCTGTGCCGGATCACCTGGGGGCGTCTCTTCCGGATTAACCGTTTGGTACAAAGCCGATAATACGCCAAGTATTACGTTGGCCACCGGAGTTTCCTCGTGGGCTAGTTCTGCGGGAACCGCCGGCTCATGGGCTGTTACTCAGGCTACCGGATCGCAGCAACCAACTGTTACTGCTGGTTCATCAGGAGTTAAACTGTTCAATTACAATCCCAGGTTAAATTTTATGGCATCGGCAAATACCTTTTTAGGAAACGGTTCAACGGGGTTTGATTTACTAACTGCTTCCGGAAGTTACTTTGTGATTGCTGATAAGAATGTTGATAACAACACCGGATTTACTTACAGTGCCAATATGTTTTCTTATGCTCACCAATTCAAACCAGGGTTCCGTTCGCAATCATCCGATGCTTCCTTGAATGGCTGGACCTTCGATTTTGTTTCGCCTACCGAATATGGCAACTTTAGTGCGGGTATGACTACCGTAAGCGGAAGTGGAGCTACTATGAACGCATATAAAAACTCAGTTCCGCTGGCAGCTTCAAATTCTAATAGTTCCACGTATACACCTTCTATTACTACCGGTCTTTATATGGGACGAAACAATGCGGGAGGTGAAGATACCGATGCGGATATGGCTGAAATCATCATGTATAATACAACTCCTTCACTAGCTGACAGAAATAAAATCGAGAGTTACCTGGCCATCAAGTTTGGTCTAACAAGAGGTGGAAATACGGGCACAGCAGCTACGTATAATTATACATCTTCCAATGGAACAACCATCTGGAATAAGACAACAAATACCGGTTTTAATTTTGATATTGCGGGTATTGGTCGCGACGATGCGTCTGCGTTGTTTCAAAAACAATCCATTAGCGTTAATAACAATGAACCTGTAACAGTAGGATTAACGTCAATTGCGGCAAGTAATCAGTTAAACGCGAATTCGTTTGCTGCTGATCGTTCTTTTTTAATCTGGGGAAACAATGGATTGCTGAATCAGATTACAGCAAATCCGGTTTGTTTTGCCAATTTACCTGTTGGAATTTATGGTCGTATTGAACGTGTTTGGAAAGGGCAAATAACCAATTTTTCGCAAAGCGTAACTGTTGGTTTTGAAACAAGTATGCTCGTCGCATATACTCCGATATCCAATCTTCGATTGTTGGTTGATAATGATGGTGTTGATTGGACAAATGCAACAATTTACAGCGGAGCAGTGATCAATGGCAGCCGCGTTGAATTCGCTGGAGTTACCATAAGCAGTGCGCAACCGTTTTTTACATTGGCTAGCATTACACCGCTGACGCCATTGCCGGTTGAATTGGTCAATTTTGAAGCGAAGTTAACGAATGTCAGAAATGTTGATCTGACCTGGATTACCGAATCGGAGCAAAATTGTTCTCATTTCACTATGGAGAAAAGTACAGACGGAATCGTTTGGGAATATTTATTTACCAAAGCCGGACATGGAACAACAACGCTTTCAAACAGCTACTATGATGTAGATTATGATCCTGCTTTAGGAGTAAATTATTACAGATTGAGTCAAACGGATTTTGATGGATTTACAACTGAAGTTGGAATAAGATCAGTGATACTTGGCCAGGATGAAGAGGTTTCCATCTATCCGAATCCGGCGAATGAAATGGTGTATCTGTCATTCAAATCAAATGGTATGCACGAGGTACAGCTTGTTGATGTAACGGGTAGAGAAGTCTGGAAAGATACATTGAAATCTGGTGGAAGTATTGATGTTCGTCGTTTTGCCGGTGGAATGTACGTGCTGAAAATTAATGGAAAAGATTATAAATTACTTATCGGGGCACAGTAGTTAAAACAGTAGTAAGGTGGTTAGGTAATAAGTGTACACGCCTCGATTTGTAAGAGCCGTCCCAGTAGTAGGGACGGCTTTTTTTTGTTAAGTAATGATTTTAATAGAATTGTACTCGCTGGTACCTGGCACTATGTCATGTTCAGACTGATCCCGAACTCATGTTAATTAGTTCCTCTTAGAAGTTTAACCACAAAAAAACCGGTTCATCTGCCTTAAGCTGACGAACCGGTCATATATCGTTATCAGAAACTATTTCGCTTTACGAACTTCAACGGCATTCATCCCTTTCGGGCCTTTTTCCGTGCGGAACGTTACTTTGTTTCCTTCTTTAATTTCTTCGAGGTGTTTACCGATGTGGGTAAAAATACTTTCCTGAGTCTCCAGATCTTTAATAAAACCATATCCTTTCGATGAATCAAAGAAACTCACGATTCCTGTGCGGTTACCGTCATTTTCATCAGCAGCTTCACGAATAGGAACACCCAATTCGATGTCTTCGGCATTGATTTCTTCTTTCTTTTTTGTGGGATCTGGTGGAGTGGAAGTGATGTTTCCAAACTCATCTACATACGCAAGCATGCTTTCAAAATCAGCAGTTGGAGTGTTCGCTTTGCGTTCTTCTTTTTTCTTGGATTTATCTTCGCGCTTCTTTTTCTTTTTGTTTTCTTTCTCTTTTTTGTTCCACGTTTCTTGAGATTTTGCCATGCTTTTTCTTTCAGTTTAATTCTTACAAATGGTATCTGTCAATTTCGATCGGATTGTTCAACAAAAGGAGGGAAAATAAATCTACCAGCGTGCAAATATACGGAAGTTAAAGCAACCAATTTTATTTCCGCTGGTGTTTATTCCCGAAATCAATGTTTTAAAGGGATTGCGACGAATAAGAATTATACATTGAACGGTTCAAAAGTTAGTTGAATACGTCCTCTTTCGCCACTTAAAAATCACTATTTTCATGCAAAATTTCAATATGCGTCAATCTTTGGTGTGGTTATGCCTGATACTTTCTTGCTGTGCGTTCGGCCAAAAGCGAAAAACGGCTGATCTTCAGTACAAAACAATTCACGATACCCGTTTTTCAGTTGGTGACCGGATCTCGCTGGGCGAAGTAACCGTTGTACTTTCCTCGAAAGGAAAAGATTCGCTCGTTATTCCCGATAGTTTGGATTTGTACCGGTCGTTTGTACAGAAGAATACATTGATGACCTTTAAATTACACATGATCTGGCGAAACCAGGGCGTGAAATTTCCTGCGAGAACCAACTATACCCGCGATGCGTTGCTGGAATACCTCAACGAAGATGGCCCGGACGCAAATGGAGACCTCAATGATTCAACCTGCTACATTTATGGTTTCAAGCATTCGTTTTTCAAGCAGAAACCGCTGTTGATCGTTGAATTGGAAGTCATTGACATGCAAGCGGCGAACAACCTCAATACTCCGGTTCGCGGCACGATTAGCTTGCCGCAAATGAATATACTCTACCGGAATTACAACAATATCGTTGAGTTTGCGCTAGATGGACTATACGAAAGTATCTGGGTCGATAGCGATGGAGTTAGTTTGACCGCATCCGGAAATCAATATATAGCCAGAGTAACTGGTTCAGGAAGAGAAGCTTCAATGACACTCTATTCAAGAACGGGTGATAACACAACAGGACATGCAGTATTTAAGTACCGTGTTTCCAATTTGCCGCTACCAATGATTTATTGGGGATCATTACCTCTGGATCATTCGCAATTAATAAGCATAAGTGATTCTACATTTCTCCAAATGGGAAGAATTTTCGCTAAATATCCTCCCGAAGTACCTTTAAAGGCAGCTTTTGAAGTTGGTGAAATGAAAATAAGAATAGGAGATTCAACGTATTCAAATAAAGGAAGTAAGGTTTCGAAAGAAATTATTGATGCTTATATCAATGCTGAACAAGGCACAGCTTTTACAATCGAGTCAGTTGAAGTGAGAGGACCTATACATGAAATAATCACCAGACCTTTTACGCGAACAAAATCAACCCCCAAAGGCAAAAGATTCAATTTTCCAAAAGGAGTCTTATATTCTGAGGGTTGCTAAATTCTGCTCATCAAAAATCAAACATCAAAAATCCGACATCACTTCGTTTCTCTGACCGCTCTCTGAATAACCCTTCCAGCTTCCTCAATCTCTTCTCTCGAAATCGTCAACGGAGGCGAAAGTCTGAAACTATACGGATGTGATAAAAACCAAAAGCTGATCAAGCCCAATTCCAAACAGCGATTCACCACTTTTTCAACGCGTTCAAATGACTCCATATCACAGGCAAACATCATTCCTACGCGACGAATTTCGTTGATTTCGTCAATCTCCGAAAGCATATTTTCTAATAACAGACCATTTTCTTCCACCAAATCGAAGTCAATTTCCGTAGCGAAAACTTCCAGCGTAGCCCAAGCCGCAGCTGCGATTACCGGATGTCCGCCGAAAGTGGTAATGTGTCCGAGCATTGGTTGGTGCGTCAATTCCTGCATGTGTTCGTAACGCGCCACAAACGCACCAATTGGCATTCCGCCGCCAAGGGCTTTGCCCAGTGTTAAAACATCAGGAACCACGCCACTGTGTTCAAAAGCGAACAATTTCCCGGAACGTCCCATACCGCATTGAATTTCATCGAAAATCAGGAAAGAACCCACTTCATCGCAGCGCTGACGCAAGGCTTTTAAATATTCGGTTGAAGCCTGACGAACACCCGCATCACCCTGGATCGGTTCGATAATCACCGCTGCCGTTCGTTCTGTAATACGCGAAAGATCAGCGATTTCGTTGTGGCGAATAAAATCGACATCGGGTAACAGCGGACGAAACGCAATTTTCTTGGCTTCGTTGGACGAAACACTCATGGAACCGTGCGTATTTCCATGGTATGAACCTTTGCAACCGATCAGCTGAGTTCTGCCGGTAACGCGTTTTGCCAGTTTCAAAGCCGCTTCATTGGCTTCAGTTCCTGAATTGACAGGGTAAACGCAATTCAATGAGTCGGGGAGAACGCGGGTCAGTGCACGCGCCATTTCAACAGATGTATCCTGGATAAATTCCCCGTAAACCATTACGTGCAGGTATTTTTCCAGTTGTTCCTGCAAGCGCTGAATCACCAACGGATGTCGATGTCCAATGTTATTGACTGCTACTCCGGCAATCATATCGGCGTAACGTTTTCCGGTTTTGTCGTAAATAAAAATCCCTTCCGCCTTGGCTACCTCAATGAGATAAGGGAAGGGATTTGTTTGTCCTAACAAGTATAAAAAATCGTGCTTATTCTCTGTCATGATGTCCTTGTCCATGTTTTTCATGCGACTTTGATGAACCTTGCTCTTTGAGTTGATTCAACAATTCCCGCTTGAATTCATGCTCCAAACTTAAGAGTTTTAATGATCGTTTTTCACCGACAATCTTGGAAATTTTTTCGGCATACTCCTTTTTCAGCGTAATTTCTTTTTCGTCGTTTTCAAAAAGTGTTGCCATTTTCTTTTTGGCATCTTCATTGGTCAATGCTTCATAACCTTCATCCACTTCTTTTTCCAGTTTCCGGTTGGCTTTGCGCACTTCTTTGACTTTTGCCTCCATTTCATTGTAAACAGGCCAGAATTTCTCCGCTTCTTCGGTTGTTAACGCCAATTCGGTTGTGATAAAACCGATTTTCAGTTTATCGATTTTTTCATCGCGTTCTTTTTCACGGGTTTCTTTTATGTCTTCTTTGGTTGGATTTTTATCCGTCTGTGCCAGCAATGAAATCGGTGCGAGCAACAACAATCCTAATACGGTTAATCGAATGGTTTTCATGATTATCTGATTTAATAAATTAATGTTTAATTCCGCATGGTTATTGACTCAGGGGAACTACTGCGGAGACAGCTCTTCCAGGTCAATATCTTCTTCCTCCAAATACTCCAGGATATCCTGTTTGTCAACATCTTTGAATAGCCTGTCATATTTATCCTCTTTTCCGGTTTTATTGGTTCCGGCACTTGCTGTTCCTGTAATATCCACTGTGGCAGACCATTCGGGAATAGAATTCAACTGCTGCGCCAATGCTTCGGTTTCAAAATCGTCGATGTTTTCATCAATGTAGGCCAGCACTTCATCACGCGAAACACTGTTCCAGTCAACATCTGCTATGGAAGGTTGCTGAGTTTCGTTTCCGTCAAAAAAGAACGTTAGCGAAATGACAAGTGCAATACTCGCGGCAACGGCTGTGATGAACCATGATTTCCGGTAAAGAGGAATAATTTTCACCGTTGGTTCCAATCGATCGAAAATGTTCTGCTTCAATTGTGCAAAGTAATTGTCGACCGGAACGGGAGTTGTTCCTTTTTTAAGTTCGTCAATGATATGTTGTTCGTTCGTATTCACATTATTAAGATGAGGGGATGAATCAATGGTTTAATTTCGTTTTCAAATGATCTTCGATTTTTTTTACGGCGTGGAAGTAATTGGCTTTTAATCCGCCAACAGTTCCGCCGGTGAGTTGCGCAATTTCTTCGTACTTCAGATCGTCGAAATACTTGTGTTCAAAAATGAAGCGTTGTTTTTCGGGTAAGGTTTCCACAGCTTCCATGAGCCAGGTTGAAATTTCTTCAGGGGTAATTTTCCCGAAATGCAAAGAAGAATGCTGAAATTCCACCAACGGAGAATCTAAATCAACCCCGATATGGCGTCGTTCCTTTTTCAGGAACTGCATGGCTTCGTTGTAAGAAATGCGGTAGATCCAGGAGAATAAAGCGCTGTTTCCCTGGAACTGATGTTTGTTTTTCCAGATTTTCAGAAAAACTTCCTGTAAAATGTCGTTGGTGTCTTCGTGGGTTTTTACCCAACGTCGAATGGTGGTGTAAAGCCGCTTGCTGTGCAGGTCGATGATCCAACCGAGTGCAATGCGGGCATGTGCATCTTCCCGATGAAGATACGATACAATAGTTGCTTCATCGGGAATTTCTTGATGCATCTTTATTTTCGTTGAATAACTCGTTTTGCGGCATTAATCACGTCGATGGCATCAAGACCGTATTTGGTCATCAATTCGTCGGGCGTTCCCGATTCTCCAAATGTATCGTTGACACCTACATACTCTTGTGGAGCAGGCATGTGACGCGCCAATACCTGGGAAACTGCTTCGCCCAAACCACCATTGAGCATGTGCTCTTCGGCAGTAACCACGCAACGTGTTTTGCGTACTGAGTCTAAGATTGCTTTTTCGTCCAAAGGTTTAATCGTATGCATATTGATTACTTCGGCACTGATTCCCTGCTTGGCCAATTCGGTTGCTGCTTCAATGGATTTCCATACCAAATGTCCGCAAGCGATAATGGTAACATCAGTTCCTTCAGACAATACATCTGCTTTTCCGATCACAAATTCAGCATCGGGCTGGACAAAAATTGGCACAACCGGCCTTCCGAAACGCAAATAAACCGGGCCTTCCAATTTGGAAATAGCGATGGTAGCCTGTTTTGTCTGGTTAAAATCGGCAGGAACAATCACCGTCATGTGTGGCAACATGCGCATCATTCCGATGTCTTCCAGGATCTGGTGTGTAGCTCCGTCTTCTCCCAATGTCAATCCGGCATGAGAAGCACAAATTTTTACGTTTTTCTTAGAATAAGCTACAGATTGACGAATCTGATCGTAAACGCGTCCGGTAGAAAAGTTGGCAAATGTACCGGTGTACGGAATTTTCCCGCCAATAGTCATTCCTGCTGCCATACCGATCATATTTGCTTCGGCAATTCCAACCTGGAAAAACCGTTCAGGAAACTCTTTCTGGAAAGCATCCATTTTGAGTGATCCTGTTAAATCGGCACAAAGTCCTACCACTTCAGGGTTGGTTTTTCCTAATTCTAACAAACCTTCACCGAATCCTGATCGTGTGTCTTTCTTTCCTAAGATTTCAAATTCCTTCATTGCCGTACTATAAATTTATGGGTGTTGTTTTATTGGAGGTGATCTTGAAGTTCTTCTCCATTGTATAAGTCGTGAGTTTTAAATGCTTTTGGCGGTAAACAATGCGGTAATTGCCCGGTTGTAAATTCCATGATCCCGAAAGTGAATTGCCGTCAAGGTTGCACACCCATTCCAATATTCCGTCATCTTTCAGTACAAATAATTGTCCTACAATCGGTTTTCCGCTCGAGTAATTCAATAATCCCGGCGCAGCAACATCAATGGTGGTGGTACTGCTTTGGGTAATGTTTACCGTTTTATAAATGCGGGGCAACGTCAGGATCTCCACATCGTATTGCCCCACAATGTATTTATCCGTTCCGCCAATTTGTTGCGTATTAATAGTGGACAAGGTCGCTGGTTGCATGACTCGTGCCGTAATCGAATAACCTTTGGTGGCGTTCGAGAACCGGAATCGTAGAAAGCCCTGTGGTGTGTTCGCAACAATCGTATTATGGGTGTTCTTTTTAAGAACAATGTTTTTCACTTCGACTTTCGGAATGGTATTCACCACCATATCGTACTTGATATTCGGGTCCATAACTACTGTATCCGGATTCCCAAAACGATTGATCGTGTGTTCGAACGTATATACCAACCGTTTTGTTCCGGCTTCATACATTAATAAGGTCACATCTGTTTCAACCGGAACGCCATTGATATTATTAAGATTGATCTGGACCGTTGTATTGATCAGCGCTTTTGAGATCACATTGCTCAACACGGTTTTGAAAGCGTCTTTGGTTTCAGCTTCGGAATAGCTACCGATACACTTGAATTGCTCGAGGTAAGAAAGGTCGAGTCCCAATCCGATCACGAACGGTGTCACTTTTACACCTTTGTCGTGCAGTTTTTTGGCAATCACACACGGATCGTTGTCGCAGGCTTCCAAACCATCGGTAATCAGAATGATGATATTCCGTGAATTCATATCGGGAAAATCATCCGCAGCAGCTTCGAGTGAGCGCGCTATTGGTGTTGTTCCCTTCGCAAGAATCGATTTTATGCGGGTTTTGATGCGGTCGTAATTGTCTTTCCCAAACGGAACTTCCAGTTTGGTATCATTACAATCCTGGTAAGTGGCAGTAATAGGGGATTGATGTCCGTATACGCGCAGAGCGATTTCCAGGTTGGCCGAACCACGCAAACTATCAACGGCTTTCGCTAATAATTCTTTTGCCGATTCAATGCGTGACTGGTCGCCCCATTTGGCATTCATACTGTTGGACGCATCCAGGATGAATAAAACGCGTGTCAATTCCTGTGCTTGCGCCTTTGAGGCGAAGAACACTAAGAATATAATAACAACGCGTACTATTTTCATATTTTAATAATCTCCCAACGTTTCTTCCAACTGGGTCATAGCGCTTGCCAATTGTTCCGGATTTGGCGCTACACCATGCCATTTATGTGAACCCATCATGAAATCAACACCTTGTCCCATTTCGGTTTTCATGATGATAACGATTGGTTTCCCGTTTCGTGACATTTTTTTTGCTTTATTCATCGTTTCAATGATCTCCGGAATGTTGTGTCCGTCCATTTCAAGAACTTCCCAACCAAAAGCCTGCCACTTTTGTGCCAGGTTGCCAAGCGACAATACAACTTCTACGTCACCGTCGATCTGGCGGCCGTTGTAGTCGATCGTTGCAATCACATTATCTACCTTATTAGCGGCCGCATACATAGCTGCTTCCCAGATTTGTCCTTCCTGCAATTCACCGTCGCCATGCAGCGTATAAACCAATGAAGGATCGTTGTTCAGTTTTTTAGTTTGAGCGGCACCAAGTGCTACAGAAAGTCCCTGTCCCAATGAACCGGAAGCCACACGAACCCCTGGTATTTTTTTATCAGTACTCGGATGACCCTGCAAACGGGCGTTCAACTTACGGAATGTACTCAATTCATCAGCCGGAAAATACCCCGAACGTGCCAAAACGCTGTACCAAACCGGAGAAATGTGCCCGTTCGACAAAAAGAACAGGTCTTCTCCTTTTCCGTCCATTGAGAATGAATCGGGTTTGTGGTGCATTATGTCAAAGTACAGAACAGTTAAAAAATCGGCACAGCCAAGCGATCCACCCGGGTGCCCGGAATTGGCGCCTGCGACCATGCGTAAAATATCTCTTCTGACTTGACTGGCAATTGCCGTTAATTGTTGGATTTCCATAAGGATTTGAAATTTTGACGCTACAAAACTAATGTTATTCTCCCTCCTGAAACGATTTTTTTTTTACTAGTTTTACACGATCTCGTGCAACTTATAACAATGGTTGCAAGTCTAAAGCTTAAAACCCGATCAAGATGAAAAAAATTACGTTGCTTGTTTCCGCTATTTTTGTTTTTGCAGGATTATCCTTTGCCCAAACGGAAATCAGGGAAACCGCCAAAGAAGTAAAAACGATGGAGCAAATTGCAGTTGATTCACCTGAAGAACATGCAAAATTGCTGAAGTTTGCCGAAACACATGGTAGTACAATTATGGACTTTCCGAAAGGAAAAGAATCTGCCAAATTAAACGGTGAAATTACCATGGAAAAAGCGAGCTTAATTGACCCGGTTAAAATGGGGCTTTCTATCCAAACCGCAAATCAGTATTTCCGCATTACAGGAACTGAAAAAATGCTGATGGTGAAATCGGTTTTTATGTTACAACAAGAAATGAAAACAACTAAATAAGTGCAGATGAAGAATTTTATACTCCTCGGAATCAGCTTGATGCTTGCCTGCGCCGGTTGGTCACAATTTTCAATGTCAGATCCTGGTTTTCCACAGAATAACCCGATGGACTGTGACGTTTACAGCGATGGTTCTGCGCAAAACTGGTTCGACCAGGGCGGTGCGGCAAACTACGGACCTAACTACAACGATACGATCACTATTTGTCCTGATTTGACATTGGGAACCAAAGCAACGATTGTTTTCGCTATCAATGCAGGGTTTTCGTTCGATGTAGATCCTTCAGATACGATTTATGTATATGACGGACCGGATGCGACCTATCCTTTATTGGGTGCCCACAACAGCGGAACAGATCCCAACGGATTTACACACCAGGCTACCTGGAACAATCCTACCGGTTGTTTAACAGTAGTGTTTGTAACCGATGGTGCCAATGAAACTGCCGGTTGGGTTGGAAATGTTACCTGTGGCAGCCCGAATCAGCCGTTTGAAGCACACATGGAAGCTTATGTAAACAATGGAGCTACGAATGAGTTGAGTCCGTTGGATACCGGTTTTGTAGATGTGTGTTTGGGTGATAGTATCTTATTGGTTGCAACGCCGATCTTTCCTTATTCAATGGAAAACACCGGATACGGATATTCTCAAAATCTGACAAATGTTGTCTATGACTGGAATATCAGTGGTGCCGGGATGAGCTTCCCGAATAATGATTCAATCTGGTTTGTACCACCAACGCGAAATGGGTTTTTGGTCGATTTGAAAATCACAGATATTTTCCCGCAATCATACCGTATTGTTTCAAAAGTAAGGGTGAGTATCCTGCCGATATTTGCAGGGACAGGCCCATTGGAGGATACTGTCTGTTTAGGCCAGCAAACCGAACTCATCGGAGGTGTGACGCCAACAGATACCGTAGGAACAGTTATTCCTGGTGGAGAATTTAACTTAGGTGGCGCTTTCGCCGGATTGACTTACCTGCCTGATGGTTCAGGAGCGCAATACCAGGCGCCGGTTTCTATTACCGGTTTCCCGAATGGCGCAGTAATCGGTGCCGGTACCGATTTGAACCAGGTTTGTATTACGATGGAACACACCTATTTGGGTGACCTTGAAATTGCTTTGGAATGTCCGAACGGAACTACAGTTTCGCTGGTGAATTCCTATAACCCCGGATTTATTCCAGGAGGTTTTGGCGGCGGCGGAACATTCCTTGGTGATGCTGATGATATTAATGGTAATGGTGTGCCGGGAATCGGGTGGACGTACTGTTTCTCAACATTGTTCAACGACTTCCAGACAATGGGAGATGAATTGGCAGCCGGAAACACGGTGGCTACAACCGTTACTCCGGGGAATCAATCCATGAACCCGAATGGTGTTTATTTACCCGATGGAAATTTCGATGATTTTATCGGATGTCCGGTAAACGGCGACTGGACGATTATTGTTCAGGATAATCTTGGAATTGATGATGGGTATATCTTCGAATGGGGATTGTATTTCGATCCGTCATTGCAACCGGGATTGGCAGGATACCAAAACGTTATTGTGTCAGACTTCTGGTCAAACGATCCAACGATTGTTGCTGGTCAAGGTGACACGGCGATTGTCGTAATTCCTACAACTCCGGGTCCACACAGTTATACGTACAATGTAACAGACGATTTCGGTTGCAGCTATGATACAACAGTTATTTTGTACACACTTCCTCAACCAACAATTTTCCCGGATACATTGGCTTGTTACCAGAATTTCAACGTTCAGGGAACGACTGCTTTCGATGGCGGTGTTTGGTCGGCTGTTGATACATGTATTCACTTTAGCCCTTCTCCGAATGTGCTGAATCCTTCGATATCCACAACCGTTCCGGGAACTTATACGGTCACGTTTACTGATAACGCATGTGGAACGGTGTTAACGGCAGATATTTATTACCCGGCAGGCGTTTACACACAGGTGCTCGATACGATTATATGCGTTGGCGCAAGTTACGTGATCAACGCTCAACAAAATCCAAGTATCCTCGATTACAGCTGGAACACCGGTGAATCGGGTCCTTCTATTTCTGTCGCGAGTCCGGGAGATTACATCGTTACT
Source organism: Candidatus Fluviicola riflensis (assembly GCA_002243285.1). Classification (GTDB taxonomy): domain Bacteria; phylum Bacteroidota; class Bacteroidia; order Flavobacteriales_D; family Crocinitomicaceae; genus Fluviicola; species Fluviicola riflensis. The sequence continues at coordinate 2,228,234 of CP022585.1, read as the reverse complement.
GTTACGAATGAGTGTTATACACATTCAGATACGGCAACAATTGGTAACAAAGTGTGTGACATTGCTGTTCCGAACATCATTACGCTTAGTTCGTTAAACGGAAACAATATATTCTTTGTTGAATACGAAGGTGTAAGTGAGTTTGAATGTACGATTGTCAACCGTTGGGGGCATACAATTTACGAGTATGATGATCCGGCAGGCGGATGGGACGGAAGAACCAAAGGTGGCGACTTCGTTGAAGACGGAACGTATTTCTACACCATCAAAGCAACATTGGAAAGTGGTGAAGAGTTAAACAAACAAGGCTTCGTTCAGGTTTACAGATAAACATAATCAATTGCTAAAGAAGCCGATGAGTCAAAACTTATCGGCTTTTTTGTGCTTACTAAAACGGTTTTATTTTTATATTGGCGCAACTATTTCACCTAATTGGTGGTCTAGGATTAAAACAACAACTATGAAAACACTCTGCTCTCTCGCTATTTTATTGGTGGTCAGTTGCTACTCAAACGCCCAGCAACCACTCAATAAAACATCCGTTTCAAGAGATTCAAAACGTTCAGATTCCCCAGAAACCACTTTTGAAACTTATTGCCTGAAGAATGCTTTATCGGTGATTGAAGTGGTAGAAGGAAAATCAAGTCAGTATGTGCTCTCAGGTGAAGTAAAACCATCTTCAACTAAAGCGGCATCTTACGTTGATTATGACATTCAGTTGAAAGAAGAAGAGACACAGTATTTTCAAATCTCGGGTACGAATACCATTCTAAAAGCCGAATCGCTTTATCGCCTGCGTATATCTTATGCGCTTACACTACAAAAACTATAAACGGCCGCTATGAAAAAGAAATTACTCACGCTGGTTGCTTTTGCCGGATTGTTCAGTTTGCAATCTCAGGCACAGATGTCTATTTATGACAATGATTTTGATGTAGCGAACCCGTTAAACTGCGATTCATTAGCTGTTGCTTCTACGACCAATTTTGTGGACATGGGAGGAAATTACCTTCCGAATATGGACGAAACAATTACGTTTTGCCCGAACCTGGCCATGGGATCAAAAGTATCGATCACGTTTGCTACCAATATCGGGTTTGAGTTCAATATCGATCCGACGGATACACTTTATATTTATGACGGTCCGGATATCACTGCTCCGTTGTTGGGAGCTTACAATTCTGCAACAAACATCAATGGCTTCAACGTGCAGGCTTCCTTTGTGAATAATCCTTCCGGTTGTTTGACTGTTCGTTTTGTTTCTGATGGTGCAAATGAAGGTACAGGTTGGGTTGCCAATGTTGCTTGCGGTGATCTTGCACAGCCATTTTACCCGCATTTGGAAGCTTTTGTAGGTGGAGTGAATGGAGTAGGCCCGAATATCATGAATCCGATAGATACCGGATATGTGGATGTTTGTTTGGGTGATTCAATCTTATTGGTCGCCAAGCCAGTATTTCCTTATTCATTTGAAAATACAGGAACAGGATATTCTCAAAATGCAAATAACTGTGATTATACCTGGACAATCGGCGGTGTAGGCGTTTTCTCCAATGAAGATGATTCATTATGGTTCTTACCACCTGCACGTCAGGGTTATTTTGTTGATTTACGAATTTTGGATCCGTTCCCGCAACCTGCTCGAATTACCTGTAAAGTAAGGGTTTCTCAGTTGCCGATTTTTGCCGGAACCGGGCCTATCGATGATACGGTATGTCTTGGTTTGCAAACGGAATTGATCGGTGGTGTGACGCCAACAGATACTGTTGGAGTTGAAGTTCCTCCTGGATCTTTTGGGATCGGTGGTGTTTTTGCCGGCTTGACACCTTTGCCGGATGGTACGGGAGTTCAGTATGAAACAACAATCGGAATTACCGGATTGAACGGCGGAACGGTTACCAGCCCGAACGACATTACATCTATTTGCCTTGATATTGAACACTCGTATATCGGTGATATCGAAATTGCACTGACCTGTCCGAATGGTACCACGGTCTCGCTCATGAATGCCTTTAACCAGGCCGGCGGATTGATAGCCGGTGGATGCGGTAATGGTATCGGTACATTTTTAGGAAATGACACCAATCTTGATGGCGGCGCTCCGGGAACTCCAACCTGGACCTATTGTTTCTCAGAAGTAAACGCAACGACCACGTCAATTTGTGCCAATGCGATTGCAGGAACCAATGTAATTACAAACGATTACGGTTTCCAGTCGATGGACCCAAGTTTTGTGTACGCACCGGATGGTTCGTTCTCCGACTTTATCGGTTGTCCGCTCGACGGCCCATGGACAGTAACCGTTCAGGATAATCAGGGTGTGGATGACGGATACATTTTCCAATGGACGATCAACTTCGATGCTGCTTTGTATCCGGAACCTGAAACGTACCAAAATGAGATTGTAACCGATTTCTGGACAAGTGATCCGACAATTGTTTCCGGGCAAACTGATACGGCAATCGTTGTGATTCCAGATACACCTGGCTCACATAGTTATACGTATAACGTAACGGATGATTTTGGTTGTTCATACGATACAACAGTGATCATTTTCACATTGCCGCAACCAACAATCTTCCCGGATACATTGGCTTGTTTCCAAAACTTCAACGCACAGGGAACAACGGCTTTCGCGGGTGGTGTTTGGACAGCATCAGATACTTGTGTTCATTTTAATCCTTCCAACACTGCACTCAATCCTTCGATCTGGACATCTGTACCGGGAACCTATACCGTCACGTTTACGGATAATGCCTGTGGAACGGCTATTAGTTCGGAAATTTTTTACCCGGGAAGTGTGTATACACAAGTGAATGATACCATTTTGTGCGTCGGTGTTTCTCATACAATCAATGCCTCGCAGCAACCAAGTATTTTGAATTATTCATGGAATACCGGTGAGTCAGGTCCTTCGATAACTGTGTTGAGTCCGGGTGATTATATTGTGACAACATCCAATGAATGCTACACGCATTCTGATACGGCAACGATTGGAAATAAGGTTTGTGACATTGCAGTTCCGAATATCATCACGCTGAGTTCACTGAATGGCAACAATATCTTCTTCATCGAATACGAAGGCGTTAAAACGTTTGAGTGTACAATTTTGAATCGCTGGGGAAATCTCATCTACGAATACACTGATCCCGCAGGTGGTTGGGACGGAAAAACCAAAGGTGGTGATCTGGTGGATGAAGGAACGTATTTCTACATGATCAAAGCCGAATTGGAAAGCGGAGAAGAACTCACCAAACAAGGATTTGTACAGGTATATCATTGATTTTAAATACCAAAGAAACCGAAACCGATTTGTCAGATGGCAAATCGGTTTTTTTATTTCGTTAACGATTGCAATCCCTTTCTTTTGATTAATTTTCGCTGCACAACCAACAAGGGAAATCATGGCAGAAAAATTAAGAGTAGGAGTAAACGGATTTGGCAGAATCGGGCGTTATTTTACACGCTTGTGTTTGGAGCGTTCAGACATCGAAGTGGTTGTGGTAAACGATCTGGCACCCATCGGAACGTTGTCACATTTACTTAAATACGATAGTATTCATGGCCGGTTGAAGCAATCCTTTACCATCGAAGGCGATGTACTCACCACCGATAATCAACGATCAATCCGATTTACCCAATACAAATCTCCCGCTGATATTCCATGGGCTGATTTGGGAGTAGATATGGTCATAGAATCAACCGGATTATTTCTGACAAAAGAAAAAGCCGAACAACATTTGGTTGGCGGCGCGAAGAAAGTCATTTTAAGCGCTCCATCAGAAGGCGAAGACATTCTCAATATCGTAATGGGGGTGAACGATGATCGTCTTTCCGCAGCGGATATTATAGTGAGTAATGCTTCCTGTACCACCAATTCTGCCGCGCCATTGATCGCGGTAATGCGTGAGATCTCTGAAATTGAAAGCGCTTACATTACTACCATTCACAGTTATACTACTGATCAGCGTTTGCACGATAGTCCGCATAAAGACTTGCGCAGAGCACGTGCGGCTGCTATGTCTATCGTTCCGACTACAACCGGTGCTGCCAAAGCATTATCACGTATTTTTCCTGAATTAGATGGTTTGATCGGTGGCTGCGGTATGCGCGTTCCGGTTCCGGATGGTTCACTCACGGATCTTACACTGATTGTTCACAATCCTGTTTCGGTCGAAACGATCAACAAAGCATTTTTGGATGCCTCAAACGGTCCGTTGAAAAATTACCTGCGTTACACCGCTGATCCGATTGTATCGGTTGATATTGTTGGGGATTCCAATTCCTGTATTTTCGATAGTGACCTCACTTCGGTGGTAGGAAATATGGTGAAAGTTGTGGGTTGGTACGATAATGAAGCCGGATATTCGAACAGATTGGTTGATTTAGCCATAAAAATGGGTAACTTGGGTTAAATGAAATGGATTCTGTTGCTTTGTTGTGTACCGCAGATATTGTTTGCTCAAGAGCAATACGGGGCTGCGTTTAGTAATTATACGCCTACCAACAGCGTTTTCCTGAATCCGTCATCGATGCTGGATGCCAAAACCTGGCTCGATATTCATATTGTGGGGGCGGGTACTTACGCCAATAATAATTTTGTTTCGCTCAACGGGACCAATTGGGTGCGTGTGATCCGTACCGAAGGTGAAGGACTTGACGAAGACGATATTCAATACCATCAGAATAAGCGTAAATATCATGCGTATAACCGCACGTTCGGGCAGGTTTTATCAGCTGTCTGGTCACAAGGCGATCACGCTGCGGGATTGTTTTTCAATGTCAGAAGTTATACTTCCGTCCGTGGAATTCCCGATTATGCAGCGCAATTCATCGAAAACGGCGTTCCCGAATACACACCGCAGCACAACATCGATTATTCGTTGAAAAACGTCTATGTTTCATCGGTGAATTACGGTGAAATCCAATTGAGTTACGCGTATACATTCTACAAAAAGCATCGGGATATGCTCATGGGTGGAATTTCCATCAAGAAATTTTTATCGATGGGTGGAGCCGCGGCGAATGTGTACAACATGGATTTTAATGTGTATTCTGATTCCTTACTCGGTGTCTTTGAGCTGAATGCCGACGGAATGGTGACACCCGAACCTCAACTTTATACCAAAGGCGGAATGGGGCTTGACCTCGGCTTTACGTACCAAAAAATGATGGCGGATTGCAGCAGTTATTATCCCAATTCAAAAAAAATGGGCTGTCGATATTTACCTTACAAATACAAACTGGGCTTTTCGATTATGGATATTGGGTCGGTGAAATTTGAAGAAGAAAATGTGCAATTTGCCGGCTACAGCTTTCAAGGGTATGATTGGGTCAACTATGCTGACGTAGATGTTGACGAAGATAATATCCTGGATGTTTTTCAAAATCAGGAAGATAACATTGATGAAGGCCGCGTAAAGAAACCGTATAAAATTCATCTGCCGACTTACGTTTCGGTGCAGGGAGATTACAACTTGTGGGCGTCGCGATTGTATGCGAATGCAGCCATCGTTCAGGCATTACCGATCAGTCGCAATAAATTCGGAGTAAGAAGAGCTAACTCATTGATGGTCGGGATTCGTTATGAATCGCGCATTTTTGATGTTTCCATTCCGTTGAGTTTGTATGAATACCGTACGCCTCAAATCGGGTTCGCGGTTCGTGTTTATTGTCTGACAATTGGTACCGACAAGTTGTTTCATTTGATGGGCAACAGCAAATTGTATGGAGGTGATATTTATGCGCATCTGAAAATCCCGATTTTCTACCATCCGAAATGCCGTGCACACAAACGCGGTGGCCGCGATTACGATCCGGGCCAAATCCGCCGTCGGAAAGATGGTTGTGATGCGTACAATTGATCTGAACCGATTGATCCGAAACGATTTATGACTATGAGATTAACGCTATTCTTTATTTTGTTGCTTCAGCTGAATACTTATCACGCGCAGGAAAACCTGGTGAAATACGTAAAACCGATTATCGGTACCGAAAAAATGGGGCATACGTATCCGGGAGCAACTGTACCGTTTGGAGCGGTGCAGCTGAGTCCTGAAACGGATACGATTTCGTATGAATTGAACGGGAAATACAACGGAGAAGTTTATAAATACTGCGCGGGATATAAATATGAAGACAAAACAATCGTCGGTTTCAGCCACACGCACCTCAGCGGAACCGGGCATTCTGACCTCGGTGATTTTTTAATCATGCCCACGCAGGGAAAATTGCAGTTGAATCCCGGCACAGCATCCGACACCAAAAGCGGTTATCGTTCTGCCTTTTCGCATGCCAATGAAACTGCAGAAGCGGGTTATTACAAAGTGAAACTCGACGACCACAACATTCTCGCTGAAATGACCACCACCACACGCGTTGGAATGCATCAGTACACGTTTCCGAAATCGGATGAAAGCCACATTATTTTTGATCTGATGTCGGGGATTTACAACTACGATGACAAGAATGTGTGGACCTATGTTCGCGTGGTGAACGATACGCTGATCACCGGTTACCGTCAAACAAATGGCTGGGCAAGAACCAGAACCGTTTATTTTGCACTATCGTTTTCAAAACCGTTTATGCATTACGGACAGAAAAAGAACGACGCCAAACAACCGTACAGGGGATTTTGGGGGAAATTTGATCAAACCGATAATTTTCCGGAAATGGCAGGGAAGAAGTTGTGCCTGTACTTTGATTTTAAAACAGAAGAAGGAGAGAAAATCAAGCTGAAATTCGCGCTGTCGTCTGTGAGCCAGGAAAATGCAGTGGAAAACATGCAATCTGAAATCAGGGATTGGGATTTTGAACGTGTAAAAAACGACGCGCAGCAACTGTGGAATACCGAACTAAACAAAATCAAGATCAACGCTTCGGAAGATACGAAGGTGAATTTCTACACCGCCATGTACCACACGTTTATCAGTCCGACGGTTTATACGGATGTAAGCGGAGAATACCGTGGGTTGGACCAGGACAATCATGTAGCTGAGGGTTTCACCAATTACAGCACGTTTTCGATTTGGGACACGTACCGTGCGTTGCACCCATTCTTCAATATCGTTCAACCTTCGCGGAACAATGATATGGTGAAATCGATGATGGTACATTATGATCAAAGCGCGCTGCACATGTTGCCCATCTGGTCGCATTATTCGAATGATAATTGGTGTATGAGTGGTTATCACAGCGTTTCAGTTATTGCGGATGCAGTGGTGAAAGGTGTTTACAATGGCGATCCGAACGAAGCGCTGGAAGCCTGCATTACCACAGCCAAACATCGAAATTACGAAGGAATTGGTTTGTATATGGATCGCGGATTTATTCCGGCGGAAAACAGCGGGATTTCCGTTTCCAATACCCTGGAATATGCTTACGACGATTGGTGTATCGCGCAATTGGCTAAAAAACTCAACCGGCAGGATGTGTACGACGAGTTTATCACACGATCAGGCAATTGGCAAAATAATTTTAATGCGTCATCAGGATTTATGCAACCGAAACTGGCTGACGGTACCTTTAAACCAACTTTTGATGCGATGTCGACCAGTGGTCAAGGCTTCATTGAAGGCAACAGCTGGAATTACAGCTTTTTTGTACCACACAATCCGGCTGAATTAATTATTAAAATGGGTGGTGAAAATAGGTTTACAAAACGCCTGGATTCGCTGTTCTCGATGGAATTACCCGATTCCTTTTTCGCGGAAACCGAAGATATTACACGCGAAGGAATCATTGGTGGTTATGTGCATGGAAACGAACCGGCGCATCACGTTGCTTACCTGTACAACTGGACAAATCAACCGTGGAAAACGCAGTTCCAGGTGAGGAAAATCATGAACATGCAGTACAAACCGACATCAGATGGTTTGGGAGGCAACGACGATTGCGGACAAATGAGTGCATGGTATATTTTCTCGGCTTTAGGATTTTATCCGGTTTCGCCGGGTTCAACCCAATACGCACTTGGATCGCCTTTGGTTAACAACGCTGTGATTACCCTGGAAAACGGAGAAACATTTACGGTAGAGGTAATTAACCAAAAAGCTGCAAATGTCTATGTGCAAAAAGTGCTTTTGAACGGAAAACCGTTGCCAACGTTGTTTATTGACCATAGCGATATTACAAGTGGTAGTAAATTGACGTTTTATATGGGTTCCAAACCGAAGAAGTAACCCTCATTTTTAACCACATCCACCTAAGGCGGACACGGTAGGGCACATAAGGAAACATAGGGACTTGAAATTCAGAAGTAAGACCAACTTCTCCCCTTGAGGAACTGCGAGTACTGCTCGTGATCCGAGCAAACGGTAATACCGCTAATGAGAGGGGTGACATCTCATTTAAACCGTTATTCAAGTATTCTCCAATGATTTCCGTCTAATTTCCCGCATCACAAAAAAGACCAGTACACTTTGCAAAGCTGCAAAAAAGCACCACACCGATACAAGGTAAACCTCAAAGAACAAAGTGGTAATTAACAGGGAGACTACGTTGACCGTCGCCAGGGCAATGGCGGTTCTCCAACTGGAGAAGAATGGTGCAATCACTATGGAACAGATATATAAAATCCCGGTTAAGACTTGCATTGCTTTTGTTGTACCGACCTTGTAGGCAATGTGACATCCATCGATTTCTGCAACAGCTGCTGAAAAAATCAGGCGGCCGGTGAGCAGGAGTGAAACGGCAATTCCGGCGAATAGAAAATAACGCATGATCTTCCGCCGCCTGGGTACGCGTTCGATAGACAGGAATGCGAGCGGAATCCAAAAAGGCCAGATGATCTGCGCAAAAAAGAGAAAAGCGTATTTCGCGTATGTATGTGCCCAGAAAAAAGTGAGATTCGATAACGACAACCACACGAATCCTTCACAGATCTGCTGAATGGCGAATATCAGAGGAAGACTGGCAAAAATCATATGAGCGGGTTTACGAACCTGGCTCATGGAAGCCACTCCTACAACTGTTAAAGCTGCTCCCGCTATAAAACTTGCACTCGCCGAAAAACACATACCTATTGAATTAGTTATTGTATTATACAGTGACACATGCTTATGCTGTGTATCCGTGCATAGGGGAAATATACTGTTATTTCGGTGAATCAAAAAAACGGATGTGTGCATATTAAGGATTCTTAACAGGCTTTTCAGTTCATTTTAACACTGAAATGCGCAGCTTCTTAAATTATCTTAATTCATTTTATCCCGGTTTCGATTTTCCTTAACTTCCTCTATAATAGTAAACAGGAGGGATATGAAGCGAGAGAAACTATTTTTTGATGATCAGCAAACTTCAGGAAACAATACACCGATCTGGATGCTGAAGCCTGTTGAAAATGCATTTAAACCATTATACAGGGATCTGGAAACCGATGTGCTGGTCGTTGGTGGCGGTGTGGCGGGATTAATGACTGCGTATCAGTTGCTTGATTCAGGCAAAAGCGTAGTGCTTGTTGAAGACGGTGAAATTGGAAGTGGTGAAACCGGGCGAACTTCAGCGCATCTGACTTATTCGCTTGATACACAATATGCTGAACTTGTATCGCGCATGGGAGAAGAGCAGACTCGATTGATTGGTGATGCGCATAAAACGGCAATCGATTGGATCGAAAACCTGGTGAAACGCGAAAAGATCGAATGTCATTTCAAACGGGTTGATGGTTACCTTTTTGCGCATCCGACAGATGATGAATCGATCCTGGATAAGGAATACGAAGTAACCAATAGGATCGGATTGAAAACGGATCTTCTTGAAACAGTTCCCGGTTTTTTAAAAGACCGTAAGCAGCGTTGTCTTCGTGTTCCACATCAGGCACAATTCCATGTATTGCTGTTCCTGAATGGGCTGGCAAACGCGGTTGCCCGTAAAGGTGGGAATATTTTTATCCGGTCAAAAGCAAAAGAATTTACGGAAAACAGCGCCATCGTAAATGGATTTAAAGTGACGGCAAAACAGCTTGTAATTGCAACCAATACACCTGTTGCCGGCCCTTTGATCACACATACCAAGCAATGGCCCTATAGAACGTACGCCATCGCTGCAAAAATTCCGAAAGGAAGCATTGACCACGCACTTTGGTGGGACACAGGCGACAAGGATGTACCCTGGGTGCAAAAACCATATCATTATGTACGCATCGAAGAAGGCACTGAGCAACACGATTATTTAATTGTCGGCGGAGAAGATTACCGCACCGGACAGGAAGATCGTGAAGAAATTCCTGCCGAAATCCGTTATAAGCGACTAGAAACCTGGGCGAGAGCTCACTTTCCTTTGATCATAGGTATTGCGGCCAAATGGTCAGGACAGGTAATCAATACCGTAGACGGTTGTGGTTTTATCGGTAAAAACCCGGGAAGTGAAACAACCTTCATTATCACCGGCGATTCGGGCAACGGGATCACGAATGCTGCCATTGGTGCGCAATTGATTACTGATTTGATTCACGGAAAGGAAAATAAGTGGACAGCAGCTTTCGATCCTTCACGAAGCGTTATGCTTCATGCTCCGGGCGATTACCTCAAAGAAGTCGGAAATATGGTGCGCCAGTACGCAGAATGGCTCATGCCCGGCGATCAGAAAACGATGGAAGAACTTAAGCGGGGAGAAGGAGCCGTATTGCGCGAAGGTTTAAAGAAAATAGCCGTTTACCGGGATGAGAACGACCAATTGCACACCTGTACTGCGGTTTGTCCGCACCTGGGAGCAATTGTGCAATGGAACGCCGACGAAAAAACCTTTGATTGTCCCGCACACGGATCGCGATTTTCAGCATTGGGGGAAGTGATTAACGGGCCGTCGAACGGGAATTTGGGAGAGAAGGATGTGTAATAGTTCACATAGAAAACATAAGAGGAGCCTTGAAAAAGAAGGTGGACCTGCCCCTCCCATTTGAATTACCTCGGTATGCCTTGTATTTATTCAGTTTTAAAGGTTGTTATATCTTCTTAACGCATCAGTGGTGATATTAAATGATTATTTTAATATGTATGCGGGCAGAGACCGAGTTGGGGATATGCTGAGTAGTGTCGCAACTTATAGTCATCAATTAAATGTATTGCTGCCAATGTTTGCTGAATATGAAAAATTCCCTCCTTTGCCTGACCATATTCGAGGACATCTGAACAAATTAGGACAACTTAGAAATAGACTTGCACATGAAGGACATATTGCATCTGGATTAACTAAAATAAAGGTTTCGAATTACATTTGCGCTGCACCTTTTGGACTGTCATATCTACATTTACTCGAAATAAGAATTAAGCAGAATCGCACAAGCTGAAGTTTTGTAATAAGACATTCTACTTCTCTCTCGAATTTATGAAAAGCAAGAATATTACCCAATAGATTATTATTTTGAATAACCATTTTTTTGAAATCTGATTTATTCTTATAGCTTTGAAAGACTTAACTACGAACAAGAATAATTCATGAAGAGTTCAATAGAAAAAAAGCATTATGAAAGTGTAATCAAAGATTTAAGTCTAGATGAAGCTCAAAAAAATCTTGTAAAGATTATTTGGCTTGACTACTTTTTGCTTTTAAATAAATCTGCTAGGCAAGGAGTTTTCAGTAGTAATACCTCGCAAATCATTATTATCTTTTTTAGCCTTTTAATCCCAGTTATCGAAGGGATTGACAAATCTACTACTAGTCTCCCTTTCGGATTATCTATAGTAAGCGTTATAAGTATAATGATCGCTTTAATTACTGCCTTAAATAGACAAATGAATTTTGATGCGAGATGGAAGCATTTTAGAAAAAATGCTGAAATGATGCGAAATGAAGGAGATGATTTTTTTGCTTTATCCGGAGAATACAAAAAATTTGAAAACCACGGGGAAGGATTTCGGGATTTTATGACTTCGGTCACACTTTTTAAAAGACATGAAGTCGACCATTATTTAGAGAAACAAAAAATTGATAAGAATAGCACAAACAAAAATGGTGAGATTAATAAGGTGCAATAGTTTTCTCAAACTTACTATCTTAAACAATCAATGCGTATCCTGGTTCAATTTGGTTTGAGCATTAAAATAAATTCAACCTCAACGATTTTATGCAATCCCACCTCATCCTGTATCTTTATCAAAAATAAAGATTCATGCTCTTCCGGTTTTTTCTTTGCTCCTTCGCTGAAGCTTGTGCCATCGCTAAAGCTATTGGCGACACGCGATCGGCGAAAGCGTTATTCCTTTTGGTTTCTCTGGCCACGTTCCAAGCCAACGCACAGCTCTTTGGCAACGTAAACCGCAATAATTGGGTGAAAATAACTGATCTTCAGGTCGAAACACAGGAATGGGGAACACGAGATCCCGGAGTTCGTGTCAGAATGTTTTACGGAAAAGAGCATGACAGCGTGGTTGTTTACCAAAACGGCGTCATGTCGGGGAATTTTCTGACGCACAATGATCGAATTACCTCACCTCGTCTTGTATTGCGCGACGAAAAAGGAAACATCCAATCAATCGATAGTTTTTGGGTGTCTGTCACACAACCACGTGATTTGTATTACGGAAGCTTTGCCACCACCTTGTCCATGCACCGGGAATATTATCCTGACGGAATTCCCTCGAGAGTGTGCTACAAAAAAATAACAGGCCCCGATTCACTGGTGATCGAATGGTCGCCAGAAGGCATCATCCGGCGAAAGTTGCTGAATGAAACCGAATATTTCTATACTCCGGATGGAATCCTCAGCGTTAAATGTTCCGGGAACGATTCTGTGCTGTACAAAAACGGCATCGTTGCTTCGGTGGTGAATGACACGATGGTCCTCAATCAATTGGTGACGCAGGTCAGGAATTATTCCGCGAAAGGAACGTTGCTGAAAGAAAGCTGGTTCAAAGAAGGTAAACCGGTTGCTGTATGGCGTGAGTACAATGCCGAAGGAGTACTCGTAAAAACGACCAAACATCCGGCATTGTTAAAAGTGCCCATTTCGAATGAAGTAGCGGAAATGCCTTATGATGAGATAATTGCTTATGTAACCGAGAGTCCAGAATACCCGGGTGGAAATTATCAATTCGAGAAATACATCATCCCTGAATTGCAATCGGTATTTTCCTCCGGTGATGTTCCGTTTGAGGGGAAATACAGGATCCATTTTGAAATCACGGAAGAAGGTAAGCCTGTATATCTGTCAGTTCAAGGTGAAAATGCGGCAAACGTTGATCAAGTGCTAAAAGCTGTTTTTGAAAAAATGCCGAAATGGAAATCGGGTAGAAGAAGCGGAATCAGGGTTCAGAGTGGGGTGGTTTTGATGGTTGATGTTGTTGAGAGATAAGGAGTTTTTCACCTACACGGTAATAAGATCGTAACAAAAAAATATTCTCTGAAGCTCGGAACGTAACTGAAAACTCACTAATATTATTCCATGGCTTACGATGAAAAACTGGCAGATCGTATTCGTGAACGACTGGCCAATCTGGAAAATATTGAGGAAAAATCCATGATGGGCGGATTGACCTTCATGTACAATGGAAAAATGTGCGTCGGGATCATCAAAGATGAATTGATGTGCCGCATTGATCCTGATTTTCATGCCGCTGCTGTTGAGAAACAAGGCTGCCGGACAATGGATTTCACCAATCGTCCGATGAAAGGATATGTGCTGATTGACGACACGGGAATGAAAAATGCCGCCGATTTCGATTATTGGATCAATTTGTCACTGGAATTTAACAGCAAAGCAAAAGCCTCCAAAAAGAAGAAAACCAAATAGTGGGGTCTTCGAATGGCATTAAGTAACAATCGCAAGAGAACGAGGTGCGTTATGCGTAACCGATGCCCTGTTTGAGCACAGTCATCGGATTGTTTGTAAAACAAGCCGTCAATGACGTTTTGCGAGTTGGGCTGAGGTAGCAAAACAAGCCGTGGTTCTCAAGATTGGGACTTACAGCCTTGATAAATCTATCCTACTTTTTTATCAAGAAAAAAGTAGGATAGATTTATCAGATTTACACCTGTCTTTTATTAGCACAAAAGAATATTTTTCTACGGTTTGGATTAGGATCAAACTTGGGAAAGTAAGATTACAAGAAGAAAACCAAATAACACAATTATATGATCAATTCAATTAACTGGTTCGAAATTCCAGTCAAAGATTTCGACAGAGCGAAAGCATTTTACGGAAAGCTTTTCGATGCGGAGATCCAGGAAATGCCGCATCCTGACTACAAATACGGAATTCTTCCGTGCGACATGCAAAATGGAGTGGGTGGCGGAATTGTTCAGGGCGAAGGATTTGAACCTTCAATGACCGGACCCGTGATTTATCTCAATGGTGGTGATGATTTGAGCGGACCGCTTTCAAGGATTGAAGCTGCCGGTGGTAAAGTACTGATGCCGAAAACTTCTATTGGTAGTAATGGATTCATGGCACATTTCATTGATACGGAAGGGAATAAACTGGCCTTGCATTCGATGAATTAAATTTCGAAAAAAACCGATTTGAAAGCTCTGAAGATAACTCAGGGCTTTTTTTTGTGCTTGAATTTCAACGAATTAGACTTAAATCGATAGAAAAACAACGTTGTATTGATTATTCGAAACCTTCTTCCGGCTTTTTCGTTTGATATGTCAAACATTAAAAAAATACTAGTATGGAACCAAACATTCACATTAATTTCGTCGCCATTGCCGTTGCTGTAGTGGCAAATTTCTTTCTCGGTTTTATTTGGTACACACCACTTTTCGGAAAAGTGTGGGCCAGAGAAATGGGACTGAACCTCGATCAAAAACCATCCACTGCTTTTTTTGTAAGAAGTATGTTCCTGATGGTGGTCGGAAATTTTCTGATGGCCTGGGTTTTGGCACATAACATTGCCGTATGGAATCCGGAAACATGGAACCAACCGGCTTCTGAAATGATGACACCTGCTTTGATGGCCACCATGTCTGCGGTATTTACATGGCTCGGATTTTTCGTTCCTGTTGACCTCAACACGGTTTCATGGGAAATGAAATCATGGAAGTTATTCCTGATCAATACATCGTATCACTTATTGTCATTATTGGTGGTTTCGTTTATCATTGTTTTTATGGGATAATCTGGAACGATGAAATTAAAAGGACGGTCCGTTAGCCTAAGGCAGATGGATCGTCCTTTTTTGTTGGAATGGGAATTTCATTAAACTGCCATGGTATTAAAACTGGCAGACTACGTTTTTTTGTATGGATAAGGGATCCAACAAGAAGCATCAAACCGAATTTCTTGTACATTTAACACCGGTATGAATTATCAAAAACAACTGCCCATTTCGTACTTGCTCTTCACCCAAAGAGGAAGAATCAACCGGCGGACGTATTGGCTGGCTTCGGTATTTATTTGGACCGCCTTTTATACCTTGTATAATTTACTGCAAAACGGCCTTTCCGAAACCACAACATGGATCTTGTACCCCTTGTTGTATTGGGCTTTGTTTTGCACAGCAAATAAGCGTCTGCATGATGTGGGCATGTCTGGTTACTGGCTTTGGCTAATCCTGATTCCTGTTTTCGGCCCGCTGACACTATTTCTGATCCTTGGATTCGGAAGAGGTAAAAAGAGGGGAAATAAGTTTGGCCCCAGCCCGAATCTTGCTTCCGATTACTACAAAAATCCGGATGCGGAGTACATTAAGCATTTAAAAACAGGCGAGAAGATCGTGAATGATGTATCGAGGTTAAACCCTGTTTTGGTTTCGAAGGTGTTCGTTCCCGATTCGGTGGAAACTGTTCAGGAGATTATTCGAAACACTTCAACACACATTTCTGTTGGAGGAGGTCGGTTTAGCATGGGTGGACATACCGCTAGTTCTTATGGAATTCATATCGACATGAGAACCATGAACCGTGTGCTCTCATTTTCACCGGAAGAGAAAGTGATTAAAGTAGAAGCGGGAATCCGTTGGTGTGATATTCAAAAATACATTGATTCGAAAAACTTGAGTGTCAAAGTAATGCAATCATATGCAAATTTTACGGTTGGTGGATCGGTGAGTGTAAATTGCCACGGAAGATACATTGGCTTCGGTTCATTGGCAATGACTGTTCGTTCAATGGATATTATTACAGCCGACGGAGAATTAAAAACGGTTTCAAGAACAGAACATCCGGAATTGTTTGAAGCAGTGATTGGATGCTACAATGCAGTTGCGGTAATTGTAGCTGTGGAATTGGACTTAACTGTGAACGAATTACTGGAACGGAAATGGAAGCTGATGCGGACGGATCAGTACCTGGATTTTTTTAGGAAGAATATCCGTGACAATGAAAAAGTCATTTTTCACAATGGAGATCTCTATCCACCTGATTTTTCTCGTATTCGTGCCGTTTCCTGGGAGAAAACCAATAAGAAGTCAACTCAGAAATCACGTTTGATAACACTTCGTTCACAATATCCCGTAGAACGATTCTTTATCAGTTCATTCAGTAAGAGCAATTTTTCTAAATGGAGAAGGCAGTTTATCATTGATCCGATCCTGTATAGCCGTAAAAAAGTACATTGGCGGAATTACGAAGCCGGGTATGATCTGGCTGAATTAGAACCGTCATCGCGGGAGTACAGTTCCTATATTCTGCAAGAGTATTTTGTTCCTGTTGATCAGTTTGATGATTTTTCTGTTAAAATGGCAGAGATTTTCCGTCGATATAAGGTGAATGTGATTAATGTATCAATTCGTCATGCCATTCAAAACCGGGAATCATTGCTCAGTTGGAGTGAGGGGGAAGTATTTGCCTTTGTTATCTGGTACAAGCAAAGTACGAACGAAAAAGCCAAGAATACCGTAGGAATCTGGACGCGTGAACTCACGGATACGGTCTTGGATTCCGACGGATCTTATTATTTGCCTTATCAGCTTCATGCAACAGAAGCTCAGTTTCACAGAGCTTATCCACATGCTAAAAAACTATTCCGCTTGAAACAACAGGTAGATCCGAATTATAAATTCAGAAATTCCCTATGGGAAAAATACTATAATCCAACAGCCTCTTATGAATAAGCCCCAATCCGAGTTCAAATCCGTTTTCTCCGACATCAGATGGAGTGACAATTTTTATAAGTTTCTTCAAGGAATATTTCATTTGTACCCGGAAGATAAATTTCATCACCTGCTTGCAGAAAAAACCACTCAATTAACTACAGACAGGGAAATTTATGAAGCTGTTCAAAAAGAGTTAAAAAGCATTTCACCTTTTCTTTCGGCTTTGACGTATGCTTTACCGGCATTGAAAAAACAGAAAAAAGAAATGGCAAATCAGGTACTTTCTGTTCTGAACGGCCGCAAAGAAATAAACGGATACCTTGAAATCGGTTCCACCGGAAGATACATCAGTGAATTAAAAAAACACATCCCAGTCAATGCACCTGTTTATCTAATGAATGATGTGGCACCGAATAATGGGATTACTGATATTATGGAACGGGGAAAAATCGGGAAGATCGGAACTTTTTATCACCTCGATTATAAACCGATCCCGAATCAGATCCCGGATAGCAGTCTCGACCTCATTACTTGCCATATAGGGTTACATCATTGTCCGGCAGAGTTGCTGACTGACTTTATGCAATCGATCAGGCGCGTTCTCAAACCGGGAGGACTTTTTGTTGTTCGTGATCATGATGTGAATTCGGAAGAAATGCGTGTTTTTGTATCATTGGTTCATACTGTTTTTAACCTTGGATTGCATGAGTCCTGGGCGAAAAACGAATCGGAATACCGTTCTTTCCATTCGGTAAAAGAATGGGTGGAATTAATTGAAAATGCGGGTTTTAAGGATTTAAATTTCCGGATTTTACAATTAAACGATCCGTCGCTCAATACTTTGCTGGCATTTACTAAAAACTAAGCTTATGAAACGCTTGTTGTTATTTACGGTTCTTTCATCTTCATTGGCTACGCTGACATTTTATTTGCAAAAGCCAAATACCTATGTGGAAGCAGAAGGTATGCTGATTCCGGAGGAATGGACAACGAAGAATGAAAACCCGCAAACACCTTCCAGATACAGGAGGCGAGTGGATCAGGCAATTCTAAGTGTTCCGGAGTGGTATTTGGTGTTCAGTCCCAAAGAACAAGCTGATTACTTTGCGCATACCACAGCCACTTCTTTTCCTTATATGAAACAAAATGCTCAAATCTGGGATATTCATAAAATTGTAAAAGTCTACACCGATACGAATCACACAAAATACAAGCACAACGGAGAGTATCAGCTGATGATTAATGTCATTAATTCAAGTTCTTCTGCCGAATACATAACAAAAGCTTGGTATGAACGTGTTGTGGGGAGGCTTACAGACACCAAAACAGTAGAAACAGATGAAGATAAATTTACCGCACAATACACACAGGACTATGTGACGTTCATCAACGATAATTTCTGGTATGAATTTGATTTCAAAGACCGGTTGAAAAGACTTTGGACTGAGACCTCTTTGTTTGACGGTCATTTTCTACGAAAAATGGAACGGAAGTACTACCTCACCTCTGAATTGATCGTCAAATGGGGCTATGGAAATTTGATTAAAATGGGGGCAGAGAGCATGCATGGTCCGGACGATACTCATACAGTGGTTTTGGTGAAATCACTTCCAAAAAAGAGTCAAAAAAAATACACCGTTATAGAAATGTATCCTGATAAAAGTGCACTTCTTCAACTGAATCGTTATGCGCGGTTTAATACAGAAATTGATCAGTTGGCAAAGGATGGATTGACCTTTGAGGAAATAGCGGGAAATAATACCGCAATATTCGTGTCGTTAAAGGTACCTTCAAATAAGTTTTTTTCAACTGCATACACTGAAAATATTTTCTCTCAACCGATCCCTTCTGATCCGAAAAAGAAACGGATTCTATTAGCTGTACAAATAAAGGACCTGCACCGTTTGTTATTAAGGGTAAAAGAAGATGGATATGAAGTTGAACATGTTTTCGATTATTGAATACATTCTATAAGACATGTTTTTAAGTTCATGTATTCGTTAGTGTAATCTGATTTTACGGATACTTAATTCTTAGTACGGACCATACGCCATTTCCAGAAGCGAAGTCAGAAAAACTTAGAAGCTCTTTCTTGAGGAGGCTTTAGGCATTACGTCCGCAGCGTAAGAGAACAAGCGAAATAGAACGTTACCGAACCCCTGTTTGAGTTCAGTCATCGGATTCTTTGTAAAAGAATTCGTTAATGACGTATACGAGTTGGGGTGCAGGTAGTGGAATGCCGTTTAGTTCTCAAGCGAAGGACGTACAGCCTTGACCTTTTTGCTTCTTTACCTCCTTGTTACGTCCGCCAACCGCGGACGACAAGTCGTCTTCACAAGTAGTGCTTGCTCTTATCAAGACAAAAAGAAGGTATAATCAAGGCCATTTAAACACCCACGCCGCCGGCACAATACTCTTCAGATCATTACTCGCCTGGTTGGCTTCTGCTTCTGTTGCAAAACTCGCAATACTTACCCGGTACATACCGTTAAACTCGCCCACAACCACAGAGGGTTGTCCTTTTCCGATTAACTGACGCGCCAAACGTTTGGCATTGGCTTCCGAACCAAATGAACCGCCGATTACATGGTATGGTTTTGACGGATCGGGTGAACCGATTGCCACGTTGGAATTAGTGCTCGGACGTGGTTTTGATTTTTTCGGAGTCGAACTAACCGGTTTTGGAGCCGGTTTCGGTTTTGCAACTGGCTTTGGTGTTTCTTTTACCGGTTCGGGTTCTGCAACTGGAACTTCTTCCGGTGCAGGTTCGCTTTCCATTTCATTTTCTGCTGCCGGTTCTTCGTAAATAGAATCGTTATCCGGGTTCGCATCTTTTTCGCCTTCGGCAATGGCCGGTTTATCGTCTTCAGAAGAAGGACTTTTTTCGTTTTCTCCGGCTAAATCTGCCAGGATCGGGAAATCTTTCTTCAACGTATCAAAATTCAGGGCCACATAAGTCGCGCCGCCCATCAGCAATACCACAAATCCCCAGAGAATATAACCGAAAGCACGACGCTTTTTCTTCGGTTGCGCGGCTTTTTCTGCTTTTTTCTTTTCTGCTTCTTTCTTTTTCGCCTCGGCGGCCAGTTTTTCTTTTGATGCAACCTGTTTTTTCGGTTCAACCGGTGGAATAGGGGCAACGACAGCCGATTCTTCTTTAACCGGCTCAGGTTTTTGTTCTTCTACAATTGCTTTTGGTTCAACAGGCGTTTCTACCGTTTTTTCTTCCTTTACTTCAGATGTTGGGTCTGGAATTGTTTCGGCGGCAACAATCGCGGCAGCTGTCAGTTCTGCTACCGAAATAGGTGTTTCTTCCTGTTTTTCTTCTTCCGCTGGAATTTCCGGTTCGGGCACTATAACAGGTTCCGGCTCAATGATTGGTTCCGGTGCAACAATCGGTTCGGGTTCAATAATTGGATCCGGAACAGGTTCAACTACAGGTTCCGGCTCCGGAGCAGGAATAACTTCCGGTTCCACCTCAGGAACAACAGGCACAACAACAGGTTCCGGAGTTGTTTCTACAGGAGCAGATTCTGCAGTTCCGGCAGACCATTGTACAAAATCTACTTCACCGTCTACTTTTTTGAAACTACCAAACTGGTACATGTCGTAGGAATTTCCTTTGTCCAGTTCAGCTGTTACTTCACGTACAAATTTCGCAATGAGGTTCTTAGCATCATTGAGCTCCATGCCTTCTTTTTCGGCGATGTGATTGGCCAGGTTGCCGTCGTCGTATTTCAGATATGGCATAAACATCATTTCACCCGTTGTTTCATTGGTGAGTGTGATGGCTCCCAAGCCGGGAATAATAATGGTTTTTACCTCTTTTAGTAGTTGCAGCAAGTAATTATTCATAGTTGTCCCAGTTAACGACGGTTCAAAATACGGTTTTTAACTAAATATCTCTGTAAATGAGTACGATTCATTCATACGGATACCTTTATCAGTTTGTTTCAATGTACAGCATTCATTTACAGAATCGTGCTCTAAAAACAACACTAATTCCTTTTCAGCGGCGGTATTCAGGAACAATTCTTTTTCTGTCATCGTGAGTAATGGGCGGGTATCATAACCCATCACATACGGAAGGGGAATGTGTCCGGTACTTGGTAGTAAATCCGCCATAAACACCAGAGTTTTCCCTTTATAATGAATGTGCGGAATCATCATGCTTTCGGTGTGTCCGTCTACAAAAAGCACATCGACATTCGGGAAAATATTGGTGCTGAAATTACCGGTTCGTTCCACCATTTTTAATTGCCCGCTTTCCTGGATCGGTAGAATATTTTCACTTAAAAAAGACGCTTTTTCACGCGGATTGGGTTTTGTGGCCCATTCCCAATGATTCTCCGTACTCCAATACGTCGCATTCGGAAACACCAATTCGAGTTTGGTACGATCACTGTTCCATTTCACGCCGCCACCGCAATGGTCAAAGTGCAGGTGAGTCAGGAAAACGTCAGTGATCTGGTCGAGCCCGAACCCCAGTTTGTGGAGGCTTTGTTCCAGCGTTTTGGTATCGGCAAGGTAATAATGCGAAAAGAACTTTTCCGATTGTTTGTCGCCAATTCCGGTATCGATCAGCATCAAACGGTTTCCGTCTTCGATCAGTAAACAGCGCATGGCCCAGGTACACAGATTATTTTCATCGGCCGGATTGGTTTTTTGCCATAACATTTTCGGCACAACACCAAACATGGCGCCACCATCAAGCTTAAACGTTCCTGTTTCTATCGGATAAATCTTCATATTTCCTTATTTTACAAAACGGTTCTTATTTTGAGAAAACCGTCAATAATACAATGGCCCCGATGGCACAAACCAATCCCAATAATTTGTTCCATTTGGCCGACTCTTTAAAAATAAGCATTCCGAATATAGCTGCAAGCGAAACAATCCCTATTCCCATCACGGCAATGGTGGTGGTGTCTTCCCAGCCAGTAGTTTGGTACGAGCGGATAAGTAGGTAAATCGAAAAATAATTTGGAATTCCGAGTGCGATACCACCTACTTTGTTTCTCCAGGAAAACGTCCGTTTTTTGCGTGCATATTCAGTTATCATCCAGCAAACGCCAAAACAACCAGCAGCTAAAAATCCGAAAGCGGTAAACATTGATTCGGGGTAATCGCCCAGCAATTTTTTCTGTGCGTAATTGAGTAATGTTTCCAGCACGGCGCTTCCTACAAACAAGATCAATAGCAGGAAAATGGCACTTTTATCAGTTGGTTGGTCTTTTTGAAAGGTAATGAGAAAAATTCCGGCAAATGCTAAGATGAAACCGGTGATTTTGAGAAATGTAACAGGTTCATTGTAAGCGATAATGAAAAAAATCATCGTCAGCGCCATACTCATTTTTACAGCTACGGAAGTAGTTCCCATGCCGTTTTTCTGCGAACTGTAACCCATTCCTACAAACAAGCTGATGAACAAAAAGCCGGCGAGCAAGACATAAGGCAACAGGTTGGTTTCCAGCAATCCTTTGACATCCGGCATAGCCTGATTGACCAAACAACCGCAAATAAATGCCGTGAAATAATTGACAACAATCGCCTGGGCGGTATCGACCTTGTATTTTGGAAAAAGCCGGAAAAGGAAAAAAAGTACCGAAGAACTAAGGATACTAAAAATAAGTTCGGTCATGAGCGAGTGAAAGTATGAATGGTATCCGTTGAAAATGTGTGTGTGCTAGCAGGAATCTGACCGATAACCGGCGCTTTTATACCGGAACCGAAACGATTTTCCCCAACAATTACACGGGCTTCGTCCCAGTTTCCGGAATCGATGTATTGCTGAAGTGTGTAGTTACCACCTTCAATAAAAACGGAGATGATATTGAGTTGATACAATGCTTTTAACTGGCTTTCAACCGTACAGTCGCTGAGCTGAATGTATTGAACCGAGTCTTGATGGTCATCGCGGACGGTGTTGAACACAATTGTCAGTAAACCGTCGGTGAAAACGATAGCTGTTTTTGGTGCTTGTAATTGACTGTCAACGATAATCCGAATAGGATTTTTGCCGCTTACTGCTCTTACTGTCAAGCTGGGATTGTCGTTCAAAATGGTTTTCCAGCCAACTAAAATAGCTTGTTCTTCTGCGCGCCATTGGTGCACGAGCGTTTGTGTATCAGGTGATGAAATCCAGCGAATTTCGCCGGTTTCGTTGTTATTGCGTTCAGCATCGATGAATCCGTCAATGGTTTGTGCCCATTTCAAAACAATGTAAGGCCGCTGTTGCTGGTGAAACGTAAAAAAACGTTTGTTGATTTCCTGGCATTCTGCTTCCAGCACACCGACCGTACAATCAATTCCGGCTTCCTGCAGGATTTTGATTCCTTGTCCGGCAACTTTGGCAAACGGATCGATTGTACCGATTACGACGCGTTTGAATTGTTTTTCCACCAGTAAATTGGCACAAGGCGGCGTTTTTCCAAAATGCGCGCAGGGTTCCAACGTCACATAAATTGTCGATTCACTGAGCAATGATTGATCTTCAACGGCGTTTACGGCATTAACTTCAGCGTGTGCCGAACCGAATACCTGGTGATAACCTTCGCCGATGATGCGGTTGTTGTGAACAATTACAGCTCCGACCATCGGATTTGGAGCGACGGAAACACCGCCCAAAAGCGCCAGTTGAATGGCACGCCGCATAAACTGTTCATCCGAAAACATGTACAATTTTACCCATTTTTTAGCTGTTATTAAAGGCACAGCCCTGAATTCAGCCACATTTCATGGAAAAGCATCCCACATCCCGTAAAATCTGACTATTTTCAGGCTCTTAAAAACGATACTACTGTGGAAAAAATCTCCTACAAACCGTTGTTTTCCTTGCCTGTAATTGTAGCCGCATTGGGCTATTTCGTTGATATCTACGATTTATTGTTGTTTGGGATTGTGCGCGAACCGAGCCTGTTGGGATTGGGTTTTACGGCCGCTGAAGTCGATTCGGTGGGCGGCACGATCATCAACTGGCAAATGGGCGGTTTGCTGCTCGGCGGAATTCTGTGGGGCATTTTGGGAGACAAGCGCGGACGATTATCCGTTTTATTCGGTTCCATTATTTTGTATTCCGCGGCCAATATCGTTTGCGGACTGTTGCCATATTTCCCCGGCGACAAAGAAACATTGACTTATAGTTACGTCGGTTTACGTTTCATTGCAGGAATTGGATTGGCAGGAGAATTGGGCGCCGGAATCACATTGGTGTCGGAAGTATTACCTAAAAACCTGCGAGCGTTGGGAACATCGTTGGTTGCCGGTTTCGGTTTATCCGGAGCGGTAGTTGCCAATTTCACCGTAAAACTGGCCGGAGATTGGTCTGTCGCTTATTTCATCGGCGGCGGAATGGGAATCGGTTTGTTGTTGCTGCGTTTTGGCGTGATCGAATCTGGAATGTTTAAGGCCGTTGCGCATTCATCAGTTTCCAGGGGAAATTTCTTTTCGTTGTTTGCCAATTGGGACCGCTTGAAACGTTACCTCAAATGCATCGGAATCGGGCTTCCAACCTGGTTTTGTATCGGAATCCTGGCCATGCTTGGCAATCAGTTCGGCAAAGCATTGGGAATTCCTGGAGGAATCAAAGCCGGTGACGCGATTATGTGGGGATATATCGGTATTTCGGCCGGCGATTTATTCAGCGGTGTGTTGAGTCATTTATTGAAATCGCGCAAAAAAGCCATTTTATGGATGATGGCCTTTACATTGATTAGTGTAGTCTGGCTGTTGTACGGTGGTATCAAAACACAGGGAATGTATTATTTCCTCTGCTGCTGGTTTGGTTTCGGAACAGGCTACTGGGCCATGTTTGTAACGGTAGGAGCAGAGCAATTCGGAACGAATATCCGGTCAACAGCCGCAACGACAATTCCCAATATGGTGCGCGGAATGGTGATTCCGATGACACTTGGTTTTGGTTATTTTCAGGAGTGGGGCATGTCGGTTGTAAGTGCAGCTGCTTTGGTCGGTTTATTCGCATTTGGAATCGGGATTTACAGCACCGCTACCATTGCCGAAACACATGACAAGGATCTCGATTTTGTAGAAGAATAGGATTTATTACCACCAAAACTTTCTTTTATTCCCACAGATGAGCAGATTACAGCTCTCAGCCTAAGGCTGACTCGCACATTTTTAATGATACAAGTCTATTATTGGAATGGTACGAATATCATTAGCGCTGCCGTTAGGAGCGCGAAAATCTGCGCATCTGTGGGAGACGTTTTTTGCAATGCACAACCAAAAAAGCACCGCGATTAATCGCGATGCTCCAGTAGATTCGATAAATAAATCAATAATATTTATGCTGATTTTTTCAAATGGAATGATTTGATCATTTTTTCAGCAATCGGTTTGAAATCATCTTTTCTGCTTTCAAGCGTCCAGGTCATGATAAAATACAATCTGTCTTTTGCCTGAATGAAAACAGTATAATAACTGATTCCCTCGCTGATTCCTTCAACTGTACCATCGAATTGCAGCATTTGTGCATCCATTCCGTCGATCTTCATTTTTTTGACAGGCTCTTGCTTCGAAATTGTTACACCTTCTTCGATCACTTCCTTGTTATAAGAAACATATTGATCAAGCAAGGTTTTTCCTTCGTAGTTTAATGCTTCCAACGATGGTTGCACGTCGCTGATCATTTCATAGCTAGCCACAAGATATTGCTCCTTTACTGCATTCATAAACTGGAAGGGTCTGTCAGCATCAAGAGTAGAAGTAGCAACCATGTAATCAGGAAGCACCATCGTGAAATCCAAACTATCAATTTCAGATTCAACGTAATTCACTGTATTCAGTTCTTTTTCCAGCTCTTTAAGTGATTGTTCCAAATCTTTACTGCTTGAACTGCTGAAACAAGAAGTCATTAATAATCCCAATCCTAAGAAGATTGAAGCTCCGTAAATGGTTTTTTTCATAAATGTTGTTTTTTGTTATTGTACTGGTTGAAGCGATTAAAATAGGTTTTTTCTTTCAGTTACTATCCATTTCCCAATTTTAATTCCAAAAAGGAGAGTATCGACTAGCCGATACGACATTTTTCTTTCCCACGAATGCACGAATTTTTGCGCTCCTAACGGCAGCGCTAATGGTGTGTTAGACAATTACACTCTGACGAATTGTGTATAATATTTTAAAAAAAGCGAGTGCGTTAGCCGAGCAAAAATTCGTGCATTCGTGGGAATTATTTTTGATACACTTTTCATCCACCATTGTGGATGAAAATATGGAAAACAAAAATTAAATTCCGGTCGATTATTTCTTTTTCAGGTGAAAGGACTTGAGTATTGTTTCTGCAATCGGTGCGAATTCGGCTTTTTTACTTTCGAGTGTCCAGGCCAGAACAAAGTACAATTTATCGGATGATTGAATAAAAACGGCATAGTAGCTGATTCCTTCATCAATTCCCTCAACCATTCCGTCAAATTGCAGCATGCGCGCATCCATTCCTTTGATCTTTAGGCTTTTTACGGCTTCTTGTTTGTGAATGTTCACTCCGTTAGCAATCACTTCACGGTTATAGGCAACATACTGATCCAATAAATTTCCGCCACCGTAACCAAGCTCGTCCAATGCCGGAGTCACATCTGTGATCAGTTCATAACTGGCCATAATGTATTGTTCTTTCACTTCGTGCATGTACTGAAACGGTCGGCCATCATCCAAAGAAGCTGTTGCTTGCAGGTAATCCGGAATTTTCATTGCGAAATCCAAACTGTCGATGCCCGATTCAACGTACTTGATTTTCTCTTTTTTTAACTCGGAAAATGTTCCCTTAAAATGAGTATCCGGCGAAATACTCGTACAGGTAATGAAGATTCCCAATCCGAGTGTAATAGCTATTCTTGTGGTCATTTTTTTCATAGTCATCGGTTTTATTTTTTGTTGATTTTTAGCTATTATTTTAATTCCAGCAGTGCTTTCTTGGTTCCGATTGCTGCGGTAATATAATCGATTTCTTTCTTAGGACTTCGCGCCGGAGAATGGCTGCGGCCGTAAAAGATAATTTGCAGGTGCAGTTTATTCCACAGGTTCTCGGGAAACAGCTTTTTGGCGTCACGCTCGGTTTCTTCCACGTTTTTGCCGGAAGTCAACCCCCAGCGGATCATTAACCGGTGAATGTGTGTATCTACCGGAAATGCCGGAACGCCAAATGCCTGTGACATCACCACAGATGCTGTTTTGTGGCCAACTCCCGGCAACCGTTCCAATGCTTCAAAAGAGGCAGGAACTTCGCCATTGTGCTCGTTGATCAATATATGTGAAAGGTCGTAAATAGCTTGTGATTTTCGGGGTGATAATCCGCAAGGTCTGATAATATCCCGGATTTCTTCTACCGAAAGTTTGATCATATCCTGCGGCCGTGAGGCGCGTTTGAACAAAGTCGGAGTGATAAGATTCACGCGTACATCTGTGCATTGGGCAGATAACAGCACAGCGATCAATAAAGTGTAAGCATCCCAATGATCCAATGGAACCGGCGTTTCGGGGTACAGTTTTTCGAGTTCGGTGATGATGTAGTTTGCTTTTTCTTTTTTGGTCATTTTACCATGAATGGAGTTGAACCACGAAGATATTCAATAATTAACCACATAAGGCACATAGAAAACGTAGCTTTTATGTGTTAGCGAAATTTCACCACAACGCTTACGCTATAGCTTCAGTGTTGTGGTGAAAAAACTTGTTCATCGATTCACCGGAAGTTTGCGATCAAGTGAATACTTCCCGCCTCCGTTTACAATGATAGCCGCGCAAAGTCCAATCACCAGAAGATGATACTCGAATCCTTCGCCTTTTTGATTGCCAAACCAATTCATGAAAAAGCCATTGTCGAGATGAGAACTCAGAATAATTCCGGTCATCAGGACAATGATTGAGGCGGCCCAGATACGGCTTGCAATTCCCAAAATAAGAGCGATAGCTCCAACGAATTCAATAAAAATGACCAGGAAAGCGATGATCCATGGGAGGTGAAGAACATCCGTGAAATAATCCATGGTTCCGCTAAAGCCGTAACCGCCAAAGATTCCTAGCATTTTTTGTGAACCATGCGGGAATAAAATAATGCCGATGGTCAATCGTAAAATGAATCCTGACCAATCGTTGTTGGTTTTAAAAATGTTGTTTTTCATACTATATCATTTTGATACGGCAAAACAACGAAGAGGCAAGTTGAAAAAAATTAAAGTAGTTTAATAAATAACGGAAAGATTTTCTTTCGATAAGAATCATTTAGTCATTCGTTCACACGTTTCCGACGAAGCATACTGAGAAAAACCGGTGTAATTCCTAGATAAGAAGCAATGTGTTTTTGGGCAATCCGTTGTTCCAGTTGAGGATATTTCCGGATAAATTCTTCGTAGCGCTGTTCAGCTGTCAATGAAAGGCTCTGATGAATACGATCTTGTTGCGCGATAAAAGCATTTTGTAGAATGAGTCGAAAGAAACGCTCAAATTTAGGGACTTGCAGATACAAGTTATCGAGATGCTCTTTTGTGATTTGGGCAACAAGAGTATCTTCCAACGCATCAATCGAATAGGAGGCAGGAGCTTGGGTCAAAAAGCTGTACAAATCACCCATCCACCAATCTTCGATGCCGAATTGCACCACTTGTTCTTCGCCTTGTTCGTTGAGGGTAAACGTGCGCATACACCCCGAAAGCAGAAAATTCTCCGTTTTACAAATTTCCCCCTGTTTCAACAAAAGCTCCTTTTTGCGAATGGTTTTGAGTTGAATGAGCGACAGAAAATAAGCCTCTTCGTTTTTGTCGAGTTGAATGTGGCGGGAAATATGCTGAAGCAGAAGTTCCATAGGTTAGTGGTTGGAATTGTTTTTTCCACTGATGTGGTATTCATCGGTTTGTCCCATGCCATTGGTTAAATAACCCGCAACAATACCTTTCTTAAGGTTATTGTGATGATCGATAAACCTGATTCTTAATTCACAATCCGTTGGAATACTTATCCAAAATGTTTTGCTTTCACCTGGTTTTAACAACGCTTTTTCAGCATTGTCGCAACCTGATATGCGTATATGGTGTACAGCCATCTGTGTATCATTTACAATGGTTACACGATAACATCCGTTTAGCCAAACTGCAAACCACAAGTAGAAAAGGCCAATAGGAATATTCAGAAATAATAATCTGATAGATTTTGGTCTCTTCAAGGTTTCATTTTTAAGCCTATGGTAGCGAATGGCAATCATAACGGAAAGATTCGCAATAAAAGCAGCAACAATGAATAGTAAACCGGCTGCAACATAAACACTATCAGAAGTGAAATAATATCTTGCCATAATATAAGTTGCTATCAGAAACGTGGCCCAAAAGGTCCACTTGGCAAGCATACTAAGCTGTGTTTGTGTCATGCTTTAATTTTTCACCAAACTTACAAAACTCACCAACGTATAAAACGTACTGAACTCACAAAGTCACTTCACCAAACTTAACAACTCTTTCTACTCATTTTAAGTTACATCGTTTCTAAGTTTATTGGGTTCGAATTAACCAACTCAACAAACTTAGAAACTCAAGAACTCACCAACTGATCAACTCACTAAGGCTGATACTGAAACAATACTTCTTTGGTCAGCGATTCACTATCATGATCCACTTCGACTTCGATTACCAAACGCAATGGCGTAGCTACAGAAAGTGTATGTGTTACGGTTTCGTTTAGCGTGTAAACATCCGAGTGACTGTCAAGTGTATTGCTGTAAACTACTGTTTGATCATTTTGATTGTAAACCGTGATCATGTAACCATGCATTTCGGTGTTTCCTTCAATGTTTCCGGTAACCAAAAATGTGTTTCCGCCGGTAATGGTGCTGTTTTCGGCCGGAGCGGTAACGGTAATACTTCCCGAAAAATCTTCGTGATCTTCCTTGTCTTTTTTACATGAAAACAAGGTAATTGTTAAAAGGGCGAATAAACTGATTGTATATTTCATCTTTTTTAGTTGAATAAATAATAAATTCCGGCGGTAAAACCGGTTTGCTGTTGCACGTAACCGTTTCCAAGGTTTTGTGCGATCGGGAGATGGTAATTGGCCTGAACCATTACATTTCCCCATTGAATTGTTCCGCCAACAGTCGCACTGAGAATAGTTCCCTGGCTGGGCGAACTGTTGATGGCCTTTCTCTCTTGGTAATCAATCCCGTTCCAGGCATATTGAAAACCACCGAAGATCGACCAGTTGGTGAACCGGCGCATTCCGTAAGCGGTTGCACTGAACAGATTCCCTGGCTGATAATCGTGTTTGTTTGTACCTCTCAGCATGAGATTGTTTTCCTGGATCAGCGCCCATTTGTTTTTGCGCAGGAAAAAGGAAGATTGCAACACGCCGTCCCAGGTTCCGGTTCCCGGGTAAATCAATAACAAGTCATTGTCAGGTTCGGAAAATCGGGCGAAAGGCATTTTTACACCACCGCCAACACTCAACCGGATGACTTTGTTTCCGGTAGAATCCATGCGATTGAACACAAAATAATGTCCCGTAAGCATTGGATCGGCGATACCCTGACGAAAAGAATGAATGCCTTCTTTAATTTGTTCGTTGTATACCAACGGCAAACTCACTTTCAATTGCCAACGCGAAGCCAAACGAATGGTTCCATTGAGATCGAGCCGCTGAAAACGCTCGGAACTGCTCACATCAGGTTCATTAAAAATGCCCGGATGATGACTTTTGTAGCTGCGATACTGATAGGTACAACCAATGGAATGACGATTTCCTGCAGCAACCGTTCCCAATCCCAATGCGGAATTCACGGCGCCACAGATGTCACAAGCCATTGTATTCAAACCTAAAAGTATACCCGCAACGAAGGCGAATAACTTCATATTCGAAATAAAAATTAAATAAATGGAATAATGCTGTCTTGTACATGGTCTCCCACAAATGACGTTGCATCCACCATGGCGGATGGGTTTTCTTTTCCCACGAATGCACGAATTATGGCGCGCCTAACGGACGCGCTTTAATTAGTTATCGGCGAGGGCGTTAGCCGAGCAAAAATTAGTGCATTCGTGGTAATCTTTTGCAGTGATTACGCCACAGGCGTAGAGCAAAATAATCTATGTATTCGCGGGAAAGCGAAACTCTTGTACAAGATGTAATTAGAAAATCAGGCTTGTGGCGGATGGAAAATGGTGTAGGAGAAAGAGCGGGGTGCTTTTTTAAGATCATTCCAATGTGTTGAAGTGTTTTCTGTGAGAACCAAAATTTCTGATGCCGGAAGAATTCCCACAGAAGCGATGATCCAGGACATTTCCTTCAATTTCAGTTCTTTAGGAGCTGAAGGAGCTTTTTTTGGTTGCGGTTCTTCCAGTTTCTGCAACTGCTTCGCCAAATGACATTTACCGTTACATTTCAGTTTCGGTTTGGCCTTGTTAACGCACAATTCTTTGGCCACATAGGCCTTATTGGCGACATACCAGATATTCCACGACAGCGAGGTGATGTCTTTCGCCATGATGCTCATGATAAAAAAACTCACAACCGCTATGACGATGGATTTTCTCAAAACCTAATAAATTGAAGGGAACGTATCCGGATCTGTTTCGCTCATTATTCCATAAGCCGTTTCAACGATATCGTCGATGCTCGGTTTAGAGAAATAATCACCATCAGTGCCATACGCCGGGCGGTGATCTTTTGCACTCAACGTAACCGGCGCCGAATCAAGATGGAAATACGCTTTTTGTTCTACGAGGATTTTATCGAGCATGTAACCTGTTGCACCGCTGCTCACGTCTTCGTCGATGATCAGCAAACGGTTTGTTTTTTCCAATGATTCACTGATCACATGATTGATGTCGAACGGAATCAAGGTTTGAACGTCGATCAATTCAACCGAAATGCCTAATTCTGTCAATGTTTGAGTCGCTTGTTCGCACAAGTTGAATGTCGATCCGTAAGAAACAATCGTTAAATCGGTTCCTTGTTTCACAATCTCGGGTAAACCTAATCCGATACGGAATTCACCAATATTGGTCGGCATCGGTTCTTTGGTACGGTAACCGTTCAGTGGTTCAATCACCAATGCTGGTTCGTCTGCCGCCATCAGCGTATTGTAAAAACCGGCTGCTTTGGTCATGTTTCGTGGTACACAAATGTGCATGCCACGCAGGGAATTGATGATCATTCCCATTGGACTTCCACTGTGCCAGATTCCTTCCAGGCGATGTCCGCGCGTACTCACAATCAAGGGTGCTTTTTGCCCGCCTTTTGTCCGGTATTGCACGGTTGAAAGGTCATCCGACAAAATCTGGATGGCATATAATAAGTAATCGAGGTATTGAATTTCAGCAATTGGGCGCAAACCACGCATCGCCATTCCGATTCCCTGGCCAATGATCGAACATTCGCGAATTCCAACATCGGAAACACGTAAAGTCCCGAATTGTTCCTGTAAACCTTCCAATGATTGGTTCACACCGCCAATTTTACCGGCATCTTCACCGAAGATCAATGCCTGCGGGTAGTTTTCAAAAATCGAACGGAAATTTTCACGCAGAATGATGCGTCCGTCTTCCATGGTTGGCGACGATTCATAAGTAGGATCAACCGGAGTGATATTCAACGCATTTTGCTCGGAAGTAGAGTACAGGTTTTCGCTGTAACGATCATAATTCTTCGCTTTTTCACGTTCCAACCACAGGATCAGTGCCTGACGTGCAGGGCCGTTTTCACCTCGAACAATGCGCAATGTTTTGCGAACGGCATTAAAAATATCTTTTCGGATTGGCTCCATTGCTTTTTCAAGCGCCGTGATTTCCAATTGAATGAATGAACCTTGTGAACTTTCGGCGGCAACAGCTTTTAACAATTCGATTGCACTCGTTAAATCCTGTTTCAAAACTGCTGAAAACGCCGACCAAGCCGCACGTTTATCTTCGTTTACCGCTTTTTTAGCATCGGCGGCAATGGTTGTCAATTCTTCTTCGGTAGCGATGTTCTGTCCTTCGGCTTCGAATGACAAGATCCACTCTTTGAACTTGGCAATGCAGTCAAATTCCGATTCCCATTTCAAACGTTCCTCCGATTTATATCGCTCGTGTGAACCTGATGTAGAATGGCCCTGCGGCTGATTGACTTCTTTTACGTGAACCAATACCGGAACGTGTTCTTCACGCGCTACAGCAACCGCTTTTTCGTAGGTTTCGCACAAATGCGCATAATCCCAGCCTTTGGTGATGAAAATCTCGTAACCGCCCGGATTTTCAGCCGTGCGCTGCATTCCCGAAAGCGCATCTGAAATGCTTCCTTTGGTAGTTTGGAATTCGCGCGGAACGGAAATTCCATAACCGTCGTCCCAAACAGACATCACCATCGGTACCTGTAAAACTCCGGCAGCGTTGATTACTTCCCAGAATGGGCCTTCCGATGTGGAAGCATCACCGATTGTTCCGAAAGCGACTTCATTTCCACCATTACTGAATTTTTTGAATTCCTCCAGATCTTTCAGTGTCGGGTGATTGCGGTATATTTTTGACGCCTGGGCTAAGCCCAATAAACGTGGCATTTGTCCTGCGGTAGGTGAAATATCGGCGGAACTGTTTTTCTGGGCCATCAGGTTTTTCCAGTTTCCGTTTTCGTCAAGGTTTCGGGTAGAAAAATGGCCACCCATTTGGCGGCCAGCCGATTGTGGTTCCACTTCGATGTCAGTATGCGCATACAAACCGGCAAAGTATTCGCGCACGGTCAGCTGATCGATGGCCATCATCAAGGTTTGATCGCGGTAATAACCTGAGCGGAAATCGCCGTCCTTGAATTGTTTGGCAAGCGCAAGTTGAGCGAGTTCTTTTCCATCGCCGAAGATTCCGAACTTCGCTTTTCCGGTCAATACTTCACGTCGACCCAACAGCGATGCTTCTCTTGATAAACAAGCCAACCGGTAGTCATTCAGCACTTGTTGCCTGAATGTTTCAAAATCTACGGATGTAGTTGTTTCAGAGATTACTTGATTTGCCATAGCCTGTTTTTGTTGCACAAATATAGAAAATAAAGCCCATAACGCAGGAGTGTTACCAATAGAAAATACGGCATTTGTCCTTCGTTACTTTTACCACAGATGGATGGATTTCGCTCTTAGTCCATGTCGGAATAGATTCAAAAAGATTCCCACAGATGCGCAGATTTTTTGCGCTCCTAACGGTAGCGCATATTCAGGTTTTTAATTATTTAAGCGAGTCAGCCTAAGGCTGAGAGCCG
Source organism: Candidatus Fluviicola riflensis (assembly GCA_002243285.1). Lineage (GTDB taxonomy): Bacteria > Bacteroidota > Bacteroidia > Flavobacteriales_D > Crocinitomicaceae > Fluviicola > Fluviicola riflensis. The sequence goes on along the minus strand of CP022585.1, from coordinate 2,194,038 downwards.
AATCTGCGCATCTGTGGGAGTCAACAACACTCATTTGATTTGTTTAGATGCTTTTTTCTGAGAAACAATTGAACCGAACAGTCACATGCCTGTATTGAGTGTCAGTCCTAAAGATTATGATGATGAAAAAAACCGCAATTACCTTTTTCGCACTCCTGTTTTTGATTGACGTTTCGGCAACGAGCTTATACGATCAATTATGTGCATTTAATTTCAACTGGAAAAACCATAAAACCGAGGCTCCCGAAGGCGAAGCATGCGTGTTTACTTCCGACAAAGAATACATTCAGGCGCATCTGAGCAGCGTTCTTGCCATTTTGCGGGCCAATCCAGGAACGGATTTGAGCCAGGGACAATTTCGTTCGCGCATGCATTTGATCGGTTTGCTGGATGGTTATCGTTTGGCCGGAAATTTCCCGATCAATTATTACCGCAACGAGCGCATTCCCGTGTTTATTGACGAAAATAACACGCATTGTGCTGTCGGTTACCTGATGCAGCAAACTGGACATGAAACCATGGCTCGCCGTATTTCAGCTGCTGATAATTATGTGTGGGTGAAAGACATTCTAGATGCTGAAGTTCCCGCTTGGCAAGAAACTTCCGGCTTTTCGATGGATGAATTGAAACTGATCCAGGGAGCGTATGATTCGTATATGATGGATGCGTTGATACTGCCTAATCGTTATGAAGTTCCGCAGAAACCGGAATGTATGACCGCTTATTTTGAAGAACCAGGTGTTGCGCCTGAAAAACGCACGAAATGGAAAGTTTGGTTGAACGGTGAAGGAGAAAATGGTGTGTTACACGGTCGTTGGGAGCAAAATTTCTCGGAAACATTGCCTTGGATCACCGGACATTACACACATGGAAAACGTTCCGGAAAATGGGAGGAATATTACCAGGGAACAACGCAACTGTGCCGAACCGAGTTTTGGGACAATGACAAATTGAATGGGATTCGTACGCGCTTTGATCGCCATTCGGGCCAGATCATCGAAGAAATTTTATTCAAAGACGGGTATGCTGTTACCAAAACCAATTACGAGAGCAGATCCGAATTAAAATACGTACGCACACCAATTGATTCAACACTTGTATGGACAGACATTTACAATGTTCAAGGCGAATTACTGGCATCAGGAAAAGAAAAGATTCACAATCCGGGTAACCTGCAATGGTTCCAGAATATTGAATTGACAGCCCTGAATTCATTTTCACTTTCATCACAAAGTATGAATGTGGTCGGCAATAACGGTGGAAATGACGATTTGGGTTATCAGGGAGTTGATTTGTACGCAGCTCCGCCTTTGGTGGAATACAAAAAAGAAGGAGAGTGGATTTATCATAATAAGTTAAGATCATTTGCTTATATCAACCCGAGAAATGATTTTCAGAACGGCTTTTATGGTGTTTCTCATGAATTGAATACAGCGAAGGAGTATGATTCTATTCGTGTAGATTATGTGAACAATCAGATCCGGCATTTTTACGGATACAGTACTACTGATTTTGTGCATTTGTTTGTTGAATTTCATGATCCGAAACCGTCGGTGTTGACGATGGACAACCTTCAATTCGGAGATCAAATTCAATTCCAAATCCAAAGCGGAGGACCTCAATTCGGAAGAGGCTATCGTCATTTCGAGCCTTTACTGGTTATTAAAACAACAGGGAAGTACAACGAATGCGATCAGAAAATAGGCGAATGGAAACACTATGACGAAAAAGGAATTCTCTATAAACTGGAAACGTTTTTAGTTCCCCGCGACGAGGAAAAAGAAGAAACTGTATCTCGTTAGGAAAAGGGTTTTACCTGACGAAAAAAGCGCCGTTTGTATCACTACAGACGGCGCTTTCTTACTTTGCTACAAAAAAAGATCGGGTGCCTTAATCCCAATCCCAAGGTTCGAAAGGTTGATTTTGGTGTAACATGCCGCTGTTTTGAGTGAGCGGGTATTGTATGGTAACTCCTTTTACGATTAGTTTTTTTCCTTCCGGAATTTCGATTTTGATTTCCACTTCCTGATCCCTGAAACCGTCTTTTACCGGATAAGTATAAGTAGGGGATACGACCAGTTTTGTTCCCAATAACTGCATGGTGTGACTGACATTGTTGCATCGTTCGTAAGTCTCTTCACTGTCTAAACCGTGAGCACTCACAACCTGTGAAATATGAAAAAGGGAATCATGACTTGGTAAGTAAGTAATCATTACACCTTCTTCTTTTACTTTGCCATTTTTGATGTGAAAAAAGTCGATACCACCTGATGAAACGACACGTTGATTGTGATAGTATTCAGGCATTTCCTCAATGATGAGCACATCTGTATTACTAGTGAATTTGGCGCGTTCCAAATCTTCATACACAGCAAAATCACGACTTATATGCACACCGCTTATGATTGCACAGATAATTCCGATTCCCAGTAAAGTAGGGAAGATGATCAGATTTATTTTAAAAAAACGGGTGGCACGCTGCATGAACAAACGTGATCCGACCAGGAAACCGAAAAGCGGAGCAGCAAATCCGATCAGCAAAATGGCCGTCCACATTAAGATGAATGTTTGGCTCTCCGGAACGGCTATTTTCAAGAAATCGTGTAGGGAAGTATATTCTTCATCGCCCGTTGTAGGAATGAAATCAATGACTCCCGTAATAGTTAATGTAAAGAAAAGGAGCCAAAGAAATGACATAATAATCATTCCAATCCCGATAATCCTGGCAAAAACAGTGACCAAGCTGCGAACACGTTTGGTAATGTGATCGTTACCCGATTGAAAGCGGTGTTTGGCATTCCTCGCATCGTCTTTGATGCGTTCGCCGGCTTTGGTGAATTCTTCTTTCAACGAATCAACTGTGACAGGTCTTCCATGCATTTGCAAGCGTTCGGATGGAGTGGAAGCATTGGGAACAATAATCCATAAGATAATATAAAGCGGGACCCCGATTCCTGTGAACAGGAGAATGACAAAAATCAATCTTGCAATCACCGGATCAATGCCAATATAAGCAGCAGATCCTGCGGCAACACCGGCAAGCATACCGTTTTCTGTATCGCGGTAAAACTTACGCTGTTTTGGTTCGTACCATTCAGTTCGTTTGCCTTGTGGTTCTTCTTTCGGTGCGTCTTCCGAAATTTCTTCGGGTTCACCCAGAGAGGAAACACCTTTTTCCACGTCTTCTATGGTCACTACTTTACGGTTTTCCCCCAAGTAACTCATGAGGAGTTCGGCAAACCGCATTTCAATATCTTCAATGATATCACCGACACCTTCTTCTCCTTTCAGGGAATTTTCGAGGCGTTGCAAATATTGCTGAAGGCGGTCGTAAGCATCTTCTTCAATGATAAACAATTGACGGCCTAAATGAATAGAGAGTGTTTTTTTCATAATTCGTTTTGTTGAGCGGTAACCGTAGTTACGGCATGTTGTAATTCATTCCAAGTGATTAGCAATGCGGCCAGTGATTCCTTTCCTGACTCCGTGATGCTGTAATATTTTCGCGGCGGACCGGAAGTGGATTCTTCCCAGCGATAGGTGAGGAGTTCCATATTCTTCAAGCGGGTGAGCAAGGGGTAAAGTGTTCCTTCCACTACGATCAACTTTCCGGTTTTGAGCCGGTCAAGTATTTCGGAAGGATAAGCTTCTCCCTGGTTCAGAATGCTGAGAATACAAAACTCCAGGATTCCTTTCCGCATTTGTGCCTGGGTGTTTTCTACATTCATCGTTAGTACTATTTATGACACAAATATAGGTAAACTTTAGTACTATGCAATACAAAGTACCTTTTTTAACATTTATTTTTTGCAACGGATGAGTTTGTTGCAGTTGAATTTGTTGTAAAACGCAGTGGGGGCGCGATGAATCGCGCCCCCACTTGGATAACATTAGATATATAGATTTTGGATTGGGATTCATCCCGATCCAAAATCTTACTCGATCTTCCGAAGAGTTTTAGGATTATCTTCGAGCATGATGCCTTTAAGATTATAATCCTCGGCTGATTTGTCGAGCAGGAAGTGATACTGTACTCCAAAGCAGCATATACAGCCGCAAAAACTGCCGTAGCCGGTGTATTTCAGGTGTAAAATTCCATCGTCACCCATTTCGGCATCGCAGAGAAATTCGTAACAGCAATTGTCAATGAAAGTCATGTCGACGATTAATGAAGTATCATTAATGGTGAAGTCATTGATTCGTGTTTCTTCCGAGTATACCTTGTCTCCATGGTCCATGCAGTCGGTTTTGGTGACCTTATCAAAATAAACGCCTTTTCCCCAGGATATTACTTGTCCATGTGTGTTTGGGAGGATACATGTTCCGATCAGCACCTGTCCGAGCATCGGAGAGTCAAACAGAAACGTATCAACTGATGGTTCATTGCCTGATAGTGTATTGCTACGCACAATGAGAACGGTGTCGCTTTGCGCTGAAAGATTGGATTGCAGTCCGATTAGGAAGAACAGGAAGATCAACTGTTTCATGATGCTGTACTTATGTTAGGGGAAAGGTACAAAACAATCCCAATAAAAAATCCCTTACCGGCCTAAGCCAATAAGGGATTTTAGTATTTAAAGGAAAGATTGAGATTACTCTCCGCCTTCCATTTTTTCTTTCAAAGCAGCCAAAGCATCCAAATCACCTAAAGTTGATTTTTCATTACCTTGGTTGATTGCTTTTACAGCTTGAGAAGTAGCACTTCCTGCGTTGTTACCGCCGGTTGCTTTCTTGTTGCCTGTAGAGCTTGATGATTTTGTTGGTTTCTCATCGATACCTTCTTCGAACGTCCGTGTGTGAGATACAACAATTTTCTTCGCTTCTTTATTGAATTCAATCACTTTGAAATCCAATGTCTCTTCCACTTTCGCGTTGGTTCCATCTTCTTTACGTAAGTGTTTAGAAGGACAAATTCCTTCTACACCGTAAGGCAATGCAACAACACCGGCTTTGTCTTTGGTTTCAATGATTGTTCCCTGGTGTACCGAACCTTCTCCGAAGATTGTTTCGAATACTTCCCATGGATTTTCTTCCAATTGTTTGTGACCTAAAGAGATACGACGGTTTTCACGATCGATTTCCAATACCACAACTTCCATTTCGTCACCTACTTTGCAGAACTCAGACGGGTGTTTGATTTTCTTTTGCCAAGAAAGATCTGAAATGTGGATCAATCCGTCAACACCTTCTTCCAATTCAACGAATACGCCGAAGTTAGTGAAGTTGCGAACTTTTGCTTTATGACGTGTATTAACAGCGTATTTGGCTTCGATAGCGGACCATGGATCTGGCATCAATTGTTTGATACCCAATGACATTTTGCGCTCTTCGCGATCCAATGTAAGGATCACCGCTTCAACTGTATCACCAACAGTCATGAAATCCTGCGCAGAACGCAAGTGTTGTGACCAGCTCATTTCTGAAACGTGGATCAACCCTTCAACTCCTGCAGCGATTTCGATGAATGCACCGTAATCTGCCAATACAACTACTTTTCCTGCGATTTTGTCACCAACAGCTAAGTTAGTATCCAATGCATCCCATGGATGTGGTTGCAATTGTTTCAATCCAAGAGCGATACGTTTTTTATCATCATCGAAGTCTAAGATTACAACGTTCAATTTCTGATCCAATTCCACGATCTCTTCCGGATGATTTACACGACCCCAAGAAAGGTCTGTAATGTGAATCAAACCATCTACACCACCCAAGTCGATGAAGACACCATAAGAAGTAATGTTTTTCACAGTACCTTCCAATACTTGTCCTTTTTCGAGGCCGGAGATAATTTGTTTCTTTTGTTCTTCGAGTTCTGCTTCGATCAATGCTTTGTGCGAAACAACTACGTTACGGAATTCCTGGTTGATTTTCACCACTTTGAATTCCATGTTTTTACCAACGTATACATCGTAGTCACGGATAGGCTTCACGTCGATTTGTGAACCTGGCAAGAACGCCTCAATTCCAAATACATCTACGATCAAACCACCTTTCGTACGACATTTCACGAAACCTGTAATTACTTCACCGGTACGCAATACATCGTTTACACGAATCCATGCTTTGTGCATACGTGCCGTACGGTGAGAAATAACCAGCTGACCTGTTTTGTCTTCCTGGCATTCTACGAATACGTCAACTGTATCTCCAGCTTTCAAATCCGGGTTGTAACGGAATTCAGAAGCAGGAATCACACCTTCCGATTTGTAACCAACATTGATGATTACTTCTTTTTTAGTCACTGCGATCACAGTTCCTTCAATTACTTCTTTCTCGTTGATAGAAGTAAGGGTTTTACCGTAAACGTCTGCCATTTCAGAACGTTCAATCAAGGTATAACCGTCTAACGCTAATGCGTCCCAATCAAAATCCGCAGAACCCTGCGCGCTAATTTGTTTTGCCATGTTTTGGCTTTGTTACTTGTATTTCAAGACGTTCCGCTCAACTTGAAAGATATAATTAAACCCCGTCCTGGTCGGAAACAACGGGCTCCTGTCTTAAAACAGGGGGCAAAGGTACTACTAAAATCAATAAAATCAAACGATTGGGACGAAAGATTGACGTTCAGTCGGGTAAAATCAGCGTTTTTAATAATTGGAAGGTGAAAAGTTACCTCCAGGCACCAATAATTACGCCCATCAATACAAACGACACGATCATGTATCCGGCGTTGATGAGCATGTATGCGGTCGATTTTCGTTCGAATAATCCGATGATAAAAATGGCCATTGCTACCCAACCCAATCCGGCTAATAATCCGGCGATTGCTCCCCAGGAAACATCTGTGTTTTTGTCGGCCAGGAAAAAACCGAGGTTGACCGACATCACTGCCGACCACATAAAAGAGAAGCCAAAAACCCGTAATTGATTGGTGTTTTTCAGTTCTTCATCCGTGAGATTGTTTTCTTTTTGCCACCGTTTTCCGAAAAGAGCAGGTGAATACCACAAGCCTCCAAGGGCGAAATTTGCAAATGCGGCAGTGGCAATTGCTAACCAGTTTAAGTGTTCCATCTTGTTTGTTTTTTGAAGGTAAAACTCGATGAATTGACTGAAACGGTATTGTAAAAAATTTACCTGAGAGTAAGATGTAAGGGCGACTCGCGAGTTGCCCTTACATTTTACTCTCGGACCGGAATATAATTAAGGTATTCGCCTCTCGCTTCGGGGTATTGGCTTGGATTGATGCCTGAAAACGTATAAAAATCTTTCACGAAGTGCGATTGATCGTAATAACCGCAATCGATGGCAATCTGCAGCCAGTCTATGGTTTCCTGTTCTTCAACCTGCTGAATAACTTGCTGAAACCGAAAAATACGGGTGAGTGCTTTTGGAGTCAATCCCACATGACGATCAAATAAACTGATCAGGTGTTTTTGACTGATCCCGGCGGTTTCTGCCAGTTCCCTGGTGCTGATCTGAAACGGTTTGTTTTTCAGCAGATCAAGGATGAGTTCCAGTGGTGTATTTTCGTCGGTTGGATGCAAACGGTCGAGCAGAAACTGTTCCATTCGCTGAAATTTGGCCGGAATATCTTCTATCCCGATCAATTCGCTCCGCAAATTATTGAGTCCATCACCAAAATAATATTCAGAATGACGCACGCATTCGTTCATCTCGGAAATCGGGCAATCGAAAAACGGGGAAGCGCCGCCTGCTTTGAATTGCACCACCATCATCGAAGAATCGTTGGTGGATTCGATGTAAATAAATCCTTTGTGCTGTCCGGAAACATAACTTTTAGTGAAGGATTCAAATTCGGTGAAATCATTGGAATGAAAACACTTTTTTGGTTCGTCTTTAAAATCGATCAGCAGGTAAATACTTCCGTCGGGCAAGAGTTTTTCCAGAAAAAATTCCGGGAAATAATCGGCGTAGAATACGATGTTTTCAATGTATTTGGAAAGTGGAGCAGCGGGAATGTGTGTTTCGAAAGTCATAGTCAAATATACTTACAATTTGAAACGACACGGAAGATATTTGATGTGGAATGAAGTTAGTCAATCACGTCTTGCTCATCACGTTTCCGTTTGCGGTCGAACAGATACATACCCGAAATAAGCAGGTTACTCAACGCGAAACATAGTGCCCAATAGTGGCTGAATGGCTGAAATTTCAAGTAACTCGGAAACAATGGATTGGGGCTTGTTTTGATGCTCATCATCAAAAAACCGAAGATAAAGAAGATAAATGCACCAATCAGAAATAAAGCAGTTAGCCCCAGTTGATGTTTGAGCGTTTGTTTTTCTCCTGTTCGTATCAGGATCAATACAATCCAAGGAATTAATGCAAAAACAGTAGCATCGATGATGGAAATGGACCAAAAAAGGTGATAATCCAATGAAGCTGTTATCTCATCAACTAATGGCGAAAATCCGTAAAGCAGATTTGTCATAAAAAAGAAGAGAAATGTGCTGAAAACAGCTGCAATCAGAACCTGGAATTTCATTTGGATGTATATTCTTTACCGTTAATCATCAGGGTGCGAAAATAGATACAATTTACGGGTTTCTTGTTGAAAAGCGCCGGTTTCCATCCTACAGTGTGTACAATAATGTTCCGGATATTCGTCCATTCAGTTACGATTTCATCTCCCAAAATCACGACATCGCCGATAGAACCATCACAATTGACCACAAAATAATAATTGAGGTTAAATACATGGCCCTGAGCATCTTCCGACAGAATGAGTTTTTCGCGGATTAGTTTGTCTAATCCTTTGTCACCACCAACATATTTAGGACCATTTTTCTTTCCTGAAACCTTAGGGAAATCAACAAAACGTTCATCATTGGCCGTTTGTTGTTCCCAGGCAAAGATGCGCTCGTCACAGCCCGGAACAAAAGGTTGACTGAAAGAACAGAGAAGAATCGCCGAAGCCAAAAAGAACAATTTCATGTCATGAGTTTTGCCGAAAATACGGATCAGGAACATGCTATGGACAGATTTAACACTATTTGAGAAGCATTTTTACTTTGCCCGATGTGGATGATGTGCCAAAGCTGCCGAATGTCCTTCCAGGAAAAGGTCTTTGATGTGTTCCTGTTTTTTTCGTCCGTTTTCGACACGTTTGTCGTAGTAGCGCTTGCTGCGTTGCGTAATCATTTCGGGAATAAATCGGAAAACAGGAACCAAACGTGGTAAAAAACCAAGTGAAGATTTAGGTAATCCCATTTCATTGCAGGAGCGTTTCCCCAGGAAAAAGTAATTGTAAGCCAGGTGAACATTGAGCACCAATCGTTTTTGCCACAGGTATTTCGGGAACGAAACATTGTACGGTTCATTCATCAGGGCTTGCGCCAATGCTTGGGTGTCTTCATCGGCTGGCGGTTGCGTGATCGTCCATTTATAGAGTTCGGCAATGGCTTGTTTCTCGGTATCGGGAAGGTAATGCGCCGGAATTCCCAATAAGTAACCGACATATTTCCACAAATGAAACAATCCTTCAATTTCCTGCTGATTGGGTTTTAATCCGAGGTTTTTCAAGCCTTCCATAAACACTAATGAAAATCCGAGATTGGTGGCGATCATGTCCCACAAATTAATCGGTTCGCCCCACGATTCGTTTTCCCATTCGGGCATTTTGCGCACAGAAACACGTGCGTAAGCATGCATTAAACGCACTTTTACGGCATATTTAAATCCGGCAGCGTTTTGATTGAGCGCATTTTTATGGGTAATTGCCACCCAGAATTCCGTGGTTTCGGCAATGCGTTTGGCGTCGCCTTTTTTGAGCGCTCCGGTAAAGATCAATGGTTTGTTGATGGCTGCCGATTCGTAACCACCCATTAAACAATAGTTGCGTAACACAACTAAACCAAGAGAACTACTTCTTCTGCAAAATGCTGATCCTTGTTCGAGTTTTGTCCAATCCAGCCATTCGGGAACGGTGTTCACTTCTCTGAACAATTGTTTCAATGATTCCGGGGCTTCTGGGGCAGCTTCAATTCCCGCTTCGAAAATGGTATTTAAAAGTGCGTCAGTTTTTTGATAACCAAGTTTGAGATACGTTTCACGAACCACTTCATCGGCAAGCTGATCAAATTCAAAGAGTAGGGGAATGTGCTGTTCAATGAGTTCCTTTCCGGGAATTTTGTCCAACTTTCGCAACATTTTTCGTCCACGTCCCTGTTTCCAGTAAAAATCAAAGCCGGGTGAAGGATATGTGAAACGATTTGGGATCATTGCCGCGAGCGCATTTTAAGCACTAAAAGTAGTCATTTTCAGACCAAATAACCGTTCGTAATTTCGCGAATTTACAGCGCAATAATTGACATGCCAATTTGCAAAATTACGAACGGGATTTAATGTTGTTTTAAAGCAATTTCATGGCTTCTTCCACTAGTAATTCCACCAACTCAACCGGAATGTCTTTCTCCGGATCAATCAGCAGAATTTTCATCCGTGTTCTGTCTTCCTGTAGTAATTCCGGGTGATTCATTTGGTTTCCATCCACAAAACCGATGTACGGCTGCCGGTATTTTTTATGGATCCACAAATAACAGAACCGTTTTCCTTTCAAGATAAAAAACGGCATTCCGTAGCGAAGGCTCAATTCGATTTCCGGATCAATGTTCTGAATCACCGATTTCAACGCCAGCAAACACGATTTTACAGGTTCTTGCTGTTTCAGAAAAAAGTCATCGACCTGTGTCATTTTACAGCAATAAATATCGGAACTTTACCATTTACCGGATCAAACGATTCAGCGCTATAAACTTCAAAATCGGCGGTATAAGCACGGTTTAGATCTGAATTCCAGATTTTTATCCATTCGTTGTAAACAGCGCCTTCCTGTGCGTTTCCGACAGCAGTAAATTGTTCATACGAATTGGAATTGATTGTTTTACCGGTCATTCCTTCGGGAATATGGTCCAGGTTTTCGACTTTACAACCCAGTAAAGTAGTGTATGGAGCAGTGTGGTCTTTTTCGTAATCGGTGTATACGCAAACAATGTCGTTATCTGTTTTCGACGGAATCTTTGCCATAATTTGTTCCGCCATAAACCGTTGCCAAAGCGCCCCGATATCTGTTGCCGATTGTGCATTTTCATTGGTAGTGCGTACCGAAATTCCGATGATGTGGAATGAATCAATTGTTGTCATGTTCTTAAAGTTAAGCGCCGAAAGTAATGCGGTTCACTGACAACCCTATGGCACTCCGATTGGAAACTAATGTGAATTACAATTTAATTTCACCACAAAGAAAAAAGAAAAGGGCAAGTTTGACATGTTACAAAGTTCACAAAGACCGTCTTTACAAAATTCCTTTGAGAACTTAACACGCCTTTCCTTCAAAAAAAACGTGCTCCTTCGCTGAAGCTACAGCGTAAGCGCTGTGGTGAAGTTTTATTTCTAACTCATTTGTATCATAAAAAAATGCCACTTGAAAAAAATATTTCGAGTGGCATTCAATACGCTCGGTTTAAATTACTTGCAACCGTCTGTAACTCCCCATCCGGCAACACTTACAGCAGCTGTAAATCCACCCATGATAGCTCCCATTTCGCTGTCTTGTTCGCCAGCCATTTGTGACATTTCATCCATTTGTTTCTCGAAATCTTCAAGACGCAAACCGATTTCCGGGTCGTTATTAGGCAAAGCATAAAAATCTTTTATTTCCCATGTGGTATTACCCCGTTGACCTTTTACGGTAAAAGCTACTCCAATCGTACCATTGAAATCAGATTTGAAAGCGCCATTATCATTTGTAGTACCGCCAGCTACTCTGGAGCCACCCTGAATGAATGAAATTTCAGTATTACAAACCGGAGTTCCTTTATAAGTGATCGTAAAAGTAGTTGATCCTGATCCTGATATTTTGGTATTCCCGGAACCACCTCCTGATGTTCCTCCGCTGCTTCCGGAAGTACCACTGCTTTTAGCATCTTCTTCGTCATCCTTTTCATTTTCTTTCACCAATGCCTCATGTTTTGCACTTTGTTCTGCGTGCCACTCTTCTGATTCTTTTTTATTTTCTTCATGCCATGCTTTTGAATCAGCTTGCATTTGATCCATGCGTGCCTGTGCTTCAGGAGTTATTTCCATTGCTTGTCTATCCAATGACCATTCTCCTTTTTTATTTTTGATCATGTAGGAAACAGCCTGCATAGTTTGAGTATTTTTGATTTCCTCTTCAATGATTACCGCTCCATTCATTTTGATAATGATATTCGCTTTGCCATAATTAAAGTAAATGGTTGCGTTGTTGGTTGTTCCATTCGTATAAGAACTGCCCGGTGAAAGCACTTCAAAGCAATAACCATCATTGTTATAAAAATTGACCTTTACTTTACCTGCGGCCGGATTGCCAATAAACGGTGCACATTGAGAATTAGAAGTGGCTGGTGCGCTCTGTGTAACCGGTGTACTTTGAGTAACCGGTGTGCTCTGTGTAATTGGTGTACTCTGGGTAACCGGTGTACTCTGTTGAACTGGTGGTGTGGTTTTTGGCGTTTCTGTTTTTGCTACATCACTGCCAACTTTTCTCACTAGTATCGGAGCAATAGTCAACTCAGCAATACTATAACGCTCGAAAACACCCGCAAGACTAATTTCATTCAAACTTGCGTCGAGATCATCAATAGAAAGATAGAGTTTGTATTCAGCTCCTGGTTTTAAAGCAATTTTTTCATCATTAAAATCGTATTTATTGATTCCCAAAGGTGATTTTGCTGTTGTAGCAAGTTCAGCTCCCGTTTTTGAAATACCTTTGATTTTTGTGAGATCTACCAAAATAATTTCGCTGGTCGAATTACGGATAATATCAAGTTTTGCGGTCCATTTCTGTTTTTTCAGTTCAAGTTCCACGATATTAACTTCACCTATAGCCGGATCCACTACTTTGGGTAATGCACTTACGGTATATGCAGGTAAAGTTGGAGCAGGCTGAAGTGCGCCATTGTAACTAATGTTAGGAATCACAATTTTTACAGCTTCTAATTTGAAATTGGCATTACCTTCAACTGTAATCGCTTCCTTTTTTTTCGATTTTGGGGCAATCATGATCACCGGATCTTCCTTGCTGGTTATTTTCGCAACGAGCCCTGATTTAACTGGATAATAGGCTACATCATTGAAATAAATTGAAATTTTAGACGGGTCTAAAAGCAATACTTTATCACTGCTTTTGTTCTCAATTACCAAATCAAATTTGAAAGACTCTGAGGTTGCAAGAATTTCCTTGACTTCGATGGTGTAATAATCGCTGGAGATTAGCGGAGGATTGATGTATTCGACTTCCTTTTGGGCCAATAATCTGATCGTTGTAAAGAGTAGAGCTACGACAAGAATAATGCTTCTTCTTTTAGGTAAGTTATTGATTATCAATTTCATATAGATTTTATTGGTTTTAACTAACAAATGTAAAGAATCAAAGTTGAATAACCAAGTATGGCAGAGAGACAAAAGGATGACAATCGCGATCAATTAATCAAACTCTTATCCCGAACTCACGTTAAATAGGAGAATTGGTCGATTAAGATTTGATGATTTGTTGAATTAGCAAAGAAACTTCATCAGCTTTATTAACCGTCATAAAATGCCCGCCACGTTCTATGGAACAATCTGCTTTTACAAATTGCTTCGGTAGAATTCGATCATTCGTTCCATGGATGTGAGTACCGTTCTCAATTAGAGTTTCGTTGTTCCATTTTACAATTTGGTCAATGGACCATTTCAGAAACACAGGATTGGTTTCCAAAAGTATTTGCTTCAGTAAATTGCGGTCAAAGGCATCGGTTGTACCAAAGAACCAGTTGGAAAGAGTAGTTGAATGTGTCAGAAATCGTAACGGTAAGAGTCTGTGCAGATTCATTTTTCCTGCTGCTTTGTAATACCATGGAATTTCCTGTTTCGTTTTCGCAGTTGCAAGCAGAATTAATTGTTTAGGATTTAAAAGTTTAGAGACCTCAATAGCCACCATTCCGCCAAAAGACAACCCGATGATTGTAGGATTTTCTTCAGGAATTTGTTTTGACAATCTCAAGGCATATTGCTCTATTGTTTCCTGTTTTTCGGGTGTGATCCATTGAATATACTTCGGATTCCATTCACCGAAATCGACTCGTTGAAAAACGCGATGATCCGTTCCTAATCCACTGAATATATAGAGATTGCTGCTCAATCATTGTTGGTTTTAGTTCAGGAAATCCACAAGATGTTTCTCCCGATGTCCATTTAATGTTTTTTCACAACTCAAACTTATCCTTTTCTTTGCTCATTTGCGGTGAAAAAATGGTTATACAACCTGGTTTTTACAAGAATGTGAAAAACATGTGTGTAAACTCTCCTTCATCACCGATGAATCAATCTGAAAAGTCGTACCTTTATCTTAAATAAGATAAATCGGTCTATGTTCGATTGGGAAGAAGAGCCACAAGATGGTCATTTGAGCGAAGATTTGGAGCGTTTCGAAACACAACTGGCACAAAATGCAGTTGGTTTCTATGACAGCGACCGTCTTGAGGCGATAATTGATCACTATCTCATCAATGGTAATTACACAAAATCAAATGCCGCAGCAGAAATAGGAATTCAGCAATACCCGTTTCATGCCCTGTTTTTTATTCGTAAAGCACAGTCAATGTCCGGTTTGGGGCAGTTGAAAGAAGCGCTTAATATTTTGGCGGAAGCCGAGAAAATGGACAGCCGTTCGGTTGAATTGATCCTTACGAAAGCGGCTATATTCAGTCAGTTACGTGACAGTAAACGCGCTGTTCGCTATTTTCGTGATGCACTCGAACTGGCCGATTCGGAAGATAAAGATGAAATTTACCTCGACCTTGCTTCGGAATTAGAGCAGTTGCGTGATTTTTCCGGCGCAATAGAAGTATTGGAAGAAGCCATGCGGCTCAATCCGAAAAATGAAGGAGCACTTTATGAGTTGGCTTTCTGCTTCGATCAGCTGGGCGATTACAAGCGTGCTATGAAGTCCTATACCGACTTTTTGGACGAAAATCCATACTCGTTTACAGCCTGGTACAATCTCGGAAACACCTTTTCAAAAGCCGAAAATTTCACCGATGCGCTTAATGCCTATGAATATTGCGTAGCGATCAACGCCAATTTTTCGCCGGCTTATTTCAATATGGGGAACGCTTATCTGACCCTGGAACGATACCATGAGTCGATTGAATGTTTCACCCGATGTATTGACTTGGATGGTGATGATGCGCTGACTTACTGTTACTTAGGTGAAGCCAATGAACAATTGGAAGAACTCGATCTTGCCTGGGAATTCTACCAAAAAAGTTTGACATTGGCACCCAATCTGGCAGAAGCATGGCTTGGTTTGGGCATCGTGAAAGATTTGCAGGGAAAACCGAAGGAAAGTTTGCATTACATCGAGCGTGCGTTGGAAATAGAGCCGGAAATGGATGGTTACCATCACGTATACGCCGGTGCGCTGGAAAATTGCGAATTACTCGACGAAGCCGAAAGTGCTTATTTGAAATGCCTGGCGCTGGAGCCCAACAACGAAGATGCTTTTTTCGATTATGTTGATTTTCTTCTGGAACATCATCCAACAAGAGTTCGCGCCTTTGTAGAAGACTACCTCATTCACAACAATACTTTTTTCGCGCTGTTGCCTATTATGTACCTGAACTGGCTTTCGGGACGTATGGAGGAGGCGACTATTATCATTTCCGAATGCTTTGCAAAAGATCCAGAAAAGACTAAAGAACTTTTTGTACGTTATCCCGAATTGATGAATGTGCCGGAATTTGTAAATTTGACCCGTTGAATGAATAAATGCAGGTTTTTCCTGTGTATAAAATGACCCAATTTAGTACAAGAAATACATGAATTTTGACTTACCGTTCATTCCCGAACGCACACAACAACCACGGAATCATGGTTTGACCATGATGATGGATAAAGGATTAAGTCTGCGCGAAGCAGAACACTTTGTTGAAGGAAACGCACATTTGACCGATATTGTCAAGTTTGGTTTCGGAACTGCATATGTGACCAAGAACCTTGAAGAAAAACTGCAATTGTACAAAGATGCCGGTTTGCGTACTTACTTTGGCGGAACGCTCTTTGAAGCATTTTATGCCCGTGGGAAATTTGAAGATTACCTTCGTTTGCTCGATAAATACAAAATGGACCTGGCTGAAATTTCAGACGGCTCCATTATCATTAATCACGACGAAAAACTGGAATTGATCCATCGTTTATCAAAAACCCGCACTGTTATGTCGGAAGTTGGTTCAAAAGATTCCGGTATTCTGATCAGTCCGGGACGTTGGATCAAAATGATGAGTACCGAACTCGAAGCAGGTTCATGGAAGGTAATCGCTGAAGGTCGTGAGGCTGGAAACGTCGGCGTTTTTCGTCCGAACGGAACAGCACATACCATGCTCATCAACAAGATCATTGCCCGTGTAAATCCGGAAGATATTTTGTGGGAAGCACCGCAAAAGAACCAGCAGGTATGGTTCGTGAAATTGTTTGGCGCCAACGTGAACCTTGGAAATATCGGTCCGAATGAAGTAATCCCACTGGAATGCCTGCGTTTGGGATTGAGAGGCGATACATTCTTTGAATTCCTTCCTTCTGATTACGCTGAACGGCTCAAACAAGTCGATTCTGACGAGGTGGAAGACGAAGCATAACACATGACGTGGCGAAAATCGGTTGTTATTTCCGGACATAGCGCCCCCGTTTATGCCTGCACCGTTTTCGGCGATTTTATCTACAGTACCGCAGGCGACCGTTTTGTAACCCGCTGGAATACTTCCGACGGAAAACAGGATTCTTTTACCGTAAAACTGGACGCTCCGGCATATACGCTTGGAATTGTTGCGTCCGAGCGCTTGCTCATTATCGGTTGTACCAACGGAACGATTATCGCCATCAACACCGATTCGAAACAATTGGTTTGGGAACACAATTTCCTCGGAAAAGCATTGTTTAGCGTGGTTGATTGTCCGGTAGAAAAATGGATGGTTTTAGGCGACGCCGAAGGTCATATACTCGTCGTGGATTATACAGGAAAACTGCTCACAACCTTTCATTTGGATTGTGGTAAGATCAGGTCGATCAAACACGCCGGAAACATACTGTTTATTGCCTGCCAGGATGGTTCGTGGCGACAATTGGAATTACCGACTTTTAATGAAATCAATAAACAGCAGGCGCATGAAGGTGGTGTAGTGGCAGTGTCTTTCAATGAAATTACGAATACATTGTTATCCGGTGGAAAAGATGCGCATTTACGACTCTGGGATATTTCAACCGGGAAATTGTTACAGGAATGGCCGGCACATTACCAAACCATCTACGGAATCGAGCAATGCGGCGACCAAATTATCACTGTTTCTATGGATAAAACCATCAAAATCTGGGACAGCAACGAATGGAAAGTCACACAGCGCATTGAATTCAAACAAGGTGGGCACAATCGTTCTGTCAACGGATGTGTGGCAATTGACCAAAACCGTTTTATCACTTTTAGTGATGATAAATCCATTCTTCTTTTTGAATGGAAAATTTAAAATGGAAAATTGAAAAGAAAGAACCCCGTTAAGAAATTGAATCGCGAAATCTACCTAAACACCTTTTCAATTTTCAATTTTACATTTTCAATTTTCTTTCCTCCCTTAATAATTGATAATTCCATCATTCATAATTTAAAAATCCGCCTTATTCCTATTATATTTGTTAAGACGCTATGGAAAACGAGTTCAATTCATTATATCCGCCCAAGCCTTTTCTGGAAAAGGAAGAACAACGCCGAGGGCATATTGCGGTTACGATCTTTTCGATTGTACTCTTCGCAATGACTTTTTTGTTGTTTTTCGGGCAGCAAATTGTTTTCCTGATTGAATTAATGGCTGTACTGATCGTTCATGAAATGGGACATTTTCTCATGATGAAACGTTTCGGTTATAAAAACGTGCGAATGCTGTTTGTGCCGCTAATGGGTGCTTTTGTTCACGGCAGCAAAGACGAATACCGCCAGAAAGAAAGCATCCTGGTTATTTTGGCTGGGCCGCTTCCCGGAATTGCGCTGGCAGTTGTTTTCTGGTTTCTTGGCCACCAACTACAGATTTTATGGATGGTTGAAGTCGCGCTTTGGTCGTTCCTGATCAATGCGATTAACCTGCTGCCAATTTTACCAATGGACGGCGGACGCTTACTGAATACGCTATTTTTTCAGCGAATTGAACTGTTCCAGGTTGTTTTTTCATTCGTCTCTTCCATTGCCCTGATCGTATTCGGGTTTTTCTTCGATTCGTATCTATTCATGGTATTCGGCTTCCTGATGGGGTTCCAGGTGCGCAGTCGCCACAGACGTTATTTGGTACATAAATCCTTGCGTGATTCGGACGTTGAATACACGACCACGTATGAGAAATTAACGGATCGTGCGTATCATTTCATCAAAAAGGAAGTACTCGAACACACGCCCGGTTTACGAAAATTCATGGAAAATGCCGAAGAAACGGACACGTCATTGATTGTGGCCGGCGAAGTCAACAATATGCTGGAACCACCTCTGGAAAAAGATGCAGGTCCCGGTTATGTGGCATTTATCCTGTTCATTTGGATCGCAGCCATTCTTGGCTCGGTATTTTTTGTCTTACAAAGTAACGGAGTAGAATTTAATGGGCTTTGAAACAGGACAACGCGTAGGTTATCTCTACGAAAAAGGTTACGGCATCATCAAAAGTATCGACGGACAACAAGCCATGGTGGAAGATGAAAGCGGTTTCGAGCGTAAATTCCAGCTCAGCGAACTCGTGTTTATCCACAGCGAACAATACGATAAGAATCTGACGATTGAAAAAGATAATGTGGAACAAGAAGTGAATTACCGCATTTTGCAGGAAAAAACCGGACAACGAAAACCGCTGACTGTTTGGGAAGTTGACCTGCACATCGAAGAAATTCTCGAATCGCACCAAGGTATGAGCAATACCGAAATCATGCTGAAACAAGTGGCCGAATTTCGAAGTATGTTCAAAAAAGCCAAACGCGAAGGCATTCATAAACTGATTGTGATTCACGGAGTGGGTGAAGGCGTGTTGAAAAACGAGATCCGCACCTATTTAGCTCAACAAGACCAGATTGAAGTATACGATGCTGATTTTTCGGAATACGGAAAAGGTGCAACCGCCGTTGAGTTTCATCCCAATTGGATTTTGTAACACCAATTCTACTGCCAACCGCCTATGATCCTCATTGTTTATACAACCCAATACCGCAAAGGAAGTGACATGTTTGCCCGAATTGCGGCAACTATGACACGTGAAATCAAGGAACGTTACGCAGGCGAAGTGCGCTGTGAAGGCATTGTAGGCAAACGAGAACTAACTGCTTTGTTTTCGGAAGTTGCGGCGAATCAGCAGCAACTGGACGAATTTCATTTCATTGGCCACGCCGGAATGTATGGCCCCATGTATGGAACAGTCGATTATCCTGAGCAATATAGTCCGTATGAGTGGAAACAATTGCCTTTGTCTTTTGCTCCCAACGGAAAAGCCTACTTTCATTGCTGTCGTTCCGCACGTTGGTTTGCTGCCTTTTTTGCGCAGGTAGCGGGTGTTGAAACCTTTGGTTATCATTGGTATACCACGTTTTCAGCCGACAAACACGTATTCAAACGCACCAGTGATCAATCCGAAAATGTATACGGAGCAGGTTGCATAGGCAAGAAATCGCATGGCTTGAAAGGTTCCCTGAAAAAATACAGCGGAAGTTGCCGCTTGGAAGAATTAAAATCGTTTAAACCGATTGCTGCACAACCTGATGCGACTTACAATCGGGTTGCTCAATTGTATGATGCCGTTTTCCAGGATATCAAAGTCCGTAAAGACGAATGGCAGTGGATGGAAAAAAGCTTTGGTGATCTTACCGGAAAAACAGTGATTGATATTGGTTGCGGAAATGGCGCTTTGCTAAAAGAGTTGGCGCCACGCATTGGCCGGGGAATTGGTTTGGATCTTTCAGCCGAAATTCTGGCACGAGCTGAAACGATGAATCAACACAACAAAAATATCAGTTTTAAACAACTGAACGGCCCTGTTTTGCCATTGGAAGATCATTCGGTAGACATCGTACTTTCACTGCTTTCGTTTCGTTACCTCGATTGGGATCCATTGATGGATGAAATCAAACGCGTACTAAAACCCGGTGGAAAAGTATTGATTATTGATATGGTAACCGTTCCTGTGAAATTGCGCGAGTACCCGAATTTACTGCGTTCCAAATGGATGCATTACCGTCAAAAATATGGAAATCGTGTGTTTTACGATAAGCTGCAGCAATTGGTCACACATCCCGATTGGAAAGAAATGCTGCGTTACAATCCCATTCGCGCCGAACACGAAATGAAATGGTACCTCGAAAGCCGTTTTCCCGGAAGAAAGGTCGAGAAAATCAACGTTGGCTGGAATTCCTGCATTCTGGCTTTTGATTCCGGAAACATTGAGCATATTCAGGACATCAGACTAACTTACCCTTGAAATGATCATCGGAATTTGTGATTACGGAATTGGTGGAATCTCGCTGTACAAGCAGTTAAGGGCGTTTTCGAGTGTCGATATTGTTTATTTTTCAGATACCGGTGTTCCTCCATACGGAAAATTACCCGATTCGGAACTACGTCCGAGAGTTGCGAAAGTTGTGCAATTTCTGTTTGATCAGGGCTGTGAGTTTGTTGCCATTGCCTGTAATGCTGCCAGTACAGCTTCTCCCGAACGGCCAAAAGTGATTAACATGATCGAATTCGGAGTAAAAGCCGTAGAAGCTGTTTCGCCAAAAAGTTTGGGAATTGTAGGTGGTTATCGCACAGTAGAATCGGAAATTTATAAACAACCGTTGTCAGCGAAAGTTCCGGTAATTAATCAGGAAGTAGGGCAGGCGTTGTCGGTTAGAATAGAAGCCGGCGACTTGGTTTCAGAAGGAATGACAGCTGATTTGAAACGGATTTTTGAACCGTTAAAAAACTGTGAGGCAATTTTGCTGGCGTGTACCCATTATCCGGTACTGGAAGATCAGATAACGAAAGTGATCCCGAATGTGAAACTAATCGATCCAATGAACCTTATGGTGAAAACGATTAGCGGAAAACATCCTCATTTAAGAGGTGACGGTTCAACGCGCTGGATTACGTCCGGATCGATTGAAAAAATGCGCGTAGCTGCGAAAAAAGCCTTTGATGTTGAGTTAGAAACGATCGAATACCTGGAACTATGAACCCTTTTATGAAACACCCGCGCGAAGTGGGTATGAATTATCTTCAGCATTTTGCGTTCGCATTTTACGTGCAGTTTAAGCTGATCCTGGCAATACTGGCATGTTTTGTGCATGCATTTTTCCCGTTCCTCTTTACGACGACTGCCAGTACGATCATTTCGAAACTGGACCAAAAAATAGCACATCGTACAGAAAACGACGAGGAATATAACTAACTTAGAAAACTAATACGTACAACTATGAAAACCATTCTTTCTATTGCATTAATTGTTTCCGGACTTTTTATCCTTGCCGGTTGCCCCGTAAGCAGTACTTATCCGTTGGGTAAAAAAGGTGACGTAAAACTGGACACACGTTTGATCGGTACGTTTTCGAATACCGTAGGAGATGTGGAAGCCGATAAAATAATCGTAACTAAAGGTTCTGAAGCCAATACTTACAACGTTCATGTGGAAGAAAAAGGTTCGTCATTCATGGCAGATGGTGAAGATTTCGTTGGCTGGCTAACCAAAATGGATGATCAAACATTTTTCGTTCTTCAACAACTGATTGATGGAGAGGCAGAGGAAACGTATTATGTTTATCACATTGAGTTCAATAAAAGTGGATTTACATCTTCTGATATATCACTGAAAGTCAATGGAGTAGATGCGATTACTTCAATTGAAGCTTACCGTGAAGAAGTAAAAGCGTCAATGGGTATGGAAGGTTTTTTGGCAAGTCAGATAGAGTGGAAGAAGGACTAAGGGAATTTAAAATTTAAAATGGAAAATTGAAAAGAGATATTCCTGTTAGAAACCCTTTTCAATTTTAAATTTTCCATTTTCAATTAAAGCGAAAGCGTCATTTCATAGTCCTCCATCAAATACCCGTTTCCGATATCGATATTCACTTCGTTAATAATCCGGAATCCTTGTTTTTCATAGAAAGTAGTTGCATTGTTGTAACGATTTACATTCAACAACAAAGCTTTACTTCCCGCATTCCGGGCTTCGGAGATTACTTTTTCAAGGAGTTGTTTCCCTATTTGTTTCCCTTGGGCCTGAGGCAATACGTAAATCTTGTGAAGTTTTGTAGCATTTTCACCGCTGTAATGATGCTCAATTCCTGCGAAACCAAGTGTTTCACCGTTTTCCCGGTACAACCAAAATGATTGACTAGGGTGATTGATACTCGCAGAGAGGCTTTCGGTACTGTACATCCAATTCAGCATGTAACCGATCTGGGCAGGAGTAAGGATTTCCTTAAAGGTTTCCGGCCACGTTTGTTGGGCCACATGTTGAATAGCCGGAATATCGGCCAATGATGCGCGAACAATCATGAATCAGTCTTTTCCAAACGAATACATATCGTTGTGGTTAAACTCGATCTGGTCCTTGATTTTCTTGATCGTACGTGTAAGCAGGAAAATCGAAGGATCAGCATTCGCTTTCAGCCAGCCAAAACTGGACATTTCGCCTTCTACGCCGTTGGCTACATGATACAACAAAGTGAATTTATGCACATCGAGCCAGTGCAGGGCAGATTCATTTCCTTCGGCAGCGTTTACCATCGCCATCAGGTGTGGATAACCGTTTTGCATCAACCAGTCGCGCGCCTGTTGTTTCAATAGAATCGCATTGGTGGTATGGAATAATTCCTCGTAACCGTTTTCCAACAGCCAGAGACTGATATCACTGTTTCCCTCCAACGCCTGGCACCAAGCCAGGATGATTTTTGGAGGATAATCTAATTTTGCGTGGGTGATGTTTGCTTTCTTCACCACCGAGACCTGATTTTGTTCAGAATCTTTTCCGAATATGCGTTTCAGCCAACTCATTTTATTGCAGGTACTTCGTAAAACAAATAAGAAACTAAGATAGCGATAATTACGCCGATAATATCTACCAATAACCCGACTCCGGCGGCGTAACGCGTTTTTTTAATATTCACGGAGCCAAAGTAGACAGCAAGTACGTAAAAAGTAGTCTCCGTTCCGCCTTGCATGGTAGCCGCTATTTTTGTACGAAAATCATTTACTCCGTGTTTTTCTATCACTTCAATCATCAATGCTCTGGCAGTTCCGCCGCTGAATGGTTTCATGATACCAACCGGTAATGCATCTACGAATTCGGTGTGTAAAATACCAACCTGAATGAACAACCATCGCAAACCATCAAGCAGTGCATCTAGCGCTCCGGATGACCTGAAAACGCCAATTCCCACGAGCATGGTCACTAAAAAGGGAATAATCGTTATTGCGACCTGAAATCCTTCCTTGGCACCTTCAACAAATTCTTCGTAAACGTTGATCTTTTTGATAATCGCCAATACAATAAACATCACAAAAATGCCCAGGATAATCACGTTTCCGCCAATGTTGGCAATGTGTTGTGTGTACTGTGGAAAATAATAAAGACAAACCAGTAATCCCACAAGGAACGCTATGGCGCTTCCCAAATAAGCAATCACCACCGGAGTAAACAGTTTGATCCGTTGTTTGATGGCAACGAGGATCAATGCGGCTAATGCGGAACAAAATGTCGTAATCAAGACAGGAAGAAAGATCTCGGTTGGATTCGCCGATTTTTTAATGGATAAGATCGAAAGTACACTGATCGGAATAATGGTCATTCCGGCAGTATTCAATGCCAGAAACATAATTTGCGCATTGCTGGCCGTATCTTTTTGCGGATTCAACTCCTGCAATTCCTTCATGGCCTTTAATCCCATTGGAGTAGCGGCGTTGTCCAATCCGAGCATATTCGCGCTAAAGTTCATCATGATCGCACCAACTGCCGGGTGATCCTTCGGTACTTCAGGGAAAACTCTGGTGAAAAGTGGCGAAATAGCCTTACTTAGAATACGAACTGCTCCGCCTTTTTCGCCGATATTCATGAATCCTAAACACATACACAATGCGCCGGTCATATAAATGGAAAGCTCAAATCCTGTTTTCGCTGATTCAAAAAGCCCTTCAACGACCATGTCTTTGAAGATGTTGACATCCTGCCAAAAAATCAACTTTGCCAAGCCTGTTACAATGGCTACAAGAAAGAACCCAATCCAAATTCTGTTTAAAAGCATGCGTAAATATCGGTTTTACAGCTTAATGTTCGTTTGAATGCCGTTCACAAATATGAACAAAGTTTTCAAGAATGATCGCGCCGTGTGTTCCTGAGACTTCAGGGTGAAACTGAACACCGTAGAGTGGGAGCGAGCTGTGCATCATGGCTTCGTTGACACAACTGTCCGAAACGCCAACATGAACAAAACCTGCCGGAATCGAAATCGCTTCGCAGTGGTCTTCCATGAGTTGAATTTCGGTCGGAAGTTTGCCAAACAACGGACAATCAACCAAAATCTCAACCGTTTGCCAGTCGCGGTCGTCGCGCTGACGGTTGGCCAAAGCTCCGAAAGTCATTCCTAAGATCTGGTGCCCGAAACAAATTCCCAAAACGGGAACTGACGGATTTTTCAGCCATGTAAAGAGTTGCAAATACGGTTCAGGGTCTATTTCGGTAATCAGGATTGGCGCACCGGAAAGAACGACTCCGATACAATCCGTAAAATCTACCTCGGCATTCAGGTCAAACATCGAAATGACTTTGGTATCGATGTGCTCGTAAATGATTGACTCTATCAATGGAGTTTTCTGACTTCCGCAGTCTATAATGGCTATCATAGATCGATGTGTCCGATTCCCTGTCGCACGATTTCAGCCGTTCCGCTTGTACAGTCAACAATAGTGGAAGCTTCCAGATGTCCCAATCCGCCATCGATGATAAAGGCAAATTCGTCATCGAAACGTTCGTAAATTACTGAGGGATCCACAAAGTAATCTGTAATTTCATCTTCGTCATCGTGAAAAGAGGTCGTCGCCATTGGGTTTCCAAGTGCTTCCACAATGGCCAGTGTGATTTTATTATCCGGAATACGGATCCCGATTTCTTTTTTACTGGAATCAAATAACTTGGAAACTTCGTTGGTTGCTTGTAAAATAAAGGTAAATGGTCCGGGAAGCGATTGTTTCAGCAAGCGGAAAATGCCGCGGTCAACCTGTTTTACGTAGTCGGATAATTGGCTGAGATCTGAACAAATAATCGAAAAATTGGCTTTCTGTAGTTTCACGCCTTTCCATTTCGCCAATGCCGCCAACGCTTTTTTGTTACACACATCGCAGCCAATGGCATATACGGTATCTGTCGGAAAAACAATAAGTTCTCCTTTGCGCAGCGACTCGACTATCTGAGTGATGAGTCGCTGATCCATATTCGATGGATTGATTTCTATGAACATATTACAAAGATAAGTATTGCAATCATTTTTTAATACATCCGACTGTGGTGAACACGGTAATCAAAGAGAACAGAGAAGATTGATTCACTATTGAATTTAAGTGTCAGAAGCCCTCAAAAGCTCCCAGCCCAAACAACGCGAAATCATATTTACACGGATCGTTTGCATCCATTTTTACCAGATATTCCTGAATTTCGGCAACGGCTTTCCAATCATTTTGTGTCCTATGAAGCAATCCGAGTTTGCGGCCGACGTTTCCGGTGTGAACATCTAATGGTAAATGCAATTCGGAAGGAGAAATGTTGCGCCAAATTCCGAAATCAACGCCTTTTTTATCGTTGCGGACCATCCAGCGCAGGTACATGTTCAGACGCTTGGATGAAGAATTTTTTAGTGGATTGGAAATGTGTTTTTGCGTACGGTCGGGAAACGAATCTGCCGTAAAAACCGAACGAAAGTTGGCAATCCGGCCTAAAACACCCGGATGTTCACTGTGTTGAGCGAAGGCTTGCTCCAGTCCGCCGGATTTATAAATACGCTGTAAACTGGCGAAAAAGGCATGTAAATCTTCAGCATTAAAGGTTCTGTGTACAAACGCGGATTCAAACGGTTTGTAATCGCGGATGAAATTATAGGGATCGTGTTCCATGATGGTCAAAATCCGTTCACCACTGGTAATGATCGATTTGCGATTTCCCCAAGCAATCGTTGCCATCAGAAAACCGACAATTTCAATATCTTCTTTTTCCTGAAAACGGTGAGCCAGTTGAATAGGATCCGATTCGATGAATTTCGGATTGTTGTATTCATTGGCTTTGAAGTCGAGAAATTCTTTGAGATCGGCAAACGACATGCCGCCGTGAAAATTGGTTTTCATGAAACGATCAGTCCGTCTTGCATCGTGAGCGTACGATCAGCCATTTCAGCCAATTGGTTATTGTGTGTCACAATCACGAAAGTTTGTCCCATATCGCGGCGCAGATCAAAAAACAATTGGTGCAATTCTTTGGCATTTTTCGAATCGAGATTTCCGGAAGGTTCATCGGCAAAAACCACTTTGGGTTTATTGACCAAAGCTCTGGCTACTGCGACGCGCTGTTGTTCTCCACCCGAAAGCGCTGATGGCTGATGCGTTGCGCGATCGGCAAGGCCCAGTTGATTGAGCAATTCCAGCGCACGTTGTTGTGCCTCTTGTTTTGAAACACCATTGATCAACGCAGGCATCATCACGTTTTCCATTGCGGTAAATTCAGGAAGAAGCTGATGAAACTGAAAGACAAAGCCAATCTGCGTGTTGCGAAATCGTGCCAGTTCTTTCGATGAAAGCTGAAACGGATTCACGCCGTCCAGTTCCACAATTCCGTTATCAGGTTTATCGAGCGTTCCCAGCAATTGAAGCAGGGTAGTCTTGCCTGCTCCCGAAGAACCGACTATTGAGACGATTTCTCCGGAAGCAATTTCAAGATCTATTCCTTTTAATACGTCGAGTTGACCGTATTTTTTTTGTAAACCGACAGCTCTCAGCATTATTTATCCAGTTTCAACGAATGTCCCATTTTTTCCTGTTTGGTTTTCAGGTAATTTTCGTTGTGAGCGTTCATTCCGACTTCAATAGCCACATTTTCAACGATTTCAAGGCCGTAACCAATCAATCCTGAGCGTTTTTTCGGGTTGTTCGACATCAGGCGGATTTTCTTCACGCCCAAATCGTGCAGAATCTGCGCACCGATCCCGTATTCGCGCTGATCACCTTCAAAGCCAAGTTTGATATTGGCTTCAACGGTGTCATAACCTTCTTCCTGGAGCTTGTAAGCCCGCAATTTGTTCATCAGACCAATTCCGCGGCCTTCCTGGTTCATGTAAACAATCACGCCTTTTCCTTCCTCATTGATCTTTTTCATCGCGAATTCCAGCTGTGGCCCGCAATCACAGCGGCACGACCCGAAAATATCACCGGTCATGCACGAAGAATGCACGCGCACCAAAACAGGTTCGTCTGGTTCCCAGGTTCCTTTTACTAAAGCTAAATGTTCTTGTTTGTTTGAATTGACTGTGTAAGCTACCAGTTCAAAATCACCCACTTTGGTGGGCATTTCGACCGTCACTTCTCGTGTAATTAATGATTCGTGTTTCATGCGATACGCAATTAAGTCTGCTATGGATACTATTTTGAGATTGAATTTTTCTGCAATGATCAATAGTTCGGGCAAACGCGCCATGGTACCGTCTTCGTTGAGGATTTCAACAATCACACCAGCGGGTTCAAAACCTGCGAGGCGGGCAAAATCGGTGGCAGCTTCGGTGTGTCCTGCTCTGCGTAAAACACCCTCTTTTCGGGCACGAAGCGGGAAGATGTGTCCTGGTTTTCCTAATTCTTCGGGTTTGGTATTGGGGTCAATCAATGCCAGCACGGTTTTTGAGCGATCACTGGCCGAGATTCCGGTGGTACAGCCATGGCCGATCAAATCGACGGAAACGGTAAATGGTGTTTCATAAGTGGCTGAATTCTGAGCGACCATCATTTCCAGTTCCAGTTCATCGCAACGGTCTTCGAGCAAAGGAGCGCAAATGAGCCCGCGGCCATGTGTAGCCATGAAATTAATGACTTCCGGAGTCGCGTTTCGGGCAGCTGTTAAAAAGTCGCCTTCGTTCTCACGATCCTCATCATCTACTACAATTATTACTTTTCCTGCTTGAATATCGGCGATTGCCTCTTCTATTGTGTTTAGCTTACTTGTCATGACTATTTATTCGAGCTGTAAATTTAACCCGAAAACAGGACAAATGTTCAATGAGAACTAATCTTTTCGAAAGGGTAGTTGATTCGATTGGGATCACCTGCACCGTTATCGACCCAAGTGCGCATCGTTTTGCCTGTCGGACGCACATATACAATGCGTTTCGGGAAATCGTTGTGTTTGTTAACAAATGCTAAAGTGTCTTTTGAAGCGTCAGTACAGCGAAAATAAATGGGCTCTTTTTTACCGGTGATTAACTTAAAAACAAGTGTGTCGTGCTGAAAGCAAATCACCGAATGATCGACGCGTTTGTTCTGATCATTCGCCCAGCTAATTACGCCGACCAGTGAATCACCTTGCTGAATCCATTTTTCCTTGATGGTGATTCCGTTGAGAGAGGTTTTCCATTCGCCTTTCAGCCAATGAGGTAATCCTGATTCAGTTGAAGAGCAGGAATGGAAGAGAAACACAGAAACGACTGCTAAAATGCA
Organism: Candidatus Fluviicola riflensis; assembly: GCA_002243285.1. GTDB lineage: Bacteria > Bacteroidota > Bacteroidia > Flavobacteriales_D > Crocinitomicaceae > Fluviicola > Fluviicola riflensis. The sequence goes on along the minus strand of CP022585.1, from coordinate 2,165,327 downwards.
GGTTACACCAATAACTTGACTAGTTTTTCGTTTTGGTAGCTCCATGAGTAGTTATGCTTGACGAACAATTGGCCTTTGTTACCAATTTCATCAAACATACCTTTTTGAGTTAAAAAAACAACGATTTTTTCGACGAATACTTCTGTTTGTTCTGCTAAGAGAATATTTTCCCCGTCGGTCGCCCCTAATGCATTGTTAGCCAGCGATGTTGTGATGCATGGAAGTCCCATTGCCATTGCTTCGAGAAGCTTATTTTGTAATCCTGTACCTATAAACATAGGAGCTACAAATATGCGTGATTGGGCGTAGCTCTCCCGAATATCATCTACCCATCCCGAAACGAAAACCCGATCTGAAGCTAGTGATAATACGCGTGAGTGCGGCGCTGCTCCTGAAAGCAATACGCTGACGTTAAATCCACGTTTTTTGAGCAAAGGCAAAATTTCATGGATCAGGTAACAAGCGCCTTCGATATTGGGTGGGTAACTGAAATTACCGGTAAACAGCAGGTCATATTTCTTTTCGGTTGCCGGAAATTCAAAGAAACTTTCATCCACGCCGTTAGGAATAACCACAATATCATTGCGCTTCGGGTGATGAATAAACTGAAGATCTTGTTTCGAAATGATGACTTTATGCTCGAAATAGTCGAAAATAGCACGCTCGTAGCGTACCAATCGCTTGAATTCCACGCTAAAGAACCAGCTTTTGTACCACGGCTCGGTAGCTATCCGACGTTCCATTCCCTTTGAAAGGGCATCCATGTAGTCGATGGTTTTTGGACACAGATGATAATCTTTCACATATTCAGCCATACGAAGAAGTTGGCAAAAGATATGATTGGGTTTGTGCTGTTGGAGAAGTTGCCTTATTTTCCTGAAATGACGGTATCGGTAAAAATAAGCGACCTGAAAAGGTTTGTTGGTGAGAAAGGTTAAAGCTGCCTGCCACAATAAGCCTGCTTTCGTCAGCTGAAACGTATGAATCTCGTGGCAATACCGGTTCACTTCCTGAAATGCCTTTTCTTCGACCGCTATTTCTGTCATACAGCAAAGCACAATTCTGAAGTGCTCAGAAAGCGATTTGATCTGATGAAATGCACGCAATTTATCGCCTTTTTCCAATGGATAAGGAAAACGTGAAAGCACCATAAACAGAATCGGCTTATCGTTCAAGAGCAACGCGTATTTGTGTGTTTATGGCTATAAAACTATGGTATTTTTCCATATATCGTTGCGCTTCGTTGCCGAGTTGTTGACGTTTTTCAGCTGATAAAGCCAATGTTTCCATGGTATGCAACCATTCCTGATCAGTCGAGGCAATTTCCAAACAACCTTCCTGGTGACGAATGCCGGTTGCTCCCAAAGATGTTGTAATACAAGGAACACCGAGCGCCATTGCTTCCAGTAATTTGATCCGTACACCTGAACCAGTGGTAATCGGAGCCACAAGAATGCCGTGTTGCTGCATAAAAGCTTCGGCATTCGGCACAAAACCGTGATAGTTGATTCCCGGAGCTTTGATTTCTTCCATTGATTCAGGAAATGAGCCTGCGATGTGAAGTTGATGCTGTGTTTTATCGAGTTGAATTTTCGGCCACAATTCTGAGACCAAACGTTTTACTGCCAGTTGATTCGGCGTCCAGTTCATGGATCCCAAATGGAAAAAATCATCGGATTCATAATCGGCAGTCTGAGAACTGGTTTCCATGACTACCGGAATTACATTGATAGGTTTTGTGATCCCAAATTCAGTAAAACGCTGCGCGTCTTCTTCGGTAATTGTCCAGATCGCATCTGCGGAATTCAGGAGCAATAGTTCCTCACGTTTCAACGAACGCGCCAGTGATCGCAAATAAACTTTTTTTAATCCGGAAGCCGCACGTGCCTGCTGTTCCCACAATTCGTGTTCCACATTGTGAGTACGGACAATGATTTTTCCATCAAAAACAGTTCGGATCGCTTTGATATAAGATGCGAGGAACAGGCTTTCCAATACAATTGCATCAAAAGACTGTGCTTGAAGATAAGTCAACAGTGCTTTTTCGAATTCGGAACTATGAAAGCGTTTCAGGTTGTAGTTTTTGCCGCTGATCAACGCTTTTAACGCTGAAACCGGACGAACGGAAGTATCAATGAATGATGATTCGGAAGGTAATTCTACTGTAATTTCCGTTGGATATGAACCGGGAACTACCGGATGTTTTGGTGTGTGAACAAACAGGTGCTTTACCGTTGCCAGTTGCACTAAACTGCTCAATAATTTGGACATTGCGATACAGCCGCCATCTACCTGCGGATAAACCGGTTTGTTACTGATGTGCAGAATGTTCATCGTTTTTTGCCAAGTGAGAAAATCAAACGCCAGAGTTTCGGATCGGATATTTTTAGATCGTTAGCCGCGCTGATCATTAGTAAACAGGCAATAGGAGCAAGCACCAACGTTGGCATCCACATACCCACAAAAGGAATCACGACACCTGATTTGGCAAGTCCTTCTCCAACGGTAAACAGCACGAAATAAACCATAAACAATAAGGCTGCGATCACAACCGGCGCTCCGAATCCGCCTTTTCGTACAATGGCACCAAGCGGCGCTCCTACAAAAAACAACACGATAATGGTGGTGGTAAGCGCAAACTTTTTGTGGAATTCAATCGAAAATTTGTCGCTGTTTTCCTGCACGCTTGCCATGAATTGTTTCTGACCGTCGAGGTCTTGATTTTTACGTCGGATTCCGGCAATAGCGCGGTTCAACGCCTGAATTTTCATTTTCGGATTTACCGTATCCCAGGAAATAGGAGCTGCGGGAATGTCTTTCAGGAAAACAGGATTGCCTGCCGGAATTTTAAATGTATCCAAAAACGCAGTCGACTGAAAGTAAGGATGCTCGTTTTTGAGTGTTTGGGTAAAGCTTTTCAATGTGGCATTCGTAAGGCGTTGCAGGGAATCTTTCGCATCGTTGATCTGGAACACGTTCAGCATTTCGTATTCATCCTTGAACATGTCAGGATTGTTGCGCTGCAATTGAAAACCCGTTAAATCCATTTTATAGGTCGCGACTTCAAATGTGGTACGTCTGCTCGGCCTGAAAGCGCCCGGTGGATGATGTGCCATTCCGTTTGGTTGAAAAATAGGTGGTTGTGCGTTGAGTTCCTCTGCTATTTTTCCGTTGATCAGGCGGAATAGCAGGTAATCGCCGTTGACACTTTTAAAAATGGTTCCCGAATCTGCTTTTATTGTTTTTACAATCGCGGGATCGGTGTAATCGTGAATTGTAATTCCTGTAAACGAGTTATCACTTCCGTCTTCCACCTTAATGGCATAGCCTTCAAGTTCTTTAGAGTAGGAGCCAGGCGTGATGAGTGCCGCCACTTTTGTTTCTTGAATATCAAAAATGAGTGAATGCCATTTCAGGTTCGCAACCGGAATCACGTAATTGGCAAAATAAAATGTTCCCAACGCAATGAAAAACACAACTACTGTGAGCGGACGCATGATTCGAAATAATGATAATCCGGATGATTTCAAGGCTGTAAGTTCATTGTTTTCGGCCAGATTACCGAAGGTCATAATGGAACTTAAGAGAATAGCGAGTGGAAGAGCAAGTGGAATAAGTCCGGCGGAAACGTAAAAAAGTAATTCGGTGATGACACCGGCTCCGAGACCTTTTCCCATCAGATCATCGATGTATTTCCACGTAAACTGCATGATAAGCATGAACATGGAAATTAAGAAGGTCACCACAAACGGGCCTACAAATGATCGGATACTAAAAACTGTCAGTCGTTTCACCAGGAACAAAATGATGACAAAGGTAGCTTAAATTAGGCTCCAATGACTCTTCGCAAGTCTGTGATTTGAGATTCCCACAAACGGACAACCTGGTCTTTTTCGTTCTTTTCGGCAAAATCAACAATTGACAAAATTACTGCCTTGGTCATGGGATCGATCGTGTAGCGCATTTCGAAAAAAGTATCCAGTTCATCTTCTTCATCCGAAATCCATTGCCATCTGATTCCTTCACCCGATTTTTTAGTGAGCAGCTTGGCCTGTTCTTCACTTCCGTCCCAATGAAACGTATAGATTTCGTCTTTCACAATGACATCGTCGGCAAACCACTCGCTCAAACCATCGGGAGTGATTAACAGTTTATCGAGCACTTTAGGCGATGTTTTTAGTACATATTCCAGCTCGAATTGTTCCTTTTTTGTCATAGTAGTTTAATAATGTTAACTTCGCACAATTATTCAAAACACGCAATATACACAATTCTTTTCATGGCGTTAGTACATTCTTTTGAAAAAAATGGAAACATGCTGTTTAAATACAGAGGGCAGATTCCTGTCATACTTTTCCTTTTAGCGATCCCAACACTTTATTTCACCGATCCGGTATGCATTTTAAAAAATGACATGCTATATTACTCACTTACAGGGGTTGCGGTGGCAATGTCGTTGCTTGGGCAGATCATTCGCGCCATAGCCATCGGTACGAGTAATAAAAATACATCGGGTAGAAATACCAAAGAACAGGTTGCCGAGGCGTTGAATACGAAAGGAATTTATTCAACTGTTCGTCACCCGTTGTATTTGGGTAACTATTTCATGTGGATCGGAATCGTATTTTTCACCTTTAATTGGTGGTTTTTTATCACTGTAAGCTTATTGTTTTGGATTTACTACGAACGTATCATGTTTGCAGAAGAACGCTTCTTAGAGCGCAAGTTTGGTGAATCGTATGTAAACTGGTCCATGGGAATTCCGGCATTTTGGCCAAGTATGAAAAACTACAAAAAAGGAGAGATTCCTTTTTCAATGAAAACGATCATGCGTCGTGAATATGCAGGAATTACCGCTACAATGCTGGGTTTCATCTTTGTGGCTTATCTGCGTGAATGGTTTTTAACCGAAAAAGTGCCGACTTCGCTCAATTATGTTTATTGGACAGCAGGTGCTTTATTGATTAGCTTGATTTTCAGAACGCTGAAACACAACACAAAGATTTTGTTCGAAGAAGACCGTTCGTAGGTTTGCAGGAATAAAAAAGAGTACTATATTTGCACCCGTCTTACAGAAAAAACGTTTGTTTACAGGGTTTGGAAAGAAAAAGGCGAAAACAGAAACAGAAGACGAGTCGTTTCTGCCTCGGCAGAGTTAGAGCGCAGGACGAGAGTTCAAACTCGATAAGTTGATTGAAATAAAATTTTAAAATGGCGAGGTAGCTCAGTTGGTTAGAGCGCAGGATTCATAACCCTGAGGCCGAGAGTTCAAATCTCTCTCTCGCTACAAAGGAAGTCGAAAGGCTTCCTTTTTTTGTTTATAGATATTATCATCGTATTGATGATGTCTGTAGGCTCGGGACGCTCCCGAGCCAGTAACAGACAGACATTGATACATGGCTCTGGATGCTCGGGATGCGTCCCGAGCTTACATGTATGCGTCACGATATAAATCAAAAAAAGGCACCCATCGAGCGCCTTTCCTGTATTTATAGTGTTTTGATTACTCTTCCTCATCGTCCCAACCCGAAGATTGACGTCTGCTGATGCTCCAATCGTCGTCCTCATCGTCTTCTTCGAAGAAACGATTCGCTTTTCCGCTTTTTTTGTAAGGTTCAAGCTTGTGCTGTTTGGGTTTGTCCTTGCTTGCGAAAGTGTCTTTCGATTTTTCTTTTTTGCTTCGATCCGTTTTTAAAGGCAATACATCTTTTAGCGGAACGATCTCATCATTATCGAAACTTGGCCTTACCGGAACATCTTCGCTGCGTTTAAACACAGGACGATCACCGGTTGGACGGTTTTCAGGACGCGCTGGCCGATCATTTGAAGGTCCGCCAGCCGGTTTTGAACCACGGTCATCCGCTTTTTTTACGGCAATAGTCCTGCCGTTCACAGATGAATTATCCAGTGCGTCAATAGCGGCTTCTGCCTCCTCTTCATTCGGCATTTCAACAAACGCAAACCCTCGTGGCTTGCCGGTTTCGCGATCTTTCGCGATAGTAACACGGTTCACTTTTCCGTGTTCTTCAAAAAGGGATTTCAACTCTTCGTCAGTGGTGTTGAAATCTAGTTTTGCAACAAAAATACTTGTCATGATAGCAAGAAAATCTCGGCTCTCTTTTAGTTATTACCGATCTATATCGAATCGAAGATATATAATTTTTTATTTCGCTACTAAAATCCGAACAAAAAAATCAGTGTTCATCGATTGTTCGTTACTTATTCTTGAGTAAATCGCGAATTTCGGTGAGCAAAACTTCCTCTTTTGTCGGCCCGGGTTCAGTAGCCGGAGCAGCCTCAGCTTCCTGTTTTTTGCGCAGGTTCGACATGCGGTTCATCGCTTTGATTACCATGAAAATAGAAAAGGCAACAATCAGGAATTCCAACACGGTTTGGATGAAATTTCCATAATTGATGGTAACAGCGGGAACTTCTGCAACTTCCTGCATCACTGCTTTTCCGTTCGTAATAACTTCCTCCATGTGTTTGGGAATCTTATCCTTCAAGGTGTAACTTAAGTCTCCGAACTTAACACCACCAATTAATACCCCAATCGGTGGCATCACAATGTCCGTCACAATCGAGTTGACGATTTTACCGAATGCACCGCCGATAATTACACCGACAGCCAGGTCGATCACATTGCCACGCATGGCGAATTCCTTGAATTCTTTGATTAGTCCCATTGTAGAATAATTTCTAAGTTTTTGAAAATCAATTTTTTAATATAAAATCAATACTGTTAGCAAATTTTAGTGTTCGCAATATTGCGAACATTCGAATTACCAAATTCCCGAATTCGAAATCCGGTTTTTCAAACTCAAACATCGCGAAAAAAGTCTAAACAAGCCCAACCGCCCCGAAGTACTTTCGCACAATGAATTGGGGAAAAACAGGAAAAAAACGAAGAGTTTTGCTATAATGTAAACGGTGTCCGTTGTTGAATCGACCTCGAAAGCGTCAGTTCGTCGGCGTATTGTAATTCTGAACCAACAGCGATTCCACGTGAAAGAGCTGTGACGGCAACCGGGCAATTCGCCAACTTTTTATAGAGGTAAAAATTGGTGGTATCGCCTTCCATGGTTGGACTCAGCGCTAAAATGATTTCCTCCAGTTCGCCTTGCTGGGCACGTTCAATGAGTGGTTGTATGAACAGATCATTGGGGCCGATTCCGTCCATCGGTGAAATGATTCCGCCCAAAACATGATACAATCCCGAATAAGTGCCGGTAGATTCAATGGCCATTACGTCGCGAATATCCTCTACAACACACACCAATTGCTGATTACGAGCCGGATTATTACAAATATGACAAATTTCCGTATCCGAAATATTCCCGCATTTTGAGCAGCTTTTCAGGTTTTGTTTCAGGTCAAGGAATACTTTCGAGAATTGTTCGACTTCCTCGTCGCTACGCTGCAAGAGATTTAAAACCAGCCGCAAAGCTGTTCGTTTACCAATACTTGGCAACGAACTCAATTGTTCAACGGCATCTTCCAAATAACGGGATGGAATGTTCATGCCCCAAATGTAAGGAATGACAGCCATATTTTGATTTGTTTTTAAGCGGGAGCGTGTTAATTTTGCAGTATGGATCTCATTAAATTTGAATGGCTGGGTCTCCATTTGCAGGAACCGATGGCTATAATCATGAACTTTGTGATTTCGCTTTTCTGCTTTTTTGCCTTTTTCAGATTGCGTAAGTGGGAAAATGAAGCTAATTACTGGTGGCGCATGTTTTTCCTTATTTTCGGTATTTCGACTGTTTTTGGCGCTTTGGGACACGCTTTCTTTTATTATTTCGGTGTTTTTGGTAAATACCCGTGCTGGATTACGGGTTGTGTGGCCAACGTATACGCTGCAAAAGGAATGCTTTCGTTTCCTCACGCAAAGCAGCGAAAATACAATATGCCAATAGCAATTGCTAAAGGCGTTGTTTTGCTGACGTTGGCATTGGTAACACAGAAATTTATTTTTATAGCCATTGATGCAATTATTACATACATTGGCTACACGGGGATTTTCGCGCAATTACTAGTAAAAAGAGGGGTGCGGGAAATGAGATTTATGGTAATCGGTGTAGCGATCCTGATTCCGTCAGTATTTATTTTCCTGTTGAAATTAAACCCGCACCGATGGTTCAATAAAGATGATGTAAGCCATATTTTAATGTTACTTTGCATCTATTGTTTCTATTTGGGAATGAAGTCCTGGGGAATCAATTCCTCTAATAAACCGGAAAATGTCTAAAAACGAAGTCAACATACGGAATAAACGTGCTCGTTTTGAATATCATATCGAAGATACGTTCACTACCGGAATGGTGTTGGGTGGAACGGAGATCAAGAGTATTCGAAACGGAAAAGCCAGTATTCTGGAAGCTTATTGTGTTGTCTTGAACAGCGAAGTGTATATTCGGAATATGCACATTACGCCATACGAAAATGGTTCGTTTTACAACCATCAACCGCGCACGGACCGCAAGTTGCTGCTGACTTCCAAAGAAATCAAGAAGCTGGAAAAGTTTGTGCAAACAAAAGGGAATACGATTGTTCCGTTACGCTTATTTTTGTCAGAAAAAGGTTGGGCGAAATTGGAAATTGCCTGTGCTCAGGGTAAAAAACTGCACGATAAACGCCAGGATCTGAAAGAGAAAGATGATAAACGCGAAATGGCGCGTGTGATGAAACCGCGTTAATCTAATCCGAAATCACAAAAATCCCAGCGAAATAAGGTGAACCAACCGGTTTTGAGTAAGCAGCAGATAAATCAACATACTTCCGATTCCCCAAAATGAAAGCTGGTACAAAAAGACAAAAGTGAGGTCTTTTCGCTGCCTGAAGTAAGTTAAAAGCGGGATCAGGAAAATAAACGCCATGACCCACCGAACTGCTCCCAGGTGAAAATCAAACCCGGTGACGTATTCTTCGTAGTCGTCGGAAGTGTACATGGCCATTGGTGTATGCAGAAGCCATGATTTTTCGATCCAAACCTCTGTGTAAGAATTAGTCCAGTTTCCCCTGCGGTTTTCCAAAAAATAAATCCCGTTTTTCTTGAATTCTACTCGCGTGATTTGATCGTGTAAAACCCCGTTGTGGTTGCCGGTATCGTAAGCAACCAACTCGTCTTTTTCCAAATGTGGTGGAAGAATTGAATCCAAGATCAGGGCTAAAGAAAAAATCCAACTAATGCGGATGATCCATTTGAAAATCAACCATCTGAGTCCACTGGTCAATGTCGCGAAATATGTATTCTCTTCTTCCTGCTTTTTCGCCTTCTGATATTCGTAACGCATTTTTGCCTGCTCCATGCGTTCTTTCTTCTCGCTTTCGGTTTCGTTCTTTTTTGCTTCACGCTGTGCCTGGCGATCAGTTGAGGTTCCGGTATCAGGACTCAATAAGATTTCAACTGCTTTTGCCAGCAGAATAAACTCCTCATTTGCTTTTGGACTCGGGTTGATGTCAGGATGCACTTTTAACGCCATGCGCTTGTATTGCCGCTTGATGTCGGCTTCCGAAGCGCCAGGTTTCAGTTGCAGTATGCGGTAGCAATCAGCTCGCCTCATCCGATTCCGAGTTGTTGAAGGGTTTGTAACCGATTGATTTTCCCACCTTGATTAAACACAATCGCTGACGTGTAAACTTTTTTCGGGAAAGTATACGGACCGATGCGTTCTTTACAAAAGGTCTGAATAACTTCCAACGAAGGAGAGAGGGTACAATCATCAAGAATAAGAATGCAGATTTCGCCAAAAGTATCATCAGCTTCTCCGGCAATAAAAAACGGACCCGGAATCAAATGGGAAAGTTCTTTTTCGATCAATTCCGGATGTAATTTGATTCCGCCCGAATTAATAGCGAAATCAGCTCGCCCCATCCACTCAAACGTTTGAGTATCGATCAAACGAATGATATCAGTGGTTTTTAATTGATCAATGTGGAGCAATGAATCCGTAATTACAAGCTGATCGTTTTCTTCGCTGAAAGAAACACCTTTCAGTGCTGAATAATAAGGCGTTCCAAGCTTTCGCAGAGCAATGTGAGAAACCGTTTCCGTCATCCCAAAACCAACAAAACAACGCTGATGAACTTCCTGTAACGCTTTTTCAAGTTCGGATGAAAGTGGTGAACCACCGATTAGTATTGTTTTTATTTGGTCAAAAACTGCAGGAGCATATTCGAGCAATTGTTTCAGTTGCAATGGCACCATCGGACAAAAATCAAGCTTTTCTCCTGAAAGTAAAGCCGTTGTTGGAAATGCCGACGGATCGGTCACGATTAAAGTTAAATCGCCAATCAAAGCCCGAACAATCATCATTTTTCCACCGATTGTGGCAGGTGAAAGTCCGAGTAAAGCAGTATTTCCTGGTTTTAATTGAAAAAAATCGAGTGTGCGTTGGGCAGATGCAATCAGTTGTTCGCGAGTAAGCTGGATCGTTTTCGGATTTCCGGTAGAACCGCTGGTTTTTACCTCAAAAATTGACTTTCCGACGTTCCATTCGTTCACAAACTGCTCTATTTCTTCGCGGATTCGAAGATCAGTAGTGCGATATTTGAACTGAGTTTTCAATTTTGGTATGATAGTTGGAATCCGATAAGAACTTTTTGATGCAGCTTGATGATAATATTCGCTAAATTTAGGCATTCAAAAAGAATTGGAAACGCAAATTTTTAAGTCATGAGAAATACATTGATCATAACCGTAGTCGCTGCATTTGCTGCAATGGCGTTCACTTATGCACCGGTTAAACCAAATCACCACACAAACAAAACCGTTAGTAGCGGAATCAAATTCGACAAATTGTCGTGGGCAAAAGCGTTGAAGCAAGCCAAAGATTCTGACAAATTGATATTCGTTGATGTACACACTTCATGGTGTGGACCGTGCAAGGAAATGGCACGTACAACTTTTCAATCCAATGAAGTAGGGAAGGTGTTCAATAAAAAATTCATCAACCTGAAAATTGATGCTGAAACAGATGCTGACGGTCCTGATTTAGCCAAAAAATACAGCGTTACTGCTTACCCGACTTTGTTGTTCATCAACGGTGAAGGTAAATTGGTGAAACGTTTGGTAGGTAAACAATCCGAAGAGAAATTGTTGTCTGTAGCCAACGGTTTATAAGAAAAAAAACATTTTATAATCTTGAAGCGAATCTGGTAACGGGTTCGCTTTTTTGTTTGGAGAAGCTAAGGACATAGGTTTGTATAAGCCATAATTGTAAGTCCCGTAGGGACGCAATATGGTAGAACCGAAATCCACACCATTCCGTTGCCCCGTGGGGGCAAGACATTTATATTTTGTTTTGTGATGTCTTACCCCTACGGGGTTAATTTTAAATTAATGATATTCTTTCTACCATATTGCGTCCCTCCGGGACTGCATATAGCCATTAACAAATCACTCCATTCCATACCCACAAATAACCCTTGATTTATCTGGTTTCTTTGATAGCTTATACCGAATACAAACTCCTTTATTGGTGGTAGCGTATAGAGCACCCTTTTCGAGCAACAATGCGCAGTAATTTCCGGAATCGAACTCATACCACGTTTTTCCACCGTCCTGACTGTAGTCAATACCAGTGGTGCCGCAACTGAATAGAATTCTTTTGTTTCCGGTCACACATGATCTGTAACCGTTAGGCGAAACGGTAGATTTCAACCACGTTTTTCCTCCGTCTTCCGTGTAAACACAAGTTCCACTTGTATCTTTGGGTTGCAGGTAATTTCCACCTACAATCGCCCCGTGTTTTTCATCCGTAAAACAAACGGAGAACGGGCCCGCACCCTCGCCTTTTACCATTGGTAAATCACGCACAAAATAAGTCGATGAATCCAGCAAATCGAACCGATGAAACCGCGCCGACTGTTTTCCACCGGAAACAAACACATAATCACTTTTTCCGACCAACTGTGCCGTAGTTCCGCTGGCAGCGTAGCAAGCTTCATCGGGTTGATTTTTAATAGTTGGTAAATGAAGTGAAAAAGTGGTTGAGCTAAGTGAAATCGGGGCTTTTTTCAAAAAGAAGCGACCTTCTACAGGATCTCCCAACACAATCAACACATTCTTGTAACGAACAATATCATCGTAGAAAACACTAGGATCTTCAACCATAGCTGTGGCTGACGAATTCATAGTCTCATCAATCACACCATTATCACCTGAAACCATTCCACAAATATTCTTGCCAAAAAATGCCAAATCACGAAATTCACCGTTTGGATTGCGAGGTAAAATGGGGATTGTTTGCTTTGTTTTTTCATTGTAACCAATAACCCCACTTTTCGACGTTCCGAAAAGCAATTGATCTTTTTTAAATCGCACAATCGCCCGAGAATACGAGCTGTCAGGCGCAAAACGTAGTGTGTCCTTTTGTCCCGGAAACTGCCCGAAAGCAATAAAACTACTGATGATCAGAACGAAAATACTGATTGAATTTCTCACGTTGTTGTTCTTTAAGTGAAGTCAGATTTTCCGGAATCGTTCGTTTCCAGCGCTTGTGCGACCACAGCCAATAGTGTGGTTCTTGTTGAATCCGTTGTTCCAGTAATCGCGCATGTTGTTCGGTTAAAACACCCCATTCCAACAAGCGCGGTTCTTCAGTGAGGAGCGTCAATTCAACTTCGTAATAACCTCTTTTGATGCGTTTTGGCAAGTAAAAAACAACCGCCTGATCATATGTGTTCGCTAGTTGTTCAGCACCGAATAGCACAGCGGTTTCCTGGTGCAAAAAAGTCATCCAGTAACTTTTTAAACTGTCACCCGGTGATTGATCTCCCAAAACCAACGTCGCAGTAGGAATGGAGGCCTTTTCATACTTTTCAAACGTTTCTTTCACAATTTTGGCGTGAATCACGTGCATTCCGAACCTGCTGCGAAGCGCGTTGATCTTTTTATCCCAGAAACCACTACTCAATGGCATTCCAATACCGACCGCCTGGTGCGGAAAGAACAGGGATTGTCCGGTAATCATCCATTCCCAATTCATGTAATGCGCCGAAACCAATAGCACACTTTTGTCGGTTGAATATAAATGCTGCATCAATTCGGGATTGGTGATCACAAACCGTTTGCGCAGCTCTTTTTCGGAAATTCCCAGGTTTTTAATGCCTTCGATCAATAAATCGGCAAAATGCCTGTAAAACCGATTGCGTAATTGCCTGATTTCTTTTGCAGTTTTGCTTGGAAACGACCGCGTTAAATTCTGTTCGATGACTTTCTTGCGGTATGGAATTACGGTAATCAGTAAGAGGTAGAAAAAATCGGCAAATCTATAAGTGATCCACAACGGAAGTTTTGACAACGGAAAAATGATGACATAGTAAAGAATTGCGTTCATTCTTCCGGTTGTTTATTTGGCCACCAGATTTTGATCTGTTCGGCGATTTCCTGCTCGCGTTTGCTGCTTCCTGCATGAAAAAAGGTGCGATTTTGCAACGAATCGGGCAGGTATTGCTGGCGAATGAAATTACCCGGAAATTGGTGTGAATATTGGTATTCGGCGCCATAGCCGAGTTCTTTCATGAGTTTGGTCGGAGCGTTGCGCAAATGGAGCGGAACCGGTAAATCGTTTGATTTTCGTACTTCAGCCAACGCTTCGTCAATCGCCAGATAACCAGCGTTTCCTTTCGGAGAAGAAGCCAGGTAAATGGTGCATTCCGACAAAATAATGCGCGCTTCAGGCCAGCCAATGACTTGAATAGCCTGAAATGTGGTATTTGCCATAATCAGCGCGGTTGGATTTGCCAGACCAATATCTTCGGCAGCTGAAATCAACAACCGGCGAGCGATGAATTTCGGATCTTCACCACCTTCGATCATGCGTGCAAGCCAGTAAACAGCTGCGTCGGGGTCACTTCCGCGAATAGATTTTATAAAAGCGGAAATGATATCGTAATGCTGTTCGCCGTCTTTGTCGTACCGAACGCGTTGCTGTGCCAGCTGATGAACTAATTCATCGGTAATTATAGCTTTTTCGCCAATTGGAAACGTTCCAACAACCATTTCGAAGAGATTCAGCATTTTACGTGCATCACCGCCGGCAACCGCCATTAAAGCTTTGGTTTCTTTGAGTTCGATGTCGCGTTTCTGCAGGATCACATCATTTTTGACGGCGCGTTCCAGCAATGTTTGCAAATCGGCAACGGTATGACTTTCAAGTGTGTATACCTGACATCGCGAAAGCAAAGCCGAGATCACTTCAAACGAAGGGTTTTCTGTCGTCGCGCCGATCAGCGTAATAGTTCCTTTTTCAACAGCTCCCAGCAGTGAATCCTGTTGTGATTTCGAAAAACGGTGAATTTCATCGATGAATAAAACGGCTCCGCTTTGTTGAAACATTCCACCCGATTCTACCCGCTGAATGATATCACGCACGTCTTTTACACCCGATGAAATAGCCGAAAGTGTATAAAAAGGACGTTTCAGATGTGTAGCGAGCAAATTCGCCAATGTCGTTTTTCCAACTCCGGGAGGTCCCCAGAAAATCATGGAAGGTAGAATCCCGGCGTCGAGTGTTTTCCGCAGCGAACCTCTCGGGTCCAGCAAATGAGACTGGCCGATGTATTCTTCAAGCGTTTTTGGACGCATACGTTCTGCTAACGGAGCTGACATTTTTTAGTACCTGTTTAAATTCTCGCGGAGAAATTTGTCAAATTTCCAAATTTGCCATTTTTCTCGTGAAAATTTCGATCATTCAAAAGTACACCAAATTCCTGATTTTTGGCGTCAATTATCAGCAGGGTTTATCGGGAAATCAGCCATGAATTTATACTTTCCGCCCATTGAATGCAGTACATCTTTCCAAAGCGTATCGTCGTTCGAATCCAAAATAGAAAGTTCCGGCGGAGGTGTAGCGACGATCCATGCTTTCTCATCGAGTTCCTGCTGCAGCTGATTTGGTCCCCAACCTGTATAACCTATAAAAAAGCGGATTTGACCTGACGAAATAGTATTTTGCTGTAGCATTTCCAGAATAGTGGAATAGCGGCCACCCATAAATACATTCGATGAAACTTCTATTTTGTCTTCCAGTTCGGAGATATTGTGCAGAAAAAACAGCTGATTCTGATCTACCGGACCACCAAAACCTACAGTAACCTTTGCGTCAGGGAAATCAGTAGCATATTCGTGCAGGTTCAGGTCAAGTGTGTTATTGAGAATAAACCCGAAACTGCCATCTTCGTTGTGTTCACACACATAAATGACAGACCGTGTAAAGTGATCATCCAGCATAAACGGTTCCGAAAGCAATAAGTCTCCTTTTTGAGGTACGCGTTGTTTATCAATTGTAAGTTGTATCAAATTGAAGTGTGTTTGTAAATTCTATCAATACTACAAAATCTGCCGGTTTTTGGAAATAATTTGTTGAAAAAATATGATAAGTCCGATGAAGACCAGAGACTTAAGGCCAAAATACATAAGATCAAAGATGAAAGCGTTTACCGTCCTGTGTCTTTGATCTTCCAGTCTTAAGTCTCTGGTCTCCTAAAACCGGAATGTAGATTTATACCATGGTAAATATTTATGTCCATTTATGGGAAACGTTGCACTTTTTTTCTACATTCGCAAAAACTTCTATATGAAACAACTGATTACGTTTTCTTTCTTTTTAAGTGCCGGAATGGTTGCTTTTGCTCAGGAAGAAGACACTCTTATCGAAACTATTACTGAAGAAGAAGTATTTGAGATTCCCGATGATCCATATGTACGGAACACTTACAATGCCACGCGAATCATCAACGGACACTCGGTAGAAACGCTTGAAAAAGGCGTGTTGGAGTTCCGGATCGAACACCGGTTTGGCGACATGGCAGGGGATAACGGAGGAGCACAGAACTTTTACGGCTTCGACAATGCTTCTGACATTCGTTTTGCGTTCGAATACGGAATTACCAACAAATTGATGGTTGGTTTAGGCAGGAACAAGGGAACAGGCGAACCATATCGTTCGTTAATCGATGGTTTTGTAAAATACCGCGTTTTGCACCAAAAAACTTCCGGAATGCCGATTTCAATGACTGTAATTGGTGTTGCAACCGGAACCTACATGAAAGCGTCGGAAGATATTTCCCAGATTTCACATTTCCCTGAATGGCAGCACCGTTTGGCTTATTCCACGCAAGTAAATATTGCCCGTAAATTCACGAGCTGGCTCAGTATTTCGCTAATGCCAACCTTTGTTTACCGTAATTATGTGGGGGGGGATGATGTGAATGCTTTGTTTGCCCTTGGCGGATCTGCCAAAGTGCGCATCACACCTACAAAAGCAATTATTTTAGAGTATTACCAAACATTCCAGGAATCGGGAATACGAACAGGTTTTAAAAATAGCCTTGGAATTGCTTACGAATGGGATACGTTCGGACACAATTTCACGGTTAACTTAACCAATTCAAAAGGATTCATCGAAACCCAGTTCATTCCTTACACCAAAGAAGATTGGTTGAAAGGACAGTTTAGACTCGGCTTTAGTATTTCACGAAAATTTATGCGCGGTTAGTATGAAAAAGACAGGTATCATCTCACTGGGACTTTTGGTATGCGTTACAACGCTGACAATAGTTGAGTCTTGTTCCAAAGACAATGTGGTGGATTATTACGGATTGGGAAATTGCACCGATACAGTTTCTTTTGCCGCTAAAATTGAACCGCTGATCAATGCAAATTGTGCTACAAGTGGTTGTCACGACGCTACTACGGCCGAATCAGGATATGATTTTACCACGCATCAGTCAATCGCCGATAATGCGGAAATCATGTACAATGCAATGTCCTGGCAACCCGGAACCGCCCCAATGCCTGATGGCGGTGATCAATTGACAGATTCTCTGATTCAGCAGTTTAGCTGTTGGATGAGTCAGGGAAAACTCAACAACTAAACAAACGAAAACAAAAAGTTTCACTACATTGGTACACTTGTTGCAACCTAATTTATAGTGAAACATAACTTTAACAAATAATGATCATGAAAAAACTATTTTATCCGCTATTAGCCATTGTATTGTTAGGCTCATCAGCTTTTATGTCGGTAACTTCGGCTCCTGAATGGAAAATCAAAGACGATCACTCCATTAAGTTTATCAGCGATGATCCAACCGGTGTTTTCAAAACATTCAAAGGAACAATCAAGTTTGACGAAAGTGATTTGGCCGGTTCCAAGTTTGATTTATCAATCCCTGTAAACTCAATCAGCACCGGAAACGGCATGCAAAACAAAAAAGCATTGACGCCGGAATGGTTTGATGAAGCAAAATACCCAAACATCACGTATGTTTCGAGCAAAATCGAAAAATCGGGTGAAAGCTACAATATCACCGGAACCTTGAAAATGAAAGGTGTTTCCAAAACATATAAAGTACCGTTCAGCTTCAAGAAAACCGATAACTCAGGCAAGTTCACAGGGAAATTCAACGTGAAACGTTCTGACTTTAAAATCGGAAAAGCAGGTGGTAACGTTCCTGACGTAATGAAGATTGAATTTAGTGTTCCAGTTGATAAAAAATAAGAAAGTATGTTTGGTCGATCAATTCTATTAGGAGCTACAGCCGGTATTTTATCAGGCTTGGCATGTTTAGTATTCGCAAAAGTGTATGCCGAAACAATGTACCTCGATTTTTCACCGCTGGTTTCAACCATGGCTTATTTCGGATCGTGTATTTTCGGTTGTGTCTTAGCTTCCATCGGTTTCTGGGGCTTAATGAAAGTTACTCCGAAATACGGAGAAATCATCTTCAACTTCCTGTTCGCATTGATCACATTTGCCAGCATCCTCGGACCAATCGGCTACATTTGGCCTTTAGATGCTGATCAGGATTTGATCACCTATTTTCCAATGTACGCGATGACCTTACACTTTTTCCCAATTGTGGTGTGGTTTACGCTGAAACCATTGTTTATTAAGAAATAACAGAGCAATCTGTCAGAATAGGAAAAGCAACTCGAAAGGGTTGCTTTTTTGATGTGGATTAAAGTTGTTTGTGCTATCCTTTTAT
Organism: Candidatus Fluviicola riflensis; assembly: GCA_002243285.1. Classification (GTDB taxonomy): domain Bacteria; phylum Bacteroidota; class Bacteroidia; order Flavobacteriales_D; family Crocinitomicaceae; genus Fluviicola; species Fluviicola riflensis. Next base: position 2,147,330 of record CP022585.1, on the reverse strand, counting down.
CTTATCGTCATTCATAAGCCTATCAAAGAAATGTTCCATACTGTGTCTTAATTCATGAAAAAACATATCCATATCCTCATTTTTTTCGGAAAAATCTCTTAGCATTGGATGTCTAGTCAATTCAAATGTTCTTTCAAAATTTGAAATTAATTTCTTTCTTTCCATTGGTGATTTTGAATTTTTAATTCCGTGATAGGTCTCAAGCCCAATTTCATAAAGCCAAGGATAGTCATCTTTAAAGAAACTTAACATGATTAAAAAACTTGTACTTGTATCACCAGATTTCATCCCAAAATGCATTATTTCTTCTATCATAATTGGATGAAACTTTCTCCGTCTTCTTTTATCACGAGGATCTATTCGATTCTCAATTCGTGAAGGAAGACTTTCGAACATTATTTTGACTTCTTCAAAGAGTTTTGCGACCATAATGTTGTCACTTGTTTCTTGAGCCACAGGAGTAGGGTCTTCATATTTACTAACTATTTCAGTCGCCTTTGTGTGGAATGCTTTTACAAGTTCTTCAACATAAGTTCTCTCTGGATCTAGTCCAGGAACATTGCAAACAAGATCCATAACAAGCTTAGTGATAGATTCTATAGAGCCATCATTATTTTGAAATTGTGCAAATGGTCCTGTAAACGCAATACTGTGTTGGATACCCATTGCAATACCAATAACTTTTTTTCCGAGTTTTCCTTTTGCAACACCGGCTTCGTATAGAATCCAAGGTCTTTCTACGCTTCTTTGAGTAAGTAGACAAACTACATCAGATGCTTCATCAATTTTCTCCATTATTGCAGGGTACCAATCCAAACCATATTCAATTCCTTGCGTTCCTTTCTTGTCAGAAGAACGAAATGATTTAAGTCCTCCGGCACTTGCAGTTTTCAGCAGGTTACTAAAAGCTTCAGCAAGTTCAGCATCTCGAGTATCATGACTAATAAATACCATTGGATTTGTTGTCTTAGTAACCGTGGTTTCAGTAGAATCCTTTTCTTCAACTATTGGTTGAACCTTTGCCATATTTTAATATTTAGTTATGCTGCTTTTACTTCAAGTACTATTCGCATTGAATAGAACTCTGAACGAACGCTTTTATTCAAAAATCCTTTGCGCCAAACCTAAACTATTCAAATGACTTCTCCTACAGTATAAATACGGTATTTTTCCTGCGGGAAACCACATCTTTAGTTATTCATTTTCCAGAACGTAAATTTCAATTCATACCAAAATCCCAACGCCCCGATTGTGGAAGTGAAGGCATAGAAAAAGAGCGAATGGGTAACCAATGTTAGGAAAGTGCTTGTCATTAGAAAATCTTAGATTTTCGTCCTTTCCCTACAGCGGTCCATGAGCGCTTTTTCTTAGCCTGAGGCTAATTCAATCGGTGCTTGATTTTTTTGTTACTTTTTTCATCAAGGAAAAAAGTAAGGAGAATTTAAAGCACGAAAGGTGGCCTTTGCAACCTCACCTGCGCATTACTCAGCGCCTGGCCATTTCCTCTGATCGTGAGCATAAAACTCTTATTGGTACCAATCGGCGTCCAGTTAAAAAGCAAATTCCAGCAGTGGATATTCCGGTAAAGCACCAGGTTGGTATTGGTCACTTTCATCTCTTTGGCATCGAGGTAAGCAGTGGCCGTGACTTTCCAGTTTTCCGTGATCGTCACATCTCCAGTAAGCGTCAACGTATGATTTGGTGTGTATTTTCGTTGGTCAAATGTTTCCTGATCGCTGTTGATCGAGTAAGAAAGCAAGTGATTAAAACTGATCTTCCATGGAATTTCGAAACTCACTATTTGCGATGGCATGATCATCCAATTCTGGTATTGCGGATTCCAGGTAGTGGCCATTAGCTGCTGCTGGTCCTGCAAAATTTCACGACTTTTTTTCGATGTCAGCGTCCAGCCCGTTGCGATGGAAAAATTGATCAAACGCCCGATTCCTTGTCCTTCGTTGATGGCGTATTTCGAATTGGAAACTCCCGTGCTATCATCCCACGCATAAAAACTGTGAGTTCCGGTAATATTGATATTCAGCACATCAATCGGGTTGATTAACATTCCCATATTCAGATTCCCCCAGTTGAGTGAGTCTTTGAAAATATCGTAACTCGTGGAAAGAGTCAGGTTGTCGATGATCCGCGTTTTTTTGTAACCGGTAAGTGTGTCCTGCTCACTGCGTTGTTTCAGTTCAAAGCTGTTAACCACTGTGAAATCCAAACGCCCGACGTCTTTTGAATATCCTTCCGAATACACACTGCGCTCGTGCTGCGAATAAAAAACGGGTGTGTTGTTCACTGTATTCACATAACTTCCGACTCCGCCCTGAATAGCCGGAATGTATGAAAACGACACACCTGGCGTCATCACGTGTCGTAACAACGTATTTCGTTTACCGATGAAGCGATAGTAGGAGTAAAGATTGGTACTCAAACTTCCGCTGGTTGTGAGTTGCTGACTAAAAACACCTCTGTTCAGAGAATCTACCAGAACAACTTCATTTACAGGATCAAACGTTTTATCGATCGATTGAAAGTTGTATTTCTGGCTGTACGTCACCGAAGGTGTAAACCGAACTGTGTTTCGAAGCAAATTCAGTGTCCACTGGATTGTTGTACTGTGTTTGGCGCCATTCATAAACGTTTGGCCAATGCTGTCGAAATCGCCGTTTGACAAGTAACGGTCACTGAAATCGGCTCTGTTCGTGGCATCCAGGAAGTAAGTCATACCTATACTTTCATACGAACGGACTTTCCCAATACCTTTTTTTCGCTTAAACGGATAAAATCGCGTCGCGGTAAAGTTGAAATCCGGGGCATTCAGTGAAATCCGTCCGCTCGCTGAGTTTTGTCGCATCGATGTTTTTAAACGCATTGAAAGTGGCGTACCAATAAACGTGCGGCCTAAGTTGACATCAGAATTGAGTGTATTGTTGAAATATTGCGGATTCTGCGGATTCAGCGTTTGTTTGTTCGTACTGTTGGAATTGAAATTGATCGCTGAATTAAATGACCATTTCGGATTCGCTTTCGGATCCTGCTGATGTGTCCAGTGTAATTCGATGTTACTCAGCTTCACGGAATCAGGAAAACCGGTCCTGAAAAACTGGTACCCGGCTTCAAACGATCCCCTGAATTTATAACGGGCCGCGTATTCTGTTCTGGTTTTTAACCCGAAACTACCTCGTGAATAAAGGGTTCCGTAAAGCGTCGTCTGTAATTTGTCGTTGATCGGAATGTAATAGCCCAGGTTTTGCAATCCGAAACCATAGGGTGAAACGGCGGTGAATTGTGGCATTAGAAATCCGTGTTTCCGTTCGCGTTCTTTTCTCTGCGGAATCACACTGAAAGGCAACCCCAGCGGAGTAGGAACACCCATGATCCAGAGATTCATCGGTCCGGTGACGATTCGTTTATCCGGAACTAAAATGGCTCTTGAAAGGAAAAAGTGATAATGCGGTTCCGCAAGATTACACGTGGTGAATTTCCCGTTGACGAAGTGAATCTCTTCATTGTCTTGGCGTTTCCCGCGTTCCATTGTCAGGTAAAACTCATCTTGTTTGATCGCAACTTCTTGAATATAGGCTTTTTCCGTTTCGAAATTGTAACGAAGTGTAGCTGTTTTTACAGTGTCGGTTCCCTGCACGAAAATCGGTTGTCCAACGCGCCTTCCCAGCGAATCAAGCGTATAAGTCGCATACACTTCTTTGTTTCCAAAATCGATGAGCAGGTAATCTGCCCGCATGTCTACATCCGTGTAATTCAGATGCGCATCGCCGAAAAGATGAATCTGTTGCTTTTTGTAATCACAGAAAATAGAATCGCGCGCCGAATAGATCACTTGCGACTCAAAATCGTTGCTATTCATCACCACCGTGTCTTGTGCAGAAAGATTGTGTGAACAGAAAAACACCGCGAACAAAGCAAGTACCGCGCGAAAAGTCATGCGATGCCGGTTAAAACGGGATGTACGATATTTTGAAATCAACTTGAGCTAATAACGAATGCAAAGCTAAAAAATTACCTGACGCTGACGGCATAAATCGTGCCATCCAAACCTGCGTTGAGAAACTAACGTATTTCCACTTGATTCTGACCTCCTTTTTAACTATTATTGTTAAGTACTAACAAAACTGATTTATGAAAAAACTACTATTGGCTCTGCTGTTGCTTCCGTTTTTCTCATTTTCGCAAGGCGCTCAGGTTGAGTTCCAGGAGGGAAAATTGTGGTTTAAAATGACCAATGAGGCACGAATCGCAATGTCTTTAACCGAAGATCCGACAACTATTTCTACACTTACTATTCCCGGATTGGATGCTATTGCACACAAATACGGTGTTACGCGTTTGTCGAAACCGTTTGCTGCAGCGAAAAATTCAGTGATCCTCCAACGAACGTTTTTGCTTGAATTTACCGACGTAGCACATACAGCTGAATTAATCAAAGATCTGCAGCTCATGAACGGGTTGGAATACGCAGAACGCGTTCCGCTGGATCGTATGTGCCTGACCCCGAATGATGCTTCGTATGGTTCGCAATGGGGTTTGAGTATGATCAATGCTCCCACAGCCTGGAACTACTTTTCAAGCGGAAGTAACGTGGTTATCGCTATTGTGGACGATGCTGTCGAACGCACGCACAGTGACCTTTCTCCGAATTTATGGGTGAATCCGGGAGAAATTGCTTCAAATAATATCGACGACGACAATAATGGGTACATCGATGATATCAATGGATATGATGTGGCCAGTAATGACAATAATCCGAATCCGCCGAATACAGCTTATGATCATGGAACACACGTGGCTGGAATCGCTTCGGCGCGCACGAATAACAGTACAGGAGTTGCTTCCATCGGTTTCAGCTGTAAATTGATGTGTATAAAAGCCACATCAACTTCTACGGCCATTACAAACGGCTACGATGGAATTGTCTACGCTGCGGTAAGTGGTGCCGATGTCATCAATATGAGCTGGGGTGGTCCGAGTTTTTCGACCACCGGACAAAATGTGGTCGATTATGCCAACTCTCAGGGATGCATCCTGATTGCGGCAGCTGGCAACGACGACGTTTCTTCCCAGTTTTATCCTGCTGCATTTAATAATGTGGTTTCTGTGGCGGCTACCAGCAGTAACGATGCCAAAGCAAGTTTCTCCAACTATGGCGGCTGGATCGATGTTTCAGCACCGGGAAATAATATTTATAGTACAACTGTGAGCAATACTTACGGGAATAAATCGGGAACCTCAATGGCTTCACCGATGGTCGCCGGACTTGCAGCGCTGATGAAATCATTGAATCCGACGATGCCAAACGCAGATATTATTAACTGTCTGTTATCAACGACTGATAATATCGACGCACAAAATCCAGGTTACATTGGTCAGTTAGGATCAGGGAGAATTGACGCAGCGGCAGCAATGGCTTGTATTGCAGCAACATTGAACAATCCACCGGTTGCTGATTTCTCGGCCAACTTTACAACAGTAAGCGCCGGAGGTTCGATTTTGTTTACCGATTTATCAACGTATTCACCTACTTCATGGGCATGGTCGTTTCCAGGCGGAACACCAGCTTCATACAACGGACAAAATCCGCCTGCAATTACCTACAACACACCGGGAACTTACAACGCCGTTTTGACCGTTACAAACGCAAACGGAAATGATACAGAGACGAAAACCAACTATATCCAGGTTGACGTCGCTTCGAGTTGTTTGCAGATAAATCTTCCGGTTCCGGCAGGGTGGACGGGTTCCAATTATTATACCGGTGCTTCTGTGGGACAGGACGGTTGGATCAACGGAATGAATGTATACCTCGATAAACAGAAAGCCATGTATTTTGATGCATCAGCTTCGCCCTATACGATCCTGAACAATGTTTGGGTAGCTTTCGGACTTGCGTATAGTGCAACTCCAAGTAAAATTGTGCCTGTGCATATTTACGACGGAACTTCAGGAACACCAGGAGCATTAATTGGTACATCCAACCTGACTATGGGGCAAATCATGTCTGATGTAGATGGCGGTTTTTATACCGAAGCTAATTTTGTGAATTCACCGGTTACGCTTCCTGCATCGAAAAAATTCTTTGTGAGTGTTGATTTAACCAACCTTCAATGGACGGCAGGTGTAAAAGACACACTTTCCGTTGTGAGTAATGCAGCCGGCCAAACAACGCCTTCGGCTATTTGGGAGCAACAATCCGACAATCTATGGTATCAATACACCACAGCTGGTTCATGGAATCTGAGTGCGTCGCTTTTTGTACATCCTTTTCTGACCGATGCCAATTCTGTGGCCAATATTACGCCAAGCGCGCTTACGATATGTTCCGGAAATGCCGTTGATTTTGACGCTGCAGGAAGTACTTACGAAGACACGTTATTGTGGTATTTCCCTGGTGGAACGCCAACCGTGGTTCCGTCTGCGCCAACAGCTTCTGTAACATATGCCAATACAGGTACTTACGACGCTATTTTGTACACAATTGGTGGCGGTTGTTCGCTGTTTGATTCGGCATTTGTAACGATTACAGTGAATCCTTCACCAACAGTAAATGTCTCGGGATCTGCAGAAATTTGCAACGGTTCATCAACTGTGCTTACAGCGAGTGGCGCAACATCCTATACATGGGCACCTCCAGCTGGACTTTCAGCTACAACAGGAGCGGTCGTCACGGCAAATCCGACTACGAATACAACTTATTCGATAACAGGAACATTGGGTTCTTGTTCCAATTCTTCGTACATCAGCATCGAAGTTGATGATCCGCCGGTAGCCTTGATCACGTTTGCGGATAGTACGATCGGATGTCCGACAGTTGTGTCATTCGATGGTAGTAACTCAAGCGATGTCACCGATTTCAGCTGGACTTTTCCGGGTGGAACACCTGCAACATCAAATACATCTACCCCAAGTGTCGATTTCATGACATCAGGAACGGTGAATGTAGAATTGATCACCACAAACGGTTGTGGCGCTGATACAACCACGTTCATAATGGATGTAACAGTTGATTGCTCCGCAGGTTTGGAAGAAGAAATCATCGATTATACCGTGATTTATAATTCGAATACAGGAATTGTTTCGGTTACATCGACAAACGGGATTCCTGCTAATACAACAGTTGATATATTGAACGAACTGGGACAAATCATTGTTGGCAAACAAAATGAAAATCAGTCTCAGCTGATCGAAATACCTGTAAATCAGCTGGCGACAGGAATGTATTTTGTACATCTTACGAATACAGAATCCGAGCGATTGATTAAGTTTATTGCACATTAAACGAATCAAGCTAAAATAAATGAAACGGGAGGCTGTAATGGTTTCCCGTTTTTGCGTTGTATAAAAAATGTTGAATGTTTAATTTTTAATGTTGAATTTTCGATTCAGGGCGTTTACCAAAAGCAAGTGTATTCTACACGGACTTTCCTTCGAAGGCGAATTTTATTGCAAAGGGAAATCTAATTAAAAATTCAACATTAAGCATTCAACATTGATTGCGGTAGTTATTAACAATTTAACGAAGAAAAGTTTAATCTGGCTTCTTTTTTGTTAATAACTTATACAATACCTTTAAGGTTGGTAATTAACGCATTTTAGAGACATGGAAAAATTCGCACGTATTTTTAAATGGACATTGGCCGCTGCGCCGCTGATTCTGTTGTTTTCGTTTGGCGAAACCCAGTTGCAGCAAAAGCTCGATGCCGAATTACAAACCATCAAAACGGTAGTGATCGATGCCGGACACGGGGGGAAAGATCCCGGATGTCACGGTGCTTCTGCACATGAAAAAAATGTGTGCCTTTCAATGGCGCTGATTCTAGGTAAACAAATCAAAGCGAAATACCCGAATATCAAAGTCGTTTACACGCGTGATAAGGATGTATTTGTTGAATTGGACGAACGGGCGCGGATTGCCAACAAAGCGAATGCCGATTTGTTTATTTGCATTCATGCCAACTCAGCATCCGCTTCAGCTAACGGAACAGAAACGTTTGTATTGGGATTACACAAAACCGATGCGCAGGCGAAGATTGCTGATCGCGAAAACAGCACCATTTACCTCGAAGACGATAAAGGAGAAAAATACAAAGATTTTGATATGTCGCCGGATGCGATTATTGCCCGACAATTGCAACTTTCGGTTTTTCTTGATCAATCCATTTCGTTTGCAGGAAAATTACAGTCCGAGTTTAAAGGAATTGGCCGGTTTGACAGAGGAGTAAAACAAGCCGGATTTTTGGTGTTGTACAAAACTACTATGCCAAGTGTGTTGATTGAAACGGGATTCTTAACCAATCCCGACGAAGAAAAATTCCTGGCAGATACCACCGGACAGAAAAAAATGGCCGGAGCGATGTTTACGGCATTTGAGAAATACAAGAACGAGTTAGAAGGAATTGATGAAAAAACCGGTGGAGGTAAACAGACTGCTCCGGTTACCAATAACGAAAAAGAACCGCAAAAAACACCTGAAAAAACGACTGGCGGTAAAGTGATTTTCCGTGTTCAGGTAGAGACATCCGATTCCAAAATCGCGACCAATGCTACTCGTTTTAAGGGACTTTCTGTGTATGAGTACAAGCAGGACAATCTGTATAAATACACTATTGGAGCGTTTGAAAATGATCTGTCGGCGGCTAATAAATACAAAAATGAACTTCGCGAAAAAGGGTTTTCAAATGCCTTTGTGGTAGCCTTTCAAAATGGAGAGCGTATTAGTTTGGAAAAAGCTATTAAATTAGCAGAAAAATAAGCGTTTTGAAACTGTCGAAAGAACTTAAAGCCGGAATAATCACTCTGCTTGCGATCGGTTTACTGGTTGCTGGTATTAACTTTCTGAAAGGAAACAGTTTTTTCGGTGGTGATGATCAGTACGAAGCCTATTTTCCAAATTCGGGAAATCTTGCTCCGGCGACCTCTGTTTACGTAAACGGAGTAGCTGTAGGGAAAGTTTTGACCGTCGATTATCAACCACACGGAGATTCCCTTTCGAAAGTGAAGGTTACCTTCAATATCCAGGACGATAACGTACGGATTCCCCGGGGTTCAAAGGTCGAGATCGGTTCGGTCGATTTCCTTAACAAGGGTATTTTGCTGACGTTGAATTCTGATTTGTCTCACGGATATTACAAACCAGGCGATAAAATTAAAGGTACAGTAGCTTCCGATCTGATGACGCAGGTAAAAGACTATGCCGATCCTACAATTCAAAAACTGCAAAGTCTGATTAGCACGGTCGACCGAACAGTAACTTCCATTAGTGCATTTTGGGATACTACAGCAACATCCAAGATCGAAGCTTCGATGAATGAAGTGCAGATTGCACTGCAGCGATTTGGTAATGTAGCTGTGGAGGTAGAAGATTTGGTTGCTTCTGAAAAAGTACGGTTTGCCAAAATCATGAGTAATGTTGAAAGTATTTCAGGTAACCTGAAGGCCAGTAACGATAAGATTACAGCAATTATTGGTAATGTGAAGAAAGTTTCGGATGATCTGGTAACGATCAACTACAAATCAGTTGTGGAAGACGCCCAGAAAACCATCCAAAAACTCAATGCCACGCTTGACGCGGCGAATAATGGCGAAGGAACGCTAGGCAAGTTATTGCACGATGAAAAACTCTACAATGAGTTGGTCAATACCAACAAGGAATTACAGGAACTTGTTGATGATATAACGCTTCACCCTGAACGTTACATACACTTCTCTGTACTCGGCGCCAAAACAAAAGGGGTTCCGCTTTCAGGTAAAGAAGAGCAAAAATTGAGAACGTTGTTGGATTCTATTCCCGACTAAATTTAAACTATGATAGCTTCTATTGTATTTAGTGTCATCTGTTTGGCAGGATTTGGCTTTTTTGGCTGGAATCTATGGAAGATTCGCTACAATATTAACTTGGGCAAAAACGTCAATCGCTCCGATAACAAAGGCGAACGGCTAAAAACGATGCTGTTGGTGGCTTTCGGACAGAAAAAGATGTTCGCACGGCCAATCCCCGCTTTGTTGCACCTGGCGATTTACGTGGCTTTTGTGATTACGCAAATCGAGTTGATTGAAATCATTGCCGACGGTGTTTCGGGGCATCATCGCGTATTTTATGATGCTTTAGGTGGTTTTTACACCTTCATGATTAGTTTTATAGAGATTCTTTCATTGTTTGCACTGATCGCCACGTTTGCTTTCCTGGCACGACGTAATATCATTCGAGTGGCGCGTTTCCAAAAACCGGAAATGAAAGGCTTTCCAAGCCTGGATGCGAATCTGATCCTGTTGGGCGAATTCTTACTCGTGATGTGCATTTTCACCATGAACGGTGCCGACGAAGCGCTTTATCTACAAGGAGCTTCACATGCAGCGCCTGATGTTCAGGGATCGTTCGGTTTCACAATTTCTTCCTGGCTGGGTGCACACGTATTCAGCGGAATGGATATTTCAACCCTTCATTTATTGGAACGAATCGGGTGGTGGGGACACGTAACCATGGTTTTTGCCTTTTTGAATTACCTGCCGTATTCCAAGCATTTCCATATTTTACTGGCTTTCCCGAATACGTATTATTCGAATCTCGAGAAAAAAGGAAAGTTCACCAACATGGAATCGGTTACCAATGAAGTGAAATTGATGCTGGACCCCAATGCCGATCCGTATGCTGCAGCTCCTGAAGGTGCCGAGCCACAGCGTTTCGGTGCAAAGGAAGTAACCGATTTGTCGTGGAAGAATCTTATGGACGCGTATACCTGTACCGAGTGCGGACGTTGTACAGCGGCTTGTCCGGCCAATATTACTGGTAAATTATTGTCGCCGCGTAAGATCATGATGGATACACGTGATCGTTTGATGGAAGTAGGCGAAAACTTCCGCAAACACGGAAAAGACTATGACGACGGAAAAGCATTGCTGGGCGACTACATCCTTGAAGAAGAATTGTGGGCGTGTACGTCTTGCAACGCCTGCGTTCAGGAATGTCCGGTAAACATTGATCCGCTAGCGATTATTGTTGATTTGCGCCGTTACCTGGTAATGGAGGAATCGAAAATGCCAACCGAATTGACCGGAATGCTTACCAACATCGAAAACAACGGTGCGCCATGGCAATTTTCACCGGCTGATCGCGGAAACTGGATTCACGAAGATTAATACAAGCAGAATATCATGAACAAAGACGTTCAATTGATTGACATAATGGAAGACGGTAAACACATTTCGCCGGTACTTCCTGAACATATTAAGAATTACCTCATTGATATTGATGGTACGATTTGCGAAGACATTCCGAATGAAGAACCGGAACGTATGGCAATTGCAGGATTGTATCCCGATGCATTGGTGACGGTAAATAAATGGTACGACGAAGGTCATATCATCACGTTTTTCACTTCCCGTGTAGAAGAACACCGCGAAGTAACCGAACAATGGCTCACCGAAAATGGTTTCCGTTGGCACGCAATGCTGATGGGGAAACCACGCGGAGGAAATTACCATTGGATTGATAATCATATCGTTCGGGCAACACGCTTCGAGGGTAAGTTTACCGATTTGGTGGAAAAAACAGTAAGTATTCAGGTTTTTGAACAGTAATTGTGCAATATGAGTAATCTCAAAGTTCCAACAATGGCCGAAATGATGGCCACAGGAGAAACGCCCGATATCTTATTTTGGGTAGGTTGTTCCGGTAGTTTTGATGATCGTGCCAAGAAAATCACGAAAGCGGTAGTGAAGATTTTGAATCACTGCGGAGTGAAATTTGCTGTACTCGGAGCAGAAGAGTCATGTACGGGCGATCCCGCAAAACGCGCTGGAAACGAATTTACGTTCCAAATGCAGGCCATGATGAACATCCAGGTGCTCGATGGGTATGAAATTAAACGCATCGTTACTGCTTGTCCGCATTGTTTTAATACGTTGAAAAACGAATATCCGGAGTTGGGTGGAAATTATGAAGTGATCCACCACACGCAATTGATCCAGGATTTGATCAATGCCGGGAAGCTGACCATCGAAGGCGGAACCTATAAAGGAAAGAAAATCACGTTCCATGATCCGTGTTATTTGGGTCGTGGAAATGACGTATATGAAGCACCGCGTGTACTCATCGAAAAACTCGACGCTGAATTAGTGGAAATGAAACGTTGCAAAACCAATGGCTTGTGCTGTGGTGCAGGTGGTGCGCAAATGTTCAAGGAAGCTGAAAAAGGAAACAAGGAAGTCAACGTAGAACGTACAGAAGATGCGCTGGAAACATCAGCAACGATCATCGCAACAGGTTGTCCTTTCTGTAACACGATGATGACTGACGGCGTGAAAAATTTCAACAAAGAACACGAAATAGCCGTTTTGGACGTAGCTGAACTGATTGCTAACGCAGCAGAATTATAATCAAATCATGGACCTTGATCTTTTTCCGGATGATGCCCGCATTTGGGTGTTTACTTCCGACAGGGAAGTAAGTGCAGTCGAGCAACAAGCAATGGCGGCGCCTGTATTGGAGTTTTTAGAAAAATGGGCAACACACGGAAAAGCGTTAACAGCAACCGGAGCCTGGCTCAATTCATTTCAGCTGGCAATTATACTGGACCAGTCAAAAGTAGGAGCGAGCGGTTGTTCAATTGATGCCTTGACGCGTTTTATGCGTGAAATTGGTTCAGCTAATCAAATCGATTGGTTTAACAGGATGAATAATATGCTCATCGAAGAGCAGGGAACAGTTCAGCGGATTCCGTTTACAGAATTGAAAAATTACCCGAATGCCTTGTTGTTTGATCCGTTGGTAGCAACGTTGGGAGATATTCGTGGAAACTGGCCGTTACCAGTGGGTGAGAGCCGCTACAAAAGCCTAATCTGACCAAAAAGACGAAAGAAACCTTTGTCTTTGTTGTGAAAAACCCCTAGAAATAAAGATTCCCTGACTGCTTGGCTGCCAGAATCATACACGGCAATTTCAAATCATTGGTAATCAATGATTGAGCAAATGAATCAAACTGTGGCAACAAACTTTCGGAGTGATACGCAATCGCAATCACATTTACACCTACTTCGCTTACGTACTGCATGATTTTTTTGGAGTAAGATCCACCGTTTTTCAACAAGTGAACCTCACATTTGGCGCCTTTTTCATCGTATTTGTTACGAATAAGCAGTACTCGATTTTTGGTTTGTTGTGAAAGTCCTTCGTCATTGTGTCGCTCACCGATTACATGAACCGTTGCATCAAAAATTCGCGCTAAATCACCAGCCGGACTCACAATCTGTAAACTTTCTTTCGTTAAATCAATGGGAACCACAATGTTTTTGATCTCAACGTGTTTCGTACCATCCTGAACAATCATAAACGGGACATCACAACTGGTGATTACCTTCATTGCGTAGCTTCCGGTGAGTTTTTGAAAACCTTTCGCTCCATGAGTTCCCATAATAATGAGCTGCGCATGTTCTTTGTTAGCGATTTTTGAGATATCCGTAAAAATATCACCCAGTGCCACATTCACAGTCACATTCACACTTGCCGGAATTTGTTTTGAGGCAACGATTGCTTCCAGTTTCTGCTGTGTAGGCGCAATTTTCGCCTTATTATCGACCAGATTGAGCACCATTACCTCAGTACGTACGTGATTACCAAGGAATAAAGCATATTCAAGAGCTGTATCACCAACCGGAGTTAAATCATGCGGAACAATATATAAATTGTGACTCATAAGTGAAAAGTTTGTACCAATATAACCATAATGCTTGTTTTTTGAACTTACAAGTTTTACACAGTATCCTGTTGATTGAATGAAAACGTGTTTTTAACGAACATTGGCAGTTAAAATAACCGGCAATCAGCAGGAAGGTTACTTTTATGCCACAATTTTTATTCGTTACGACACATACACTCATGGGCAAAGTCTTTTTAATCATACTTACATTCGTTATTGGCGCGCAGGCCTTGTTTTCATTCCAGCTGTTTGCCACCGGAAATCCAATTGGAATGAGCATTGCAGCAGTTCAACTAGGTGCGTTTTTAACCGGATTCATTGTTATGTTCCGCAACTTCAGAAGGTTACAAACAACCGATTACAGAAAACCATTTTATGCATTCGGATTGATGATCGCGGCCGGGGTTCCTGCTTTGGCTTATTTTCTATTCGGATTGCTGTTTCTCATCACCGGAAGTGAATTTGTTCAACAAATAGGATGGGGCATTTCGGGAGCGGTTCTGATTGCTATTCTATACGGTATTTTCCAGGGAAGATGGCGCTGGAAAACACATACGATTCAGCTGGATTTCGCGCATTTACCTGAAGATTTGAATGGTTTACGTATCGTGCAGATCAGCGATATCCATGTAGGAAGTTTTTTCAATCAAACCCATAAGGTGCAAAAAGCGATTGATCAGATTAATGCATTAAAACCTGATTATGTGTTGTTTACAGGTGATTTAGTGAACAATATTACGTCAGAAATGCATGGTTGGGAACCATTATTCCGTCAGATTGAGGCAACGAAAGGCAAGTTCAGTATTCTCGGAAATCACGATTACGGCGATTACGTGCCATGGGAAGCCGATATTCAGAAACAGGAAAATCTGAAAGCGATCATTGAGATGCACCGGTCAATCGGGTTCACACCTTTGCTCAACGAACAGGTTCAAATCAGCGAAGAAGGAAACGGTGCTTATTTTATCGGGGTCGAAAACTGGGGAAAGGCTCCTTTTCGTCAGAGCGGAAACCTGGGAAAAGCCATGGATTCAATTCCGGAAAACGCATTCAAACTCTTGCTTTCACATGATCCGTCGCATTTCGACGAGCAAGTAATAGGAACGGGCATCGACCTGACGTTATCAGGACATACACACGGGATGCAATTCGGGATCGAACGATTCGGGATTAAATTCAGTCCGGTGCAGTTTCGCTACAAAAAATGGGCAGGATTGTACAAGGTTGGACAACAATACCTTTACGTCAACCGGGGATTTGGTTATATCGGTTTCCCGGGAAGAGTGGGGATTTATCCGGAGATCACGCTTATTGAACTGAATAGGAATTGATAAGAAAAAGTAAGGGCGACTCGCGAGCCACCCTTACTTTTTCTTACTGTCCTTCCAACCGTTTCTGCCGCTGCATTGGGTTTTCAGTCACTTTTTTCTGCTCGAACAACTGATAACGTGTTGGTTGTTGCGTCGGAGGATATGAGTTGTTGTTCACATCACAATCGGCTGATTCGAGGAATGGATCCAATTGAAATGATTTCACTTCTTTGTCGAAGATAAACACTTTAGTCACCGTAGTTTGGTCCATTTTCCAGATTTCCGCCGGGATGCGAATTACTTCGGTTGTTCCATCATCGAATGTTGCCTGGATAATCAATGGTGTCACCAATCCGCCCTTATCTGTAAAGGAAAGTTCGTAGAAATGTTTTTTGCTTTCAAGTAATTTTTTCTGCTCAGGCGTCAGCTTAGCATGGAAATCTTCGTATTCTTTTTTGTCGAGCTTGTCAACAGCGTAGATATCGCGTTTTCCATAAAAATCATCGATGTTCGGATCGCGCTCGTTTACTGTTTCTTTGATCGATTCTTTATTGCGCGTATCGCCGATAAATTCCGGTTTTGCAGCGTCCTGTTGCTGTTGAAGGCCTTTCTCTGTTTCAGGATTGTTTGTGTTCAGCTGAAAATACTTCACATAATCCAACGAGACATCCACGTAATCGGTAGAGTAGAACCAGCCTCGCCAAAACCAATCCAGGTCCACGCCGGAAGCATCTTCCATGGTACGGAACAAATCCGCCGGAGTCGGATGTTTGAATTTCCAGCGTTCGCAATACATTTTGAAGGAATAATCGAACAATTCACGGCCCATAACGGTTTCGCGCAGGATATTCAACGCTGTAGCAGGTTTTCCGTAAGCATTGTTCCCGAATTGGTAAATCGATTCAGAATTAGTCATGATGGGTGTTATGAAACGCTTATCGCCACGCATATAATCGGTAATCATGTAAGCCGGCCCGCGACGCGAAGGATAACCGCGTTCCCATTCCTGTTCGGTAAGATATTGTACAAACGTGTTCAATCCTTCGTCCATCCAGGTCCACTGGCGCTCGTCGGAATTGATGATCATCGGGAAGAAATTGTGTCCCACTTCGTGGATAATCACGCCCCACATACCGTATTTCGTGTCTTCGGAATATGTTCCATCAGCTTGCGGACGGCCACCGTTGAAACAAATCATCGGATATTCCATCCCAATTTTGTCGGTGTGAACCGAAATCGCTACCGGATACGGATAATCGACCGTGTATTTGGAGTATGTTTTGATCGTGTGCGCCACCAGTTTGGTTGAGTAGCGTTCCCACAACGGATTTCCTTCTTTGGGGTAAAACGACATACACAATACGTTTTTGTCGCCCACTTTCTGGTTTTGGGCATCCCACATAAATTTACGCGAAGTCGCAAAGGCAAAATCACGTACATTTTTGGCTTTAAACGTCCAGGTTTTCAACGATTTTTCGCGGTCTTTTTCGTTTTCTTCAGCTTCGGCCTGTGTTACGATCAATACCGGTGTGTCGGAAGTCAATGCTTTTTTCATGCGTTCGCGCTGCTCGGCAGTCATTACCGAAGCGCCATTTTGCAATTCGCCCGTTGCTCCAACAATGTGATCACCGGGAACGGTAATCGATACTTCATAATCCCCGAAAGGCAACGCGAATTCACCGCGGCCCAAATATTGTTTGTTTTGCCAGCCTTCAACATCGCTGTAAACGCACATACGCGGGAAAAACTGCGCGATTGTATACAGGTAATTTCCGTCTTTTTCAAAGTGCTCGTAACCTGAACGGCCGCCAACTTTCATACGATCATTGATGTTGTACCACCATTTTACTTTAAACGAAATACTTTGCTTTGGTCCGAGCGGTTTTGCAGGATCGATGCGCATCATGGTATGATTGATCGCGTATTTCATTTTTTCGCCGTTCACAGAAGAAACCGATTCGATGTTGTAGCCACCTTCAAATACGAAGAGCTTGTTTTCCACATCGCGGATCGATTTGAAATCTTCCATTTTCTCGACTTCGATAAAATTAGACTCCGCATCCGGTTTGTAAATGTTCTGATCGAGCTGTAACCACAGGTATTCCAGTACATCCGGAGAATTATTGGTGTACGTGATCACTTCTTCACCGTGAACAATTTGTTTGTCGTCATCGAGAGTGATCGACATTTTATAATCGGCTTTTTGCTGATAATAACTGTGTCCCGGACCACCGGCCGCATTTCGGTATTCGTTCGGCGTAGGAAGTTCTGCATCCAACTGAGCAAATTTTGTTTGCGCAAGGGCAGCCGAACTGCAAGCCATTAAAAGCGCCGGAAAAAGGAGTTGTTTCATTTTGCGTCGAATTTGATCGTTGATTTTCGTTTGTTTTCCACGAAAACAGCGGAGTATTTCTGATGCCGGACTTCCAGCGTAATTTTATTTTGTTGTTTGGGAAGTACGTTCATCAGCAAGCCAAACTGTACATCAACCGATTCGCCCAGCACAATAGGAGCGGACGAAAGGTAGAAAAACACCAGGCCATTGGGGAGTACTTCCATACCTTCGAGTTTTAATTTACCTGTGATTCCCGAAGTTGTAAGCGTGAATCCTTCATTAATAAATCCTTCAATTTTGCCGAGCATTGCTGAATCGGTGTAATGATCTTCCAGTTCTTTGATGGCGATTCCCGATTCGTTTAATACGTCTTCGGTGTCATGAGCAGAAGCTTCAATGGTGATTTCAAATACGCCTTTATCAGTATTGTAAGCGACTTCCGCAAACGCGAAAAAATACTCGTGAGCACCTGCGTAAAACGCAGAAAACAAGAAAATCGCTACAACAATTGAATGTTTCATTTAAGGCACTATATTTCAGCAAAAGTAGCAGTTTTGACAAGAAGCGCTTGTTCATTTTGATATAAGAACAGGTCACATAGCTTAAAGCACCGTTTAATCAGATAAACTGACAGTTTAAGTCGACAAAACGACTAAAGCCAAAAAGTCATTTCCTGCAGATACACAGATATTGCTCTTGAAATACAGATGTTTCCCATCCGCTGTGCGAATGAGAAATGATAAAAGATCTCCCACGAATGCACGAATTATGGCTCGCCTAACGGACTCGCTTTGTTTGACGATAATGTATTAACGTCTGTTATAATTGTAGCGTGTCCGTTAGGCACGCAAAAAATTCTTGCATTCGTGGGAAATAAAAAAGCATCCGCCATTAGGTGGATGCTCAATATTACTATCGTTGGAAAAGTTTATTTATTTCCTTTCGCGTGGTCAGCTAAGAACTGCGCCAAACCATTATCAGTCAACGGGTGCTTAGCCAACGCAAGAATCGCGCTCAATGGCCCGGTCATGACATCTGCTCCGATTTCAGCGCATTGAATGATGTGCATCGGGTGACGAACAGAAGCTGCCAAAATTTCGGTTTCGAAGCCGTAGTTATCAAAGATCAAACGAATTTGCGCGATCAGGTCCATTCCGTTGGTTGAAATATCATCCAAACGTCCCACAAACGGAGAAATGAACGTGGCTCCCGCTTTTGCAGCTAATAACGCTTGTCCGGCGCTGAAAATAAGCGTACAATTGGTTTTGATTCCTTTCGATGAAAAGTACTTGATGGCTTTGATACCTTCAGGAATCATCGGGATTTTTACGACAATGTTACGGTGCAATTCGGCCAATGCTTCACCTTCGCGCACCATACCCTGGAAATCGGTTGCTATAACTTCGGCACTTACAGGTCCGTCTACAATGTTGCAGATCTCGACATAGTGCTTTAAAATGTTGTTTTGGCCCGTGATGCCTTCTTTGGCCATTAACGACGGATTGGTGGTTACGCCATCCAGGATACCCAAATCGTTGGCTTCGCGAATATCTTTGAGGTTTGCTGTATCGATGAAAAATTTCATAATGCAAAAAGTTTTGGCAAAAGTACGGGTAGAATCGGTTTAGTAAGCTATCTGATGAGGCAAAGTTTCAGGGATTTATCCACAAAATGAGTGAGCCGCAAATTATAACTGGAAGTGTTGGACGTAGCTTTTACCATAGATGCACAGATTTTTGCGCTCCTAACAGCAGCGCATTTATGTTTTATTCAATCAATTTATCGAATAAGTGTGGCGAGTCAGCCTGAGGCTGAGAGCCTTATCTGCGCATCTGTTGGAGAAAAAAAAGCCTCCCGATTACCAGGAGGCTGCTGTGCTTAAATTATGAGGAAGGAAGAAACAGCCAATATTACTGATTAAGCGCTGAAGATGTGGTAACTAATTCCAGAAAACCGGCGCGGTAGGCATTCGGATCATTACCGATAGCCGTTTTGGCAAGTTTCAGCACCATGTCGAATGAAGCAGTTCCTTTGTGCTCCGAATCGCGGAGTATCATTCCGTAAGCGGCTACTGCCATGGCAAATCGAGAGTTATCGGAAGCTTGTTCATACGGAATTACTGTGGCAGGAACCGGAAGCTGCATGAGGCTGGATTTTAGTCCTGTTGGTGATTTATAGCGCAACTTGATGGTTAGCAGCTCGTTGTTGACTTTACCGGTCACTTTCCGTGGTTTGATTTGCTGGTATTTTAATGAATCAACCGAAGGAAGTACTTCTGTTGAACTGGCTGGAATGATTTCATAAATCGCCGTAACTGTTTGTCCGGCACCTAAATCTCCAGCATCTTTTTCGTCGTTGTTGAAGTCTTCGTCGTTTAACATTCTGTTTTCATATCCAATTAAACGATAGGCTTTTACGTATTCCGGATTAAATTCCAACTGTAACTTTACATCTTTCGCTAATGTCACCAATGTTCCACCCATTTCTTCCACAAGTACCTTTTTGGCTTCCATGATATCGTCGATGTAAGCGTAGTTGCCGTTTCCGTGGTCGGCAAGTTTTTCCATTTTACTGTCTTTCAGATTTCCCATTCCGAAACCTAAAACGGTGAGAAAGATGTCGTCCTTCCGTTTTTCTTCAATGAGCCGGATCAATTGACCGTCATCACTGATTCCAACGTTAAAATCACCATCGGTTGCTAACAAAACACGGTTATTTCCACCTTGAATAAACTGTTTTTTCGCGGTTTCATAGGCTAATTCAATTCCTTCAGCTCCAGCAGTAGAACCGCCTGCGGTTAATCGTTCAATCGCATCTTTGATTGCCGTTTTATTCGCTCCGCTTGTGGAAGGAAGCACCAAACCTGATGAACCGGCATAGACAACAATTGAAACGCGATCCTGTTCACGCAACTGGTCGACCAGCAGGTAAAGCCCTGATTTCAATAAATCCAGTTTATCGGAAGTTTGCATGGAACCCGACACATCGATCAGGAATACAAGGTTGTTTGCAGGTGCGTTTTTCACATCGATATTTTTGCCCTGCATACCGATTGTAAATAGCTGATGGCCTTCATTCCAGGGGCAAGTTGTGTAAGCAGTATGAAACGCAACAGGTTTATCATCCTGCGGTTCAGCATAATCGTACTGAAAATAATTGATCATTTCTTCGATGCGTACAGCGTCTTTCGGGGGGAGCACGCCATCATTGATAAATCGCCTAACATTGCTGTAAGATGCTTTGTCTACGTCGATACTGAAAGTGGAAAGTGGCGCTTTTGTAACGGCTTTGAATGGGTTTTCATCGAATTCATCGTAGGATTCGGTGTTGTGTTGTTTTATCTTAGATTGCTTATGTCCACCCACGCTTGGCGCTGAACTCAACACTATTATTTCTTCTATTTGCAGCAATTCTTCATAAAGTTTTACTTCGATGAACGTAACCTGGTCCGGTTTTACATCTACCGGATAAATGGCTTCCTCGTATCCGACAGCTGTAACTTTAATATAGTAACCACCCGGATTTACGACTGAAAAAGAAAAATTTCCGTTAATATCCGTTTGAGTACCCTGAACGACAACTTTTTGCGGATCGAGGAGTGCGACATTGATAAAGATCACAGGTTCTCCAGTGTAGGGTTCCACACAAGTGCCTTTGATTGATCCGGTTTGGCCAAAGGAAAGACCAGAAGCCAACAATAAAATGAAGAAGAGGATTTTGTTCATGGTAGTTGAATTTTAATGGAGATGCAAGGGGGGACGGATTTCCATAAAATACCACCGGTTTTTTGTTGCCACCCGACGCGGATGACAACATTTCCCCACATAAAATCAGGGGAATTTCACTTCAAAAACAGGGGCGACATCAAATGCAACTCTCGCAGTTCAGTGGAATTGCCCAATAACAGATATTCCTCAGCTTCCTGGAAATTGTGATCTGTAACAATCCGCAATGCAAACTCGTCATATTCCCGTTTCAAAGCTGATTCATACTGAGGCAGCACGTCCGAACGGATGTCGAGCATGTAATAATTATCACCCGTTCCGCGGTCAATGGAATAGAGAACAGGTTCTTCTGTTGCTGCGCCGGTTGTGTACATTTTTAGCAAATTAGCAACGCCTTTTTCTTCTTCTTCGGTTTTGATTCGATGCTCACGAATGGTATACAACCAGGCGCCATCTTTTTTATACAAGTGATAAACAGGTAACGCTGTACCAAGTGTATCGTATTCATATACACAATAATATGGCACATAAGTTGAATCTGAACGATAAGTACTTACACCGAATGCTGCTGCTAAATCCGGAGACTTTTGACCGCCGACAAAGCTCATATATACGTCTTTGTTGCTCAATGCTTCCATATCGGAAAAGCCGGAGACGATAAACGAATATAGTTTACCACCGGTTGAATATCGAAACTGGTACGCAAGCATATCCATGTCCCATCCGCTATCATCTTTCTGGGCAAAAGAAGAACCAGAACTGCAGATCATCAGAAAAACCAAAAAACGTTTCATCGCATGTAAATTTAATAATGACATTCAAAAACATTGCCATTATTCAACCATACAACTTACAAGCCTTTCAGTTCACTATCAACCAATTCTGTAAGTTCTTTTACATTCTCTTTGGAGAAATCGAACTTCAAACCTGCCGTTTGGTAAATCGCTGGGATTGACTTGGTATAACCGAGTTTCAACGCTGCTTTATAATTGGCCAATGCTTCCTTCGGATTTGACTTAAAATTTTTCCAAACGCCCAATGCGCCCAGCTGAGCAATACCATATTCGATGTAGTAAAACGGAACTTCAAACAAATGTAACTGACGGTGCCAGCTCGATTCTTTTACTTCTTCGTAACCGCTGTAATCCAACATTCCCGTTCCGAAACGCTTGCCCAATTCAAGCCAGTAAGCCGTTCGTTCTGCAGTTGTATGTTCAGGATGTGTATAAATCCAATGCTGGAAAGCGTCAATCGTAGCAATCCACGGCAATACTTTTAATACCGATTCCAATTGTTCTTTTTTAGCACGTTTCAGATCATTTTCGTTGCTGTAAAAGTGGTTCCAGTGGTCCATCGTAATCAATTCCATCGACATAGAAGCCAATTCGGCCACTTCGGAAGGTAAAGACTTAAATCCGGTTAATTCCAGTTCACGGCTCAAAAACGAATGCACAGCGTGTCCGCCTTCGTGAACCATGGTAACCACGTCGCGCTGCGCTCCGGCAGCATTCATGAAAATAAACGGGATCCCGCTTTCATACAACGGGTAATTGTAACCGCCCGGCGCTTTTCCGTGCTTGGAATCAAGGTCCATGTAACCTTCCTTGTCCATGGTTGTGAGGCAATCACGGAAATAAGGATCCAGTTTTCCAAAGATTTCTATGGAACCAGCGAGCAATTCTTTTCCTGATTCAAACGGTTTGAGCGGTGCTTTTCCGGTCGGATCCACTTCTGTATCCCATGGTTTCAATAAGTCTTTGCCCAGCAATCGCGCTTGTTCCTGCTGCATCTTGCGAATCATCGGAACGATCAGTTCAGCAATGGAACCATGAAAATCAAGACAATCCTGGATGGAATAATCAAAACGTCCCAACGCCTTGAACTTGAAATCGCGATAATCGGTACAACCGGCATTTACAGCTGTCTGATGCCGTAATTTCACCAGTTTGGTAAATAGTTCATCCAGTTTTTCGCGATCTTGCTGTCTGCGATTGGCAATCAGTTCAAATACTTCTTTCCGTATCGCTTCATCGGGATTTTTTAGGAAAATAGCAGCTTGTGGCATGGTCAGCGTTTTTCCATCGTATTCAATGGTTTGCTGTCCTGAAATAGCTCCGTATTCCTGACTCAGTGTGTTAATCTCTGTTTCCAGCGGAATGTTTTCTTCACGGAATAAATCCAGCGCTGTGCGGGTTGACCGGAAATAAATAGCATACGCTTCGTCCTGAGAAAGTTCATCGATCCACGACGCAGCCATCATTTTTTGATTCAACCGATCTTCGTAAGGAGCAAGGTTGGGCTGAATTTCGGTCACAAAAAACTGGTACGCTTCCGTTTTGGCGGTATCGGTCGTATCAATCGTCATGCGGATATAACGCCACGCCATGTTTTCTTCCAACACGGCTTCCAGCTCGCTTTTGTCTCTTAGCCACTTGATGAAATCAGCTTTTACCGACCATTCACGCTTGCTTAGTTCGATTAAGTAAGCTTCAACTTCACTCCAATTATTGCAGGCAAAATCTGCTGCGATGTATTTTCTCATTTCGTTTAGACATAAAAAAAGGTCGTCAGCCTTAGACTGACGACCTTCGTACATAGTTTTAATTATTTTCCTCTGCTGGAACCTGTTTTAGGAGCCGCTACTTTTTTAGCTGCGGTAACTTTCGGTGCCGATTTGGCAGCAGGTTTATCTGTTGCTTTTTTAGCAGTAGCTGCTTTTTTAGGAGCGGCCGCTTTTTCTTTTTTCGGTTTATCAGTTGCTGCAGTTTCCTCAGTAGCTCCTGTCTCGGTAGATTCAGCTGCTTCCAATTTCAATTCACCTGCTTTCAACAGCAAGTTATACCATTGGAATAATTTCTTAATATCGGAAGGGTAAACGCGTTCCTGATCGTAGTTTGGAAGTACTTCCAACAAATAAACCGACAATTTACTCAAGTCTTCCTTGTGTGAAAGAATGGCGCCGCCGTTTTCTTTTTCAAAGATTGTTTTGTAAATTTCTCTCAGAGGTTTGTCTTCCTCATACGTGTAAATGCTAATATCATCCAGTGCGGAAATACGGTCTGAAGAGTAAGCCGGGAAGCGCTTTTTCTCTTCCAATGATTCAACAATAATGTTGTTCTTACCTTGAGCAACTACCTTAAATAGACCTGGTTTTCCAGAAATAGCAATGATGCCTGTTAGATTCATTCGTTTCGTTATTTGTCACCAAAAATAGGGGTTCTTTTTAATTTTAGCCTAATTCTTAATAATTTTCGTCCAGCCAATGCCATTTTCCGATTGTAATTGCAGGAAATAAGAACCTTTTGCCAGAGAATCGAGTGAGATCTGATTGGCAGAAGGAACAGCTGAAAGCACTTTGTTTCCACGTAAATCAAACAATTCTGCCAGTAAAATGACTGCTTCCGTTTCTATTGTAATTATTCCCGTTGTCGGATTCGGATAAACGAGCACATTTAACCAATTGACATTCGCAATTCCCAGTGAAGGGTTGTAAGGGGCAGAAGCTGCTTCACAACCCGTGCTTCCTGTGGCAACAACCGTAAAGTTGCTTGAACTTGGAAGTGTGATCGTTGTGGTATTTCCTGTCGCTCCCGGAATCGGAACGCCGTTTTCATACCATTGAAGATTCGGGTAAGCGGCCGTTGATAAATCTGCTCCCACGGCAGTGATCACCGGTGTAGGAGGAATATCACCCGCTGTAATTGAAATGGTATCGGAATAAGCTCTACAGCCTAAATTGTCGTAAGTCACATAGGAAAGATCCGCCACCGCGCCGGCTAATACTATCAGATCGGTGTTGATCGTTCCGTCACTCCACAAAATACTGTCAATCGGACTTCCTGCAACAGCAAAGGCAGTGTCTGAGCCACAGAATTGAGCCGGACCGTCAACAATAGCCGTGTAATTACTGTTCAGCAACAAATCAAGCGCATGTGCTTTTCCGTAACCGTAAGCGTTGTTGGGAACCGAACCTGTGAAAGCATCCGTGAATGTGGTTGCCAGTAAATCACTTTTGAAAGAAGCATACGTTCCATTGTGGCATTTTTCCAGGTACAACGCCGCAATTCCCGCAACAACCGGCGAAGCCATTGAAGTTCCGCCATTACGAACGTGTAAACTGTCAATATCCACCACACTATTATAAGCGGGATTGGTTAGAATCCATGAAGGCCCGGCGCTCAAACTCACATCTCCGCAAGCAGTTACATCGGGTTTGGTAACACCATGACGCGTTGGCCCTTTCGATGAATTGGGACTCAACTGACCGATAGCTGCTGTGTAAGTAGGAGCCGGTAAATAAGGGGTTCCGTTTTTATCGATGTGCCCAAGACGATTGCGGACATTTCCTACAGAAATTACTTTTTCGGAGCAGTTCCATGAAGAAACCACAGTTTGCAAGGTGTCGGGCAGATTGTAGTGAATAATAGGAGGGTAGGTTCCTGCGTCGGGAATGACCGAAACAATGTTGTTTAATCCTATAATCGCACCGCTCCAAAGATCATAATTTCCGCTTCCGGTAGTTTTGAAAGCGTATTTATAAGCCGTTGAATCGACCGCTGAAAAGTAAACTTCCATGTGAAAGTTGGTTCCAACGATCTCCGGATATAGCTCAATTGTAGCAATGCGATCCCCGTTGCTGTTGTACAACGTATCCAAAACAGGGGTTGCTCCGATGCCTGTAGTTGCCAAACGATAAACGGTTTCAGCACGTTCGTCATACGATCCGGAAGGAAGATTTGCTGCCAGTGCGTAGTTCCAGGTAGCATCCGCATTGTCTGACCATAAATCGAAATAAATCGTATTGGCTCCTAATTGCCCCGCCGGATTGTTATCCAGCCAAACAAAAGAAGTATCAGCATCCACATCGCCGTGAGCGTGGTATTTGCCCCATGTTCCTGAATTTCCAGCGGCACAAACGATAATTCGTCCCGGTTGCTCGTCGAGTAATTGTTCCATTAGAATAGCAGCGGGATCGTCACCATCATGACTTCCCAAATAAGAACCCAACGAAAGGTTTACCACCGCAGGCAAGCCCAGTGAATCTGCTTTTTTGAAGATAAAATCGCAGGCATCAGCAATGGTCAACGTCCAGTTTGGTAAGTTGAAATTGGTTTCTACAATAATAATCTTTGAATCAGGAGCTACACCTTTTTGTTTGCCGTTAGCGAGTCCGTTAGACGAACCTGCACCGGCCACACTTGTTCCGTGCGCGCTCGCTTCTTCGGTGCTGCCGCATGTAGCCGACTGAATATCAGCGGCATCCCACATCTGACCATATCCATAAGGTTGTGGTGTATTTGCCGCGTTAGGCAACGTGTGATCCCAATAAAAAAGTACACGTGTGTCCCCGTTTTCATCGATAAAATCGCCGTGGGTATAATCCAATCCCTGATCCACATAACCGATGATCACATCTTTCCCGGTAAAAGGCGTTTGCAGGCCTCCTGAGCCATTGTGAACTTCCGTTACATGGTGTGTTACCAAACTAGTGTCGTTCAGCGCTACCGGCAGCGAATGTTCAAAGTAGAAGCTTTCGATCACACCGTTTTCTTTCGCTTTTTGGATCCATGCTGCACTCGCCTGGATAAAAATCCATTCGGGAGTAACTGATTTCACGTTTACGGAAGGATCTTTTAGTAGTCGTTCTAACGCCCCGGGAGTGTTTGTAACGCTAAAAGCGATACGTGTATCCGGATCTTTCTGCAACTGTCCGGCAAAGCCAAATTGTTGTTTTGTCTGCGAAAAAGAGGGGCTGTAGCAGCTTATCAATAAGATAATTGCAGCAAAGTAGTGTTTTATAAGAACCATTGATGTAGTATGTTTTCCGTAAGACGTCAAAATTGACCTTTAAGTTAAAAAAAGACAACGAATAATTGATTCAAATTACGATATTTGTTTTCACATGTCAAAAAAATAATCGAACGAAACGCGATAAAAACGCTATGAAAAAAAGATTCATCACATTGTCACTTGCTCTTCTTTCTTTTGGAGTAATGAATTACTTCTACGGTCAGGAGAAGACAGAGATCGTCAATTGGTATAACGGCAAGTCGCCGGGTATGAATACCGATAAAGCTTATTCATCATTGAAGAAAAGAAAATCTTCAACGGTAATTGTAGCTGTTATTGATTCCGGGATTGACATTGAACACAAAGACCTTCAGGGTAAAATCTGGTTGAACGAGGATGAAATTCCGAATAACGGGATTGACGACGATAAAAACGGGTACATCGACGATATGCACGGTTGGAACTTCTTAGGTTCTGCTACGGGTGAAAATCAGAAATTTGCACGTTTGGAAAAAACACGTTTGTTGGCGCAATTGGAAGAACGATTCAAAGGAAAAGAATCGGCTCAGATCGCAGCGACTGACAAAACGGATTACGAATTGTATAAGCGTCTGAACAAGGAGATTGCTGACGAGCGTAAAGGCAATATGGAAGCGCTTGAGCAGTATAAGCAAATCGGCGAAATGCTTCCTGTGATCAAAGCTAAATTAACTGAGATTTTGGGTGCTGATTTCACGGTTGAAGACGTTGAAAACTGGAAACCTTCTTCTCCGGAAGAAATGCAAATGAAGCAATTGGGTACTTATATTGCTTCAGGTGAATTAACGGAAGCTGCTATCCAGGAAGGTGTTGATCATTTCGACGCATCGGCAAATTACCAGTTGAATACGGAATATGATGACCGTATGTATATTGGTGACAATCCGCATGATTTCAATGATGTGCATTATGGTAACAACGATGTTGAAGGTCCGGATGCTTTGCACGGAACTCACGTTGGTGGTATCATCGGTGCGGTTCGTGGAAACGGATTGGGTGGTGACGGTGTTGCAGAAAATGTAAAATTAATGTCTTTGCGCGCTGTTCCTGATGGTGATGAGCAGGATAAAGATGTTGCGTTGGCTATCCGCTATGCAGTTGACAACGGAGCAATGGTTATTAATATGTCTTTCGGAAAAGGTTTCTCGTTGCACCAGCAAGAGGTTTATGATGCGCTGGCTTATGCTGATTCAAAAGGGGTGTTGCTAGTACATGCTGCGGGTAATGACGCTGCAAACGTAGATGAAGTGGATAACTTCCCGTCTTCGGCTTACTCGTTCCAAAAAGCGAAATTAGGAAATTACATTACGATCGGAGCGTCTACACGCTACCCGAAAGGAAAACTAGCTGCCGATTTCTCTAATTACGGTCAAACGAAAGTAGATGTATTTGCTCCGGGATTGGAAATTTACAATTCCGTTCCGCAAAGTGATTATAAAACATTGCAGGGTACATCAATGGCCGGACCAATGGTTGCAGGTGTTGCAGCGATGTTGAAATCGTACTTCCCGACGTTGACGATGTTGCAGATCAAAGATGCGATTTTGTCTTCTTCTAAAAAATACAAAGGGTCACAGCAAGCATTACCAGGTTCTGAACAACTGGTTGATTTCGGTACACTTTCAGTGACAGGTGGAGTAGTAGACGTAAGTGCTGCTGTAAAAGCTTGTATGAAACTGGAAGCTAAAAAATAAAAAAAACACGTAGTTATAAATGAAAACCGTCATCTCTCAGTAGGTGGCGGTTTTTTTAGCATTTAATGGTATGAAAACACTCATCATCTTAATTGTCGGGCTGGTAGCTTTAACTTCCGCTAAAACAAAACCCGAACCAAATCCGGTTGATCTCAATGCTGTACTCGATAATTGGCACAAAGCGGCGGCTACGGCTAATCTGTCCGATTATTTCAGTTGTGTAACCGATGATTTTGTGTTCCTGGGAACCGATCCTACAGAACGCTGGAATAAGGAACAATTTCAGGCGTTTTGTAAACCACATTTCGACCAGGGGAAAGGTTGGGATTTTAAATCGACCGAACGGAATTGGGTATTTTCAAAAAACAAGAAAATCGCATGGTTCGATGAAAAACTGGATACCTGGATGGAAGGCTGTCGTGGAAGCGGTGTAATGGTGAAGGAAGGAAAGGCTTGGAAACTGGCTTATTATAATCTAACAGTGCTGATTGAGAATGACAAGATCAAACCGTTTATTGAACTTAGAAAGCAATAGTACCGTCTGTAAACTAGTGTTCAGGACTTTACAGAATATTTCAATCATTCACCACAAAGGAACAACGCTTACGCCATAGCTTCAGCGAAGGAGCAAAGAAAAAGGACAAACTTAGTGTGTTACAAAGAACACAAAAGCGGAGCCAGATAGATCACCTTTGTGATCTTAACACGTGTATCCTTCATAAAAACTTTGCGCCTTTGTGGTGAACTAAAATCCCCAATGTTCTCAGCAGAATTTTGCTCCAGAACCACCATTTCCTAATCACAAAAAACCACAAAATACATCACCGATATCTTTAATTGAACTAAATTGAAAAAAAAGGATACATTATGAAGAAAGCAAATTATTGGTTACTTGCAATTGTGTTTCCACTGGTTGTAAGTTGTGGCTCGGAAGAAACTGCTGAAGAGAAGGCTAAAGCCTCTGAGGAAGGTTTCGACCTCCAGGGTGCAGTTGAATTATTCGAAAAATCAAAAGACCCGGAAGATTTCGAACGGGCATTGAATACAAAGGCCAACCCGGTGAATAACCTGGATCTCAACGATGACGGTAAAATCGATTATGTCAAGGTGATTGACCACATGAAAGACAAAAGTCACTCAATCGTATTGCAAGTGGTGGTGAATGAAAAGGAAAATCAGGACATCGCTGCGATTATGATCGAAAAAACAGGCCCGAAAACTGCACGTTTACAGATTGTTGGAAATGAAGTACTTTACGGCAAGGAAGTAGTGCTGGAACCAATCGATAAAAGCGACAGCGAACCAAAAGCAATGTTGCTGGCATCAAGCGCAGTCATAACGATCAATGTATGGACCTGGCCGATTGTTCAACACGTTTATCATGTGCGTTACGTTCCGTATGTTTCACCGGTAAGATGGGAAGTATACCCGGTTTGGTATGAGCCGCATCACCACCACCACAAACATCATGGAAAAGGACATGCTTATGGGCATTACAAACACCATTATGATGACGATCATTACCGTGTTCTTCCTGTTTCTGACTTGACGATGGCACATGGGATTTATATCCGGAAC